>UBZM01000006.1 GCA_900470095.1 Hyphomicrobiales bacterium
TTCGCCTTGGTACGGCGGCGGTGGTGGTGGCGGCGCCGGCGGCACGGCCGCAATCGTCACCGGCAGCGGGACATGGACCCAATCGAACACCGGCACTCTCATAGGCGGCAATGGTGGTGCGGGTGGTGGGGCCACGAATGGGCAGGGGTACGGCGGCGCTGGAGGCAGCGGCGGTGCCGGGCTTTACTTCACATCCACCGGCGCCAAAACCGTTTTCATTGGCTCCTCTGCGCAGGTGACCGGAGGCAATGGCGGAATGGGCGGCGCCGGGGGTGCGGTCAATGGCTCGCACGGCGTGGGCGGCGCCGCCATCGTCGGCAGCAATCTGTCCCTTATCCTTGGTTCCAATTCTACTATCAGTGGCGGCCTCAATGGTTCCGGCACCGTGCGCGCCAACGCCATCACCTTCACCGGCGGCACAAACGCTCTGACCCTGAACAGCTCGACGACGTTGAGAGGCGATATCGAACTCGCTGGCTCGCTTGCCCTCGACAGCCCCACTGACGCCACCCTATCCAACGTCATCAAGGGCTCAGGCGGTGTCACCAAGATCGGCACGTCCGTGCTGACGCTGACCGGCGCCAACACCTATACCGGCGGCACGACGGTCGAAGCCGGCACGTTGCGATTGAGCGGATTCGCCGCCGCCGTCCAATCCACGGCCTATACGGTGAACGGCGGTACGCTCGATCTCGGCGGGAGGTTCCTGACAGCCTCCTCGCTCTCCGGCACCGGCGGCACTATCGCCCTGGGCAGCGGCAGGCTGACCGTCGACCAGTCGATCAACACCAGCTACGCGGGCGTCATCTCAGGCACCGGCGACCTGACGAAGACCGGCAGCGGCACGCTGACGCTCTCGGGCGCCCACACCTACTCGGGCGTAACCGCGGTCTACGGCGGCAGGCTGGAGGTAAACGGCTCGCTCGCCAATGCGGTGATCGTGTCAAGCGGGGAGCTTGGAGGCACCGGCACGGTCGGCCAGACCATCATCAGCGGCACGCTCGCGCCCGGCAACCCGATCGGCACGCTCAACGTCAACGGCGTCCTGAGGCTCAACTCGCGCTCGACCTATGCGGTGGAAGTCTCGTCATCTGACGCAAGCCGGGTCAATGTTTCCGCCTCGGCCCATCTCGACGGCGGCAAGGTCAGCGCGCGCTTCGCTCCCGGCACCTATGTCTCGAAGCAGTACACCATCCTCCAGTCGAGCGGCGGTATTTATGGCCAATTCGTCAGCCAGACCGACACGAACCTGCCCGCCGGCTTCAAGGCAGCCCTGAGCTATGGCTTTCATAACGTCTATCTCAATCTGACGTTGGCCATGGCGCCACCTCCCGGCACCAGCTTCACTTCGAACCAAAGTGGCGTCGCCAACGCAGTCGAGAGCTATTTTGACAGCAACGGCAGTATCCCGCTGGAACTCGGCGGCCTGACGCCTGAGGGCCTGACGCACGCGTCGGGCGAGCCGGCGACCGGAACGCAGACTGCCACGATTGGCGCCATGACCCAGTTCATGGGTGCGCTGGTCGACGCCTCGCCGGAAGGCCGCGGCGTCTCGATCGCGCCCGCGCCCAGCAGCTTCGCCTCCTATGCCGCCTATGGCTCCGGCAAGGCGGGCGCGGGTAAGGCAGCCGACCTGCCGACCCGCACGGCCGTGCTGACCGCCGATCCCGATGCCTGGCGCTGGAGCGTCTGGGGCAGCGGCTTCGGCGGCGCGCAGTTCACCGGCGCCGATGCCAGCGCCGGCACCGCCGCCAACACCAACCGCGTCTATGGCGCCGCCGCCGGCGCCGACTACAGGCTGACGCCCTCGACGATTGCCGGCTTCGCGCTGGCCGGCGGCGCCACCAGCTTCAACACCTATGGCCTCGGTTCCGGCAAATCCGACCTGTACCAGGCCGGTGTCTTCCTGCGCCAGCATTTCGGCCAGAGCTATCTTTCGGCCGGCCTCGCCTATGGCTGGCAGGACGTCACCACCGACCGCAGCGTCGGCGGTGAGCGCCTTGAGGCCCGCTTCGACGTCAACAGCTGGTCGGGCAGGCTCGAGGCCGGGCATCGCTTCGCGCTCGGCCCGGCGGCACTGACGCCCTACGCTGCCGCGCAGTTCACCGCGATCGCACTGCCGAACTATACCGAGACGGCGCTTGCAGGGACCAGCCTGTTCGCGCTGTCCTACGCCTCGCGCGACGTCACCACGACGCGCAGCGAGCTCGGCCTGCGGGCCGACGCCAATGTCAGCATCGCCGGGCTGCCGCTCTCGCTGCAGGGCGCGGTCGCCTGGGTGCACAATTTCGACACGGCCAACAGCGTCACCGCGAGCTTCCAGTCCCTGCCGGGCGCGACCTTCCTGGTCAGCGGCGCGGCGCTCGACCGCAACGCACTGCGCACCACGGCGACCGCCGAGCTCGACCTCAGGAACGGCTTCTCCATCGCCGCCACCTTCGACGGCGAATTCGGCGAGAACAGCCGCAGCCTCGGCGGCAAGGGCGCCATTCGATACAGGTGGTGAACGGGGCGCCGGGATAGCGGAACCTCCTGCCGTCCGAAATGGGTCTATTTCAGCCGCGCATACTCCGCGGCGTAAGTCCGCTTTCGGGCAAGGAGCCAATGTCTGCTTCTGGCGCACAGAACCGATGGATCGCTCGCATACTGTGCTCGTCATTTGTAGAGGTTGAGACTCAGCATAAATCCGGCGATTGGCCCGGCGCTGATACACGCGCGGTTCAACCTGCGCGCGCAAATACCGACCACGTTATAGAGCCAGAGCCTCAACCGAATTCTTTGTGCCGGCGCTCCCAAAGCCCCGGCTTTTTCGTGCCTGGAACGAACTTTCTCAGCGTCAAACTGAGGTAAGATTATGCCCTGAAATGCGGAATCGATGCCAAAGAATCGAAATTCCAGATTCAATGATTTTAGTATCTTACGCCCTGCCCTGCGGCAACGTTATGCCTGTTTCCACATCAGGGTATGCTTTGGTGCGAAAGGCCGTCGCCCCCAGGGCGACGGCCTCAATTGCGCAGGAAGTTCAGCGTCTCGATCGCGGAGCGCGCCGCCGCAAGCACCGCGTCCAGGAGCCGGTTGTGCTCCGCAAATCGATAGATGCAATACAAGCGGGATGGTGTGGGTGGCCTGCTCGGCAGGAGTGACAGGATCGCTCCGTCCCGCAGGTAGGGTTCGATCAACGGCGTCGGCAGCAGACTGACGCCGTGCCCCTGCCGAACGAGTTCCGTCGCCAGGGTCACGCTCGTGCAACGGCAGATCTTCTCCGGTTCAATCCCGTCTTCGCGAAACCAGTCGATGATCTGGCGGTACATCGGCGATGGGTGCGGGTTGGTGATGACGATCCGGGATGCGAGCAGCTGCGGCGTGATCTGCCGTGGGAGTGCGAGCTCCGGCGATGCGGCCCAGGTCACCTCCTGGATGCCGAGCGGAATGACCGCGAGCTTGGGATCGCCGACGGGATTGATGACGAATGCCAGGTCGAGGCGCCGCTCCACCACCTGATGCTCGAGTTCAGCGCTCGTTCCCACGGCAATGTCGAGTTGCACGCCCGGCACATCGCGGGCGAGCAGCTTCATCCAGTCCGACAGGCAGATATGCGCAAAGGTCTCGGATAATCCGACGCGAACCACGCCGCCCGTGGTTTGCGCTTCTCCCGTGATGAGTTCGCGGATGCCCGTCAATTCCTGGACCAGCGCCACCGCGCGCGGCAGGAGCGCCTCACCGGCGGAGGTCAGGGCCAGCCGCCGCCCGCCACGGTCGAACAGCGAGCGCTGGAACTGCGCTTCAAGCTCCTGAAGGCGCAGCGAGATGGTCGGCTGCGCGAGGTTCAGATGCTGCGCGGCCTCCTTCACCGAGCCCAGCCGGGCAATCCAGAAGAACGTCTCGAGCTGCGCCGTCGTCGGTCGCATGGGCTGATCCTCGCACGGGCCATACATTGCATTATGCAATGATGTGATATCCGAAAATCAAATTTTACGATGCGTTCTTTGCCATCTAGCTTCCCTGCAACGGAGCTTTCGGCCACGGAAGGGCGGCGCATGGATCGGTTACGCAAAAGCATTCTGGAGGATCTGCCCGAGATCGAGTGGATCAGCGATCCGACGCTGCGGCAGGGGGCGATCGAGGCCTGGGCGCTGGCGCTGGAGAAGTCGAGCTTCTCGCGCATCAGCGAGATCCCGGGAGAAGCCAATCCCGGCATCATGGTGATGAGGCGCGGCGGCCAGAATTTTCATCTCAGCGGCGTGACCCGGCTCGCGCTGGCCTCGGTCGACTATTTCGCCGAGATCTATCCCGAGGCGGTCATCGACCGGGACGTCGTCATTTGCGGCGGCCTCTGCCACGATGTCGGCAAGGCCTGGGAGTGCGACCCCGAGAACCAGGCGCGGTGGAAGGCCGATGCCAGCCTGGTCGGCCGGCCCTCGCTGCGCCATCCGGTCTACGGCGCCTATATCTGCCTGACGGTCGGCCTGCCGGAATCGATCGCCCATATTGCCGCCTGCCATTCGCCCGAGGGCGACAACGTCAAGCGCAGCCTTGAATGCATTGTCGTGCATGAGGCCGATGTCGCATGGTGGAAAATCAGCGCCGCCTCCGGTCTCACCCAGGACGGCACGATTCCCGATCATTTCGCCAGGATGTTCGAGCCGCGCAAGGCACGGGATCTGCCAAGAGCGGCTGAATGAAGAGCGGCCGAATGAAGCGCTCTGACTAAAGAACAACCAAACGAGGGGACAAGTCGATGATCGGATCCAGGTTTCTGAAAGGTGCCGTGCTCGCCGCCGGCGTGCTCGCGCTGGCATTGCCAGCCGCAGCGCAACCCAAGGAGGGCGTGCTCGCCAAGGTCAAGCGCGAGGGCGTGCTCAAGGTCTGCTACGCGCAGGTCACGCCGGACAGCTACAAGGATCCGCGCAATGGCCAGTGGACCGGCGTCTTCGTCGATCTCGTCAACGAGTTGGCGAGCTGGATGAAGGTCAAGGTCGAGCCGGTCGAGGTTCAGTTCGGCATGGCGCCGCTTTCGCTCAACCGCGGCGATTGCGACCTGTTCGGCGCGAGCCTGCTCTACAACGCCCCGCGTGCGCTCGAGATCAACTTCGTGCGGCCCTTCGCCGCCAAGGGCATCAACGGCGTGGTCAGCACGGAGAAGGCCGCCAGGTTCAAGAAGGTCGAGGATCTGAACGATCCGTCCGTGACGATCGCGGTCGTCGCCGGCAGCCGCGATCATGAAGTGTCGCAGCGCATCTTCCCCAAGGCGAAGCTCCTGGCGCTGCAGGTCAACACGGATCTCGCCGCCTTCGACTCGGTTCGCCGCGGCGACGCCGATATCGCGCTCGCCAACGGCATCACCATTCGCTGGTGGACGAAGGTGCAGGGCAACGGATGGGCTGCGCCCGCCTTCGAGGGCGATTTCAGCACGCAGCAGAATGGTTGGGCGATCCGCTACGGCGATTCCGACTGGAAGGATTTCCTCGATTCCTTCGCAGCCTGGATCGTCGCCAATAACCGGGCCGCCGAGCTGTACGATTCCTATCTGTCGCGGACCTCGCTCTTCGACACCAAGAAGTAATTCTGCCCGAGCCTGAAAGAGAGAGCAGCGATGGAGCGGACTCTAACCATCCTCTACGAGTTTCGCGACGCGCTGCTCTACGGGCTCGGCATCACCATTTCGCTTTCGGTGCTGTCGATGCTGCTGGCGCTGGTCGTTGGCCTGATCGCGGCGCTGGGCATGCTGTCGCGCCGTCGCTGGGTTCGCGTGCCGGCGACCTTCTATGTCGAGTTCTGCCGCAACACGCCCATCCTGGTGCAGCTCGTCTGGGTCCACTACGCCTGGCCCGAGATCTTCGGGCTGAAATTCACGGCCTTCTACAGCTCGCTCGTCGCCCTGACGCTGCAGACGAGCGGCTACCTCGCCGAGGAATATCGCGGCGGCATCGAGGGGGTCGACAAGGGACAGGTCGAGGCCGCGAAGTCGCTCGGCATGACGCATGCCCGGCTGATGGCGCGCATCGTGCTGCCGCAGGCGATCATGCGATCGGTGCCGGGCCTGCTCAACCAGTTCGTCACCTGTTTCAAGTCGACGTCGATCGTCTCCGTGATCGCGGTGCCCGATCTCATGTATCAGGCGGGCCTCATCGTCAGCGCCACGTTCCTGACCATGCCGATCTATACGATCGTCGCGTTGATCTACTTCGTCGTCGTCTTTGCGATCTCGCGCTCGGTTCGCTGGGCCACGCGCAAGCTGCCGACGACCGGCTATTTCGGAGCTGCGGCATGACTGAGGCTCCCATGGCGGCCGGCCCCGCCATCGCTTTCCGGTCGATCAGCAAGTCCTACGGCGAGGTGCAGGTCCTGCACGACGTCAGCGCCGAGATCCCCCGCGGCGCCACCGTCGCCGTCCTGGGTTCGAGCGGTTCCGGCAAGAGCACGCTGGTGCGTTGCGTCAACCGGCTCGAGGGCTTTCAGGGCGGCGAGATCACGGTCGGCGATGTCAGCCTGACGCCGCAGGGGCTGGCGCGTGGCCCAAGGACGCTGAACGATCGGCAGGTCGCAAAATTCCGCACCGGCATCGGCATGGTCTTCCAGTCCTTCAACCTGTTCCAGCACCTCACCGTGCTGAAGAACCTGATCGAGGCGCCGATCGGCGTGCTCGGCTGGAGCAGGGACAAGGCGGTCGAGCGCGCCCGCGACCTGCTCGCGAAGGTCGGACTTCCCGACAAGGAAGAGGCCTATCCGGCCCGGCTCTCCGGCGGCCAGCAGCAGCGTATCGCGATCGCCCGCGCGCTGATGATGGAACCCTCGATCATGCTCTTCGACGAGCCGACATCGGCGCTCGATCCCGAGCTCACGGCGGAGGTGCTGAACGTCGTGAAAGGGCTCGCGCTGGGCGGCCGCACATCCCTGATCGTGACGCATGAACTCGCCTTCGCCCGGGACGTCGCCTCCCATGTCATGGTGCTCGATCGCGGCCGGCTGACCGAGTTCGGGCCTGCGGGAGAGATTTTTCGGGCCCCGACATCGGAGCGAACCAAGCGCTTCTTCGAGAGCGGCGGGTTGACGTAAGCCCAGCGCAGGGACGCCATGGTCGATCAGGACCGTGCCTGCCCGCCGCCGATCGTGCCGCCAAACGATTGGCAGCCCGAATCGGATTATCCCCCGGCCGTTGCCGCTACGATCGGAGCCTCTCGTCGCGCGCTCGGGATCTGCTCGAGCAGATATGCGATCGCGCAGGGGATCGGCGAAATGACCGGGGTCGAGAATTTCGGCTGCAAGGCGCCGGCCGCCTCGCCGAGCGGGCCGCCTCCGATGATGACGGCCTGAGCCTGGTCGGCCGCGATACAGGCTTCGACCATCTCGCCAAGGGCCTGCGTCAGTGCGGCCTTGTCGTCGGCCAGCGCTGTGGGATCGCCTGCCGTGCAGCGGATTCCGGTCAGGAGTTCGGCAAAGCCGAGCGCGCGCGCCCGCGCCGCGATAGCGTCGACCAGAAGCGGCGTCGTGGTCGCGACACCGAACGGGCGACCGCCCTGCGACGCCACCCGCATCGAGGCCTCGCAGATGCCGACGACCGGAATCGCGACCTGTCGCCTGAGATCGTCGAGCCCGGGATCGCCGAAGGCACTGACGACGATGCCGACGCAATCGGCGGCGTGCCGCAGGCCGATCTCGACCACCTCTTCGGCCGAGGCGAGCAGGTCGCCGTCCGTCACGATCATGGCCGGGCTGCGCTCGGCCGTGGCGACTGCCACGGCCAGCGCGTTCTTCGTCGCCCGCTGCGCGATGGCTTGCATCATCGCGCTGGTCGACTGCGAACTGTTCGGATTGATCAACAGGATATGCCGGGTCACGCCCTCGCTGCCTTCGCTGGTTCGGAAAGAGGTTGGGCAAGAGGTTCGGCCGCCGCCGGGACATCGGTCTCGGCCGGCTGGGTGATGTCTTCCATCGACCGGCCATAAGTTTCCGGGCCCATCTGGATGCAGAGCACGAAGACCGCATACATCGCCGCCGCCAGCGAGAAGACGCCGACCATGCCGTATCTGTCGAAGAGCATGCCGGAGATGAGCGGCACGAAGGAGCCGGCGGCCGAACCGGTCGCCAGGATCAGCGCGACGCCGAAGCCACGGATCCGCGTCGGGAACAACTCGGGAGCATAGATCCATATCGACGTGTTGAGCAGCAGCACGAAGAACTGGAAGATCGCACCGAACAGCAGCACCATGTAGATATTGCTGCCGAGATAGGCGATCGACACGGCTGCGATGCACGCCAGGCCCGCGCCCACGGTGAGAACCAGCTTCCGGGGCAGATAATAGCCCAGGGTCGAAGCGGCGATCGCGCCCAGCACGCTGCCGCTCTGGATGATCATGCTGTAGAGCAGGCTCCCCTGCAGCGAATACCCCATCGAGACGAAGATCAACGGCATCAGCGTCAGCACCGAGAGCTGGGCGCCGTAGCTCATCAGGATGGCGATGGCGACCGGGATCGTCCGACCGAGGAAGGGCTGGCGGAACAGCTCGCGCCAGTCGGATTTGACCGGGGCCTGCGTCGCATCGGCGGTGAGATAGGGGTGCACGACGAGATTGCGCGGCCGCAGGCTTCCGGACGCGAGGATCGACAGGACCTTGTTGGCCTCGTCGAACCGGTTCCGGGACGCCAGGAAGCGCGGTGTCTCGGGCACGTAGCGCCGATAGAACACGGCCAGCAGCGCCGGCACGGCCAAGGCGGCGAAGAGCCAGCGCCAGCTATCCTCGCCTGGGAACAGCGTAAAGATCAGCAGACCGAAGGCCGGGGCGAGGAAGTTGCCGAAGCCGCCGGCGCCGACATTGACGAGCCCTGCCGCGGTGCCCCTGAACTTGGAGGAGCAGAATTCGGAGAGCATCGTCACGGCCGTGGAGATCTCACCGCCCACGCCGAAGCCGACGATGGCGCGCGCGATGCAAAGGGTGAAAAAGTCCGGGGCCAAAGCGCAGGCGGCCGAGCCGATCGAGAACAGCAACAGGTTGATGGTCAGCATGACGCGGCGCCCGTAACGGTCGCCGAGAATGCCCGACATCAGCCGCCCAATCGCGGCGCTGCCAAAGGTGATGGTGTTGAGCAGGCCGATATCGGCGCCCGTCAGGCCCCAGTGCTGGCGCAGGAGCGGGCCGGCAACGCCGATGGTGTTTTGTTCGAAGCTGTCGAACAGACAGCCGATAAGGACCAGTGCCAGGATCTTCTTGTGAGCGCCGGTAACGCCGATCCTGCTGAATGCGGTTTCCAATTGACGCGACATCGGCGTCGATGCGCCTGGTGGCTGCGAGATGTCCATTGCCATGATCGTTCCCCTGATCGTTCGTGATGGTTCGCGCAGGCCTCCCGCTGTTTTTTTCGGCTGGTGCGAGGCTTGCGCCGTCTGCTGCTGCCCTGGAAGTGGTCGTATGCTCCCTCTGGTTCCAAGAACCACCCGTCTCCTTCGGGTATCGTTGGAACAATCCGTTCATTCAAAGCTACCTGAAACTGTGGTTTCGTAAAGCGCCATAAATGCGCCATGCCTGCCGCTTCTTGCGGCAGGCATGGCAAGGCGGTTCACGAGGGCGAGGTTCCGGCTAGGCCGCGGCTCATCGTTTAGAGCGTGCTTAGCGCGAAAAACCGTTGCCACTTCTTCGCAGCATGCTCTGGACGATGTCAGAGCTCGTCGAGCGCGTCGTTCAGCGCCTCGATATTGCGCAGGCGCGTGCGCCCCGGGGCACCGGCGATCTCGATACAGCGCATGATGAGGAGATGGCAGAGCGCCATCACCGCCGTGTGGTTGAACAGCGGTCCCGGAGCCAGGGTCTGGCAGCGGAAATGCCACTGGCTGCGCGTCTCGTAATCGGCACTCTCATCCGTCACGAAAAGCAGCCGGGCGCCCGACCGGCCGATCTGATCGAGCAGCGCCTCGGTCTGCGAGACGCGCCGGCGCAAGCCGAAGAAGATCACCACGTCATCGGGAGAGAGGCTGGCCAGATGCTCGCCAAAGGTCTGGCCGCCGCCGGGAATGGCGACGACGTTCTCGATGACCTGCGTCAGCTGCCATTGCAGATAGGTCGCGAAGGCGAAGCTCGCCCTGAAGCCGATGACCCAGACCTTGCGCGCCGCCAAAATCGCTTCGGCCGCGCTGCTGATCTGGGTTTCCCCGATGGGCCGCAGCGTTTCCTCGAGATTGGCGATGCCCTGGGAGAGATTGGCGGAGATCGATTGCTCGCCGGTCGTCTCCGTCGTGGTCAGGAACAGGCGGGAGCCGCTTTGCCGGTCGAGCCTGGCGTGCCGGCGGGCCTCCTCGTAGCTCTCATAGCCCAGCCGCTGGACGAAGCGGGAGACCGTGGCCTTCGAGACATGGGCCAGCGCCGCCAGTTCCTGGGCCGAATAGGTCGCGACCTCGCCGGGAAAGTCGCAGACGAAATCGCCGAGGCGCCGCTCGGCAGGGGATAGATCGGACAGGATGCTGCGCACGCGGTTCAGAAACGACTTTTCCTTGGAATTCATGACCGGCGCCGCAAGAATGGGAGGTAACGCAACCTCTTCCGTCATGGCTTTCTTTGCAAGCAGCAGCTGGCGTAGCGAACTCATTCGCCCGACCATTCGGAGCCACATTGAGCTCTTCGGAGGAGCTGCCCGCGGCTCCAAGCGAGGCGCTGCGGTCCAGGCCGAACGCTCTTCCCCCATGCAGGCCACGCGAGCGCAACTCAGCTGACCCGCAGCATGTCGCTGCCGTCGCCGAGATGGTGCAGGACATCGCGCGGGGGCCGCGAGGTCAGGCTGACCTGATCGGTCGCGCGCCTGCCGCGGAGGAGCTGACGACCCTGTTTCGTCCCAGCGTCTTTGCTTCGTAGAGCGCAGCGTCGGCCTTGAGGAGGAGCCCGCGAAAGTCTCTGGCATCCGCCGGAAAAGTGGCGATGCCGATGCTGATCGTCACGGGCTGCGCTAATCCAGCGGCGGCGCGGTTGGCCACGGCGGCTCGAATGCGTTCTGCCAGGACCATGGCGCCTGGCGGCGTTTCCGGGCAGAGCAACGCGAACTCTTCCCCGCCATAGCGGAAGAGCTGGTCGCCCTCACGCTTGGCCGCAGCGATCGTGGCGGCCACCTTGCGGATCACGTGGTCTCCCTCGACATGGCCGTGCCTGTCGTTGATCGCCTTGAAGTGGTCGATATCGACCATCATCAGGCTGACCGACAGCTTTGCCGTGGAGGCAGCCTGCAGCATGGCCGCCCCCTTCGCATCGAACTGCCCGCGGTCCTGCAGGCCGGTCAATGCATCCCTGCCGACTTGCTCGGCCAGCTTCTCATAGCGATGCCGGTAGGTCAGGCGATCGAAGATGTCGGCCATGCCCTGCGTCGCGGCGCGCGAGGCGTCGCGCTCCAGGAGCCGCAGATAGGCGGTGAGCATAAGGCTGAAGAAGCCGGCCGCCCCGATCTTGGCGATCCAGCCCCCGTAGAAGGCCAGTGTCGGCACGCCGGCGAGACTGTGCAGGCCGGCGAAGAAGAGCAACTGGTCGAAACTCAGGACGATCGCCAGGCTGATGAAGATCCGGCCCGGAATGGTGTTCGTCACCGGCGCGCCCAGTCGCTCATAGACGATGACGAGGGCGAGGAGGTCGACGAACAGCAGGATGGTTCCCCAGATCATCAGCAGGCCCATCTGGTCGATGAAGCGTAGATCGGGGTTGTAGCCGGGCAAGCTCGCAGGGTCGCTGTAGAAGCGCAGGATGAGCCCGAGCGCGATCATCAGAATGTTGCCGCTCAGCAGGCCGTAGATCGGCTGGCGCATCGCCTCGGCGTCTTCCTTGATATAGAGCAGCAGGAAGAAGGCGAGTTTGCCTGCGAACATCACCGTTGAGCCGGGGGAAATCAGCCCGAAGGGCAGCTCGATGAAGAAGACGGCGGCCAGATAGGTCTCAAGGAAATGCATGGTGCCGAGGAGGCAATAGAAGACGCCGATGCCGATCGTCTTCCGCTTGAGGAAAACCGCCCCCATGACGATGGAATAAATGACCGCCTGCGCAAGCAGAACAAGAAAACCTGACACAATAAGCCCCCAGATGACGTCCGCCTCACCTTCTCTGCTCAAGGTGACGTCGTCCCCCCACAACGCGATCTTCCGCTGCTATCCCCGGAAACCTCCACCCTGGAGGAATCTCGCTTCCGCCGGCGTCGTCTCGCGTCCCAGCATCGGATTGCGATGCGGGAAGCGGCCGAAGCGGCGGATGATGGCGCGGTGCCCCTCGGCGTGGGACAGCCACGGCTGCCCCAATCTCGCGTTGAGCCTGACGGAGATATCCTGGTCGTCCAGATCTTCCGAATGGGCGAAGGGCAGGCAGAAGAAGAGGCGCAGGTCGGGCGTGACGCGGTCCATATGTCCGGCGGCCTCGGCTTGCCCGCCGTAGTATCTGGCGAGGGGATCGGTGGCGTACATATGGCCGTTTCCCCGGAAGGCATTGCGGGGGAACTGATCGGTGAGGATCAGGAGCGCCAGCGTACCCTCGGCCGTGTCGAGCCAGTCGTCGTGTCGCCGCGCAGCGACCTCAAGGTGCAGGGCGAGGAAGCGGTCTCGAAACGCGCCATCGAAGCGTGCATCCCTTGCGAACCACTTGGCCGACGCACCTTGCCAGAAGGCCAGCACCTCGCTGAACCGCGCCTGCTTGCATGCCGGTGGCGGCGGCGAACGGATGATCTTCGTGTGCAGCCGGGGCATGGTGTCCATGTTCTCAATGAGCAGCCTGGCGCGGATCGCCGGAAAGCCGCCGCTTTCGAAGCATCCGGCCCTCCCAGAGGCCGACCGCGAGCATGATGGCCGTGGTCAGCCACCCCATGGCGAGCAGGTCAACGGCAGAGGCGACGGGGATCAGGAGCAAGAGCGCCACGACGCCGGCGCTATGCGAGGTCGGCACCACGCCATAGACCGCCTTCTTGTAGACGGCGCTCCCGAGCAGATAGATCGCAGGGCCGGCCGAGAGGATCAGGGCGTAGGGCGTCTTCAGCGGGTCATGAGGATGGGCCAGCACCAGGTCGTTGCCGACCGCCGTGGCGATGATGCCGGCCACAAGGATCGCGTGGATATAGTGGAAATGGGCGCCGACCCGGCCGGGATCGTCGGAATGGGTGATGGTGTCGGTTGCGTCCTTGCTCGCTGTCCCGAAGTAGAGCCACCACATGGCCAGCGTGCCGAGAAACGTGGCGAGCAGCGCCGACAGGATCGCAGCATCCCAGCCGGCGGCCTTGGCCATGGTCGCGCCGGTGGCGAGAAGCGTTTCGCCGAGTGCGACGATGACGAAAAGCTGGCAGCGCTCGGCGAGGTGCCCGCCTTCGATGGTCCAGTCGCGCGTCTTCGACCGGCCGAGGCCGGGCAAGGGAAAGCCGAACATCGGCGAGATATATTCGCAGGCCACCGCGATCGCCCACAGGCCGGCACGTGTCCAATCGTCCATGAAGGCGCCGGCGATCCAGAATATCGCTGCGATCGAGAGCCAGCCGAGCATGCGCCGGTAGTTGGCTGACAGCGGGTGGTCTGGGCCCAGTTCCCAGGCGATATAGGCGGTTCGTCCGACCTGGATTGCGACATAGGCGCCGGCGAAGATCAGCCCGCGTCCGCCGAAGGCATCGGGAATGGCGGATGCCATGACGAGGCCTGCGAGCATGACCGTGAAGAGGAGACCGCGGATGCGCGGCGCCTCGGGGTCGAACCAGTTGGTGACCCAGCAGGTATATTGCCAGCCGAGCCAGACCGCGAACCATAGGATCAGCGTCTCGATGACGCCCGTGAAGCTCAGGTTATGCAGCAGCTGATGGCTGAGCTGGGTGACCGCGAAGACATAGACGAGGTCGAAGAACAGCTCCTCGAAGGTGACGCGGGCATGATGGCCGTCGCGGCGGCGCAGCAGCGGATGGTGGTGGACGGATTGAGCGGTCATCTCGTCTCCGTCATTTCGCCAGGCGCCAGACCGCGATCCCGGCGATGACTGCCGGGAGGGCGAAGACGATGAAGAGGATCGGCAGCTCGTCGCGCAAGGAGTAGCCGGCCTTCGCCACGCCGACCCACATATTGGTCAGCGACATGGCGAGCCAAACCGGCAGGAAGGCTTTGGCAGCGAATGCCGGATCCGGATCGGTTCCTGCCCAGAGCTTGCCGAAGAGAAGAAAGAGGCCGAGCAGAACGATGCCCCCGGCGATCACCATTGCCATATGCATGCCCAGCCCCTTGCTCGGGAAACATGTTGGAGTTCGTCCCGATGTCCTGGCCGGCACAGGCGGAAAGACATCGGGCTCGGTGCCCGCAGTGGCGCGGCGCTGCGCCGGCTTACTTGGTGGTGTAGCCGCCGTTGACGAGAATGGTCTGGCCGGTCATCCACCAGCCGTCCGAAACGAGGAAGCGGATGAAGGGGACGATGTCCTCGATATCGGTCAGCCCTGTCCTGGTGAACCTCGACAAGGCCGCCGCCGTCTTGTGGTAGGCGACGGCGTCGGCTCCCTCGGCCGGATAGAAGAAGGGCGTATCCATCGGGCCCGGGCCGATCGCGGTCACCGAGATGCCGCGCTCGCCGAACTCCTTCGACGCCGCCCGCGTGAAATGCTCGACCGGCGCCTTCGTGCCGGCATAGGCGGCATAGAAGGGCGTGTAGGCGCCGAGCAGCGAGGTCACGAGCGTGCAGATCTTGCCGTTGTCGTTGACGTGCTTTCCAGCCTCCTTGAGGAAGAAGAAGGCGGACTTCGAATTCACCGCGGTCATGTCGTCGTACTCGGCTTCGGTGATCTCGACGAAGGGCTTCTTCAGCACCTTGCCGACGGTGTTGATGGCGATGTCCGGCTTGCCGATGGCAGCGATGGTGTCGGCGAAGAGCTTCTCGACCGCGCCGGCCGTGGTCAGGTCGGCCTGAAAGGCGGCGGCTTGAGCGCCAGTGGCCTTGATGGCGGCAACCGTCTCATCCGCTGCGGGTTTGGTCGCGCTCGTGTTGTAGTGGATGGCCACCGCCTTCGCGCCCTGCCCGGCCAGGTCACGGGCAATCAGCCCGCCGAGATTCTTGGCGCCGCCTGCGATGAGAACGGTTTTTCCCTTGATACTGTGATCGGTCATGACGTTGGCCTCCATTGGCCGCCTGGCGACCACCCACGCAGCCGCTTTCAGGCAGGGAGGATATCGTCTACGAATTCATCATAAAGGCACAGATTCTGACATCACCTGTCAGAATGTGCGAACAATCTTCAGGCAGGGCTTCCGTGGATCGTATCGACCTGTTTCGGACCTTCGCGCGTGTCGTCGAATGCTCGAGCTTCACCCGGGCTGCCGACACTCTCGGTGTGCCGCGCTCGTCGGTCTCGGCCGCGATCATTGAGCTTGAGGGACGTGTCGGCGCTCGCCTCCTTCATCGCACGACGCGAAAGGTTTCCCCGACCCAGGATGGAACCGCATTCTATGAGCGATGTCTGCGGGTCATCGCCGATGTCGAGGAAACCGAAGAACTGTTCCGGCAGAGCACGGTGGGGCCGGCCGGCAAGCTCAGAATCGATGTCCCTGGCCGCATTGGCCGTCTGATCATTGCCCCGGCCCTGCCGGAGTTCCTGGCCCTCTACCCACAGCTCGACATCGAGCTGCGTGTGACCGACAGGGCCGTGAATCTGGTTGAGGAAAATGTGGACTGTGTGCTGCGCGTCGGCCCGCTGAGCGACTCCGGCCTGGTCGCACGCAAGGTCGGTGATCTGCCACTGATCAACGTCGCCAGCCCTCGCTATCTCGCCGCTCACGGCCTGCCCCAACAGCCTGGGGACCTCGTTGCCCATCTGGCCGTCAACTATGCTTCGCCCGCCACAGGCCGCATCGAGGACTGGGAGTGGATCGAGGGAGGCGAGCTACGAACGCTGCCCATGCGGGCCCGGGTCACCGTCAACAGCGCAGAAGCCTATATTGCCTGCTGCCTTGCCGGGCTCGGGATCATTCAAATCCCCGCCTACGACGTTCAACTCCATCTCAATGCCGGCGAACTCGTCGAGGTCATGCCCAATCACCGAGCAGCGCCGATGCCGATGACGTTGTTGTATCCGCACCGTCAGTATCTCGCCCGCCGGTTGCAGGTGTTCGCCGACTGGCTTTTGCAGCTCCTGAAGAGGGACGCCCTCTGAGGCTGCGGCAATGTCCGGCCACCATTGTCACGTCAGCTTCAGCGTGGCGGTGAGCCGTGGAGATCGTCCGGGATCAGCCGGCCGGGCATCAGCGACAAACGCCATCGGTTCCGCCCTGCGATCATCGCCCATGCGGGGTGGCGGAGAAGCTCCGGCGACATTCACCAGACCGGCCTGACCGACATCGAGGACATCGTTCCCTGCATCCGCCTTCTGGTCTCGGACGGCTGGTGGATGACCGGCCAGACCATGCTCGTCGACGGCGGCTGCACCACCAGGTGAAGTCATTCGGCCGCTCTCTGGAACCAAAAACGTTCCAGAGAGACCGAGCCTTGCTACCTACGATTCATTCTCGAATGTCAGTGTATGCAGTCTGCCGCGTCGATTCGCCTTCAACGCGCGTTTCTCCGCCTAGCGGCAGGTTCATGCGGTGAAGCCGACGATGTAATTCGACATCACAGCCGGGGGGCTGAAAGGTGCTGAGACGAACCACGAGGACGCATGTCCGCTCCGGTTTCTGCGGTCGGCCGCTGCTTCTGTCGACGGCTATCGCCGCGCTCGTCTGCGCCGCCGGAGTGCGGCCGGCGAGCGCGCAATCGGTCACGGGCAGCGGAGATCTGAGCCCGGGCCCTGCTCAATCGCCGAACTGGACGGTTGGCGGTGATCTCCGGGTCGGCGAGACCGGCATCGGCCAGCTCGACATCACCGCTGGCGGAACGGTGGTCAATGATCTCGGTACGATCGGCTACGACGTAGGTAGCCAGGGCACAGTCAGCGTTTCAGGCATCGACGGCAGTGGCAACGCGTCGACCTGGACCAATACGAGCGACCTCGTCATTGGACAGTCCGGAACCGGTTCGCTGACCATCCTCAATGGCGGCAGGGTGAACAATCAGAGCGGCTATATCGCGGGGGATTCCGGCAGCCAGGGCACAGTCACGGTCTCGGGCATCGACAGCAATGGCAGCGCTTCAACCTGGACCAATGCCGGTGATCTGTATGTCGGGTACAACGGAACCGGGACATTGAACATTCTCGCTGGCGGTCGAGTTTCAAATGTCGACGGCAGCATCAGCGGAGATGGCAACGCGCTGGTCAGCGGCCAAGGTTCGTCCTGGCAGAACAGCGGCCGGCTGACCGTCGGGTTGTACGGCGCCGGAACTCTGCGCGTCGAGGACAGCGCGACGGTTTCGAGCGCAGACGGCGTCGTTGGCAGCAGCGCTCAGGGCGATGCCGTGCTGACCGGCCCGGGCACGACATGGACCAATGCGGGCCAATTTACTGTCGGCAGCTTCAGCGTGGGCACATTGCTCATCGAAGATGGTGCAACCGTCCGCAGCAATCAGGGCTATATCGGCGCCGACAGCACCGGCAGCGTCACGGTGACCGGAGCAGGCTCGAAATGGTTGATGTCGCCGTACAGCCTCACCATCGGCAACAACGGCGTGGGTACGCTGACAGTCGAGAATAACGGGTTGGTTCGCGCCGAAGGAGGTGTCCTGCTCGGCGTTGCCGCAGGTTCCGGCGGGACGCTGATTCTACAGGGCACGGCGACCAATCGCGGAATTCTGGAAACCAGCGGAATTCGGGGCGGCGCGGGTGCAGCGAGCGTCACACTCGACGGCGCCCTGCTGCGCGCCACTCGTGACAACGCCACCTTCTTCAACAATTTCGGCACGCGAAACATCGCCGTCGGCCCGAATGGCGCCGTCATCGACACGAATGGCCATGACATCGGCATCTCCCCCAGCTTCACCGGAGCGGGCGCATTGATCAAGGACGGCGCCGGCAGGCTGACGCTGACCGGCGACAGCGGCTCGACCTTCACCGGCGCCGGCAGCGTGTTGGCAGGTACGCTCGCGGTGAACGGCATCCTCGGCGGGACGATGGACGTCATCGCCGGACGCCTGCAGGGCATCGGCACGGTCGGCGCCACGACCAACCAGCCGGGTGGCACGATCGCGCCGGGCAACTCGATCGGTACGCTGACCATCAACGGCAACTATCTCGGCAATGGCGGTCGGCTCGAGATCGAAGCCGTGCTCGGCGGCGATTCCTCGCCATCCGACCGTCTCGTCATCACCGGCAACACCGCAGGTTCGACCAGCGTGAAGGTGTTGAATCAAGGGGGGACCGGAGCCCCGACCGTCGAGGGCATCAAGGTCGTCGATGTCGGTGGAGTCTCCAATGGCGCCTTCACGCTCCAGGGCGACTATGTCTTCCAGGGCCAGCAGGCCGTCGTCGCCGGCGCCTATGCCTACACGCTGCAGAAGAACGGCGTCAGCACTCCCGACGATGGCGATTGGTATCTGCGTTCGGCCTATATCGCGCCTTCAGCACCCGGCTCGTCGCCGACTGGCGCCAGCGCTGCGGTGCGCCCGATCAACCAGCCGGGCGTGCCGATCTATGAGGCCTATGGTCAGGTCCTGCAGAGCCTGAACGACTTGCAGACTCTGCGCCAGCGTATCGGTCAGCGCTTCGACGGCCAGGTTGATGCGACGTCCGCTGCGGCCGGGCGCGCGATCTGGGCGCGCATCGATGCCGCCCATCGCCGCGTTACGCCAGGCTTCTCGACAAGCGGCACGGGCTACATGATCGATAGCTGGCGTCTGCAGGCTGGTGCCGACGGACAGCTTTTCGCCAGCGACGCCGGTATGCTCGTGGGAGGGGCGACGCTGCACCATGACGAAGCGTTGGCCGATATTGCTTCGGTCTTCGGGCGTGGAAAGATCAAGGCCCATGGCAGCGGATTCGGCGGGACACTGACGTGGTATGGCGCGACAGGCTTCTATGCCGACGCCCAGGCCAAACTCAGCTGGTTCGATAGCGACCTGTCCTCGACGACGACCGGGCGTCAGCTCGCCAAGGGAACGAGCGGTTTCGGCTACGTGCTGGGGCTGGAGCTCGGACAGCGCATACCGATCGATGCGATCTGGTCGATTACGCCACAGGCGCAGCTGACTTACGCACGGATCGATGCCGACAGCTTCGTCGATCCGTTCGGTGCTCGCGTCGCATTGAGCGATGGGGCCAGCCTGCGCGGACGGCTCGGCCTGTCCGTCGATTATGCGCAAAGCTGGAACGACAGCGCCGGGAAACAGGTCAAGCCGGCCTTCTACGGCATAGCGAACCTGCATTACGCGTTCCTTGATGGAACGAAGACATCCGTCGCCGGCACCCCCTTCACCAGCCGCGAGGAGCGGCTTTGGGGAGGGCTCGGTCTCGGAGCGAAATACGATTGGGACCGTTATTCGCTCTATGGCGAGATCGAGGCCCAGACCAGCCTCGTCCATTTTGCCGACAGCCATAGCATCAGCGGCCGCGGAGGGCTGAGGTTTCGCTGGTAAGAGAGAAGCTTGCCTGTCCCAGCGGTTCGCGTGAGCGTTGAGCCCTGCCTGTGCGGCGCCGCGCTTCTTCTTTCACGCCAAGCTGGGTCGGACCGGTTTCCGCGACCCCATGGCCCGCAGGCAGACGCCGCAACCGGCTTCGGCGCAGTTCGCTGCATCTGCCGTTGGCGCGATCAGGCTGTCCGCAAGCGCGTCGTTGCTGGCGTCCGCAATGGGCACAAGCCGAGCTGTAGCGGTGGATTGTCGGGTATCCCTGCCATAGCGGCGCGGCTGTCGAAGCCTATCGACGTGAAGCTCGTGAGCCGGCTGGAGGTCGGCTCGGGTGCGGCGGCGATGCGGTATCGGCTTCGACAGAGCCCTCGGGCCTGTCCCCGCCCCCGCTCCAGTCCACGTAAGCGCAGCTCAGCTCACCCGCAGCATGTCGCTGCCGTCGCCGAGATAGTGCAGGACATCGCGCGGGATCGAGGGGTCGTCGGGCTGCAAGGTCGTGGCGATGGCCATGTCCTCCCTGCCGATCAGGCCGGCGCGGCGATAGTGCAAGGCCGTCCTGGTCGCATAGGGCTCGCGCAGCATGGTCGCCGCGATGCCGCTGGCGATGCCGAACATGAACTTGGTCTTGCTGCGCTGAACCGGCATCAGGATCGACGTCGTCAGCTCGTTCTTCTGGACGCTCTCGAAATCGAAGAAGAAGATCCGCCCGGCCAGCGGCACCGTGAACCCGTGATATTTGAAGATGTAATCCGTCTTCCCCCGCGCTTCCGCGCTCGGAAAGCGTTCGAGATAGCAATGCTGATAGAGGTTCTCGTTGCGGTAGATGCAGAGCAGCGAGCGGATGATCGCGCCCTTGTAGATCGATGAATACTGGTAGCGGTCATAGACCCCCGCGATATCGGGCGTTTCCCGCTTGGCCCCGAGCACGGCGGCATTCATGAAGGCGTCGAACTGGCGCGAGCCGCGCAGCCGTTCCAGCACCGGGAAATAATTGCCGTCGACGAGCATCCGGACCTCGTCCGGGTCGGCGAAGAGCACGGCCGGCCCCAGCCCGAAGAACTGCGAGATCAGCCGGATATTGCCGGGCGACGGCAGATGAACGCCCGAGAGGTATTTGTTGAACTGCTGCCGGTTGAGCCCGATCTTCTGGCAGACGGCCGTGATCGAGCTGTGACGCTCGCAGAGGAACCTCAGGTTCGCCGAAAATCGTTCCACGCCTTCAGGTCTCACAGCGTCCCCGCCCCCACGCGTCAGCAGCATGCTGACGCGATCACTGCGTCACTTCGCGTCAGCAATCAAGCGACTGCGAAATTGTCAGCCGGCCCATCCACGCCGGACACTCCCCGGCCAGATGTGGTGTGGAAGGCAGAGATGATCAGGCGCTTGAAGACGGCGGCACGGTCCGACGACGCGGTTCAGGACAAGGCTCTCACCAAGGCGGTGGAGGAGCTGCTGGCGCAGGTCGAGACCGGCGGCGACAAGGCGGTGCGCGCGCTGGCCACACGGTTCGACGGGCTCGACCGCGCCTCCTACCGGCTGAGCGATGCCGAGATCCGGGCCTGCGTCGACGGCCTGACGACGCAGCAGCGCGAAGACATCGATTTCGCCCAGGAGCAGGTCCGCAATTTCGCGCAAGCGCAGCGCGCGGCGCTTCGGGATATCGAGGTCGAGACGCTGCCGGGCGTCATCCTCGGGCACAAGAACATCCCGATCGCGAATGTCGGCTGCTATGTGCCCGGCGGCAAATATCCGCTGCTCGCATCGGCGCATATGTCGGTGGTCACAGCCAAGGTCGCGGGCTGCGAGCGCATCATCTCCTGCGCGCCGCCGTTCAATGGCGCGCCCGCCCCTCTGATCGTCGCCGCCCAGCATCTGGCCGGCGCCGACGAGATCTACTGCCTCGGCGGCGTCCAGGCGATCGCCGCGATGGCCTTCGGCACCGAGACGATCAGGCCGGTCGACATGCTGGCCGGCCCTGGCAACGCCTATGTGGCCGAGGCCAAGCGCCTGCTCTTCGGGCGGATCGGCATCGATCTCTTCGCCGGCCCGACGGAGACGCTGATCATCGCCGACGAGACGGTCGATGGCGAGATCTGCGCCACCGACCTGCTGGGACAGGCCGAGCACGGCGTCAATTCGCCGGCGATCCTGCTGACCACCTCCGAGACGCTGGCGCGCGAGACGATGCGCGAGATCGAGCGCCTGCTCGCGATCCTGCCGACGGCAAAAATCGCGCGCCAGGCCTGGGAGGATTATGGCGAGGTCATCCTCTGCGACAGCCTGGAGGAACTGGCGGAGGAATCCGACCGGATCGCGTCGGAACATGTGCAGGTCATGACGGCGGACCCGCAGTATTTTCAGGATCGGCTCAAGAACTACGGCTCGCTCTTCCTTGGCGTGCGCACCACCGTCTCCTATGGCGACAAGGTCATCGGCACGAACCATACGCTGCCGACCAAGAAGGCGGCGCGCTATACCGGCGGGCTCTGGGTCGGGAAATTCCTGAAGACCTGCACCTATCAGCGCATCCTGACCGACGAGGCCTCGGTCCTGATCGGCGAAGCCTGCTCGCGGCTCTGCATCATGGAAGGCTTCGTCGGCCATGCCGAGCAGGCCAATATCCGCGTCCGACGCTTCGGCGGGCGCAACGTGCCCTACGGCGCCGCGGTCGAATAGCCCCGATGCTCTCCTTCATCATCAGGCGCATCGTCGCGACCATCCCGGTGATGGCCTTCGTCGCCCTTTTCGTCTTCTCGCTGCTCTATATCGCGCCGGGTGATCCCGCTGCCGTGATCGCCGGCGACCAGGCCTCGCCGGCCGAGGTCGAGCGCATCCGGCAGGGGCTCGGCCTCGACCGGCCCTATCTGATCCGCTTCGGCGAATGGGCCTTCCGGGTCGTGCAGGGCGATCTCGGCACCTCGATCTTCACGGCGCGGCCGGTCACGCTGCTGATCGCGCAGCGCATCGAGCCGACGCTGTCCCTGATGGTGCTGACGCTGCTCGTCACCGTGCTCATCGCGGTGCCGATGGGCGTGCTCGCGGCCTGGAATGCCGGCACCTGGGTCGACAAGTTCGCGATGGCCTTTGCGGTGCTGGGCTTTTCCGTGCCGGTCTTCGTCGTCGGCTATCTCCTCGCCTATCTCTTCGCGCTCAAGCTCGAATGGCTGCCGGTGCAGGGCTACACGCCGCTCGCGGAGGGTGTCTGGCCCTGGCTGCGCAACCTGATCCTGCCGGCGCTTGCGCTCGGCTTCGTCTATATCGCGCTGATCGCCCGCATCACCCGGGCGACCATGCTCGAAGTGCTGCAGCAGGATTACATCCGCACCGCCCGCTCCAAGGGCGTCAGCCATCGCAACGTCCTGTTCCTGCACGCGCTGAAGAACGCCGCCGTGCCGGTGATCACCGTCATCGGCGTCGGCATCGCGCTCCTGATCGGCGGCGCGGTCGTCACCGAGAGCGTCTTCGCCATTCCCGGACTCGGCCGGCTGACGGTCGATGCAATCCTGCAGCGCGACTATCCGGTGATCCAGGGCGTCATCCTGATGTTCAGCTTCGTCTATGTGCTGGTGAACCTGCTGATCGACCTCGCCTACACCATCGTCGACCCGAGGATACGCTATTGACCGCGCTCACCGGCACCGAGGCGGGCGGGGCCCGGCTCTTCGCGAGACCCTCGCGGCTGCAGCGCCTCCTGCGCTATCTCGGCCGGCACCCTTCGGTCGCGATCGGCGGCGGGCTGCTTCTCGCCATGGTCGCGATCGCCATCCTGGCGCCGCTGCTCTGGACGATCGACCCGACCCAGATCTCGCCGGCGCGGCGCACCCGGATGCCCTCGGAGCAGTACTGGTTCGGCACCGACATGCTCGGGCGCGACGTCTATTCGCGCGTCGTCTACGGCGCCCGCGTCTCGCTCGTCGTCGGGTTTGCGGTGGCGGCGCTCGCCTCGCTGGCGGGTCTCGCGATCGGCGTCCTCGCCGGCTTCGTGCGCAAGGCCGATGGCGTGATCATGCGCGCCATCGACGGCATGATGTCGATCCCGCCGATCCTGCTCGCCATTGCGCTGATGGCGCTGACGCGCGGCTCGGTCGGCAATGTCGTCCTGGCGATCACGCTGGCGGAAATTCCACGCGTTGCCAGACTCGTACGCGGCGTCGTTCTCTCGCTGCGTGAACAGGCCTATGTCGAGGCGGCCGTCGCCTGCGGCGCCAGGGCGCCGCGGATCATCATCCGGCACATCATCCCCAACACCATGGCGCCGATGCTGGTGCAGGCGACCTATATTTGCGCCAGCGCGATGATCGTCGAGGCGATCCTGTCCTTCATCGGCGCCGGCATCCCGCCGGCGACGCCGTCCTGGGGCAACATCATGGCCGAGGGGCGCGCGCTCTGGCAGGTCCGGCCGCATATCGTGCTGTTTCCCGCGCTCTTTCTCTCGATCACGGTCCTGGCGGTCAACCTGCTCGGCGACGGCCTGCGCGACTCGCTCGATCCGCGCATCGCCAAGAGCTTGTGAGGGGAAGCGCGTTCGGGACGTGAAACCGCGAGGAGTGCGTCAGGAGCGGCTTCGACCCTGACCGTAAGCATTGCCGACAATCAAACAAGAATGGGGAAGGACGTTCATGCGCGTTGCACTGGCCAGCTTTGAATTCGAGGGCAATACGCTCTCCCAGCAGATCAACGGGCGCGACAGCTTCGCCCGAAAGGTCCTCGTCGAAGGCGAGGCCGTCCTTGCGGCGATTGAGGGCCGCGACCTTGCCGTCACCGGCGCGCTCGAGGCGCTGCGCAAGGAGGGGCTGGACGTCGTTCCCGTCCTCGTCGCCCATGGCGGCTCCGGCGGCGTCGTCGAGGGCGCCTTCTACCGCGAGACTTTTGAGGCCATCGTCGCCGGCATCCTGAGGGAGCCGGTGGACGGCGTCTTCCTCGCCCTGCACGGGGCGATGATCTGCGAGGGCGAGACCGATCCCGAGGGCGCCCTGCTCGCGGCGCTGCGCGCGGCGCTCGGCCCCGGCATCAAGATTGCCGTGAGCCTCGACCTCCACGCCCATGTCACGCCGCGCATGGCTGGGAATGCCGACATCCTCGTCGGCTACGAAACCTATCCCCATGTCGACGCCCATGGCACCGGGCGGCGCGCCGCCGAACTGCTGGCGGGCGCGCTGCATGGCCGCATCGCGCCGGTGACCCGGCTCCGGCGCATCGACGCGCTCCTGCCCGTCGCCGGCGGCTCCACCAACGGCGATGCGCCGATGGCCGAGCTGCGCCAGCTCGCGCGCCGGATCGAGGCGGACGGGCGGGCGCTCGCCGCGAGCTATTTTCCGGTCCAGCCCTGGCTCGACATCGAGGGTCTCGGCATCGCGGGCGTCGCGGTGACCGATGCCGATCCCGATGGGGCAACCGCGGTGGCCAGCGAGATCGTGCAGGCGATGTGGGACCGTCGCCGCGCCTTCGAGATCCCCTGCCTGTCCCCGGACGAGGCAGTCGCTGAGGCGATTGCCCGGCCCGGCCGGGTCCTGATCTCGGATGCGCCCGACTGCGTCGGCGGCGGCGCCCCCGGGGATGCTCCGGCCGTGCTGGCGGCCCTGCTGCGCGCCGGGCTCGCGGTCGAGGCGGCCGTGCTCGTCGTCGACCCCATTGCTGCGGCAAAAGCCTTCGCGCTCGGCGTGGGCCAGAGGATCCGCGTCGAAATCGGCTCAGGCCTCGACCCGCGCTTCCATCCGCCGGTCGAAGTCGAGGCGGTGGTCGAGAGCCTGCATGACGGCCATTTCACCTATTCCGCCGGCATCAGCGCCGGCACGCCCGGCCAGATGGGGCCGACCGCGGTGCTGCGGGCCGGCCGACTGCGCATCGTCGTGCCGACCCACGCGACCTACGAGTACGCGGACGAGCAGTACCGGGCTGCGGGCATCGACATCCGCGACTGCAAGATCGTGGTTCTCAAGAACCCGATGAATTTTCGCACCCTGCTCGGCGCCGACACCTCCTGGGTGATGGTCGGCGGCGCCGGCCCGACGAACCCGGACCTCGCCAGCATCGACTGGCACGTCAAGCAGCGCCCGTTCTGGCCCTGCGACGACCAGGCTGAACCCGTTTTCATGGAGATGAGCCGTGACTGACCCCTTGCTCTCCTGGCCGGCGCCGACGCGCAGCCGCAACCGCCCGCCGATCGAGCCGCGCTTCGCCGAAGGCACGGCCTGGATCGACGGCAGGATCGTGCCGGTGGCGGAAGCCACCCTGCCCCTGCTCGACTGGGGTTTCCTGCGCTCGGATGCCTGCCAGGAGACGATCTCGGCCTGGGACGGGCTGCTGTTTCGCCTCGACGACCATCTCGACCGGTTCTGGCGCTCGCTGGAGCGCCTGCGCATGACCTCGCCGCTGAGCCGCGCGGAGATCCACAAGGCGGTCCACGCCCTGATCGCGACCTCAGGCTTCGACAATGCCTATGTGCAGATCATCATGACGCGCGGCCGGCCGCCGATCGGCAGCCGCGACATCCGGCTCTGCACCCAGCGTTTCCAGGCCTTCTGCATCCCCTATGTCTGGATCGCGACGCCAGAGGTGCAGCAGCGCGGGCTGCATCTCCATGTCGGCAGCCGGCATCGCGTGCCGGCGAACTCCGTCGACCCGATGGTCAAGCACTATCACTGGCTCGATTTCGAGCTCGGCCTGCTCGAGGCCTTCGACCATGGCGCCGAGACCGTCGTGCTGACCGACGGCCAGGGCCATGTCCTGGAAGGCCCCGGCTTCAATATCTTCGTCCGCAGGGGCGAGACGCTGCTGACGCCGCGCGCCGGCATGCTCGACGGCATGACGCGGCGCACCGTGATGGAGCTCTGCGCCGATCTCGGCATCGCGGTCGAGGCGACCGATGTGCCGGTCGCAGAGCTGCTCGGGGCCGACGAGATCTTCCTGACGACGACCGCCGGCGGCGTGCTGCCGGTCACCTCGGTCGGCACCAGGGCCATCCGCAACGGACCGGGCCCGTTCACCGCCCGGATCCACGCCGCTTACTGGCAACGCCGCGCCGATGGCTGGCTCGGTGAACCCGTCGACTACGTCGTCCCCGCCCCTTCTGCCTCGGAGTAGGACCTGCCATGTTCAACAGACGTCAGTTCATCGCCGCAGCCGGCGCCGCCACCCTCGCCCGCCCCGCCATCGCCCAGGGCACGGCGGCGCGCACGCTGAAATTCATCCCGGAAACCAACCTCGCCATCCTCGACCCGATCGTGACGACGGCGGCGGTCTCGACCACGCATGGCTATTGCGTGTTCGACAACCTCTTTGCCGTCGACGACCAGTTGCGGCCGCAGCCGCAGATGGCGGCGGGCGCCACGGTCTCCGATGACGGCAAGACCTATGAGATCAGGCTGCGCGACGGCCTGACATTCCATGACGGCGAGCCGGTGCGGGCGCGCGACTGCGTCGCCAGCCTGAAGCGCTGGAGCATGCGCGACAGCTTTGGCCAGGCGCTCGGCGCCGTCGTCGACGACTGGCAATCGGTCGACGACAAGACGATCCGCGTGCGGCTGAAGCGGCCCTTCCCGCAATTCCTGCGCGCGCTCGGCAAGCCGCATTCCTCGGCCGCCTTCATCATGCCGGAGAGGATCGCGACCTCCGACCCGATGGCGCCCGTCAAGGAAATGGTGGGGTCGGGGCCGTTCCGCTTCGTCGCCAACGAGTTCGTGCCCGGCTCGCGCATGGTCTACGAGAAATTCGAGGGCTATGTGCCGCGTCAGGAGCCGGCCAACTGGACGTCCGGCGGCAAGCGCGTGAATTTCGACCGCGTCGAGTGGCATGTCATCACCGACCCGGCGACGGCGGCCGGCGCCCTGCAGCGCGGCGAGGTCGACTGGTGGGAACGCCCCCTGCCCGACCTGATGTCGACGCTGACCGCGAACAAGGAGATCGCCACCAGCACGCTCGACCCTTACGGACTGATCCTCGGGATGCGCTTCAACCATCTGCAGGCGCCGTTCAACAATCCGGCGCTGCGCCGGGCCATTCTCTCGGCCGTGACGCAGGACGACTACATGCAGACGGTGATGGCAGGCGATACGGGGAGTTTCCGCACCTGCCAGGCGATGTTCCCCTGCGGGTTGCCCGGCGTCAAGGAACTCGGCGCCGAGATCATGAGGCAGCCGCCCGATCTGAAGGCGGCGAAGGCGGCGATCGCAGCCTCCGGCTACAAGGGCGAGAAGATCGTCATGCTGCACGCAGCCGATCATCCGCTCATCGCCCCGCTCGGCGACATCACCGCCGATCTGCTGAAGCGACTTGGCCTGAATGTCGACGTGCAGACGATGGACTGGGGCACCGTCGTCCAGCGGCGCACCTCGAAGGAGCCGGTGGAGCGCGGCGGCTGGAGCATTTTTCACACGAACTGGCCCGGTTCCTCCGTCACCAACCCGGCGGAAAACCTCTATATCCGCGGAGCCGGCGCGTCGGGCTGGTTCGGCTGGCATGACAGCCCGGAGATGGAGACGCTGACCGCGCAATGGCTGGCCAGCACCGACGAGGCCCAGGCGCAAAAGCTGCTGGACGATGTCCAGCGCAGCGCGCTCACCACCGTGCCCGTCGCGCCGCTCGGCCAGATCATCCCGAAGACCGCCTATCGCCGGAACCTGCAGGGCATCCTGACGGCCTCCTCCCCGCTGTTCTGGAACGTCCGCCGGGGCTGACATCGGTCCGCAGCCACAGCAAACCCGCCGGAGCGATCCGGCGGGTTTTTATGTCAGGGCCGCTTTGGCTCGGGCGCAGCTCTACAGGGGCAGTGGCGCTTCAAGGATTAGGCCGTCACGCCGCTACCGGGGCTGGGACGCGGAAAGGATGAACCTCGGCCTGGCCAGACGCAGGCTGTCCGGCTAAGTCTGCTCAACGCGCAGTTTCGCCCCATTGCGACCGGCCAGTCTCGCCTATCACTACAGTAGCGCCACGAGGCAGAAGAGACCGAATAGGACAGAAAGTGCTGCGATTACCAGAGTAGTTCGCCTTGCCGAACTAGCTCGACGCTTCGTGTGGACTGTTCGCTCCATCGGCCGAAGATGCCAGCCGATCCAAGCGATCGGTGACGCTTTGAGGCACCTGGACGCGAACGGCTCCCAGAGATGTCCGCACGATTCTCGCCATGGAGGCGAGATCCCCGCGCGAAGATCCTATGGCCTCCCTTATTGGCGGAACGCTGATCGCCGGGTTACGGTAGAGGAAGAGTTGTTGCTCCACTGATCGGCTCCACGCCCTTGCGAGCCAATTGGATGCCGGCTTCGTCAGGACTGGCCCGAAATCGGATCTGTCGATCGTCTCGATCAACCTCACCGACATGAATGCCAAGTCGACAGGATTCGTCTCAGCTCCCTCAAGAATGATCGATGCGACGTCGGCCGAGCCCCGGATCATCTGTGGGTCGGAGGGTGCGGGACCCAGCATCCTCGCTAGGCGATCGACGGCCGGATGGTCTGGCGGCATCGACGGCAAGAGAGCATCCGCCAACCCCACAAGGTCTTCCCGCCGACCCTCAAGGGCGGCAAGCAGGCCGAACGCAGCGATGGCGAGGGTCACTGGTTCGATCCAAGCAGCCGAAAAAACCTCGTGCAGCGGCAGCGGCGCGATGTCCTGCCGGCGTGGCGAGGTCAGATCGTCTGCGAGCATCTCGGCGTGGTGAGCGGCAACATACGCTCTCGTCGCGACGAAGCGCGGGAGGAGCCCGGCGAAACCCAGGGCATCGCCTTTCCATATTGCCGACGTCACCCTGGCCGTTGCGAGCGACGGCTCCTGGCCCGCTATCGGTGGCCCGGCGAGGCGATGGGCCATGTTCGCGTCAATCCCTGCGTCTACTCCCAAAGTCAGCTCCGCAATCGCGAGAAGGTACCAGGCGATGTCCAGCTCCCCGAGCGGCAAATCGGCGATGTCGGCCTGAGGCTCTGGATTACTCCCCATGCCAGCAATGACTGCGGCGGGGCCATCGCCGACGCGGACGTCCATCTTTGTCGCCTCGCCGAAGATCCAAAGCACCACGTGGCGAGTGAGCCGATGTACGTACGCAGCCCTAAGTCCGCTGCCGGCATCCAGACCGCGCAATCGCATGAGGCTCTCGGCCATGAGCTCCAGGGCAACCTTGGTCTCGCCGGCGAACCATCGAGCCACCGCCGTGTCGACGATCAGGCCCACAGCCATTGGGACCAATTCCGGGTTCGCCGCGTCCGCGGCCCCCCGGGCATCGTCGAACCACCGGGCGGCTTGCCCCCAATCCCCGAGCTCGCCGGCGCTGATCGCCGCTTCGCGTAAAAGGAACGCGCGCTCGACGGGGCCTTCCCGATCGATCGCATTTAAGACAGTTTCGAGAATCGGCAGGGCGGCCGCATAGTCCTTGCGCCGCCACAGGATCTTGGCACGGGCGCGGGCGAGGATCGCATCGGGGCCGAACTCGGTCACTGCGTCGTCGAGAACCTTGAGCGCGCTATCGGGGTCCTCCCCGTATTCGTCGACCATGACGCATTTTGAGACGACGCAACGCAAGGCGAGCTCGCGCTCGCCCCAGCCGAGCGCTATCCGGGCCAGCCGGTCGAATCCTTCCGCATTGGCTTGCCATTCGTCCTCGCGCGGCCCGGGCGGCGAAGCCCAAGCCTGATTGACGAGAAGAGATAGGCCGCCCGGAAGCGTTCGGGCCGCATCCAATACGGTTGTCCGTCGCGCCTCCGACAACGCTCCGAGCTGATCGAAAAGCTCCGAGAGATTCGAGATCGATCGCAGCGCCCACGTCTGAATCCCGAGCAGCACGCCGAGGAGGGTAAGGCCCTCGGGACCGTGGTGGAGCATTTCTTCCATCGCATCCCGCCAAGCTGGGATTTTTGCGCAAAGCTCGTCGAACATGACGACGAACTCGATCCAACGGTTCGGGAACAGCGCTGCCGTGCGACGCTCTATCAGGATCTTGAATAGCGCGATCCCGAGGAATTTGTCGGTTGCTGGCTCGCCGGCCTCTCGGAGGAGAGCCTCGATGCAAGCCTTCAAATCGGGGTCACGCCCCTTGCGAGTAAGCAGGCCGAACTGGGCGAGGCGCAGCATCTGGGAGACTGCTACATTGTCCGGGAAAATTGGCTCGCCCGTGCGAGCGAACCTTAGGCTGATAGAGTTCTCGGCAAGCATAAGCGCGGTTTCGTCGCTGGCTGAAACGATCGACCGAGCGATCCCGTAGAGCGCATCCACCCTCTTGGCATGCAATGCGTGTAGGAATAGGAGATCGAAGGAATCGGCCGGCAGAGTACGGTCGTCGAGGAGTGCGGACACGACTGCCTGGTGCACCCTCAACTGCTCGTCTGCCGCGAGCGTCCGCCGCCCGGCGTCGCTTACCAGGGGAGAGACCCGGTAGCCATCCTCTCCGAGACGGTCGATCCAAGGACCGACCAAGCCTTCCAATGCTTCGCCGGGCCGAGATATCCTGGGTTCGACATCGCCGATCGAGATCATCAGCCGCCTCTGCGCTCTCCCGACGAGAAGGCTGGCGCGGTATAGGAGGGAGCGAGCTTCATCAGGTACTGCCGCCAGCAGCCGACGACGAGCGGCTGTCATTTCCCTGTCGACGAAGGGGTCCGACGTGTCCGCCAGCAACTTCTCGCCGAGGACGGCAACGGGCCACCCCCTGGCGGCGAAGCCCTTGATCACGGCTTGCGTCAGTTGGGGATGTCCAAGCGAGCCCATCAATCGGACGGCGAACGTCCACACGCTCGGATCCCCACCCGCACGCCTGATCAGTTCCGCGATCTCCTCATCATCGAACGGCGGGATCTGTTGGATCGCGGCAGGCTCGGCTCCAAGCACCTCGATCGCAGATGCGGTGGGTTCCCGATGGGTGGTGAGAACCAATCTCGTGCCGCTCCTCCGAGCATGCGTCGCGAGCCGACCCAGGAGGCGTTCGAGCGACTTGTCCTCCCAGGCGTCTAGATCCTCCAGAATAACGCCGCCGCCTCGATGTCGCGCGACCTCTCCCAGAAGCTGACCGACGCGCTCCACGACGACCCGAACATCAGTCTCCCCCAGGTCAAGGACTGACCAACGACCCTGGGCTTGCAACGCCGCATGCCCGGCGAGAATGGATTTCCCGTATCCGGTGCCTGCTTGGAGGACGGCGACGTAGAAGCCCTCCAACGCCTTCTGGATCGCTTCCAGCAAGCCCCGGCGTACCAAGGCACCATCCGGGCGCGGCAGGTCTTCCAGTGGAAATAGCCAGGCCGCGGAACGGTCGAGTGCCACCGAAATGCCTGGGGTCATCCCTACGCTTTGAACCAATCGGCGCAGCCCAGCGATGGAGACGGAAACCTCCGTAGCCGCCCTCAGCTTCGCGATGAGATCGCTCGCCGTCAATTTGCGCGGCGATTGAGAGACCGCGACGTCGAGGACTCCATGAAGGAGGGCGGGCAAGGCACGATCGACGTCCCCGGCATCGACACGGGCAGGGCCGTGAACCAACGTGTCTTCTAGCGTTGCGCGGAGTTCGTCGATGCCTGGATGGCCACAGTCCCATTCGATCCGGGAGACGAGCTCATCGACCAACTGCGTGTCTGTGCGTGCCTTGACGAACGATATCGTGGCTTGATTAAGCGGTAGCCGTAGCAACCGTTCCTTCAGCGGCGCGACGGAAGCCTTACCGACGGCGGCGTCTCGCCAGTAAATCAGGCCTGCGACTCCCTCGACCCTGTCTTCGACGGCGCGCTCCGCGCCAATGGGCGAGGTGCTCAGGTATCGCAAGAAAACTTTGCGGTCAGGATTGAGGCGCGTCAGCTCCACGAGCGCCTCGATGGCCTGTCGCGCTCCCTCCGAATTCAAGGTCACGGATCCTGAGCCGGCCGTGTCCTTCGCTTGGACCGCCCTCAACGCATCTCGTGCAGTGGTGGCGTAGTCCTCGGCGACCTCTAGGTACAGGTCTTCGTCGGGTCGAAGCTCCAGCCACGCCAACGCACTTGCGTAGAGCTGAAAGACGTAGCCCCGCAACGCATCGACAGCTTGGCGCTTTGCATCGCCTCGCGGTTCGCCACCGAGCCGAGGCCCGATCTGGAAAGTGTCGGACATCCATCCCCTTACTGCCGCCGAACCGTCCGAGGCGCATCAGTTAAATTATTCGCGAAAGAGGGGCCAAGCGATAGGCCGCAATCTCGAATCACAGCTTTCGTCCTGAGCCTCATTGGAGCGGATCGCGCCCAGCTCCGAGGTGGCCAAGTATTGCGCATTGTCTAGGAATGCTTGCTTTGCCGCTACGCGCCGATGCCAGCAAGTGGCGCAACTCGGGCTGGCCGACGTTGTTTGGGGAATGTCAACTCCCCGCCCCTCTCGGTCGTTGTGCTCGCATGGCAGCGGCCCCGCGACCTCGCGCCATTCAGACCGATTCCATTTCGAGTTCACGCGCGAGGAGCCCTGGAGCAACTGGCCTGACCTTCGAGCCGAAAGCTCGTCGGCGGCAACAACCCAGGGGAGAGGCAATCAGTCAGGCCCGACCAGAATTCCGGTTGGGGAACAACACCGGCCTGCGCGGCGGCTGGAGCATTTTTCACACGAACTGGCCCGGTTCCTCCGTCACCAACCCGGCGGAGAACCTCTATATCCGCGGGGCCGGCGCGTCCGGCTGGTTCGGCTGGCATGACAGCCCGGAGATGGAGACGCTGACGGCGCAATGGCTGGCCAGCACCGACGAGGCGCAGGCGCAAAAGCTGCTGGACGATGTCCAGCGCAGCGCGCTCACCACCGTGCCCGTCGCGCCGCTCGGCCAGATCATTCCCAAAACCGCCTATCGCCGGAACCTGCAGGGCATCCTGACGGCCTCCTCCCCGCTGTTCTGGAACGTCCGCCGGGGCTGAGGCCCTGCCCTGTCGATTGTGGACGGGCAGCATCGCCCGGTGCCTTGCAAGCAAACCCGCCGGAGCGATCCGGCGGGTTTTGACGTCAGGACCGAGAGTGAGCATCGGCTTGGCCAGACCCGGCCGTGGGCCATCGGCCGCAAGCGAAGAGTCCGGCTGGATCTGTCCGAGACCCGGGTTCGACTCGTCAGAGACATGTGGAGATTGGTATCTGTCGACCGAAGTTGGCCGATTGCGTTGAAGAAGTC
>UBZM01000073.1 GCA_900470095.1 Hyphomicrobiales bacterium
GTTGCCGGTGAGATTGGCGGTGCCGGCCGTCGCGACCGTCAGGCTGCTGTTGCCGGACAGCGCGATAGCGTTTCCGCGGGCGCCCCCGCCATCCAGACCGCCGGAGATCGAGCCGCTCGCGCCCAGCGTGATGCTCAGGTTCTGGCCGGAGATGCCGGCTCCGGCTTGTCCAGCAGAGCCTGGGGCGATGCCGGAGCCGCCCGCGCCGCCGTCTCCGCCACGCACCGCGCCATGGATCACGAAGCTGGCACCATTGGAGCCGATCAGGCCGGCGCCACCAGTGCCGCCGCTTCCGCCTGCCGCGCTGGCGCTGTTCCCTCCAACTCCGCCGTCGCCACCCCTGACACTTGCATTGATCGTGAGCGACGTGCCGGCTCCGCCGGTCACTGCCAAGCCGATGCCGCCGCTGCCGGCATTGCCGGCCTCCAATTGACCGCTGCCACCATTGCCGCCATTGCCGCCCGTCGTCGTCGACGTGAGCAAGCCGAGCGCGCCGGTGCCGGTTATCACCGCGCCATATCCGCCGGCGCCACCACCACCACCACTTCCCACGAGGCCATTGCCGCCATTGCCGCCATGGCCGCCTGAGACAGCGGCGCTGGGAGCCGCCACGCCCACGCTGCCATGAGCGCCACCGCCGCCACCGCCAGCGCCGTCGAAATCCTGCCCGTCCTGCCCTGCGGCTCCCGGAGCGGCTCCTCCGTCTCCGGCATTGCCGCCGATACCTGTGTTCCCTCTGCCGCCTGAGCCGCCCGTCATGCCGGAGCCGCCCCCACCTCCGCCCCCGGCGCTACCGCCGACTATCCCGCTGCCACCGGGAAGGGTGAGGCTGTCACCACCGCCTGCGCCGCCCCCTCCGCCCCCAGCTCCGCCATCGGCCAGAGCCGGCACAGCCAGTGCGAATGTGAGAAAGGCGAGCATGGCTGGGCGTGACCGCGCAACACAAGGCCGCTGCGGCGCGACGCCTCGCGACACCTTATCCAGTCCTGCTGTTGACGACACGCAATTGCCCCCGGCCGAGTCCACACCATAGCCTCTGGCATGAGGCAGGCAACGAACCGCCGTTCATTGCCGATTAACCCTGCGGAATGTTGCATTCTGGGTACAGGTGAAGGGGCGGATTTGCCGGGAATTTCAGGTTGGCTTGTTGCGAGGGGCGCACCCGCTCGCGCTGGCAGCATCTGGCGAGGACCGCTCCGTTAGTCCAATTCGAACACGTTCTGGGGTGGCCGCGGCGCCGCACGGCGCCAGTGGGTGGGCTGCCAGCCGAGTGGGGTACCATCATCCGCCAGCCAGGCGGCATCCGCTTCGAGCGTCGGGCCGCGACCGTCTCGGAAGCGGGCATGCTGCGTGCGATTGCCGTCCGTCACTTCGACCTGTGCGCTGAGCCCCCTCCGTGTGGGGGGAGTCCCAAGTGTCCAACAATTCGCCATCTGAACCTTGCTTCAAGTGGTGGCGACGTGCTGCTCATGCTGTTTCGCGCCTCGCATCTCACCGTGGCTCAGGAGTAACACCCCAACCTGAATCGACGATTTCCCCGATTGGGTTCAAGCGAAGTAGATGCGAGCATTAACTATTCAATCGGCGCTGTGAATGAGCACATTATGTTCACGATCGATTATCAAACGGAGAAAATGATCGGATTTCTCCCTCATACTTAGATTCCGAATTTTGAAAGCGGGTGATGATCGCTGTTCACGTCGGCCTGCGCGCCTTCGGAACTTTGATATTCTTCTTTTTTCCCATCCGAGAGAGCTCTATTCACGGCGGAACGTAGCAAGCCGCCGATACCGCCCGTCGACCATCGAAGCAGCCAGCGATGCCAACATCCAAGCGACTACTGAGTTCGCCTGATATGCGGCTCCGGGTGATCGAGGACAAGTTCAGCGTCGGCACCTGGAGCTGGGATCTCGACACATCCGAGATCACGTGGTCGCCGGGGCTTTTCCGAATTCTCGGACTGGACGCCGCGACCGTGGTGCCAACGATCGATCTCTACCAGTCCCTGGTGCATCCGGACGACCAGCTGGATTTCAGCAACGCCATCGGGCTTGCGGCAGACAAGCGGCTTCAAGACCGGACATTTCGGATCATTCGCCCCGATGGCAGCCTGAGATGGCTGCGCAGCAAGGGGCAGCCTCATTTCGACCGAAATGGCCGCCCTGTCGCGATGTTCGGCGTCATTGCGGACGTCACCGATGTCCAGGAACTCAGGACGACGCTCGATCTCGAGACGATGTGGCGGCAGGCGCTCTCTCGCCTGCTGGGTGATCACGTCTGGCGCGCCTATCCGAATGGAAAACTGGTCGAGACGACGGAATGGTCGAAGCTCACGGGGCAGTCACCCGCTGAAGCCAGGAACTGGGATGAGCTGGCGGCCATTCACCCGGATGATCGAAGAATCTTCCTCGATGCCTGGAAGACCGCGGTCGCGATGGAGAAGGAGTATCAGGCCACCATCAGGGTCCGGACCGTGAAAGGGGATTATGTCACCCTCACCGGACGAGCGCTCCCGGTGCGCGGACCCAGCGGGGAGATCCGGGAGTGGATTGGCTGCACAATCTATGAACACGACGCGCGTCCGCAACCGCGGCAGACGGCGCCGCTGCATGCCGCGCAGGTGCGGGCGGCGCGCGCGCTCCTGAACTGGTCGGCGCCTACGCTCGCCAGGGAAGCGCAGGTTTCCTTCTCCACCATTCGCCGCATGGAGATTTCAACGGCGGGCGTCCGGTCGGACAATCTGCGGAAGGTCCGGGACGCGCTCGAGCGCAATGGCATTCGCCTCTTCCATGACGGCGAAGGGCGAGCATGCATCGGCCTGGCCGAAAGGGCGGCTTCGGTTTAGGGGGGCCAGGGACTGCCCCGGAGAACGGAGCCGGCAAGCTGCCGATCGCCAGGGTCAATGCAGGCGGGGTTCTCGCAGAGCGCCGGCAGGCTTTCCATCGTTTCGTCCTTCCGTTAGGGCATTTACATCTGCTGCCATGCTTCTGTGGCGGGGTTCGCCGTTGGAGTGCGAGCGATCTGCTGGAAGCACTGCCCGGACCGCACAGGCCGCCGTGCGCTCCAATGACCGGGAGAACCTGCCGTGAATATCTGGGCCTCGATGCTCCTCATGGAAGGCAGCGACCCTGCCATCGATCGTATCGTGCGCGAAACAGCCTCAGAACGCCTGACGATCGTCTTCGTGCCGACGCCCGAGGCAGCCCCTGACGTCGCGCGGTCCTTGATCGCCGAGGGCGTGGAACTGATCGAGCTCTGCGGGGGCTTCGGCGTCGAGCCGGGCTCTGCGGTCGTCAGGGCTGTCGCCGGCCGCGCCGCGGTCGGCCTGGTCAGCTTCGGCATCGAGTCCCTGACCCAGGCGGCTGCCTACAAGGCCAAGTTCGAGGCCGGCGGCTGAACGCGGGGGGCGCCCAAGCGAGGGGGCGTCATGTCCGGTTTCGACATGGAGGGCGAATTCCCTGGAGCCTCGGCCAGGAGGCGGCTCGGCGTGGCGTAGCCTTCGGCCTGGGTCATCCACAAATTCCTTCGTGCCCGCCATGCTTGTGCCCCACCTGCATGGAACGGACTGGCGAAGGGGAGGAGAGGCCTGTAAATTCTCTTGCGGCGCATTATCTGCGGTGAAGCGTCAGGACGATTGCTTTGAAGACAACGGCGACCATGGGAAGCGGAACGCAAGCGGGGCCTCGGGGCGACGGCGAAGACCTGCGCGCGCCACTTTCAATGGCCGATCGGCCGAAACGCCCCAGTTCTCCCGTCGATGGCGGTGGCCGCGAGGGAGCCGGCACCGCCGTGCTGACGCGGACCAGGACACGCAAGCCCAATCTCTATCGCGTGCTCCTGCTCAATGACGACTACACCCCGATGGAATTCGTGGTGCATGTGCTCGAGCGGTTCTTCAACAAGGACCGCGCCGAGGCGACCCAGATCATGATGCATGTGCATCAGAACGGCGTCGGCGAATGCGGGATCTTCACCTACGAGGTCGCCGAGACGAAGGTCACCTTGGTGATGGACCTGGCGCGCAAGCACATGCATCCTCTGCAGTGCGTGATGGAGAAGAAGTAGTTTTGGATTCGATCATCCTCCTGAAAGCGGAATAGGAGCGCATCAGTGCCGAGTTTCTCGCGCAGTCTCGAACAGGCGCTTCACCGGGCTCTGGCGCTCGCCAATGAGCGTCATCACGAATATGCCACGCTGGAGCATCTGCTGCTCGCCCTGGTCGACGATCAGGACGCTGCGGCCGTCATGCGTGCCTGCAGCGTCGATCTCGACATGCTGAGGCGCAATCTCGTCGATTACATCGATGCCGAGCTGAGCAATCTCGTCACCGATGGCCGCGACGATTCCAAACCGACAGCCGGCTTCCAGCGCGTAATCCAGCGCGCGGTCATCCATGTCCAGTCCTCCGGTCGCGAAGAGGTGACCGGCGCCAATGTGCTGGTCGCGATGTTCGCCGAGCGCGAGAGTCATGCCGCGTATTTCCTGCAGGAGCAGGACATGACCCGTTACGACGCGGTCAATTACATCAGCCATGGCATCGCCAAGCGCCCCGGCGCGAGCGAGAGCCGGCCGGTGCGCGGCAGCGAGGAAGAGCCCGAGCAGCAGCAGCGCGAGTCGCGGGCCGACCAGGGCAACGATGCCGACAAGGACAAGAAGAAGAAGGAAAGCGCGCTCGAAGCCTATTGCGTCAACCTCAACCGCAAGGCGCGCGACGGGCGCATCGACCCGCTGATCGGCCGCGAGGCCGAGGTTCAGCGCACCATCCAGATCCTGTGCCGCCGGCAGAAGAACAATCCGCTGCTGGTCGGCGACCCCGGCGTCGGCAAGACCGCGATCGCCGAAGGGCTCGCGCTGAAGATCATCCGCGGAGAGGTGCCGGAGGTTCTCGAGGACGCGACGGTGTTCTCGCTCGACATGGGCACGCTGCTGGCCGGCACACGCTATCGCGGCGATTTCGAAGAGCGCCTCAAGCAGGTGATCAAGGAGATCGAGGCCCATCCCAAGGCGATCATGTTCATCGACGAGATCCACACGGTGATCGGCGCTGGCGCGACCTCGGGTGGGGCGATGGATGCCTCCAACCTGCTGAAGCCGGCGCTGGCTTCCGGTACGCTGCGTTGCATCGGCTCGACGACCTACAAGGAATACCGTCAGTATTTCGAGAAGGATCGGGCGCTGGTGCGTCGCTTCCAGAAGATCGACGTCAACGAGCCGTCAGTGCCGGACACGATCGAGATCCTGAAGGGGCTGAAGCCCTATTTCGAGGAGTTCCACAAGCTCCGCTACACCAATGACGCCATCAAGGCGGCGGTGGAGCTGTCGGCGCGCTACATCCATGACCGCAAGCTGCCGGACAAGGCGATCGACGTGATTGACGAGACCGGCGCCTCGCAGATGCTGCTGACCGAGAGCAAGCGCAAGAAGACCATTGGCGTGAAGGAGATCGAGGCTGCGGTCGCGGTCATGGCGCGCATCCCGGCCAAGACTGTCTCCAAGGACGACGCCGAGGTTCTGCGCAATCTCGAGAACACGTTGAAGCGGACGGTTTACGGCCAGGAGAAGGCGATCGAGGCGCTGTCGTCCTCGATCAAGCTGGCCCGTGCCGGCTTGCGTGACGGCGAGAAGCCGATCGGCTGCTATCTCTTCGCCGGCCCGACGGGCGTTGGCAAGACCGAGGTGGCGCGCCAGCTCGCCGCGTCGCTCGGCGTCGAGCTGATCCGCTTCGACATGTCGGAATATATGGAGCGCCACACCGTCTCGCGGTTGATCGGCGCACCTCCCGGCTATGTCGGCTTCGACCAGGGTGGTCTCCTGACCGATCAGGTCGACCAGCACCCGCATTCGGTGCTGCTGCTCGACGAGATCGAGAAGGCCCATCCCGACCTGTTCAACATCCTGTTGCAGGTGATGGATCACGGCAAGCTGACCGACAATAACGGCAAGCAGGTCGATTTCAGGAACGTCATCCTGATCATGACGACCAATGCGGGTGCTGCGGACATGGCACGTGCGGCGTATGGTTTCACGCGGACCAAGCGTGAGGGCGACGATACCGAGGCCGTGAACCGCCTGTTCGCGCCGGAGTTCCGCAATCGGCTGGATGCGGTGATTTCCTTCAGCCATCTGCCGAAGACGGTGGTGGCGCGCGTCGTCGACAAGTTCGTGCTCCAGCTCGAAGCGCAGCTCGCTGACCGCAACGTCACGATCGAGCTCACCGACGAGGCACGCGAGTGGCTGGTCGAGAACGGCTACGACGAGGCGATGGGGGCGAGGCCGATGGCTCGCCTGATTCAGCAGACGATCAAGACGCCGCTCGCCGACGAGGTTCTGTTCGGGCGGCTGAAGGGTGGCGGGGCGGTCAAGGTCGTCGTCGTGCAGTCCGAGACCGGCATCAAGGTGCTGGGGCTCGAATTCCCCGACGGGCCGGTCAAGCCCAAGCCGGAGAAGGACGTGGCCGCGGCGGCTGAGAAGCGCTCGCCACGGGCAAAGGCGAAAGGCGCAGCGAAGCCGGCTACGCCCGGCACGCGCCGGGCGCCGAAGGGCGGCGGAGACGGGAAGGGCGGTGGCCCGGCCGAGCCGCCCAAGGCGACGCAACGCGCCATTCGTACTGTGCCGAAGGTCCCGCTGACGAAGGCTTGAGACCGTGTTGTTTCGACGCAAGACCCAAGCTGCCGCGCTCCAGACCAGCGGCGACGTCCCGGCACAGCCTGCCAAGGAAAAACTTGGCTGGTTCGAGAAGCGTGCGCGCCGCCGCCGGCGGCGCGTGCTGTTCGAAGAAATCCTCGGCTGGATCCTCGTCCCGGCCTTCGGCTATCTGATCTATCTCGGGATAAAGTCGGTTGGTGGCGTGCCGAAGGAAATCATCGATTTCGGCAACGAGTTGATCGGCATCGTGATGAAGGGTGGCACCTGAGGCCACCCTTTGCCTTTGCGGGCCGTGCAAGGGTGACCGCGCGATGTCGGATGTCGGCTTCACGCATGTGAACGTCTAGAACGGGTTTCGCCCGGCCATCTCAGGCCAGAGCGGCTTTTCAAATGACCGACCCGTCAGGCGTGCAGAATCTCTCATGAGCGTATCGGCCGACTGGAGCTGGCAGCGTACTACGCTGGCCGGCATACGCGATGCGCTGTCGCTGCCGGCCTGGGTTGTCGGTTTCGGGCTGGTCGGCGTTGGCTCGCTGGCGCGCGATGTCGGCTACCCCGTCGATGTCGCGGTCCTCTCGACCATGCTGGTTTGGGCTGGGCCATCCCAGGTGATCTTCTTCGCATCGATCGCGGCGGGGGCGGCGTGGAGCGCGATCGCGCTTGCGATCGGCTTTGCCTCGCTGCGTTTCCTGCCGATGACGGTGGCGATCCTGCCGCTGCTGCGCCGGCCGGGGCAAGGCATCGCGATGCAGTTGCTGCTTGCGCATTATGTTGCCGTGACAGCCTGGACCGAGGGCCTGCGTCGCCTGCCGGGGATCGCGCCGCACCAGCGCGTGGCCTATTTCCTGGGGTTCGCCAATGCCTGCATGATGGTGAGCGCAGCGGGCACCTATGCAGGCTATTACCTCGTTGGAGCGTTGCCGCTTCCGCTCGCTGCCGGGCTGCTCTGCCTGACACCGATCTTCTTCCTCGCCTCGATCGCTGCCGGTATTCGCCACCGCGGGGACCTCATCGCGATGGGGCTTGGCCTTGCGCTGGCGCCGATCTTCGACCGTCTGATGGGCAGCGGCTTCGATCTGATCGTCTCCGGTCTGATCGGCGGCAGCATCGCCTTTGCCGTGCGGCTCATCGGGGCAAGGCGCGTATGACTCAGCCGATCCCGCTGCTCGACGGCCCGTTCTGGCCCTATCTCGCGCTGCTGCTCTTCGCTTTCCTGCCGACCGAGATCTGGCGCTGGCTCGCAGTCGCCTTCGCACGGCGCATCAACGCCGATTCGCCGGCCTTGGAATGGGTGAGGGCGGTGGCGACGGCGTTGCTCGCCGGGGTCGTCGCCAAGTTGATCATCGCGCCGCCAGGCGCGCTCGCGGCCTTGCCGCTCTCCTTGCGCGTCGGAGCGTTGGCGGCGACGCTGGCCATCGTCCTGTTCGACCGACGGCGCGTCTTCCTGGCCGTCCTCGTTGGCGAGGCGGTGCTGATCGGCGGCGGCTGGATGCTGAGCCAGGCGGCCTGACAGGTCTCTCAGGATCCAGGCTGCTGAAGATGGCGCAGCTTGTCGGGATTGCGGACCACGTAGATCGCGTGAATCAGCCCGTCGCGGATGTCGAGCGCCGTTGCCTGCAGGGTTTGCCCGTTCTCCAGGCTGACATAGCCGGGCAGGCCATTGATCAGCACAGGTTCATAGCTGGTCGTCGAGACGTTGCGCTGGGTCAGTGCGTGGGAGAGGCGCGCAAAGAAACGAGCGACCTTGTCCGCGCCGAAGATCAGCTTGAATACGGCTTGGACCTTGCCGCCGCCATCGCTATGCAGGACGACGTCTTGGGCGAGCAGACGCTGCAACATCGTCGGGTCGGATTGATGTGATGCCTTGAAAAAGGCCTCGGCGAAGCGCGCGGCCTCCTCCCGGGAAACCTTGTTGCGCGGCGGCGTGTCGAGCCGGACGTGGTCGCGTGCGCGCTTGGCGAGTTGACGGCAGGCGGCCTCGCTGCGCTCCAGCATTGCGGCAATCTCAGTGAAGTCCATGTCGAAGATGTCGTGCAGAAGGAAAGCCGCCCGCTCCAGTGGAGACAGGCGTTCGAGCGCCAGCATCAGGGCGATAGGGGCATCGAGCTCGTCGTCGGCGACCTCGGCGCTGCCAAGTTTTTCGACGAGTGGTTCCGGCAGCCAGGTCCCGACATAGAATTCTCGGCGGCTGCGGGCCGATTTCATCTGGTCGAGGCAGAGCCGCGTCACCACCTGGGCGAGATAGGCGCGATGGTTCGAGACTTCGTCGCGACCAGCCTCGTGCCAACGCAGCCAGGCATCCTGGACGATGTCCTCGGCGTCGCTGACGGAGCCCAGCATTCGATAGGCAAGCCGGGTCAGGAAGCGCCGGTGCTGTTCGAACGCGGTCTGCAGGGTCATGAATGCCATCTCGCAGTTGAGCGAGAGCCCGCGACTGCGGGTTCTCGGATATCTCGCGCAGGATCCCTGCGCGAGGCGGCTTCAGGCTGCCGCGGACCGCTGGCGATCCTGCGGGTGCCGGGCCCGGAAGCCGGCATTGATGCGGTTCCAGGTGTTGATCGCTCCGATCGCGACCGAAAGATTGACCGCTTCGGCTTCGCTGAAATGCTCGCGCAATTCGGCGAAGGCCTCGTCGCTCGCACTGGCTTCGGACAAGCGCGTCAACGCCTCGGTCCAGCGCAGGGCAGCGCGCTCGCGCGGCGTGAAGAGTTCCGACTCGTGCCAGGCGCTCAGGAGATAGAGCCGCGCTTCGGTCTCGCCGGCCTTGCGTGCATCGGCCGAGTGCATGTGCAGGCAATAGGCACAGCCATTGATCTGCGATGCGCGCATCTTCACGAGCTCGAGCAGGCTGTGCTCCAGCCCGCACTCTTCGACATAGTTCTGCATTCCCAGGACGGCGTTGACTGCGGCCGGAGCAACCTGGAAGACATTGAGGCGTTGGGGCATGATCTTCTCCATCGGTGTCTGATGGAAGCAAGACGAGGCAGGCCCGACGTCTGTGACATGCCCTCAGATATTTTTCAGCGCTGCCCGGATTTTCTCGGCGTTCGCGGCAAGCACGTCATTCGCTTCCATCGCACCCGTATGGGGGCGAAGGGCGACACCATCCCAGCGCGGCATGACATGGACATGCAGGTGGAACACGACCTGGCCACCCGCGGGCTCGTTGAACTGCTGGATGGTGATGCCGTCGGCCGCGCAGGCGCTCTTCACCGCATTGGCGAGCTTCTGGGTCGTCAGCGCCACCGCCTTGAGCGCGTCCGGCGGAGCATCGAACACATTGCGGCATGCGGTCTTGGGGATGATCAGGACATGCCCGTCGGCACGGGGCATGATGTCCATGATGGCGACGGTCTCGTCGTCCTCATAGACCTTGTGGCTGGGCAGCTCGCCGCGCAGGATCTTGGCGAAGACATTGGCTGGATCATAGGCGGTCATCGTTGGCCGGTCCGTTGTACGGGGAAGATGCGGTCAGGGTGAGGTGCGCTGCCGCCCAGCGTCAAGAGACAGCGTCTCGATGATTTCGGCATCCAGCACGAGATCGTCGCGTGCGCCAAGCAGCCAGAGGTCGCGCGCCTCGAAACGCAGAAGCGGGCGATGCCACCAGCGCTCCACGATGCCGGCGAGCGCGGCGGCCTCGGCGGGGGAAAGGTCGTCGGTCAGATTGTAGAGGCCGACGACATAGAGATCGGTCTGCTGCCGACCGAGTGCAGATTGAATGGCATGAAAGACGTTCTGGCCGTCGCGCTGCTCCGGATAGGCGCGCAGATAGAGCCGGCCACGATTGATGTTTCCGGAGAACAGGCCGCGCAGTTCGACGGTAAGGGGGCCTATATCGCCGAGCACGGTTCGGGCCGCGGGGTCGATGGATGGCGAAACGTCCGTGCCAAGCGAGCCGCAGATCGTGGCGTGCAGGCGCCCAGCCCGCTTCGGCAGGATATCCCAGGCGATCTTTGCCGCGAATGGCGCAGCCTTCAGCTCGGCCTCCATCGCGATAAAGGCAGGGGAGGCACGCAGCGCTGCATCGTCGATGGGCAGCACCAGCGAAAAGACCGACGGGTGTCGCCCCATGTCGTAGAAGCGCCCCGGCAAGGTGGCGATCACGCCCGGGTGGCGCGGGGCAACCAGCGGCAAGTGAGCGAGGCGATAGGCGTCGTCGAGCAGCAGCGGCTCCCCGGGCTCGAAGGCGGTGCGGCTTCGGTCATAGCCGAGCACTGCGTCGTCGCAGAATGTGAGCTCTCGCGCGGGATGTGCCTCGTCGCGGTCACGCTTCATCGGTGCGTCCATCCCTGCGGAACGGGCTCTCCGCCGCGAGCGTCTCGCGGGCGGCTGCAATATGCTCGCGCTCCGTCACGAGATAGGCCGCAACCGCACGGCGCAAGCCGGGATCGGCAAGGTGATGGACCGAGCGCATGATGACCGGGCGATAGCCGCGCGCGATCTTGTGCTCGCCCTGCGCGCCGGCCTCGACCCGCGCAAGTCCGTGCGCGATCGCGTAGTCGATGGCCTGATGGTAGCAGAGTTCGAAATGCAGGAAGGGGTGGTCCTCGATGCAGCCCCAGTTGCGGCCATAGAGCGTGTTCGCTCCGCGAAAATTGATGGCACCGGCGATATAGCGTCCGGCACGGCGGGCCATGATCAGCACGATGCGCTCGCCCAGTGCCTGCCCGACCAGTGAGAAGAAGCGCCGGTTCAGATAGGGCCGGCCCCATTTGCGCGCGCCCGTATCCTGATAGAAGGCGAAGAAATCATCCCAGATCGCCTCGGTCAGGCCGGAGCCGCTGAGAACCTCTACCGTGATCCCGGCCGAAAGCGCCTCGCGTCGCTCGCGTTTCAGCGCCTTGCGCTTGCGCGAGGCGAGTGTGGCGAGGAAGTCGTCATAGGTCGCGAAACCGTCATTGCCCCAGTGGAACTGGAGATCGTGGCGCTCGAGATAGCCGGCCTCGATCAATGCGCCGAGATCGGGCTCCTGCGCGAAGGTGACGTGGATCGAGGAGGAGCGTGTCTGATCGCGCAGCGCCTCCAGCCCGGCGATCAAGCCGGCGCGTGCTTCGCCGGTGCGCGGCCCGTCTGCCGCGAGGAGGCGGGGGCCTGTTGCGGGGGTGAAGGGCGCGGCGACCTGGAGCTTGGGATAATAATGCCCACCGGCCCGCTCATAGGCGTCGGCCCAAGCATGATCGAAGACATATTCGCCCTGGCTGTGACCCTTCACGAAACTCGGTGCCGCCGCGAGCAGCCGGTCGTCGCCGTCCTCGACGAGGAGATAGGCGGGAGACCAGCCGGAGCGGCCGCCGATGCACCCGCTTTCTTCCAGGGCTCTCAAAAAGGCGTGAGAGACGAAGGGGTTATCTGTGTCTTGTTGAGAAAGTGAATCGGTTGCTTCGCAGCTTGATTCAAGTCGTGTAGGCGAAGGCACGCTGGCCGCATGCGGGTTGGCGCAGGCGTCCCAGGCTTCCGCCGGCACGGATTTCAACGAGGTCGCGACCCGAACCCGCAGGTCGTTGCGGTCGCGACCTGCAGTCAAGGGCGGAACCCTTCGAAGACCATCTGGTCGGCGTGAATGCGGGCTGTTTCGCGATGCTCGGGGGTGCGCACCGTCCAGCTCATCAGCGGCAGGCCAAGCGCCTTGTTGCAGAGGAACGGGGCGGCACTTGGCAGATCCGCGACCTTCCACGACAGGAAATCGGGTCGGCTTTCCTCGAAATGCAGCAGGTTCGCAAGCGCGTGCTTCTGGTGCGCGTCGAGCCGGTCGTAATCGGAGTAGGCATATTCGTTCATGGCCACGATGCCGCGCGGGATCGCTGGAGCGAGCTCGCGCAGGGCGGTGACGATCGTCGGATCGAAGGATTTGAAGACGATCGGCTGGCCGGAGCGCCTGGCAACGATCTCTGCTGCGCGTCGCGTCAGCGCGAGATCGCCGTCGAAGCGGCTCTTGACCTCGATCACCAGCGGCACGCGGCCGGCGATCCGGTCAAGAAATGCGTCGAGGGTCGGAATCCTGTCGCTGCTGCCCTTCAGTGAAATCGCGGCGAGCGCCTTCGCGGTCCTGGCATTCACATTGCCGGTCTCAGCCGTCAGCCGATCGAGCACGAAATCGTGAAACACCATGGCCTCGCCATCGGCGCTGAGCTGGATGTCGCATTCGATGCCGAACGTGCCGGCAATGGCGGCGTCAGCTGCGGAGATGCTGTTCTCGACCAGGCCGGCGGCGAGGTCGTGCAGGCCGCGATGCGCGATCGGCCGCGCGACCAGCCAGTCGAGGGATGGACGCGCGCTCATCAGGCGATCTCGAACATCGCCTCGACCTCGACGGCAGCATCTGCCGGCAGTTCGGCGACGCCGACGGTCGAGCGGGCATGGCGGCCGCGATCGCCGAGAACCTGGACCATCAGATCGGATGCGCCGTTCATGATCGCGGGAAGCGCGGAGAAATGCGGGGTTGCGTTGATGAATCCGCCAAGCCGGACGCAGCGCCTGATGCGCTCGAGATCGCCGCCAAGCGCGGCTTTGGCCTGCGCCAGCACGTTGATTGCGCAGAGACGCGCGGCCTCGAGCCCGGCTTCGTTGAAGATCTCGGCGCCGAGCTTGCCCTTGTGCTTGTCGGAGAGCTTGCCATCGAGGCCAAAGCAGATCTGCCCGGAAATCACCAGCAGGTTGCCGGTGATGACATAGGGCACGTAGTTCGCCACGGGCGCGGCGGGAGCGGGCAGGGTGATGCCCAGTGCAGCGAGGTTGGCTTCGATTTCGCTCATCGGGTCGGGCTCCTGGCGCTCGGTCGGTTCGGATCATCTGCGCGGTGGCCCGCCTGGGCTTTGGCTCAGAGCTGCGGCGACGCAGGATTCCTACATGGCCGATGGCCGGGTAAGCCGCAAGCGCGGGGCCTGCCAAGCGGGGTTGTGCCGTGGGCGTAGCTCGCCGCGACGCGCGCCTTGTTTGCGCCATTGCCGCATTGCACTAGACTCGTCGATCAGGTGCAGCAAGGCGGCGGGCAAATGAACAGAATCGGTTTCGGTCTCCTGGGCTCAGCGGGTGCTACGGCACTCCTGCTGATGGCGTTGCCAGCAGCCGCTCTGGCGCAGGCCAAACCAGGGGATCGCGTCGTCCTGGTGCCGCACCGCGCAGTCTATGATCTCGTGCTCGACGATGGGAAACCGGCCAAGAACATCGAGGCGGCACGCGGGCGCATCGCGTTCGATTTCACCGGCGATGCCTGCGAGGGTTATGCGCTTTCCTTCCGCCAGGTGACCCAGCTCACCAGCGAGGGCGGCCCGCGCACGATCGATGCCCGCACCACGAGCTTCGAAGCAGGGGACGGTCAGAGCTACCGATTCAAGACCGAGAGTTCCGCGAGTGGCGCTCCGACCGAAATCGTCGATGGCACTGCGAAGAAGTCGGGAGCCGACGGCTATGAGGTCAAGCTGACTGCCCCCAAGGCCGAGACGCATCGTGAGGCCGGCGACGCGTTGTTCCCGAATGCGCAGATGAAAGCGCTGATCGCGGCGGCACGAGCGGGCCAGAACACCTTTGGCGTGCGGCTCTATGACGGTGCCAATAGCGGCAAGGAGGTCTATGACACGCTCTCCGTCATCGGCAAGCACATCGAATCGCCACCGAGCGAGGCGCCCCTGAGGCGCCCGGAATTCGAGAAACTGACACGCTGGCCGGTCACCGTATCCTATTACAAGGTCGGTTCCGGCGAGGTCACGCCAGCCTATTCGATTTCCTTCGAACTGTACGAGAATGGTGTCACCGGCGCGGTCCGGATGGACTATGGCAGTTTCGCGCTGCGCGGCACGCTCACGCGTCTGGATCTTCTGCCTCATCAGGATTGCGCGAAATAGACTTGCTCCCTGCATGCAGCCGGTCCGGACTGCGCAGGCTCAGACCCTTTCCGATCGCATCATCGCCGAAGCGGGCGCGGAGTTTGTCGAGCGCGCCTTCCATGGCCTTGAGACGCGGAGTTGCGACATCGGCGAGATCGCCGTGGTCGGCCTCTTCGGGACCGGTGAGATCGCTCGCTCCGATGCCGATCAGCCGGTAGCGCTGTCCGGTGCATTCGCGTTTCAGCAGCTCGCGTCCAGCCGCAAAGAGGCGTCCGGCGAGCTGTGTTGGTTCGGGCAGGCGGCTTGCACGCGTGATCGAATGAAACTCGGCCGTCTTCAGCTTCAGGGTGATGGTTCGCCCGGCAAGCGCCTGAGCCTTGAGACGTTTCGAGGTCCTTTCGCACAGGCGCCAGAGAATCGGCTCCAGCTCATCGAACCGGGAGAGATCCACATCGAGCGTGATCTCGCTGGAGACGCTCTTGGTCTCGTGATCGGGCGTCACCTTGCGGGCGTCGATGCCATTGGCGAGGTTCTTCAGCCGGGGCCCGTCCTTGCCGGCGAGCCGGAACAGCGCCTCTGTCGGTGCCTCCCGCAAATCGCCGATCAGCCGAAAGCCGGATTCGGCCAGCTTGGCTGCGCTTGCCTTGCCAATGCCCGGGATCAGGCTGACCGGTTTGCCAGCGAGAAAGGCGACGGCTTCGCCGCGGCCGATGATGGAAAAGCCGCGCGGCTTGTCGAGGTCCGAGGCGACCTTGGCCAGGAACTTTGCATAGGACAGGCCGACGGAAATGGTGATGCCGATCTCGTTCTCAATCCGCCTGGCGAAGCGTGCAAGCGTGATCGCCGGACTGGCGTGATGCAGCCGCTCGGTGCCCGAGAGATCAAGGAAGGCCTCGTCGATCGATAGCGGCTCGACCAAAGGGCTCAGTTCCCGCATCAGCTGCCTGACCTCGCGCCCGACCGCGACATATTTCGCCATGTTGGGCTTCACCACGACGGCGTCCGGGCAGGCCTTCAGGGCCTGGAACATCGGCATGGCGGAGCGCACGCCGTATGTGCGGGCAATATAGCAGGCGGTGGAGACCACGCCGCGCTTGCGGCCGCCGATGATCACCGGCTTGTCGAGCAGCGAAGGATCGTCCCGTTTCTCGACTGCGGCATAGAAGGCGTCACAATCGATATGAGCGAGGCTCAAGCTATCCCGTTCGGGATGGCAGATCAGGCGCGGCGAGCCGCAGGCGCGACAACGGCGTGAGGCTCCTGCCGCTCCGTCATTGTCAGTGAGACAATCGCGGCAGAACGCATGCGCTTGGCGCAGCCGGTCACGCTCTTCGGTCAAGCATCGCCACCCTGGTGCGGGCCAGCGAGGATTTCCCGCGCTTGCCCAATGATTTCCGGATTCAGGCTTAAATTTCCGACAAATTCGAGCAAGAGCGATTCGTTGCCGAGAAGGTGATCGAGAACCGCGACCAGGAAGCCGGGCTCGTTGGCTGCTGCGCGCAATGTCTCCGGTCCAAGCCCCGTTGCAGCCAGAAATGGCTCGATTCGTGCGGAATCGGCAGCAAGGAAGCCCAATGCGCGCAGGGCTAGGGTTTCAGCGTCGGGTGAAGCGATCGAGCGTAGCATGTCGGTTGTCGGGTCCAGGATCAGGTTTGCGTTTCGTCAACGGCTGGCGTGCTAGGATGATCATCGAACGGAGCTGTCGGCTTGGAAAGCCTGGAATAGACCGACGCCTTCCGAGGCGAAACAGGGGAACGGCATGACGAAGACGGTCCTGATCGTCGAGGACAACGAGCTCAACATGAAGCTCTTCAACGATCTTCTCGAAGCGCACGGCTATGCGACGCTGAAGACGGCCGATGGCATCGAGGCTATCGAGCTGGCGCGCGCGCATCATCCCGATCTGATCCTGATGGATATCCAGCTTCCCGAAGTTTCGGGGCTGGAGGTCACGAAGTGGATCAAGGAAGACGACACGCTCAAGTCCATTCCCGTGATCGCGGTGACCGCCTTCGCAATGAAGGGGGATGAGGAGCGGATTCGGGAGGGCGGCTGCGAGGCCTATCTCTCGAAGCCCATCTCGGTTGCCAAGTTCCTGGAAACGGTACGCGCCTATGCCGGCGCGGCCTGAGCGGCGGGGGCGGCTCCATGTCTGCGCGTGTCCTGGTCGTCGATGACATCCTCACAAATGTGAAGCTGCTCGAGGCCAAGCTGTCGGCGGAGTATTTTGACGTGACGACGGCCCTCAACGGGGTCGACGCCTTGGCGATCTGCGAGCGCGGGGAGGCTGATATCGTGCTGCTCGACGTCATGATGCCGGGCTTGAACGGCTTCGAGGTCTGCCAGCGGCTCAAGAACAGCCCGACCACCGCCCATATCCCTGTCGTGATGGTGACTGCGCTCGACCAGCCGAGTGACCGGCTGAAGGGGCTCGATGCCGGAGCCGATGATTTCCTGACCAAGCCGATCGACGATGCCGCCCTCTTCGCCCGGGTGCGCAGCCTGGTGCGGCTAAAGTCGGTCACCGATGAACTGCGCCACCGGGCGATCGCATCGCGGCGTCTCGGCATCGCCGATCCGCTGGCTGCAGCCGCATCCGAGACCGGGCTGAACGGCCGCGTCCTGCTGATCGAGGATCGTCCCACGGCCTCCGAGCGGCTCTCCAGCGCGCTTTCGACGTTTCACAGCGTTGAGGTCGAGGCAGACCCGAACCAGGCTCTCGCCAAGGCGGCCGAGGGCGATTTCGAAGCCATCCTCGTCAGTCTCGACCTGCAGAACCATGACGGCCTCAGGCTGTGCAGCCAGCTGCGCTCGCTGGAGCGGACCCGCAACGTTTCGGTGCTGCTGCTTGGCGAGGCCGAGGACCGCGCTCGCATCCTGCGCGGGCTGGAGATCGGTGCACATGATTTCCTGATGCGCCCGGTCGATCGCAACGAGCTGTTGGCGCGGGTGCGCACGCAGATCCGTCGGAAGCGCTTCACCGAGCGTCTGCGCGACAGTGTCCAGTCCTCCATGGAAATGGCGGTGATGGATCAGCTCACCGGCCTGCATAATCGACGCTATCTCGACAGCCGTCTCGCCACCCTGTTCGACGAATCGGCACTCAGAGCCCGGTCGCTTGCCATGCTCGTCCTCGATGTCGACCGCTTCAAGGTCGTCAACGACAGCTGGGGGCATGACGCCGGCGACGAGGTGCTGCGCGAGTTCGCAGATCGGGTGCGCGCCTGCACGCGGGGTATCGATCTCGTCGCCCGCCTGGGCGGCGAGGAGGTCGTTGTCGTACTGCCGGATACCACGCTGGATGCGGCCTTCGCCGTGGCTGAGCGAATCCGGGAAAAGGTCGAGGCCGAGCCCTTCGCCATCCAGCGCAACTCACGGGTGATCGGGGTGACCGTTTCAATCGGCGTCGCCAGCCGGCGTGCCGGCGATCTCTCGCCCTCCGAGATGATGAAGCGGGCGGATGATGCGCTTTACCGGGCCAAGGAAAGCGGCCGGAACCGCGTGATCGTCGCCAGCGCGGCGTAAACCAACCCTGTAAACCTTTCCAGGTAGGGTTAACCATCGATGAAGATTCGAGAATCGATCTGATTCAATTGCAATCGAAAAGCGGCTGCGTAGGGTCATTTCCAACGCAGCTCAGCTTGGGCTGCCCGAAATGCCCCTCGGGAGCTCAGGTCCGCCGCATCTCCTGGGAATCCGATGGGCTCGGTCGGTCGGCCGCGGGATATCTGGCCTCATCAGACCCGCAGCCGGCCGGCCACCACTCCCCAGGCGCGGGATCAGAGATAGTGCGATAACCCGGCCGCGACGGCGTAGCCGAACAGGCCGAAAGCCGCGAGCAGGCCAAGCAGCATTAGCCCGGCCTTGATTCTGCTCGACGCGAAGCGCGAGGAATCGAGTTCGACGATCAGCTTCAGGAATTCACGCACGGCGCCGTGCGGCCTGGCGGAACCCGCCGCCTTCTTGTCACCGCTGCTCACACGAAACTCCGCATCGCGACTGGAGATTGTCCGCGTCGAAAATGGGGGGAGCAAAGGCATTCGGCAAGCCCCGCAGCTTGGCCGATGACTTGGGCGCGGGGCGGCCCGAGCCGCAACTCCTGTCACCGAGGCTCGCTGGAATGTGTTTATGCTGCAACGCAGCATATGCATCCCCGCCCGCGCCAGTTCGTGATATTCTGATGGAGATTCGACTCCGGTGGAACCCGGGGCAGAAGAGGCTGGCCTGAGATCCTCAAACGGGGAGCGACCCATGCGTATTCTCGCATTGGCGCTCTGCCTCGCGGCGTTTCTGCCGGGCGGAGGGCTTGTCCATGCACATAGCTGGTATCCATACGATTGTTGCAGCGACCAAGACTGCTGGCCTATGGGCCAGGATGTCGACGCACGCGAGCCGGATCCCCGGATCGTGCCCGGCGGCTACCTGACCTATGACGGCTATTTCATTCCTGAAGGGGCGACACGTGCGTCCCTGGATGGCCGCTTTCATATTTGCCGGCGGGGTGGAACCCTGACCGGTAGCGTGATTGCTCCGTCGCAGAAACCGTTCTGCCTGTTCGTGCCCAGACAGGTGTTCTGAGCCGGACCGAATCGTCAGGTCATCGGCCCGGATCTCGTATCCGATCCGATGATCTAACCTTCTGTGCTGGCGTCGGCTTTCCCGAAAATCCGCAATCCACTTTTCGGGGGCGATGCTTTAGCGAAAAAAGAACCGCCCGGGTCACGGGCGGTTCCTTGAACTTTGGCTATGCCGAAAAGGCGACCAGGATCACTTGATCTTGGTTTCCTTGAACTCGACGTGCTTGCGCGCGACCGGGTCGTACTTCTTCTTCGACATCTTCTCGGTCATCGTGCGGGAGTTCTTCTTCGTCACGTAGAAGAAGCCGGTATCCGCCGTCGACAGCAGCTTGATCTTGATGGTCACGGCCTTGGCCATGGGTTCCGTCCTCGAGCCTGGCGGGCCGCGGTCTGGCCCTCATAAAAGAAAATGGCCGGGGGAACCCGGCAAACCGTTCCCGGGGAGATGCCGCAAGCCGGTGGTGAAGTCAAGAAAGAATGCCCGAACGGAGCGAACAGTTTGTCCCAGGGGCAATCTGTCAGAGTTCCTCGCGCACGAAATGCAAGTTCTTCTCCCAGAAATAGGGCACCGGGAGGTACGGGCTGAAGCCGGCCGCTATCCTGGCCTCGACTTCCTTGATGATGACCTGGGTGATCGTCGGCAGGTCGAGCTGCCTTGCTTCATCAAAATTGACCCAGACTAGCTCGATCAGCTCGGAATCAGGACCGGTGACTCCCTCGATGCTGCCGCCGAGCGCGTCGTAGTCCACGACAAAAAAGCGCGTGTCGAAGCGCTTGGGGCGGCGCGGTGGCGTGACAGCGCGTGCGACGAAGGTCACGGCGCTGAGATCGGGATAGACGCCATGGCTGGCGAACTCGGTCCAAGTGCCTTCCGGGGGATTGTCAGGTACGCCGAACTCGTCCGAACCGAAGAGCAGGCCGGTCTCCTCGAACGTCTCGCGGATGGCGGCCATGGCCAGCGCACGGGCCTTGTTCGGGCTGGGGCGCACTGTACGCTTGGCCAGCCGGTCCTCGCAGATCTGCGGAATCGCGCCGGTTGCAGCCATGCGCCGATCGCCGGCGTCGACGCGTCCGCCCGGGAAGACGAATTTGCCCGGCATGAACTTGTGTCCGGGGTGGCGCTTGCCCATCAGCACCCGGGGGGCCGCGCCGCTCCGATCGAGGATCAGCATCGTCGCAGCGTCGTGCGGGCGGGTGTTGGTCGTGGTCCTGCTGCGCTCTGCCTGAGTCAGGATGACGGCGTTGTCGTTCATTGCCGGGATGCCATGGATGTGCCGGGCTGGCGCTCGGGCAGGGGAGGTGTGTTGTCGAAGCCATGCATGCGCATGGCCCATTGCAGGCCGATGACCCCGCCCTTGACCGGTTGCATCAGCACGAGCGACAGGAACAGTGTCAGCGGCAGCCAGACCGCCATGTGCAACCACATCGGCCATTCCGCATATTTCTCGACCAGCACCAGGCCGCCGACGATGACATGGCCGACAATGGTGATGACGATATAGGGCGGCAGATCATCGGCGCGCTGGTGGTGCAGCGCCTCGCCACAGGCCTCGCAGCGGTCGACCGACTTCAGGAAGCCCCGGAACAGCCGGCCTTCGCCGCAATGGGGGCAGCGGCACATCAGGCCGCGGCGGATCGCCAAACGCCAGTCGCGCTCGACCGGCTGGTCGATGGAACTGTGAACCTGAACCGACATCATCGCCTCTTGCCCGGCTTCGCCTTGCCGAAGGGGGGCTTGCCCTTGGCTCGGCCGGACAATGGTCGCCTCGGGCCGCTTTTGCCAGAGTGGCCCGATGTCACACGCCGGCCCTCGGAGAGCAATTCGAAGCGCAGCGCGCCGGCGACGGGGGCGGCTTCGACGAGGCGGACATGGACGCGATCGCCGAGGCGCCAGCTCTCGCCCGTGCGCTCGCCTGTCAGGGCGTGCGCCGCTTCGTCGTAGCGATAATAGTCGCCGCCCAGCGTCGAGGCCGGGATGAAACCGTCCGCTCCGGTGCCGTCGAGCTTCACGAACAGGCCGGCCCGGTTCACGCCGCCGATGCGTCCGTCGAAGCTCGAGCCGATCTGGTCCGCAAGGAAATGGGCGATCAACCTGTCGGTGGTCTCGCGTTCGGCCGCCATGGCGCGGCGCTCGGCGGCTGAGATCCGGGTCGCCGTCTCGCGCAGTTCGGCGAGCGTAGTCGCCTTCGGGAGCCCGTCATCGCCGAGTTTCAGGGCGGAGATCAGGCCGCGATGCACGATGAGATCGGCATAGCGCCGGATCGGTGAGGTGAAATGGGCATAGCGGCGCAGGTTGAGCCCGAAATGTCCGTAATTCTCGGCGACATATTCGGCCTGTGCCTGGGTGCGCAGGATCACCTCGTTCAGGAAGAGCTCGTTCTCCGAGCCCTTGATCATGGCGAGGATGCGGTTGAACAACACGGGGCGCAGGGCGCTATCCTTCGGCAACTTGATGCCGACCGAGGCCAGTACTTCGCCGAGCGCCCGCATCTTCTCGAGCGACGGCTCGTCATGGCAGCGATAGATCAGCAGGCTGCCAGCCTTCTCCAATGTCTCGGCGGCGGCGACATTGGCGAGGATCATGAACTCTTCGATCAACCGGTGCGCGGCCAGCCGTTCGGGCGCGATGACACGGTCGACGGAGCCGTCGGGCTTGAGGATCAGCTTGCGCTCGGGCAGATCGAGGTCGAGCGGCTGGCGTTGATCGCGGGCGCGGGAGGCGACGCCATAGGCCGCCCAGAGCGGCATCAGGACGCTTTCGCGGATCGGGCCGGTCAGGTCGTCCGGCTTGCCGTCGATGGCGGCCTGAACCTGCTGATAGGAGAGCTTCGCCGCCGAGCGCATCAGGATGCGGTGGAAGTCATGGCTCTTCTTCGAGCCGTCGGCCTTCAGGACGAGGCGGACGGCGAGTGCCGGCCTGTCCTCGCCGCCGCGCAGCGAGCAGAGATCGTTGGAGATGCGCTCGGGCAGCATCGGCACGACGCGGTCGGGGAAATAGACCGAGTTGCCTCGCTCTAGCGCCTCGCGGTCGAGCGCGGAGCCCGGGCGGACGTAAGAGGCGACATCGGCAATCGCGACCGTGACGACATACCCGCCTTCATTGGTCGGGTCGGTGTCGGGCGCAGCATGGACTGCGTCGTCATGGTCCTTGGCGTCGGCGGGATCGATGGTGATCAGCGGCAGCGCGCGCCAATCCTCGCGGCCAGCTGTGCTGGCGTGCGGGGCGGCTTCTGCCTCCGCCAATGTCGCAGGGGAGAACTCGTTGGGAATGCCGTGGGTATGGATTGCGATCAGGCTGACGGCGCGCTCGGATTTCAGCGAGCCCAGCCGTTCGCGCACCCGCGCTTCCGGCGGGCCGAAGCGGCCTTCGCGCCGCAGCGAAACCGAGACCAGGTCTCCGTCCTGAGCGTCGCCGGTCTGCCCTTTGGGGATCAGCGCCTCGCGGCCCTGGGCCTTCTTGTCGACCGGGATGAGCCGGCCCGAACCGTCGGGCAGGGCGCGGAAAATGCCGAGCACCTGCGCCTTGCCCTTGCCCATGATCTTGAGCACGCGGCCGGAATAGGCGAAGCCGTCCATGCCCCTAAGACGGGTGAGCTTGAGCAAGACCTGATCGCCGACCCCGGCAGCAGCGGAGGCGAGCTTGCGCGAGCGGATTTCGCGCGGGCGCTCCACCAGGATCCTGGGCGGTGCGCCCTCGTCGGCTTCGTTCCATTCGAGCGGCGCGGCAACGAGGTCGCCGTCGCGATCGCGTGCCTTGATCTCGCAAAGCAGCACCGGGGGCAGGGCGCCCCGGGGGTGGACAGGCCTGTCCTTGCCGTCGCCACCGAGCTCGCCCTCTTCGGCGAGCTCCTTGAGCATGCGCTTCAGCCAGATCTTGCCCCCGCCCGAAAGGCCAAAGGCCTTGGCGATCTCACGGCGGCCGACTTCGCGACCGGCAAGGCGCTCGCTCTCGATGAAATCGAGGATCGCCTCGCGGCTCGGTTCAGGCGCGAGCGATGACACGGGCTAAACTCGTCTGATGGGAATGAGAATGAAGAAACACGTGGCCTCTGTGCCACGTCCGGAGCTGCTGCGCCAGAACCGGGACTGCAGGGCCGCCCACGGAAACGAGAAGGGCCGCCCTTTCGGGCAGCCCTTCCATTGTCGAACCGCGGCCCGGCGAACCGGACCCAAAGGTGCGAAAACTCACGCGGAACAAGACTCCCACAGGGAATGAGTCCAGGTCCGCCCGCCTTGCACCAGCGGTTGATGACAATGAGACACTGGATCACCTCCTTTCAGTTGTTACCGACAAGAGAGAGGCTAAGGCGATTCTCCTTACTTCGTAAATGCTAAAATTTACGCTGTCCCCTTCGCCGAAACCGCTGCATTTCCGGGCTCGACAGGGCGGGGGGAGCGACTGCAAAAAGGGCGGGCACGGGTTTCGTCTAAGAAATAGGCAATTCTCTCGCAATTGCAGCATCATTGCGTGCGGCGCGGGATGATCGGCAGAAGTTGTCTCCAAATTCGCCATGGCGGCACGGATTTGCGTGCGCTCCCCGGTTGGCACGCCGCTTGCGAACCTTCCTGAACAGGCCGGAAAGGCCGATCAGCGCTCGAGGGGAGCGCGCCAACAAAAGTGTTCGGGAGATCAGGCCGTGAATACTACTCGTCGCGTCGTATTGGGCGCCGCACTGGCGGGCGCAACATTCCTGGGGTCGCTCCTGCCGGTCGCCGCGCAGGAGACCATCAAGGTCGGCATCCTCCACTCGCTCTCGGGCACGATGGCGATCTCCGAGACGACGTTGAAGGACGTCATGCTCATGCTCATCGAGGAGCAGAACAAGAAGGGCGGCGTGCTCGGCAAGAAGCTCGAGGCCGTCGTGGTCGATCCAGCCTCGAACTGGCCGCTCTTCGCCGAGAAGGCGCGCGAGCTGATCAACAAGGACAAGGTCGCCGCCGTTTTCGGCTGCTGGACCTCGGTGTCGCGCAAATCGGTTCTGCCGGTCTTCAAGGAGTTGAACTCGATCCTGTTCTATCCCGTGCAGTACGAGGGCGAGGAGAGTGAGCGCAACGTGTTCTACACTGGCGCCGCGCCAAACCAGCAGGCGATCCCGGCCGTCGATTACCTTGCCAAGGAAGAGAAGGTCGAGCGCTGGGTGCTCGCCGGCACCGACTACGTCTACCCGCGCACGACCAACAAGATCCTTGAGGCGTATCTGAAGTCCAAGGGCGTCAAGGCCGAGGACATCATGATCAACTACACGCCGTTCGGCCATGCCGACTGGCAGACGATCGTCTCGGACATCAAGAAATTCGGCTCGGCCGGCAAGAAGACCGCGGTGGTCTCGACCATCAACGGCGACGCCAACGTGCCGTTCTACAAGGAACTCGGCAACCAGGGCGTCAAGGCGACCGACATTCCCGTCGTGGCCTTCTCGGTCGGCGAAGAAGAGCTTGCAGGCATCGACGCCAAGCCGCTGGTCGGCCATCTCGCCGCCTGGAATTACTTCCAATCGGTGAAGACCCCGGAGAATGACGCCTTCATCAAGCAGTGGAAGGCCTTCAAGAAGAACGACAAAGCGGTCACCAACGATCCGATGGAGGCCCATGTCATCGGCTTCGCCATGTGGGTGAAAGCGGTCGAGAAGGCCAAGTCGACCGATCCGGACAAGGTCATCGATGCACTGCCCGGCATCGAGGCGCCGAACCTGACCGGCGGGGTCTCCACGATGCTTCCGAACCACCACATCACCAAGCCCGTCCTGATCGGCGAGATCAAGGCCGATGGCCAGTTCGACGTGGTCTCGAAGACCGGCCTCGTGCCCGGTGACGCCTGGTCGAAGGAACTCGATGGCTCCAAGGACCTGGTCGGTGACTGGGTCGAGAAGAAATGCGGCAATTTCAACGTCAAGACCGGCAAGTGCGGCGGCGCGTGAGGTCATGAGGGGGAGGGGCGGCACGGGCGAACAACGCCCGGCCGCCCTTCGCATTCGGCCGCGACCTGTCGCGGCTCTCGCAAGCAAGACAGCGCGCATCCCCGAGGTTCCGCCTGCGCGGTTCCCGGGATGAGAGCTGAGGTCCCGATCTGAGCGCCTCATGAAGAGCGAGCCGATGCTTCTCCTGTCCAGACTGCTGCGCATGATCATGCTCGCAACGGCACTCGTGCTCGCGCCTGGGGCGGCCTTCGCCCAGAGCGCGGACGAGGCTTTTACCCGGCTGGGTGCAGACAGCTTTTCCGACACGGCGCGGGCGGTCGAGATTCTCGTCCAGAGCGCTCATCCGAATGCGGTCGCGATCATCGAGGCGCTCGCCGAGGGGCGGTTGCTCGCGGGCGGCGGAGCGGTTGCGATCAAGACCAAGACCGGCGGTTTCAGCGACGCGCGGACGGGCCAACCGCTTCCTGCCGAACCGGCGGGCGTCAGCGCTGTCAGGCTGAACAACAATGTCAGGCGCGTGATTCAGGCGGCGCTGGGTGGGCTCGGCCTGCTCAATCCCGATCCGGCCCGGCGCGCCGCCGCCGCCGAGGCGGTGTTCAAA
>UBZM01000084.1 GCA_900470095.1 Hyphomicrobiales bacterium
TCGCTGTTCGACGCTGCCGCCCTGCCGGCGGGCGCGGCTGCAGCGGCCGCCTCCAGGCGGGCGAGCGAAACGGTATCGCTCGCCACGACCCCGGTCAGGCGCAGATTCAGATAGTCCTTGGGATCGAGAACATGTGCCGTGGCCCCGAGGATGTCCGGCTCGGACTGTTTCAGCCACCAGAGCCGCGCGAGCGGGTGGAAGGCATTGAGGCTCGCTGTCTCCGGATGCTCCTTGGGGCACGTGGCCAGAAGCGCGGGCAGCGTCGTGCCGGCGCGCGTATCGCTCCAGAGCATGGCGGGACGGAGCACCTGTCCGTCGCGATCGACGAAGACCTGCGTGCGCGTCAGCGCCGAGATTGCCAATGCCTCGACCTGGCCGAAGAGCGTGGGATGGGAAGCCTGGAGCACGGCTGCGCTCTCGCGGAGCGCGCTCCACCAGAGAACGGGATCGATCTCGGCGGCGCCGCCCTGCTCGATCGGCACCCGCATGACGATGCTGTGCCGGGCCCGAAGCTGCCCCGTCTCATCGACGAGAGCTGCGCGAAAGCTGGTGCCGCCGAGATCGCAGGCGAGAACCATGCTCACGGGCGAATACTCCCGTCGCCGCTACGCCTGCCGGACATCACCCTCACCTGCATCGCCTTGATCCGTCGCTCCCTGCCAGGGGCCTGCCTCATAGCAGGAGTGCGTGCGGGCGCGTAGCGCCCGCCGCCGGAAGCTGGGGATCAGGCGAGCGCGGCTTCGGTTTCGTCGACCAGCCGCCAGAACAGGCGGACGCCGCCATCCGGCGCGGTTTCGAGTCCGGGCACGGCGGAGAGCAGCTTGCGGGTATAGGCGTGCTGCGGTCGGTCGAAGATGGCGTCGCGGGTGCCCTCCTCGACGATCCGGCCCTCGTTCATCACGACGACCCGGTCGGCGACCTGCTCGACCACGCCGAGATCATGGCTGATGAACAGGCAGGAAAAGCCGTGCTTGCGCTGCAGCTCGGCGAAGAGCTCGAGCACCTGCGCCCGCACGGTGACGTCGAGGGCCGAGACCGGCTCGTCGGCGATGACGAACTTGGGCCGGCGCACCACGGCGCGGGCGATCGCGATGCGCTGGCGCTGGCCGCCGGAGAGCTCGTGCGGATAGCGTGACGCGAAGCCGTCGGCGAGACCGACCTCCGCCAGCACCTCCTGCAGCCGCGCCGCCTTCTGGGCCGCGGTCATGCCGGGCACCAGCCGGAGCGGCTCGGCCACGAGATCGCCGATGGTCATGCGCGGATCGAGCGAGGAATAGGGATCCTGGAAGACCATCTGGCAGTTCAGCCGGTAATCCCAATAGGCCGTCTCGCTCTTGTCGATCGGCTTGCCCTGGAAGCGGATCTCGCCGCTGGTCGGCTTGATCAGGCCTGCGATGGCATGGCCGAGCGTGGTCTTGCCGGAGCCGGAGCCGCCGACGACGGCGACGACCTGGCCCGGGGCGACATCCAGGCTGATGCCGTGCAGGGCGCGCTTGGGCGCCTCCTTGCGGAAGAAGCCCTGGCGTCCGCCATAGTCGATCACGAGATCGCGCACCGAGACGATCGGCGTCCCGGCCTCTGGCAGGGCGCGCGCCGGACCGCGATGCGGCATCGCGGCGAGCAGCTTGCGGGTATAGGGGTGTTTCGGCCGCGCCAGCAGTTCCTCGGTCCGGCCCTGCTCGACGACATCGCCCTGGCACATCACGATCGCCCGGTCGGAATAGCGCGCGATCATGCCGAGGTCGTGGCTGATCATCAGCACGGCGGTGTTGTTGGCCTTGGTCAGGTCGACCATCAGCTCGAGCACGTCGCGCTGCACGACGGCGTCCAGCGCCGTCGTCGGCTCGTCGGCGATCAGCAGCGCCGGCTTCAGCAGCATCACCGAAGCCAGCATGATGCGCTGGCGCATGCCGCCGGAGAACTGATGCGGGTAGGAGGTCAGCGCGCCCTCGGGATCGCGGATGCCGACGCGCCTGAGCATGTCGAGGATCAGCTCCTTGCGCTCGCTCGCGCTGAGCTTGCGATGCAGCGCCAGCCCCTCGTCGAGCTGCCGGCCGATCAGCATCGACGGGTTCAGCGAGGTCATCGGCTCCTGGAAGACCATGCCGACACGCGAGCCGCGCATGGCGCGCAGCTGCTTCGGCTCCATGGTCGTGACCTCCTGGCCCTCGAACCTGATCGAACCGGCGACACGCCGGACCGCCGGCGGGACGAAGCCCATCAGGGCGCGCGCCGCGAGCGTCTTGCCGGAGCCGGACTCGCCGACGATGCCGACGATCTCGCCTGGCGACACCGAGAAGGTGACGCCGTTGACGACGCGCTTGCCGGTGCTGCCGATCTCGAGCGTCAGGTCGTCGACGCGCAGAAGTGTTTCGGACGAGGCCATCACATCCCCCTCATGCGCGGGTCGAGCTTGTCGCGCACCGCATCGCCGAGAAGATTGATCCCGAGCAGCGTCAGCGAAATGCACAGTCCGGGGAAGATGCCGAGCCAGACGGCCTGGCCGATATAGGGCCGCGAACCGGCGAGCATGTTGCCCCAGGTCGGGGCCGGTGGCGGCACGCCGAGCCCGAGGAAGGAGAGCGCGCTTTCTGCCAGCAGCACATAGCCGAACATCGAGGTCGCCAGCACGGTCAGCGGCGCGATGCAGTTCGGCAGGATGTGGCGGGCCATGGTGAAGCCCTCGGAATTGCCCATCACGCGCGAGGCGGCGATGTATTCGCGCTCGCGCAGCGAGAGCACCGTGCCGCGCACGATGCGTGCGACCGAGGGCGCATAGGCGATGCCGAGCGCGACGATGATGCCATATTTGTTGGCGCCGACCACCGCGAGCAGGCCGAGCGCCAGCAGGATGCCGGGAAAGGCGAGCAGCGCATCGTTGAAGGCCATGACGATGCGGTCGAACCAGCCGCGGAGATAGCCGCTGAAGACGCCGATCACGGTGCCCAGCGTCACGGCCAGCGTCACGGTCAGCAGGCTGATCCAGACGCTGGTCGCGGCGCCCGCCATCAGGCGGGAAAGCACGTCTCGGCCGAACTCGTCGGTGCCGAGCCAGTGCATGGCGCTCGGCGCCGCGAGCTTGGCGCGGAACGAGAGCTGCAGGGGATCGTAGGGTGTCCAGACCGCGCCGGTCAGGGCGACGAGGAGCAGGACACCGATGAGCAGACCGCCCAGCAGGGCGTTGGGTGCGGGGAGCTTCATTCGGCTGTCACCCGCGGGTCGAAGATGGGATAGCACAGGTCGATCACCAGATTGACGAGGACGTAGGTGAAGGCGACGAAGAGCAGGCAGCCCTGGATCACCGGGTAGTCGCGCGCGAAGATCGAATCGACCAGCAGCCGGCCGAGGCCGGGAATGGTGAAGACGGTCTCGACCACGGCGATGCCGCCGAGCAGGTTGCCGAGCACGAGCCCGATCAGCGTCCAGGTCGGCCCGAAGGCGTTCTTGAAGGCGTGGCGCCAGAGCACGGCCCCTTCCGAGAGACCCTTGGCGCGGGCATGGGTGATGTAGTCGAGCCGCAGCACCTCCAGCGTCGAGGCGCGCGCCATGCGCAGGATCACGCCGATCTCGTGCAGGAACAGCGTCAGGATCGGCATGACGAGGTAGAGGATGCCGCGTGTCGTGTCCTCGCCGATCGAGACATAGCCGACGACCGGCAGCCATTCGAGCTTCAGCCCGAAGAACAGCAGCAGGAGCAGGCCGAGCCAGAAGGTCGGGATCGAGAGCAGCAGCGTCGCCAGTCCCACCAGGGTGAGATCGAGCGAGCTGTTCTGGCGCCATGCGGCGATCACGCCGGCCGGCACGGCCACCAGGCAGGCGAACAGCACCGCGACCAGCACCACCTGCGCGCTGATGAAGAAGCGCTGGGCGATCAGCGGCAGGACCGCCTGTTGCGAATTGATCGATTGGCCGAGATCGCCTTGCAGCAGATTGCCGAACCAGATCGCGAACTGCATCGGCAGGCTGCGATCGAGGCCAAGCCGTGCCCTCAGGTCGGCCAGGCTCGCCGGATCAGCGAGGTCGCCCAGCATGAGCTGGGCCGGATCACCCGGGATCAACCGGATCAGGACGAAGACCGAGACTGCCACGATGAACAGTGTCGGCAACGCCATCAGGATGCGCGTGAGCGCGAAACGCAGCATTGGTGCTTCCCCTCCCCGTCAGACCTGCGCCTCAATTGGCGAGGTTGACGCCCCACATCCGCATCTTCGACTGCCACGGCTGGAAATCGCGCACGCGCTTGGAATGCGCGATCACGTCGAGGCCGTTGAAGTAGATGATCAGCGGCACCTCTTCGATCATGCGCTTGTGCAGGTCGTCGAAGAGCTTCTGGCGCTCGGCCTTGTCCGAGATGACCATCGATTTGTCGATCAGCGCCTGCGCTTCGGCATTGTCCCAGACCTTGCGCGGCTGCTTGTCCTTCGGCCCGGCGAACTGCTCGAACCCGAGTGCGGGGTCGAAGCGTGCCGAATAGGAGAAGGACTGCATCTGGTAATTGCCCTTGTTGTAGCGATCGAGCTGGGTTGCCCAGTCCAGGACCTCGATCTCGGCATTGATGCCGGCAGCCTGCATCATCGCCTGTGCCACGACGGCGGCCGGGAAACTCGGCACGGTCGGGCGCTTGTTGGCAATGATCGAGATCTTCTCGCCCTTGTAGCCGGCCTCCTGGAGCAGCTTCTTCACCTTGGCCGGGTCATAGCTGAAGCCCTGCTTCTCGACCGGCCCGAAATAGGCCGAGCTCGGATAGATCGCCGAATTGTTCGGCGTGCCGAGATTGCTGGAGGCGGCGGCGACCAGCTCGGTCATGTCGAGCGAGGCGGCGATGGCCTGGCGCAGCTTGACGTTCTTGATCAGCGCGTCGTTCGTCTGGAACAGGAAGGTGTGGCGTACGGCGTTCGGCGCGATCTTTACGTCGAGCTTGGGATTCTTGCGCAGTTCCTCGACATCGCTCGGCAGGATTTCGGCCATGTCGATGGCACCCGAGGTCAGGCCGGCCTTCACCGTCGCGGGATCGCGCACGACAATGAACTTCACGTCCTTGATGAGCGGCTTCTTCAGGCCGATATAGCCGTCGCGCTTGTCGCTCTTCGGCGACGCATAGCCGTCGAAGGCGGTCATGGTGAAATACTCGCCGCGCTTCCACTCGCCGATCTTGAACGGCCCGGTGCCGACCGGCTTGTCCCAGGAGCCGTCCGCCTTCAGCGAGTCCTTGTGGATGACCGCGGCCATGGCGCAGTCGGTGCGCGCCAGCGCGTCGAGGAAGAGCGCGCTGGGTGCGTTGATGCGCATCACGACGGTGTTGGCGTCGGGAGCCTCGATCGCCTCGACCTTCAGGCCATTGCGACCGTCGAATTCGGACAGGCAGCGCCACTCCGTCTTCGGATCCATGTAGCGGTTCCAGCTCCAGACGACGTCGGCCGAAGTCAGCTCCGCGCCATTGTGGAACTTCACGCCCTTGCGCAGCGAGAAGGTGTAGGCCTTGCCGTCGGCCGACATTTCGACCTTCTCGGCGAGAAGCGGCCCGACCGTGCCATCCTCGGCATAACCGACCAGGCCCTCGACGAGCTGCAGGACGAAATCATCCGTGTTGTCGTCGCGGTTCACGCCGGGATTGGAGCTGCGGATATCGGCAGCGACCGCGACCGTGACGGACTGGGCGGCGGCCGGACCAGCGACGAGCGCTGAGGTCGCCAGTGCGAAGGCCGAGGCATAGATGCGGTTCATGTCGATGTTCCTGTTGTCGTCGTTCTTCTTGGTTTTGAGATGAGCTGGCCCGGGTCCGGCGCGGGCCAGGAGCAACGCCTCAATTGGCGAAGCTGACCTCCCAGAGCCGCGGCTTCCCAGCGACCCAGGGGGCAAAGCCGCGCAGCTTCCTGGAGACTCCCGCCGTGTCGACCTGATTGTAGAGGAAGATCAGCGGAGCTTCGGCGAGCATCAGCTTGTGCAACTCGTCGAACAGCTTCTGGCGCTCGGCCGGATCGCCGACGAGCGTCGCCTTCTCGATCAGCTCGTCAGCACGCCGGCTGTCCCAGGCCTTGGACGGGAATGCGTCCTTGGGTCCGCTGAACTGGTTGTAGCTCTGGGCAGGATCGATACGGGCGGAGTAGCTGAAGGACATCATCTGGAAATTGCCCTTGGCATAGCGGTCGAGCTGGGTCGCCCATTCCAGCACCTCGATCTCGCTGTTGATGCCTGCGGCCTGCAGCATGGCCTGGGCCACGACCGCGGCCGGGAAGCTCGGTACCGTCGAGCGCTTGTTGGCGACCAGCTTGATCGGCTGGCCCTTGTAGCCGGCCTCGGCGAGCAGCTTCTTCACCTTGGCGAGGTCCTGGCTGTAGCGCTGGCGCTGGACGTCGCTGTAATAGGGCGACGAGACATAGATCGCCGAGTTATTGGTCTTGCCGAGCTCGTTCGAGGTGTGCGCGACGATCTGGTCGAGATCGAGTGCGGCCGCGATTGCCTGGCGCATCCGGACATCGCCGAGCAGGGCATCGCGCGTCTGGAACAGGAAGGCGTGCTTCGTCGCGCTCGGGGCGCTCATCACCTCGAGATTAGGGATTTTCTTCATCTCCGGCACGTCGGAATCGGGAATGTCAGCGACATGCAATGCGCCCGACATCAAGCCGGCCTTGATCGTGGCGCCATCGGCGATGGAGAGGAACTTGACCTCCGGCACCAGGGCGCGCTTGCGGCCGACATAGCCATCGCGCTGCTCACCGGGGGGCGAGACGTAACCGTCGAAGCGCTTCAGCGAGACGAATTCGCCGCGTCGCCATTCGCCGAGCGTGAAGGGGCCGGTACCGATCGGCCGGTCCCAGCTGCCATCGGCCTTCACGGAGTCCTTGTGGATGATCGCGACCATGGCGCAATCGGTGCGCGCCATGGTGTCGAGGAACATCGCACTGGGCTTTTCCAGCTTCATGACGAAGGTCGACGGATCAGGTGCGTCGACACTCGTGACCTTCATGCCGGTCCGGCCGTCGAATTCCGCTCGGCAGCGCCAGTCGGTCTTCGCGTCCATGTAGCGGTTCCAGTTCCACAGCACATCGGCCGAGGTCATGACCGCGCCATTGTGGAACTTCACGCCCTTGCGCAGCGTGAAGGTGTAGGTCAGCCCGTCGGGCGAGACCGCGATCGACTCCGCCAGAAGCGGCGCGACCGCGCCGTTCTCGCGGTAGCCGACCAGGCCCTCGACCATGTGCAGCACGACGGCATCGGTATTGTCGTCCCGGTTGACGCCCGGGTTGGTCGAACGGATGTCGGCATTGAGCGCGACATTGATCGTCGATTGCTGCGCCAGAACCGGCGCAGCAACAAGGGTCAGGGCAATAGCCAGGGACGACTTCAGGTTCACGTTATTTCCCCTTCGGCACGGTGAGAGGCGCAGCATCCGCACGCAGGCGGGTCAGCGTTTCCGCCAGGAATTCCTCGACGCGCGGCACGGCCTTGACGCCGTCATGCGGCATGTTCGGCACCAGATCGAAGCGCACCTTCACGCCAGCGGCTTCGAAGGAGCGCTGCAGGCTGGCGAGCCGCTCGGGGCGTGTTTTGCCGGCATGGTTGGCGTCCGGCATCCAGTTGCGGCCGCCTTCCTTGTGGGTGATTTCCCAGGTCTCCAGATCGGCGGCGCCGACGATCATCTGGACCGGCACCTTGGCGAGGGCCGCCAAGTCGATCTCCTGCCCGAACAGGGCCGCGAAATTGCGCGTGCCGACCCACCAGTCGCGTGTCGGATCGAGCAGCGTGACCGAACCCGGTGCGCCGATGCAGGCGGCCCAGAGGCGGTCGGGGTGCAGAAGCATGAAGCGATGCGCGAAGTGCCCGCCGCCGGAGTAACCGAACAGGGCAAAGCGCTTAAAGTCGAGGTCATAGCGCTCGCCGACCTCGTCTACGATCGCAAGCAGCGCGTGATCGTAGCGGATGTCGGCTTCGCGCATGTACTTGAAGCCGTCACGATAGCCGTCGCCGCGCACTCCGACCGGGAAAAGCGGCGCGAGCACGATGCAGTTGTTCCAGCGCGCGAACTCGGTGAAGGCATCGCGATAGGTGATGAAGCTGCGGCCCGTGCCATGCATGGCGACGACCAGCGCCGGTGGCTCGCCGCCCTGCCCCAACGACGGCGGGACATAGAGGCAATAGGCAAAGCGGGGATCGTGCCGGCTGGCGAAGACTGTGGTCCGGTCCATGTCGTAGAGCGCGGCAGCCTTGTCGGCCTTCTTGGCCTCGGGCGCCTCACGCGTCGCAGTCATCGCAGCCATCGGATATCCTCTATTGGCTATTAAATTGGCGCCAATTATGTTGCACGTTGAATTGAGGCTGGCAAGCTTGGTTCGGTCGCTTCGCCCGGTAGCGAAATCGCGGCGAGATGAGCTAGGGGATGATGATGACGACCGTGAAGCGTAAGCCGAAATCGAAACACGCCCTGGCAGGAGAGATTGCCGAAGCGATCAAGCTCGGCCAGTTCCGCTCCGGAGAATGGCTCCGCCAGATCGATATCGAGCAGAAATTCGCCGCGACGCGCTTCGATGTCCGCACCGCGCTCGACGAGCTCGTCGTGCGCAAGGCGATCGAGCATGTCCCCAACCGGGGCTACCGCGTGGCCGAGATCGATCGAGAGACCCTGCGCCATATCCGGTCTGTGAGGATCGTGATCGAGACCTCGGCCGCGACCGCGATCGTCAGCGGGATGACGCCGGCAACCCTCTCGACGCTGCGTGGACTCGCCGAGGAGTTCGGCGTGGCGGTACGCGAGGGCACGCGCGCCGACCAGAGCCGGGTCAACGCCGAATTTCACGAAGTGATGTATCATCTCAGCGGCAACCCCGTCCTGGAGGAGCTGATCTGGAACCTGCGTGATCGCGGGCGCGGGTCGAACGTCACGGTATGGGCCTCCCACGAGTCGCTGCTGTGCAGCGACCGTGACCATCACGCGATGCTCGAAGCCATCGAGAAGCGCGACATTGCGCGCCTCTCGCAGTTGATTGCGGCTCATATTCTCAAGGATGCGCCCGAGAGAGAGCCGGGGGGCCTTTAGTCGGTGACGCTGACTTCCCAGAGCCTGGGTTTGGACAGGATCGAGGACTGGTAGCCCTTCACGCGCTTGCCATAGACCCCGGCATCGAGCCCATTATAGAGCATGACCATCGGCACCTGGGCGATGAAGCGCGTGTGCAGCTCGTCGAACAGCTTCTGGCGCTCGGCCTTGTCCGAAACCACCATCGACTTGTCGAGCAGCGCGAGTGCGTCCGGATCGTCCCAGACCTTGCGCGGTTGGGTCGCCTTCGGACCGGCGATCGACTCGAAGCTCAGTGCTGGGTCAAGGCGGGCCGAATAGGGGAAGGCCTGCATCTGGTAATTGCCCTTGCTGTAACGATCGAGCTGCGTCGCCCATTCCAGCACTTCGATCGAGACATTGATCCCGGCATTCTGCAGCATCTGCTGCGCGATCACCGCGGAATCGAAGCTCTGCGGATAGCGCTTGTTGGCGAGCATCACGATCGGCTCGCCCTTGTAGCCGGCTTCCTGAAGCAGCTTCTTCGCGGCCGCGGCATCGTACTTGTAGCCCTGCTTCTGTACCGGCCCGTAATAGGACGACATCGCAGGAACGATCGAATTGTTCGGCTTGCCGAGACCGTCCGTGACGGCGGCGACGATCTCGTTGACGTCGAGCGCTGCGGCAATCGCCTGGCGCAGCTTCTGGTTCTGCAGCAACGGATCGCGCGTCTGCATGAGGAGGCCTACCAAGCCCATGTTCGAGACGAGCGAGACCTCGACCTTGGGGTTCTTGCGCAGCTCACCGACTTCAGCATTGGCGACGTCGGGAATGACGTCGATATCGCCGCGCAGCAATGCCGCCTTGGCGGTAGAGCTGTCCGGGATGATCAGGAAGCGGACTTCATCCACCAGCGGACGCTTGCCGCCGGTATAGCCATCGATCTTCCCGGGAAGGCTGGCGTAGTCGGGATTGCGGACGAGCCGGATATATTCGCCGCGGCGCCATTCGCCGAAGCTGTAGGGCCCGGTGCCGATCGGCTTGTCGAAGCTGCCATCCGCCTTCACCGAATCCTTGTGCAGGATCGCGGTCATGGCGCAGTCGGTGCGGGCGATGCTGGCGAGGAAGAGCGAGCTCGGCTTGTCGAGCTTGAACACCACCGTCGAAGCGTCAGGCGCCGTCACGGATTCGACCTTGACCCGCCCTCGCCCGTCGAACTCCGAAAGGCAGCGCCATTCGGTCTTCGGGTCCATGTAGCGGTTCCAGCTCCAGACCACGTCGGCAGCAGTCAGCGGCGCGCCATTGTGGAACTTGACCCCCTTGCGCAGGGTGAAGGTGTAGCTCAGCCCGTCCTCGGACAGCGCGACCTTCTCGGCAAGGAGCGGCTTGACCTCTGCATCCTCGCCATAGGCGACGAGGCCCTCGACCATGTGCAGCACGACGGCGTCGGTATTGTCGTCCCGGTTCACGCCGGGATTGATGCTGCGGATATCGGCATTGAGATGCGCGCGAATGCTGGTCGGCGCCGCGAGCGACGGGCCGAGACCCGCCAGCAGCGAGGTCATTGCCGCACCGGCAAGCGCTGCTGCCGCAATCGGTTTGAAAGCCATGTTCGATCCCCTCCTGTTTTTATTAGCTGATAGCGTCGGGCCGCCCTCTACGGCTCCGACGCATGCAAAGAACTCACTCCGCGGCTGCGGCCAGCGTCACCGGATCGTCAGTCAGGCTGTAGCGCGTGAACTGCCGGTTCAGGGCAGGCAGCGGGGCCACTTCCATGATGCCCTTCGCCGGCTGCATGATCACCATCGAGACCGTGGCTGAGAGATTGCCGGTCTCGTTGGGACGCGGCGGGCGGCAGACGGCATAGGGCGACAGGAAGTCGTCGAAGAGCGCGTTCTTGAGATCAGCGACGCTGAGCTTGCGGCCGGCATCGTCGAGCAGCTTGCGGACGCGCCAGTCGCGATAGAAGCTCTCGGGCACCCGCGGAATGCCGGTGTCCTTGATCTTGGTGAGCGCGATCGAGCCCACCCAATGGTTGGCATGAACGATCAGGCCGTCGTCCGGGTAGATCGGGAAGGCCTCATCAGGCGCGCATTCGAAGTCGATGGCGAAGCCGGCGACTGTCGAGAGCATCATGTTGTTCGAGCAGGCCTTCGGCGTCGTCGCCACGGCCTTCATCGCCATGGCGAAATGCTCCTGCTCCAGCACCTTGCGCCGGATCAGCGCCAGCGGGACGCCGGCCTGGGTGAAGTCGCGCTCCGACTCCAGATAGTTGGCGGTGATCGAGACGCCGGCGGCATTCATGCCGCAACGAGCAAGACCACCCGCTTCGACAAAGGTCAGGAAGTCCGGGCCGTCATCGCGGCGCACGCGCAGCACGATGGCGGTCTCGGCGCATTCTGCCTTCCAGTCCCAGTTCTGGCCGTGGATGAGTTCGCCGGTCGCGCTGCGCTCGGGCAGGATGACTGCGCCAGTGCAACCATCGTCGAGCTCCTCGCCGGCCTCGACGGGCTTGGCTTTCTCGAGCCGCGCCTTGGCCATGACCTCGGTGCGGGCATTGACCATCACGATATCTTCGAGCGTGACGCCGGCACCGTCGGCAATGCCGCGCATCTCCTCGACATAATGGGCGCCGAAAGCCTCGATCTCGCGGGCGAATTCGGCGATCAGCCGGGATTTGGCAACTGCATCGTAACCGAGCTCGGTGAGCTGGCCGCCATAGAGCTCGATGCTGCGCTTGACGCGCGCCGGAACCGCGGCGCCATGCTGCCGGCCGCGCTCATAGGGCGATCCCGAAACATCGATGAATGGAAAGGGCTCAACCATGGACCTAATCTCCGCGCCGGCTCTGGCGCCCGGCTAACAGTTAATGTATTTCATCACGCAGTAAGACAATCAAGAGGAATCTCATGGCCGAACCGACCCGGCTCCAGCAGGATCTGGCCGAGCGCATCATCCAGCTGGCGCGCGAAGACGGCCTCGCGGCGGGTGCATGGCTCAACGAGAACAATTTGGCCAAGCGCCTGAATGTCTCGCGCACCCCGGTTCGGGCCGCGCTCAGTCATCTCGAAGGCCAGGGGATCGTGCTTCGCCACCCCAACAAGGGCGTCGAGCTGGTCAGTGCGCTTCCCCTCCCGGCAGATAGCGGCGGCTCACCCGACGAGACCGATCTCGCCCTGGTCAGGATCGCACGCGATCGCGAGAGCGGCGACCTTGGCGACGATGTTTCCGAGCTGGAATTGATGCGTCGCTACGAGATGGCGCGACCAGAAATCCAGCGCACCCTGAAACGCCTGGCCGAGCTGGAAATGGTGGAGCGCAAGCCAGGTTATGGCTGGCGCTTCCTGCATGAATCCTCGGATTCGTCACTGCGAATGGAACGCTATCGCTTCCGCATGCTGCTTGAGCCCATGGGCTTTCTCGAGCCCGGCTTTCGCCTCGATGAGAGCTGGGCGAACGAGATGTTGCGTCGGCATCGCCAAGCCCTGAGCCAGCCCTGGCGTGAGTCCTCCAGCGTCGCCTTCTATGAAATGAACGCAGCCTTTCACGAAGGCCTCGCGGCCGCATCGGGCAATCGCTTCATTCACTCCGCCATCCGCCGGGAAAACCAGATGCGACGGCTCTCCAACTATGATTGGGGCTCCGGCACCGAACGGGTCCAGGTCAGCTGCATCGAGCACATCGAGATCCTCGAGCGTCTGCAGGCGGGGGATCGGGAAATTGCCTCCGTCCTGATGCGCCGGCACTTGCAGCGCGCCAGCGAACTCAAGCGAAGGGTCCGGCCGTCGCCGCCTACGGCCGGATAGAGATGCGCGCGGAGCGATATTGTCTTTCGTTCGGAATAAAGACAGTATCGCTCCTCGCCAATGGCGCGCCCGTGACGGGACGCCCCCGCCCGAGGATCGCTTCATGTCAGTCACCGCCCATCGCAGCGAAACCGACCGCAGCAATGCGCCGGATGCGTTCTGGATGCCGTTCACGCCGATGCGCGGCTTCAAGCAGGAGCCGATGCTGTTCGAGCGCGCCGAGGGCATGCACTACTTCACTCCCGAAGGGCACCAGGTCCTCGACGCGATGGCTGGCCTCTGGTGCGTCAATGCCGGCCATGGCCAGCAGCGCATCGTCGAGGCAATCCGCGAGGCGGCCGGGCGCCTCGACTTCGTCTCGTCGTTCAAGATGAGCCATCCGGCCGCGCAGACCTATGCGGCACGGCTGTGCGATTTCGCGCCCACCGGGCTCGATCATGTCTTCTTCGTCAATTCCGGCTCCGAGGCGGTCGATACCGCGCTCAAGATTGCACGCGCCTATCACCATGCGCGCGGCGATGCGCGCCGCACCAAGCTGATCGGCCGGGCCAAGGGCTATCACGGCATGGGCTTTGGCGGGCTTTCCGTGGCGGGCCTCGGCCGGCATAAGCGCGGCTTTGGCCCGCTGCTGCCAGAGGTCGCCCATCTCGCCCTGCCCTATAATGCCGGCATGGCGTTCTCGCGCGGCCAGCCGGACGCCGGCGCGGCCTATGCCGAGGAGCTCGAGCGGGTTCTCGAGATGAATGATCCAGCCAGCGTCGCTGCCGTCATCGTCGAGCCGGTGACCGGCTCGGGCGGCGTCTATCCGCCGCCGAAGGGTTATCTCGAGCGCCTGCGCGCGATCTGCGACAAGCATGGCGTGCTCCTGATCTTCGACGAGGTCATCACGGGGTTCGGCCGCCTCGGCACGCCCTTCGCGGCTCAGGCATTCGGCGTGACGCCCGATCTCATCACCTGCGCCAAGGGCATGACCAATGGAGCCGTGCCAATGGGCGGGGTCATCGTCTCGAACACGGTCTATGATGCCTTCATGGCCGGGCCGCCCGAGGTGATCGAGCTGTTCCATGGCTATACCTATTCGGCTCACCCGCTCGCCTGCGCCGCCGGGCTCGCCACGCTCGATGTCTTCGCTGAACAGGGCATCGTGGCTCGCGCGAAGGCCACAAGCACGCATTGGCAGGAGCGTGCGCTGGCGCTCAAGGGTTCCCCGCATGTTGCCGACATCCGCAGCATCGGCCTGCTCGGCGCCGTGGAACTGACTCCGCGGCCAGGGCAGCCCGGCGCGCGCGGAGCGGCCTGCGCCAAGGCCTGCTATGAGGCCGGCGTGCTGGTGCGCGGGTCGGGCGATACGATCGTGCTGTCGCCGCCCCTCGTCGTCTCGGAAGGCGAGATCGACCTGATCTTCGCGACCATCGCGACGGCCTTGCGCAGCATCGCCTGATCCATCGGCCCGAAGGGTGGATTGCGGTTTTCGGGAAAGCCGACGCCAATACAGAAAGCTGGATCGCCGGGCCGGATACAAGAGCCGGTCAGACGATCCAATGCTGCGGCTCTTCAGGACTTGATCGCAACCTCCCAGGCCCGCGCGCGCGACTCCCATGGCACGAAGCCTGAGACGCGCGCCGTCGAAGCCCAGGCTTCGATCGAGTTGAACAACATCACCAGCGGTACGTCGTCGATCATCCGCTTGTGCAGCTCGTCAAAGATCTTCTGACGCTCGGCCGGGCTTTCGATCTTCGAAGCCTTGTCGAGCAACGCGATCACGGCGGGATCATCCCAGACCTTGCGGGGCTGGTCCGCCTTCGGGCCGGTGAAATGCTCGAAGCTCAGCGCCGGATCGAGCCGCGCCGAGTAGGAATGCACCATCAACTGGTAATTGCCCTTGAGGAAGCGATCCATATGGGTCGCCCACTCCACGACATCGATGTCCGAGTTGACGCCGACGGCCTGGAACATCGACTGGAGCACGACTGCGATGTTGAAGCTCGGCGCCGATTTGCGGTTATTGGTGGTGATCTTCAGCCGCTCGCCCTTGTAGCCGGCCTTGGTCAGAAGCGTCTTCGCCCGCGCCGGATTGTAGCCGTGCGAGAGGTTCTGCACGTCGCTGTGATAGGCCGACTTGGCGTGGATGGTGGAGTTGTTCGGCTGCACACCGAGATCGGAGACGATCGCGACGAGTTGGCTGAAATCGATGGCTGCCGCAAGCGCCTGGCGCATGGCCGGCGTCCTGAAGACCGGGTCATTGGTCTGGAAAAGCAGAGCATGGCGCGCTGCCGTGGTAGCGGTCTGGACCGTCATGCCGGGAGCCTTCTTCAGCTCGGCGACATCCGAGCCCAGCACTTCGGCAATGTCGATCTGGCCTCCGATCAGACCGGCCTTCACCGAGGCGGCATCCGGGACGACCAGGAACCTGACCTCCGGAACGAGCGGTCGCTTGCTGCCGGCAAAGCCGTCGAGGCCGCCGGGCAGCGACTGGTAGCCATCGAAGCGCGTCAGGCTGATCTGCTGGCCCCGCCGCCACTCGCCGAACTTGAACGGGCCGGTCCCGATCGGCGCCTTCCACGACCCGTCAGGATTCAACGAATCCTTATGGATCACCGCGGCACTGCCGCAATCGGTGCGCGCCAGCGAGAACAGGAAGAGCGCGTTGGGCTCGTTGATGCGCATTCGCACGGTGGTTGGCGACACGGCATCGACCGCTTCGACCTTCAGCCCGTTGCGGCCGTCGAAATCGGCAAGGCAACGCCACTCCGTCTTCGGATCCATATAGCGCTGCCAACTCCAGACGACGTCCGCGGAGGTCAGCGGTGCACCGTTATGGAAGGTCAGTCCCCTGCGCAGTTCGAAGGTGTAGCTCAGCCCGTCCGGTGAGGTTTCCACCTTTTCCGCCAGCATGGGCCCGACGGTGCCGCCTTCACGATAGGCGACCAGCCCTTCGACCATGTGCAGGGTCACGGCGTCGCTGTCGTCGTCGCGGTTGACGCCCGGATTCGTACCGCGAATATCGGCCCTGAGGGCGATGGTCAGGGTTTGCGCTGCCACCGGAGCACTCGACAGTGCCGCGAGCAGCGCTGCCGTTACGATGCGCGTACGTGAAGCACATCTCATGAGCAAGGACCTCCCAATCCCCGTGTCAGGCCGCAGCCGCGACGGCGACCGGATCGCCGGACAGGCCGTAGCGGGTGAAGTGTCGGTTGAGCGCGGGCAGCGGCGCCACCTCCATGATGCCGAGCCCGGGCTCCATCACGATCATCGCGACGCTCGCCGTCAAATCGCCTGTCGCTCCGGCTCGTGGCGGGCGACAGACGGCATAGGGCGACAGGAAATCGTCGAAGAGCGCGGCCTTCAGATCCTCCCGCGTCAGGAAACGCTGCGGCTCGGTCAGCAATCGCCTGACACGCCAGTCGCGGTAGTGACTGTCGGGTGAGCCGAAGCCGGTATCGCGTAGCTTGGCAAGCGCGACCGGACTGATCCAGTGGTTCGCGTGCACGATGAGCCCATTTTCCGGGTAGACCGGAAAGGCCTCGTCCGGGGCGCATTCGAGGTCGATGGCAAAGCCCCGGTCCTGGCTCAGCATCATATTGGTCGAACAGGCCTTCGGTGTGGTCGCCACGACCTTCATCGCCAGTGCCAGGTGCTCCTGCTCCAGTGCCTTGCGGCGCACCAAGGCGAGCGGAACGCCTTCCTGGCGGTAGTCGCGATCACTGCGCAGATAATTGCCGGTCACGCAGATGCCGGCTTCGTTCATGCCGTGACGACCGAGGCCGCCCGCCTCGACGAAAGTGAGCAGATCGGGCCCATCCTGCCTGTGCACGCGCAACACGATCGCGGTTTCCGCGCATTCCGGCTGCCAATCCCAGTTCTGGCCCTGGATGATGCCCCCGCTCCAGCTTCGCTCCGGCAGGATGATGGCGCCGGTGCAGCCATCGGCCATCTTCTCCTCCTCATCATCGTCCTCATCGATGGGGCGGGAGGCAAGGAGGCGCGCCTTGGCGACGATCTCCGTCCGTGCATTGATCATGATGATCGCGGAGAGGTCGAGCCCGGCCCCGTCGGCGATGCCGCGCATTTCCTCGAGATAGGCCTCGTCGAAGGCAGCAATTCCCCGGCTGAACTCGGCGATCAACGCTTCACGTTCACCTGGCTTCGATCCGAGCCTGTCGAGCTGGCCTGCGTAGAACCGTGCGCTGCGATGCACGCGATCTGTCACCGCCGCACCGTGTTGCCGTCCTCGCTCGTAAGGCGACCCAGATACCGAGACGAAGGGAAATGGTGCAATCATCCACAGGCTCTGTGTTTTTTATTGCAGTTATATACACTGGACCATCGCCAAACCTTATTGTCAATGGCAAGAAAGGGAAGCTTCGGAGACGCCCACGTGTCGAGCGGACTGCATCGCGAAATCATTGGTGACATCCTGCGACTCGGTCGGGACGAAGGATGGGCGGTCGATGCCCCGGTCGGGGAAAAGCCACTGGCCGCCCGCCTCGGTGTTTCGCGAACGCCTGTGCGCCGCGCCCTGATCGATCTCAGCGAACGCGGCATTCTGCGGCGGGAACTCGGCTCAGGCTTCAAGCTCAACCGCCCGATCGATGCCGCGGTCATCGCGGAATGCAGCAATGACGCTGCCGGCGGCGCAGAGCTCTACCGGAAGATCCTGAACGACCGCGCCTCGGGCCTGATCCCGCTATCGGTGACGGAGAACGCGTTGCTTGTGCATTTCGGCGCGTCGCGCGGCGATCTGCGGCGCGCCTTGTTGCGCCTCTCCGCGGAAGGAATCGTCCAGCGCCAGCGCGGCCATGGCTGGCAGTTCTCGGAAAGCCTCGATAACCCGCAGGCCATCCTCGAGAGCTATGCCTTCCGCGAGGCGGTCGAGACCGCGGCGCTCAGCCAACCCGACTACCGCGTCGATGGCGCCGCGCTCGAACGGATGCGCAATGCGCATGAGGCGCTGATGCGCAAGCCCGCCTCCGAGATCGCGCCGGACATGTGGTTCCAGGTGAATGCGGAATTCCATGAGACGCTCGCCTCATGGTCACGCAACCGCTTCTTCCTGCAGGCGGTCAAGCGCCAGAATGCCCTGCGGCGCATGCATCAGTTCGTCGACTTCCCGCAATTGACGCCCGAGCAGATCAAACAGTCCTGCGAGGATCATCTCGCCATCCTCGACGCTTTGGCAGCGGGGGATCGCCCGCGTGCCGTCGCCCTGCTCTCGGCCCATCTGAGCCAGGCAGCACAGGACTGGCACAATCAGAACTAAAGACGCATGCGCGCCTTTGCCCCGGGGCTTGGCTTTTCCTCCGGTCTTCCCGATGGTTCGGGCGCCGCTGCTGAAGGGCGGCAAAGCCCACGCCTCTCCTTTGCCAGCAGGATGCCATGTCTGATCGCAGGAATATCGGCACCTTCGACTATGTCGTGATCGGTGCGGGGTCGGCGGGCTGCCTGCTCGCGAACCGGCTCTCGGCCGATCCATCCAAGCGCGTGCTCGTGCTGGAAGCCGGCGGCATGGATGATTGGATCTGGTTCCACGTCCCGGTCGGCTATCTCTACGCAATCGGCAATCCGCGTGCCGACTGGCTGTTCCAGACCGAGCCGCAGGCGGGCCTGGGCGGCCGGGCGCTCGCCTATCCGCGCGGCAAGGTCGTCGGCGGCTGTTCGGCGATCAATGCGATGATCTACATGCGCGGCCAGGCGGCCGATTATGACGGCTGGCGGCAACTCGGCCTGCAGGGCTGGAGCTGGGACGACGTACTGCCCTATTTCCTGAAGCACGAAGACCATATCGCGCCACCGGCTGGCGGATTGCATCGCTCCGGCGGCGAATGGCGCGTCGAGAACCCGCGCGTGCGCTGGGCCATTCTCGATGCCGTCCGCGATGCCGCGCAAGCCGCGGGCATCGCCAAGATCGACGACTTCAACACCGGCGATAATGAAGGGTCGGCCTATTTCCAGGTCAACCAGAAGCGTGGCCGGCGGGTGAGTTCCTATCGCGCCTTCCTGGTTCCGGCGCTCGGCCGCGAGAATATCCGGCTGGAAACCCATGTGCTGGTCGAGCGCATCATCATCGAAGAGGGCCGTGCCCGCGCGGTCGAATTCACCCATCAGGGCGAGAAGCTGCGAGTGGACGCGAGCGGCGAGGTCGTGCTGAGCGCCGGAGCGGTCGGCTCCCCCGCCATTCTCGAGCGGTCAGGAATCGGCGACGGCGAGCGGCTCCAGGCTCTGGGCATCGAGACGCAGCGTCATCTGCCGGGCGTCGGCGAGAATCTTCAGGACCATCTGCAGATCAGGCCCGTCTACAAGGTGGAGGGTGTGCGCACACTCAACAGCGACTATGCGAAGCTCTGGCGCAGGCCGTTGATGGCGCTGGAATATGCGGCGCTGCGCACCGGGCCGCTGACCATGGCGCCGTCCCAGGTCGGCGCCTTCGCCAAGTCCTCGCCGGACTACGCCACGGCCAATCTCGAATTCCATTTCCAGCCGCTCTCGCTCGACAAATGGGGTGATGGGCTGCACCCGTTCGGCGCCTTCACCGCCAGTGTCTGCAACCTGAGACCGTCGAGCCGTGGCAGCGTGCATCTGAAGAGCGCCGACGCGAGCGAGGCTCCAGCGATTTCGCCGAACTATCTCGCAACGGATGAGGACAAGCAGGTCGCGGTCGATGCGCTGAAGCTCGCGCGCCGCATCGTTGCGCAGCAGCCGCTTGCACGTTTCAAGCCCCAGGAACATGTGCCTGGTCCCTCGGTGACCTCGGATGCAGAGCTTCTGGAGGCGGCGGGTCGGCTGGGCACCACGATTTTTCACCCGGCGGGAACGGCCAGAATGGGACGCGACGACGATGCCGGTGCCGTGCTCGACGAGCGCCTGCGCCTGCGCGGCATCGACGGCCTGCGCGTCATCGACGCTTCCGCGATGCCGCGCATCACCTCAGGCAATACGGCCGCGCCAACGATGATGATCGCGGAAAAGGGCGCCCAGATGATCCGGGACGATGCGCGAGGGCGTTGACGTCCTCGCCGAGCCGGAGCCAGCCGCCAGGCCGACCGCGTTCTATTCGGGGGCCGTGTCGGGGCGAGGCGCCGGCAGGTTCATTCCGACGTAATCGAAGGCCGGCTCGCTCCCTCGCCCGCCACAAGGGCAAGCTCGCTCTCGTCCTTGAGTTCGACACCCGTCAGCGAGCGCCTGAGCGCTTCCCGCGCGAGCCAGGCCAGTTTGAACGCGGCGTGTTCGAAGGAGAGCCCGCCCGGGCGGATATTCGAGACGCAGTTGCGCGTCGCGTCGCTCAGGCCGCGCCGTGGCGCGAAGGTGAGATAGGCGCCAAGCGAATCCGGCGAGGACAGGCCGGGCCGCTCGCCGATCAGCACCGCGACGAGCCGCGCCCCCAGCGCCTCTGCCGCCTCGTCGCCGAGCGCCACACGCGCCTGGCTCGCGATCACGACTGGCGCGAGCTTCAGACCCTGTTGGATCACGAAGGGCAGCATGGCTGCGATGAGCGGCACCGCATTCTGCTGGACAGCGGTCGAGGACAGCCCATCGGCGACGACGAAGGCGAGATCGAATGCATCCCGTCGGGTCGCCAGCGCAGCCTGTGCCTCGGGAGAAAGACGCCGCCCGAGATCGGGCCGGCGCAGATAGAGATCGCGCGACGGCGCAGCGCTCTCAACTTGAATCGACACCAGCGAGAGCGCTGCGAGCCCGGCCGCAACCTCATCGGGGCGAAACGGGATATGAACCGCGTCGCGCGCCTGCGCATGGGCGAGGCCGAAGCGCAGGACCTCGCGCGTCGGCAAGGACGCACCCGCGCGGCCGAGCGCGATGCGGGCCGGCGTCAGCCGCGTCAGCGCGGCCCAGCGCTCGTCGGCCGGGAGCGTGTCGTCGCCGCTCACGCCGCCTGCCCCTGCATCGCGGCCAGCAAGGCCTGCCCGCCCCGCCCGCTGCTCAACCGCCCTGCCTCGTCGGTGATGTCCATGCGCCGCAGCCAGGCTTCGAATTCGGGTGCTCGCCGAAGCCCGAGCACCTCGCGGACATAGAGCTGGTCGTGGAAGGAGGTGGACTGGTAGTTCAGCATGACGTCGTCGGCGCCGGGCACACCCATGACGAAATTGACTCCGGCCGTGCCGAGCAGGGTCAAGAGCGTGTCCATGTCGTCCTGATCGGCCTCGGCATGGTTGGTGTAGCAGACGTCGCACCCCAGCGGCACGCCCATCAACTTGCCGCAGAAATGATCCTCAAGCCCGGCGCGGATGATCTGCTTGCCGTCATAGAGATATTCCGGGCCGATGAAGCCGACGACGGTGTTCACCAACAGCGGCTCGAAGGGACGGCAGACGGCGTAGGCGCGTGCTTCCAGCGTCTGCTGGTCGACGCCGTGATGCGCGTCGGCCGAGAGCGCGGAGCCCTGTCCGGTCTCGAAATACATCACGTTGTCGCCGACGGTGCCGCGCTTCAGCGAGCGTCCGGCGTCCAGGCCTTCCTGGAGCACAGACAGCGAAATGCCAAAGGACTCGTTGGCCTTCTGCGTGCCGGCGACGGATTGGAAGACGAGATCGACCGGCGCGCCCTGCCCGATCAGCGCGATTGCACTGGTGACATGGGTCAGCACGCAGCTCTGCGTGGGGATGTCGAAGCGATGGATCAACTCGTCGAGCAGGCGGACGAGATCACCGAGCACCGGCAGGGAATCGGATGCCGGGTTGATGCCGATCACGGCATCGCCGCAGCCATAGAGCAGCCCGTCGATCGTCGAGGCGAGGATGCCGGCGGCATCGTCGGTTGGGTGGTTCGGCTGCAGGCGTACCGCCATCGTGCCGGGCAGGCCGATCGTGTCGCGAAAGCGCGTGACGACCCGGCATTTGCGGGCAACCAGGATAAGATCCTGGTTGCGCATCAGCTTGGAGACGGCGGCCGCCATTTCCGGCGTCACGCCCGGCGCGACGGCGGCCAGAACCTCGCGCGTCGCCTTCTCCGAACAGAGCCAGTCGCGGAACTCGCCAACCGTCAGGGAGGCGATCGGCAGGAAGGCTGCCGTATCATGGGTATCGATGATCAGCCGGGTGACCTCGTCCTCCTCGTAGGGCACGAGCGCTTCATTGAGGAAGATGCGCAGGGGCAGGTCGGCGAGCGCGATCTTCGCCGCCATGTTCTCTTCCATGCTGGCGGCGGCGATGCCGGCCAGCATGTCGCCGGAACGCAGTGGCGTCGCCTTCGCCATCAATTGCTTCAGATCGGCAAAGACATGGACATGCCCTCCGACCGTGACGCGGTATGTCATCAACCTGTCCCCCCGGATCATGCCCGTACGAGTGTGGGAGCGGCCGCTCCGGAGCGCAAGCCGCGCCGCGCCCATGGAGGGTCTATGCCGGTCTGGCGTAGGCCTCGATCGTGTCGAAGAGCTTGCGCGGAATGGTGATGCCCCCGGTCGCCGTGCGGGCGCGGGCTGCGGCGCGCCGCTCGCCCGGCAGGCGGGCCCCGGGCTGACCGGCTACCGCATCGAACAAGCGCTCAAGGCGGGACGAGGCGCCCTCGCCCGCCAGTTCGCCGGGATCGATCGCGATGAAGAACTGGCCGGTGCGTGGGGAGCCGCCAAGATTATCAGCGAAGGAGGATGCATCGATCGAGAGACAGGCACCGGTCAGCCAGGCTGCGAAGACCTCGGCGATCAAGGCAAGGCCGGCGCCCTTGTAGCCGCCGGACGGGACCATCGAACCACCGGCCAGCGCCGCCTTGGGATCGGTCGTCGGGTTGCCGTCCCTGTCGAGGGCCCAGCCGAGGGGGATTGCCTCGCCGCGTTGCTGGTGGACAACGATCTCGCTCTTGGCGACGACGCTGGAGGATTGGTCGAGCACCAGCGGCTCGCGTCCTACACGCGGCACCGCAAAGGCGACCGGATTGGTGCCGAACACCGGTCTCGCACCGCCCGCCGGCGCGATCGAGGCCGGTGCATTGACGAAGCCCAAGGCCAGCAGATCGTTTTGGGCAATGCGCTCGACATGGTAGCCGACCACGCCGCAATTATAGGAGTTGGTGACGGCGAGCGCGGCGATGCCCTGCGCCTTTGCCGCCTCGCACAAAGCCGGCAGGCCAAAATCGATCGCCGGATGGGCAAAGCCCGCCTTTGCGTCGACGCGGACCAGGCCCGGCTTCGGGCTATCGAGCACCGGGCGCGCCTTGCCGTCGATCTTGCCGACGCGGGCGTGCTCGCAATAGGTCGGCAGGCGCGCGAGGCCGTGGCTGTGCACGCCCTCGGCCTCCGCTGCGACGACGGAAGCCGTGATCGGCGCTTCGTTGCGCGGATCGACCCCGCAGGCGAGCAGTACGCGCCGCGTCAGCGCTTCGACCTGGGTGAGCGTCAGGTGAACGCCGTCGGCGGAACTCTGCGTGTTCATGCCGCCTCCTCCTTGTCCTGTTCGGTGCCGTAGAACCGGGATGCGGCCTGCGGCGTCACCAGCCCGTCTGCAATGTCCCTAGCGAGGCGCTTCGGATCGCGCTGCGCTGGGTCGCCGAAGCCGCCGCCACCGGAGGTCTCGATGGTGACGGTGTCGCCGGCCTTCAGCGGAATGCCCGAGACCTTGGATTGCAGCGAGAGTTTCGAGCCGTCAGCGCGCGTCACGGTGGTGCGGCTGAGCGAACCGGGCTCGCCGCCGCCGATGCCGTAGGGCGCGTGCCGGAAGCGCTCGAAATTGGTCGAGAGCGAGCCCTCGGCCGCATCCAGCCGCCATTCCCGCACGAGGCCCAGGCCACCGCGGAACTCACCGGCGCCACCGGAATCCGGGACCAGCCCGTATCGCGTGAAGGTCACCGGGTACTTGGCCTCGATCATCTCGATCGGGGCATTGGTATTGTTGTGCAGGCCGCAGGAGAGCGCGCTTGCGCCATCGCCCCTGGCATGGCCGCCCCAGCCGCCGACCTCGATGTCGAAATAGACCTGGCGTTTGCCCTTCGGGTTGGTTGTCTGCAGCGCGTAGACATAGGAGATCGCGTAATAGGCGGCTGGGATGCGCTCCGGCATGATCTGCGCCAGCGCCCCGAAGACGGCAGTCGCGATGCGATGGTTGACGACCATGCGGCCGGCAACCGGCGCCGGGAAAACCGCATTGACCACGCTGCCTTCCGGCAGCTTGACGGTGACGGCGCGATAGCAGCCGGAATTGGCCGGGATCTCGCCGCCGAGTGCGGCCAGCAGCGCGTAGTAGACGGCCGAGCAGGTCATGGCGGGGGTGTTGTTGACCGGCCCCTTCACCTGTGGGCTCGAGCCCTCGAAATCGAGCGTAATGGTCTCGCCGCGCTTGATGATCTTCACCGCAAGCCGGATCGGCTCTTCCGATTGGCCATCATCATCGACCAGTTCGACGAAGGAGGATTCGCTGTCGGGAAGCGCCTTCAGCGCGGCGCGCACCATGCGCTCGGAGCCGTCGAGGATGGCCGACATCGCGGCCGCGAGCGGGGCGGAACCGTATTTGCGCGCCATGCGCGCCACGGCCCGCTCGCCGATGCCGAGTGCTGCGATCTGCGCATTGAGGTCGCCGCGCGTCTCGTCGGGCTGGCGTACATTGTGCAGCAGCATCTCGAAGACGCCGGTGTTGAGCACGCCCCTGTCGACGAGGCGCAGCGGCGGGATGCGGATGCCTTCCTGGAATACCTCCGTCGCATTGGCATAGTAGCTGCCGGCCGCACCGCCGCCGACATCGACATGGTGGCAGAGCGTGCCGACGATGCCGACCCGCTCGCCATCGACGAAGACCGGCCGGAAGGTCTGGATATCCGGCAGATGCTGGCCGCCGGAATAGGGATCATTGGTGACGATGACGTCGCCGTCGTTCCACTGGTCGAGCAGAATGAAGCGGTCGAGGATGGTGCGCAGGCAGTCCGACATCGAGTTCAGGTGAACCGGGATGCGCGCGGATTGGGCGATGTTGCGGCCTTGCGCATCGAAGACGGCGGTCGAGAAATCCAGGATTTCGCGAACCACGGTCGAGCGGCTGGTGCGCCAGATCGTGATGCTCATTTCCTCGGCCGCAGCGACCAGCGCATTGCGGATGACTTCGAGGCGGACTGGGTCGATGCCCTTCAAAATGTCGCTCATGGTGTCGGGCCTCACTGCGCGGTGATGCGGTCGGCGATCAGGGCGCCGGCGGAATGGGTGACGATGTTCCAGCCGGCCGGCAGGTAGATCGAGGTGTAGGGCTCTTCGACGACGGCCGGGCCGCTGACGGGATCGGTGGTGCCGATCGCATCGCGCTCCCAGACCGGGGTGTCGACTGCCGCTCCCCGGCCATGGACCGGGCGCGATTGTGCGGCTGGTTTCGCGGAACCGGCGGCCTGGCGCGCGGGGACCGGCTTGGCCAGTGCGCCAACGGCTTTCAGCCGCAGGGCGACGATCTCGACCGGCACTTCCGGTTCGTCGTAGGAGAAGCGCTGCTTGTGCAGGGCGTGGAAGGCAGCGCTCGCCCTGGCGACGCCCGGGGCCGAGAAATCAGCCTCATCCAGCGGCACGCGCAGGTCGAAGGCCTGCCCGGCATAACGAAGGTCGACGGCCCATTCGAAGCGACGCGCCTCGGGCGCGACGCCGTCCTCGGCGAGCAGGGTTTCCGCCTCCGCGACCAGACGGGACGCGGTCGCGCCCAAACCAGCCGCGAGATCCTCGAACAGGCCGATCTGAGTGGCACTCAGGTCATGGGCGATATCGGACCAGAGGATGCCCCAGGCCGAGAGCGTCGAGGCATGGGCGGGGAAGATGACACGGCGGATGCCGAGTTCCTCCGCCACTTCGCAGGCATGGACGCCGCCGGCACCGCCGAAGGACAGCATGGCGAAATCCTCGGGATCGAGCCCTTTCTCGAAGAGCGAGAGGCGGATCGCCATGGCCAGCGCGGAATTCGCGACGTCGATGACGCCGGCCGCGGTCCTGTCGACGGAGAGCCCGAGCGGCGCTGCGACGATCGCGGCAGCGCGACGCGCAGCTTCGCGGTCGAGCGGCATCGCCCCGCCCATGAAGCTCTTCCCGTCGAGACGGCCGAGCAGGAGATTCGCGTCGGTCACGGTGAGCGCTGTGCCGCCCTTGCCGTAGCAGGCGGGTCCGGGATCGGCTCCGGCGCTGTGCGGTCCGATGCGCAGGCGATTGCCGTCGTCGACCCAGGCGATCGAGCCGCCGCCGGCGCCGATGGTGCGCATCTCGATCATCGGCAGCCGCACGGGCAGGCCGTCGACCTCGCCCTCATTGACCATCGAGACCACGCCGTCATGGACCACGGAGACGTCGAAGGAGGTGCCGCCCATGTCGACCGCGACGAGATTGGGCTCGCCGAGTTCTACCGACAGGCGCCTGGCCGCTGCGGCTCCGCCGCTGGGGCCGGAGAGCAGCAGGCGGGCGGGCTCACGCCCGGCCTTGGCGAGGCCGGACACGCCACCATTGGACTGGACGAGATAGACCTGAGTCTGCGGCACCTCTTCGGCGAGGCGCCCGGCGAGACGGTCGGTATAGCTCTGGACGATCGGCACCAGCAGCGCGTTCAGCGCCGTGGTCGACATGCGCTCATATTCACGGATCTCGGGCGAGATGTCGCTGGCGAGCGAGATCGCGACGCCCGGCAGCATGTCCGTCAGGATCTCGCCGACGCGCCGTTCATGGGCAGGGTTGGCATAGGCGTGCAGCAGGCAGACCGCGACCGACCTGACGCCGGCCATGGCGATTTCGGACGCGATCCTGCGAACGCCATCCTCCTCGAGCGGAGCAATGATCCGCCCGTCTGCGCCAACGCGCTCCTCGACCCCGAAGCAAAAGCGGCGGGCGACCAGCGGCTCCGGCTGCTCCAGCGTGATGGCATAGACATCCTTGCGGCCATGCCGGCCGATCTGCATCACGTCCTCGAAGCCGGCCGTGGTGATGACCGCGCCGAGCGGCAGCTTGCGCTCCAGCACGGCGTTAGTCGCGATCGTGGTCCCGTGCAGCAGGTACTGCACCGCTTCCAGCGGGAAGCCGAAACGCTCAGACGCCTGACGAATGCCGGTGAGGAGTCCGACGGAAGGATCCTTCGGCGTACTCGGTGTCTTGATCTGGTTGATGGCGCCGGTCCCGGCATCGAGGATCTCGATATCGGTGAAGGTACCGCCAATATCGACGGCGATGCGGATATCCTGTTCCATCAGGCAAAGCTCCAGGGTTCCCGCTCGCGCCGCGAGCAGGCCAGGTTCGAAGAATGGGCGTTTCGGCGCGGCGGCGGGCCCTGCCCGTCCGCCTCAGTATCCGGCCGGGCTAGCGGCCTGCTTCACGACAGCTCGAGACCATGCGGCCTCCCTTGTCCGGCGGTGTTGATGCGATGAATGAGCACATTCGACGAAAGAGCTCATTTAACGAAGGTTTTGGCGAGGCCAGACGTCCGGTCGACCACCAGAACGACAACGAGAGTGAGCACGACGAGCAGCACCGACAAGGCCGCAACCAGCGGATCGGCCTGCTGTTCGACGCGATGGTACATCGCGACCGGCAGCGTCGAGATACGCGGGCCGGTCATGAAGAGTGAGAGCACGACCTCGTCGAAGGAGACGAGGAAGCAGAGCGCCGTGGTGCCGACAATACCGGAGCGCATCATCGGCAGAGTGACGCGTCGAAACACCGTCAGCGGTGAGGCGCCGAGCGTGGCGGCCGCTTCCTCAACGGGGATCGGCAGGGTGGCGAGAGCGGTCGAGAGCACCCGGATGGCGTAGGGCAAGGTCACGACCAGATGTGCTGCAACCAGGCCCTGGAATGTCGCGAGCAGGCCGTATCCGGAAAACACGATCAAGATCGCAAGGCCGAGCACGATCGTCGGCAACAGCAGCGGCGCCGTGAACAAGCTCGACAGGAACTCCGCCCCGCGCGGCTTCAGCCTGACGAGCGCATAGGCCGCCGGCAGGCCGATCAGCAGGCTGAGCACGGTCACCACGAAGGCGAGCAGCAGGCTCGTCCAGAAAGCGGAGACCATCTTCCCGTCCGCGAAGATCGCCGGGTACCATTTGGTGCTCCAGCTCGATGGCGGGAACATCATGTAGCTGTCGCCGGAAAACGAGATCGGCACGACGACGATCAGCGGCGCCAGCAGGAAGATGAACATCGCGCAGGCGAGGATCTTCAGGGCGGGAGAAATCGGGCGTTCGTCCATGATGTCCTCCCCCTCACATGATGGCGCGCAGGGCGCGGGTGTAGAGCACGAGCGCACCGCCGAAGATGACGAGCACCAGGATCGAAAGCGTCGCGGCGAGCGGCCAGTTCAGCGTCACGATGGCCTGGTCGTAGATCTCTGTCGCGAGCAGGAAGACGCGACCGCCACCGAGCAGCTTCGGCGTGATGAAGGACGAGACGGCCAGCACGAAGCAGAGAAGCGAGCCAAGCGCGATGCCCGGCATGGTCAGCGGCACGACGATATGGCGAAACACCTTCCAGGGTGGCGCACCGAGCGTGGACGCAGCCTCCTCGACACGCGGATCGAGCCGGCCGAATCCGGCCAGCAGCGCGAGGATCATGTAGGGCATCAGGATCTCGGTCAGCCCGATCACCACGCCGGTCTTGTTGAACATCAGCTTGAGCGGCGCGATGCCGATGGCGCCGAGCGCATTGTTGACGAGCCCGTTCTCCGACAGGATCGCGACCCAGCCATAAGTCCGCACCACCGCCGAGGTCAGCAGCGGCGAGATCACCAGCACCAGCAGGATCGTGCGCCATGTCCCGCTGGAGCGATGAAGATAAAGCGCGATCGGATAGGAACAGACCAGGGTCATCAGGGTGATGCCGAGGCTGACCAGGATGCTGTTGAGAATGAGCTCGGCGTAGAAGCTGTCGCGCAGCACCGAAGCCCAGGTTGCGAACGTATAGACCTCGACCATCGCACCCGTCGCCTGCGACTCGTAGAACGACATGCGCAGGAGGTTGAAGACGGGCGCAAGAAAGCCGAAGGCGTTCACGAGCGCGATCGGCAGGAGCAGCAAGACGACCAGCGGCAGGCCGCTGCTCCGCTCGGCAGCGGGCAGCGGGGCTGGCATCGCTGCGGCTGGCGCGACGGCGCTCATGCTGCCGCTCCGTAGATGAAGATGTCCTGCGGCCGCCAGGACAGGGTCACCGGGCGGCCCGGCTCGATCACGCTCTCGCCGCCGCGGGTCGCGAGCTCGACCGAGACGATCTGGCCGCCGACATCGACGTCATATTGCAGGATGTCGCCCGCGAAGATCGCGCGGGCGACGGTGCCCGTAACCTGCTGACGGGCGGGGTCCGCTGCTGCTGGAGAGGCCGGCGAGAGGCCGAGACGGTGCGGCCGGATCATCACCTGCACCGGCCCCTCGAGGCCAGCGGGAGCGGCTATGCGCTGGCCCGCGAATTCGGCCGCGCCATTGCGGGCGACCGCCGTCAGGCGATTGCTGCGGCCGACGAAGCTCGCGACGAAGGCCGTCTTCGGCGTCTCATAGAGTTCGACCGGGGTCCCGAGCTGTTCGAGCCGGCCCTGGTTCATGACCACGACCTTGTCGCACATGGTCAGCGCCTCGACCTGATCATGCGTCACGAAGATCGCGGTGATGCCGAGGCGCTTCTGGATGTCACGGATCTCGTTGCGCATCTCGTCGCGCAGCTTGGCATCGAGATTGGAGAGCGGCTCGTCGAGGAGCAGGATCGAGGGGCGGATGACCAGAGCACGCGCCAGCGCCACGCGCTGCTGCTGGCCGCCGGAGAGCTGGGCCGGCCGGTGCTCCTCCTTGCCGGTGAGATGGACGAGTGCGATCGCCTCCTTCACCCGCTTGGCGATCTCGCCCTTGTCGACCTTGCGCATCTCGAGGCCGAAGGCGACGTTGCGCGCCACGCTCATATGCGGGAACAGCGCGTAGCTCTGGAAGACCAGCCCCATGTCGCGGCGATGCGTCGCGACCTCGGTCAGGTCGCCGCCGCCGACGACGATCCGCCCGGAGGTCGCGGGTACGAGGCCCGCGATCATTCTCAGCGAAGTCGTCTTGCCGCAGCCCGAGGGGCCGAGGAAGGCGACGAGCTCGCCCTTCGGCACCTCGAGATCGAGATTGTCGACCGCGACGAAGTCGCCATAGCGCTTGGTCAGGCTCCGGATCGAAAGGAAGCCCTCTGGTGCATCGGTTCGGCTGGTCATGGTCGACATCCTCCTTTGGCTCAGCGGCTCAGCGGGATCACCTTGCGGCGCCACTGGTCCATGATCGGCTCACGGACCTTGGCGAGTGCGATCCAGTCCACCGGGATGACCTTGTCCATCGACTTCACCGCCGTGCGCGCGATCGCGGCGTCCGAGATCTGCGCCTTGGCATTGGTCGGTGCGTAGAACATCGCTTCCGTGAAAGCCTTCTGCGCCTCGGGGCTGAGCGCGTAGTTGATGAACTTCGCGCCGGCATCCTTGCCGGGGCCACCGGCGACCTGGTTGATGGTGTTGATCTGGAAGACGCTGCCTTCCTTCGGCAGGGTCGCACCGAGCTTGCCGTTCGAGGTATCGATATTCACCTGCGCACGGGCGTTCCAACCCGCGCCGACCGTCGCCTGGCCGGAGATGATCGTGACATAGACCTCGGGCTTGGGCTCCCAGGTCTGCACGTTGGGCGCGATCTCGCCGAGCGCGGCAATGCCCTTGTCGACATTCTTGAGATAGTCGGTGCCGCCGCGCGCCTTGTCGGTGATCAGCACGAGCGAGAGGCCCTGGATGTCAGGCATGCCGGGGATCGCGACCTTGCCGGCGAACTTCTTGTCGGCGAGATCCATCCAGGATTTCGGCGTCTCCTTCACCGTATCGGTGTTGTAGAGCAGCACGAGGTTGTCGAAGGTCACGGCGACGCCGTCGACATCGGCAATGCGCGCGCTGGGGTAGAGATCGGCGACGTTCGGGGTGTTCTTCTCGTCGATCTTGGTGAGCAGCTTCTCGTCGGTCGCAGCCTTCGAGACCGAGACGTCCATGATCACGACATCGGCCTGCGGCGCGGCCTTCTGGGCGCGCAGGTTGCCCAGCATCTGGGCCGAGTTCGGCATCGGGAAATATTCGACCTTGATGCCGGGATTGGCCTTCATGAAGGGCTCGACCACCGCCTTGGTGTAGCGCTCCTGGAAGAGACCGGAATAGGCCATCACCGTCACGGTCTGCTGGGCCATGGCGGTGCTTGACAGGAGTGCGGTCGCGAGCCCGGCTCCGATCGCGATCTTGGCATATGTCTTCATGCGACTTCCCCTCTGTTTATGGTTGTGCGAGCGGCTTTCTGCCGCCCGCTTCGACATGTCGGACATTCAGGTCCTGGGACGCTCAGACCCTGGCGAGCTTGCCCTCCACCATGGCGGTGGCGCCGGAGATATCGGGCAGCTTCTCCCCCTTGCGCAGGCGTTCGAGCAGGACGAGTTCCTGTTCCTGCATCTCGATGGCGCGGCGGGCATAGGCTTCGGCCGTCGCAGCCTTGAGGACGACAATACCGCTCTCGTCGCAGAGCACGGCATCGCCGGGCTCGATCGTCTGGCCGCCGACGCTGACCGGAACGTTGATCGCGCCCTCGGTGCCGAGGATCTTGGTCGTGATCGGCGACGGACCGCGGCACCACATCGGCATGTCGGTCTTGACGATCTCGGAGAAATCCGTGGCCGGGCCGTCGATGACACCGGCAGCCACTCCGGCATTCTTCATGGCGTGGGTGACGACGCCGCCCCAGCAGGCATGCTTGGTGTCGCCGCAGCGGTCGATCACGACCACATCGCCCGGACGGACGAGCTTGGTCAGGTAGTGCAACGCGGTCGAATCCGCGTGTGGGATGCGGATGGTGACCGCCGTGCCGGCGACGCGCTTGGTCGGCAGCACCGCGCGGATCTCGCGGTCGACGAAGCCTGAATGCAGGACATGACCGATGGTCGCGACTTCGCATTTCTCGAGCAGCGCAACGAGGCTGGCCGGAATCTGCGCCGGCATGGGATTGACGATGAACATGCTGCGCTCCGGTCAGCCGATGACGTGATGATTGGCGACGGGGACCGCAGCGCGGACCTTGGCGGTGTAGTCGAAATCGAGCCTGGCGCTCGTCGTGCCGATACCGTCGGAAGCCTGGGCGGCGATATGGCCCCAGGGGTTGATGACCATGGAATGGCCGTAGCAGGCGTTCTTGCCCTGCGCATGGGTGCCGGTCTGTCCGGTCGCCAGGAACCAGGTCTGCGTCTCGGCCGCGCGGGCCCGGGCCAGCAGTTCCCAATGGTCCTTGCCGGTCATCAGGGTGAAGGCGGCGGGCAGCACGATCAGATCGGAACCGGCGTCGCGCAGCTTGCGGAAGAGCTCCGGGAACCGGATGTCGTAGCAGATGGCGCAGCCGACGGTGGCGTCGCCGACCTTGTAAGTCACGACCTCCTTGCCACGCGAGACCATGTTGGACTCGCGATAGCTCGAACCGCCGGGAGCATCGACATCGAACAGGTGAATCTTGCGGTAATGCGCGATCTGCTTGCCATCCGGGCCGAAGACCAGGGTTGCATTGAAATAGTCGTCACCGTCGCGCTCGCAGACGCTGCCGGCATGGATGGTGACGCCGTGCTTCTCGGCCAGGCCCGACATCAGGCGATAGCTCTCGCCGTTCGGAAAGGTCTCTGCGCTCTCGCGCATCGCCGCCGGACTGCCGTCCAGGAAGGCGTAGTATTCCGGCAGTACGATGAGATCGGGATGATCCTCGGCGACGACCTTCTCGATCATGGCCTTGGCGGTCTTGAGATTCGCAGACTTGTCGTCCTGCGAGTTCATCTGGATGAGCGAGACTTTCAACGGCGTTCTCCCTGCAGGCGTTACCGCAGCAGAACAAACGCGAGCCGGCCCGGCAAACGCGAAATTCTTGTTCACCTCGACAAGAATTGCTTATGAGAACACCAGCGCCACGCCCTGCCGTTTCCTTGGGCAGCCGCTGGATGGTCAGTTCGAGGCTGCGATCTCGACAGCCATGTCCGCGATCAGCGCCGGTAATGTGTTGCCCGGATCATCGGCGAAAACCGCGTGGAAATTCAGCGGCGGCAAGCGCGCATCGACATCGAGAACACGCAGATCACCCGTCTCCAGGAACTCCTGCACGACGACGCGCGGCAGCACGGCGATGCCGACGCCGTCGCGGATCAGCCGCGTGATGGTGGCGAGCGAGTTGGAGTTGAAGATGCGGATCGCGCTGGGGTCAACTCCCGCCGTTTCGATCACCCGCAGCACGGCCTGATGCGGTTGGGAGCCCTTTGAATAGGCAAAGATCGGATAGTCGACGAGATCGGCGATCGCGAGCCTGCCGGGCTTGAGGGGCAGCTTCGGCGAGGCGATCCAGAGGCACTCGAAGGTGCAGAGCTCGATATTGCGGATATGGGGAGCGACGACCGGCCCCATGACCAGGCCGAGATCGATCTGACCGTCCTGGATCTGGCGCGCCAGGTTCAGGCTGGTGTCGACGTTCAGGTCGATCGTGACGTTCGGATAGGCTTCCTTCACGCGCTCGATCAGCCGCGGCAGCCAAGCATAGACGACAGAATCGATCGCGCCGATCAGCACCGTCCCGCGCTCATTGCTGGCGTCGCCGATCGTGCGCTGGAAGTCATTGACCATGCGCACGATCGCTTCCGCCTGCGCCAGGGCGCGCTGGCCGTGCGGTGTCAGGCCGACATTGCGCAGGTCGCGCTCGAACAGGCGGACGCCGAGATCACGCTCCAGGGTGGCGATGCGGTTGGAGACCGACGCCTGCGTGGTGCAGAGCTTGTCCGCAGCGACGGAAAAGCTGCGCAGCCTTGCAACCCAGACGAAGGTTTCCAGGAATTTCAGATTCACGTTGGGCCAGCCCTCATCCGCCTTGGTCACCCATCGACCATGCGAGCGCAACCGGCAAGCAACCGATGCGCGTGACATGAAGACCGATACAGCCGGACCATAGCGACCCGGTGGCGGGATGGCACGCAGGGATGCGGCTGGTGGGCCGCCAACTGGCCCCGGAGTTGCGCGCTGCATCTCCTTGGGGCCAGTGAGGCGCCGTGCCCTTATCTCCCGTCAGCCGGCGAGCTGCATGTCGCGGTCGAGCGGGAAGATCGGCCGGCGGACATGCTTGTAGGGCAGCTTGGTGAGGTCAGGGGTGCAGAGCGCGCCGCTGTCGCAGACCACGACCTTGCCGGCGATCGGCTCGAAGGCGGCCCGGAAATGCTGCATGGATTTCAGCCCCACCACCCGCTTGGCGACGGGGTCGATGCCGAAGGCGCGGAATTGCTGCAGGTCCAGCATCTGGGCCGGGAACGTGGCAACAAGGATATCGACGCCGCCCACACGCAGCACGGCAGTCGTGCCCCAGCTTCCCTTCAGCCCGCCGAGCATCGGCCCGTCACCGACGAAGTCGCCATCGCTCAACAAGAGAAGCGTGCCTTCGAGCGCAAGCGGTGCGCCCCCGACGCGCGGATCGGTCTTGCCGCCGAGCCGGATCGAGACGCGGTCACCGACCGTGTGGCGATGCAGCTCCTCGGCGGCTTCCGGATCGATGATCGGGCCGAAGCAGGCATCCTGGACGTCGGCCGCGATCATGGCGCGCAGCAATTCGGTAGAGTCGCCATAGCCGCCGCCGCCCGGATTATCCGCGTAATCGGCAATGATGAGCGGGCCGTCCTTGGAGTCGAAGGCATTGGCCTGCCGGGCCGCCTCCTCGACCGTGAGATAGGTGTTCACGCTCTCGAAGCGCCGCGTCCACATGTCATGGACCAGGTCCTCTGCGAAGGTTCGGTGCGCGGACAGATCCCCCTGCCCCGTCACCAGGACGGTCGGGCCGACCTCCTCGATATCGGCATTGCCGAAGGCGCCGTTGACGCTGACGGCGAAGACATCGGGCTTCTGCTCGTAGGCACGGGCCCGCGCGATGCGCTCGACCATCGGCCCGATATCGGTGCGCCCGCCGTTGATCTCTTCGAGCATTGGGCGATGGGCGCGAATGGTGACCGGCCTGATTTCGCCGGTCATGGCGCGCTGCAGAATGCCGGCGGCCTGCCTGGCGCAGTCGCGCACATCGACATGCGGATAGGTCTTGTAGGCGACGATGATGTTGGCGAGCGCGGCCATCTTGGGGGTGACATTCGCATGCGGATCGAGCGTGATGCCGATCGGCAGGTCCGGCCCGACCACGGCGCGCAGACGCTCCAGCAATTCGCCCTCGCCATCCTGGTTGAACTCGGTGACCATGGCGCCGTGCAGGCCGAGCAGGATGCCGTCCAGCCGGTCCTTGTTCTGCTTTGCGGCCTCGATGATGACGCTGGCGATCCGCTCATAGGCATCGCGCGTCACGGGCCCGCAGGGCTGCGCCGAGGCGCTGATCGTGTGGATCACCGTCCAGCCATTGGGGCGGCCGATATCGAGGAAGCCGGCGATCGGCGTGTTCGCCTCGCTGCGGGCCGCAACGGCCTCGTCGCCAAGCTGGATGTTGCGGGACGCGAAGGCGGCGTAATCGGCCGGCTTGCGGCTGAACGTATTGCTCTCATGCGAGAATTCGGCGGTCAGGACAGTGAAGGACATGGCGCTTCCTCATACGTTTCTTCTGGCGGATCGGAACGGACAGAGAGCGGCGAGCGGCATGGTCTCAGCCGTCCCGCAGCGGCCGGCGGATATCGAGCGCCTCGATCAGGGCATCGCCGAAAAGGTTGATGGCGATGACCGTCGCCGCGATGACGAGGCCGGGAAATATGATGATCCAGGGTGCGATGAAGATCTGCGCCGTACCGGAGCTCATCATCGCCCCCCAGCTCGGCAGGGGCGGCTGAGCGCCCAGGCCGAAGAAGCCGAGCGTAGCCTCGAGAACGATGGCATCGCCCGTCGCCAGCATTCCCGCCACGATCACCGGCGTGATCGCATTCGGCAGCAGATGACAGAACAGGATGCGCGCCGGGCTCGCGCCGATATTGATCGATGCCTCGATGAAGACTTCGTTCTTCAGGGTCATCACCTGCGCACGCGTCAGGCGCGTGAACTGGGCGAGATAGGCGATGCCGATCGCGATGGCCGTGCTGTGCAGACCCGGACCGAGAATGGCGATCAGGATCAGCGCCAGCAGGATTTCGGGGAACGACCAGGTCAGATCGACGATGACGGTGACGATCCGGTCGAAGACGCCGCCGAAATAACCGGCGGCTGCGCCGAGCGATGCGCCGACGGCGACCGAGAGCGAGATCGACAGCACGCTGACGCTGAGCGAGGTGCGCGCGCCCTGGATGATGCGGGAGAGCAGGTCGCGTCCGAATTCGTCGGTGCCGAGCCAGTGCGCGGCCGAGGGTGGCGAATTGGCGAGACTCAGATTCTGGCTCGCATAGTCATAGGGTGCGATCCAGTAGGCGAGCAGCGCGCAGAGCACGAGCCCGAGGAGGAAGAGCGCGCTGAGCGCTCCCCGTGGCGAACGCGCGATCCGCGCAGGCAGCGAAGACCGGCTCATCGGGCACCCATCACTTCGCGCAGCCGCGGATCCATGGCTGCCTGGACAAGGTCGCCGAGCAGCGTGCCGAGCATAACCGCAATGGCGAGCATCAGCAGGCAGCCCTGGACGAGCGGGTAATCGCGCTGGCCGAGCGCAGTGATCAGCAGCGAACCCAGCCCGGGCCGCGCGAAGACGAACTCGACGGTGACCGCGCCGCCGAGGATCCAGCCGATGCGCAGGCCAAGAATGGTGGCGACGGGCATCAACGCATGCTGCAGGACATGGCGGAGCTGGATGCGCCAGAACGGCAATCCTTTGGCGTAGAGCACGCGAACGAAGTCGCGATTGGCCGTCTCGATCATCGCCGCCCGGGTGACGCGGGCGATCAGCGCGGTGCCGCCGATGCCAATGGTCAGCACGGGCAGGACGAGCGCCTCCCAGCTGCGCGCACCGGAAACCGGGAACCATTCGAACTGGACCGCGAACATCAGGATCATCAACAGCCCGAGCCAGAAGCTCGGAAGGGTCGAGCCGAGCAGGATCAGCCCCATCACGGCCCGGTCGAACAGGCTGTCGCGAAAGGAGGCGGCGAGCACGCCGACCGTGATGCCGATGATAGTGGAGAACAGGAAGGCGAGCCCGCCGAGAGCAAGGCTGTGCGGCAGGTTCTCGGCGATCAGCTTCGCCACCGGCTGGCGCAGCACGATCGCATCACCAAGGTCGCCGGTGACGACCTTGCCGAGCCAGCGCAGATATTGGGCAATGAGGGGCTGATCCAGCCCGTATCGCGCAATCATCTGCGCCTGCTGCTCGGGCGACGACCCGACCTGGATGATGTGGTCGAGCGGGTCGCCCGGCACGAGATGGATGATCAGGAAGATCACCAGCGACACGGCCAGGAAAACCGGCACGAGCAGAAGCAGTCGCTTGATCGCGAATTGAAGCAAGGCGCCCTCTCCCGCTCGAACCGGTCCACGAACCCGTCAGTTGACGGGTTCGATATCGACGATCGACTGGCTCGACAGACCCGAACCGCGGATCTTCTCCGGCATGGTGACGCGCTTGCCGTGAGCAAAGAGCTGGACCGGCTGGTAGATCGGCGCGAACGGATACTGGGACAACACGTATTCGTGGTACTTGGTGAAGTTGACGACGCGCTCATCCCAATTGCGCGACTTGTTCATGGCGATGTCGTTCAGCTTCTCGGCCTCGGGATCGTTGAACATCGAGACATTGGGATAGCCGAGGCGCTTGGCGCTGAAGAACCAGTCGACGATATCGGCATTGGTCCAGAGATAGGCGCGGACCGCGAGCTGGTGGTCGGTCTTCTTGCGGTATTGCGAATTGATCGTGCTTGAATCGAGGATCGTGATGTCGGCCTGCATGCCGACCGCCTTGAGCTGGGCTTGAAGAACCTCGGCCAGTCGCTTGAATTCCGTGCCGTTCTGGGCCCAGAACTTGACTTGGAGCGGCTTGCCGTCCTTGACGCGGATACCGTTGGGGCCGAGCTTCCAGCCGGCCTCGTCGAAAAGCCGCTTCGAGCGCTCGGGGTCGTAGCTGATCTTGTATTTCGGATCGACCTTGGACTCCTGCAGCGAGGAGATCAGGAAGGTGTCGGCCACTTCGCCGAGCCCGCCATAGAGGCTCTTCATGATCTCCGCCTGGTTCACGGCGAAGGCGGTCGCCTCGCGAACCTTGATGTCGGTGAAGGGCTCCACGCTGGTGTTGATCGGCATGTAGACCAGCTCGGTGCCCGGGATGGTCACCACCTTGATCGACTTGTCCGCCTGCATGCGCGGCAGGAAGTCCGTGGGGACGGCGACGATCAGGTCGGCGCCACCGGTCTTCAGCTCGAGATAGGCAGTCGATTCCTCTGCGATCTCACGAAAGGTCAGCTTCTTGAACTTGGCCGGCCCCTGGTTCTTCGAAAGGTCGGAGGCCCAGGCGTAGTCGTCATTGCGGACCAGCACGGTCTGCTGGCCGACCGTGAACTGCTGCAGCTTGTAGGGGCCGGTGCCGACGGCCTCGCTGACGCCGAATTTGTCGCCGAGCGCCTGATAGGATTTCGGCTCGGGAATGCACATGAACGAGCTCGCGAGGTTCGAGAGCAGGTTCGGGTCAGGGTTCTTCATGTGGAAGCGCACGGTGAGGTCGTCGATGACCTCGACGCGCTCGATCGCCTCGACGGTGAAGGCGTTCTCCGTGCCCTTGAACTGCGGCACCCACCATTCGATCGTCTTGGCGTTGAAGGGCTCGCCATTGTGGAACTTCACGCCTGGCTTGAGCTTGAAGGTCCATTGCTTGCCGTCGGCAGAAGTCTCCCACGACGTCGCAAGCTGGCCGTGGAAGCTCTGGTCGGCATCCTGAAGGACCAGCCGGTCATAGATCAGCGTCGTCGCCGTGTTCAGCTTCGTCGCCTTGATCGGATTGTAGGTCGGCGCGCCGACCCAGCGTGCCGTCAGCACGAAGGTCGCTTCCTGCGCGACGACAGCCGACAACGCTCCCGAGATCGCCGTCCCGGCCAGCGCGAGAGCCAACGCGGCTCCCCTCACCTTCATCTTCGTCATGACGCCATTCCCCTCTTTTTTGATTGATGTTGGGTCTTCGTTCACTCGACAGGGCCTGAACCATCCCCCACATGCCCCGTGAATCGGCTGTAGAGCGTCGCCATCCTGTTCAGGCGCTCCTCGACGGACGGGCCGAGTTCGATGAAGACGCTGTTGACCAGGAGGCTGCCGAGGCTCGCCATCTGCGCGGTCGAGTCCCAGAACTGGTTGAATTCGGTCGAAACCACGAGAACCTCGTCGACGAGGTCCCGGCCCCAGTCGCAGAACGCGTCGGTCACGAGCGTGGTCCGGATGCCGGCCTGCTTGGCCTCGCGGGCCAGGAGCTTGGCCATGCGCGAATAGCGGCGGGCCTCGAAGATCACGAGACAGGGCGACGGCCCGCCTGAAAGCAGCAGCTCGGCGAAATTGCCACCTGCAAGATCGATGAGGTGCACGCCCTCGCGCAGGTACTGGAGCTGGTTGGCGAGATACTGGGCGAGGCCCCGCTCCGTCTGGAAGCCCGTGACATAGACGGCCGAAGCCGCCGCAAGCCGCCTGGCGACCCGCTTCCATTCATCCGTCTGGGCCAGCTCGTAGATGGCCACCAGGCCGGAGATCTCGAGCTGCAGGCCGCGGGCGAGCTGATCCTCGCCGGCCAGGCTGCGCTGCTGGAAATCGCGTAGCCGGTCGCTGATCAGCCAGGGCCGGTCGCCGATATCCTGCCTGAGCTGTTCCTTGAGATCCTTGAAGCTCTTGTAGCCGAGCGAACGACAGAAGCGCCCAACCGTCGGCTCGCTGACCTCGACCTTTTCGGCCAGGCTCCCAGCCGTCTCAAACGGGACGCTGTTCAGGCGCGCCAACATGTAGCTCGCCAGCGCCTTGTCGGCCTTGGAACCGTCCTCGAGGCAAGCCTGCAGTCTCTGGCGCAGCGTCTGGGTCATGGGTTTGCCCGGTTGATGGGGCAATCAAGAAATTTTTCTTTCATGGTGTCAAACGATTTTTCTTTTCTTGCAAATAGCTGAAAAATGAGGCTTCTCGGACGAGGTCGCCTGCCATTTTGCGAAGCGCGACGCGACTGATGCCGCCGAGGAGCGATGGGCCAAACGATCAAGCAATCCGACGTCATCGTGCTGGGCGCGGGCATCGTCGGAGTCAGCGTGGCGCTGCATCTGCAGGCGCGTGGGCGTGCGGTGACGCTGATCGACAAGGGCCTGCCCGGCGCCGAGACCAGCCACGGCAATGCCGGCCTGATCGAGCGCTCTTCGGTGATTCCCTATGCCTTCCCGCGCGACCTCTCCACGATCCTGGCCTATGCCTCGAACCGCTCGGTCGCGGTGCGCTACCGGCCGGATTTCCTGGCGCAGATCCTGCCCTGGCTCGCCCGCTACTGGTGGCATTCGGCAAGCGAGCGGCTGAACCGCGCGGCCCAGGAGATGCTGCCGCTGATCGAGCGCTGCATCGGCGAGCACGAGCATTTCGCGGGGCCGGCCGAGGTCGAGCCGCTGATGCGTCGCGAAGGTTGGATCGAGTATTACCGGTCAGCGCGCAGCTTCGAACGTGCAGCCGAAGGCGCGGCCGAGCTTGGTCCGTTCCAACTGTCCTATGATGTCCTCGACAGGCAGGCGCTCAATCGCCGGGAGCCCGCCTTGCAGGGCGATATCGCCGGCGCACTGCACTGGCGCGATCCGGTCACCGTCAGCGATCCCGGCGCCGTGACCCGCGCCTATGCGAAGCTCTTTACGGCGCGTGGCGGCGAGCTCGTCACCGGCGATGCGAAGGGCCTGGAACAGAACGGCGCGACCTGGGCGATCACGACACCGCGTGCGCAGTATCGCGCCGGAGCGGCCGTCATCGCGCTCGGCCCCTGGTCGGACGATCTCTGCCGGCGTTTCGGCTATCGTTTCCCGCTCGCCTACAAGCGCGGGTACCACATGCATTACGAGGCGCAGGGCAATGCTGTGCTGAACCACCCGATCTGCGATGCCGAGGCCGGTTTCGTCCTGTCGCCGATGATGCGCGGCATCCGCCTGACCACAGGCATCGAACTCGCGGCCCGTGACGCCCCATCCGACACGCGGCAGATGAAGCAGGCGGAGCAGATCGCACGGCGCATCTTCCCGCTCGGCAAGGCGGTGGATCCCGCACCCTGGCGCGGGGCACGTCCGTGCCTGCCCGACATGAAGCCGATCATCGGCAAGGCGCCACGGCATGACGGGCTCTGGTTCAGCTTCGGCCACGCGCATCACGGCTTTACGCTCGGGCCCGTCACCGGTCGCCTGCTCGGAGAAATGATGACCGGCGAAGAGCCCTTCACCGACCCGCGCCCCTATGCTGCCGAACGTTTCACCGAGCGGAGCTGAACGGGGACGGGATGCCGCTCGGTTGCGCTTCGGCGCTTGGCGCGCTGGACACGGCCGGCCATCGGGCGAAGCGGCCGCGAGAGAGGAGCCATTGCATCGGCATCCTGATGCGCGACACTCTTCGGCGCATCTTCAGCGATATCGCCGATCCGCCATGGCGAGGTCAGGTACCGCGTAATCAGGCATTCACATTTTGCGTGGTTCTGTTGCAAACTGAAAGCCAATCGCAATCGCGCTCGCAGTGACAGGCCCATGGATCAGCTCAGTACCCCTCGGCAGGCCGAGATTCTGGCCACGGCGCGATTGCAGGGAAAGGTCGGCGTCGACGAGCTGGCCGCTCGCTTCGATGTGAGCCCGCAGACCATCCGCAAGGACCTCAACGAACTGTGCGACCGCAGGCTGATGACGCGTATCCATGGCGGCGCCGTCATCGCCTCGGGGGTCGAGAATGTCGCCTATGAGGCCCGCCGCTTCATCGCGCAGGCCGAAAAGCGCGCCATCGGCGAAGCCGCCGCCCGGCTGATTCCCAACAACGCCTCGCTCTTCATCAATATCGGCACCACGACCGAGGAGGTCGCGCGCGCCTTGATGCAGCATGAGGACCTGATGGTCATCACCAACAACCTGAATGTCGCAACGCTGCTGTACCGGCAGCCCAGGATCGATGTGGTGTTGGCCGGGGGGCCGGTCCGGCGCACGGATGGCGGGCTGATCGGCTCGAGCACGGCCGAATTCGTCAGCCAGTTCAAGGTCGATTATGCCGTGATCGGAGCCTCGGCCATCGACGAGGACGGTGCGTTGCTCGATTTCGATTTCCGCGAGGTGAAGATCTCACGCGCGATCATCGACAATGCCCGGCGGGTCATGCTGGTCGCCGACCGGCTGAAGCTGGAGCGCGCAGCACCGATCCGCATTGGGCATCTTTCCGAGGTTGACGTCTTCGTCACCGACGAATTGCCCTCGCCGGCGTTGCGAACCCTATGCAAAGGCGAAGCTGTCCAGCTCGTCGAAGTCGGGCGCCGGGAGTGATCCGCATGGGCGCGCTCGCCCCGTGTTGGCGCAAACTGGCCATGCTGGCGGAGCCATTGCTTTCGATTTTAGGTTCACCTATTCAAAAATCATCATCAAAACGAAACCAAACCTGAAGCTATCATCCCGACAGCCGGAGAATCGCCGTGACCGCCGCTCCCGAGAATGCCGCCCAGCCATATGATCTCGCGATCATCGGCGGTGGTGTTAATGGCTGCGGAATCGCGCGCGACGCCTCCGGCCGCGGCGCCTCCGTCATCCTGTTCGAACAGAGCGACCTCGCCAGCGCGACGTCCTCGGCCTCGACCAAGCTGATCCATGGTGGTCTGCGCTATCTCGAGCATTACGAGTTCCGGCTGGTGCGCGAGGCGCTGATGGAGCGCGAGGTGCTCTGGCAGCTGGCGCCGCACATCATCCGGCCGCTGCGTTTCGTGTTGCCGCACCACAAGGGCCTGCGCCCGGCCTGGCTGCTGCGGCTCGGCCTCTTCCTCTATGACCATATTGGCGGTCGAAAACTCCTGCCGCCGACCAGCACCATCGACCTCCGGCAAACCCCGCAGGGCGAGCCGCTGAAGCCGGAGTTGGTGAAGGCCTTCGAATACTCGGATTGCTGGGTCGAGGATTCGCGGCTCGTCGTGTTGAACGCAGCCGACGCGGCAGCGCGCGGCGCGGACATCCACACGCGCACGAAGGTGCTTCATGCCGAACGCGAGGGTGACGTCTGGCGAATCAGCACGGTGCGGGACGGTGTGCGCAACAGCGTCCGCGCCAAGGCCCTGGTGAATGCGGCCGGGCCCTGGGTCGGGCAGGTGCTGAACGGGATCGTCCGCTCGAACACGCAGGCCGCCGTGCGCATGGTCCAGGGCAGCCATATCGTGGTGCGCAAGCTCTACGAGCATGACCGCTGCTATATCTTCCAGAATTCCGACGGCCGGATCGTTTTCGCCATTCCCTATGAGCGCGACTTCACGCTGATCGGCACGACCGATCGCGACTACCACGGCGACCCGGCGACCGCTTCGGCCACGGCCGAGGAGATCGACTATCTCTGCGCGGCGGCAAGCGAGTATTTCAAGCAGCCGGTGACGCGCGACGGCGTGGTCTGGACCTATTCCGGCGTCCGGCCGCTCTATGACGACGGCGCCTCGATGGCCCAGGAGGCAACGCGCGATTATGTCCTGACGCTCGACGCACCCGAGAGGGAGGCGCCGCTGCTGTCGGTGTTTGGTGGGAAAATCACCACCTATCGCCGACTGGCGGAAGCTGCGATCGAGCGCCTGGCGCCACATGCCGACTGGGCAAAGAAACCCAGATGGACGGTCACCGGCACCTTGCCGGGCGGCGATTTTCCGGTCACCGGCTTCGATACGCTCACCACTTCGATCAGTGCGGCGCATCCGTGGCTGCAGCGAGAGATCGTCACTCGGCTCGTTCGTGCCTATGGTACCCGGGCTCGCGATATCCTTGATGGTGCAAGTTCGCTTGCGGACCTTGGCCAGCATTTCGGCGCCGATCTCTATGAGCGCGAAGTCCGCTACCTCATGCGCGCGGAATGGGCCGAGAGGGCCGAGGATGTGCTCTGGCGCCGGACCAAGCTCGGCCTGAGGCTGTCCGAGGCCGGGGCCGGGACACTCGACGCCTTCATGACCGCGACCGCGGAAGTAGGCCTCGCCCCTGCGACGCGAGGCTGACCTCCTCCAGTCCATCCAGGGGCGTGCGAGGCGCGGTTTGCTCCCATGCGCTTGATCAAGCCCTGGGAATGACGCACCACTTTGCGCCCTGCCCTACGGCTACCGGATTGCGAGTTTCCGCCATGACTGCCTATGCCGAGCTTTCCGCCCATTTCGGCCGCGTCGCCGCCCTGTCCAATGCCATCGGCATCCTGCAATGGGACAATGACGCGATGATGCCGAAGGGCGCGGCCGATACGCGGGCCGAGAGCATGGCGTTGCTACATGTGCTGCGCCACGGCATGGTGACCGAGCCGCGTATCGGCGATTGGCTGCCAGCGGCCGAGGCCGATACGACGCTTGGCGCCTGGGAGAGGGCCAATCTGCGCGAGATCCGGCGCAGCTGGGCGGTCGAGACGGCGTTGCCCAGCGATCTGGTCGAAGCATCGAGCAAGGCGGTTTCGGCCTGTGAGATGCGCTGGCGCCAGGCCCGGGCCGATTCCGATTTTGCCGGCCTGCTGCCCTTTCTGGCCGAGGTGCTCAAGCTTCAGCGCGAGATCGGGCGGGCCAAGGGCGAGCGGCTCGGGCTCTCCCCCTATGATGCGCTGCTGAATGATTACGAGCCCGGCGGTCGCGCGCAGCGGATCGACGGGCTGTTCGACGATCTCGCGGCCTTCCTGCCGGGGTTCACGCAGGAGGCCTTGGCAGCGCAGGCCAGGCGGCCTGCGGCCCCGAGGCTGGAAGGGCCCTTTCCGATCGAGGCGCAGCGCCAGCTCGGCCTGAAGATGATGGCGGCGCTCGGCTATGATTTCGAGCGCGGCCGGCTCGACATCTCGACGCATCCCTTCTGCGGGGGCGCCGACAATGATGTGCGTATCACCACCCGCTATGACGAGGCCGACTTCACCAAAGCCCTGATGGGGGTCCTGCACGAGACCGGCCATGCCCTCTACGAGCAGGGCCGTCCGCAAGCCTTGTTGAGCCAGCCGGTCAGCCATGCGCGGGGCATGAGCCTGCATGAGAGCCAGTCGCTGCTGATCGAGATGCAGGCTTGCCGCAGCCACGAATTCATGAGCTTTGCCGCGCCGCTGATGCGGGGCGCCTTCGGCGCGAGCGGACCGGCCTGGGAGGCCGAGGCGCTGTGGCGCAATGCGACGCGGGTCCAGCCCGGCTTCATCCGCGTCGATGCCGACGAGGTCACCTATCCCGCCCATGTCATCCTGCGCTATCGCCTGGAACAAGCCCTGATCGCGGACGCCATGCCGCTCTCGGAGCTGCCCTCGGCCTGGAACGAGCAGATGCGGGCGCTGCTCGGGATCACGCCGCCGGACGACCGGCTCGGCTGCCTGCAGGACGTGCACTGGCCGAGCGGCGGCTGGGGCTATTTTCCGACCTACACGCTCGGCGCGATGACGGCGGCGCAGATCTTCGATGCAGCCTGCCGGGCCAAGCCGGAAATCCTGCCCGCCATCGGACGCGGAGATTTCTCTCCGCTCCTCGGCTGGTTGCGAGCCAACATCCACAGCCAGGGCTCGCTCTACGAGACGGATGAATTGCTGACCCGCGCCACCGGTCGTCCGCTCGATGCCGGAGTGTTCAAGGCGCATCTGCGCCGACGCTATATCGGAGAATTGTGACATCACCTGCAAATAGTCTGGCGGGAATGTAAGATATCTTCCACAATCGCTGACGAGCCAGGCGCGGCACTCCAGCGCCCGGCTCCCTTTGTCACGGTGCAAGAGGTCTACATGTCTCCGCGCGGCGCAGCTCCACCCAAACCCGCGGCCCTGACGCGCCGCCAGCGCAGCGTGCTCGCGGCCGTCCAGGAGCTCGGCTTCGTCACGATCGACGGGCTCGCAAGGGAGTTCGAAGTCTCGAGCCAGACGATCCGGCGCGACATCATCAAACTGCAGCAGGCCAATTACCTGCACCGCTTTCACGGCGGCGCCGGACTGACGGACGGGACATTCCGCCCGGGCTACGCGCAGAAACTGACGACAGCCCCTGCCGGCAAGGAACGGATCGGCAGGGCGGTGGCGGAGATGATTCCCGACGGCGCATCGGTTTATCTCGATGTCGGGACGACGGTCGAAGCCGTCGCGCGGGCGCTTTTGAGCAAGATGACCCTGAGAATCATCACCTGCAGCGTCTCCGTCGCAATGATCTTCTGCTCCCATGGCAAGTTCGACGTGTTCGTGACGGGCGGCAGCGTCCGTGGGGCGAACGGCTCGCTCGTCGGCAGCGTCACCACCGAAAGCCTCAAGATGTTCAGGGTCGATTATGCGGTGATCGGCTTCGGCGGCTTCGACGATGACGGCGCGCCGATGGATTTCGATCTGGAGAAGATCGCGGTGCGGCAGGTGGCGCTGGCCCATTCCCGCCATGGAATTGCGGTCGCGGATGCCTCCAAGTTCGGCAAGGCCGGCGTTGCCCGCGTCGCGCCGCTCTCGGCCTTCCACGCCCTGGTGACCGATAGCGAACCGCCCAAGCCCCTGCGCCGCCTGTTCGACACGGCCGGCGTCCGCTGCGTCGTGGCCTAAGTCGCGATTTGAGAGGATAGCCGGCAAAATCATGATTGCATGATCGTTCTCGCGCATTATGATCATTTCAGATCAACCGCACCGGCCATGCAGGCCCAAGAAGATGCGGCAGATAATCTGGAGGGAACGGATGGTTCGGATTTCGCTGGCCGCGCTCGGCGCGGTAGCCATGGGGCTCGCCCTGGCATCGCCCGCCCATGCGCAGAGCTGCGCCAATCGCGGCACGCTCGATGCGCGCTATTGCGATGCGGATAACGATCTTCTCGCGGATACACCGAGCGACAAGGCACTACAGAAGAACCCGGATACGCTGGTCTTCTCCTACACGCCGGTCGAGGACCCGGCCGTCTACGAGAACGTCTTCTCCGATTTCCTGGCCCATCTCAGCAAGGTCACGGGCAAGCGCATCCGCTGGTTCGCGGCGGAATCCTATGCGGCTCAGATCGAGGCCATGCGCTCGGGCCGCCTGCATATCGCTGGCGTCGCCAGCGGTCCGACGCCCTTCGCCGTCAACCTTGCCGGCTTCGTTCCGATCGTCGCCATGGAGCGCAAGGACGGCGGCGTCGGCTATACCTTGCAGCTGATCGTGCCGAAGGACAGCCCGATCAAGAGCATTGCCGACCTCAAGGGCAAGCGCGTCGCCCATGTCGCGCCCTCCTCAAATTCCGGCGACACCGCGCCGCGCGTCCTGTTCAAGGAGAAGGGCATCGAGCCGGGCAAGGACTATGAGGTGCTGTATTCCGGCAAACACGACAACTCGATCATGGGCGTCGTGAACAAGGACTATGACGCCGCTCCGGTCGCATCGAGCGTGGTCGACCGCATGAGGGCCCGCGGCATGTTCAAGCCCGACGACCTGCGCATTGTCTATGAATCGGCACCGTTCCCACGGACCGCCTTCGGCATCTCGCATGATCTCGCGCCCGAGCTGCAGGACAAGATCAAGCAGGCCTTCGCGACCTTCGACTTCCCGAATTCCAAGCTCGCCAAGGAGTTCAAGGACGAGAAGGGCTTCAAGGCGTTGAGCTACAAGGCCGACTGGGCCGATATCCGCACGATCCAACGGGATACGGGCATCGTCTACACCCAGGACGGCCTCTCCAAGCTGAAGCCGGATTGATGACGGCCCCCTCCGGCATGCCGCTGCTGCGGATCGAGGCGCTCGAAAAGACCTACCCGACGGGCAAGCGCGCCCTGGCTGGCGTCGATGTCACCATCGACAGACCGCAGGTCGTCGCGATCATCGGCTCGTCGGGAGCGGGCAAGAGCACGCTGATCCGCTGCATCAACAGGCTCGTCGAGCCTACCGCCGGGCGTATCCTGCTCAACGGCGGGGATATCGTGGCGCTCGACCGCAAGGGCCTGCGAGCCGCGCGGCGGCGGATCGGCATGATCTTCCAGGAGTATAATCTGGTCGAGCGGTTGACCGTGATGCAGAACGTGCTCTCGGGACGGCTCGGCTATGTCGGCCTGATCGCGTCGCTGCGCTATCGCTTTCCGGCCGAGGATATCCAGGCCGCATTCGCGCTTCTCGACCGTGTCGGGCTCGACGGCTACCACAACCAGCGCGCCGATGCTCTGTCGGGCGGGCAACGGCAGCGTGTCGGCATCGCACGGGCACTGATGCAACGGCCCGACCTCCTGCTGCTCGACGAGCCGACCGCCAGCCTCGACCCGAAGACCGCCCGCCAGATCATGCGCCTGGTGCGCGAACTGGTCTCCGAACGACAAACGCCGGCGATCATCAATATCCACGATGTCGCGCTGGCAAAGGCCTATTCCGACCGCATCATCGGCCTGCGAGACGGCATCGTCGTCTTCGACGACGGGCCAGCCGAACTGACGGACGAGGTTCTCTCCGTCATTTATGGCGACGAGGACTGGACCTTGCCCGGAGAGGGCGATGACGAACCCGCCACGGCGCTCAGTTCCGCCTCATGAGTGCCACAGCCTCCCCCGCCTATCCGACGACATGGCGGCCACCGAGCCTGTTCGGCAGCCGCCGGCGCAGGTTCATCTTCTGGGCTGCCGTCGTCGCTTATGTGATCTGGTCGGTGTCCGACCTCAATATCGACGGCAACCGTATCCTCGCCGGCCTGCCGCGCGCGCTCGACATCTTTGCGCGCATGGTCCCGCCGGATTTTTCACGCTGGGAGATGCTGCTCTCCGGCATGCTGGAGAGCATCCAGATCGCGATCGCCTCGACGATCGTCGGTGCCTTGCTCGCCATTCCGATCGGTCTGGCGGCGGCTGCCAATCTCTCGCCGCGTCCCCTCTATCTGCTGGCGCGCGGGTTCATCGTGGTCGGTCGGACCTTCCATGAAGTCATCATCGCGATCTTCTTCGTGAAGCTGTTCGGCTTCGGCCCCGTCGCCGGACTGCTGACGCTCGCGGTCTCCTCGGCGATCTTCCTCGGCAAGATGCTGGCCGAGGACATCGAGAACATGAAGGAAGGCCCGGTCGAGGCCATTCGCGCCACCGGCGCGAGTTTTGGCCAGGTCGTCGGCTACGCCGTCGTGCCGCAGGTCATGGTCAAGCAACTCGGCGTGCTGATCTACCGGCTCGACGCCAATCTGCGCCATTCCACCGTTATCGGCATCGTCGGCGCCGGTGGAATCGGTCAGACGCTCTCGGCTTCCTTCTCCCGCTACGATTTCGATTTCTCGAGCGCCATCCTGCTCACCATCGCAGCGCTCGTCGCGCTCGGCGAATGGTTCAGCGACTGGGCACGGCGGAGGCTCAGGTGAAGGCGAATGCAAACCCGCGCCGGGATGGCGGGGCAGAGCCCAAGCGGAGCTATCCCGACACGTGGGAGCGCCACACCCCGCGCGAGCGGCTGACGCAATGGCTCTGGCTCATCGGCGGCGCATTCGCGGCCGTCTGGTCGGTTTCGGCGCTCGACATCGAATGGGCCTTCTTCGCCGATGCGCATGTGCAGGCCGCCGACCTGATCCAGCGCATGTGGCCGCCGCGCTGGTCCTATCTGCCGCTTGTCGTGCGTCCGCTGATCGAGACAATCCATATCGCGACGCTCGGCACGATGATCTCGATCGTGCTGGCGTTGCCGGTTGCCTTCCTGGCGGCACGCAACACCACGCTGAACCAGGGAACCTGGCTCATCGGGCGCGCCATCCTCGTGCTGTCGCGCTCGATCAACACGGTGATCTGGGGGCTTCTCTTCGTCGCCATCTTCGGCCCTGGCCCGGTGGCCGGCATCTGCGCGGTCGCGGCCCGCTCAGTCGGCTTCATCGCCAAGCTCGTCGCCGAAGCGATCGAAGAGGTCGAGGCCGGCCAGATCGAGGCGGTGGAGGCAACTGGCGCCGGCACCTTCCAGATTTACGGCGTCGCCATCCTGCCGCAGATCCTGCCCGTGCTGATCGGCACATCGATCTATCGCTGGGACATCAATGTGCGGGAGTCGAGCGTGCTCGGCTTCGTCGGCGCCGGCGGCATCGGGCTCCTGCTCTATGCCTCGATCAACCAGTTCGCCTGGAGCCAGGTTCTGGTCATCCTCATTGCCATTCTGGCGATCATCATCATCAGCGAGGCGCTTTCCGCCTATGTCCGTTCACGTATCACCTGAAGCCAGGGCCGCCGTCACTCATCTCTCCGGCCTTGCCGAGATCGCCCCGCGTTATGACGGCTTCCTGCTCGACCAATGGGGCGTGCTGCATGACGGCGCCACGCCTTATCCCGGTGCGATCGATTGCCTGGAGAGGCTGCGTTCGGCCAACAAGGCCATCATCATCCTCTCAAACTCCGGCCGGGGCGCGCGCGAGAACGAGGAGCTGATCGCCCGGATGGGCTTTGCCCGCGAGCTCTATGATCATGTCGTTTCGGCCGGTGACGACGCCCGGGATGCCCTTCTGACCGAGCAGGACCCGTTCTATCGTGGTCTCGGCCGTCGCTGCTACCTGTTCGCGCGCGACGGCGAAGATCATTTGATCGACGGGCTGGGCCTGTCCCGGGTGGAGCGCATCGAAGACGCCGACTTCCTGTTCACGCTGAGCATGAATCCGCCGCAACAATCGCTGGCGGGCTGCCGCAGCGTGCTCGATGCCGCGATTGCCCGTGATCTGCCGATGATCTGCGGCAACCCCGATCTCTACCGCGTCCATGCCGATGGCACGCTGCATGAGGCGCCCGGACTTGTCGCGCGGGCCTATACCGAGATGGGCGGCCGGGTTCGCTATCACGGCAAGCCCGAGCCGCGTATCTATCGCAGCAGCCTGCGGCGGCTTGGCCTGGCTTCGCGTCAGGTGCTTGCGGTCGGAGATTCACTCGAGCACGACGTCGCCGGCGCAACCGGTGCCGGGATCGATGTCGCCTTCATTGCCGGTGGCATTCATCGAAAGGATCTTGGCTGGCCGACGCCGGACACGGTCGAGCGTGCCAGCTGCGCCAGGCTCTTCGGTATATCCGGATGGGCGCCCGGTTACGTCTTGCCCTATTTCGCGTGGTGATATCCACGCCCTAACTCGGCGACTGCCGATCCCCATCTGCGTTAGCATTCTGACGATCAGCCGGTCCCTCAGGCCCCCAGGCCTCGGGCCGGCTTCTGCGCGCCGTCATGCTCCCCGCGAAGCCGTCCCCCTCCTTTAGGTCAAGCTCCATCCGCTAGTCGGCTCGGGATTGGTGTACTAGTATACATGCCAAGGCCTCGGCGCGCGGCCGGTCTGGTTGCGCGGATAGCAGGCCTATCCAGGGAGAGACCATGACCGAAATCACACGCCGCGGCGTGCTGCATGGAGCAGCCAGCCTTGCCGCTCTCCAGGCGACAGGCGCCTTCGCCCAGAGCCTGCCCCTGCCGTCCAGCCCGGTCGCGCTGAACATCATCGATGTCGCCGGCAACCTGCAGCTGACCCAGGCTTCGATCGAACGCTTCGCCAAGGAAAACCCGAAGCTGATCTCGCGGGTGAATTTCTCGCGGGCGCCCTCGCCGGAGCTGCCGGCGAAGCTCAAGGCGCAGCAGCAGGCCAACCGGGTCGATCTCGACCTCGTGCTGACCGGGCCGGGCGCGATGTCCGACGGCATCCAGCAAGGGCTGTGGATCGATGTCTGGAAGGCCTACCCGTCGCAACTGCCGAAGGCCGAGGAGGTCTATCACGAGCAGGCACTGATGATGCAGCGCAACTTCGGTCAGAACGAAGGTGTCGCCGTCGTCTATTCCCCGTCGGGTCCGCTTTTCGAATACATCCCGGCCCGGCTGAAGACCGTGCCCAAGACGGCTGCCGACCTGCTTGCCTATGTGAAGGCCAACCCCAAGCGCTTCACCTATGCCCGCCCGCTGAATTCCGGGCCTGGCTGGACGTTCCTCCAGGGCATGCCCTACATCCTCGGCGACAAGGATCCGAGCGATCCGATGAATGGCTGGGAGAAGACCTGGGCCTATCTCAAGGAGCTGGGCACCGGCATCGACTACTACCCGGGTGGCACGGCCGCGACGATGAAGGAACTCGGCGAGGGCACGCGCGACGTCATCGTCTCGACGCTCGGCTGGGACATCAACCCGCGCGTGCTCGGCATCGTGCCGAAGGAGGCCGAGGTCTTCGCGCTGGAGAACACCCACTGGATTCCCGACACCCAGTTCATGTGCATTCCCAAGGGCGTGCCGGAGGCCAAGGTCGCGGTCATCCTGGCGCTGATGTCGTTCATGCTGAAGCCCGAACCGCAGGCCGCGACCTATGACAAAGGCTATTTCTATCCCGGCCCGGCCGTGAAGGGCGTGACGCTCGCCATGGCGCCGCAGGAAAGCCGCGACGTCATCAAGGAATTCGGGCGCGCCCATTACGACGAACTGATCGCGAAGCTGCCGACCCGTCCGCCACTGACTCCGGAACGGCTTGTCGCCGCCTTCCGGCGCTGGGACCAGGAGATCGGCGTGGGTCACGGAGCTCCGCAATAGCATGCGCTTTGCCGCCATCGGCCTCGACCACCGCCATATCTACAACATGGTCGAAGGTCTCCTCGAAGCCGGCGCTGTTTGCGCCGGCTTCGATCCGCACAGCAGTGACGAGCGTGTCCTTGCAGGCTTCCGCGAGCGCTTTCCGCAGCTCCAGCCCATCGATGCGGACCGGCTGATCGACGACCCCTCGATCGATCTCGTCGCCTGCGCTTCCATTCCCTCTGAGCGCGCGGCGCTCGCGATCAGGGCGATGCAGGCCGGCAAGGACGTCATGGTCGACAAGCCGGGCGTGACGACTTTCGCGCAGCTTGGCGATGTCGAGGCGACGGTGGCCCGGACCGGGCGGATCTTCTCGATCTGCTTCTCCGAGCGCTTCCTGGTGCCCTCGACGATCATCGCCGGAAAACTCATCGCCGATGGTGCGATCGGGCGCGTGGTGCAAACCCTGGGTGTCGGTCCGCATCGTCTCAACCGCCCAATCCGGCCCTCATGGTTCTTCGAGCCGAGCGCCTTCGGCGGCATCCTTACCGATATCGCCTCGCACCAGATCGACCAGTTCCTGCACTTCACCGGTTCGCACGATGCGGAGATCGTTGCGTCGGGAACGGGCCATTTTGGCAGCGCGGAGCTGCCGGATTTCGAGGATTTCGGGGAGATTCTGCTGCGCAGCCCGCAGGGCGGCGGCTATATCCGCGTCGACTGGTTCACCGCCGACGGGCTTCCGGCCTGGGGCGACGGGCGGATGACCATCCTCGGGACGGAAGGCACGATCGAGCTGCGCAAATATGTCGATATCGCCGGCCGGGCGGGCACCGACCATCTCTTCCTCGTCGACGGCAAGGGCACGCGCCATATCGACGCTTCCGGCGAGCCGCTGACCTATTTCCGCAATCTGGTGGCCGATATCGCCGACCGGACCCAGACGGCCATGTCTCAGCAACACGCCTTCACGGTCTGCCGGCTGGCGCTGGAGGCGCAGGCGAAGGCCGTGCGGCTGCCCGCCCGCACGAGCGAAAGGACTGCTTCGTGACCCGCAAGATCGGCATTGCCATCATCGGCCTCGGGCCAGCTTCCCTGCCGCATTCCCGCAGCCTGATCGACCTTGCCGACCGCGTCGATATCCGCTGGGCGGTCAGTCGCTCGGCAGAGCGAGCCGAGGCCTACGGCAAGCAGTTCTCCTTTCCGGTGACGACCGATCTCGATGCCGTGCTGGCTGATCCAGCGGTCGAGGCCGCCATCGTGCTGACCCCGCCGAGCAGTCATCTCGAGGTGTCAGTGCGCTGTTTCGAGCATGGCAAACACGTGCTGGTCGAGAAGCCGCTGGAGTTGACCGTCGCGCGCGGCGAGGCACTGGTCGAAGCCGCGCGCCGCGCCGGCAAGGTTTTTGGGGTCGTGCTTCAGCACCGATTCCGGCCTGCGAGCTTGCGCCTCAAGGCTGCGCTTGCCGCCGGCGAACTCGGAACCGTCGAGGCCGCATTCCTCAGCGTGCCGTGGTGGCGCCCGCAGGCCTATTACGACGAACCCGGCCGCGGCACGCTGGCGCGTGACGGCGGCGGCGTGCTGCTGACCCAGGCGATCCACTCGCTCGACCTGTTCCGCTCATTGGTGGGTGTGTCCAAAGTGGTCGCGGCGCAGGCCCGGACCACGGCGCTGCACCGCATGGAGACAGAGGATTTCGCCTCTGCCCTGCTTGAGCTCGGCAACGGCGCGCCGGGCACGCTGATGACGACGACGGCTGCCTATCCCGGCCATCCCGAGCGCATCGAGATCATCGGGACCAAGGGCTTTGCGACCTTGATCGGCGGTACGCTCAGTCTCTCCTTCCTCGACGGCCGCAAGGAGATCGTGGAAGCGGAGGGCAGCACCGGTAGCGGCGCCAACATCATGGACTTCCCCCATGATGCCCACCGAGCGGTGATTGCCGATTTCCTGGATGCGATATCGACCGGCCGCGATCCCGTCGTGACGGGCAGCGAGGCGCTGGCATCCCAACGCCTCGTCGATGACATCCTCGCGGCCGCGAGACGCTGAGGCCGCGCGTATAACGCCTGTCGACCCATCATGGCATCCCGGACGCCGCGAAGCGGAGATCCGGGAACCATGTCGGCGGCATATCTCGCAAGAAGAGCAGATCTGGATCCCGGGCCGCCTTGAGGGCGCCCGGGGCGTCCCTGTTGTGTCCGGGACCGTCGTGTCCCGGACCTCGCGTTTGACCGCGACGCTCAGCGGGCGCGCTTGGCGCCGACCATTTCGTCCCATTTGCGGAAGGCCACGACCATCTTGTCGGGCTTCAAGGGCAGCTCGATCGGGTTCTTGGCGATCAGGTCGGCATATTCCGGCCGGCCGAATTCGGCGATCACCTTCTGGCTGCTCTCCGGGGCCAGCGACAGCGGTACGTTCTTCACCGCCGGGCCCGGATAGAGATAGCCCTCGTCATAGGCATAGGCCTGGGCCTTCGGCGTCAGCACATAGGCCATCAGATCGAGCACCACGGCGAGGCGATCGTTCGGGACGCCCTTCGGTACGCACATGAAGAAGGCGTCCGAAACCCAGTGGAAGCCCTTCAGCGTGCCGATCATCGCCGATTTCGGCACGATGCCGAGCGCGCGCGGGTTGATGTCCCAACCGGTGGTCGAGATGATGATGTCGCGCGAGCCCTCGCCGAACTCCTTCATCGTCGCGCCGGTGCCAGCCGGATAGTAGTCGATGTACTGGCCAAGCTCCTGCAGATAGGCCCAGGTCTTGTCCCAGCCGCCGACCGGATCCTGCGGATCCTTGTCGCCGAGGATATACGGCAGGCCCATCATGAAGGTGCGGCCCGGGCCGGAATTCGTCGGGCGCGCATACATGAACTTGCCGGGATTGGCCTTGGCCCAGGCGAGCAGCTCGTCGGCCGTGGTCGGCACGTTCTTGACGCGCTCCGGCGCATATTCGAGCAGCGGGCCGGAGGGGTAGTAGTTGACCACGACGCCAAAGCCGTCGCCCTGCGCTCGGTGCAGGTTGAGCGCGGCCGGCTCGTAGTTCTCCTCGATATTCGGGAATTTGTCGGCGAAGTCGGGCAGGATCTTGAGCCAGAGCTTCTGTTCGAGGCCCGCTGCGAGGCCGTCGCTCCCGGTCAGCACGAGATCGAGATCGGCGCGGCCGGCCTCCTGCTGCGCCTTGATCTTGCTGGCGAGTTCCGGTGCCGGCGCCTTCACGAAGGTGATGCGCGAGACCAGCTTCGGATTGGCCGCGCGATAATCCTCGAACGCCTTCTGCATCAAGGCCAGCGCACCGCCGACATCGATGATGTTGATGCCGACCGGCGAGGTCGGCAGCGGCGGCGAAGCCGCAAAGGCCGCCGGCGCTCCCGTCGCCATCGCGGCCAGGCCGCCCAGCACGGTGCGGCGGTCAATCCCCGTGAAATCCTTGCTCATGGTCTCTCCCTCGTTGGTTAGGCTGATCGTTGGGTTGTCTAGATCTTGTCCGCGTCGTAGCGGCGTTCCTCGGGCCCGATGCGCACGCCCTGCACGGCGAGATTAGCGGACCACTCCACCTCGCTCAGTGGCAACACCAGCCCCCTCGCCCGCAAGGCGGGCTCAAGCACCGCCAGCGGATGGCTCGAGGCCATCGCGAGCGCCTCCTCCGGCGTCGCTAGACCCCAGACCACGACATTGCGCACCCCCTGATCGAGGCAGAGCGCCGAGCCGGCGAGCGAGACGCTTCCCGGCTGGCGCACGGAGCCGTCGGCCTTCCGTTCCACGCTCATGCCGGCGAAGGGATAGTTGCCGGGCTCCGCCGCTGCGGCCGAAACCGCGTCGGTCACAAGGATCGAACGGCCAAGTCCCTTGGCGCGCAACAGCGATTTCAGGGCCTTGGGATGGACATGGATACCGTCGGCAATGAAACTTGCCCAAAGCCCGTCCTCGGCAAGCTGCGCGAAGATCGCATTGGCGAGCTTGTGCGTGACCTGCGGCATGCCGTTGCCGAGATGGGTGGACAGGGTCGCGCCCGCTGTTGCCGCGGCCGCGACCTGATCGAAGTCAGCCGCTGTATGGCCGAGAGCGACGATCCTGCCCTGGCCATGCAGTGCCGCGATCAGGGCCGGCACGGCCTCGACCTCGGGGGCGACCGTCACCATCAGGATCGGCCGATCGAGCCCTGCTTCGAGGCGATCGACCAAGCCGGGATCGGCGGCGGTCATCGCGGCGGCCGGGTGACAGCCGGAATAGCCGTCAGCCGGATTCAAGAAGGGCCCCTCGAGATGGTAGCCCGGGCACATCAGCGGGCCGAGGCGGCTCGCCGAGATCGCGGCATCGAGCGCGCGCAGGCGCTGTACCAGTTCATGCGGATGGGCGGTGATCACTGTCGGCAGGCAAAAGGTCACGCCCGTCCGAAGCATCGCCTCCAGCGCCCGGTCGATCTCGGCCGCAGTCACCACGCCTGAATTGAAGTCGACGGCCGCAAAGCCGTTGACCTGGAGATCGACGAGGCCGGCCGTCAGCATGATCGCGCTCTTTCCCACCATCAGCCGCGCTTGAGCAGGGAGGCCGCTGGCGGATCGAGGAACAGCACCGTGTTCTTGTGGGTCTGAAGGATCGAGGCGGGGTAGAGCGGGCTCACCGGACCTTCCAGCGCGTCGCGCGTGGCCTTCGCCTTCCGCTCGTCCGGCACCGAAAGGACGATCAACTCGCTCTTCAGGATCTGGCGGACGCTCATCGAGATGGCGCGCTCCGGCACCGCTTCGAGGCTCGGGAACCAGCCTTCGCCGAACTGCTGCTGGCGGCAGGCATCATCGAGCTTGACCACAATGTAGGGCTCGTCCGTCTCGAAATCGGCCGGAGGGTCGTTGAAGGCAAGATGGCAGTTCTCGCCGAAGCCGGCGAAGCAGACATCGATGCGTCGTCCCGCGATCAGTTCGCCGAGCCGGCGCGCCTCCTGCTCGGCATCACCCTCGCCATCAACCGGGATGAACTCGACCTTGCCACCCAGCGGGGCGACAAAGCGCTCCTGCAGATAGCGACGGAAGCTCGCCGGATGCTCCTGGCCGAGACCGACATACTCGTCGAGATGGAAGGCGGTGACCTTCGACCAGTCGATGCCCTCGGCAATGACGAGATGGTTCAACATCTCGAACTGGCTGGCCCCGGTCGCGACGATGATCGTCGCATGGCCGTGACGCGCCTGTGCTTCGCGAATGGCCGCAGCACCACGGGCCGCAGCCTGAACGCCGAGGGTCTCCTTGTCGGCGACGATGTTGATATCGATCATGCTATTTCTGAACCCGGACAGAGCAAATTGTTTCAAAATTCTCAGATCGAGCTTATGAGCGCCTCTGTAAAATGCAATCTCAATTTCGGAACCGTCAGGTTCGAAAATATGGATGCCCATGACTCTGCCAGCCATCGACCAGTTGCTGTTCTCCGACGGGAACGGCAGCGACCGCGCCCGTGCCCTCACGCTCGTTGCACGCGGCCAGGCCCATTCCCGGCCTGAGATCGGCGCCGCGCTCGGGCTGCGCTCGACCACGACATCGCGCCTCGTCGGCGATCTGGTGGAACGCCGCCTGCTGCTGGAAACCGCGGGGCAGAAAGCCGGCCGCGGCCGTCCGGCCGGCCTTCTCATTGCCAATCCACGCCGCATCGGCGCTTCCGTGATCTATGTCGCGAGCCAATCGCTGGTCGGTGCCCTGGTCGATCTCGATGGCCAGTTGCTCGAGGAACGCGTCGTCGAAATTGCCTCGAACGCGGATAACGGCGTTGTCGCGGGCGTGATGGCCGGGCTTGGCGCGGACCTGCTTGCGGCCATGCCGCGCGGCATGGAGCATGCCGGCACGGCCGTGTCGCTCTCGGGCCTGCTCGATCTCAGGCGCAAGCAATGGCTAATGTCGTCGCGCTGGCCGAACCTGCGCGGCCTCGATGTCGGTATCGCGCTCGGGGGAACGGTCGGGCCCGTCGTGGTCTGCCGCAATCTCGACGCCGAGTTGCGCGCGCGCATGGCGCAGGATCCCGAGCAGTTCTCGGACGGCGCGCTCCTGCTACACTGGGGCTGGGGCATCGGACTGGGCTACGCCATCGGCGGGCGCTCGCTTGCGCCGCCCGGCGGCTCCTTCGGAGAAGTCGGGCACTGGCGCTTCGCTGCGCTCGATGGCCGCCGTTGCGGCTGCGGCAACACTGCCTGCCTGGAAACCGGCGCAGCACTTTGGTCGCTCCTGCCGGAACTGCGCCGGCGTTGGCCCGATCTCGCGGAGGACGAGAACCGCCTCTACCGGCAACTGGCGCGTTGCGACCTGACCAGCCTGCCCGAGATCGACACGGCTGCGCGGTTGCTGGCGCGCGCACTCGCCAATGCGAGCCGCCTGCTCTTTCCCACCCGGATCATCGTGACCGGCCCGTTCGTCGCCAATGCGCAGCTATGGGCGCATTTCGACGGGTTGTTCAGGGCCGAGGGAACAATGCACGGGTTGATGATGCCTGAACTCGTCAGCGACCGCTCGAGCCGGCACTATGAAGTCCACGGAGCGGCGACGCCGCTGCTCAGCAAGGCGCTCACAGGGCTCCTGCAGGGGTCCTGACCTTTGCGTCAATCCTCAGCGGTTTCGCGCCGCAATTCCCAGGCGAGCATCGCCTCGGCGAGCGCATGCAGTTCCTGTTCCTTGGTGCTGGTATCGGGGGCAGCCTGAAGCTCCGCAACACGCAGCTGAGCTTGCTCATAATCCTCGTCGGTATGAATTACGATCGGTTGTTTCATGACAGCCCCGCGCTACGTCCGGGTCATGAAAGAGGCTGACCCAACCTGATTATAACCCAAAAATCGGCGCGGATGTTCCGCTAACGCGGCGGCAGCGCCGCATAATAGGCCGCAATCGCCGCAATCTCGTTCACCGACATATGCCGCGCCATGTAGCGCATCTCCTTGTGAGCCCGCTTGCCGGTGCGAAAGGCCATCATCTGGTTGAAGAGATAGCGCTCATTCTGCCCCGCCAGATGGGGCACTTCGGTGTCGCGGGCAATGCCGTCTGTGCCGTGGCAGGCAGCACAATCATCGAGCGGGGATGTCCGCGGCTCGGACGCCACGGGCGCAACCATCATCAACCCGGCCACCGTGAGCGAGGCCGCCGCCGTCATCCCCAAGCCAAATCTGAACCCGCTCATGATCGAGGCTCCTCCCATCGCAGCCTTCGCCGCAAAGCCATGGCGAGCCTGTCGCACGGTAAGCGTTAAGATCGCGGAAGCCCTCGCCCTGAAATGCGCTGGGTCCGCACTGGCTCGCGCCTCCAGGCTCGCTACCGCGTCGTCGGTGGCGCCGGATGGATGAACGGCCAAGGGCTTGCCTCAGTGCTGCGCGGAATCGTGATCTCGATCAACGCCGGCCGATCATCGGCCAGCGCCTTCTCCAGCACAGGGCGGAAGGCTTCGGGTGTGTCGACCCGAACGGCCTCGACCCCGAAGGACCGAGCGAGCTGAACGAAGTCAGGGTTGACCAGATCCGACCCGATCAGCCGGCCCTCGAAGCCCGTCAGCTGGTCGCGCCGAACATTGCCATAGGAGTTGTTGTTGAAGACCAGCGTGACGACGCCGATGCCATACTGCACGGCCGTCGCCAGTTCCTGGACAGCGAACATGAAGCCACCGTCGCCGGTGATCGCAACCACGGGCCGATCCGGCCGGGCCACTTTCGCGCCAAGCGCGGTCGGGAAGCCGGAGCCGAGCGTGCCCTGATAGCCGGAGGACAAATAGGTCCTGGGCTCATAGACCTTGAAGCCGTACCAGGAAGCAAAGCCGACCTGTGACAGTTCGTCGGTGACGATGCCGTCCCTCGGCAAGACCTCGCGCAGGACCTGCAAATAGGCCATTTGCGGTTGGATCGCCTGGATCTTGGCTTCAGCCGTCGCGGTCGCCTCCGTAATCACCGCGCGACGGCCGGGGCGGCTCTGCGGCAGCCGTCCAGCGGCCTTGGTGAGCGCAGCCGTGGCCGCACGGGCATCGGCCAGGATCGCGACATCGGGAACGGAGCGGCGCATCTCGACCGGATCGATGTCGATGCGAACCGATTTCAGGTTCGGCGGCGTATGCGACCAGCGCCAGCCCGGCAGCTCCAGGCGCGTACCGATCCCGATCAGCAGGTCAGTCTGGGCCCAAAGCTCATAGGCCGCAGCCATGGTGAGGCCGAGTTCATGGTCATTCGACAGGATGCCGCGACCGCTGCGGAAGGCGATGACCGGCGCATCGATCAACTCGGCCAGTTGCAGGATGTCATCCGCGGCATCGAACGCGCCGCTGCCGACGAAGATCATCGGCGCCTTCGCCTCCGAGATCAGTCTCGCGGCGCGGTCAATCGCATCGGCGTCAATGGGCGGCGGCGGCGAGGGATCGAGCACGGACGCGACCGGCATTTCCGCCTGCTGCGTGAAGACGTTCCAGGGCATTTCCAGCGCCGCTGGACCGCGCCGTCCCGAGAGCATCGCCTGGAAGGCACGGGATACGGCGGTTGGCGCCAGTGCGGGATGCTCGACACGCTCGGCCCATTTGGTGAAGCCGCGCAGGGTCGCAAGCTGGTCCGGCATCTCGTGCAGGTGCCCGCGACCGCGATCGAGGAAGGGCGTTGGCACCTGCCCTGTCAGGCAGAGCACCGGCTCGTTGCCGCCGAAGGCCGTCAACAGGGCCGCCCCTGCATTCAGGATGCCGGGGCCGGGCACGACGGTGCAGACGGAGGGCCGACCGGTGGCCCGCGCATAACCAAAGGCCATGTAGCCGCAGGCCTGCTCGTGACGCGCGCCGATGGTCGCGATCCTGTCCTTGTTGCGCTCGAGCGCGTCGAACAGGCCGTAGATCTGTGCCCCGGGAAGGCCGAACACCGTATCGATGCCATGATCGATCAGCCCGAACACAAGTCCCTCGCCGCCAGTCGCTCTCACCATATCCGCCTCACCTTGTCCTGCAGACTGGCCCAATGGGCCAGGACATCAACCTGAGTGGAGTCCCCGCCCCCGCGCCTCGCGAACTCACGCAGCGATGATTGGAGACGCCTGGAAAGAGGGTTGGCGCACCGGCGTCTCATCGAAGAGCGTGCCCTCCTCGAACCAGGAGCGCGGAGCCGGCGCGCCCCAGAGCGTCTGGCGCTGCGGATCGCGCAGATCCCAACGGATCGGTTCGTGGTCGGGGTCGACCGTCTGGTAGTCGGAGCAATAAATCTCGATCCGATGACCGTCAGGGTCGCGGATATAGAGGAAGAACGCATTCGAGATGCCGTGCCGCCCTGGGCCGCGCTCGATATTGGTGACATAGCCGGTGGTCGCCATCAGATCGAGCAGGTCGATGATGTTGAGCGGCGTCGGCACCCAGAAGGCAACATGGTGGAGGCGCGGCCCAACCCCATGGGTGAAGGCCATGTCGTGAACGCCGCCCTTGCGGTGCATCCAAGCCGCCCAGAGCCGGCTGCCATCCTCGTTCACCGTGTATTCGGTCGTTCGGAATCCGATCGCATTATAAAACGCGACGGACGCGTCGACATTGTCGGAGAAGCAGTTGAAATGGTCGATCCGGAGCGGCTTCACGCCCTTGTAGAGCGCGAATTTCTGGTGAACCGACGGCAGCTTGTTCATGCTGAAATAGAACTCCAGCGGAACGCCGAGAGGGTCGACGGTCCTGAGCGTGCGGCCCTGGAACGGCTCCTCGACAAACCGGGCCGGCAGGCCGCTCGCCCGAAAGAAATGATGCGCCTTGTCCAGGTCCTCTTCCGAAAAAACCTTGAAGCCGAGCACCTTTGCGACCGGGCTTTCACCCTTCTCCAAGACGATGCAATGGTGTCCACGTTCCTCCATCGCACGCATGTAGAGGCGGGNNCTGGCTCTCGTCCGTCACTAGCAGCCCGAGCGTATCGGACCAGAAGGCTCGCGAAGCCGCCAGGTCGCTCACGGTCAGGCCGACGTGATTGAGCCGCACCACCTGGAAGGGCGGGTTCAACACCGGCTGCGGGACAGGCATAGAGCTTCCTCCTTGCTTTTCCTGGTGTCGGCCTGCTTTTCGAGGCCGTGAGGCTATGAAGGCGGCAGCACGGCTCCGACCATGACCATCGTATCCGCCCAAATCCGTCGCATCCTCACTCAGCTTCCGAGCCCGAGCTTTGGGACCTTGTGGCTGTCATAGGCGACCGCGATGTTCTTCGTTTCCATGTAGAAATCGAAGGAATAGTCGCCGCCGTCACGGCCGATGCCGGAATTCTTGACGCCTCCGAACGGGGTCGGCAAATGCCGTACATTCTCGGAGTTGACCCAGATCATGCCGGCTTCGAGATCGCGGGCGACACGGTGCGCGCGGCCGATATCGCGGGTCCAGAGATAACCGGCGAGCCCGTAGCGGACATCATTGGCGATCCGAACCGCATCGGCCTCGTCTTCGAAGGGAATCATGGTCAGGACTGGACCAAAGATCTCCTCCTGGGCGATCCGCATTCCAGTTGCAGCGTCGACATAGAGCGTCGGCTCGACGTAATTGCCAGCCCCCTCCATCGCCCGCCCGCCGCCGCAGGCGACGCGTGCCCCGCCCTCGCGCGCTAGCGCAGGGTAGGAC
>UBZM01000001.1 GCA_900470095.1 Hyphomicrobiales bacterium
GAAGCAGGCCGAGGCGCGGCAGCGTCCAGATTCGGCCGGGCTTCAGCCGGGGAGCCGTACGCGGCGCCCCGCTGCCGACGCGGGCCTGACGCTCGCGGCCGCGCAATGCACGGTCGAGCACCAGCAGGCCGAGACAGCACAGCACCAGAACGCCGGCCAGCATGTTGGCCGCAGGGCCGTTATAGCTCGACTGGAACTGGTCGATGATCGCCGTCGCGAAGGTGTCGAAGCGGATCATCGCGAACAGCCCGTATTCCGCCAGCAGGTGCAGGCCGATCAGAAGTGCTCCGCCGGAAACCGGGAGACGCAGCTGCGGCAGCACGACCTGGGTGAAGACCTGGCGAGGCGAGCGTCCGAGGGAGGTCGCAATCTCTTCCAGCGCCGGGTCGAGCCGGCGCAGCTGCGCGACCACGGGCAGATAAATGAAGGGCGTATAGGCCAGCACGGAGATCAGGGTCGCGCCGGGCAGGCCATGGAGGTGCGGGGCAAAGCTCGCCCAGGCATAGCCCTGGACGAAGGCCGGTACCGCCAGGGGCGCGACGGCAAGCCATGACCAGGCGCGTGCCCCGGGGATCGTCGTCCTCTCGGTAAGCCAGGCGAGCAGGATGCCGAGCGCAGCCGCGGCCGGGACGACGCAGAGCTCGAGCAGTAGCGTGTTCAGCAGGAGTTCGCCGACGCGCGCGCGGAAAACCAGCGCGACGACCGTGTCCGCGCCGGTCTGGATGGTGATCGCGATCAGGAACGCGAGCGGTGCCAGGCAGAACAGGGCGACAAGCGCGGCTGCAACCGTCACGGCCTCGTTCAGACGCCCGTGCAGCGGCCGCAGGGCGGGGTGTCTCTGCAGCGACGTGCTGACAGCGGGCTCGGATACCGTGCTCATAAGATTCTCGATTTGCACGGGCAGCGATGGCGGCTCGCTGCCCGGCAGAGGGCTGTCAGAGCAGCCCGGCCTTGGTCATGAGTTCGGTGACCGCCTTGCTGTCAAGCTTGGACGGTTCGACCTTCGGCGCTTCGAGCTGCGGCAGGGGCACGAGCTTGGGGTTGGATTCCGCGCCCTTGGAAACGGCATACTCAAAGGAATCCCCGGTCCTCAGGATGTCCTGGCCACCCTTGCCGGCGACCCATTTCACGAAGGCCTCGGCCTCCGGCTTGTGCTTGCTGGACGCCAGCACGCCAGCCCCGGAGACGCTGACGAAGGCGCCCGGATCCTGATGCCGGAAATAGTGCAGCGCGACATTGCCGCTGTTCTCGGCTGTCTTCGCCTGATCGCCGAAGAAATAATAGTGGTAGATCACCGCGGCTTCGACTTCGCCCGTATTCACGGCCTTCATCGCGACGCTGTTGCCGCGATAGGGCTTGGAGCCTGCTTTCATCGCCTTGAGCCAGGTCGCGGTCTCCGCCTCGCCCTTGAGGACGAGCATGGCGCCCACGATCGCCTGGAAATCGGCGCCGGACGGCGAGGCGCCCCAGCGATCCTTCCAGGCCGGCGAGGCCAGATCCATGATCGACTTCGGCAGCTTGTCCTCGCTCAGCTTCGTCTTGTCATAGGCGAAGACGGTCGAGCGGGCCGCAACGCCGAGCCATTTTCCATTGGCCGGACGCAGCGCCTCGGGGACGAGGTCCAGCGTGGCGGGCGAGAGCGGGGCGAACAGGCCGGCATTGTCGACCAGCACCATCGCGGGCGAGTTCTCGGTGATGAAGACATCGGCCGGCGAGGCCGCGCCTTCCTGGACGATCTGGTTGCCGAGTTCGGTATCGCTGCCCTTGCGGAGCGTCACCTTGATCCCGGTTTCCTTGGTGAAGGCGTCTGACCAGGCGCGCGTCAGGCTCTCATGCTGGGCGTTGTAGACGACGATTCCCTCGGGACTGGGGGCCGGCGCCGCCTGGGCGAGCGCAAAGCTCGAAACCCCGGACGAGAGGATGCCCAGCATCAGGGCGGACGCCAGATGTCGGAAGGAGAAAGCCATGGCGTGTCTCTGGGTTGAAATCTATCGGCGCGACAGTTGATGTCGCGCGAATACGTATTGGCATCAAAAATATCGCTGTCAACGAAGATGACAGTCATTAGAATTCGTCTAAACTGAGGTTTGGGAAGGTAGGTGATTTACCGACAGCTTGCTCTCTGTATTAACGACTGCTTGCTGTGCGTGATGTCGTAAGGTTATCTTACAGAAGGCGGTACTTCACGAATCCGTCACCACCATCGCCGGCCGGTTGCGCCTTCAAATCAGCTGGCAGTTTTCCGGCTGCAGTTGGCGAAGTCAGGAAGGTGACGTTCACGCCGGCCGGCAGTGCTACCAGCGACCAGTTGCCATCGGCCTTGGGTTCGATCGTCTTCTTCTCGATGATGTAGCGTATGATCACGTCGCGGTTGAGATCGGGCGCCTCCAGCACCACGGTTGTCCTGGTGCCGGGAAAGTTCCCGCCGCCCGAGGCGCGGTAGTTATTGGTCGCGATGATGAACTCGGCCTGGTCGTCGATCGGCTTGCCGGCATAGGCGAGGTCGACGATGCGGTGGGCGTCGCGCGCGACCAGTGCGCCATTGCCGTCATAGCGCGAGGGCTGTGTCACATCGATCCGGTAGGTCACGCCGTCGATCACATCGAAATTGAAGGGAGGGAAGCCCGGGTCGATCAGCGGCTGCTCTTCGGTCTTCGCCGGGTCAATGCGGTTGAAGATGCCGGCCGAGCGCTCCAGCCATTCGCGGACCTCGGCGCCGGTGACCTTCACCACCTGCACCGAGTTCGGGTACAGGTAGATATCGGCGACGTTCTTGATCGCGATCGGCCCGGCCGGGATATCGGTGTAGAAACTGGGGCCCGCGCGCCCGCCGGACTTGAACGGCGCGGCTGCGGAAAGCACGGGCAGTGCCTTCCACTGCGTCTGCGCCATCAACCCCTCCACATAGGCGGTCTGGGCCTCAGCCACGATCTGGACCGAGGGATCGTCGGCGACAAGCGCGAAATAACTGTTGATCGGGCTTGCCGTCGTGCCGACCGGCTCGCGCATATAGATCAGCGTCGCCTCGTGATCGGCCTTCACGGTTGCGAGCACCGATTGTTCGGTGGCCGCCTTCGATACGATCTTGCGGTCCGGCGTGCGCTCGAAGATCGGGCGTAGCTCGACCTTGAAGGCGGCAACCGTCCAGCGCCCATCGCGCTTTTCCAGTTCGAGATCGATCAGTCCGAGATGCGAACCCCAGAAGCCGGGTTGGCAGGCGGGCTTGCCATGCAGAGAGCCCAGCTTGTTGTCGACACCCTCGATGCCGTCAAAGGCCTTGCCGCCGGGGAAGACGAGGTGCTGGTGGCCGGTCAGGATCACGTCGATGCCGTCGAGCCTGGCGAGATGCAGCGCCGCATTCTCCTCCATGCCCTTGCGAACGCCACCTGCGATGCCGGAATGACACAGCGCGACGACGAGGTCGGGGCCGGCCCTGAGCAGGTCGGGCAGGTGCTTGCGGGCGGCATCGACGATGTCGGTCGCGACCAGCTTGCCGTCGAGATTGCCCTTGTCCCACTGCATGATCTGCGGCGGCACGAAGCCGATCACCCCGATCTTGAGCAACTGCTTCTGGCCGGCCTCGTCCTCGAAGCTCTGGTCGAGCATGATCCAGGGGTCGATCAGCGGTGTGCCTTCGGGGCGCGTGACATTGGCGCAGACCAGCGGGAATTCCGCCTTGGCGAGGCCGGTCTCGAGGAACGGGAGGCCGTAATTGAATTCGTGATTGCCGAGCGTACCGCAGGCATAGGGCAGGGCGTTCATGGCAGCGAGCATCGGGTGCGTCTCGCCGGGCTTCAGTCCCTTCTTGTAGGCGATGAAATCGCCGAGCGAGGAGCCCTGCAGGAAGTCGCCATTGTCGAACAGGATGCTGTTCCTGGCCTCCGCCTGCGCCAGCTTGATCAGGCTCGCCGTCTTGGCGAGGCCGACCGTGTCGTCGGCGGCATCCCGAAAATAGTCGTAGGGCACGACGTTGACATGGAGATCGGTGGTCTCCAGCACGCGCAGCTTGAGCTTCACGGGGCTCTGCGCGGCGAGGCCGGAAGGCAGCGTCGCTGCGGCGGCCATGGCTGCTCCGGCCTTCAGGGTTTCACGGCGGCTGAATTCGGTTGCGCGTAACATCGGACCCAGCCTCTGGATATCTGTTCTGAATGTCGCGAGGCTAGAGCATGCTGCGAAAAAGTGGCAACGGCTTTTTCGCATAAAGCATGCTCTAAACTATTAGAGTCGATCGCGTTTCCTGCGTTTGGATGATTTCGTCCAAACGCAGCTTGGGCGAGCATCGTGCCGGTCGCATGGCACGCCAAAGATGCGGGGCTGCTTGCAGCTCTTCCGCCTTGCTTGCCTGGACGCGTCGGCCGATGGCAGGCTTCGACAGGAGGCGCGCGCATGATCCTGATCGGCCAGTATGATTCCCCCTTCGTGCGGCGCGTCGGCATCGCATTGAGGCTGTACGGACTGCCCTTCGAGCATCGGCCCTGGTCGGTCTTCGGCGATGCCAAGAAGATCCGGCCCTACAACCCGCTGACGCGCGTGCCGACGCTCGTGCTGGATGACGGTCTTGCGCTGGTCGAAAGCCACGGCATCCTCGACTATCTCGACGGTCTCGTCGCCGCCGAGCGCCGACTGTTCCCGGTGACGGAACCGGCCCGGCACCGGGCGGTGCGCACGGCCGGTCTGGCGATGGGCTTCGCCGAGAAGGCCGTCAGCCTGTTCTACGAGTTGAAGCTGCATCGGGAGGTGTCGTAGGTCTGGGCCGAGCGCTGCCGTGCCCAGATCCTCGCGGCGCTGTCCGTCCTGGAGACAGAGCGCAGCCAGCACAGTGCAAGCGGTGCGTTCGCCGGGCGTGTCGGGCACGCCGATATCGCGCTTGCGGTTGCCTGGCGCTTCCTGATGGAGGCCCATCCCGGTATGGCCTCGCCCAGCGACTACCCGACACTTGCCGACGAGGCCGCAAGGCTGGAAGCGCTGCCGGTCTTTCAGGCGATCGCGCAGCCCTTCATTCCCCCGGCCTGACCGCTACGCAGCGCGGCTGATGCCTTCCATGCGCACCCGGCCATCGGACCCTTCGGTCCATGCCGCGATGCCGCCATCGGGCAGGCGCCTGGCCTTCACCAGGAAGTCGTCGCCTGCGATCAGTGGCGCGACGCCGCGGTAATCCAGCTTGATCGGTTCGCCGCCCGACAGCGTGGCGATGATGTTGAGCAGCAGTGTCGCCTGGATCGGCCCATGGACGACGAGGCCGTCATAGCCTTCCTCACCCGTCACATAGGGATAGTCGTAATGGATGCGATGGCTGTTGAAGGTGATCGCGGAGTAGCGGAACAGGAAGACCGGTGAACTCGCGACCTGCCAGACCAGATCGGCCGGTCGCGGGTCCTCCGGTGCTGGCGCAGGGGAGGCCGGCGCGCCCGGCCTTGCGGCCTCGCGGTAGACGATGTTGTGGCGCTCGCGAAGCGCGATGCCGCGCGGCGTAACGAGTTCGTGGTCGACGGCGACGAAGCAGAGCGGCCCCGTGCGACCCTGCTTGTAGGAGATGTCGCCGATCGCCGAGCGGCGCGTGACCTCGTCGCCCGTGCGCAGCGGCGCAAGGGTCTCGATCGTTCCGCCAGCCCACATCCGGCGCGGCAGCGGCACGGGCGGCAGGAATTCGCCCTTGGCGGCATGGCCGTCGGCACCGATCGCGCCCATCGCCGCGATCGGCGGGGCCAGGCACCAGTGCAGGGCAAGCGGCGCCTCGCCCGCGGCAAAGGGCGCCAGATGCGGCGCGAAGGTTGCCTCGAAGCTCCGCACCAGACGCGGTGTGACCAGGTCGGCGGCTTCTTCGGTCCTGCCGGTCCAGCGCTTGAGGGCGTCAAGATCGATGCTCATCTCAGTAGGACCTCGGCATGCCCAACACATGTTCGGCGAGATAGGACAGGATCAGGTTCGTCGAGATCGGCGCGACCTGGTAGAGCCGTGTCTCCCTGAACTTGCGCTCGATGTCGTATTCCTCGGCAAAGCCGAAGCCGCCATGCGTCTGCACGCAGGCATTGGCCGCCTCGAACGAGGCGTCGGCCGCCAGCATCTTCGCCATATTGGCTTCGGCCCCGCAATCCTCGCCCTGCTCGTAGAGCCGCACCGCCTCGCGCACCATCAGCTCGGCGGCGCGCATGTTGGCGTAGGCCTTCGCGATCGGGAACTGGACACCCTGGTTCTGGCCGATCGGGCGCCCGAAGACCTGCCGCTCCCTGGCATAGTTCGAGGCTTTCTCGATGAACCATTTCGCGTCGCCGACGCATTCGGCGGCGATCAGGATGCGTTCGGCATTCATGCCGGACAGGATGTAGCGAAAGCCCTTGCCCTCCTCGCCAATCAGGTTCTCGGCAGGCACGCGGACATTGTCGAAGAACACCTCGGTCGTGGCATGGTTCATCATCGTGCGGATCGGCCGGATGGTGAGGCCGGCTTTCAGCGCCTCTTGCATGTCGAGGATGAAGACCGAGAGCCCCTCGGTGCGCTTGGCGACCTGCTCGCGTGGCGTCGTGCGGGCCAGAAGCAGCATCAGGTCGGACTGCGCGGCGCGGCTCGTCCAGATCTTCTGCCCGTTGACGACATAGTGGTCGCCCTCGCGCCGGGCGAAGGTGCGCAGCGATGTGGTGTCGGTGCCGCTCGTCGGCTCGGTGACGCCAAAGGCCTGCAGCCGCAGGGCGCCGGACGCGATCCTGGGGAGATAGTTGCGCTTCTGTTCGGCCGAACCATGCCGGAGCAGCGTGCCCATGATGTACATCTGGGCGTGGCAGGCGCCGCCATTGCAGCCCTGCCGCTGGATTTCCTCCATGATCACGGTCGCGGCCGAGAGCGGCAGGCCGGCCCCACCATATTCCTCCGGGATCAGCGCTGAGAGGAAGCCGCTTTCGGTCAGCGCGGTGACGAACTCGGCGGGATAGGCCATCTCGCGGTCGAGCTTGCGCCAGTATTCGCCGGGGAAATCGGCGCAGAGTTTTGCGACGGCGTCGCGGATCTCGGTGTGATCTAGGTCTTGCATGGCGTGCTGCTTGTCTCAGGCGGATTGGGCGGCGGCCGTCACGGCGAATTCGGCGCGCAGAGCGGCTTCATGCTCGCCGAGCTCCGGCACGCGCCGCATCTGCGCGCGCTTCCCGTCGACGATGGCGGGAGGGGCCAGGACCTCGATCGGACCCGCCGGCGTCTCGACCGTCAGCGTCGTCGCTGCCGGGTGGGTGATCAGGTCGCCGACGCTCGAGACCGTGCCATAGGCGATCGCAGCCTGATCGAGGGCTGCGGTGACCGCTGCAAAGGGCCTTGCGATCAGGATAGCCTGGATCGCGGCATCGAGGGCTGCCCGTTCCCGGACGCGCAGGACATTGCTGGCGAAACGCGGATCATTGGCCAGGGCCTCGTCCCGAAGCACCTCGCGCGCCAGGACCTGCCATTCGCGCTCGCTCTGCACTGCCAGAAGCACATTGCCATCGGCGAGCTCGAAGACGCCATAGGGTGCGATGGAGGGATGGGCGAGGCCGAGGCGGGGCGGCTCGATCCCGCCATAGCGGCGGGTCAGATAGGGCACGTTCATCAGGTCGGCGATGGTGTCGAACAGCGAGAGCGCGATCTGCGAGCCTTCGCCGGTGCGGGCACGCCGGAGCAGAGCCTCGAGAATCGCGGCGTAGGCGGCATTCCCGGTGGCGATATCGGCGATGGAGACGCCGATCCGCGTCGGCCCGGAGCTTTCGTTGCCGGTGATCGAGGACAGGCCGGCCTCCGCCTGGATCAGCAAATCATAGGCCTTGCGGGTGTAATGCGGCGTGCCGGGCGCATAGCCCGAGACGTCGCAGGTGATCAGGCGCGGGTGGCGCTTGCGCAGCTCGGCGCTGCCGATGCCGAGGCGGCCGGTCGCGCCGGGAGCGAGATTCTGGATGAAGACATCGGCCTTGGCCAGCATCGCCTCGACCATGGCGAGGTCGTCGGGCTGCTTCAGGTCGACGCGGCAGGATTCCTTGCCGCGGTTGATCCAGACGAAATAGGAGGACAGGCCATTGGCGTAGTCGTCATAGCCGCGCGAGAAGTCGCCCTCCGCCCGTTCGAGCTTGATGACGCGCGCCCCCGCATCGGCCAGCCGGCAGGTCGCCACCGGCACGGCGACGGCCTGTTCCAGCGCCACGACCAGGATTCCTTCGAGAGCATGCGTCATCACGTTGAGCCAGTTGGTCTTGTCCTGCGGGCGAAACGGACCTTTCGAGCCACGCAAGTCAAATAGAGTTTTGCGATGGCATCCATAGCGCGGCGAACCGAGCGCGTCCGGCGGACGGACTATAGAAAATCGCTATGGCCTTCATCGCTTTATTCTTCTTGTCGGCCTCTTTCGCCTATGCGCCCCTTTCGGCCCCGGGAGACGCGCCGCCGCAAGAGCGCGCCCCAGCGCAATGAGGGAGACGCACCATGGTGAGGATGAAATGGGCGGCGGCGCTTGCCGCTGCTGCGATGCTCGGCGCGCCGGCGCTGGCGCAGGACAAGCCGAAGGAACTCGTGGTCGGCATCGCGACCTTCCTCTCCGGCCCGGCCTCCGTCTTCGGCGTGCCGGGAAAGAACGCGGCCGATCTCTTGATCGAGGAGCTCAACGCCAAGGGCGGCGTTCTCGGCGTGCCGGTGAAGCCGGTCTATGTCGACGAGGGCGCTGGCACGAACCAACTCCTCTCGGAATACCGCCGCGTCGCGCAGGAGCAGGGCGCGCAGGTTATGTTCGGCGCGATTTCGAGCGGCAGCTGCAATGCGCTTGCCCCCGTCGCAGAGGATCTCAAGGTCGTCAACGTGATGTGGGATTGCGGCACGCAGACCATCTTCGAGGAGGGCAAGTGGAAATACTCGGTGCGCACCCAGGCCCATGCCGGCGCCGAGATGATGTCGACCCTGCTCTACCTGATGAAGGCCAAGCCGGACTTCAAGACGATTGCGGTGGTCAACCAGGACTATGCCTGGGGGCGTGAATCCTGGGCCCTGTTCCAGGCCGGGCTGAAGGCGCTGAAGCCGGATGTGAAGGTCGTGGCCGAGCTCTTCCCGAAATTCGGTGCTCCCGACTTCTCGACCGAGATCACGCGCCTCTCCGCCCTGCGGCCCGATGTCGTGCTCTCGACCTCCTGGGGCGGCGATCTCGACACCTTCGTCCAGCAGGCGGCGGCGCGCGGCCTGCTGAAGCAGTCGACCTTCGTGCTGCCTCTCGCGGAGAGCTCGCTGGAGCGCCTCGGCAACGTCCTGCCCGAGGGCGTGATCATCGGCGGGCGCGGCGACCATTACTGGCTCCACCCCAAGCACAAGAACTCGCCGGAGATGCTGTCCTTCGTGAAGAAGTACAAGGACAAGACCGGCGTCTACCCGATCTATCCGACCTTCCACATGGCGCAGGCCGTGATCGGGCTCGCCAAGGCCTATGAGAAGGCGGGCCAGGCCACGGGCGGAAAATGGCCGAGCAAGGAGCAGGTGATCGCGGCCTTCGAAGGGCTCGAGTTCAAGAGCCTGACCGGGACGATCTCGATCCGCTCGGACCATCAGGGGCTCGAGGACCAGTTGCTCGGCACCACCAAGCGTGTGCCGGACTATCCCTTCGCGGTCTACGACAAGATGGCGCTCTATCCCGGCAAGCTGGTGACGACGCCGCTCGGCGAGAAGTCGCTGGAATGGTTCGCCAAGGTCAAGCCGGAGCTGGTGACCGACACGTCGATCGAGACCTTCGACTACGCGAAATGAGGCGGATGGCGGGCTGTCCCGGTTCGAGCCGGATCAGCCCGTTCACCCCTTCAAATCGTGGCCGTCCTTGCGGGCGGCCCGGAAGCCATCATCGATCCCGGCCTTGCGCTTCGCCGCAGCCGAGATGACGCTTCACCTCTGGGCCTAAGCACGAAAAGCGGGTTCATGCCTCCTGAAATGCTCCTTCTCGCCGCGCTCGACGGCCTCGCCTACGGCTCGCTGATCTTCCTGGTCGCGGTGGGCCTGTCGCTGATCTTCGGCGTGCTCGGCGTGCTCAACGTGGCGCATGGCAGCTTCTATGCGATCGGCGCCTATGTCGCGGCCGCCGGTGTGCTCGCCTTGACCGGCATGGGCTTGCCGCCCTGGCTAGCCTTTCCCTTCTTCATCGTCGCAGCTGTGCTGGTCGGCGTCATCGTCGGCGGGCTGGTCGAAACCCTGCTGCTCCGGCGGATCTACGGCAAGGAGGAGGTGCTGCAGCTCCTCGTCACCTTCGCCGTCTTCATGATCCTCGAGGATGCGCAGAAGGTCGTCTTCGGAGTGCAGCCCTATTTCGCCAATGCGCCGATGAACTGGCTCGGCACCATTGAGGTCTTCGGCATCTTCTACACCCAGTACCAGCTCATCCTGATCCCGACCGTGGCGCTTCTCGTGCTGGTGGGCTTGCGCCTCTTCCTGCGCCGCACAGCCTTTGGGCGCGCCATCGTAGCGGTGACGCAGGACCGCGATGCGGCAACCGCGATGGGGATCGACGCGACGCGGGTCTACCTGATCACCTTCATCATCGGCGCCTCGCTTGCCGCGCTTGGCGGCGCACTCTCCTCGGCCACGACCTCGCTCACCCCCGGAATCGGCTCGGGCATGATCGTGCTCTCCTTCGCCGTGGCGGCCACCGCCGGGCTCGGTCGCATCGAGGGCGCGGCGGTCGCGGCCTTGCTGATCGGGCTCGGCCGCTCGGTCGCCGTCTATTTCGCGCCCGAATTCGACGTGCTGATCCCCTATCTGATCATGGTCGCGGTGCTGCTGATCAAGCCCGAGGGCCTGTTCACCACCGTACAGACGAGGAAGGTGTGATGGCCCGCCAGCTCATCATCGGCGCGGGCCTGCTCGCGGCGCTCATCATCTTCCCGCTGCTCTCGCCCTGGTCGACGGTCATCCTCACCGTCGCGCTTTGCGAGGGGCTGGCGGCGCTCGGCATCCTCGTGCTGCTGCGGGCCGGGCAGGTCTCCTTCGGCCATGGGCTCTATTTCGCCTTCAGCGCCTATGTCGTCGCCTTCATGGCGGCCGCGCGCTTCGGCCATGAGGTGCTGATCCTCGTGCCGGTCGCAACCGCCGCCTCCGGGCTGCTCGCGGCCCTGGTCGGGCTCTTCGTCGTGCGCTACCGGGCGATCTTCTTCGGCATGCTGAACCTCGCCATCTCGATGGTGTTCTTCTCGCTGCTGGAGAAGCTGTTCTCGATCACGGGCGGTGCCGACGGCAAGCGCGTCCCGCGCCCCACGCTCGCCGGCATCAGCCTCGAGCGTGCCGAGTTCGAGCTCTGGATCTTCTACATCACGCTGGGCCTGGCGGTTCTCGCGGCGCTCGGTGTCGCACGCTACCTCCTTTCGCCCGGCGGCAAGGCGCTGGAGGCGATCAAGTCGAACGAGACGCGGCTCGAATATCTCGGCGTCTCCAGCCGCAAGGTGCTCTTCGGCGCCTATGTGCTGTCGGGCCTGCTGGCGGGGCTCGGCGGGGCGGTCATTGCGCTCGTCTCCGGCCATGTCACGCCGGAACTGGCCTATTGGGTCCGTTCGGGCGAGTTCGTCTTCATCGCCATCCTGGGTGGGGTCGGCGGCGTCGTCGGCCCCTTCCTCGGGGCATTGATGTTCCAGATCATCCGGGGCTATGCGGCCGTCTATGCGCCCGAGACCTGGCACGCGGTGCTCGGCGTGATGCTGCTGGTCATCATCTTCTTCGCGCCGAACGGGCTCTATGGCCTGATGACCGGCCGCAAGCCGGCGGGGACGGGCCAATGAGCGCACTCATCCTCGAAGCCCGGGACCTGGAACTGCGCTTCGGCGGCGTGCAGGCCGCGAATGGCGCGAGCCTCAAGGTCCACGCCAATGAGCGCATCGCGATCATCGGACCCAACGGCGCCGGCAAGACCACCTTCATCAATCTCTGCACCGGCTATCTCAAGCCGCAGGCGGGGCGGGTGTTCTTCGGGGGCAGCGACATCACGGCGCTCTCGCCGCGCGCCATCACCCGGCTCGGCGTCGGTCGCTCCTTCCAGATCCCGCAGCTCTTCCTCGAGAATACGGTGATCGAGAACCTTTTGCTCGCGCTCAGCGCCCGGGAGAGGACATGGTCGCCCTTCCTCAGGCTCGACCGTCATCCGAAGACCGAGGAGATGTGGGCGCTGCTCGACATCGTCGGGCTGAAGGATGCCGGCCGTCGCGTCGTGCGCGAGCTGCCCGAGGGCATGCGCAAGCTCATTGACATCGCAGTCGCGCTCGCGCTCGAGCCGAAGCTGATCTTCATGGACGAGCCGACCAGCGGCGTTTCCAGCCATGAGAAGTTCCAGGTCATGGATACGCTCACCCGCGCCCTCGATGCCCGCGCCACCACCGCCATCTTCGTCGAGCACGACATGGATGTGGTCGCGCGCTACGCCAGCCGCGTCGCGGTCTGGGCCGGCGGGCGCATCGCCCATGAGGGGACGCCCGACGAGATCCTGAACCATCCCGAGGTCCGCGAGACCGTCATCGGCGTGGGAGTCTGATCATGCTGGAGATCAAGGGCCTGACTGCCGAGATCGAGGGCGTGCAGGTGCTGCGCAAGGTCGATCTGTCCCTGGCCGAGGGCGCGACGGTGGCGCTGATCGGCCGCAATGGCGCGGGCAAGACCAGCCTGCTGCGCGCCGTCATGGGCTTCATGAAGGTGACGGGAGGCGAGATCACCTTCGACGGCAGGCCGTTGCTGCAGGTCAAGCCGCATGAGCGCCCGCGCCTCGGCATCGGCTACGCCCCGGAAGACCGCCGCCTGTTCTCGACCTTCACCATCGAGGAGAATATCCGCCTGCCGGCCGAGGTGATGAAGGTGCGCGAGGCCGAGATCGCCAGGCGGCTGGAGGGTGTCTACCAGGTGCTGCCGGAACTCGCCGATCTGCGCCACCGGCCGGCCGCCGGCCTCTCCGGCGGGCAGGGCAAGATGGCTGCGCTGGCGCGCGCGCTGATGGTCGGCACGCGCATCATTCTGCTGGATGAGCCGTTCCAAGGGCTCGCCCCCGTGCTTGCCAATCGTTATGCCGCTGCCCTGCGCGCCCTGCGCGACAGCCATCCCGACATCGCCTTGCTCATCACCGAATCCAATCCCAGCCTGCTCCGGACCTTCGCCGAACGCAGCTATGCGATCGAGCGCGGCGAGGTGACCGAGATTGCCGGTGGCCTGGCGGCGAGTTCGCTGGAAGCCGCAGGCCTGCACTGACTTCGGAAGGACACTCTATGACGCAGCATTTCATCAATGGCCGCCATGTTGCCGGCCGCACCGGCGAAACCATGGCGGTGCTCGCGCCTGCGACCGGCGAGGAATTCACCCGCATCGCCTGCGGCACGGCCGAGGATATCGACGACGCGGTGAAGGCGGCCCAAGCCGCCTATGAGGGTGCCTGGGGTAAGCTGACGGCGGCCGAGCGGGGCCGGCTGATCGCGAAGCTTGCGATCAAGGTGCAGGACCATTTCGACGAGCTGGCCAGGATCGAGGCTGAGGATACCGGCAAGCCGATGGCGCAGGCCAGGGCCGATATCGAGGCGACGGCGCGCTATTTCGAATTCTATGGCGGCGCGGCGGACAAGGTGCATGGCCATGTCATCCCCTTCATGAACGGGTACAGCGTCAGCGTCGTGCACGAGCCGCATGGCGTCACCGGCCATATCCTGCCCTGGAACTATCCGGCGCAGATGTTTGGCCGCTCGCTGACGGCGTCACTCGCCATGGGCAATGCGGTGGTGCTCAAGCCCGCCGAGGAGGCCTGCCAGACGGCGCTCAGGCTGGCCGTCCTCGCCTCCGAGGTTGGCTTTCCCGATGGCGCGATCAATATCGTCACCGGGCGCGGCCATGAGGCGGGCGCTGCGCTCTCGGCCCATCCCGGCATCGGCTTCATGTCCTTCACCGGCTCGCCCGAGGTCGGCAAGATGGTGCAGAAGGCCTGCGCCGAGAACCTGATCGGCTGCACGCTGGAACTCGGGGGCAAATCCCCGCAGATCGTCTTCGATGATGCCGATTTCGACGCGGCGGTCCCGATCGTCTGCAAGGCCATCGTGCAGAATACCGGGCAGACCTGCTCCGCCGGCAGCCGCGTGCTGGTCCAGAAGAACGCCTATGACGCATTCGTCGGCGCGGTTGCCAGGCAGTTCTCCACGCTGCGTGCCGGAACGCCGGAGATGGATCTCGATTGCGGGCCGGTGATCAACGCCAGGCAGCAGGGCCGGGTGCAGAGCTTCATCGACCAGGCCCGCGAGCAGGGCATCCCGGTCCTCGCCGAAGGGCAGATCGCGCAGGGCGTGCCGAATGGCGGCTTCTACGTCACGCCGACCCTGTTCGGCCCGGTGCCTCGGGGCAACCGCCTGGAGCAGGAGGAGGTCTTCGGGCCGGTGCTCTCGGCTTTCCCGTTCGAGGACGAGAGCGACGCCATCCGCCTTGCCAATTCGACCGCCTATGGCCTCGTGGCCGGCATCTGGACCGGCAATGGCGGGCGCCAGCAGCGCGTCGCCAAGAGCGTGCGCGCCGGACAGGTCTTCATCAACGGCTATGGTGCCGGCGGCGGCATCGAGCTGCCCTTCGGCGGCACCGGCAAGAGCGGTCATGGCCGCGAGAAGGGCTTCATGGCGCTGGAAGAGTTCGCGGTGACTAAGACGATCGTCCACAAGCACGGCTGACTCTTTCACGGTGAAGCGCCGGAACCTCGCCAAAAATCCTCTCCGATAGTGATAGGGAGGGGACTCGCGCCCCACCTTCTCCTCTTGCGGGAGAAGGTGGCCCGAAGGGCCGGATGAGGGGGCGCGGCGTCCTTGCCGGTTATTGCCCCGCAAGCCTCAAACCTTCCAACGTCGCGCGACCCCTCACCCCAACCCTCTCCCGCAAGGGGAGAGGGGGGCAGGTCGCGCCGAATCCCGCCTCGCGCTATTGCGCAGGCGTTTCAACACGAGGGGCAGGCTCCGCCTCGAAGCGGCGGACACCTCGTCCCTCTCTCCTCTCCTTCCAGGAACGGGGTTCTTTGCGCCTTGCCGCCGCGCCGTCAGCCTCCCCTCAGGCGTGCTTGACGCGGTTCGGCCACTCCCGGGTGACGCCTGGCTGGACGGGGCGTTCCAGATAGGTCGACAGCACGACATAGCTGCGCGTCGCCTTCACGCCTGGCGTGTCGTAGAGCCGGGCGAGCAGACCTTCCAGCGCATGCGTGCTCTCGGTCCGTACCTTCAACAGCATGCAGGTATCGCCCGCGACGGAGTGGATTTCCTCCACTTCCGGATGGGACTCGATCGCCAGAAGCGCTGTCGTCTTGCCCCAGCCGGTGGTGTCGACATGAACGAAGGCGAGAAGCGTCTTGCCCGTGGCCTCCGGTTCGATCAGCGCCGCGACCCGCCGGATCGCGCCGGACCGGCGCAGCCGCTTCACCCGCTCATGCGCTGCCGGCGGAGAGAGACCGACGCGCTCGCCCAATTCCGCGTAGCTCGTCGTCGCGTCCTCGACGAGAACGCCTAACAGCTTTCGGTCCATGGCATCGAGATCGCGCCCTTCTGCCCTGCCACGCCGAATGGCATCTGTTTTTTCGTTCATTCGCCCCTCATGGGTTGAAGCCGAATTCTGTTCGGTCATTCTGAAGGAATGTCGAACCTTGATCAAATTGGCCTGCCTGCAACCGATCATCCGGCACGCATTCCGCTCGCGGCCTACGTCTTATGCCTGTGCATCGGCATTGTCGGCGCGAACTCTTTGGCTCTGGGGCCGATCGCGCCGCGTGTCGCGGAGAGCTTCATGGTGTCGGTACCCGCCGTGATGTCGGCCTCGGCCGTGTTCGGGATCGGCACCGCCGCGAGCGCCCTGTTCCTGGCCGGGGCGATCGACCGTTTCGGAGCCGGCCGGACGTTGCGGGGTGCATTGCTGCTCTTTGCACTTGCGCTCGCCGGCTGCGCTGCCGCGCCGGGGCTCGCCATCTTCGTCGGCGCGCAGTTCGTCGCCGGGATCGCCGCGGGGCTCGCCTTGCCCGCGATCTATACGCTGGCTGCGGTCGCGGCACCGCCAGGCCGGGAGAGCGATACGCTCGGCGTCGTCCTCTCCGGTTGGATCTTGAGCATGGTGGCAGGCGTGTCGCTCTCCGCTGTCCTCGCCGATGCAGCGGGCTGGCGCGTCGTCTATGCCGCTGTCTTCGTCGCGACGCTTCTGTCCTTCGCTGCGGCGGCCGGGCCGATGGCGCTTGCCCCGCGGCGCTCGGCCTCGGTGCAGTCGCCCCTCTCGGCGCTGCAAGTGCCGGGCATTGCGCCACGGCTCGTGGCTTGCGTCGCCTTCATGATCTCGTTCTACGGTGTCTATGCCTATATCGGCGATCACCTGCACCGAGGCCTCGGCCTGCCGCTCGGCGCCAATGGCCTTCTGGCGCTCAGCTATGGCCTTGGCTTCGGCGCGGCGGCCTTTCTGGACCGGCTGATCGACCGTTTCGGTCCCGGTTGGCTGTTGCCGGCGCTCTTTCTGGCGGTCGGCGCCATCTACCTTGCGATGGCCGCGGCATCCAGCACGCGCTACGGCCTGTTCGGTATCGCCTTCGTCTGGGGGCTGGCCAATCACGTGGCGTTGAACGCGCTGATCGTCAGCCTCGGCTCGCTCGATCCGACCCGGCGCGGGGCGATCATGGGCCTCAACAGCGGCGTGACCTATCTTTCGCTTTTCGCCGGCACGGCCGCATTTGGGCCGCTCTACGATCATGCCGGGTTCGCGGCGCTGGCAGTGGCGGCTGCCGCCCTGATGCTTGGGGCGACGCTCGCTGCCGCGCTGGCGCGGCGCGCGTCGGCGCCCCCCAAAGCATGAGCCTCGAGGTGGATGCCTACATCAGGATCACATGGCGGATCGTGCGGCCCTCGGCCAGCGCGTCAAAACCCTCGTTGATCTCGTCGAGACTGCTCGTGCTGGTCAACAGCTTGTCGACCGGCAGCTTGCCGCGCTGGTAGAGGTCGATGAAGCGCGGGATGTCGCGGCCGGGGATGCAGCTCCCGACATAGGATCCCTTCAGGGTCCGCTCCTCGCCGACCAGCTTGACCGGAGCGAGCGCGAGCGTGTGGGCCGGGTTTGCGAGGCCAGCCGTGGTCGTCGTGCCGCCGCGCCGGGTGATCTGATAGGCGAGGTCGAGTGCCTTGACCGAGCCGGCCATCTCCAGCCCGTGGTCGACGCCGCCCTTGGTCGCCGCCCGGATCGCCTCGACGACGCCGGGATCGCCGGCATTGAACGTGTCGGTCGCGCCAAGCTCGCGGGCGATCCGGAGCTTGTCCTCGGAGAGGTCGACCGCGATCACGCGGGACGCGCCGCAGGCGACTGCCCCCAGCAGCGCGCTCAGCCCGACGCCGCCAAGGCCGACGACGGCGACTGTCTCGCCGGCGCGGATCTTCGCCGTATTCACGGCGGCGCCGACCCCGGTCAGCACCGCGCAGCCGAACAGCGCCGCGATCTCGTGCGGGATATCGGCCTCGATCTTCACCAGGGAGTAGCGCGAGATCACCGCATGTTCGGCAAAGGCCGAGACGCCGACATGATGGTTCACCGCCCGGCCATTGGCCGAGAGCCTGCGCCCGCCGCCGAGCAGTTCGCCTGCGCCATTGGCCGCATTGCCGGGCTCGCACAGGGCAGGGCGGCCCTCGCTGCAGGGCGCGCAGTGGCCGCAGGACGGCACGAAGACCATGATGACGCGGTCGCCCGCCTTCAGGTCCTGCACGCCGGGGCCGGGCTCGACGACCTCGCCGGCCGCCTCATGGCCGAGCACCATCGGCACTGGGCGCGGCCGGTTGCCGTCGATCACCGAGAGGTCGGAATGGCAGAGCCCGGCGGCCCGCACGCGGACCAGGACCTCGCCCGGGCCGGGTGGCGCGAGCTCGATCTCCTCGATCGCAAGCGGCCTGGAGCGTGCATAGGGCGCGGCGACGGGGCTGGCATTCAGGACGGCGGCGCGGATCTTCACGGGCGTTTCCTCGGGCAGGCTGAGTTCTATGGCCGGTGTGAAGGTCGGGCGCGATGCGACCCCTGTCAAAGAGGAAATCGCGATCAGCCGTATAAGGCCGGGCGATCACCGTCCTCCCCCAGCGTCGCCGTCCAGGTTTCGTCGGCCACAAGCCCGCGCAGGATCTCCCAGGAGAGCTGGCCGATGGCGCGCGCCGCAGCCGGCATCGGGCGCTCGGTCGAGTAGGCGAGATAGACCTTGCGATGGAGGGCAGGCCGGTCGATCCCCCAGGTCTGGAAGATGCCGGCCCTCGCCTGAGCGCTGACCGCCATGCGGGGCAGGATGCCGTAGCCCAGCCCGCGCTCCGCCAGCCGCTTGATCTGCGAGTAGGATTCGATCTCGATCGCCGGGTTGATCGTGGCGTGGACGCCAAGCGCGGCCTCGTCGATCTGGTCGCGCAGCCCGTGCCCCTGGCCTGGAAGGATGAGATCGAGCCCGGCGGCCTCGGTCAGGCTGACGGTGCCGCCGGCTGGTGCCGCGACAGCATTCAGCGATGGCGCTCCGAACAGGCAGAGCTCTTCGGTCAGGACATGGTGGATGCCGAGCCCCTTGGGGTCGGAGGTCGAGTAGATCACGGCCAGGTCGACCTCGCCACGGCGCAGCCAGTCGAGCACGAAGCCGCTCATCGCCTCGGCGATGCGGATGCGCACGGCTGGGTAGCGCTCCCGCGCCGCCTCGATGAGCGGCACGCTGAACTGTTCGCTGACGGTGCCTGGCAGGCCGATGCGGACCTCGCCGCCCGGCGCGGCTGAAACGCCGCGCACGCTGTCGCGCAGCTCTGCGAATTCAGCGAGGATGGAGCGGGCCCGCGCCAGCAGGCGCTCGCCCGCTTCGGTCGGAATGACACCGCGCGTGCCGCGATGCAGGAGCGGCACGCCGAGCTCGTCTTCCATATGGCGCAGATGCTGGCTGAGCGCCGGCTGGGCAACGCGCAGCTTGGTCGCAGCCTTCGAGAACGAGCCCTGTTCGACGATCGCGGTGAAATAGCGGAGCTGGCGCAGATCCATCGCGGCTTCATCTCTCCCGGCGACCCATGAATGAGCGCCGCATGGTGGTAGCGTCCGCGGCGCGCGAAGGCCAGAGCTGGCAGGGCGATGCAACGGCCAAGCCGCGCCGCGATGCGCAGCGAAGTTCCATGAAATCAGCGCCTTGTCGTGCAGTCCCTGAAACACTCTCGCCGGGGGCGCCCAAGCTTTCGGTTATGCGCGCCAGAGCGAAGCCTTATTGGCCGTCACGCAACGGCACGTGCATCCTCCCGGTGTGGCGTGGGCTGGAGGCTTTCTTCAAGGACGCCTCATCCGGAACGCCCAGCAGCAACCGGCGCCAGACGCCGGATGGTCACGTTCAGGAGGAATGCCATGTCCAGGGATCTGATCTTGCCGAGCCTTGCCAGCCGCCGCGGTTTTCTAGGCGGCGCTGCCGCGCTGGCTGCGGGGGCGACACTGCCGATGGGCGCCACGTCCTTCGCCAAGGCGCCGCTCTCCAACAATCAGGCGCCCTATTTCTACCGTTTCATGCTTGGCTCGTCCGAGGTGACGGTCATCTCCGACGGGCCGCTGCCGCTCGGGGACCCCGGCACCAACTTCGTCGGCGTGTCGAAGGACGAAGTCTACAGGATGCTGGAGACGAATTTCCTGCCGAAGGACAATGTCGTCCTCGAGCAGAATGTCCCGGTGGTGAATTTCGGCGACCGGCTGGTGATGTTCGACACCGGCATGGGCTTCTCGAAGGCCTTCGGTCCGACGACCGGGCGTCTGCAGAAGAGCCTGCAGGAAGCCGGCATCAAGCCCGCGGATATCGACGCCATCGTCTGCAGCCACGCCCATATCGACCATATCGGCGGCATCTGTACGGCAGACGGCAAGGCCAATTTCCCCAATGCGCAGATTTATATCAGCCAGATCGATTTCGATTTCTGGACGGACGAGGGCAAGCTCGGCTCGCCTCTCAAGGCCTTCGTCGAACACGCGCGCGCCAATCTTCTGCCGGTGCGCGATCGCATCGTCTTCTTCAGGGATGGGCAGGAGTTCCTGCCGGGCATCCAGGCCATCGCGGCGCCGGGGCACACCGCCGGGCACCACATCTTCATGGTGTCCTCAGGCGGAAAGACCTTCGCGTTCCTCGGCGATCTGACCCACCACGCGGTGCTGCTGCTCGAGAAGCCGCTGATGGAATTCGCCTATGACAGCGACCCAAAGCAGGCCGCGCAGTCGCGCGTGAAGCTGCTCGGCATGCTGGCGGCCAACAAGACACCCGTCATGTCCTATCACTTTGCGTGGCCGGGTTTCGGTAATCTGGCCAAGGCAGGCGATGGCTACCGTTATTTCGCCGCACCGATGGACATGCTGCGTGGGTGAGTGAGCTGCGCTGCGGTGCTCCTCCCCGCTGCGGCGCCTCACCGGGGCCGGGGTCTGCACGAATGCTTCGGCCTTCGCGCAGGCTCCGGCCTTCCCTTGCGGCCGGGCCCTTCAGTCCCGCAGGGGGCGGGGCACCGTCACCGGGCGTGCCTCGCGGGCCTGGGCGGCAAGGCGCATCGGCGCATTGACCGCGCCAAAACCGGAATAGCCGCCGCGGCGCTCGACGATCTCGAAGAAGAAGCGCTGGGCGAAGACATGGGTGTAGACCTGCAGGAACTCGGCCTCGCCGTCGCGGTCGTAGAGAATGTGGTGCTCGCGCAGCCTGTCGATGAAGGCGGGCTCAAGCCCATGCCTGGCTTCCAGGTCGTCGTAGTAGTTCTCGGGGATGTCGAGGAAGGACAATCCTGCGGCCCGCATCGCCGTGACCGCGGCAAAGATGTCGGGCGCGCTGAAGGCGATATGCTGCACGCCCGAGCCGAAATGCTCGGAAACGAAGCGTGAGGAGAGCGTCCGCGTCGACTGCGAACCGTTGAGCACGAAACGGACCGCACCGTCACCGCTGATGATCGGCCGGCTCGAGACCAGTCCGGCGGGATCGGCGACGTCGGTCTGCTGGATGCGCTCCAATGCGAAGAGCGAGGTATAGAACAGCAGCCAGGACAGCATCTCCTCGTAGTCCATCGATTGCGAGATGTGGTCGACGCTGGCCAGGAGGGCGGGAGAGGGCGCTGACGCATCTGCGGCTGCGATGAACTCCTTTTCCCAGACATGGCCGAGTTCGCCCTTGGGCTCGGTGAAGTAGAACAGCGCGCCGCCGACGCCGCGGATCGCCGGAATATGCATCTCGCCGGGTGCAACCGGCTGCTCAAAGGCTGCGATCCTGAGCTGCTTTGCCCGCGCCATGGCCTGCGCCACATCCGCCACCCGAAGCCCGATCGCGCAGACGCCGGGGCCGTGCATGATCGCATGCGACTGGGCAAAACCGTCCTTCTCGGTGTTGAGCACGAGATTGATGCTGCCCTGGCTCCAGCGGGTCACCGCCTTGCTGACATGGTGCCCGGTCTGCCGGAAGCCGAGTGCGGCGAAGAGTTCCGCCAGGCTGTGGGCGGTCTCCTCGTCCAGCGCGAACTCGATGAACTCAACGGCGAGGCAGCGCGCGCGCGGCGGCAGCTCCGGCGCCACCTGGTCGGCGAGCTGGATGAGGGAGCGTATGCCGTCGCTCGCAAGCCGCCGGGCCGAGCCGGCGCGAAACTGATCGTTGAAGACCTCGAGCGAGAGCGGCCCGGAATAGCCCGTCGCCTCGACGGCCCTGACGAAATCCGCGACCGGCAGATCGCCCTGTCCGGGGAAACAGCGGAAATGCCGGCTCCAGCTCAGCACATCCATGTCCAGCGCAGGCGCATCGGCGAGCTGGACCAGGAAGATCCGATCTCCGGGGATCGTCGTGATCGGCCCCAGGGGCGAGCGCCGCGCAAGCGTGTGGAACGAGTCGAGGATCAGGCCGATGCGCGGATGGTCGGCCCGGCGCACGATCTCCCAGGCGTCACGGTAGTCATTGATATGTCGGCCCCAGGCCAGCGCCTCGAACCCGACCTTGACGCCATGCTTCTCCGCCAGCGCACCGAGCTCGCGCAGATCGGCCGCCGCACGGTCGATGCCGCCCTCGGCCTGCGGCGAGACATTGGAGCAGATCAGCATCAGCTCGGCGCCGAGCTCGTTCATGATCGCGAATTTGCGCTCGGCCCGAGCGAAGGCGCGAGCGCGCTGCGGCTCCGGCATGCCCTCGAAATCGCGGAAGGGCTGGAAGGCGGCAATGCCCAGGCCGAGATCGGCGATCATCCGGCCGACATCGCGCGGGCTGCCGTCGAAGGTCAGGAAGTCGTTCTCGAAAACCTCGACTGCATCGAAACCGGCCGCCGCAATGGCTTGCAGTTTCTCGGCAAGATCGCCGCTGAGCGAGACGGTGGCGATCGAGGTCGGTTTCATGCTGCATCTGTCCCGGACAGAGCCCTGAGCGGAGCGGGCTTGACGGTTGCGCCGGTTCGGGCCGCCTCCGCAACGGCCTCGACGACGGCCAGCGTTCGGGCGGCATCGGCTGCGCCGGTCAGCGGTGCTTCGCTGCCGCGAATGACGGCGCAGAAATGCCGGAGCTGCTCGGCCAGCGGCTCGACCGGCGCGACGCCGCGGTTCTCGTGCTGGAGCGGCTCCCACCAGCCGGCCTTGTCCTGGTAGTGCCAGAAATCGAGCTTGGGCAAGGCCAGCGAGCATTCGCTGCCGGCGATCAGGTAACAATGGCCCTCGCGCTGCGGATAGGCCTTGTTTTCGCCGGAGCTGAGCTCCCAGCTCCAGGGCGAGGGCGTTGCGTCCGAGACGGTTGCGGTGCCGAGCGCGCCATTGCTGAAGCGGAAGATCAGGGCGGCGGTGTCCTCGACGGCAAAGCCGCGTGTCGCGTTGGAGGTGATGGCCTGCACGCTCTCGATCTCGCCGCAGATGAAGCGGAGATTGTCGATGTCGTGGATCAGGTTGATCAGCACCGGCCCACCGCCCGGCTCGCGCCGCCAGGCGACGTCGAAATAGTCGTCCGGCTTCTTGATGAGGAACAGCGCATTGACGGCAACCAGCCGGCCGATGCCGCCTTCGCTGACGATCCTTCGCGCCGATTTGACGATCGGGTTGTGACGGCGGTGATGACCGGCGAGCACGGCGACACCCGTGCGCGCCTGTGCATCGACGAGCCTTTGCGCCGCAGCGACGCTCTCGGCCAGCGGCTTCTCGACCAGAACCGGCACGCCGGCCTCGAGGCAATCGATCGCGCCCGGAACATGCAGCGCATTCGGCGTCGCGATGATGGCGCCGTCCGGCTTCATCGCAGCCAGCATCTCATGCTGCGACGGGAACCAACGCAGATTCCGCTCGGCCGCGATCGCCTTCGCCGCCTCGGTCGGGTCGCAGATGGCGGCCAGCACGCATTCCGCCGAGGCCTCGATGCGCAGGAGATGGGCGCGGCCGATCAGGCCGGCGCCGACGAGCGCGATTTGGAGAGGTTTGCTCATGCGGCCTCCGTCATGGCGCCGCCGAGGAAGAGCTGGCCGACGCGCGGATCGGCGAGGATGTCGGCGGCTGGTCCCTGCATCCTGGTCTGGCCCAGCTCCAGCACAAGCCCTTCATCGGAGATCTCCAGCGCCGAGCGCGCATTCTGCTCGACCATCAGGATCGTGACGCCGCGCGTGCGCAGGTCCTGCAGGATGCCGAAGGTCTCCTGCACCATCATCGGCGAAAGCCCGATCGAGGGTTCGTCGATCAGCACGAGCTTGGGGTCGAGCAGGAGTCCGCGCACGATCTCCAGCTGCTTCTGCTCGCCGCCCGAGAGGATGGACGCCTGCTGGTCGGCCTTGCGGCGCAGCGCCGGAAAGCGATCGAGCGCGGCTTCGAGCCGCTTCGGCATATCGGTGATGCGCGAGCCTGCCGCGACGGCGCCGAGCTCGATATTGTGGCGCACGGAGAGCTCCGGGAAGATGTTGCGTCCCTGCGGCACATAGCAGATGCCGGCCTCCAGCAGCTTGCGCTGGTTCCAATGGGTGATCTCGGTGCCGTCCAACCGGATATGGCCTTCGCGGACCTTGAGCAGGCCGAAGATCGCCTTGAACACGGTCGACTTGCCGGCGCCATTGGGGCCGATCACCGTGGTGATGGCGGCGCGCCGGATTTTGAAGGTCGTGCCGTTCAGGATGGTCATGGCGCCATAGCCGCCGACCACGCCGTCGAGTTCGAGGATATGGGCGTCCATTCCAGTCGCTCCTCAATGGCCGAGATAGGCTTCGATGACCTGGCGATTGGCCCTGACTTCGGCAGGCGTTCCCTCGGCCAGGACCTTGCCTTCCGCCAGCACGAGCACGCGGGTGCAGAGCGACATGACGAAATCCATGTTGTGTTCGATCACCACGAAGGTCGCGCCCTGCTCGGCATTGATGGCGCGCAGGCGCTCCTTCAGGTCGCCAAGCATGGTCAGGTTGACGCCACCTGCCGGCTCGTCGAGCAGCACGAGGCGGGGCCCGGCCATGAAGGCCATCGCGGCATCGAGCAGCTTCTGCTGGCCATAGGAGAGCCCGCCCGCCTTGGCGTCGACGAGATGGCCGAGCTTGAAGAAACCGATCATCCGGTCGGCCTTCTCGGTCAGCCCGGCATCGCGCCGCCCGAAGAAGCGCGAGAGCATCGTGCCCTCATGTTCCTGCCCGGCGAGGATCAGGTTCTCGCGCACCGAGAGCTCGGGGAAGACCTGGAGCAGCTGGAAGGTGCGGCTGACGCCGAGGCGGTTGAGGTCGGAGGGGCGCATGCCCGTGACCTCCTTGCCGTCGAGCTTCACCGTGCCCTCGGTCGGGTCGAGCTGGCCCAGGATGCAGTTGAACAGGGTCGACTTGCCGCAGCCATTCGGCCCGATGATGCCGAGGATCTCGCCCTCCTTGACGGAGAAGGAGACGCCGTTCACCGCCTTGATGCCGCCGAAGGCCTTGTGGATGTTCGAGACTTCGAGGACCGGGCTCATGAGCGGCCTCCCGTGTTGGGGGCCACGCTCTTGCCGGCCACGGTCTTGCCGATCTTGCCCTTGCCGGTGAGCTTCGCCCAGCCGCGCTCGAGCAGGCCGCTCACGCCCTGCGGGCAGGCGATCAGCAGCAGCATGACGATGGTCGCGAAGATGATCAGGTAGAGCGATCCGACGACGCGCAGCCATTCCGGCAGCACCACGCCGAGCAGCGCGCCGATGAACGGGCCGAGCAGGTAGCCGGCGCCGCCTGCCACCACCATCAGCAGCAGGAAGAAACTCTGCGACAGCGAGAAGGGCGAGGGGTCGATGAACTCGACCAGCGGAGCGTAGAGCGCGCCTGCAAAGCCGGCATAGGCCGAGCCGATGGCGAAGGCGAGCAACGTGTACATGCGCGTGTCGATGCCGAGGCTGGCGGCCCGGATCGGGTTCTCGCGCAGCGCCGTGAAGGCACGCCCCCAGGGTGAGCGGATCATCCACCACAGCGCGACCGCCAGGATCAGGGTGACGATGACGACGAAGCGGTGGAAGGCGAGCGCGCCGTCGAGCTTCAGCCCGAAGAGGCTCGGACGCGGGATGTTGGAGAGGCCGAAGACGCCGCCGGTCAGCCATTGCTCGTTGCGCAGGATCAGCCAGATCAGCGTGGAGAAGGCCAGCGTGACGAAGGCAAGGTAATGCGCCTTGACCCGCAGGGCCGGGAAACCGAGCACCAGCCCGACGGCGAAGGTCAGCAGGCCGGAGAGTGCGAAGGAGGTATACCAGTTCAGCCCGACCTTGGTGGTCAGCAGCGCCGTCGCATAGGCGCCGAGCCCCATGAAGGCGGCCTGCGCCAATGACTTCAGGCCGGCATAGCCGAGCGTCAGGTTCAGGCCCATCACGGCGATGCTCGTCACCAGCCAGAGCGAGAGCACATAGGTGCCATAGCGGCCCATGCCGGCCGGGGCGAACCAGAGAATGACGGCGCCGAGCATCAGCGTGATCAGGATGCCGTCGGCGAAGGCGGCAAGGGACGGCACTCTTGCGAGGCGGCCGCGCTGCTGCGGCAGGCTTCCCTCGGTCGCGGGCGCGGTCATACGCGGCGCTCCTCTTTGCGGCCCATCAGGCCTTCCGGCTTGAGCAGGATGATGACGACGAGCAGGACGAGCGGCACGGCCAGGCGATAGGAAGATGAGATATAGGCCGCCGCCATGCTGTCGACGATGCCGACCACGAGCCCGCCGACCAGCGCGCCCCGCACCTGGTTGAAGCCGCCGACGATGGCGGCGATGAAAGCGAACAGGCCGATGACCTCGCCATTCGAGAATTTCGCCAGATAGATCGGCGAGATCAGCACCGAGGCGACGACGGCAAGCGCGGCGTTGATCACGAAGGTCAGCAGCACCATGCGCTCGACCGGGATGCCGAGAATGCGGGCGACGGTGGGGTTCTGGGCGGTGGCCTGCATCTGCCGGCCCAGCCGGGTGCCGCCAACGAACCATTGCAGCAGGCCGATCACCGCGAAGGCGACGACGATGATGGCGATGTGCTGCAGCGAGATCGAGGCGCCGAAGACCGAAATGGTCTGGGTCGGCACGAAGGAGGGGAAGTTCTGGGCCTCGGCCGAGAAGCCGTCCTTGGCGCCTTCCTTCATGATGATCGAGAGCGCCATCGTGGCGATGGCAAGCGGCAGGACGCCGTGCCGGATCATCGGATCGACCACCGCGACCTTGAAGCCGACGCCGAAGATCAGGATGAAGGCGGCGATGCCGATCAGAGCGCCCAGCCAGATCGGCGCGCCGAACAGCTTGATGGCGAGCAGGACCAGCACCGCCGGCAGCATGACGAACTCGCCCTGGGCGAAATTGATCGTCTGCGAGGTCTGCCAGACGAGCGTGAAGCCGATCGCGGCCAGCGCATAGATCGCGCCCGTGGCGATGCCGGCAATGAGATAGGCGATGAATTCAGCCATGGCGCGTCCTCGTGCTGTTGGCGCTGCCTGTGTTCCGACCTGCCGTCGTCATCGCGGCCCGGGTGGCCACTGGCCGCGCGGAGCCGCAAACCAGGGCCCGAGCGCGTGGCGTCCGCTTCTGGACCCCGGGCTTCCGTTCGGCTGCCCGGGGATGACGTGGCGAGGTGTCTTCGTCTTACGCCTTTGCCTTGCGGCTTGGTCTTACGGCTTGATCTTGGGCAGGGTCGCGTTGATCACCTGCTTGCCGTTGATCACCTCGGCGAGGAAGCTCTCGCGGTCGAGGTCGCCATTGCTTTCGATCGTGGTCTCCATCAGGATTCCCGGCTCGTCCGAAGGCTTGATCGTCGCGCCGCGCAGCGTATCGGCGACGCCCTTACTGTCGAATTTCTTCTGTTTCTCGGTCGCCCACTTGATCATGTAGACGGCCATGTAGCCCTTCAGGCCGTTATGGTCGGAGGCGTAGTTGTACTTGGCCTGGTACTTCTTGCCGAACTCCTGGAAGGCCGGGATCGGCGCGTCGATCGAGAGGCCGACATGGCCCTTGACGCCGTTGGCGGCGTCGCCCGCGAGCTCGATCACCTTGGCGCCGAGCAGCGTCGTCTCGCCGACCATCGGCTTGTTGATGCCCTGCTGCTTGGCGGCACGCAGGAAGCGGGCGCTCTCTTCCTCGTTGAGATAGACGAAGATCGCGTCGGCATTCGAGTTCTTGATCTTGATGGCGTCGGCGGCGAAATCGGCCTGGCCCTGTTCGGTCGCGACATCGGCCGCCACCTTGATGCCGGCTTTCTCGAGCTCGGGAATGATGGCGTCGCGCCCGCCCTTGCCGAAGTCGTTATTGACCCAGACGACCGCGACCGAGCCCGCCTTGACCGTGTTCTTCAGATAGTTCGCGATCTTCGGCATCGCCGCCGCCTGGCTGAGCGAGGTGCGGAACAGGTACTGGTTGCCCTGCTTGGTCAGACCTGCCGCCTCGCCGCCGACGAACTGGGCGATCTCTGCGCGCTGGGAGATCTGCATCGAGGCGCCGATCGGGCCGGAGAAGACCGGGCCGAGCACGGCATAGGTGCCCTCGTCGATGGCGCGCTGCACCGCGGCGCGGGTGTTCCCCGGGTTGGTCTGCGTGTCGTAATGGACGATCTCGATCTGCCGGCCGAGGATGCCGCCCTTGGCATTGATGTCGGCGACGGCGAGGTCGATGCCATTCTTCCAGTTGGTGCCGGCGGTCGCGCCCGCACCCGAGAGCTCGACGACGTCGACGAGCTTGACCTTGTCCTGCGCCAGCGAGGGAGCTGCGAGCCCGGCGCCGAGCGCTGCGGCGATGATCCATTTGGATTTCATGATGTCTCCTCCAGTTGTCCGGTTTCTTGTCTCCGCCCGGTCTCGCCGGGGCGTCGCTCAGGCAGCGCGATCGATCGTCGTGCGCGCCGCCATGATCCTGTCGAAGGCCTCGGCCATCGCGTTGTCCCAAGGCTCTGCGCCGGTGATCTCGATCAGCCGGCACTGCGCTTCGGACCTGGCGGCCCGTGCAGCCGCCTCGTGCATCGCCAGTGACGCGGAATGCGCGATCGGCGAGCCGAGCAGCCCGAGCAGCACAGGCTTGGTCCCGTTGGCGACGGCGATTGCCGGCATGTCCGATCCCTCTTGGCTCGCCCATCATGGTCGCAGGCGTTGCCATACGTCACATAAACCGATTTAGGCTAGTAACGCGATAACCAATTCAATTGCATTCCCTAACCTGATGTTATCTTTTCCACCGCCTTTGCCGAGGCGCGAAGGCGTGGCGAAACCACCGCGTTCATCTCTTCGCGCAGCAGGGTGACGAAGGTTTCGGCATAAAGCGAAGGCGCCTTGTCGTTCTTGATTGCAACATAGGTCTGGAAGCGGGTCGGCTCCTCGATCGGGATCGCGGTGATGCCCTGCATCGAGCCATGCGCGACGGTGAACTGGTCGATGATGGCGATGCCGAGCCCGGCCCGCACGAGCGAGCAGACGGTGGTGCCGAAGCGGGCCTTGATCCGCATGTCATAAGCCAGGCCCTGCCGGCTGAAGATCTCGCTCATGACCCGGCCATAGGGATCGTTGGGATCGATGCCGATCAGTTCGTGCCGCACGATTTCGCGCGCTGACAGCGAAGTGCGGCCGACAAGCTCGTGGCTGTCGGGGACGATGCAGAGCAGTTCGCCCATCGCAAGCGGGATGAAATCGATGCCGGGATGGTCGAGCTTGTAGCTCATCGCGGCGATCTCGCCCTTGCCGAGCAGGAGATAGTCGAGCGCTTCCTCGATCTTCAGGATGTTGATGTCGATGCGCAGGTCCGGATGCTTGCGCCGCAGCCGCTCGATCGCACGCGGCACCATGACATGGCAGATGCTCGGCACGGAGCCGAGCTTGAGTTCGATCTCGCCGCCGCGCTCGATGCGGGCGAGCGTGTAATGCAGATCGTCGACCTTCTTGTAGACCCCGTTGATCTGCTCGAAGATATCATTGGCCTCAGGAGTCGGAATGTAGCGTCCGTGCCGGCGCTCGAACAGTTTCAGCCGCAGCGTGCGTTCGGTATGCTTCATCAGGCGGCTGATGCCCGGCGCCGAGACGCTGAGCAGCTTGGCCGCTCCGGCAATCGTGCCGGTGATCATGATGGCGCGGATCACCTCGATCTGGCGCAAGGTCAGCATGACCGGCGTATCCTTCCCCATTCTGTTTTGCGACAAGCGGAGGCGAGGGCCGGGTGACTGTCAAGCGGGCCGGACGGGGAGCAGATCGTGGACGTCGAGATCAGGCGGGTAACCGCGGCGGATATGGCCCTGTTCGGTCGCGTCGACGAGGATGTCTTCGATGAGCCGGTCGATCCGGCAAGGCTCAGCGCCTATCTCACCTCGCCGGGACATCTCATGCTTGTCGGGCTTCGCCAGGGCGTGGTGGTGGCGCAGGTCGCTGCCGTGATCCATCGCCATCCCGACAAGAAGACGGAACTCTATATCGATGAGGTCGCCGTTGCCCCCGCGCTGCAGCGCCAGGGGCTGGCGCGGCGGATGCTCGCCGACATGTTCGCCTGGGGGCGCGAGCTCGGTTGCGAGGAGGTTTGGGTCGGAACCGAACTGGAGAACGAGCCGGCGCGCGCGCTCTACGAACGGCCATTCGGACCGGGCGGCGTCTTCGTCATGTATGCCAGTCTGCTCTAGGCTGATCGACGCTTGGATCGAGCGGGCGTGGGGCGAGGCCGGCTGGGCCGCCCGATAGCGGCGGCCCACTCCAACTTCGGGCTACAACATGAACAGTCCGAGACCTTGGACAACCTCGCGTTTCGTTGCTTCGGTCCGGTTCCGCGCCTTTTCCGTGCCGCGGCGGATCACGTCGACCACATAAGCCGGATCTTCGGCCAATTGCGCCCGCCGCTCCCGGATCGGGGCGATCAGCGCTTGCAGAATGCCTTCAAGGCGCCGCTTGATCCGGCCATCCCCCAGCCCTCCGCGCCGATACTGCGCCTTCAGGCTTTCCAGCCCCGCGCGATCTTCGTCGAACGCGTCGAGATAGGTAAAGACGACATTGCCCTGCACGTGGCCGGGATCCTCCACCCGCAGATGGTTCGGGTCGGTGAACATCGCCCTTACTGCTGCCGAAATGGCATCGGGCGAGGCTGAGAGCGCAATGGCGTTGCCGCCGGATTTCGACATCTTCGCCTTGCCGTCCACGCCCGGCAGACGGCCGGACTGCGGAATGACGGCCTGTGCTTCCGGCAGGATGGGCCGTCCGGCAGTCGCGTTGATGCGGCGAACGATCTCGTTGGTCTGCTCGATCAGCGGAGCCTGATCCTCACCCACCGGCACGATGGTTGCCTTGAAGGCAGTGATGTCCGCGGCCTGCGCCGCCGGGTAGCACAGGAAGCCTGCGGGAATGTCGCGCCCAAAGCCGCGCGCACGGATCTCGTCCTTGATCGTTGGGTTCCGCTCCAGCCTGGCGACGGTCACGAAATTCAAATAGAGCATCGAAAGCTCGGCCAGGGCGGGAAGGTGCGACTGCAGACAGATCGTGGTCTTCGCGGGGTCGATCCCGACCGCCAGGTAGTCCAGCGTCACTTCGATCACGCTACGCCGCACCTTGTCCGGATCATGGGCGTTGTCGGTGAGTGCCTGGGAATCGGCGAGAAGCAGGAACTGCTCGTGGCTGTCTTGAAACCGCAGACGGTTGTGCAGCGATCCGGCGTAGTGCCCGATATGCAAAGGGCCGGTGGTTCGGTCGCCTGTCAGAATGGTTGGCTTGGTCATCGGTATCCTCTGGGAATGAGGGGGATACCGCATGGGGGGATCATCAAAACGAAGGGCCGCCCTTGCGGCGGCCCCAGATCGAACGAAACGCCTGGCCGCCCTGTCAGCAGGCCAGCCACCAAAGTTTGGCGATGATCATCGTGCGCTTCATGGAAATCCCCTAGGCACTGCGCTGATACGGGTCAACCGATCGCCGCGCGAGACGGCAAGGGCTTCAAGTGATCGTGACATCCGTCCGATCGATGGGGCCTGACCCTGGGGGCAGGATCTGGCTCTGGCGAAATATGGCGGGTGCGGCGTCAACGTTCGCGCGCATCGCCAAGGGGGCGACAGCAAGGGGCGACGGATGGATGACGACGCGACTGCGATGAAACTCGGCGGGGACGAGCTGCGCGAGATCGCGCTCTATGCTGCAAGCTGCGCCAGGCAGGTGCTGTCGCTCTTCGAATCCAGGCACCCCGCCGATCACCGTCCGCGGTACGCGATCGAGGGAGCGGAGGCGTTCGGGCTTGGAGGCCGGCGGACCGCTCTGTTGCGCTCGCAGGCCTGGGCGGCGCATGCCGCCGCTCGCGATACGCAGGATCCTGCCGCGGCCGATGCCGCCCGGGCCGCAAGTCTCGCGGCCGCGGCCGCATATCTGCACCCCAAGGCCACCGCGCACCAGGTCAGGCACATCCTCGGCGCGGCGGCTCATCAGGCCCGGGCCCTGGAAAGCGCAGCCGGAGATGACAAGACCGTCGGCAATGAGCAGCTTCGCTGGGCTCTGAAACACGCGCCTCCGGCTGTTCGCGACGTCTTGCGGCGCATGCCGAACGTGCCCGCCGGTCGAGGCCGCATGGGACATTTCCTCCGCGAGCTCGACACCGGGCTCCGGCGCTAGCGGCCGGCTCTTCTGCGAAAACGCGCGCAGGGGTGGCAATCGCTCTTGGGGGGCGGACGAAGATGTTCGAGACGACGGCGTGCCGGGGATAGCCCCTCAGTTCGCGCCCGGCAGCTTTTGCGTGAGCTCACCCTGCGTTTGCAGGATCGGCAAGGTCTTGCCGGCAAAACCCTTCAGTTCGGCATCCGAGCCAGCCTGGGCATAGCTGGAGAAGAGCGCCATCGCCTCGTCCTGGGCTTGCTTCTGCGCGGCGACATAGGCGCGGTCGAACTCGGCNNGCCGAGTTCGCGCAGGATGTCCTGATGTGCCTGGTCGGGTCGCTCGGGCAGGGCGATGCCCGAGCGCTTCGCCACGATCTGGCGCAGGCCGGTGCCTGCGGTCGTGCGGTCGTTCACGGCCTGATGCGCAAAGGCCTTGATCTCGGGAGAGGAACTCTTCTGCAAGGCCAACGTGCCGAGCTCGACGGCCATCATATTCGAGATCGCGGCCTTTTTGACGAATTCATCGGCCTGCAGCGGCTCCTGTGCCGGAGCATGGGAAACGCAAAACACCAGTGCCACCAGGGCAAGCAGGACTGCTCTCATCAATTCCTCGCAGGTATGCGGCCCCCCAATGAGGGATAACCTGCAATCCCCGCCGAGGTTCCGAATATCGGGGTTAGAGGACGTCGCTGACACGCAGCCGTGTCGAGTCCATGTGCCGGCCAATGACGTCCGCCAGTGCGTCCGCGTCGCGCTTCTTCAGCGCGACGATCATCTCCTCATGCTCCGCCACGGCCCCGGCCCATTTCACCGGGCCCTCATTGCCGATGAAGCGCAGCCGCTTGATCCGCGCCTGCAGGGTCTCGTGCATCTCCATCAGCACGGCATTTCCGGAAGCGGCCACGATGGCGCTGTGGATCGCCTGGTTGAGCTTGAAATATTCGAGCCGGTTCTTGGTCTCATAGAGCTCCAGCATCTGCCTGTGCAGTGCGTGGATCGCCTCGATCGTCTCGTCGCTGGCGAGCTGGCAGGCCATCCGGCCTCCCAGCTGCTCGAGCGTCTTCAACACCTGCAGGATCTGGGCGAGATCCGTGTCGGTGAAGCGGCGCACGATCGCGCCCTTGGCGGGCAGGATCTCGACCAGGCCCTCGCTCGCCAGCGTCTTGATCGCCTCGCGCAGGGGTGTGCGCGAGACGCCGAGCTGGGCGCCGACCTGCCCTTCATTGATCCGCTGGCCGGGGGCGAGCCGGCCTTCGATGATCATGTCGCGCAGGCGCTCCAGGACCTCGTCATGCAAGGTGCGCCGGGTGATGCGCGGATAGATCTCCGGCGCGGCCCGGGTGATGTCGGCTTCGTTTGTCATCGCCGTCCCTCGTTTTCATCGTTACGGCATGGGGTCGTCAGCCTGTCAACGCGCCGCAGCTGCGCGCTCCACCGGGCTTTCGGCGAAGATCTCGTCCTGCCTGCGCCGGGTCTGGAGCAGGACCGAGCCCTGATCGATCTCGACATCGCCGAGCCTGATCGCCGCTCCGGCCGCTACGGAGCGAACCAGTTTGCGGTTGGCAACCAGGTAGAACGGGGCAGGGCGGTCATCGGCGAGCGCGGCGGCCGGGCGCATTTCGGCGCCGACGCTCTCGATGCTGTGGTGATGGCCGCCCATGGTGAGCACGGTGCCGGCCGGCAGGTCGCGTTCCGCAACAGCAACCAGGTCCCAGCGCGGACGATAATCCTCGCCATAGCCGGAACGGCCGAGCCCGACCGCATCGAGAATGCTGGTCGCGGCCTCGACGCCAAGGAGATGGCGCGGCAGGTACAGCATTGCGGTCTTGGCGGTGCGGCTGACCACATGGCCCTTGCCGGCAAGCATGTCCCAGGTGGCATCGTCCTCGCAGCGCACGACGATGAAGACGCCGCCGGCGAAGCTCGCTTCCTCCGCCAGGCGGAGATGATGGAAGACATCGACGCGGCGCGTGCCGGCGCTCAGGCCGCCCTGGCGGCGTTCGGCGAAGAGGTCGGCAATTTCCGGGATGCGGGCCGGCGGGGCATGGAAGCCGGGCGTATCGGGCCCAAGACCGGTCGCATTGGCGACAAGCGTCATTTCGCAGAGATCGGGCACGGCGCGGAGCGGGAAGGCGCTGCCCAGGATGCGGGCGCGCTCGGCGGCATTGCCGACGATGGAACGCGAACCGGGCAGCCAATGCTTGCGCAGTTCAGGGAGCGAATGCGTCACCCCGTTGCAGGTCACCGCACCGGTCGCGGCATCGAGAACGAAATCATATTCGCTCGACTTGCCGGCGGCGATGACCTCCAGCCCGAGCACCTCGGCCCAGGTGACGAGTGCGATCAGCAGGCTCGGCTGGTCGCCGTCCACCGGCGTGACGACGACGCCCTTATCCCGCGCCATGCGGGCGAGGCCGGGGCCGACGACGCTGTCAGCTTCCTTGGACACGAGCGCGACATGGCGCCCGGCCTCGATCGCCGCCAGGCTGTGGCGGGTGGCGGCTTCCGGGCTGCCGGTTGCCTCGATCAGCAGGTGGAAGGGCAGGTCGATGACGGTCTCCAGCCGTCCGGCAGCAATATGGCGCCCGGCCGCCCAGGCCGCCTTGGCCTCCGCCGGCGTTTCGCAGGCGGCGATTTCGGAGGCCGGGATGCCGGCGGCCGCCATGGCACGGGCCGCGCCCTCAGGCGTCATGTCCACCGCGATGCGCGCATTGACCAGCCTGATCCGCCTTGCCTGACCCAGGAAGCTCTGACCGAAGCCGCCGCTGCCGACCAGGCAGGTCTCGATCGGGGTTTTGATGCCGCTGTAGAGCGAATGAAAATTCATGGGCAGATCCTCCGGGGCGCCGCGTCGCGACTCTGAACCGGCCGCCACTTTGCGCTCAGCCTATAGCACGATGGATATGCTGCATACAGCATACTTGTAGCGTTTGGAGCGCTATGCTAGGTCGATGGCCAAGTCTGGCCCTGATCACATCCGGCCATGTGGGAGAATGAGAGCGATGAATATGCGCGCAAACGGAGCACTGCCGACGATCGCGGTCGCGATGGGAGATCCGTCCGGCATCAGCCCCGAATTGCTGGCGCGCATCCTGATCGAGCCGGATCTGCGCTCGTCTGCCCGCTACGTCGTCTTCGGCGACAAGCGCCTGCTCGATCTCGGAGCTGCGGACGCCAAGGTCGACCCGGATGTGCTGGTCATTCGCGAGGGCGATGAGATCCCGGCCCAGTCGGCGAAGCCGGTCTTCATCGACCTCGCCAATCATGATCCGGCCGCGCTCGAGCGTGGCAAGGCGACGCTGGCCGGCGGCCAGGCGGCGACCGACAATTTCCGTCGCGCGCTCCGCTTCGCCGCGGAAGGGAAGGCCGATGCCGTGTTCTTCACCCCCTTCAACAAGGCTGCGATGCGCTTCGCCTATCCCGGCTATGACGACGAGATCCGCTTTGTGCGCGACGCCATCGGCTATGAGGGGGATGCCAGCGAGTTCAACATTCTCGACGGGCTGTGGAACGCCCGTGTCACCTCGCATATCCCGCTGTCCGAGGTTGCGGCTGCGATCAGCCAGGAGCGCATCCTCAAGGCGCTGACGCTGGCCGACGGCAACCTGCGTGCCGCCGGCTTCAACCCGCCGCGCATTGCTGTTGCCGGTATCAACCCGCATGCCGGCGATGGCGGCAATTTCGGCCGCGACGAGATCGAGACGATCGAGCCCGCGGTGAAGCAGGCCAAGGCCCGGGGCTTCACCGTCGAGGGGCCGTTCCCCTCCGACACCGTCTTCCTGCGCGCCAGGAACGGCGATTTCGATGCCGTGCTGACGATGTATCACGACCAGGGCCAGATCGCGATGAAGCTGATCGGCTTTGACCGTGGCGTCACGCTGATCGGCGGCTTCCCGTTCCCGATCTGCACGCCGGCGCACGGCACCGCCTATGAGATCGCCGGCAAGGGCATCGCCAATCTCGGCGCGACCCGTGCGGCGCTCAGCCTCGCCATCAAGATGGCGAATGAAGGAAGGGCCGCACGCAAGGCGGCCTGAGTTTAGCGCGGCCGGGCAGCCGTTTCATGAGCCGTCCGGCATCTAATCACGAAGGGAGAGACGAATGAAGAAGACGAGCATTGCGGCTGGTATTGCAGTCGCGTTCAGCCTGGCCGGTGCAACCGCTGCGCAGGCTTGGCAGCCCACCAAGCCGGTGGAATTCGTGGTCACCTCGGGCGCCGGCGGCGGCACCGACAATTTTGCCCGCGTCATCCAGTCGATCATCACCAAGCACAAGCTCTTCGATCAGCCGATCGTGGTGGTCAACAAGGGCGGCGGCAGCGGCGCCGAAGGCTATATCCATGGCCGCGCCGGCAAGGGCGACGCCCACCGCGTCATCTTCGGCACCAATAACGCCTATCTGCTGCCCTACGTCGCCAAGCTCGGCTACAAGCTCTCGGATCTGACGCCGGTTTCGGCGCTGGCGCTGGACGAGTTCATCCTCTGGGTCAACGGTCAGGCTCCCTATGCCGATGCCAAGAGCTATATCGACGCGGTAAAGGCCAAGCCCGGTTCGCTGAAGATGGGCGGCAGCCAGTCGAAGGACACCGACCAGACGCTGACCTCGATGATCCAGGAAGCCGCTGGCGTGAAGTGGATCTACGTGCCGTTCCAGGGCGGCAGCGCGGCCGCCGTGCAGCTCGCCGGTGGTCACATCGACTCCAACGTCAACAACCCCAACGAGAATATCGGCCAGTGGAAGGCCGGCCAGGTGAAGCCGCTCTGCGTCTTCAGCCCGGTGCGTCTCGCCAAGGGTGAGGCAGTCTTCGAGGGCAAGGGCTGGGGCGATATCCCGACCTGCAAGGAAGCTGGCCTCCCGCTCGAGACCTTCCAGATGCCGCGCACCGTCTGGCTGCCGGCCGAAGTCCCCGCCGATGCGGTCGCTTACTACGCCGACATCATGGAGAAGGTCAGCAAGACCCCGGAGTGGCAGGAATTCATCACCCGCACTTCGCAGACCGGCCGCTTCATGAAGGGCAAGGAATTCGCCGACTTCGTCGCCAAGGACGAGGCCGCGAACAAGAAGACCTTCGAAGCCGAAGGCTGGGTCGTCAAGTAAGACGGTTCCCTGCCGCCGGCTGGCCTACGGCCCGGCCGGCGGCAGGTCGTTTCCTGATTGGCCTTGCCCCGGCGCCTTCAACAGGACCGGGGCAGGCGTGTTGAACGCGAAGAGACGGCCTGAAGCCGTTCGCTGGAGGAGGCTGCCATGATCACCCGCTTCTGGGCTGAATCCGCCATGGCCGTGGTGACGATAATCTTCGGGCTCGGCATCGTCTATGGTGCGCTCGACTTCGGCGTCGGCTGGGATTCGTCCGGGCCGCAGCCGGGCGCCTTCCCCTTTTATACCGGTCTGCTTGTCGCGGCCGCGAGCCTTGGCACCTTGGTGCTCACGCTCGGCAAGCGCTTTGCCGGAACCGGCAATCTTCAGGACGTCTTTCTCGATCGCGAGCAGGGCAAGCGCGTTGCCGCCTTCTTCCTGCCGATGCTGGCCTTCGCCGTGCTGAGCGTGACGCTCGGCATGTATGTCGCGACGATCCTCTACCTCGTCTTCACCATGCGCTTTCAGGGTCGCTACAGCTGGTTCGCCTCGCTCGGCACCGCCTTCGTGACGGCCGTGCTGTTCTATCTCGCGCTCGAAAAGTTCTTCCAGATCGGCCTGCTTAAGGGGCCGGTCGAGTCTTTCCTCGGCCTGTGACCATCTCCCTTTCCGGATCGGTGCCGCCTCATGGATAATGTCGCCTCCCTGATGCACGGCTTCTCGGTCGCGCTCACCACTCACCACATCCTGCTGATGATGGCGGGCGTCCTGCTCGGCATCCTGGTCGGTGTCCTGCCCGGCCTCGGCGCGCCCAACGGCGTCTCGCTGATGCTGCCGCTGACCTTCTCGATGGACCCGGTCTCCGCGATCATCCTGCTGACCTCGCTCTATTGGGGCGCGCTCTTCGGCGGCTCGACCACCTCGATCCTGTTCAACATCCCGGGCGAACCATCCTCCGTCGCGACCACATTCGACGGACACCCGATGGCGAAACAGGGCAGGGCGACCGAAGCCTTGTCCTTCGCGTTCCTCTCCGCCGGCTTCGGCGCGATGGCGGGCGTCATCCTGATCACACTGCTCTCCGGCTGGGTCGCCAAATTCGCGTTGAAATTCTCCTCGCCCGAGTATTTCGCGGTCTATTTCATGACCTTCGCCAGCTTCATCGGCCTGGGCGGTGCCACGCCCCTGAAGGCGATCGTCTCGATGGGCGTCGGCTTTGCGCTCGCCTCGGTCGGCATGGACTCGGTTTCAGGCAGCGTCCGGCTGACCTATGATCTCGACGTGCTGCTTGCAGGCGTCAGCTTCCTCATCGCGGTCATCGGCCTGTTCGGCATCGGCGAATTGCTGCTGACCATGGAAGAGGGCCTGAAATTCGACGGCGTCCACGCCAAGGTCAGGATCAGCGATGTTCTGAAGACCGCGGCCAAGCTGCCGCGCTACTGGCTGGCACTGCTGCGCTCCAGCGTCATCGGCATCTGGATGGGCATCACGCCCGGAGGCCCGACCGCGGCCTCCTTCATGAGCTATGCCATGGCCAAGCGTTCGTCGCGCAATCCCGAGAAGTTCGGCAAGGGCGAGCCGGAGGGCGTGATCGCGCCCGAGACCGCCGACCACGCAGCCGGTTCGGCCGCGATGCTGCCGATGCTGGCGCTCGGCATTCCCGGTTCGGCGACCGCCGCCGTGATGATGGGAGGCTTGATGATCTGGGGGCTCAATCCCGGCCCGATGCTCTTCGTCGAACGGCCGGATTTCGTCTGGGGCCTGATTGCCTCGATGTATCTCGGCAATGTCGTCGCGGTCATCGTCGTGCTGGCGACCGTGCCGCTCTTCGCCTCGATCCTGCGCATCCCGTTCTCGATCGTCGGGCCGCTGATCGTGATCATCTGCTTCATCGGTGCCTTCACCGTCGCCAGCAAGGAATTCGACATCTGGCTGGCGCTGATCTTCGGGATCGTCGGCTACCTCTTCAAGAAGCTCGATTATCCGATCGCGCCGCTGGTGCTCGCCATGGTCATTGGCGACAAGGCCGAGGATGCCTTCCGGCAATCGATGATCTTCTCGCAAGGGTCGCTCTCGATCTTCTGGTCGAACCCGTTGGTCTCGACCCTGATGTCGATCGGTGTCCTGCTGCTGGTCATGCCGCTGCTCGGCTCAGGCCTGCGCCGACTCAAGGGCGGCCGCGCCACGCACCCCGCCTGACCGTTGCTTCGACCCTCCGTCTCAACCGGCAAAACAGAGACCGACCATGACCGAACCCTACAAGGGCATTCTGCCGATCGCTCCGACGATCTTCCACGACAATGGCGACCTCGACATCGAGGGCAACCGGCGCGTCATGGACCTGATGGTCGATCAGGGCGTCGACGGCATCTGCATCCTGGCCAATTTCTCCGAGCAGTTCCTGTTGACCGACGAGGAGCGCGACCAGGTCATGCGCCTCTCGATCGAGCAGGTCGCCGGCCGCGTGCCGGTGATCGTCACGACCTCGCATTTCTCGACCCGGATCGCGGCGCAGCGCGCCAAGGCGGCGGCGGATGCCGGCGCGAAGATGCTGATGATGATGCCGCCCTATCACGGCGCGCTGCTCAAGGCCGACGAGCAGGGCATGATCGAGCATTTCAAGCATGTCACCGATGCCTGTGGCCTTCCGGTCATCCTGCAGGACGCGCCGCTCTCCGGCGTCACCATGACGGTGCCCTTCATGGTGCGGCTGGCGAAGGAGGTCCCGCTCGTCCGTTATTTCAAGATCGAGGTCCCCGGCACGGCGAACAAGCTGCGCGCCCTGATCGAGGCGGGGGGCGAGGCCGTCGTCGGCCCGTTCGATGGCGAGGAGGCGATCACGCTGATGGCCGATCTCGATGCCGGTGCGACCGGCACGATGACCAGCGCCATGATCCCCGACCTGATCAAGCCGATCCTGGCCGCGCATGCCTCGGGCGATCGCAAGACGGCGGCGGCGCTCTATCGCGACGTGCTGCCGATCATCAACTACGAGAACCGCCAGTGCGGCCTGCGCTCGGCCAAGGCAGTGATGAAGGAGGGCGGGGTGATCAGGAGCGAAGCCGTCCGCCACCCTCTGACGCCACTGCACCCGAAGACCCGCGAGGGCCTGATCGAGCTGGCGCGCGAACTCGACCCGCTGGCGCTGCGCTGGGGGAAATGACGCGGCGCGCCGCTGCGGCGCCCGCCTGAGAGACGATCAGCGTCGGGTCAATAGGACCCGATGCCGCCGGAAGGCGGCGGCAGGTTGCCGCGACGGTCTCTCGTGATGAATTCCGGCGTCACCTGGAACGCCCGGGACAGCCAGGTGATATAGGCCGACAGCAACTGCTCGATGGCACGCATGGGTTGCCTCCACATTTGCAGAGGCAACCCTAGCATGAAACGTGGCGTCTTGCCCGGGATTTCGGACGAGGGCGTCTATGCCTTCGTCCAGACCGCAAGCTCGTAGCCGTCCGGATCGGCGAAGTGGAAACGCCGCCCACCGGGGAAATCGAAGGCCGGCTTGACGATGCGCCCGCCGGCGGCCTCGACCTGCGCCTGTGACGCGGGAAGATCATCGGCATAGAGGATGATCAGCGGCCCGCCGGGCTGCGGCGTGCCCTGGGTGGTGAATCCGCCTTCGAGACGGCCGTCGGCGAAGGCGCAGTATTCGGGGCCGTACGCGGTCATCGTCCAACCGAAGGCCTTTTCGTAGAAGGCGCGCGCCCGGCCGAGATCGGCAACGACGAATTCGACATAGTCGATGCGCCTGTCATTGGGCGATGGGCTCATGACGTTCTCCTTCGATTCATGTTCATCTGATTTCATGGAGCAGCCTTCGGTCATGATCCGGCAGGAGGCGAAGGATCAGGGGCGCTGCTAACGCGCATCTTGTTCAAGGGCGCCGTGCTGCTGTAGCAGCTTGGCAATCACCGGGCCTCCTGTGCACGATGCACATCCACAGGCTCAGACTGACAGGGGCAAGACGCATGCCGACGACGACCGAAACCTCCTTGCGCGAAGCCTTTGTCCAGGCGCGCCGCAGCCGCAGCCTCGTCGACATCGAGACGCTTCCCGTTCCGGCCGATCTCGAAACGGCTCTGGCGGTTCAGGCCGATGTCAGTAGCGACATGGGCTATGCGCATCTCGGCTGGAAGGTCTCGATCACCGATGGACGCGGCCTCGTCGGCCTGATGCCCGGGCCGTTCCTGAAGCCGGGCGATACCTATCGCTCGGTGCCCGGAGCCGAGCTGCGGCTCGAGGTCGAGCTCGCCATCCGCCTCGGTCGCGACATGCCGCGCCGGCCCGGCAAGCCCTATAGCCGGGCCGAACTGCTCGAGCATTGCCACAGTGCCTTCGTCGGCATCGAGATCATCGAAAGCCGCATCGCCGACTGGACCCATGTGCCGTTCCCGCTCTGGCTGGCGGATTCTATGGGCCATGGCGGTTATCTGATCGGCCAGGACGTTCCCTTCGAGGTTTTCGACGAGGTCGCCGATCTCACCTGCACGGTCGAGCTCGACGGCGACGTGCTCTATGACAAGCCCGCTCATCACGCCAATGGCGATCCGCTCACCCCGGTGCTGGCCTGGGCCAATCGTGAGACCGAGAGCGCGCTTGGCGGCCTCGTCGCCGGCCAGATCATCACCACCGGCAGCCTTTGCGGCGGCGTGCTCGCGCCGAATCTCGGTCCGGTCATCGTCAGGCTCGATCCGCTGGCCGCGATTTCCTTCGCGCTGGCCTGATGTCGGGACCGCCATTGCAGGCCGAGTCAGCTTGCAATCGAGCTCGATTTCGCCGCGCATTCCGAGGCAATTGTTGCGGGTTGCAGGAGCGCCCGGGACAGCTTTGACGAGCAGAATTGTGGTCATGCAGAGGCATGACCACAAAATCATCTCATTCTATTGGTCTTGATAGTGTTGCGTTGGAGGATTGATGCGGGGTTTGCGGCGTAGGGTGCGCAGGGTTGCAGGCGGAGGCGGTTACGCTTTCGCCGCTATGCTTGCAATCCAGCCTGCGCCCGCCGAGGCTTTCGATCTCTCCTCGCTCGACATATTCGGCTTGTTCGGCTCCACGGAGAAGCCGCCGGCGGTCAGCAGCACGACGCTGCCCTATCAGCTCGCATTCGAGGTGAGCGGGACCGACGATGCCAAGGCCCTGACGCAGACGCTGCGTGACGCCTCCCTGCTTTATCGGCTCAGGCAGGATGCGCCGCCCGATGGCGAAACCCTGGCCCGGCGCATGGTCGCCGATCTCAATCCGCTGATCGATGCCCTCTGGTCACTCGGCTATTTCAACGCGGATGTGACGATCGCGGTCGACGGCAACGGTCTGCGCCTCGGCAGCGAGCCTGGCCCGGCGCTGGTGCGCGCGCTTGAAGCCTATCGCAACCGGGCACCGGTGCCGATCTCCGTGCGGGTTGTGACCGGCCCGCTCTTCAGTCTGCGCAATGTCGAGGTCGTCGAGCAGGGCAAGGGTGGGGGCGGTGCCATTGCCGATCCCCACAAGGTCGCGCGCCTGAAAACGGGCGATCCCGCGACCTCGGCCGCATTGCGTTCGGCGCAGTCGTCTCTGGTCGATCATCTGCGCAACCAGTCGCGCCCGCTCGCCAGGGTGGTTGCGCTGCGCCCGGTCGTCGATCACGCGGCGAAGATCATGGATGTGACCTATGTCGTCGAGCCCGGGCCGGTCGCCGGTTTCGGCGATGTCGCGATCGAGGGCACGGTCGATGTCCCGCCCCATGTCGTTCGCTCCTTCATCTATCTGGAGCCGGGCGATCCCTATTCGCCCAAGGCGCTGGCCGACACGCGCAAATCGATCACCTCGATTCCCGCGATCGGCTCCGCCCGCATCCGCGAGGCCGACCGGCTCGACGCCAATGGCAACCTGCCGATCTTCGTCGACATCACCGAGCGGCCGAAGCGGCTGATCGGCTTCTCCAGCCGTTATTCCACCATCGATGGCCCGGCGGTCCGGACCTATTGGGAGCATCGCAATCTGCTTGGCGGTGCCGAGCGGCTCAGGCTCGAGGGCGATCTGTTTCTCGCCCCGCGGATCGACGGCACCACGATCCAGAGATTTGGCGATTTCGAGCAATCCGACCTGGGCGGGCGCTTTGCGTTCGGCTTCATGAAGCCGGCGCTGAATGGAACCCGCTACGACCTGCTGGTCGACGGCTTTGCGACGCGCGAGCGTGTCGGTACCAACCGCTATGGCGGCTACACAGCGCGCTATGCCAATGTCACCACCAGCATCCGCCGGCGTTTCAGCGACACGTTTTCGGTTCAGGCCGGCCTCGAGGTCGAGCGCGGCCAGACCAGCGACGTACTCGGCCAGATCACCTACACCCTTGTCGGCATCCCGCTTTCTGTCCGATACGACTCGACCGACAGCCTGCTCGATCCGACGCGCGGTGTCCGCCTCACCGCCTCCGTGGCGCCATATCCGACCTTCATGGGATCGACGGTCGGCATCGTCCAGACCAAGGGCGCGATCTCCGGCTATTACGCGCTCGATGACGAGGCCCGCTATGTGCTGGCCGGGCGCATCGGCTTCGGCTCCGTGGCCGGTGCAGCGCTTGACCAGATCCCGCCGACGCGGCTCTTCTATGCCGGCGGCGGCGGTTCGGTGCGCGGCTACGGCTATCGCACGCTGTCGCCGCTTGGCCCGTACAACCAGTTGATCGGCGGACGCAGCCTGTTCGAAGCCTCGGTCGAGGCGCGGATCAAGATCACCAACACCATCGGCATCGTGCCGTTCTTCGATGTCGGTACGGCATTCGAGGAGAGTTTCCCGACCTTCGACCAGACGCTGCGGATGTCGGCCGGTCTCGGGTTGCGCTACTATACGCCGATCGGCCCGATCCGGTTCGACGTCGCCGCCCCGCTCAATCCGCGCAAGGGCGACAAGCCGGTCGCGGTCTATATCAGCATCGGGCAGGCCTTCTGATGCGCAACCGGCTCACCCTTCCGCGCCTGGCGCTTCTGGCCCTGCTACTGGTGGCGGGTCTGGTCGTCTCGGCGCGCTTCGGCGGTTTCGCCCAGAACGCGCAGAATGATCGCGGGGTTCTGGCCGACCTGATCTCGCGCGCCCTGTCGACACCGAACAGCCAGGTCTCGATCGGCGCGGTCGATGGCGCGCTATCCTCCGACGCGACGATCCGTGATGTGGTTCTCTCCGATCGCGATGGCGCCTGGCTGAGGGTCGACCGCGTGCGGCTGATCTGGACCCGCACGGCCCTGCTGCTCGGCAGGCTCGAGG
>UBZM01000040.1 GCA_900470095.1 Hyphomicrobiales bacterium
ATCTGAAAGGGCCCCGGCGCCCGCCGCGCCATAGCACGATCGAGCAATGCCAGCCCTTCGGCAATCCGGCGAGATCACCAGGGAAAAGCTCGACATCCTGCGCAAGGCCGACGCGATCTATCTCGAGGACATCCGCAAGGCCGGTCTCTACGACGTGATCCGGCAGGCTTTTGCCGTGCTGCTGTCGGTGCGCACCGTCGGCGTGATGGGCGACTACCGCACCTATGACCACGTCTGCGCCTTGCGCGCCGTCACCTCGGTCGACGGCATGACGGCCGATTTCTACCCCTACGATATGGCCTTCTTCGGCCGCACCGCGACCCGCATCATCAACGAGGTCAAGGGCATCAACCGGGTCGTCTACGACGTGACGTCGAAGCCGCCCGATACGATCGAGGGGGAGTAAGGTACGATGTTGCCGCCTTTTGTGAAGCCTTTTCCGATCTTCGCCAACCGTCCCTGTGCCGCTCCGGTTCCTCGCAAAACTCGTTCTGCATGCAGCGCAGGAGGAGTGTGCCAGCCTGCTCTTTCATAGTGCTGGAGTGGCAATCACTACTTGCGTTGCGAGCTCGATAATCCCTCGATGATCGGGCAGTCGGGACGACTATCACCTTGGCAACTGCGGACAAGATGGCGAAGCGTGTCGCGCAACTCCGTGAGCTCCACCAGCTTGCGGTCGATCTCGGCGAGCTTTGTCTTGGCCAGTGTTTTTACATCAGCGCTCTCGCGCTCCCTGTCGTTATAGAGGGAAAGCAGTTGGCGGCATTCCTCGACCGAAAAACCGAGGCGGCGCGAGCGCTGGATGAAGCGCATGCGATGCACGTCAGCTATCGAATAATCGCGATAGCCATTGCTGGCGCGGTCAGCCGTCAGCAGGCCGATATCCTCGTAATAGCGAATGGTCTTGGCCGGAAGTCCCGATTTTTCTGATGCAGCGCCAATATTCATCTGGCTTTCCCTGGAGTGAGTTGAACATCACATAATGCTTCCAGTCGCTGGAAGCTAAAGAACCTTCGTTCGCCGGGGGAACTGTGAGAATAGTTCCCCCGGGCGCTCGGTCAGGCCTCGTAGGCCATCGACGTCATCATGCCGCCGACCATGTGGTAGAGATGGTGGCAGTGCAGCGCCCATTTGCCGGGATTGCCGGCATCAAAGGCGATCGTGACCTGTCCCATGTTGGCCGGAACGAGAACTGTGTCGCGTACGGCGCCCGCGAACCGCCTGCCATTTACCGCGACCACCTGGAAGTGATGCCCGTGCAGGTGCATGGGATGCGACATGGTGGTGTGGTTCATGAAGGTGAGTTCGAAGCGGTCGCCAGTTCTCACGGCAAGCGGCTTGTCCGAGCCGTGCACAGCCCTGTCCAGGGTCCAGACATAGCCGGCACCTTCACCCAACATCATGGTGTGCTTGCGCGTTGCCGGCCTTTCCGCGAGCGGCTTTGCTGCCCGCAATTTCTGCTCCAGTTCGACGCCGACAGCCGGAAAGTCTGCGTCAGCGGTCTCGGCGAGTTTGCCGACCGAAGCACCTTTGGCGGCGAGCACCACACCGGTGCGCAACCGGCCGCCTTCCTGCACGGCGAAGATCGGCCATGCCGTGGCTTCCCTGGACAGTTCGAGCAGAATATCGAGCCGCTGCGCGACCGCGACCGCGAACTCGAAGCGCGAGCCGACGACCGGCTCCACCGGGATGCCGTCGACCGCGATCAGTTTACCCGACAGTTTGCCAAGATCGATCCACATATTGGTGCTGGCGGCGCCATTGATCAGGCGAAGACGCACATGCCCGCCCGGCTCGACGGTGAAAACCTCGGGGTCATCGAGGGTTCGATCGTTGGCGAGAAGCGCATCGTATTGCACATCCTGGAGATGGGACACGCCACCCATCTGCATGCCACCATGATCCATCGAACCTTGGCTTTTCGTGCCGTGTCCCATCGCGCCATGGCCCATCGCGGCGCCAGCCGTCATGCCCGGCATGGTGTGCCCTTCATGTCGCGACGCTGCCGGTGGCTTCTGCATCGCCGTCATGTCGTGACCACCGGCCTTGAGCTCGGCGAGGATCTCGGCCGGGTCGCGGAAGGTGAAATCATGGAACAGCACCACGACCTCCTGGACATCCTTCGAAGCGTCCGCCGGATCGAGGACGATCAGGGGGGCGGCAAGCAGATGCTGCTCCTGCAATCCCATGTGCGAGTGCATCCAGAATGTGCCAGGACGAGCGACCGGGAAGTTATAGTCGTAACCCCCGCCGTCCGGGATCGGCTCCTGTGAGATGCCGGCGACACCGTCCTGTTGCCAGGGCGGGGTGAGCCCATGCCAGTGAATCGCAGTCGGTTCGCCGATGCGGTTTTCAAGCCGGACCCGGAAGTTCTCACCGGCATTCATCACCAGGCCATGGCTTCCGCCTGTCTGCGTCAGACCGAGGACGTTGACTGCTTTGCCCTTTACTTCGATGACACGCTTACCCGCGGTGATGATCTTTGGGGCGGAGCTTTTGGCCCTGGCAGGTGAAGCGAAGAGGGCTGGGGCAGTCGTCATCAGGGCGCCTGTTGCTGAAAATTTCAAGAAGTCTCTACGAAGCATGATTGGGACTCTATTTCGGTGATTGCGCTACGGCCTGGATGTCTTCTTCCGGTGTGAAGAAGACATCCGCGTGGATGTCGGATGAGGCAACGCCGCGGGCTGCAAGCACGGAGCCTACGGCATCGACCATGCCGGGTGGACCGGCGACATAAGCCTTGGCGCCGGCGAGTTGCTGATGATCTTCAGCCAGCGCGTCGGAAACAGAACCGGTGCGCCGGCCTGTTTCGACAGCCTGTGAAAGGACCGGCACGAAGATGAGGTTCGAAAATCGCTGTACGAGCGCGCAAAAATGGTCGACGAGATAGAGATCGTCTTCCGTGCGAGCGCCAAAGTAGAGGTGGATCGGCTGGCTCATGCCGGCACCGAGCGCGGCCTCGACGATCGATTTGATCGGCGCCAACCCGCTGCCGCCCGCGACAGCGATGATGGGGCCACCATGGGCGTCGCGCAGATAGGCCGAGCCGGCCGGGCCTTCGATCTCGACCCTGTCGTCTGCCTTCACCGAAGCATGAATCACACTGCTGGTGCGACCTCCCGGCACAAGCCGGACATGCAGCTCGACAAGCTCGTCGTCGGGCCGGCTCGCCATCGAGTAATGGCGGGCGGGTGCTCCCGGCATGGCGAGCGAGAGATATTGCCCGGCAGCGAAGCGGAAGGCGGAACGATCGTCCAATTTTAGCCGGATGGCGAGGATGTCATGGGTCTTGCTCTCGACCGCGACAACTGTCGCCGCCTGGACAACAGTCGTCATGGCCACATGGGCCTCGTCCAGCCATTCGATAGTCACATCGGTTGTCGGCGCCGACCGGCAGGCGAGGATCAGGCCGTTGGCCTGATCCTCCTCGGTAAGGGCGAAAGGCGAGTGCTTGCCGAGCTCGACATCGCCACTGATCAGCCGCGACTTGCACGAACCGCAGCGACCGGAACGGCAGCCATGCGGATAGGGAACGCCGGCTTCGAGCGCTGCCTGGAGGATGGTCTGCTCCGCGGCAATGGGAATGCGGCGTCCAAGTTGGGGCAGGGTGAGATGGGGCATGGGTCTTGATCACGTAGCCTTGGTCAGGTCGAGCAGCGCCTCGATCTCCAGGCGCTGCACGGCAAAGGTGCCGAAGAAGACGTGCTTGCCGTCGATGATGGTGATGGGGGCGACACGAACGCCGGTGCGACGCTTGGCTTCCTCGGCGATCGCGGGGTCGCGCAGGTCGCGCTCGATGAAAGGCAGCTTCTGCAGGTTCAGCCAGCGCTTCAACGCCAGGCAGTCGGGGCAGGTTGGCGTGGTGAATATCTCGATTGAGGGAGCGATTTTGGTTGGCATGTGCTTGCCCTTTAAAATGAAGTGTGGGTGGCCCGCCTGAAACAGCGGGCCGTTGATGTCACTCGGCGGGCGCGAGTGCCGGGGTGCCGGCTGCTGCGCGAGTTTCCCGGACCGGGGCCCGGAAGCGCTTGAGCCGCATGGCGTTGCCGAGCACGAACACGCTTGACAGTGCCATCGCGCCGGCCGCCAGCATCGGTGACAACAGCGTATCGCTGACTGGATAGAGCACGCCGGCCGCAACCGGGATCAGAGCGGCATTGTAGGCAAAGGCCCAAAACAGGTTCTGACGGATGTTGCTGATGGTCGCCTTCGACAGCGCGATCGCATTGGTCACGCCGAGCAAGTCGCCCGACATCAGCACCACGTCGGCGCTTTCGATCGCAACGTCCGTGCCGGTGCCGATCGCCATGCCGACATCGGCCTCGGCCAGGGCCGGCGCATCGTTGATGCCGTCGCCGACGAAAGTTACAACGCGGCCGCCGGCCCGCAGGCGCTTGATCGCGTCGACCTTGCCGTCGGGCAGCACTTCTGCGACGACCTCGTCGATGCCGAGCTGGGCTGCGATCGCTTCCGCGGTGCGACGATTGTCGCCGGTGATCATCGCGACCTTCAAACCCATGGCCTGCAGGGCGCGAATGGCCTGCGGCGTCGAAGGCTTGATCGGATCGGAAACCGCGATCACGGCAGCGAGCTTGCCATCGACAGCAGCATAGAGCGGCGTCTTGGCCTGCTTGCCCAGGCGGCTTGCGGTGTCGGCGAAGGTGTGCACCGCAATGCCGAGCTTGGCCATATAGCGGTCGGCGCCAACAACAACCTGGTGCTGACCAACCTTTGCGCTGACACCAAAGCCGGGCACGGCATCGAAAGCGCTGACCTCGCCGAGAGAATAGCCTTCGTCCTTGGCAGCAGCCACGATGGCGGCGGCAACCGGGTGTTCGGACTGAGCCTCAACCGAAGCAACGAGTGCCAACACCTTCGCACGCTCGAAACCGCTGGTGACTTCGAGATCGGTCATCACCGGTTTGCCGGCGGTGAGCGTACCGGTCTTGTCGAGGGCCACGACCTGCGTCGACTTCAGAGATTGTAGCGCCTCGCCATTCCGGAACAGCACGCCGAGCTCGGCCGCGCGGCCCGTGCCGACCATGATCGACGTCGGAGTGGCGAGGCCCATGGCGCAGGGGCAAGCGATGATAAGCACCGCAACGGCATTGACCAACGCGAAGCTGACGGCCGGTTCCGGGCCGAAGAACAACCAGACGGCAAAGGTCAGCGCCGCCGCGACCATCACGGCAGGTACGAACCAGGAGGTGACCTTGTCGACCAGCGCCTGGATCGGCAGCTTCGAGCCTTGCGCGGTTTCGACCATCCGGATGATCTGAGCCAGCAGCGTGTCGGCGCCGACCTTGGTGGCGCGGTATTTGAAGCTGCCGGTCTTGTTGATCGTGCCACCGACGACTTCAGCGCCTTCTCCCTTGTTGACCGGGATCGGCTCGCCGGAGATCATCGACTCGTCGACGAACGACGAACCCGACAACACGACGCCGTCGACCGGCACCTTGTCGCCCGGGCGCACCTGGATGACGTCGCCAGCGGCCACATCCTCAAGGGCGACGTCGACGAACTCGCCATTGCGCTCGACGCGCGCCGACTTCGCCTGCAGGCCCATCAGCCGCTTGATCGCTTCGCTGGTCCGGCCCTTGGCCTTGGCCTCGAGCACGCGGCCGAGCAGGATCAGCGTGATGATGACCGCCGAGGCCTCGAAATAGACATTCGCGGTGCCGGCGGGGAGCACGCCCGATGCGAAGGTCGCGACGACGGAATAGGCCCAGGCCGCGGTCGACCCCAGCACCACCAACGAGTTCATGTCCGGGGCGAGGCGCAGCAGCGCCGGCACGCCCTTCTTGTAGAAGCGCAAACCGGGGCCAAACTGAACGATCGTCGCCAGGACGAAGAAAGCGATATAGCGCGGCTGATCATCGACATTCGCCATCAGCCAATGATGCAGTGGTGGGAAGAGGTGGGAGCCCATTTCCAGCACGAAGATCGGCAGCGTCAGCACAGCGGCGATACCAAAATCGCGCTTGAGGTTGGAGAACTCGCGGTTGCGGGCGTCCTCGCGACTGTCGGTTCCCGCCGGAGTCGTCACGGTCTCCGCGCGACGCGGCTCATAACCGGCCTTGCGGATGGCGGCGTCGATCGCCGCGCGTGGCGTGGAACCGGCAAGCAGCTCGACGGTCGCGCGTTCGGTGGCAAGATTGACAGAGGCAGACTTCACGCCCGGAACCGCGGCAATCGCCTTTTCGACACGGTTCACGCATGACGCGCAGGTCATGCCTTCGATATCGACTTCAACCCTCTCGACGGGCACGTCGTAGCCGGCGCCGCGGATCGCGGCGATGACACCGTCGGAATCGATGCTACCCCCAAAGGCGACGTCGGCACTCTCGGTGGCCAGATTGACCGTAGCCGCCGTCACGCCCGGCACGGCTGCGATCGCCTTCTCGACGCGGAGCACACAGGATGCGCAGGTCATGCCCTCGATCGGGAAGCTCTGCCTGGTTGCTGCGGACGGTATTTTAGGCACGGCATTCATCGTTCCTGTCCTCTGTTCGAATTTGATGAACGGAGGCTAGGGCTTCCAGTTACAGGAAGGTCAACAGGCCGGAGAAAATTATAATCTCTCTCCAAGATGTTGTTTTAAAATATGTTTTCTTGTCTTGACTGAAGAGTCGTCAAAAAGATTGCGAGGGGCAATAGGCCGCTTGACCTTCCACTGGCGGGAGCCCGCAGCTTCAGGAAACGGCGCTTGTGCCGATGACGAGACAGGAGAAACCAATGTTAAAATTGAAGGTACCCGACATGACCTGCGGCCACTGCGCCGGAGTCGTCACGAAAGCGATCCAGAGCGTCGACGCGGGCGCCGAGGTCGGAATCGACCTCAAGACCCAGACCGTGACCATCGCCGCGACTTCTGACGCCGCCGCCTTCACACAGGCACTCGACGTGGCGGGCTATCCCGCCACCGTCGCCGCGTAGTTACGGCCTATTTCGGGGGCGGAGCTTCATCTCCGTCCCCAACGCAACATGGGGACCAAATAGACGTTTGAAATGCTGCCCGTTGATGTGTGGGGCGGGGAGGCTTGAGGCCTTCCCGCCCCACACTCGCTACAAAGCCACGTGTCGTTTCAGACACGCCAAGGACGCTGCAAGACCTCAAATTTGTGCATGAGGATCGCCTTCGGCAGTCGCCATCGCATTAACCCCGGAGCCGGCGGCTCGCCGCAGCACCAGCCGCCGGATGACGACATAGAAGACAGGCGTCAGGATCAGCCCGAAGAACGTCACGCCAAGCATGCCGGCGAACACGGCGATGCCCATGGCATGCCGCATCTCGGCGCCGGCGCCCGTCGCAATGACCAGTGGCACGACACCCGCAATGAACGCGAGCGACGTCATCAGGATCGGCCTCAACCGCAGGCGCGCGGCTTCGAGCACCGCGGCAATTGGATCGCGGCCCTTCTTTTCCTCTTCATAAGCGAATTCCACGATCAGGATGGCATTTTTGGCCGCAAGACCGACCAACACGACAAACGCGATCTGGGTGAAGATGTTGTTGTCACCGTTTGAGAGCCAGACGCCGACGATCGCAGACAGCAATGCCAATGGGGCGATGAGGAGCACCGTGAAGGGCAATGACCAGCTGTTGTACTGGGCTGCCAGGATCAGGAATGCCAGCAATACCGCGAGCGGGAACACGATCATGGCCGTGTTCCCGGCCTGTTTCTCCTGGAAGGTCAGATCGGTCCACTCGAATGTCATGCCGGCTGGCAGCGTCTCACGCGCGATCCGCTCGATTGCCGCTGTCGCCTGCCCGGACGAGTAACCTCGCGCTGGCCCTCCTGTAATGTCGACCGAGGGATAGCCATTGTAGTGCATCACCCGGTCTGGTCCTGAACTGGCAACGACGGTTGCAAGAGCTGCGAGGGGAATCATCTCGCCTGCGGCATTGCGCACCTTCAGGCGTGCAATGTCGTCCACTTGCGCGCGGAATGGCTCATCCGCCTGGACGATCACGCGATAGGTGCGGCCAAAACGGTTGAAATCGTTTGCGTACAGGGAACCCAGATTGACCTGCAATGTCTCGAAGATCGCCGTCAACGGAACACTTTGTGCCTTGGCCTTCACCCGATCGAGATCGACCTGAACCTGCGGCGCATTCATCTGAAAGCTCGCCATCATGCCAGCAAGTTCCGGTGCCTGTGAGGCTTTCGCCATGATCTCGCCCTGCGCCTTTGCAAGGGCCTCAAGACCTGCGCCGGAGCGATCCTCGATCTGGAGCTTGAAACCGCCGATCGTTCCGAGCCCCGGCACCGGCGGCGGCGGGAAAATGCCGACGAAGCCGTCCGGGATCTGGCTGTACTTGCCCATCAGCCGTCCGGCGATCGCATTGGCCGAGAGCGACGGATCCTTGCGCTGATCGAAAGGATCGAGCATGGCGAAGACCACGGCTGCATTTGGCAGGTTGACGAAGCCGTTCACGGAAAGGCCGGGAAAGGCCACGATGCTTTCAACGCCCGGTTCAGCCATCGCGATCCTGGACATCTCCTTGACGACAGCCTCGGTCCGATCGAGCGACGCTCCGGACGGCAACTGGGCAATGCCGACGAGATAGTACTTGTCCTGCGCAGGCACGAAACCGGTCGGAATGCTCTGGAAACCCATCCAGGTCATTCCGACAAGTCCTGCATAGAGTGCCAAGATCACGCCGCTTATGCGGATGGCGCGCCGCGCCGCGCCGACATAGGCGTTCGATGCCCTGTCAAAGAAGCGATTGAACAGGCGGAAGAACCAGCCGAACGCCAAATCGATGCCACGGGTGAGCCAATCGCGGTTTGACCCGGAATGGTGCGGCTTCAGAAGCACGCCCGCCAGCGCCGGTGAAAGCGTCAGCGAGTTGATCGCCGAAAGAATCGTCGAGATCGCAATCGTGACGGCGAACTGGCGGTAGAACTCGCCCTGAAGGCCCGACAGAAATGCGGACGGAATGAACACCGCAGCGAGGACGGACGTGATCGCGATGATCGGCGCGGTCACCTCATCCATCGCCTTGCGGGCCGCTTCCTTCGGCGTTTCGCCAAGACCGATATGCCGTTCGACATTCTCGACGACAACGATGGCGTCGTCGACGACGATGCCGATCGAAAGAACCAAGCCAAACAGCGACAAGGTGTTGAGTGAGAAACCCATGAGATACATCACCGCAAGCGTGCCGACGAGCGAGATGGGCACGGCAACCAGCGGAATGATGGAAGCACGCCATGTCTGCAGGAACAGGACGACGACGATGACGACGAGAATGATCGCTTCGAGCAACGTCGTCATGACGGCGGCCAGGGACGCACGCACGAAGACGGTCGGATCGTAGGCAATCCGGTATTCCAGGCCCTCTGGAAAACCTCGCTGCAACTGCTCCATCTCGGCATGCACGGCGTTGGAGACGTCCAGCGCATTTGCACCGGGGCGTTGAATGATCTGTATCGCGACGGCCGGTTCACCGTCGAGGAGGCTACGCAACGCGTAGGCGTCAGCACCGAGACCAATCCGCGCAACATCGCGCAGGCGTACGATCTGCCCGTCATCGCCTGTCTTGATGACGATCTCGCCGAATTGTTCCTCGCTGGACAGTCGCCCCAGTGTGCTGACCGTGACCTGATAGCTGGCGGCCTCCGACGGCTGCTGGCCAACCGAGCCGGCTGCGACCTGGACGTTTTGTTCGCGAATGGCGGCGACGACATCCCCTGCCGTCAGACCACGTGCAGCAACCTTGGCGGGGTCCAGCCAGACGCGCATGGCGTATTCGCCGGCGCCCCATACGATGACATCGCCAACCCCTGGCAGGCGGGCGAGCGTGTCGCGAATTTGGAGGGTAGCAAAGTTGGAGATGTAGAGGGGATCGTAGCGCTTGTCGGGCGATACCAGGTGCACCACCATCAGGATGTCGGGTGACGTCTTTTGGGTCACGACGCCGATGCGTTGAACTTCTTCCGGCAGGCGTGGCAGGGCGCGCGACACGCGGTTCTGCACCTGGATCTGCGCCATGTCCGGATCTGTGCCCTGAGCGAAAGTGACGGTGAGCGTCATCCTGCCGTCGGTCGCAGCCTGGGAACTCATATAGAGCATGCCCTCGACGCCATTGATCGATTGTTCGAGTGGGGAGGCCACTGTCTCGGCGATCACCAGCGGGTTGGCACCCGGATAACTTGCGGTCACCTGCACGGTCGGCGGGGTGATGGACGGGTATTCGCTCAATGAGAGCCGAACCAGGGCGATCGCTCCCGCGATCAGCATGAGGGCGGAGAGAACGATCGCAAAGATCGGCCGGTTGATGAAAAAGCGTGGCAGGCTCATCGACGTGCCGCCTGCGTTTTGCCATTGGCAACGCCGTTGACTGAACGCTGATCGAGCGCCATCGCGATCCGGTTCGGGGTAACCTGCATGCCGGGGCGGACGAGCCCCTTGATGATGATCGTGTCACCGGGGTTGAGGCCGCTTGCAATGGCGCGCAGCCCGTCGTTCATCGCGCCCAATTCCACCGGCCGGTATTCGACCTTGTCACCGGCACCCAGCACCAGCACGTAGCGGTGTCCCTGATCGGTTCCTATCGCTTGATCATCGATGAGAACGGTCTCTTGGGGCGCGCTCGTCGCAAGTTTCACCCGCGCGAATAGGCCTGGTGTCAGTCGGCCTTCGGGATTGGCCAAAACAGCTCGGGCGCGGATCGTCCCGGTGCTGCGATCGATACGATTTCCGAGGAAGTCCAGGGTGCCGGAATGCGGGTAGCCGCTCTCGGTGGCGAGCCCGACTTCAACCAGGAATGAGGTGCCCTTGCGCCCGACTGCCTTGGGGCGGGTTTGGCTCAGGAAGCTCAGATAGGTTGGTTCATCGATATCGAAATAGACATATGCGGGATCGACTGACACGATCGTGGTGAGCAATGTCGCTGCAGCTCCGGAGGCTCCGGTGACGAGGTTTCCTTCTGTCACAAGTACCCTGTCGACGCGTCCAGCGATCGGAGCGGTCACGCGGGAATAAGAAAGGTCGAGCCTGGCTGCGGCAACTGCTGCCCTTGCCTCCAGCACTTGCGCTTGCCGCTCCCGCTTCCTGGACAAGGCGTCATCATGGGTCTTGCCGGAGATGACTCCGCTCGGGGCCAGCCGCTGCGATCGGTCGAGATCCGTCTCTGCTTGTGAGAGCAGAACCTCGGCCCGTTGCAGCTGCGCTTCCGCATTCTGGAGCGCGACCTCAAACGGGCGAGGATCGATCTGGAAGAGCAGCTGGCCTCGTTCGACAAGACCACCTTCCGGCACGCTGACGGATTCAAGCGTACCGCCGACACGCGGCCGTAGCTCGACCGTTTTGGCTGCCGCAACGGCGCCAGTAAACTCCGACGATCTTGCGATCACCCGCGTGACGACTTCGGCGACCGGAACCTGCGGCGGTGGCGGGGGCATAGGAGCGATCTTGCTCGTTTCGCCTGAGGTCAGCGCCCGGCTGACAGTGGCAGGCACACCATTGAGATAGACAAACAAGGCGCCGCCGCCCGCGGCCACCAAAGTAAAGAAAAATATCCTAGACTTCCCAGTCATTTGAACTACCTCGTCGCCAGAATACGCGACGTCTTCGACGACATCGCTTGACCATTCCGGCGACGGTAGTGCTTTCAGTGACTGGAAGGTCAACAGCGGCTCAGGGAGTGCGTGGCAGCGTCTGAAGACGCCGACAGCAGGCAACAGATGAGCCCTCCCGATTGGGAAAAATTCGTCAACAAAATCAAAAGCGCAGATCTGCGAATTTTATTGGGGGGATTATATTTTTTATAAGTAAAAACAATAGTTTATGGGGTTCCCAGACAATCGAGTAGGAGTGAGGGCTCGCGGCTGCAGCAAGCCGACCTCCGCCGCGCCTCACGTGCATGCGAGAACGATCGTGGATAGCGCTCCTCAGATTGTCGAGGCTATGGTTTTGACCAACTCCCGAGGGGCTCCTTCTCCACCGGATTTGGGATCAGATCGACCGCTATTGCGGTCCTAGAGTTGTCTCTGCCGCTTGCCGCGCGACCTGATCCCGCCGGCGCCTGAGAAGGACCGCGTCTGATGGATTGGACGTAAGGCCGATGGCGCGATCAAAGGCCGCAAGGGCAGCGTTGGTCGGGCCCGAGCGGGACAGCAATTCGGCATGCGCCGCATGAAACGGCTGATAGGCTAAGAGCGCTGGGGCAAGCGATTCAAGCGCGAGCAAACCAGCTCCCAGTGCGCCAGCTTCAGCCAATGCCACGGCACGGTTTAATTGCACAACCGGCGTCGGTTCCATCCGCAACAGGGCGTCGTAGAGCAGGATGATCTGCGGCCAGTCGGGCGGCTCAGACTGGGCATGCAAGGCGGCAATCGCCGCCTTGATCTGAAAGGGCCCCGGCGC
>UBZM01000045.1 GCA_900470095.1 Hyphomicrobiales bacterium
GCCCCGATCAGGACGTCGTCGCCGCCCTGGCCGATCAGGTTGTCGGCTCCCGCCGCCCCGATCAGGACATCGCTCAGAGCCGTCCCGACATGCGTTCCAGGAGCCGTGCCCGGACCAGGAGGCGGCGTGCCCGTGCCAGCCCCGTCATCATCATCGTCGTCGTCATCGCAGCCGCAATCATCATCGTCATCGTCGTCATCGTCATCGTCGTCGCCATTGCCGGCGCCGTCGTCATCATCGTCATCGTCGTCGTCGCCATCTCCGGCGCCGTCATCGTCGTCATCATCGTCGTCGCCATCTCCGGCGCCGTCATCGTCATCGTCATCGTCGTCGCCATCACCTGTGCCGGTGCCGTCATCGTCGTCGTCATCATCGTCATCGTCGCCGTCACCCGTGCCGGTACCGTTGTCGCCGTCATCGCCGACGACGGTCTCGAAGATGTTCTCCGGCAGATTGGTCAGGCTGGTATTGCGGGCGATGATGTCCGCGAACTCCTGGCCGTCGATGAAGTTCTCGTAGAAGTCGAAGTTCTCGACACGGTCGAGATAGTAGAACCGGTCGGCCTCCTGCAGGCGGTCGAACTGCTCGTGCAGCACGACCCAGAAGGTCTGGCCGACCATGCCGCCATTGATATGCGTCTCGGCAAGGCCGCCGACCCAGAGATCGACCCGGTCGATCCCCTTCACGATGCCGGTGCCATCGGCCTGGATAGCCACGTTGATATTCGAATTGATCGCCTGGAAGGCCGCGATCTCATTGGCATCCAGGACGAGGTCCGGATAGGCCTGCCTGAACTGGGCGATCACGGCATCGCTCAGATTGTTGCGCTGCTGGAAATCCTCCCACGAGGTATAGGGCGAGAGGTTTCCGGCATATCCAACCGCCTCCGAGACATAGGGATCCTGCGAAGCGGCAAGATCCGAACGCACCTGGTTCAACGTGCCAAGCCCGACATCCCAGCCGCGCGCCACATTGAAGGCGAACAGGTCGGCATTGATACGCACCAGATCGTTGCGCACCGCGTCGACGATGTTGAAGTCCACCTCCTCCGCCGGCTGCCTGATGATGCCGCCTAGGATTGATTCCACACCGAGCTGCTCATAGCCGGGCTGCGGGACATAGCCGGGAGGCAAGGGCGCGGTGAAGGCGCCGGCGTCGTTCGTCGGATTCAGGAAGGCGTCGAACAGCGCCACCTGCTTCGGCTGTCCATCCGCATCGAGTACGGTCATGGTCTGGCCGATCAGGGAGTGACCGACCCGGTACACGGCCGCCGCGAACTCATGCGAGATGGCAGCCGTCGCATCCGGATTGTAGTCGCCATGGCCGTGGTTGCCATCGCCCTTGATCCCGCCGATGAGATGATCGGCGAACTCGTCGAAGACGACGCGCTGGTACTCGGCCTCGTTGATAATCTTGGCCGCCTGGAAGAGTTCCTCCTGCGTGCCCTGGAAGCCGGCCTCCACCAGATTCTCGACGTGGAAGTTGTGATTGCGCGCCCAGATCGTGTGCATCGCGGTCAGGGCGAAGTTCTCGTTCGCCCGGCCGTCGCCGGCGATATAGTGGTCAAGCACGCTGATGAACGGATTGGCATCGAGCAGCAGCGCATGTCCGGTGCCCATGAAATTGGACGCCATGTTCGCTGCCATCGTGGTGTTGATCACGCCGCCGCCATCAACCAGCCCGGCGAAATAGGTCCGGAAGGCGACCGGGCCGCCCGGGAGGCCAGTGAAGACGGTGTTGTTCTCCCAGTGTTCGAGGATCAGCTCGCGCAGCGTCGGCAGCAACCGGAAGTTCGGATCCGACGGGTCCGGCGCTCCAGCCAGAAGCATGGAGCCGAGGCCGCCATCACCGTCCCCTTCACGCAGGAACTGGCCGACGAGCCCGTTCGAGCCATAGGCCTGGTTCTGGTCCGCGAAGGGCGAGGTGCGATTGATATGCTGTGGAACGCCGTCGACAATCTCGTCGACCGTACCCCGGGTGAGATCGGCCGGATTGCCCGATCCGGGCGCACCGTTGCCGGGAGCGCCGATCTGGATCGTGCCGTTGCCACCCTTCGGCAGGAAGTCGAGGCCGTGGTCGAAATACTGGCCGAACGCCATGAAGAAGATATTGGCGTCGTTACCGTTCTTCGGCAGATCGGCTTCCTGTACGCCGAGGATATTGCTGATGTTGCGCGGATCGAGCCCCTCGAAGATCGGGTTGATCTTGTTGTTGCCGGTCGCCGCGTCGTAGTCGCCATAGCGGGCTTCGGTCAGCCGGATGAAGTGCTCGTCCGCCGCACCGTAATCGGGATGGGCGACATTGTTGCCGTGGCCGCTGAGATCGCGGACGCCGGGCACCGTGTCGTCATCGCCAGGGACTTCCTGCCCGTTGACCAGGTGCTTCAGCCCGGAAAGGTCGCCGGCAGTGAGTTCGAACGCGCCGGTGATGCCATCGCCTCCCCCGTTCCCGCCACCATCTCCGCCTCCGTTGCCACCGCCATTTCCGCCACCACCATTGCCACCGCTGCCGCCGGAATTGGCGAAGGTCGGAGAAGCGCCGCCCGCCAGGGTTGCGAAAGTGATGGTATGGCCGCCATTCGTCAGCGTCGTCGTGCCGTTGCCGTTGTTCGTGCTCGTGTAGTTGGCGAGCGTCGAACCGGGCGCCAGCTCGATGACATCCTGTGGTCGCAAGGTCCCGATGATCGTGTCGTGGCCGCCCATCGACTTGAAGACGATGCGGTGCGCCGAGGTCAGCGCCGAGATATTGACCGTATCATCGCCCGTCGAACCATCGATCGTGATGGTGTTGGTGAACAACGTGGTCGCCGCGAAATTGCCGATGACCTGGAAGGAATCGCCGCCGCCGCCACCGGTGATCTGGATTTCCTCGATGTTTGCCAGTTCCGCGATCACCACGCCATTGCGGACGATGGCGATCTCCGTTGCCGGGTTTAGATTGAACGCGGCCGGTGCATTGGCTGCCGCATAGATCTGGAAGACCTCAGTCGTCGCATCCCCCACGATCCGAACGGTGTCAGTGTCGCGTCCGCCATCGATGATGTCGCGTCCTTCGGTGGACCCGACAATGATCAGATCATCGCCGCGATCGCCGAGGATCGTGTCATTGCCCAGGCCGCCATTGATGGTGTCGTCACCGCGGCCGCCATCGATCGTGTCGTTCCCGGCCCCGCCATTGAGGATGTCGTTGTCGCGATCGCCCAGGATGGTGTCGTCGCCGTCGCCCCCATCGATGGTATCGGCGCCGCGGCCGCCGTCGATCGTGTCATTGCCGGCAAGGCCTGTGATCGTGTCGTCGCCACGGTCGCCGGTGATCGTATCGGCGCCCGCCGTGCCGACAAGGACGTCGTTGGCACGCGTACCGACAATCGTGGTTGCCGGCAGAGGCGGGACATTCGTGCCGACGGTCGCCGTCGGGAGCGAATACACCTCCTCGAGCACGCCGCGGGCGTCCTGGTAGACCATGCGCAGCCTGATCGGCAGCCCGTTCTCGCCATCGGTGACCGTGAAGGTCGGGCCATGCACCCGCTCCACCTCGCCGGCTCCGAAAGTTTCGATATCGGCGAAACCGGTGCCGTCATCGACCTGCCAGAAATAGGACACAGGGGCTGCCGGCACGATTCCGCCCGGATTGTCCGCATCCGTCAGCCCGGCCAGGTTCACCGTCAGCACATCGCCGACCTGAATGCCATTGGCGGGCGTCGGATCGACGATCACTGGTCTGCCCACCGGCAGGTTGTTCGTGCCGCCGAGCACGACGGACTGATCGGCGAATTCCAGCCGCTCGATGTTGCGGAGCGTGTCCGTCCCATCCGTGCCGACATTGTCCGTGACCGTCACGGTGCCGTCGGGAGCAGTTGTCACCGTATAGTTAGCCCGCACACCGGAGAATTTGGCCGTGTCGAAATCGGCGGTTGCCGAGGTCAGGATCTCGCGAATGATCCTGAGCTGGCCGGGATTGTAAGTCCCAGCAAGCATGAACGGGACCATCGGCTCCATGGTATCAAACGAAGCGATCTCGGCGCCCGTGCCATCAATGTTTGCCCGGACGCTGATGCGCACGTTCAGCCACCGGTCGCCATCGATGATGTCGTTGCCGCCGCGGCCCTGGATGATGTCGCTACCGGCGCCGCCGAGGATGATGTTGCCGCCATCGAAGAAGGTCGCACCGGCAGGAAGCAAGGGCCGCAAGCCGTCGATCAAATCGATATTGGTCAGCACGCTGCCCGTGGCACCGGCGGTGCCCAGCGTGGTGGCGTCGGAGTCGTCGCCGTTGAGGACGTCGCCGAAACGCGAACCGGAGAGGCCTTCGACGAAGTCGAAACGGCTGAGCGAGGTCGACCCGCCCGGGACCGGCGGCTGATCGAAGAAGCGATCGGAGATATCGATATAGACGCCGGTCGTGTTGTATTTGTAGATCGCCCAGTCATAGCCGGAGCCGCCGATATAGCGGTCGCCGAAGCCGGTCTTGCCGGCCATGATGTCATCGCCGCCTTCGCCGTTGAACTTGTCGTTCTCGCCGTCGCCGATGAAGACGTCGTTGCCGATGACCGGATCATTGCCGAGCGGATCGAAATTGTCGCCAGGAGCGCCGTCGGAGGTACCCTTCTCGATCCAGTCGTCGCCCTCGTTGCCCATATCCTGTTCATTGGCCTTGCTGCCGAGGATGAAGTCGTTCCCCTGGCCACCAATGGCCTCCGATGCGTCTTCGCCGGTGACGATGAAATCGCTGCCGAAGCCGCCGATGATCAGGTTGACGCCGTTGCCACCGTGGAGGACGTCGTTGCCGTCGCCACCCTGGATATTGTCGTCACCACCCGTGTCCGTGATGATGTCGTCACCGGCGCCACCACGCAGTTGGTCGTTGCCGTCACCGCCCTCGATGCGGTCGTTGCCGCCATCGCCCCAGATCGTATCGTCGCCCTCGCTCGCGATCAGGATGTCATTGCCGGCAGTACCGCCGAGAACGACATGCTCGTCTCCGGTGTACTGGAGGTAGTTGGTGTCGGGCCCGACAGTATTCGGGTTGTCGCGAATGACGAGCGGAAGCAGCGGATCGCCGTTTGTCGGGTCGTCGTTGCCATTCACGCCAAGTCCGGTGTGCTGCGCCGCCTGGTTCACTTCGAGCGTGAAGCCAGGGGTCGTGAAGACCACGCCCGGGAGGTGTGTCGCAGTCGAATTCGCCATGATCAGCTTGGCGAAGGAGTTGCTCTCGAGCTCCGCATTGAAGCTCAGGCCGGACGTGCGCTCGAGATAGTAGAAGCGGTCGCCGTCCTGCAGCTTTTCGAGCTGGTTCTCGAAGATGAAGTTGAAGGTCGAGCCCAGCATGCCGCCGAAGGGCATCTTCTCCTCGGCGAGACCACCGATCCAGAGATCGATCGCATCGACGCCGGTGATGGTGACTCCATTGGGGCCGTTGACCCAGGCTCCCGTACCGTTCAGGAAGTCGAGCCGGTCGGCAGGTGCGCCATCTCCACCGAGGACCAACGCCATGGCCGCCCCACGCTTGGCCGCGAGGGTCGTGGCGCCCGTGATCGAGGAATGCGTGCCGTAGGCGGCGATGAAATTGATCACCGAATCCGGGTGCTTCAGGCTCTGAACCAGATCGACCCAGCTCGCATAGGGCTTGAGCTGGACTTCGCCTGTCTGCGTATAAATTTGCCGACGGACCTCGTTCAGCGAGGGAATACCAACGTCACGACCCCGTGCGATATTGATCGCGGGAAGGTCGAGCGGAAGGCCGAGCAGGTTGTTGCGCAAAGCCTCGGTGACGAACTCGTCGATCTCGTTGCCGACCTGGCGGGTCACGCCGCGAACGATCGCGCTGACCGCCTCCTCCGGATTGGCGCCGCTGGCCGCAAAGGCGAGCGGGTTCAGGAAGGCTGCGATCAGCCCCATCTGCTGGTCGGGATTGCCTGGATCGGACGAGACGACATCGAAATCCGCAGTGAAGCGGTCGACCGTCTCGGTCAGCATCGAGTGACCGAAGCGATAGACGGTGTGCGCGAATTCCGCGACGATCGAAGGATCCAAGTCCACATCATAGACCTGTGTCGGCGCGAAGAAGAGATCGACATTGGGCTGGATGGTCCGGGCGAATTCCTCGAAGACCAGATGCTGATATTGCATCTCGGTGCCGAATTTCGCGGTCTGGAACAGGCGCTCGCCATTCCACTGCAGGTTCGCGATATCGCTGGGCGTCGTCGGGAAGGTCGCAGGTTCGGTGCCGGGGATCAGCCATTCCTTGAGGAAGGCGAGATCGCCTGAGGTCAGCACCGTGTTCTTGGTCTGCTCGACCAGCCGATTATGCTCGGAGTGGAAGATCGCGTGCACGGCGGTGAGGCCGATATTCTCGTTCACGCGGCCGTCGCCGGCGATGTAATGCGCGTCGAGAAGCTCGTTATCATAGGCAAGGTTGTTGCCTCCCGGCCCCACGGGGACGGCATTTCCGGTATCCGTATCGGCGTCGGGCGCAAGGACACCGGCGTTGAACACCGGTACGGCGTTGTGCGCGATGTCGTTGAGGAAGGCATGGCCGGTGCGCACCGCGTTCGCGAGGCTGATCGGAGCTGCCGGATTGCCTTCGACAAGCGTGGTTACGTCATCGGCGTTGCCGGCAATGCCGTCCGGCCCATTGTTGACCCGCATGACAACCTGCGGGAAGCCATTCGGCCCCTTGATGAAATTGCCATAGGCGTCGGTCGCCAGCAGCGGACCGCTGTCGATATCGGCATCGGTGAGATTGATGCCAAGGATGTCGCGCGCCTGAGCCTTGACCACCTTCCAGGTCGCCATGCCACCGATTTCGGTGTCGTCGGTTGTTCCAAACTTCCCATCGGCGCCCAGATCGCGATTGGTGATCAGCTGGCCCGTCGCAACCGGATCGCCGGCAGCGTTGAGCTGATAGCCGCGCAGGAAGACCTGGTGCGAGGGATGGGAGGAATAGGTCTGGTTCTGGTCGACGAAGGGCGAGGTCGTGTTCGTGTGCTCGTGGATGTCGTCGGCATTGCCGAGAATCCCGTCCGGTCCGGGCAGGTTGGTCGCCCGGGTCAGGACCATGAAGTTCGTCGGGCTACCTTGCACATAGAGCGGATCATCCGGCTGAAGCGGGATGAAGACCGTCCCGGAGCCGCCCTTGGTCACGAGATCGAGGCCGTGGTCGAAGAACTGGCCGAAGAAGGTCATCCAGGCGTTGAACGGCGCCGACAGACCGGCATCCGGAGCGATATTGGGAATCTCGAAGACCTGCTTGTCGTCGGCCGTGCCGAACTGGCCGTCGAGTCCCGGGCTGGTGACGATGGTCAGGCCGAGACCGTCGGCCACGCCGTCGAAGGTCGCCTGGGCTGCGACGACGGGGGCATTCGCGTCGTTCAAGGCCGCCTGATCGAGCGCAACGTGGTTTGCCGCCTGCGTCTGGGCGGTTTGGGCTGGGCCCAGAGCGGCCTGGGTCGAGGTAACGAGTGCGTCCGCCTCTGCGAACGCAGCTTCGGCATCCGTCCGCACCTGAACGGCGTTATCAAGCGCGATGACAGCCGCCTGCACACCCGGATCAGCCAGAGGGTCTTCACCCGCCGGCACCGCGGCGACCGCCAAGGCCAAAGCCGTCTGCGCGGTCGATTCCGCCAGTTGCGCAGCCGTAACCGCGCCTGCTGCGGACGCGGCCGCCGTGGTGGCGGTGTTAGCAGCGGTCGTCGCTGCGGCGAGATTGGCATCCGCCGTTGCAAGGACCGCCTGTGAAGCACCGAGCGCTGTCTGCAGAGCGGCAACTCCGCTCGCCGCAGCGGCCTTCACAGCGTTGAGTGCCTGGAGCGCGGCCAGGAAGGTCGCGGTATCCGCCGTGATGTTTTCCGAGCCGGCGTTGCGAAGGGCCGCCGCGATCGCAGCGGGATTGTTCGCGGTCTGGTCGACGATGAGATTGCTGATCGTGCGCGGCTGCGAGTCGATCACCAGGCCGTTCGTCTGCTGGTAGGAGGTACCCGACTGCGCCGGATTGAACACCGGCGTCGTGACGCGTGGGAAGACGTTGTCGGCGGCTCCGAACGTGTCGCTCTGCTGCTGATTGAGCAGGTTGTTTCCGGAACCATCGACCGTGCGCAGGCCAAGCGCCGCCCGCACATTCGGCAGCAGCGAGGTCAGCGGCGTACCGGCCGCATTCGCTTCAGCAATCTTGATCTGGTCGAGGATGAAGTTGAGGTCCGAGCGCACCAGCATGATGCCCTCGCCACCCGCCGTCGCATCGACGACCGGCGTCGGCGCGACCGGCGGCGCCACGGGCCCCGCCACGACCGGCTGGGTCGGAGCCGAGAACACCGTCTCGGTGACGCCATGCCCGTCGGTGAAGATCGCCTTCACCCGCAGCGCCGAACCGGCGAGATCGGGCGTGACCCTGAAGGTCGTGCCATCGGCACTCTGGAAGGCAAGATCACCGAGCGGGAGCAGGATGATGTCCTCGAAGATGCCCGAACCCGGGGTCGCTTCGAACTGCCAGTGATAGGAGATCGAGCCTGGAACGACGCCGTTGACAGCGCCGGGCCCCGTGTCGGCATCGGTCACGCCCGCGATCGAGACGCGCAGCAGTTGCCCTGAGGTCGGAGTGCCGTCAGGCGTGCTCGATGTGGCGTCGAGAATGCTGAGCTGGCCCGTCGGGTCGGCGTTCAGGCCGATGCCGTTGGGAAGCGTCAGGTTCTGATCCGAGAATTGAAGCCGCTCGACATTGACGAGCGTATCGGTGCCATCGGTCCCGGCATTGTCGGTGACGGTGGTGACGCCATTGGTCGTGGTGACCGTGTAGTCGGCCCTGTTGCCGGAGAAGATCGCGGTGTCGAAGCCGTTATTGTCGTCGATGATCTCGCGCACGGCCACCAGCTGACCGGGATTCCAGACGCCGCTCAGCATGTTCTGCAGCAGCTGCGGCGCGACCATGCTGTCGAAGGTGGCGATTTCCGCGCCGGTCCCATCGACATTGGCCCGCACGCTGATGCGCACGTTCAGCCAGCGGTCGCCATCGATCAGGTCGTCGCCGCCACGCCCCTCGAGCAGGTCGCTGCCGGCACCGCCGAGCATGATATTGCCGGTGGCGAAGCCGGTGGTCGAGAGCCCCGCCTGGCCCAGGAGTGTCGCCAGCCCGTTGATCAGGGCGACATTGGTCAACGCCCCGCCCGTGGCGCCGCCATGATTGAGGATCGTGACCGCATCGACATCGTCGCCGCGCAGGATGTCGGCAAAGCGCGAGCCGGACAGACCTTCGACCTCGGCGAACCGATCGAGGATTGACGCCGGCGAGGCAGCCACTGGCTGAACGACGCCGGTATTCGCTGCAGGCGTCTCGCCATGCGGCTGGGCCAGTGCGGCCAGCGTCAGGTCGACCGTGACGCCCTGCTTGTCGCTCTTGTAGGTGACCCAGTCGAAGCCGGACATGCCGTCCATCTTGTCCTGGGCATCGCTGCCGACGAAGATGTCGTCGCCGCCCTCGCCGATGAACTCGTCAAAGCCGCCGCCACCCACGAAGATGTCGTTGCCGATGACGTCATCGGCCAGCAAGGGCGCAAAATTATCGCCAGGGGCGCCGTCCTGCGTGCCGTTCTCGATCCAGTCGTCGCCTTCGTTTCCGGTCGGCGGCAAGCTGGTCTTGGCACTGTAGATGAAGTCGTCACCCCGCCCACCGAAGGTGGTCGAGATGTCCTCCATCGTGACGATGTAGTCTTTGCCGGCGCCGCCCAGGATCAGATTCCCGACGCCGCCCACCATCATGTTGCCGGCGTGGATGACGTCGTTGCCGTCGCCGCCCTCGAGCCGGTCGTCGCCACCCAGGTCCTGGATGATGTCGTCGCCGGCGCCACCCAGGATGGTGTCGTTGCCGTAGCCCCCCTCCAGCCGGTCGTTGCCGCCGTCGCCATAGAGCGTGTCGTCGCCATCGCCGGAGATGATGACGTCATTGCCGGCGGTGCCGCCGAGGACGACATGGTCCTCACCGTTGTACTGAAGATAGTTCGTGTCTGCTCCCGCCGTCGCCGGATTGTCGCGGATGACGAGAGGAACGATCTCGACGCCATTGATCTCGATGCCGCCGGTCGGATCGGCACGACCATCCGGGCCGAGCCCGGTATGCTGCTTGGTCGGGTCGACTTCGAGCGTGAAGGTCGGCGTCGTGAAGATCGCGTTCGGCAGATGCGTCGCGTCGCTGTTGAGCATCACCAGCTTGGCGAAGGAGTTGTTCTCGAGCTCGGTGCCGAAATTCATGCCGGCCGTGCGCGACAGATAATAGAAGCGATCGCCGTTCTGCAGGGATTCAAGCTGGGTCTCGAAGACGAAATTGAAGGTCGAGCCGAGCATGCCGCCAAACGGCATCTTCTCTTCCGCAAGGCCGCCGATCCAGAAATCGACGTCGTTGAGACCGCCGAGCGAACCGCCGGCATGGGCGCCGGTCGCGTTCAGGAAGTCGAGACGGTCGGTCGGCGCCCCGACCCCGCCCAGCACGATCAGCGTGGCTGCTGCGCGCTTGTCGGCCAGCGTCAGCGCGCCGGTGATCGACGCATGCGTGCCATAGGCCGCGATGAAGTTGATCAGCGACTCCGCATGTTTCAGATGGCCGGCGAAGTCAGTCCAGCTGGTATAGGGCTTGAGTTGGCTGTCGCCGGTCATCGCGAAGAATTCGGAGCGCGCATTGTTGAGCGACGGGATGCCGGTATCGCGACCGCGCGCGATGTTCAGCGCCGGGAGGTCGAGCGGCAGGCCGAGCAGGTTGTTGCGCAGCGCTTCGGTGACGAACTCGTCGATCTCATTGCCGACCTGGCGGGTGACGCCACGCACGATCGCGCCGGTCGCCTGCTCCGGAGTGACGCCGCTCGCGGCATAGGCGAGCGGATTGAGGAAGGCTGCGATCAGGCCGAGCTGCGGGTCGCCGCCGACGGTGTTGAAGTTCGGGTCGAAGCGATCGACCGTCTCGGTCAGCATCGAATGGCCGAAGCGATAGACCGTATGCGCGAACTCCGCGAGGATCGCCGGGTTGATCGTGGTGTCGTAGCCGTTGGGCGCCAGGAATTCGTCGACCTGCGGCTGGACCGTGCGGGCGAACTCCTCGAACACCAGATGCTGATACTGCATCTCGGTGCCGAACTTGGCGGACTGGAACAGGCGTTCGCCGTTCCAGTCGAGCGCGTCGATCTGGGCCTGCGTCAGCGGGAATGTCGTGCCCACGGCAAGCGGGGTATCGAGCCATTGGTTGAGAAAGGCGACATCGCCGGTCGCCAGCGCCACGTCCTTGGTCTGCTGGACCAGGCGGTTATGCTCGGAATGGAACACGGCGTGCACGGCGGTGAGGCCGATATTCTCGTTCACGCGGCCGTCGCCAGCGATGTAATGCGCGTCGAGGAGCTCGTTATCGTATTGGCCGGCCGCCAGCGGGCCGGTGTTGACGATGCCGTCCGTATCCGCGGTCTTGCCTGTCGGATCGGCATTATGCGCGATGTCATTCAGGAAGGCATGGCCGGTATGGGCTGCGCCCACCAGGCTGATCGGCGCCGCCCGGTTGCCCTCGGTGAAGCTGCCGTCGGACATCATGACCATCGGCATGCCGCCCGGCCCCTTGATGAAGTTGCCATAGGCGTCCACGGCCAGGACCGGCACATTGCCGACATCGGCATCGGTGAGATTGATGCCGAGAATGTCGCGGGCCTGGGCCTTGACCACAGCCCAGGTCGCCATGCCGCCGATCTCGACATCGTCGGCGGAGCCGAACCTGCCGTCAGCGCCGAGATTGCGGTTGGTGATCAGTTCGCCGGTCGCCACCGGGTCGCCATTGGCATCCAGCTCATAGGCACGCAGGAAGACCTGATGCGAGGGATTCGAGGAGTAGGTTTGGCTCTGGTCGACGAAGGGCGAGGTCGTGTTCGTGGCAGCCTGGCCACCTGCAGCGCGGCTCAAAACCATGAAGTTCAAAGCGCCGGGAGCCGTGCTGAACAGCGGGTCATCGGGCTTCAGCGGAATGAAGACGACTTCGGTCTGGCTTGAACTCTTGGTGACGAGATCGAGACCGTGGTCGAAGAACTGGCCGAAGAAGGTCATCCAGGCGTTGAACGGCGCGGAAAGGCCGACATCCGGGGAGACATTCGGGATGAAATTGACCGGTTTGTCATCCGCGGTGCCGAAAATCCCATCCAGCCCGGGGCTGGTGACGGTTCCCGACCCGGGATTCTGCGCAGCAGCCGCAACGGCCGCCGGATTATTGTTGGTCTGGTCGACGATCAGGTTGCTGATCGTGCGCGGCTCGGAGTCCTGCACGAGGCCGGGATTCGCGTAACTGGTGCCGGCCTCGGCCGCCTGGAAGGACGGATCGGTCAGGCGCGGGAACGCCAGATCCGCGACCCCGAATTCGGGATGGGCCAGATTGTTGAACGAGCCATCGACGGTCCGCAAGCCGAATGGCACCTGGGCGCTGGGCAGGATGTCAGTCAGGCTCTCGCCCTGAGCATTCCGCTCCGCAATCCTGATCTGCTCGAGAATGAACTCAAGGTCGGAGCGAACAAACTGTACCATGATGCCCTCCTGGGGTTTCCAGGACCCCGTGTTGGCCTTGCCCTGGGACCATGCTCCGCCGCTCGCGCCAAAGCGGCACGGCACCTGTTGCATCGTTGGCCAGAACTTGATCGGACAGCGCTTCAGCCCGTCATGGGCCTATCGCAGAGCAGCATGATGCCTGTCGGCAAAACTGGTCGTTAGAGGACTATGTCGGATGTTATTTCCCGACCAGCGTCTGGGGGCGGCGGCGGAGTTTGGTCGGGGCGCGCATTCAGACCTAACTCCCTACACGAGCGACCAAGGTCCCTATTGAGTGCTGCGCCGGCCATGCCCGACTTGCCGGAGCAATTCTCCTGGAGCTGTTCGCAGTCGCGACTCCCCGCCATTGCCTCGCTTTCCAAGGGCTTCCCTGCACCTCTCCGCCCCGAACAGGCGCCAGAGGGCCGGTCGCGAATGGAGGTGGGGGAGTGACGCAAGACGAGAGCGGCGACCTTCGCTCGCCTCCACCGGGACGGGCTGCGAGATGACGCCCCGCCATGCTGGGCGGCAGCCCCGCTCCTGGATTGGCGGGGATAGAGGGGATTTTCGGGTTTCGCGATCCCGAGCCGCGGCTCCGGGCCGGGCCGACGCGGATCAGCGTGGAGCCGCGCAAGTACATGAGCTACCCAGGAGGCAGGGACATTCGACCAGGTCGCGCCCAGGCAACGCAGCGATGAAGAGCGAAGGCGCGTCGCAACAGTTTTCGCCGCTCAGGCCGCCTGTCCTCACGCCGGGCGGCGCTGTGCCTGCCCGGCGTCTGGCCCTGCGCTCGAAGGTCAGCTGCGTGTCGCGGACCCTGCGACCTTGATCCTGCTTGGATCGCCCTCGGGCAGGACCTCAGGCTGCTTCCAGACCACGCCATTCGGTGTCGGGATCGGTGTCATGGTCAGCTGATATTGCGGTTGTCCCTTGTAGTCAGGGTCGCCGGGAGGCGGAGTCTGCAGCTGGTAGCGCAGCAGCATCGCGAAATCCTCATGCGCCGTGTTGTGGCAATGGCTGACATAGGCGCCGCCGAACTCGCCGAAGCGCACCTGGAATCGCACCCTCCCGGACGGTCGCAGCCGCCAGACATCCTTGCGCACCAGGCGCTCCGTGGCAGGGATCGGGGCATCGCCCCGGTCCATGGTGACGCCCTCCTCGAAATGCAGGTGGATCGGATGGTCCCAGCCGCCCCCACCATTGATCAGGGTCCAGTGCTCGACCTCGCCCGGCCTGGGCATGAGCAGGGAGATGCGGTTGGCGTTGAGCGAATGCGCCTTCTCGCCATTGATCTTGATGGTCCAGGGGAAGGATTTGATGTCGCCGCAATCGGGAATGCACTGACCATCCGAGGTCTTGCGGGAATCGCCCTCTCCCGAGCGGCCGAACTCGATCACTCGTTCGCGCACCGGAGCGACGATCGGGATCTGGGTGGTCAGCGTCTTGACCCCGGATTTCCAATCGGGATCGGCGAAATTGGCGCTGCGATCGGCGTCGAGCGGGTTGCTGGCATTGTAGACCTTGCCGGGATTGTCGACGCTCTGGACCTGGCTCACGATCCTGAATTCGAGGATCGGACCGACGCAAGGGTCGTCATCCCTGCCCTTGAAGGCCTTCTCGATCGAGACGGCGCCCTTGGGCTTTCGCCCGTCGGTCTGTTCCAGCAGGTTCATGATGTAGACGCTGTCGCCCGGCGCGAAGGCGGAGAAATCGACGACGATGTCGTAGCGCTCCGCCACCCCCATCTCGTCGGTCTCGGTCAGCAGAATCGGATTGACGACCAGGTTGCCGTCATTGGCGATGAAGTAGAAGGGCACTTTCGTGCCCTGCGAAAAGCGCCGGCTCTTGTTGACCGCAAGCGCAAGCTTGACGAAGCGGGCCATCGCGGCATTCAGGATGCGGAAGCGGTAGCGTCTCGGCAACACCTCGAAATAGGGGTAATAGCCGCCATTGACGCAGAGCATGTCGCCGAGGAAACCGTCGGTATCGAAGATATCGAAGCGGCACTGGCCTCTGGTGTCGAAGGCCGGATTCGAGATCGCGAGATTCACGTCGAAATCGAGATTGCCCCATTTCAGCTGCGAGCCGCTGGGCAACCGCAGGTTAACGCCGTCATTGAGATCCTCACGGCCCCTGTCCGGCCCGCTATAGATGTTGCAGAGAGCGAAGATGCCCTTGTGCACGTTCTCGGCCGTGAAGAAGAAGCGGTGATCGTGGAACCAGAGGCTGCCCTGGATTTCGCGATAGTCGCCTGGAACCGAGACGTAGCCTTCGCCATCGTCGGGCCCCGAACATTTGCGGACGTAATCACGATCGCCTGTCGGCCAGAGGCTCGGCATGTCGCGCCGGGCCATCGCCATGCCCCAGTGATAATCGTAGAAGGTCCCGGGGAAATGATAGGCATTGCAGGCGCCGTCGCTCTCGGCACCGTTATGGGCGTTGTGGAAATGGATCGAGATCTCGTTCCGTCCAAAGCCGCCATTCATGCGCCGATCGACCGGCAGATCATTGTAGATGCGGGTCAGGACCGGCTCGCCATAGCGCGCCTTGATCAGGATCGGACGGCCGAGGCCAGTGCGCAGGCCGGCGGTAGCCCCCGCCTGGCCGGGCTGGCGGGGACCGAAGGTCCACATCGCAGTCGCGTCCTGGTCGGGCATTTCGGCACAGAAGCGGCTGCCGGTGCCGATCTGTCCCAGGGATAGCAGATAGCCCTTCTTCGGATAGAGTTCCTCCCAGCGCTGATGCGCGAAAAACTCGCCCGGCGGGCGTCCTTCCATCGGTCCGACCCAGGTCACCGGGTTGCGGTAGGCTGTGCCGCCGGAATTGCTGAAGTCGGTGTGGTAGGAAAAATTCTTCGCCGGCAGTTCCTGGCCTCCTCCAGGGAACTGCCAAGCCGCATCGCCATTCGACATGCGCTGAAGCGGCACCGGCTTCTGGACTTCCGGCCGCGGCATCGGCTCATGGAATTTGACAGCGCCGAAGGTCGGGCTGCGCGGCGCCCCTGTCGGCACCTGGGCATAGGCGCTCTTGGCGAAGGGGCTGAGCCCATTCTTTGCGATGAGCAGCCCGCCAGCGGTGAAATACCCCCACCGCAGCAGGTCGCGTTTGGTGATCTGTCCCACCGAAAGGGCCTTGACGATCTCCTGCCGGTTCTCCAGAGCCCTCTCAGCTTCCTTCAACCGGATGCCAGTGGTCTCGCGCGAAAGATACATGCCCTCTTCCCCTTTTTCGGACTGAACCAGAGCGCGCCTCAACGCTAACCTTTAGTTCTGCCGGCAGAGGCTCAGTAAGAGGAGAAGGTCGTGCCAAGTATGCAACCAAAGTCCGTAGTCTCTGACGTCTTGTTGCGCGACGCCATGCTAGATTTCCAGCAGAGGCGAATGGCTCAGATCAGCCACCATCGAACGGCGTTTAATTTTAACGCTCGGGAACCGGATTCTTGCCTCTGTTTCGAGCGCGATATTTTGTGTATATTTTATGTATAAAACTATCTCTTTCAATATAATACACACTAATATAAATACAGCTTCGATAAAAAATCAATCAATACACTAAACAAGGGACAAAACCTGCCCACTCCTACGATATTTCTGCAATATGCAGAATATACATCGCCAGGGCCGCCGATATCGGATCGCCCCGGCAGCGTGACGCCGGTTCGCCTGCCCCGCCCGCGGTCCGCTTCAGTGCCCCCTTACAGCACGATCACCACCGCCCTGGGCCCAGAGGACACGGTTGCACTGCACAATGAAGCTTGGCAAGGCGGCACGAGTCATGCTGCCATGGCCGAGAACGCCGCATGTCGGCCCTTTTCCTCGCGAGGCGCCCTTGCCTGTCACCGCCATCGATCCGCGGCCAGATCCCATCGCCGGCCCCGCCGACGCCCAGCCCCTGTTCGAGGATATCCGGCTGCTCGGACAGATCCTCGGCGACACCGTGCGGCAGCAGGAGGGCGAGCAGACCTTCGAGCTGATCGAGGCGATCAGGCGGCTCTCGGTCACCTTCCAGCGCAAGGCCGACGTCGAGGCCGGTCGCGACCTCGATACGCTGCTGGCGCGATTGAGCCCGAAAGAGACCGTTTCGGTCATTCGCGCCTTCACCTATTTCTCGCATCTCGCCAATCTCGCCGAGGATTGCCACCAGCTCCGCCGGCAGGCCGATCTGGAGGCCGTTGACGCCCATCCCGACGGCAGCCTTGCGCATAGTTTCGACCTGTTTGCGCAGGCCGGCGTCAGGGCGCCAGCGATCGAACGCGCCCTCTCGCGCAGCCTCGTGTCGCCCGTGCTCACCGCGCATCCGACCGAGGTTCAACGCAAGAGCATTCTCGACGCCGAGCGCACCATTGCCGAGTTGCTCGCCGCCCGGCCGAATCTGCGTGGCTCGCGAGCACGCGCCCGCAACGAGACGGCACTGCGGGCCAGCATCGCCCAGCTCTGGCAGACACGGCTCCTGCGCTACTCCAAGCTCGCCGTGCGCGACGAAATCGAGAATGTGCTGAGCTATTATCGCGCCACGTTCCTGCGCGAGATCCCGCGCCTCTATGCCGAGCTCGAGGAGCTGCTCGGCGCCCGCGTGCCGAGCTTCTTCCGGATGGGAAGCTGGATCGGGGGCGATCGCGACGGCAACCCCAATGTCACCGCCGAAACCCTGCTGATGGCGATTCGCCTTCAGGCCGAGACGGCTTTGCGCCACTATCTGACCGAAGTGCATGAACTCGGCGCCGAACTGCCGGTTTCCAACGCGCTGGTCGGCAGCACGCAGGCGCTGCGGGACCTTGCCGATTGCTCCGGTGACGACAATCCCCATCGCTCCGACGAACCCTATCGCCGCGCCCTGATCGGCATCTACGCCCGGCTGGCTGCGACCTTGCGCAAGCTGACCGGCACCGAGGCGCTCCGTCATGCGGTGGCGCCGAGCGCGCCCTATGCGGCGCCCGCGGATTTCGTGGCCGAGCTGCGCATCGTTGCCGACAGCCTGCAATCCCACCATGGCAGCCTGCTCCTGGGAGCGCGGCTCTCGCCCCTGCTGCGCGCAGCGGAGGTTTTTGGCTTCCATCTGGCGAGCATCGATCTGCGCCAGAGCTCGGACAAGCACGAGGCAGTCATGGCCGAGCTCCTGGCCACGGCGCGCATCGAGCCACGCTATGCCTCGCTCGACGAGAACGCCAAACGCGCATTGCTGCTCTCCCTGCTGGCCGATCCGCGCCCGCTTCGTGTGCGCAACGCCGCCTACACCCCGGAGACCGAGGGAGAACTTGCGATCTTCGAGGCGGCAAAACAGGTCCGCGCCGATTTCGGCACCGATGCCATTCGCCACTACATCATCAGCCACACCGAAACGGTCAGCGATCTGCTGGAGGTGGTCCTGCTGCAGAAGGAATGCGGCCTGATGGCGGGCACGCTTGCGCCCGGCGAGGCGACCCAGGCCAGTGTCGAGCTGATCGTGGTACCGCTGTTCGAGACCATCGGCGATCTGCGCGCGGCCGAGCCGATCATGCGCGGCTTCTACGACCAGCCCGGTATCGAGGCGCTGATCCGCAATTCCGGCGGCGAGCAGGACATCATGCTCGGCTATTCCGACAGCAACAAGGATGGCGGCTACTTCACATCCAACTGGGAACTCTATCGCGCGTCGACGGCGCTGGTCCGCTTCTACGAGACCAAGCCGGGGCTGACGCTGCGGCTGTTCCATGGCCGCGGCGGCACTGTCGGGCGTGGCGGCGGGCCGAGCTATGAAGCCATCCTCGCCCAGCCTCCTGGCACCGTGAAGGGGCAGATCCGCCTGACCGAGCAGGGCGAGGTGATCAATGCCAAATATGCCAATCCTGAGATCGGACGGCGCAACCTGGAAACCCTGCTGGCAGCGACGCTGGAGGCCACCCTGCTGCAGCCGCGCACCGAGGCCGCGCCCGAATTTCTCGACATCGCGGCCGAACTCTCCATGCGCAGCATGACCGCCTATCGGGCGCTGGTCTATGGAACCGCCGGTTTCACCGACTACTTCTATTCAGCCACGCCGATCACCGAGATCGCGGAGCTGAATATCGGTTCGCGCCCGGCGTCGCGAAAGGCGACGCGCTCGATCGAGGATCTGCGCGCGATCCCCTGGGGCTTCTCATGGGGTCAGAGCCGTCTGGCCCTGCCCGGCTGGTTCGGTTTCGGCTCCGCGGTCGAGGGCTTCATCGCCGCCGCGCCGGCTGAGCGCATCGCGCTGCTGCAACGGATGAGCGCGGAGTGGCCGTTCTTCCGCACGCTTCTGTCCAACATGGACATGGTCCTGGCCAAGGCCGATCTCGGCATCGCCCGGCGCTACTGCGATCTCGTTCCGGATCGCGAGCTTGCAGAGCGCATCTTCGCCGAGATCGAAGCAGAATGGACCCGGACGGTTCAGGCGATCACGACCATTACCGGCGAAACGCAGCGCCTGGCCGATAACCCGGCCCTGGCGCTCTCCATCATCCACCGCTTCCCCTATATCGCCCCGCTCAACCATCTCCAGGTCGAGCTCCTGCGCCGCTGGCGCTCCGGCCAGATCGACGAGAAGGCCCGCCGCGGCATCCTGATCTCGATCAACGGCATCGCTGCCGGCCTGCGCAATACCGGGTGAGCGGCGCGCGTCAGTCCGACCGTGTCGGCCCCGGAGAGTGCCGGAGCGATGCTACGGCACCGCCGAGATTTCGGACGAGACCGAACGGTCCCGCCCCTCGTTCTTGGCGCGGAAGAGCGCGAGATCGGCGGCATTGACCAGTTTGGCCGGCTCTCCGCCTTCGTGAGGCATCGTCGTTGCCATGCCCACACTGATCGTGACCCGGCCCGTGCCGTGCGCGATGTTCAGATCCCGTACGCCCTGAACCAGCCGTTCCGCCACGTATCTCGCGCCGTCCTGCGGCACATCCGTCAAAATCACGACGAACTCCTCGCCACCGAAGCGCGCCGCCAGATCGGTCGAGCGGGTGCAGCCGCCCTGGATCACGTTGGCGACCTGCTTCAGCACCTCATCGCCGGCGAGATGGCCATAGGCATCATTGTAGCGCTTGAAGTGATCGACATCGATCATCAGGACCGACAGCGGATGCTGCGTGCGCAGGCAGCGTCTCCACTCCGCCGCAAGATACTCGTCGAAATAGCGGCGGTTACCCAGTCCGGTCAGCCCGTCGATCCGCGTCAGGCGCTCGAGCTCGAGATTGACCCGCATCAGCTCGCGCTGGCTTTCGCGCAGCGCCCGATAGGCCTCGTCGCGCTGGACGTGATCGAGATAGGCGCGGGTGTGGTAGCGCACCCGCGCGATCAGCTCGAGCTTGTCGGGGAGCTTGACGAGATAGTCGTTCGCGCCCGCCTGGAAGGCATCGCTCTTGGTCGCGGGGTCTTCCTTGGTCGAGAGAACGATGACGGGAACGTTGTGGATCGACGGGTGCTTGCGATATTGCCGCACCAGATCCAGCCCGTCGACGCCCGGCATGACGAGATCCTGCAGGATCACGGTCGGCTTCACCTGTTCGGCCACCTTGATCGCCGCCAAGGGGTCGGTGCAGTAGTGGAAATCGAGATCGGGCTGGTTGGCCAGCGCCCGCCGCACGGCTTCGCAGACCATGACCTGGTCATCGATGAGCAGGATCATGGACATGTAACTATCCGCCGGCGGGGGCACGGAAGACATGGTGCGGGTCGGTTCGACTGTCATAAAGACAACCTCTTCAGAACGACTGACGGCATGCCTCGACAAGGCGTGGCGCAATCGCGGCAAGTGGTAGAATCTCGGAAGCTGCATCGATCGCAGCGGCCGCCTTGGGCATTCCGTAAACGGCGCTCGTCGCCCTGTCCTGTGCCAGGGTCAAATATTTCCTGTCGCGCAGGAGCTTCAGCCCGCGGGCGCCGTCCCTGCCCATGCCGGTCAGCAACACTCCTACCAGATCTCCCTGCCACCATTGCGCAACACTCTCGAAGAACACGTCGACCGATGGCCGGTAGACGTAGTCGCGCGGTTCGGACCTATAACCGAGGTCATGGCCCGATTTGAAGACCAGGTGATCGCCACTCGCTGCGATCAGCACGGTCCCCGGTTCGGGCCTGTCGCCTTCGATCGCAGGACGCACCGCAAGGGCGGTGTGTTGGCCCAGCCAGCTCGCGAAACTCGGCACGAAATGCGCATCGAGATGCTGGACGAGAACGAGCGCAGCGGGAAAACCGCGCGGCAGTCCAGCCAGCAGCGAGGCCACGGCAGCAGGCCCCCCCGCCGAAGCACCGATCGCGATCAGCCGCTGCGCCGATGCTACAGCCCTGCGGGCCGGAGCCGTCGTCCCAGCGGCAGGCGTGACATCGCGCGAGAGCCGGCCGATCATCGCGATCCTGGCAAGCAGCGCCGCCGATTGAGCCTGGGCATTGCCGTCGGCCCCCACACTGGGAATGTCGACCGCGTCCAATGCGCCATGGCCCATGGCGTCATAGACGCCCGAGACGTTGGCATCGACGCTCGCGGTCACCAGCAGAATGGGACAGGGCGTCTCTGCCATGATCCGCTGGGTGGCCGCGACGCCATCCATCTCGGGCATGTTCAGATCCATCAGGATCAGATCCGGCTTGTCGCGTCGGCATGCCTCCACCGCTTCGAGCCCGTTCACCGCGATCCAGGCGACCGCATGCTCGGTCGTGGAAACGACGATGCGCCGAAGCAGCTCGACCGCCATCGGCAGATCATTGACGAGGCCGATCCTCATGAACCTCTCTCCGTGCTGCCGCTCAGCCCCATGGTTCACCGATCAGGTCGGCGACGGCATGGATCAAAGTTTCGTCGTGGAAGCTACCCTTGGTCAAATAATAGTCCGCACCGGCGTCGAGCCCGCGGCGGCGGTCTTCTTCCCGATCCTTGTAGGACACGATCATGACCGGCAGGTTCCGAAGCCCGCTATCCTTCTTGATCAGTGTGACGAGCTCGATGCCGTCCATGCGGGGCATGTCGATATCGGTGACCACGAGATCGAACGGATCGGATCGGACGGCGTTCCAGCCATCGATGCCGTCGACCGCGACCTCGACCTCGTAGCCGTGGTGATCGAGCAGCTTGCGCTCCAGTTCGCGCACGGTGAGTGAATCGTCGACGACCAGGACGCGCTTGCGCCGCTTCTGGCCAACGCTGGCAACGACGCGCTCCAGGGTCTTGAGCCTGCCGGTCGAGGCAAGCTTTTCCATCGATCGGATCAGGTCATCGACGTCGAGGATCAGGACGGGTGAACCATCCTCCATCAGGGCCGCGGCACTGATGTCCTTGACCTTGGCGAGCCGCGGATCGAGGGGCCGGACGACGAGATCACGCTCGCCAAGGAAGCGGTCGACGACCAGCCCGTAGGCCTCGCCCCCCTCCCCGACCACGACGACTGCGAGATCGACCGAGTCCGATTGCGGCTCGTCACGCCCCAGGACCTCATGCGCCGTGACCAGTCCGACCTGCCGCTCCTCGAAGCGGAAATGCGGCCGGCCTTCGAGGATCTCGATCCGCTCCCGCGGCAGCATCAGCGTCCGCGTGATCCCGGTCAGCGGAAACGCGTAGGGCTCGCCATCGATCTCGACGAGCAGGGCGCGGATCACCGAGAGCGTCAGCGGCAGCTGAAGCTGGAACCGCGTCCCGGCACCGAGCTCCGACGACACGGTCACCTGTCCCCGAACCTGGCGCGCCATTGCCTGCACGGCATCAAGGCCGACGCCGCGTCCGGAAATGTCACTGACGCTCCCCTTCATCGAGAAGCCGGGCAGGAACAGGAACTCCAGGAGCTCGGCTTCGCTCAGGCTCTGCGCCGTCTCGGCCGTCGTCAGGCCGCGCCCGCTCGTCGCCCGGCGCAGCGCATCGAGATCGATCCCGCGGCCATCATCGGCGACGATGATTTGCAACAGGCCGGCATTGTGCCGGGCCTCGAGCTTGATCAGGCCCTCTTCCGCCTTGCCTGCGGCCCGCCGCTCCTCGGGAGGCTCCAAGCCGTGATCGACGGCGTTGCGCAGGAGGTGCCCGAGAGGAGCATCAAGTTCCTCGAGGATGTCGCGGTCGATGCTCGTGGAGCCACCAACGATCTCGAGGCGGACCTTCTTGCCGAGCGCCCGCCCGATATCGCGGACGGTTCGCGAAAAATGGCGGACGCCATCGTCGAAGGGGCGCATCCGGCTGGCGAGCGTCTCGTCATAGAGCCGATTGGCGAGATCGGTGGCGCGCCGGTCGACGGCATCGAGCTCGTCAAGGCGCTGCGCCAGGATCGCCTGGCTTTCCCCGAGCTTGAGCTGCGCCTCGGCGAGCGCCTGCAGGGCCCGGACATCGGTCGTCACCGCCGGCATCGCGGCACGCAGCGCGTCAAAGCTCTTGGCAAGATCGGTCTGGACGCGCCTGAGGCGCAAGAGCCCATCGTTGAACGGTCTTAGCCGCCGGGCCGACATCAGGGATTCACCGGCAAGCCCGAGCAGGCGGTTCAGGCTTTCTGCTGTGACGCGCACCATGCGGTCCGACGCCGGGCTTCCCGGCGTCTGGGATAGCGCCGGCGCGGATCCGGCAGCCGGCTCCTGAGCGGGCGCGAGTGGAGCTTCGCTGGAATGCTGGCTCTCCGGAGCCACTGGCGGCGCCGTACGGACCTCGCCATTCACTCCCGAGCCTGAAGCCGAGGAGCCGGCCTGCTGAAGCGCCTGCGCAAAGCTTGCGATTCGGCGCTGGGTCTCCTCCTCGCCAGGCCCCGGCTCAGTGGCGATCACGGCCAGCAGATCGACGCCTTTCAAAAGCGCATCGATATGGGCATGATTGAGCCTGACCTGCCCGCGCTGGGCGGCAACGAAGCATTCCTCCATCTCATGCGCCACCTGCACCGCAGGCGTCAGGTCGATGATGCGGGCAGCGCCCTTGAGCGAATGGGCAGCGCGCATGCAGGCTTCGAGATGAACGGCCGCGACGGGATCGCGCTCCAGCGCCAACAGGCCTGCGGTCAGCGCCTGCGACTGCGAGTCGAGTTCGGCGCGAAACAGGTCCAGCATCGAGAGCTGGCTGAAATCCTCTCCGCTCATGCGATGCTCCGGTCGATCATGGCGAGCAGCGGTGCCTCGTCGAGGAAGCCGACCGTGCGCCCCTGCCAGGACAGCATGGCCCGGATGACGGTCGAGGCCGATTTGCCGATTGTTGCCGGCACCGCGATCAGGTCGCGCTCCGCGTAGGAATGCATGCCGTGCACCTCGTCGACCTCGAAGGCGACGCGCCTTTCATCCCTGCCAATCACGATCAGACGGCGGAACACGGCGATCTTGCCACCGCCTGAACTCTGCCCGCCCGTGTTGATGCCGAGGAGCTCCGACAGGGACATGCAGATCAGCAGTTCGCCCCGGACATTGACGATCCCGAGCACTGCGCCGGTCCGGCGATGGGGCAGCGAATGGATGCGGCGGGGTTCCGCGATCTCGTGACAGGTCGTCGTCGGGAGGCCGAGCCATTCCTCCCCCAGGCGAAAGAGAACGACGCTGCGAGCCTCACCCTCGGCCTCGGGACGGTCGGCAGCCCGCGCGAAATGCAGAGCCCATTCCTCGGAATACCCCGCAGGCACGGGGCGATCGAGCAGACTGCGTGCGATCTCCGCATGGGTCGGGCAGTTCCGACAATGCAGATGCTCCCGCAATTCCGGGCAGGACCTGTCTCCGCTGACGCCGATCTGGCGCCAGCACTCGTTGATGCCCGGTCCCTGCTCCGTCGCTTGCATGCCAGCCGTGACGGACATCAGACGTCACTCCTCTTTGCAATCCGGTCGAGCCGGTCGGTCAGCGCCTTGGCGCCGGCCTTGTCGCCTTGCCGCTGCAGCAGGAGCTTGAGCTGGACGAGCGCCTGACGATGGTCGGGCGCAAGATAGAGCGCCTTCCGGTAATTCTGGATCGCGTCCGACGGCGCATCATCGGCATCATAGGCGAGGCCAAGCAGGTAGAAGACCTCCGATGACGGCCCGAATTCCTCGAGATGGCTCGCAGCGGTGCGTTTGACCTCAGCGAGGTGGCCGGCATTGGCGGCGTGCTCGATGGTGGCAAGGCTCATGGCTGCCCGGTCGGGCGCTGGCAAAGCAGCCTCTCCTGGCGCGGTCTTCTGCGCGAAGGGGCGCACGCGCGGGGGCGGCGCGATAGGCCGTGGCGCTTGTGCGGGCTGTGGCGTCGGACGCGGCCTCCGTGCGGGAGCCGCTGCCGGCGCTTGCTGCACAGCATTTGCCTTGATGAAGGCGAAGGCCCTGGGAAAGCGCACCGAAGCGAAGCCATGCAAGGTCGGCAATCCGGACTCCGCCGGCCCCACCAGCAACAGGCCATCGTCTGCGAGCATCTGCCGGAGCCGGTCCATTGCCAGCCCCTGCGTCTCGCGATCGAAATAGATCAGCAGGTTGCGGCAGAAGATGACGTCGTAAGGGTCGGTTCTCGGTTGCGGGGCCGGCCCGAGCAGGTTGCCGAGCGTGAAGCGAACCTGCCGGCGGACACCCTCATGCGGACGGAAGCCGCCATCGACCGCATCGAAATGCCGGTCACGATAGCCGAGTTCCTCGCCACGGAAGGAGTTGCGCCCGTAGACGGCACGTTCGGCGTAGACGAGATTGCGCGTGCTCACATCGATGGCGTCGATACGGAATTCCCTTGCCTCGAAGCCCGCGTCGAACAGCGCCATCGCCATGGAATAAGGCTCCTCGCCCGTCGCGCATGGCAGGCTCAGGAGTCTGAGCGGCACGCCGGAACCCCGGCGTTCGCGGGCCTGGCGCGTCATCGCTGCGAAGGCCTCGCGATCCCGGAAGAACCAGGTCTCCGGCACGACGACCGCATCGATCAGCTCCTGACGCTCGGTGCGGTTCTCGCTGAGATAGCTCCAATAGCTGTGGAGGTCCGGCATCTCGCAGGCGGTCATCCGCCGCTTCAGCGCATGGCGGATCACCGAGGCGCCGACCGTCTCGCTGCTCAGCCCGATCATTTCCCTGAGAAGCTGTTCGAACGCCCCTGTGCCCATGGCCCTGTCCATCAGGAATGCGTCGCGGGCTGCTGGAACAAGATCTCACGGATCGCGGGGGATAGCAGGGCTTCCGCCCGGATCCGCTGGATCAGCCCCCTGCCGTCGGAGGCGACCGGGCCGAGATAGGGAGGCATTCCAGCGTCGACACCCGTGGCTACGAAATCCGCCGGATCGCGCTCGACGGTCTCGATCGCGCGCTCGGCAATGAGCCCGAGCAGGGCGTGCTCGCCTGCGTCGACCGGATAACGCACGAGGATGATCCGCGTGCTCAGCAAGGGGGCAGCACTGCGCCCGAGCGCGAGCAGGCTGAGATCGATCAAGGGCACCGGCGCGCCCCGATAATTGATGGCACCGACGACGCCGGCCGGGGCAGCCGGCAGGGTTTTCACGGTGAGCAGGGGCAAGACCACTTCAACCTGCCCGGCATCGAGCAGATAGCGGTCCTGACCCAGGCGGAACATCAGAAACAGCATCGGACGGGGCTCGGCTCGCCAGCTCCTGCTACGCGCGAAGTTTGAAACGCGAGATGCTGCTGCGCAGCCCGCTCGAGACCTGGTTCAGTTCGTCGATCGCGAGCGTGGACTGCTGCAGCGACTCGACCGTCTGCTGGGCGGCTTCGCTGAGCTGCGACAGGGCCTCGCTGATCTGGCCGGCACCGGTTGCCTGTGCCTGCATGCCCTCGTTTGCCACCTCGAAGCGCGGCACCAGCCCCTGCACCTGTTCGATGATCTCCGACAGCTGCCCGCCGACCTGCTGCACCTCCTGCATGCCGCGGCGCACCTCCTCGGAGAACTTGTCCATGCCCATCACGCCCGCTGCGACGGCCGACTGGATGTCCTTGACCATTTGCTCGATATCGTAAGTCGACACCGCTGTCTGGTCGGCGAGGCGACGGATTTCGGTCGCGACGACCGCAAACCCCCGGCCGTATTGGCCGGCCTTTTCCGCCTCGATCGCGGCGTTCAGCGAAAGCAGGTTGGTCTGGTCGGCGACCTTGGTGATGGTGGTGACGACCTGGTTGATGTTGCCCGCCTTCTCGCTGAGGATCGCGAGCTTGGCATTGATCGCCCCGGCCGCCTCCATGACGTGGCGCATCGTCGTTTCCATGCGCGACAACCCGGCCTGCCCGCCCCCCGCAAGCACCGCAGTCTGCTCGGCGACCACCGAGACCTCGTCCATGGTGCGCACGAGCTCGTTCGAGGTCGCCGAGATTTCCTTGGCGGTCGCGCCGATCTCCGTCGTCGTCGCGGCGATCTCGCTGGCCGTCGCCTGCTGCTCCTTGGAGGTCGCGGCGACTTCGGTGATCGAGGTGTTGACCTGGATGCTGGATTTCTGGACCTGGCCGATCAGGCCGGCGAGATCGTCGGCCATGGCGTTGACGCCGTCGGCCAGCGTGCTGAACTCATCGCGACGCTGGAGTTCGAGCCGCGCGCTGAAATCTCCGCGCCGCATGAGATCGACGATGCCGAGCAACATTCCGAGCGGCACGGTGATGGCGCGAAACAGCAGGTAGCCGCACAGCGCCGCGAGCGCGAGCGCGACCAGGAAACTGACGGCCAGGCCCAATTCCGCCGTACGCACGATCGAGACGATGCGCTGGGTCGATTCATCGGCCTCCGACTTGTTGTACTCGACCATCGCCTGCAGGCTTGTCCGCAGCCTGGCGGCAATCGGCTCGAACTCGCTCCGGACTGCCCCGCGCTGGTCGAGAGCCTGACCGCCAGCCGCGGCGAGCTTGCCTGCGGCTACGATCGCGTCTTCGGCCGGAAAGACCTGGTCAAAGAGCTGTTTGACCAGGGCATAGTTCTGGCGATCCTGCTCGGTGTCGAGCGTGCCTTCATAGGACTTCAGCAAGCCGCGCAGCTGATCGCGATTGGCGAGCATGGCATCGGCAATCTTGGCCTTGTTCGCTGCAACGTCCTCGAGCACGAATTCGCGCAGGAGGCTGCTGGCCTCCGTCCAGGTCGTCATCAGCCGGGTGCTGAAATAGAGCGCCGGCACCGTGTTGGTTTCGACCCTCGCCGCTTCGCGCTCGGTCTGAACGAACCAGAGATAGGTGATGGCGGCCATCGCCGACATCACCGCCAGGACCGCAGCGAAACTCACGAGAATGCGGCGGCGTATCGTCAGGCTCTTCATCGGGTTCGTTCCATCGTCCAGACACGCATCGAGGAGCAGCGTCGGTTCGATCGGCCGCCGCTCTCTGGCGAGGAGGCCGAATCAACTGTCGTGACAGGCTACCCTGAAGGTGCTTGCTCTCCGGTGAACTGCAGACGCTGCCTGAAGAGCTCTTAAGAAAGCGCTAGATCGATGGTCCAAAGGCGAGTCGAAGACGGCGCCGGCGCCGCGCTCGGCTGACGAGCCAGCTCGCCGTTTGCTCGGGTTCCGTCCCATGTCGGGTCGTCATCCGCCCCGGCGCCGAAGCAACGCCTGAGAGGTTGCCTGCGTTCGGCAAGCCGTCATCGGATTGCCCTAGCGGTACATCGCGGTTTCGGCGTGGAGACGAACCATAGGCCGGCGGCACCGACTTACTGTATCGGACTGCGGGTGTTACAGTATCAAAGTTCTAGGCAGAAGCGTTTGGAACGACTGTCAGGACCTATCGAGCATCACCTTTGCGATGGGGTCACTGGATGACGGCGTCTGCGAGAGTTTTTCGATGGGCGATGCCGCCCTTCGGCCAGCTGTCAGGTCATCGGGCTGACGCCAAAGGGCGACAGGCGCGCTCTCATCCCGGTCTGCGCGACGCCGATCACGCTTGGCCCCGCCGGGGCAGCGATCACAATCGGGGACGACACGCTCGATCGGCATCTCACGGTCACTGACGAGATCGGCGAAACCTATACCGCTGCGCCATGTAGCGGCCCGGGAAGTCTTCACCACGGCTGGCAGGGAGGCGTCGATGTGGCGAATTGCATATGTGGCGACTGTCGCCTGCGCCCTTGCTGGGCCGGCCCTGGCCCAGACAGGCGAGCCCGCCGCCGTTCAGGTCGGCACCATCAACGCAGAACGCAAACCGATTTCCAAGTCTCTCGGTTTCGTCGGCCGCATCTCCGGAATCGACAAGGTCGACATCAGGGCCCGGGTCACCGGCTATCTTGAGGAGGTGCTCTTCAAGGAAGGCGACATGGTCAAGGCCGGCGCCCCGCTCTACCGGGTCGAGCGCGATCTCTTCCAGGCAGCGGTCGAGAAGGCGCAGGGCGCGCTCGAGATCAGCAAGTCGGCCGACGCCCTGGCCGTGATCCAGCTCGAACGTGCCCAGGACCTGCTGGCCAAAGCGGCCGGCACCGTCGTGGCGCGCGATCAGGCCGTTGCCCAGAAGCAGCAGACCGCCGGCGCGATCATGACCAACCAGGCCGATCTCGCCACCGCGAAAGTCAATCTCGGCTATACCTCCATCACGGCGCCGATTTCCGGAAAGATCGGCCTGACCAATGTGACGAAAGGCAATGTGGTCGGCCCCGACAGCGGCGTGCTGACGACGATCATCAGCCAGGATCCGATGTATGTGACCTTCCCGGTCAGCCAGCGCGAATTCCTCAAGAGCGCCGAAGCGGGCAAGCATGTCGATCCCAAGGCGGTCAAGGTGCAGCTCCGCTTTTCCGACGGCTCCCTCTACGACCAGCTCGGGCAAATCGATTTCGTCAACAATTCGGTCGATCGTGGCACCGACACCGTGCTCGTGCGGGCGAGGATGCCCAATCCGACCGGCGCACTGACCGACGGACAGCTGGTACGTGTCGCCCTGGAGGTGGGCGATCCGCAGCAGATGGTCGTGGTGCCGCAGGCAGCCCTGATCGCCGACCAGGCCGGCGTCTATGTCTTTGCAGTCGTGGACGGCAAGGCCGTCGTCAAGCGGCTCAAGCTCGGCGGCGAGGACGGCCCCAATGCCGTCGTGTCCGAGGGCCTGGCCGGCGGCGAGCAGATCATCGTCGAGGGCCTCCAGGCCGTCAGGCCAGGGGCGCCGGTCCGGGCACGCCCGGTGCCGGCGATGATCAAGGGAAGCTGAAGCCCATGATCTCTTCGGTCTTCGTCGATCGGCCCCGCCTCGCCATCGTCATCGCGATCGTCACCACGATCGCCGGCCTGCTCTCGCTGCTGGCAATTCCGGTCGCGCAATACCCCGACATCGTACCGCCGCAGGTCTCGGTGACGACGGTCTATCCCGGCGCCTCGTCCCAGGTCGTCGACGCGACGGTCGCGCAGCCGATCGAGGCCCAGGTCGTAGGCGTCGACAAGATGATGTACATGAAGAGCGTCAGCGGCAACGACGGCAGCTACACGCTGCTCGCCTCGTTCGAGCTCGGCACCGATCCCGATATCAACGCGGTCAACGTCAACAACCGCGTTCAGATCGCCCTGTCGAAGCTGCCGCAGGATGTCCAGCGCCAGGGCGTCACGGTCAAGAAGAAGTCCTCGGCCCTTCTCGGGGTGCTCGCCGTCTATTCGCCGAAGCGCACCTATGATCCGCTCTTCCTGTCGAATTACGTCACCATCAACATGCTCGACCGGATCAAGAGCACGCAGGGCGTCGGCGATGCCGCACTGTGGGGCGCGCAGGATTATGCGATGCGCGCCTGGATCAAGCTCGACGAACTGACCGGGCTCAACCTGACGACCGGCGACATCATCGCCGCCATCCAGTCGCAGAACGTGCAGGCGGCGGTCGGCCGGATCGGCGGACGGCCGATCTCCGACGACCAGCAGCTTCAGCTCAGCATCCAGACCAAGGGACGCCTGGCCACCACGGAGGAATTCTCCAACATCATCCTGCGCACGAACCCGGATGGTTCGGTGCTGCGGCTCGGTGATGTCGCGCGGCTGGAGCTCGGGGCCAATAACCTCGACCGCGACACCCGCCTCGGCGGCAGCCCGGCGGCCGTGATCGCGCTCTACCAGGCCCCCGGCGCCAACGCGATCAACACGCTCGATGCCGTCCGCGCCCAGGTCAGGGAGCTCGCCAAGAGCTTTCCCGAAGACCTGGAATGGAAGGTGACCTACGATCCGACCGCCTTCATCACCGCCACCATCGACGAGGTCAAGAAGACGCTCATCGAGGCCTTCGTGCTCGTCGTCATCGTCGTCTATCTGTTCCTGGGGAGTTTCCGCGCGACGCTCATCCCGACGCTCGCGGTCCCGGTCAGCCTGATCGGCGCCTTCATCGTCCTCAACGCCATCGGCTATTCCGCGAACTCGGTTTCGCTGCTGGCCGTCGTGCTTGCCATCGGCATCGTCGTCGACGACGCGATCGTCGTGGTCGAGAATGTCGAGCGCGTGATGGAGGAGCGGCCGGAGCTCACGCCGGGCGAGGCGACGAAAGTCGCCATGCGGGAAATCACCGCGCCGATCATCGCGATCACGCTCGTCCTGCTCTCCGTCTTCGTTCCCGTCGCCTTCATTCCCGGCATCGCAGGCGAGCTGTTTCGTCAGTTCGCCGTGACCGTCGTCGTCGCCATGGTGCTGTCGGCGATCAACGCGCTCACGCTCTCGCCGGCGCTGTGCGGTGTCCTGCTCAAGCCGCATCACGGCCCAAGGCGCGGCCTCATGGGCTATGTGATGCGCAGCATCGACCGGGTCCGCGACGGCTATGGCGCGGTGGTCGCGCGCATCGTCCGCTTCTCCGTGATGGGCCTCGTCCTCGTCGCCATCGCGGCAGTGGGCATTGGCGGCCTCTCGAAATTCACCCCCACCGGCTTCCTGCCCGAGGATGACCAGGGCGCCTTCTTCGTGGTGGTCCAGTTGCCGGACGGCGCGGCGGTCGGGCGCACCTCGGCCGTGGTCCAGCAAGCCGAGGAGATCCTCAAGGGCGAGGCGACGGTCGCCGACTACACCTCCGTCGTCGGCCTCAACTTCATCGACAATTACTCGCAGGCGAACTCCGCCTTCATGGTCGTGACGCTCAAGCCGTTCAGCGAGCGACAGGGGGCCGATCTCGGCGTGCCCGCCATCATGCGCCGGCTGGCGCCGAAATTCGCGCAGGTCCAGGGCGGCACCGTCGTGCCGCTGGCGCCACCGCCGATCATCGGCCTGGGAACCGGCGGCGGCTTCACCTATGTGCTGGAGGATCTGCGCGGCGGCGACCCCAAGACCTTGGCACAGGTGGTGCGCGGCCTGACCATTGCCGCCAACCAGGACCCGCGACTATCGCGGGTGTTCAGCACCTTCTCGGCGACGACACCGTCGATCTATCTCGATATCGACCGCAACAAGGTCCAGATTCTCGGCGTCAAGCTCCAGGACGTGTTCCAGGCGCTGCAGGCCTCGCTCGGCGGCTACTACGCCAACGACATGAACCTGTTCGGCCGGACCTGGCAGGTGCAGCTCCAGGCCGAGGCCGTCGACCGCGCCTCGATCGACGATATCTACCGGATCAATGTGCGCAGCGCCGACGGCAAGATGGTGCCGCTGCGCAGCCTGCTGGAGATCCACGTCGTCGTCGGCCCTCCCGCGCTGATCCGCTACAACAACCTGCGCGCCGTCACGGTCCAGGGCGGCCCGGCCCCCGGCGTCTCCTCGGGAGAGGCGCTCAACGCCATGCAGGAGGTCGCGGCGCGCGTGCTGCCCGCGGGCTATGCCGGGGAATGGACCGATACCGCCTTTCAGGAGAAGCGGGCCGAGGGCAAGACGCCGATCATCCTCGCCTTCGCCGTGCTCTTCGCGTTCCTCTTCCTCGTCGCGCTCTATGAGAGCTGGACGATCCCGGTGCCCGTCCTGCTCTCGGTCTCGGTCGGCATTCTCGGCTCCTTCGCCTTCATGGTGCTCGGGCGCCTGACACTCGATGTCTATGCCCAGATCGGCATGATCGTGCTGATCGGCCTTGCCGCGAAGAACGGCATCCTGATCGTCGAGTTCGCCAAGGAGCAGCGCGAGAGCGGGGTTCCGCTGCTCGAGGCCGCGGCAGAAGGAGCCCGGCTGCGCTTCAGGCCGGTGATGATGACCTCCTTCGCCTTCATCCTCGGGCTGCTGCCGCTCGTCATCGCCACCGGCGCCTCGCAGCTCGCCCGACGCAATGTCGGCACGCCGGTCTTCGGCGGCATGATCTTCGCCTCGCTGCTCGGAATCTTCGTCATCCCGCCGCTCTACGTCTTCTTCCAGTCGATGCGGGAACGCCTGCGCCCCTCGACACGGCCGAAGCCGAGGGCGGAGGCGACGGCACCACCGATTGGGGAGGCAGAGGCTAAGCCGCGTAGTCCCGCCGAGTAGGGGCGGCGGCGGGAGACGTTGGCCGGTGGGATTTCGGTTCGGCGCGCCCGCTGCACCGAGCATCGTTATCGCTTGGGCAAATCACCACGCTCCCCGCCCGAATGGCTACCACATTTCGGACGAAGGCCCGTTGACCTTGCCGCTCCAGCGCGCAGGGGGTGTAACCGGCGCCTCGTCTGGCACGGCGGGACATTCACGCCATGACGCTGCAGACCACCGTGTCAAGCTCCAACCTCTCGCAGAAACCTGCCGCTGTCGTGAGAGCACTACTGGACGGACCCGCTATGCGTGTGCTCTGCTCCTAGCGGCGAGGTGTTACTGTTTCCAACGTATGGGCGAGTCCTCAAAAATTGATCTCTTCGTCGGCCGTCAGATCGACAATGGCACCGAGCGCCGCCTGCTTCGCCGCCTGCTGACGCATCTTGGACATCAAGGCACCGAAGCCGTCGTTATCGCAAACGTCGTGGTCGGGTACGACAAGCGCCAGATCGATTTCATCGTCGCCACTGCGTCGACAGCCGTGGTCGTCGAAGCGAAGGGATACAGCTACCCCGTGCACGGTGGCCTGAACGGCCCTTGGCGCCTTCAACTCGGAGAAGCGCGGGAGCGGCCACTCGGACGGACCAACCCGTATTACCAAGCCCTCGACTGCCGGTACGCCGTATCGGACGCAATCACCGAGTATGCGCGGTTGAGCAGCGACGAAGGCAAGGCAGCAGTCAGAGGTGCTCTCTGCCTTTTTCCCTCGCCGGTAGAGGGGTCGAAGCTCCCCCCATCAGATTTCAAGCTGCGGATCGGCGGCATTACCGAACTTGAAGCACTGCTGGCGGAGCCACTTCCAAAGCCGATCCCACTAGCCATGTGGCGAGAGTTTGCTAAGGCCCTAGGCGCGCAAGAGGATAGCCGCACTTTCCTGGCACCAGCAGCTGCCATCGTTGATGACTACATTGCCGCCTTGGTCGATCTTCACCGTGCCACATCCGGGCCATATGTGGAGCCTCTCTTTGAAGCCTCGGGGGTGACGACAGCAACGCTTGCACGCCGGCTCGCAGACGGGGCGCAACTTCACATCTATGGTGGCTCAGGCAGTGGTAAGTCGGTACTTGTAAATGCGCTCGCCACCAAGGTCGCCGAAGCAGGCATCGCTCCAATCACTATCAACGCCCGAGCATTTTCGGGCGAGCTGGCGCCCCTGCTGAAGAGGGCGGTTGCAACGTCTACAGCCAGAACCCTCACGGAGTTTTTTGATGCCCTAGCCAGCTCTGGCCGTGAGGCAATTTTGTTTGTCGATGGACTCAACGAGTGCCCGGCAACGCGAGTTGTGGAGTTGCTCGGCGCATTGCAAGCTGCGCGCCTTCGGTTCGGCTTCCGCGTACTCACGGCGAGCCAAGGTGTCCCTACACTGCCGCGCACGCTCGATGGCGTACCGATCCAAGTTCGGCATCCCGACCGGGAGCACGCCCGACGGCTCGTCGAAGCCCATCTCGGCAGAGCGTTGCGGGCGCCCGAAGAGCCCGCCTTGGATATCGTCGGTACCGCGCACGACTGTCCAGTGCTGTCCGCGGTTTTGCAAGGTAGCGCAAACACGGATGGGCGATACGCGCTGTATGCTGCCTTTGCACGGGAGCGCGGCAAGGTCGCACCCCGATCAGTGCATGAAGCGCTCTCCGAATTGGCGCACGAAATGCGCGGGTCGTTCGTAAGCACTCTTCCGTTCGCTGGCGCCGAACGCATTCTCGCCGGGCATGCCGGCGATCTAGAAGCTTTTTTTGAATCTGGCCTTGTCGCAAAAGACGCAGGGCTTTTTTGATTTCGCCACGATCTCATCGCCGATTTCTATGCAGCCGACCACATCTTGCGGAAAAACGCCGCCCCTAATGAACTTGCCTCGTCGGCTTCCCGGCCGCTGAACGCCGATCTAAGGGAGTTTATTCTGGGAGGCTGCACTTCGACGGTCAGTGCCGAAGCGATCCTGGATCAGGTGGAGGCATTGCCTGGCGGACAGCAGCTCTTAATAGCCGGCCTGCGCGGCCGGTGTGGAGGAACAATAAGAAGCCTGTTGTTGGATCGATGCCAAGACGCTCTGGAGAAGGTTGGCCGTCGTTTCGACCAAGTCCACTTGGTGCTGCCGCCGGAGGCTGACGCTCCGGAAAAGTTTCACTCCTTTAACATGACCTTCGGTACCGTTCCGCGCCTAGCGCAGAGCGATGCGAGACTACTGAACATTTTGCCTTATGCCATGCAAGAAGGTCTTTTGACTGAATTGCTCGCCTTGTTCGGCGAGGTGGATTTCCGGCTGGAGACCGAGGCTTCACGCCTTCGAAGTGAGAATCCGGGCGTCCGATTGAATTGGCGGGCGGCGGCTTTCGGCTCTGTCTATGGAATGTCGTTCAGTGCGGAAGGCCGTGAGATGAGCGACATCCTGTCCGCCATGCAGATGACCGGGTTTGGCCAGCAAAATGCTGGGGTGGACTTGGAGCTGCGTCATCTCCTCGATGATTTCGAGCGCTACACCCCCGGCCAACTCTTCCTGTTGGTGTCTGCCTATCGTGGTCTTCACGCTGAGCCACCTCCGGACAGGATGAACGAGCTCGTCCGGCACCTTTGGGCGACAAGAATTTACCACCTGCGCCTGCTCGCAGCTGATCTGGTCAGGTTTCATGGCAACAGCACGCCTCCCGAGGTTCAGGCCACGTTGCGTGAGACGTTGGATAGCTGGATGAGCGACAATCCCTGGATGAATTCAATTGTCGTGGATGCCTATCCGGGCGTTGGCGGCCTTGAATCGGAGCTTACAGTTGAGGATGCGGCATCGGAATTCGAGGAAATTCTTGCGCACAGCGATTTTGACGAGAAAAATTCAATGGCGTTGTCCAGTGTGTTGCGAACTTGGGATCACCCATATTCTGAAATTTACTCGGAAGCGTTCTACCAACATATATCGGAACCGAAGCGTCAAGCGATCCTACTCAGCGCCATTGAGGTCGCAGATGGCGACGCAATGTTTCTCGACGGCGTAGTGAGCGCATTGATCGATTTGCCAACACCTGCGGCAGCGCCAAGGCTTCGAGTATTCGCCAAAAGGCCCTGGCCGCATAACCACGGTCCTCAATGGGCCGTGCGCATGTACGCAAACGCTGTGGCGTTGCTAGCGCAGTTGGATGAGCCTCTCGGCGAACTAGACACCACCGACCTGCCTGACGAGGAGTTGGCATGGCGACGAGGCGCTAAACTCCTATACGCATTCAACTCTACCCGCACCGTCTCGGACGCCGAGCTCGCGCGGCTTTGGACCAGCTTCGTAGCTTGCGGCGCCGCTGCAGCGATAGACGTGGTCAGAAACCTGCATCGCGAAGGGAACGCATTGGAGCATCAAGCGCAAACTGCATTCATCGAGCGCTGCCCGGCCGGAATGCTGACGCTGTGCCGAAATGTGTTGGCGGCCGACTATGAAGGACGTTCGATCTTCAGGTCTTTTTCAGGAGAAGGCCACACGGACAAACACCGTGGTTTCGCCCTGCAAGTGCTCGGCGAGATAGGCCGTCGCTCGGACCTGGCGCTGTTGAGAAGGTGGCTAGACCACTCAAGTTTGGGTGAAGCTGCGCTGTCGGCCGCCCGGCGCGTGGAGGCGAGAGGGCGCCGCGAGACCTAGTCGCAAGAAGAGGTCTACCAAACCACACGAAGGCCATTTGTCGTCTTAGAGCCACTTCGTCAGCGTCGACTTGGCGTGCACCCAAAGCCTTTCACCCCGTTCTCGGGCCATCTTCGGCAAGACCGGACGCTGCCGAATACGCGCGGTATGAATGTGCGCTTTAAATTCTAAATCTCAGTCAGAATTCGCGCCTTCACCTTGGCTTGGATGCCATTCTCAGTCAATCATACTTGCCGCCGAAGTGGGCGACGAAGTACTCCATCATCTCCGCCGCCTGACAGCCCTTTCGAAACTCCTTCTGAGCTTCAAAGTCGGTATCGGGGACCATGTGGATGAACTGGTCATCCTTGAAGAGCTGCAACAGGTCGTCCGGGTCCAGTCCACTATTCCGCTGACCGATCAGGATACTGCCGGCCTCGAGTGCTGCCCCGATCATTACGTCCGCAAGTTGCACTGCGGGACTTGCTTTGGAATCGACCTGAATCACTTCCCGGAGCTTGAGCGGAAACTTGATGCCAGAGATTGGTGAGAAACGAAATTCGACTTCGTCGGTGTGGTCAATGTAGCGCCGGAGCAAGTCGTGATAGGTGGCGAGGTTCTTCGACTGGTCATGCTCTATCCGATAGGGTCCGTCCGCCATGACTTCCATGCGGCTGATTAGGGCTTGGATCACGATCATGGCTGCGTCGGTTGTAACCTCCGGCGCGGCGATCGCATCCAGGCAATCGCGGTCGGCATATCGGGCTAGCGGCCCGAGAGCTTCGGGCAACTCGGTCCATCGTGTACGACGGACTGCCGCGATCAAATCCTGTAGGCTTTCGGGGGTCTTCACCTTCACCGCCCGCTGGAAGGCGGCGAGCATCGCGTAGAATGCGTCCTCGCCGAGAAGGGTGGGGCCGGCCAAGGTAAGGAGCGAGCCTAGAGCGTAGTTCTCGCCGCCTTGATAAAAATCGAACCCACGTGCGTAGTAGTACGGCTCAGCCCCGTAATCCAGGAACATCATGACCAGCAAAAAGCGCTTGTCGCAGATGTAGGTGACGCACTTGTAGCTGCCCAGTAGCTCACTCAACAGCGCCAGCAGCCGTGGGCGATTGCTGGGACGTTTGGAAAGCGCACGGTACTTCAGTTCCGCCGCCTGGAGCCTCGGGAAGTGCGCCTTGATCAGGCGCGCTGCGTCCGCGTCGCTGATGGCGATGGCGGCAGCGCCCTGGAAGCGCTGCTCCGGATTGAGCAGGTCGAAACCCGTGTAGCCACTCTCGTCGACCCGGAAACATTCCATGCTCAAGCCGCTCTGATGGCCGGCTGCTCGGACTCGCTGGCCGTTGAATACGGAGTCTCACGACGACGCACACAGTTGCCGTCTCCTCCCGCAACTCCGCCCTCCTCTCTCAAGGGACGTTCGTTCCGGAAACGAGCCGCATACGAAGTTTGTACACCCAGTAGCGTCGGCAGGCCGACGACCTGTTTGCCTCTCGGCGACCAGAGAGACACAAAATATCCGTCAGGCGTCATCGGGAAATTCGCCGAACAGAAATTCCAACGGTTCGGATCGAGCTTTCCGAGGCGTATCAGTTCCTGCAGGGCAGCGACGAAAAGAGGGAAGCCGCCGTACTTCAGCGCTGCCTTCATCTTAACGTCGGCCATAACGGCCCGTAGCGCGACAGAGCCGCTGTGAATCTGCTCGGAATGGGTATGGCTACGCTTGTCGCTCATGGCCAGTGAGCTTCGGAATGACCGCGTGGAGATGCCGTCGCCAAGCTTCGCTATCCAACCTGACGCAGGTCAATCCAGCCGCCGATTTGTCCACTTCTCAGATCACAGGTCGCTATCGCCCAGCTCTCGCGGCGTTCCGCGCTCGCGGGCCGTCCGGGGCGGCGGTTAATGGACGCCTTCAACATCGGCGAGGCGAATTAAGGCCTCTGCGAGGACGCTTGAGTAATTCGTATCGTGAATATGTCGGCTCTGGCGAATCCACCTTCGCCCGAATTGGCGCCACTGCGTTACCGCGAGTGCCGAGCCCGCGGGGGCCAGATCCATGGTAGGAAGACTAACGGCGTGATCGCTAATGCCTTGAATCGTTTATAACTTTAGGCGGAATGGCGGAGACGGAGGGATTCGAACCCTCGATACCCTTGTGGGGTATGCTCATTTAGCAAACGAGTGCCTTCAGCCTCTCGGCCACGTCTCCGTTACCGGCTCTATGCCCGATTGCCCGGCGCTTTGACAAGCCGTCAGTGTGAAAGATTATCAGCCATCTTCGTCGGGCTGGGGAAATGGCCGATGCACGCTGCCCTGAAAGTGATCGTCTTGCCCTGGCACGGAGGTAGCCGTCTGCGCCATCTCGGCGCCGGGCTCGTTCTCCTGGCTGCTGCCGCGATGCCGCGCCCGGCAGCGGCCCAGGTGCTGTTCGTGACCTGTGACAATGGCTTGCGCTGCATCCAGGCGCCCTGCCCCTCGAAGGATGTCGTTCTCGTCCCGTCGGGCCGGCGCTATGCGAAGACCGATCCGGACCTATCTGCCCTGCCGCCAGCGGATGCTGCGCGGCGCGACCTCGCCAATGGCCTCTATTCCGGGCGCCTCGTCCTCTCCGGCACCGTCGAGGACGGACCGCCGGTGCGAATCATGGCGACGAAGGTCCTTCGTCGCGCGACTGCGCATGAGGCGGCCCTCTGTCGGCGCCGCTGAAGCATCGGCCCGAAAACTGGATTGCGGTTTTCGGGCCGATGCCATCATGAATGGTTAGATCATCGGACCGGATACGATATCCGGCCCGATGATCTAAGCGAACGCGGTTAGCGCGCCGGTTTCACCGCCCCGGCAATCACCGCGATCTCGTCGGTCCAGATGCCGCCTGAATAGCCCACGGGCAGACGCGACAATTCGTCGAGCGTATCCAGGCCCGTCGAAAACCCTCCGCCCTGATAGGGGCCGAGCGCGAAGACCTGGGTGCCGGCGCTGTCGAAGCGGTTGAGGAAACGGTCCGGCCAGCCCCAGAGCCATGGCGCGATGTTGATCGGCACCAGGACGATCGTTCGCCGGCAGATCTCCGGCATCACACCGGTCCAGCCATAGGCGACATAGCGTGTCAGGCAGCCGATCTGCGTGCTTCTGGACATGGCCGGGATATCCGGCCGGAGGCGCCTGATCGTCTCGACCGGCTCGTCGCCACCATAGACGACCAGGCGCGCACGGGCCTCCGGCGGCAATGCCCCGAGCACGGCGGCGAGCTTCTCGCCCTCGCTCCTGTCCCGGCTCTTCACATTGATCGCGAAACGGCGCCCGGGAAAGGCGGCAAACACCTCGGCGAGCGTCGGCATCATGCCGATGCCCTTGCCGCGCAACGGGTGGGTCCTGCCACCATCGGCGGTATAGCCATGACCGACGTCGAGGGCCTTCAGCTCCGCCATCGAACGTTCCCGCGTTACGCCCTCTCCGTTCGTCCGGCATTCCAGGGTCCAGTCGTGGAAGACCGCGAACTGGCCGTCGGTGGTCGGGTGCACGTCGAGCTCGACGATATCGGCTCCTGCTTCGAAGGCTGCCCGCATGGAGGGCAGCGTGTTCTCGATGAAATCATGGCGCGGCGGCAGCATGCGCGCCGCGCTGCAGGCCTCGGAGCGCAGCTCGGTCTTGTCGTAGAGCTGGGTGATGCCGCGATGGGCGAGCAAGGTCGGCCTGCCCTGCGGCCGGGAAGCCAGGAGACTGCTGTTGCCGATCAGGATGAAGAGCGTGAGGAGGGAAAGCGCGGCGAGCGCAAGGCGGGGAAGACGGCGCATCACTTCATCCTTTGAACCGCGGGCGCGAGCGCCTATCAATGTTCCCGAAAACGGGAGCAGAAAATCAATTGCTCCCAATTATGGGAACATTATGATCGCAGCAGCATGATCGTCATCGGAGCCTCGGCCCTGGCCGCTTATGGCGAAGCGCACCCACAGGCCGGCCCCGGTCTGCGCGCGCTGAATGCGCTGCTGCGGCAGGCGACCTGGCGGGCGCGCAACGAGCTTGCGCGCGATTGCGGCGCGGTTGCCCGCTTCGTGAGCGAGGACGCGGTCGCGTTTGCGTTGCCGCAGGTCGGCTGCAGCGTGGCGTTCAGGGTCAATTTCGAGCTGGGCGTGATCCGCATCATCGCGGTCACCACCATCAACGAGGAGGACGCAACGTGACGGAGCGCCAAGCTCTTCCCGTCAGGCCGATCAGGAGCGAGGCCGATCATCGCGCAGCGCTGGTCGAGATCGACCGGCTGTTTGCCGCGGAGCCAGGCTCCGAGGCGGCCGACCGGCTCGAGGTTCTGTGCCTGCTGGTCGCCGATTACGAGCGCAAGACCCATCCGATCGCTTCGCCAGACCCCATCACCTACCTGACGCTCGCGATGCAGGCGAAGGGGCGGACGCAAGCCGAGCTCGCCGAGCTTCTCGGCTCGCGCTCGCGCGCCTCGGAGGTCCTGAACCGCCGGCGGCATCTCTCGGCCGAGATGATCGCGAAGCTCAGCGAAGCCTGGGGCGTGGCGCGCGAGCCACTGTCGATGCCCTATGCGGTGGCGGGCAGCATCAAGCGCACCGCGCTACGCGGCGCAGCCCTGCTCGGCCTCCTCGCGAGCCTGAGCGCGTCGGCAATCGGCGGCCTGTTCTGGGCTCATGGCAGGGACCTGCCGAGCACGGCCGAGATTGCCCGCTATGCCCCGCCCATTATCGAGCGCTACGGCAGGGATGGCGGCCTAAGGGAGTATCGGCGGCCGGTGCCGCTCTCGACCATCCCGCCGCATGTGCTGAAGGCCTTCCTGGCGGCGGAGGACCAGGACTATTACCGCCATGGCGGCTACAGCCTGCCGGCCATCCTGCGGGCCGCAGCCCAGAACCTTGCGAGCCTGGGCGAGAGCCGGACGCCGGCAGGCGCCGCCACCATCACCCAGCAGCTCGCCAAGAACCTGCTGCTGCCGGGCCAGCCGCCCTCGCTCGCCCGCAAGGTGAAGGAGATCGTCCTGGCGAGCCGGATCGAGGACGCTCTGAGCAAGGACCGGATCCTCGAACTCTACCTGAACCAGATCTATTTCGGCGGCTACGCCTATGGCATCGCGGCTGCCTCGGCCCAGTATTTCGGCAAGAGCCCGGCCGATCTCGGCGTCGCGGAAGCCGCCTATCTGGCCGCCCTGCCCAAGGCGCCGAATACCTACCGGCTCGACATCGCCGACAACCGGGGACGCGCCAAGGAACGGCGCGACTGGGTGCTCCGACGCATGGCCGATGACGGACTGATCACGGCCTCCGCAGCCCAGTTCGCCCAGGCCGAACCACTGATCGGTCCATGAGATCGGCAGACCTCAGCCTGCAATGGCGCTCCTGCGCCCTGGCACCAGGGCGGCCCAGCGTGATCTAGTGGGAGATCGGCACCGTCGCCAGGAACTGCTCGACTGCCAGGGGCACGATATCGACATCCGGCTGGGCACTCGACAGGCCGGCAACGATATGGCCCAGCCACAGCCTCATGCTCTCGCTGCTGGCGGCCTGGAAACAGAGTGACGGCTCGATATGAGCCCAGGCGATCTCAAAGGCGTCGCGCGCTGTCGCGAGCTCGAGGAGTTCGGGAAGGGAGCTGAACGGCATCGGGCACCTCCGGCACCCGCGAAACTCAGCATCGAACCCGACCTGCGGCAAGATGACGAATACCGACCCAGGGCCTCCGCCCCTCGCAGAATGCCGCGCCTCTCGCAATGTTCAGTCAGGACGTTCGGCATCCGCGATGAAGGTCGCGCCGATCGAGTGCTGGCTGCGCCAGGCAATCCGTACACAGCTGTTGATGTGCAGGGCCGGAGCGATCAGCCTGAAGACGTCGGGTGCCTCAAAACCCATCGGCACGCGCAGCTTGACGCCGGACACCGAGACATCGCGGATAATGCAGGGAATCTCGTTGTTCTGGCCGGGAAGACGGATTCGCGCTTCCTGCACAACCTTCTTGCGGTGGTGGCGGCGCTCTTCAGTCTGACCCGGCAATTCGCAAATCCCCGCCACGATCGATCGGTTCAAGTCTATCTGGAACCTGCGCCCGGCACGTTAACCGATGACGTACAGCCCGCAAGGAATCCGGGCAAGCCTGCCGGACCATCCAGGCCACCAACCCACAATGAGTTGATCGACTTCCACGAGGCAGGCCAGCATGGATGGGCGGCAACGCGAAGCCACCGGAGCGCCAGGGCTCGATGGGCGTGAGCGACTGCCGTGGAGGAGAAGAGATCATACGCCATTCTCTCAAGCTGACATCACTTCTCATGCTCTTCGCCCTCCTGGCGAGCGTCGTGCCGCCCCTGCCCAGCCTGGGCAAGGCCGAAGCGCAGGTCCGCTCCTCCGGCTCGCCGCAGATGTCGGGGCAGACTGACCGCAGGGGCCACCATTCCAGCGCCCAACGGCCACGGCCCGGCGACGGGACGCATCTCAGCCGTCCGCAGCACCGTCCGCATACGCGCCCGTCGCATGTCCATCGGCCGAGCCCGCATGTCCGGCATGATCGCCCGGGTCGCGTGACCGTCGTTCATCCGCGGCGTCACTGGCATCGCGGCGGAGCGGTTGCAGCGGGAGCGGCGCTCGGCTTCATCGCCGGGGCAGCGGCTGTCTCGCTCGCCGGCCCGGCGCCGCGCGCGGGCTATTGCTGGTACTACACCACGCCCCGGCGCACGACCGGTTTCTGGGACTGGTGCCCCCGCTGAAGGGGTGCCAGCCGAATGCCCAAGATTCCACACCGGAAGAGCCCGGCACCATCGCCCCGGAAGCGGCGAGCGATGCCGCTGGTCACCCCTTTTCGGCAGCACGCGCTTGAAACAGCCGCACGAAGGCATCGAGCTCCGCCCGCTCGAGATCGGAGATCGCCCAATAGGTGAAGGCGCGGTCCTCCCAGGTCACCAGCGAAAAACCCCGTGCCGAGCTGCCGCTGGGCCCGGCGGGCGGCTGCGGCGAGGCAGCGCGCGGCAAGGCGACGACCGAGATCAGATGCTCATTGTGGCGGTAGACGAGGGTCGGCGCGACGAGATTGCCGATGACATCGATGCGTGCGCCGACGAGGGGAAAACCATCCCGCGCAAAGTCGTCGGCCGGCGGAGACAGGCCGATCTTGGCATCAAGCCATGGTTTCACCTGATGTCGATCGGACGAGGCCATGTCGACCGGGGTGGGCGCGATGAGGGCTCGGCGGTGATTGCTGGCGATATCGCCCGCCATGTCCTGCGGGGCCACCCTCGACACGCCCCAATAGGTTCCGCCCCCGGCCACCAGGCTGGCGATCAGAGCGGTTGCGGCCAGTGCGCGCCAGTCAAAACTGCGACGCGGCCGCGCCGATGCATCGGTGCCGATCGCAATGACCCGCCGGCGCAGATCGGCACTGGGCTCCGGCCGGGGCAGCTGCCGCATCGCGCTGCGCAGGGCGACGATCCGCGCCCTTTCCGCCGCGAGGGGCGCATCGGTCGCGAGGCGGCGCTCGAGCGCAGATGCACTGGCCGCATCGAGTTCCCCGTCGACGAGAGCATGGAGAAGCAGCCGCGCTTCGCCTGGATCGATGGGCTGGCCGTCACGCTCGGTCATTGCGTCCCCCAAGCTGGCGGATCAGGATCGTGCGGGCTCGCGACAGGCGGGACATGACGGTGCCGATCGGCGCCGAAATCAGATCGGCGATCTCGCGATAGCCCAGCCCATTGATATCGCGCAGCACGAGAACCTCGCGGAACGGCGGCGGCAACGCTGCAATCGCCGCTTCGATCTCTGCCGCGTCGGCGCGGGCGATCATGGCCGCCTCCGCATCATCATCGCCTGATGAGCCAGCGGCCAGGAGATCCGCATCCGTAACCTCGTCCAGCGGCACGAGCATCGGCCCGCGATTCTTGGCGAGCCATGTGTGACAGGCATTGCGCACGATCGCGAGAAGCCAGGCGCGAGCGCTGCCGCCCGCATAGGTTCCGATGCCGGCATAGGCGCGAAGGCAAGCCTCCTGGACGACGTCTTCTGCATCATGTGCATTGCCGGTGAGCCAGCGAGCGAAGGCCAGCGCATCCGCGAGATGGGGCAACACCACCTCGCGAAACCGTTCGGCGGAAGGGTCGCCGCTTGCTGCCACTGTCGGCTCGCCGTCTGGACACCCGGCCACAAGGTTCGATCAGCGGGACACGCGGATCTTTCCCTGCATATGCGGATGAAGGCTGCAAAAATAAGAAAACTCCCCCGGCTGGCTGAAATCATACGCGAAACTGTCCTTCGTATCGAGCGCGCGGGATCTGAACGAGCCGTCTCCGGCGACGACCAGATGCGGTTCGTCATCCTCGTTCCGGAACGTGACCGTCGTTCCGACTTTCACGGTGAGGTCCGGCGGAACGAAAGCGAAGTTGGAGATCCTCACCAGCGCCTCCTCCGCCCCTGCGGGACGGAGTGCGGCGAGGACCGACAGGACGATGATCGCGCCCGCAGCCCAGAGGGGCCTGTGCCTGCAAGTCATGTCGCTCTCCCGATTGCACGGTTACGCCATCCCTCGTTCAGGCCCGCGCGAGCGTGCTGTCGATGATCGCCAGATCGTTTGCGCCCGGGCGAATGGCGACGCTCGTAATGCCGAGGAACTTGCGCAGTTCGCCAGCCGGGACGGTCAGGGGACCGGGCGAGGAGGCGGTCCCCGGCGCCGGCTGCGGAAAGGCCGTGGACCTTGCAGTGTGAAAGGTCACATTGCCTTCCACCTTCTGCATGATCTGGTGGATGTGGCCGTTGAGGATGGTGACGGACCCGAAAGGCTTGAGCAGCGCAAGCGCCTGCGCGCTGTCGGCGGTGCCCCAGCCCCAATCGGCATAGACCGTCCAGAGCGGGATATGCGCGAAGACCACGATGGGAGCCGAGGCGCTGCGGCCGCGCAAATCGTCGGCGAGCCATTTCAGTTGCTCAAGCCCGAGCTGGCCGAGCCCGCCGGCCTTGAGGTTCACGACATTGACCAGGCCGATGAAATGCACGCCGCCTTCGTCGAAGGAATACCATCCGGCGCCCTGCTTGCCCTTGCCGTACCGCTCCGAATAGGCCTGCCCGTTACCCTCGTCGATCACGTCATGTTCGCCAGGCACGTAGTGAACGTCGAGCCTCGCGCCGCCGATGACACGCGCCGCATCATCGAATTGAGCGGCCGTGGAGAGATGCGTGATGTCGCCGGTATGGATCATGAAGGCGGGCTTGGCCGGGAGCGCCCCGATCTGGGCGATGGCCTCGGTGAGCGTGTCGAGAGCATGCGGGTTCGCGGCCTTGTCGAAGCCGACATGGCTGTCGGATATCTGCAGGAAGGTGAACCCCTTGGTGACCGCTTCTGCCGCCTCGGCCTTGCCGAGGAGGCCCAGCGAGACCGGCACCCCGCTCGCCACCGTCCAGAGCACGCCGGTTCCGGCCCAGATCATGCATTCGAGCGTCTCGCGGCGGGTGGTGTCAGGCCGCCCATTGTCGATCCGATGATGTGTCATGGTCGATCTCCCAGGAACGCAATCACGCTGCGTTCATTGAGGAGACAGCTCTTCAGCGCCGTTTATTCCCGAACATGCGAATTTTCGTCATCGGCGTTGCGCAGCAATGCGACGCTCAGCCCGCGGCATGCGCGTGCGAGGATGGACCGCGCCCGCCTCCTATCCTGGGAGAGACAGCCGGATCGAAGCAGAACGGGGAGCCCGCCTCCGGCAATCGTAGCGCCGACACCCTGCGAATTCTCGCCCGCCGAACGGTTTCGCCGCGGACCAGACAAGCAATCTTGCATCGTGAAGGCTCGCATGTATGGATAAGATACGATTTCGGCTGCTCGATTCCTGTCTGCAAGCCTTGGCTCCTTCTCCAGCGCACGCAGGCACGGTCAGCAGCTCTTACATGTCTACCACCGGTCGAAATTACCGAATGTAATTTACTAAGGGACCACGGCTATGGCTCTCAAGCTACTCAATGCAGATGCGATCCGCGACAGTGCGTTCTCACTGCAACCTTATCCGCATTTCCTTGGTGAGAACTTTCTCAGGCCTGAGGCCATCCCGGATATACGCCGGGATTACCCAGCCATTACGAAGCCTGGCTATCTGACCGTCGACGATATCGAGCTGGCGGGAAGCTTTAAACAGCTGATCGATGAAATGGAGAGCCCGGACCTCACCGAGGTGCTTTCGCAGCGCTTTGGAAAAGACCTCCACGCTTTTCCGCGCCTGACCACCGTCCGAAAGCTCTCGCAGGCCAAGGACGGCCGCATTCACACCGATGGCCCGAGCAAGGTCATGACCGTGCTGCTCTATCTGAACGACGACTGGTCACCAGCTTCGGAAGGCCGGTTGCGCGTGCTCTATGACGGCACGAATTTCGAGCCCTTCGCCTGCGAGGTGCCTCCGACCATGGGCGCCGTTTTCGGCTTCCTCCGCTCCGACAATTCCTGGCACGGCCACAAGCCCTTCGCGGGCGAGCGGCGTGTCGTTCAGACGGCCTGGATCACCGACGCATCCGAACTCGAGCGCAAGAAGAGCAGAAACACGGTCGCGAAATTCTTCAAGAGCATCTTCGGCCGCTAGATTCCATGTGGATGGCCCGCTCGGCAGACCGGCGAAGATTTCGCGCCGGCCTTCCGCGGGCCATTGCGGTGGCTGGCCGAAGGCCGGGACCGAGAGCCTTGCGCCCATGGTCCGACAGGGCATTCGACGCAAGAACCGCGTTCAAATCAAAGCCTCGATAGACCATCAGGCATGACTTCGTGTCACCGGCCCGTGTCACCTGCCGAGGCCCATACCTCCAGCGAAACGCAGAGTTGAGCAATCGCTCCGGGCCGCCTACGCTCTCCCCGTGACAGACCTTCCCCCCGCCTGGGCACTTCTTCAGCCGGCCTCCCTCAAGGCGCTCCTTGAGCCCCCCGGCAGGGTCCCGCAGGCTGTCCGCCTCACGCCCGATAACGTCTCCGTCGAGGTCGCCCTTCAGGCTCCCATGGTCATCGCCGCGAGGCTCCTGCTGGCGCTTGCCGTGGAGACGGGCGGACTGGTCCTCACGCCTGCGGGAGCCCTGAAGCGAGCCGATGTCCGGCATGTCTTCGACCGGACGGACTGGCCGGGATACGACAGGGCCACCACGCTCGCGACGAACAAGGTCATCAACGAGCACGATGCCTACGGGGTCCTGTTCACACGGATCGTGCTGCAGGCGGCCCGGCTCCTGCGGAAACGCTCGGGGATCCTGAAGGCGAGCAAGGCAGGCAAGGCCATGCTGGCACCCGAGGCCGCCCCGGCACTGCTGGCCGCACTGTTCGAAGCGACATTCTGGAAAGTGAACCTCCAGGACTTCGACCGGAACCCGCTGGAGTTCTGGCCCCAGCACCACATGGGCGTGATCCTGTGGAGCCTGTCGGTGACGGCGCATGGCTGGTCCCATGCGAAGGACCTGATGCCGGCCTGCACGATCATGGAGACCATCGGGGACCCGATCGCTCCCGACTTTCCCGAGTTCGCCCTGACGACGCGGGTGCTCCGGCCGCTGTCATGGCTCGGGCTACTCGAGAGCCGACGATCGGAGAAGAGGCCCGACGGCGGGCTCGACGATGACTTCCGGAAGGGGCCGTTGTTCGACCAGCTCCTGGGATTTGACGTGGAGTTGAAGGGTGGTGGCGAGCCGCGACACTGAGCCCCAGGGGACTTCGCGAGCTGGGTGTTTCGGGAGCGCCTGCCGCCGTCAGCCGAGGCGCACAGGACCATACGAAGAGCGCCGGCGCAGTGTAGCGGGAGGGTTTTCGGCCCTGTCAGCTGTCGGAAGCGGAGGTCCATAACTGGGGGGTGCCGATCATGCTGGATGCGGTGCTCAATCTGGTAGCCGAGTTCATTCTTCAGATCATCGGCTATCTGACGGGCAAGACGCTCATTCGCGGACTTACGCTGGGCAGGCTCGCGATCGGCGACTATGGAAGGCGCCCCTTCTCCCTCTATTGGCGCGTGAGCGGCCGCACGGTCCTCAGCGGCGATCTTGCGGTCTTGATCGGATGGGGTTTTTGGCTGGCGCTTGCCATCACGTCCATTGTCCTCTTCAGGCAGAGCATGCCACTGGATCAATAGGACTGCCCAGAGCGCCCGCCCGATACACCACCGATTGGACCAATGCAGCCGCATTGCCGGTCCTCGCTTGGCTCCTTTCAGGCATTGAACAGGACAGGGATGGCCGCGACGGAGATGCCCTCATTGCATGGGCGCGCAGCACCACATCGCCGATACAGCGGGGGCGATTCGACGGGAAACACACGGTTGATCGGGGCGCGGTAGTGGAGACCCGTTGACGCACAGACTTCCCCTAGCTTTGATTGCCTTACGAATGGGTAAGGGGCGTCCGGGGTGCCGAGAAAGAACGAAGTATCGCTCACACCGGACGAAAAGCGGATTGTGAAGGCCCTACTAATCAAGGGTTGGCGCAATCAGGATATCCAAGCTCTCGTCAACACCGGCAGAAAGGCCACAATCAACAGCGGTCGCATCACAGGGGTAAAGCAGAACCCTGCACAAGGGCATGCGAGCGATAGCGAGCTTGCCTTCTTCCATCTGAAAAAGCGGTCCTATGATCCGCAAACCGGCCTGAACCAGTACGACGACGAGCGCCTTGTCCGCGCGCGTGAGGCCATGATCCTTGCCGTTCAGATATTCAACAGCGCAGCCCTCAAGTTCAAGACTGAGGTCTTCACGGTCCTAGCGAACGTCGCGTGGACCTACCTGCTACATGAGCATTACGATCGGAAGGGCGTCCGACTTGTTACAGACGATGGTCGCTCACTCCTTCTGGGGCAAATGCTCAATTGGAACGATTGCCCGCTGTCCGAGGATGTGAAGCGCAATCTCAAGGCCATGAAGACGCTTCGCGACAAGGTCGAGCACTTGATCCTGGGTCAAGCCGACCGCAAATGGTCGCCGCTATTTCAGGCATGCTGCCTGAACTTCGACAAGGCGATTTGCCAGCTCTTTGGGCCGCAAATGACCCTCTCAAACGACCTATCCCTAGCCCTGCAGTTCGCGAAGATGAATATCGAGCAGTTGGCTACAGCAGCGAGCTACGATGTTCCTGCACATATCGAGGCCATAGACGCGCAGATCACGGAAGGTATGACGCTGGAGCAGCTTAACAGCACCGAGTTCCAGTTTCGTGTGATTTACTCACTCGATGCAGCTTCCAAGAGCCAAGCGCACTTTCAGTTCGTCAATCCCGACTCAGCGGAAGGCAAAGAAATCCACAACGTGCTATCGAGAAAAGTAGCTGCGGACGACCTTTACCCCCTCAAACCGAAGGTTGTTGTGTCTGCGGTCGAAGAAAGAGCTGGCGTTGCATTTACGTCTACGGACCATACCAAGGCCTGCCGCCTGTATAGAGTTAGACCCAAAGCGGGGGCTGTAAAACCAGCGATGACCGACAAGCGGTACTGTATTTACCATGCAGCTCACCGGGACTACACCTACTCGCATGAGTGGGTGGACCGTCTCGTTGATGAGTTAGCCGACCCAGAGCGCATCGCCGCTATCCGCGCAACCAAGCTCTAAACCCAAGGGATTGGCCCACGTGAAGGGTAGCACTCAGGCGCTTCGCAGCCGCAATCGGGTAGGCTCGGAGACCTGACACGAAGACCCCCTCTCCAACTCGCTGGCCAAAGCTATTCTGTGCCATTCGGATAATCAGCGGTCAAAATCTGAAAGCCCTCCCCTCTCCGGCCGCGCTCCCAATTCCCCCGTGCCCCCCTCGCGTTTCCTGTAGGTCGCCATCACGGGAGCCTGCCAGCCTCCTGAAGGGACTCTTGCTGCTACAGGTCAGGAGCGTACAGGGCGTTGCGGAGGGATGCCGGTAATGGGTTAGCCGGAAGAGTGTGTGCCGTCCTCGTCGCCAATTGCCTATCGCGAAGAGCCTCTTGTCCGCCCGGCGAAGCGTAGCAGCATTGCAATCAAAGCAATCAGGCCAAATACGACGGCGAAGGCCAATATCCACGATAGAGGACTGCCGCCTTCGGGAACACGCGCCAAGAGGCGGCGCATTTGGAAGACAAAAGCAACGGTCATCAAGGCGACCAGCACGAGGCTCATCAGCCGCTTCATTGTGACGCTCCAAGCTCCCCTAGGATGAGCATGCTCCTCTACCCCTGAACGAACCGTCAAAGACGTGGCACATCAGGGTACACCCTAGAGTGGCTCCCTGATGTTACGCGAGAGGCGTCACATCAGGGCTCACATCGGCCACTTGTTACACCTAGGGCCATCACTCTAGACCCTGACGTTACATGAAGGCCCGCTATGACGGCAGGATTGTGCTCACTGTCCTCGGGATGGTCGCAGAGAGGGAGCGGGGCTTTATCAAGGCCCGCCAGCGGGACGGCATTGCCAAGGCCAAGGAGGCCGGGGTCTACACGGGCGGGAAGAGCAGGATCGACGGAGAAGGTGTGGAGCCTCAAGGCTGAGGTGAAGGGACCGAGCGAGATTGCCAATGTCCTCGGCGTGAGCAGGATGCAGATACACCGGATACTGACGGCGGAAAGTGTCGCGCAGCGATAAGGAGGGCACCCGATGTCGCGAAAAGCAAATGCCGCCGGTTTGGAGGTCTCGCCCACTCCTACCACGACTGAGGAAGAGCTTTACTCAGCCGTCGGCAAGGCGCTCACGGCGTGGGAGCGTCTCGACACAGCGCTAGCTATGACCTTCGGCAGCTTTGTCGGGACACGACACATCGTGGCGTTGCGGGCTTTGGGGCGTATCGAGAGCCCGGCCGCAAGGCTTCAGGTCCTACTTGAGGCATTCCTATCCTCGAGCCCCCAGGTTCAAAGCAGCCTCCCGAATTATGAGGCGACCGTGAAATCGGTCATAAAACTGACGGAAGCCAGAAACGCGATTGCCCACGGCCAAGTACACGGCGTTCAGATCGCGGGCCGGGACAAGGGCTTCTATCTGGTGCCCGGAATGTCGGCTTCGCGGAAGGCTGCAAACCCCGCGCATACAGATTTTAAGTCACAGTTCGCCGCCAAAACTGAGGCAGAAGCGGTGGCGCAGATTTACGACTACGCTCTGAACGCCACGCGGATCATCGCATTCGCAGAGGAATTCGACCGCCTGCGAGCCGAAGTCACTAGCTGGGCCATTCCGTCGGCGACAATGATTTTCCGATGAACTGAGCATATCGGACGCGCTACGGCTCGTTGTGCCTGCCGCTGCCCTTTACTGGTTTGCATGAAGCGGAGAACGCAGCCAGAGCGTACAAAAAGAAGGGGCCACGCGTTTGCTCCGCGCCCCCCTATTTCCGTCTCTGACCTAAGATGCGGAGCGGTCGCAGTTACCGCGGCGGCTCTCCACTCCCGAACATGCAACCGATGGTCACTGCCCGCTACGGGTCTCCGGCTTACAGGCCTATTCTCACCCTGCCAGCTACACGACTACCCGAAAGGCCCAAACGGCCGTCCTTGCCCGTCACCCTAGACGCCTGTCTTGGGATGCTTGTGCGGACGCGCCATCGAAAGAACCATCTGTAGCACCCGCTTGTATCACTCGGGTGCTTGCAAGCTCTTGATTTACCGCGTTTTCTTTGCTGATCACCCCCTTAGAAGGGGAATGGTGCCCAGAGCTGGAATCGAACCAGCGACACTGCGATTTTCAGTCGCATGCTCTACCAACTGAGCTATCTGGGCATCCGGCGAAGCGCCAGGCGCTTCGTGTTGGTGGGGGCGATATAGAGCGTGATTGGCGGGCTGTCCAGTCGCTTCAGCCGGCTTCCGATCAAGTCTCGTTTTCGCGTGTGGGTAACCCGGTTTCAGCCTCCTCCACCGGCTCGCCTGGAATGACATAGCTGCCCTTCAGCCAGTGGCCGAGGTCGATGTCGCGGCAACGTGACGAGCAGAAGGGCCTGAAGCGATGCACTGCCGGCTTGCCGCAGATCGGGCAGGGCCTGGGTGCCGGTGGGGGTGACGTGTCCTGATTCTCAGCCATATTTGAGCGTGATGCCTCCATCGACCACGAGTTCGATGCCGGTGACATAGCGCGCTTCGTCACTGGCAAGGAAGAGCGCGGCATAGGCCACGTCCCAGGCCTCGCCCATATGACCCATCGGCACCTGCGCATCGCGCGCCTTCCACATCGCGGCGATGTCGCCCTCGCCATAGGCCTGCGCGAGGCCGGCGGAATGCTCGACCATCGGCGTCTTCATCAGGCCGGGCAGGATCGCGTTCACGCGAATCTTCTGCGCCGCGTATTGCACCGCGGTCGTGCGGGTCAGGTGATTCAGCGCCGCCTTTGTGGCGGAGTAGCTGGCATAGGGCACGCCGGTGTGGCGAATCGAGGCGATCGAGGAAATGTTGATGATCGAGCCGCCCTCGCCCGTCTCCTCGAACTGACGCTGCATCACCGGGATGACGTGTTTCATCGCTAGGAAGGCGCTGGTGACATTGACCTTGAAGACCCGCTCCCAGGTCTCCTCGGGCAGATCGACCACGCTGCCGACCTCGGCGATGCCGACATTGTTGTCGAGAATGTCGATGCGGCCATAGCGGCCGAGCGCCTGGCCGACGAGATCGGCAATCGAATCGGCCCTGGTCACGTCGGTCTGCACCGCAAAGGCCTGGCCGCCCTCGTTCTGGATGATCGCCGCCGTCTCCTCGGCGGCATCGCGGTTGAGATCCGCGCAGACCACCCTGGCGCCCTCGCGCGCAAAGATCGTCGCGGTTGCCTTGCCATTGCCCCAGCCGGGCCCGATCGAGCCCGCGCCCGCGACGATTGCAACCTTGCCCCTCAAGCGTTCCGTCATCGGCCCCATCCCTGGTTGCGCACCTCGCGCTGCCGAAGCGGCAGCGGCGACAGGATCGGGATAACCGCAGGTCAGGGCAAGATGCGCTGACGCTCAGCCGACATTCATCCAGCCGAACCGGATCGGGAAGCCTTCGCCGCCGAGCAGGTTCACCGTCTCGTAAAGCGGCAGGCCGACAACGCCGGTATAGGAGCCGACGAGCTTGACCACGAAGGAGCCGGCAATGCCCTGAATGGCATAGGCGCCGGCCTTGCCGCGCCATTCACCTGAGGCGAGGTACATCTCGAGATCTTCGGTCGAGAGCCGCTTGAAGCGCACGCGCGTCTCGACGATGCGGTCACGGATCGCGCCGCCCGGGGTCACCAGGGCTACGCTGGTATAGACGCGGTGGGCGCGCCCGGAGAGCATCCGCAGGCAGGCAGCCGCCTCATCGACGATCTCCGCCTTGGGCAGGACCCGACGGCCGACTGCGACCACGGTATCGGCCGCGAGGATGTAGCAGCCTTCGAGATCGGGGCGGCTCTTCGCGCCTTCCCGCGCGGCCTGCGCCTTCTCGCGTGCCAGGCGGCGCGAGAGATCGCGCGGACGCTCGCCTTTCAGCGGCGTCTCGTCCAGATCGGATGGCAGCATGGCGTCGGGCTTCAACCCGGCCTGCTCCAGCAAGGCCAGCCGGCGCGGAGAGGCCGAAGCCAGGACCAGCATCGGCCGCCAGCCGGGCTGCTTGGGAGTGGAGAAGAAACTCAAGGGCGTTCGTCTCTGAGGCTCGCAGGCGCCCATGGCGGACACCCTCCGCCCAAGCCTCTAGATCATTTTCGCCGGTTGCGAAATCTCTCTGAGCCGCCACGCGCCGAGTGCAGCCCTGGAGCGCAATACCCACTTCGTTATGTCCACTGCGCATAAAATACGCAGCCTCACCCTTGCGTTTCAGCCTTTCACTTGACACATTAAAGCCTGCGGCCCGCAGACGCGGCCTCTTTGCGAGGCCGGAGTCCTTTCCGACCTGTCCCGTGTTCTGGAGCCCTTCACCGAAATGACCACATCGACCCGACGTCCGCGTTCCGCTCTGGGAACGGGAGTGGAAGCGCAGGCGCTCGTGAGCAAGGTCATGACGATGCAGGCCGAGGCCGGGCTGACGATCGCAATGCGGATGCCGATCCTGCTCAAGGGCGCGCTCGGCGACCGGCGCGGCCAGCGCGAGGCGACGAAGGCCCTGACCGAGAAGGTTTCCGCGGTGATGGAAAGCGGCCTCGCCGCGAGCCAGGCCGTCAGCCTGTTCTGGTGGGATCTGGCCTTCAGCCCATTCAGCCAGCTCGACATGAGCGAGGCCGTCGCCCGGGCGACCAGCAACACGCTCGAGCCATTCTCGAAACGAACCCGCGCCAATGCGGCGCGGCTGAGCAGCCGCCGCCGCTAGATCATCGGACCGGATCTCTCATCCGGTCGGATGATCCAGCCTCTGTGTTCGCATCGGCTCTTCCGAAAACCGCAATCCACTTTTCGG
>UBZM01000017.1 GCA_900470095.1 Hyphomicrobiales bacterium
TTTAAACTGCAGGCTGCGCATCCGATCCATTGGCGGCGCCGGCAGGGGCGGGGTTCTGACTATGGGCGGGCATTCTGGCGGGCTGCGTTACGGCGTGGCGCTCGGCGTTCTTGTGTTGATGACAGCGTCACAAGCCGGCGCACAGCAGCGGGTTCAAGCTGTACAGCCGCCGGCCTTTCCTCAATCGGCCGAAGGGCCCGTCGTTCTGGATACCATTACCGTTCAGGGCGAGGGAATCAGCGGCGCGCCGCTGATCGCCGGGCCGACGACCACCCGCACGACTCGCGAAGAACTCGACAGGCAGCAGGTCCAGAGCATTTCCGACCTGGCCAACCGGGTCGAAGCGGGCATCAGCTTCAACCGCCAGAATAACAGCATCAATATTCGTGGTCTCGATGGCCCGCGCGTGCTGACCACGATCGACGGCATCAGGCAGCCGTTCCTGACCGATACCCGGATCGACCGCAGTTCGACCAATGCCTTCGACTTCGACGCGTTGTCCACGCTCGACCTGCTGCGTGGCGGCAGCGGAGCCAGCGTGCTCGGTTCCGGGGCTCTCGGGGGCGTGCTGGCTGTCCGCACGCTCGACCCCAAGGATCTGATCAAGAGTGGCCGCCAGTTCGGTGCGCTCGCCAAGACCGGCTACGACAGTACCGATGAAGCCTGGTTCGGCAGTGCCGCGGTCGCGGCACGGCTGCAGCAGACCTATTTCCTGCTCCAGGGCAGCTTCCGCGACGGGCATGAGACAGGCAACAAGGGCACGATCGACGGCATCGGTCCGAGCCGGACGATGCCGAACCCGACCGATTTCACGCAGTACGGACTGCTCGCGAAGATCCAGCACTATGTCGATGATGTGCATCGTTTCGGCATTACGGGCGAGTTGTTCAAGCGCGAGGACAAGGTCACCGTCCTCACCTCGACGGTGTCGCCGACCGGCAATTTTCGCCCGGGCAACTATGACACCGGCGAGGATGTCGAGCGCCAGCGTGTCTCGCTGACCTATGATTACAAGCTGCCGGGGGGCTTCCTCGACGAGGCCCATGCCAATCTTTACTGGCAGAACGTCAAGCGCAACGCGCTGGTCTCAGCCTATCGCTTCACCAGCGTCATCGGTCCCTATAGCCGCAACAACGAAACCGAGCAGGAGGCCTTCGGCTTCAACGGCCATGTCGTGAAGAGCTTCCAGACTGGCATCTTCTCGCACGGCATCACGCTAGGCACCGAACTGCGCACGACGACGCTGAACCAGTATTCGGCTGGCGTCGACAATTGCCGCCGGCCCTATACCGGTGCCTTCAGCGCCTGCAACAACCTGCACACCAACCAGGCAGACCAGCCGAAGGTCGACGGCAATGCGATCGGCATCTTCGCGTATGACGAGATCGGCATGCTCGACAACCGCCTGCGCCTCACGCCCGGCGTCCGGTTCGACTGGTATGAGGAAAAGCCGCAGACCACGCCGGCCTACACCAATGGCGGCTCTAGCCCGGTCGGCTTGCCGCCCTCCTCCAGCGACAGCGCCTGGTCGCCGCGGGTCCGGCTCGAATACGACATCCTCAAGAATGCCGGCATGTTCAAGGATGTGACGGCCTTCGCGCAGTGGTCGAAGGGTTTTCGCGCGCCGACTGCAAGTGAGCTCTATGGCCGCTTCGGTGCGGTTGGGACCTATCTGCGCATCGGCGATCCCACGCTGCGCCCTGAAATCAGCAATGGCATCGATGTCGGCTTCCGCTTCGGCGACCGGGCCTTCGGCGGTTCGGTGACGTATTTCCACACCAATTACCGCAACTTCATTGAGACTGTGCAGATCGCGCCTCCGAATGCACTCTATCCGCAGGGCGGCATCCAGGGGCCGCGGAACGTCGCGCGGGCCGAGATCCAGGGCGTCGAGGCGAATTTCCAGTATGCCTTCGCCGAGAACTGGCTGGCGCGCGGCTCCTTCGCCTATACTCGGGGCCAGAACAAGGACACCGACACGTTCCTGAATTCGATTCCGCCGATGCAGGGTATTGTCGCAATCGCCTATGGAACCGACAGCTGGGGTGCCGAGGTCTCGACCAAGCTGGCTGCCGCGCGTGACGATGTCGCTGCGACGACCGGCACGAATGCGGGTTTCAAAGCTCCGGGCTACGCGCTCTTCAATGCTTCGGCCTGGTGGCGGCCGACGAAACTCGCCGATATCGAGCTCCAGCTCGGCGTCTACAACATCTTCGACCGCAAGTACTTTGATGCGGTTAACGTCCCGACGGGCACACTTGCCCAGGCGCGCGACTACTATAGCGAGCCGGGGCGCACGGTGAAGGCGACGCTGAAATACCAGTTCTGAGGTTCAGCCCGCGAGCAGAATACAAGAAGGCGGGGCAGTGATGCTCCGGCCTTTCTCGTTTGGCTCAAACGGGCTCGTCTATTCTTCCCCGGGGGGCTTCACCGGGCGCGGGTGCCGCGGCCCCTCTGCCAGAGACTTGAACACGCCGCGCAAGGTGCGCGCCTCCTGCTCAGTCATCGCCAGGCGGTGCAGGATGTCGCGCAGATTGGCGGTCATGACCGGCTTCTTGCCGGGCGGGAAGAAGCCGCAACGCTCAAGCTCGCCTTCGAGATAGCCGAACATCGAAAACACCGTCTCCCTGGTCGCCGGCGGCGAAGGATTGTTCTCGCGGAAGGGCGGCTCGCCATCCGTCGTCTTGAACCACTCGTAGCCGGCCAGCAGCACGGCCTGGGCGAGATTGAGCGAGGCGAAGGCGGGGTTGACGGGAAAGGTCAGGATCGCGTCGGCGAGCGAGATCTCCTCATTGGTCAGGCCGATGCGCTCGCGACCGAACAGGATGCCGACGCGCTCGCCGCCGCTGACACGTTCGGCAAGGGGCGGCATCACCTCGGCTGGCGTGAAGACACGCTTCATCTGGCCGCGTTCGCGGGCCGTGGTGGCGAGCACATGATTGAGATCGGCCGTTGCGGCGGCGGCGTCGGGGTAGAGCCGCGCATTCTCGAGGATGTGGGTCGCGCCGGAGGCCGCGGCGGTTGCGCCCTTCTTGAGGCCTCCGCCTGCTGGCCAACCGTCGCGAGGGGCCACGAGCCGCATCTCGGAAAGGCCGAAATTCGCCATGGCGCGAGCACACATGCCGATGTTCTCGGCCATTTGCGGCTCGACGAGAATGACGACCGGAGCGGGGGTCTGCGTGGCGGGGCGGGTGCGGTCTGTGCCTGAGCCGGTCATCGGGTACTCTGCGGTATCGGTCTCGCCGGTTCTGGGACCGGGCTCGAAAGCCCGATCCTATCAGCTTCCGCGAAGAGCAGCGTCAAGCGCTACGGCGCAGGCCAAGGCCGAACCCGGCCTCCACCTTGGTGTCCATCCTGCGCTGCTGCGGTATCCGTTCTTCCTTGATCCGGAAGCTGGAGACCAGCCCGTTCAGGCGCTGGATCTGGCCGGTGAGCGAGCTGGCCGACGCGGCACTCTCTTCGGCCAGGGCCGCGTTCTGCTGGGTCATCTCGTCCATATGGGCGACGGTTTGGCTCATCTCATCGATGCCGTTGGCCTGCTCGGCCGAGGCTGCGGAGATGTCTGAGACAGTCGCCGAGACTTTCTTCGAGGCTTCGACGATCTTGCCGAGCGCCTCGCCGGCCGAACGGACCAGGCCGACACCTTGCGCGACCTCGACACCCGATTCGCTGATCAGTGATGTGATGTCCTTGGCCGCTTCCGAGGAGCGCTGTGCCAAGGTGCGGACCTCCGAGGCGACCACGGCAAAGCCCTTGCCGGCATCGCCGGCGCGGGCTGCCTCGACAGCTGCGTTGAGCGCAAGCAGGTTCGTCTGGAAGGCGATCTCGTCGATGACCGACGTGATGTCCGAGATCTTGCGCGAGGCCAGCTCGATCCGCGCCATGGCGGCGACGGCATCGGTGACGATTGCGCCGCCCTTCTCGGCGACCTCGGTCGCCTCGTTGGCAAGCAGCACGGCCTGGCGGGACGACAAGGCCGACGCCTTGACGGATGCGGCGAGCTCTTCCGTCGTCGCGGCGGTTTCCTCGAGCGAAGAGGCCTGCTCTTCGGTGCGCTTCGACAGGTCGTCGGCGCCCATGTTGATCTCGCGTGCGGCGTTGGCGACGTCGACCGAGGTCGTCTGGATCGTCGCCACGGTCTCGGAAAGGCGGTTCACCGCACGGTTGAAATCATCGCGGAGCTTGAGATAGTCGGTAGCGACATTGTCGTCGATCCGGTAGGTCAGATCGCCCTGCGCGAGCATCTCCAGGCCAGCGGCCAGCAGGCCGACGACATGCTGCTGTTCCCTCGCGAGCATCGCCCGCTCGGCCTCGACGCGCTGGCGCTCTGTCTCATTGCGACGACGCTCTGCATCGCTCAGGCGCTCCTGCTCGGTGGTCTGGGCTTCGAGCCGGCGCATCTCGAGGCCATTCTCCTTGAAGATCAGCACGGCCCGGGCCATTTCCCCGACTTCGTCACGCCGCGTCTGGCTCTCGATCTCGGCATCGAAATCGCTGGCGGCGAGCCGCTCCATCGTGCCCTTCAATCGGGCCAAGGGGCCAGTGATGCTCTTCGCCGACATCCACATCGCGCCGCCCAGGCCAATCAACAGGCCAAGCAGGCTGCCGCCGATGACAATGGCAATGGTGCGCTTCGTCTCGGAACTCAACCTCGCGCTGGTCGTCTCGGTGTCCTTTCCAAGCGCGTTGTTGAAGTCGGTGATGTTGCTGACGACAGCGGTGAGCTTGCCGTCGAGTTCGTCCATCACGGCCAACGCCCGTTCGTTGTCATCGTTGGCGCCGTAATGGAGCGCGCGGTCGACGCCCACCTTGATGTCGGTGATCTGTTTGGTCAGCGCGTCATATTCAGCCGCCCGCGCCGGAAGGTGGGACTGTCCCTCCTTCAGCAGTTCGAGCGCCTGGCTATAGGAGCGCTGCAACTGGCTCTGGGCGTTGCGCGCACCGTCGGTCTCGCGAGGATAGGCAATGACCTTGTAGGCCTGAGCCAGAATGTCGTTTGCCGCGCGAGCCGATCGGGCAGTGGCAAGCGTCGCCTTGCTGCGCGAATTGATCAGCTCGGAATAGGTGCTGTCGACCTCGCTCAATTGCATGCTGCTCAGAATCGTTGCGGCCAGGCCAATCAATCCGACGATCAGCATCGCCGCTGCGATCTTGATGCTGATACGAATATTACCTAACGTCATGTTGATCGGCCCTCGAAGCGCTCGCAACAGCTGGAGCTGCACAGCTCCGTGCCATTTCGGGCGTTAAGAAAGCTGAAATTGATCGATCAGCACGCGGTTGTTTTCTGTGCGAGACCTTTGGAAGCGGGTCCGGCGATGAGCCGCGCAAGTATTCCTGCGGCCTGAACTGCAAGGCGGGAGCCCGGTTTCGGTCGTTTCGGGCCCCGCCGGCCCTGAAATGGCAGGGGAGCGCCTCAGCGCTCCGCCGCCACCTCCACAGCACGCATCACGCGCAGCATGTTGCCGCCCGCGAGCTTTTCCAGGTGCTCTTCCGACCAGCCACGGCGAATCAATTCAGCGATCAGGGCCGGGAAGGTCGAGTTGTCCTCCAGCCCTTCCGGTGCGAGGCCGCCGAAGAAGTCCGAGCCGATGCCGATATGGTCGTAGCCGATGCGCTTGGCGAGATAGTCGAGATGGTCGCAATATTGCGCCAGCGTTGCTGTCGGGCGCGGGCCGGATTTGGCGACGATCTCTGCCTCGGCCTTCTTGTAGTCCATGCCGTCCGGTGTCTTGCCATACTGGTCCTTGGCGGGACGGTGCCAGTCGCGCGAGGCCTGGCTGATGAAGTCAGGCACGAAGGTCGCCATGACGATGCCGTGGTTCCCGGCGACGCGATCGAGCACATCGTCAGGCACGTTGCGGGGATGGTCGCAGAGCGTGAACGCGTTCGAGTGGGACCAGACGAGCGGCGCACTGCTGACGTCGAGCGCATCATGCATCACCTTCGGCGAGACATGGGCGAGGTCGACGATCATGCCGAGCCTGTTCATCCGCCGGACCACGTCCTTGCCGAAGGCGGAAAGGCCGTTGTGACGCGGGGCATCGGTCGCCGAATCGCACCAGTCATGCGTGCCGTTATGGCAGAGCGTCATCAGGCGCACGCCAAGTGCTGAATAGGCGTCGAGGGCATCGAGCTCGTTGTCGATCGCCGAGCCGTTCTCGATCGTCATGAACAGGGCGATCCTGCCCTCGGCCTTCGCAGTCTCGACATCGGAGGCGGAGAGGCCCGGGCGGAAGACCTTCGGATGCTTCGCCAGCACATTCTGCATCAGCGCGATCTGGGCCAGCGCGAAGCCGGCGGGCTTCGGGTGGTTCGGCGGCACATAGGCTGCGAAGAACTGGCCCGCGAGCTTGCCCGCCTGCATGCGCGGAATGTCGGTGTCGGTCTCGGGATGGACCTTGGTCAGGTCATAGGCCGCGACATCGCCCTTGGCCTTGGCATCGAGCCGGATCACATAGGGCAGGTCGTTATGGCCGTCGATCAGCGGGGCGCGCTCGAGCAGAGCGAGCGCCGCGGCATAGGCATTGTCCTGGACTGGAGTTTTGGCGAGGGCCATGGCGCACCTTGGAGGGGATTCGAAACGGCGGGGATCGTGGCAGGGCTTTGCAGGCGAGGCGAGGGGCGATGACGCATGCCGGCTCGCTGTCTGGTGCGTGCGGCGTCAGGCCTGAGCCTGACCCGGTCTCCTTGCGAGGCATCATTCCCGGCGGCGATAAGACCCCCGGGAATGATGGCATCTCCATCTCAGGTGAAACGGGAAGGTGCGAACGGGGCCGGATCGACGAAGACCTTCTCCCCGGTCACCATCTCGGCGACCATGCGCCCTGTCACTGCGGCCAGCGTCAGCCCGTGATGGGCATGGCCGAACGAGAACCAGAGATTGCGGTGCTTCGGCGCCGGGCCGATGATCGGCATCATATCCGGGGTGCAGGGGCGGTTCCCAAGCCAGGGCTCGGGATCGACCCGCTCGCCGAGCGGGAACAATGTCTTGGCGATCGGTTCTGCGCGGGCGAGCTGAACCGGCGTCTTCGGCGAGTCGCGCAGCGCGAACTCGGCACCCGTGGTCAACCGAATGCCCTTCACCATTGGAGCCAGGAAATAGCCGCGCTCGGTGTCGAGGACAGGGTGGTTCAGCACCGCGTTGCCGAGCGGCTTGTAGTGCATGTGGTACCCGCGCTTGACCGCGAGTGGCAGGTGGTAGCCGAGCCGGTTGGTCAGGACATCAGCCCAGGGGCCGAGCGCGATCACGGCGTCATGGGCGCTGGCGCGGGTGCCGTCGGCGAGCGCGATGCTCCAGCCCTGGCCATCCTGTGCGAGCGTGCCGGCATCGCCCTGCGCGAGCTGCCCGCCGAGCTTTTCGAACAGAGCGACATAGGCCTTCGACAGGCCAAGCGGGTCGATCACCGTGACCGGGTCGGTCCAGTGCAGGCCGCCGATCAGGCTCTGGTCGAGATGTGGCTCCTCGGCTCGCAGCGTCGCGACATCGAGCGGGCGGTAGTTCAGCCCGAATTCCTTGTTCCACTTGGCCGCCTCGGCCAGCCTTGCTTCCTGCTCGGCCGCAGAGCGGAAAACCTTCATCCAGCCCTTGCGGCGCAGCAGATGCGTCGCCCCGGCTTCGGCCGCGAGCGCGTCATGCTCGGTGACGCAATGCTCGATCAGGGTCGCGTATTGGTGAGCGATCGCCTCGTGCTTGGAGGGGCGCGAATGCAGCCAGTAGGACAGCAGGAAGGGCGCGAGCTTGGGGATCGCGTTCCAATGATAGGACGCGTCGATCGTGTTGTTCATCGCGTAGCGGAACAAGGCGCCGAAATCATGCGGGAAGCCGTAGGGATAGACGCCTTCGCGCTGGATCAGTCCGGCGTTGCCATAGCTGGTTTCCTCGCCCGGTCCGCGCCTGTCGACCAGCAATACGGAACGGCCGGCCTTCTGCAGGTGCAAAGCCACCGAGATGCCGACGATCCCCGCGCCGAGCACAATCGTATCGGTCCGCATTTTTATGCTCCTGTCAGCCCTGTTGCCGCGCTCAAAATACCGCGCTGCGCCGCGATGTCAGCGGCATGGTGCATTTTTGCGGTCGAACGGCGAAAGTTTCGCAAGATTTGCGCCAAGCAGGCGCGGATCGCATGCCGCGCATACAAACCGTTCTCTTCTGCGCAAGATTCTGCGCTACGCAGAACCGACCTTCCCGAACGGCGCGTGACGCAGGCGTCGGGATCGGCCAGTGTGGCCCAGTTGTCGCACCGATTCAGGCCTTCATGCTCTCGCGTTTCGCCGCCTTCCTCGCCGCAGGCCTCGCCCTTCTCGGCCGCTACGGCACGCAGGGTTTCGCGCTCTCGATCTTTCTGGGGCTGGCCCTGCCGCAGTTCTCGGCAGCGGCGCGGCCGCTCCTGCCGATAACGATCTTCTGTTTCACCACGGTCGTCTTCCTGCGCGCCGATTTCAGCATCATAGCCGGGCTGATCCGCCGTCCCGGCAAGCTGATCGTCACCTGCCTTTGGCTCATTCTCGGCCCGGCGGTGCTGATCGGCGGTGCGTTCCTGCTCGTCGGTCGCGCGGCACTCGATCCCGGCCTGATCCTCGGGCTTGCCATCATGGGCGCGGCTCCGCCGATCATGTCCTCGCCGGCGGTCGCGATCCTCTACGGCTTCGAGCCTTCGCTGATCATCGCGGGCGTGGTGGTGACCACGGTGCTCAGTCCGCTGGTGGCCCCGGTGGTGGTGGAGTTGCTGGCGGGGGCTGCCGTGCCGCTCGATCGCTGGGCGCTAACGCTCCGTCTCGTGCTGTTCGTCGGCGGCGGCATGGTGGTGGCGGCGATCCTGCGGCACTGGCTCGGCGCGGCCCGGATCCGAGCGATGAAGGCCAATCTCGATGGCTTTGGCGTGCTGATGTATTTCATCTTTGCCATCGCGGCGATGGACGGCGTGACGCGGACGGCCATGGCCAATCCCGGACAGGTCACGCTGTTCCTGGCCATCGCCTTCTCGGTTTCCGCCGCCGGCCTTCTGCTCACGTTGCTCGCCTTGCGGATGTTCAGACGCTCGGAACGCTTCATGATCGGCTATGGCACCGGTCAACGGAACATGGGGCTGTTGGTTGCGGCGCTCGGGGCCGGCGTGCCGCAGACGACTTTCCTGTATTTTGCGCTGGCGCAGTTCCCAATCTATCTGCTGCCCTGGCTGCTGCGCGGCATCGCCGGAAAGATCAAGCGCGCTGAAACGCCTGCTGACGTGGGTTGACGATCCCGCCTGAGACGATTGCCCCAGCAATCCAGGAGCGATGCCATGATCACTCTCTATTCCGGGCCTCTGAGCCTGTTCTCCCGCAAGGTCGAGATCGCGCTGCGGGAGAAGGGGCTCGCCTTCGAGCGTATCATGGTGCCGTTCAACCAAGTGACTGGCTACGATCCGCGCCACCCCGAAGTGCTGGCCCTGAATCCGAAGCGGCAAGTGCCGGTGATGAATGACGAGGGGCTCGTCCTCTACGATTCCACCGTCATCCTCGAATATCTCGACGAGGCCTATCCCTTGCCGCCGCTGCTTCCCCGCAATCCAGCGGCCAGAGCGCGCGCGCTCTTGGACGAGCTTTTCGCCGACGAGATCCTGTTCGCCGCCCTGCGGCCGCTGATGCACCGCAACGAGCCGCCAACGTCGGATCGCAACAAGCGCGCAGCGCAGGAGACGGACGCGCTGATCGCCGAGGCCGAACTCGAGCGGCTCTATTGCGGGCTCAATGAAAGGCTGACCGGCCGCGATTATTTCGGCGAGGCCCTCTCGGTGGCCGATATCGGCATGTTCATGAGTGTGTTCTGGGCCGTGCGCCTCGGTGGCCCGGCGCTAGCAAGCTACCCCGATCTCTCAGCCTGGTTCAGCCGGTTGGGGTGCCGACTTGCCTTTGCGACGGCGGTCGAGGAGGTGGAAGAAGCCGACCGGCGGCTGTCCTACCCCGTCAAACGCCGCTGAAAGCTCCGGGTTTCGATTGCAGCGCTGGCCTGCGGGCGCTAAATGCTTCGCGCATGACCAGCTCCATCCGCATTGCCCCTTCCATCCTCTCCGCCGATTTCTCGAAGCTCGGGGAGGAGGTTCGCGCCATCGATGCAGCGGGCGCCGACTGGATCCATTGCGATGTGATGGATGGGCATTTCGTGCCTAACATCACGTTTGGTCCCGACGTGCTGAAGGCGATTCGTCCGCACACCAAGAAGTTCTTCGACGTGCATTTGATGATCGCGCCGGTCGACCCCTATGTCGAAGCCTTCGCCAAGGCGGGCGCCGACCTGATTTCATTCCATGTCGAGGCTGGCCCGCACGCCCATCGGACCGTGCAGGCCATCAAGGCACAAGGCAAGCAGGCCGGCATCGTGCTCAATCCCGGTACGCCGGAGAGTGTCATCGAGCCGCTCCTGAACGATGTCGACCTCATCCTGCTGATGACCGTCAATCCCGGCTTTGGCGGCCAGAGCTTCATCCATTCCGTGGTCGAGAAGATCGCACGGGTTCGCGCCATGATCGGTGACCGCCCGATCGCGCTCGAAATCGACGGGGGGGCCACGCCGGAAACGGCACCCTTGGCCGCCAAGGCCGGCGCCAACGTGCTCGTCGCCGGCTCTGCAGTGTTCAAGGGCGGGCCATCGGCCTATGCCGGCAATATCGCCGCGATCCGCCAGGCGGCGGAAGCCGCCCGCGGCGACTGGGTTTGAATTTGTAACTGCGCCGTCATTCCGGGCGTAGCGAAGCGAAGCTCCGGAGCCATTGCAGTGCGTCTTGCCCTGCGATGGTGTCTGGATCGGCGTGGCTTCGCCAGGTGTCCGGGATCACGTCGCGCGCTGTCCTGAAAGGCCAACCATGATCCCGCGCTATTCCCGTCCCGAGATGGTCGCCATCTGGGAGCCGCAGACGAGGTTCCGGATCTGGTTCGAAATCGAGGCGCATGCCACCGACAAGCTGGCCGAGCTCGGCGTCGTGCCGAAGGAGGCCGCGGCGACGATCTGGGCCAAGGCCAGGGACGCGGTCTTCGATGTCGCACGCATCGACGAGATCGAGCGCGTCACCAAGCATGACGTCATCGCCTTCCTGACGCATCTGGCCGAGATCGTTGGCCCCGAGGCGCGTTTCGTGCACCAGGGCATGACCTCGTCGGATATTCTCGACACCACGCTGTCGGTGCAGCTCGCCCGCGCGACCGATATCCTGATCGCCGATGTCGATGCGCTCTTGGCCGCGATCAAGCGCCGGGCGTTCGAACACAAGTTCACGCCGACGATCGGCCGATCGCACGGCATCCATGCCGAGCCGGTGACCTTCGGCCTCAAGCTGGCGCAGGCCTATGCCGAGTTCAGCCGCTGCCGGGACCGTCTGGTCGCCGCCCGCTCCGAGATCGCGACCTGTGCCATTTCCGGCGCAGTCGGCACCTTCGCCAATATCGACCCACAGGTCGAAGCCCATGTCGCCGAGAAGATGGGCCTCGCCGTCGAGCCGGTCTCGACACAGGTGATCCCGCGCGACCGTCACGCCATGTATTTCGCGACGCTCGGCGTCGTCGCCTCCTGTGTCGAGCGCCTGGCGACCGAGATCCGTCATCTCCAGCGCACCGAGGTCTATGAGGCGGAGGAGTTCTTCTCGCCGGGCCAGAAGGGCTCTTCGGCGATGCCGCACAAGCGCAATCCGGTGCTGACCGAGAACCTGACGGGCCTTTCGCGGCTCGTTCGCGGCATGGTGACGCCGGCACTCGAGAATGTCGCGCTCTGGCACGAGCGGGACATCTCGCATTCCTCGGTCGAGCGCATGATCGGCCCCGATGCCACCGTAACGCTCGATTTCGCACTCGCGCGGCTTACCGGCGTCGTCGACAAGCTGCTGGTCTACCCGCAGAACATGCGCAAGAATCTCGACCGGCTCGGCGGCCTGCATAATTCGCAGCGCGTCCTGCTCGCCTTGACGCAGGCGGGTGCCAGCCGCGAGGAGAGCTATTCGCTGGTTCAGCGCAATGCGATGCGCACCTGGGAGCATGGCGAGGATTTCCTCACCAATCTCAAGGCCGATAGGGACGTGACGGCGAAGCTCTCGGCTGCCGAGCTCGAGGCGATGTTCGACGAGGGCTATCACTTCAAGCATGTCGACACGATTTTCGCGCGAGTCTTCGGCGAAGCTTGAACCCGCGCGGGTTGCCGTCCCCGCCGATTCGCATGGCAACCTCGGTGCGCTTGCAGGCGGAAAGCCCGCATGCGCGCTATGGCATTGCCGAGCGCTGCCGCGCGGGCTGGCGCTTTTCGTTTCACGCCCTACGTTACGACTGGTCCGCTGCGGCTGACCTTGCCCTGTCCCGGGGCCGACGCGACTGGGCTCATGCCCTGTCGAGTGGCCTCGCCCTGAAACCCGATTGATTGCAATGCGCTCGTCCGACGCCGACATCCTCATCATTCCTGGCTGGTCCGGCTCTGGCGCGGACCATTGGCAGAGCCGCTGGGAGGCCAAGCTCACCACTGCCCGGCGCGTCGAGCAGGACGATTGGTACAAGCCTGCCCGGGACGCCTGGGCAAACCGGATCGTCGCTGCCGTCCGCGCAGCCAAGCGGCCGGTGGTGCTGGTTGCGCATTCCGCCGGCGTCAGCGCGGTGGCTCATGCGGCAGAACATCTGAAGCCCGGCGAAGTCGCCGGAGCTTTCCTGGTGGCGCCGGCCTCGGAGCGCGCGAAGCAGGCGATCCCCGGCATGGCGCACGACTTCATCGCGCATCGGCGCGAGAAACTGCCATTCCCCGCCATCCTCATCTCCAGCACGACCGATCCCTACTGCACGCAGGATGAGGCAAGGGCGTTGGCCGAGGCCTGGGGCGCCGAGTTCGTCGATGCCGGCGATGGCGGCCATCTCAATTCAGAATCCGGGCATGGCCCCTGGCCGGACGGTCTGCTGCGTTTCGCGACCTTCCTCAAGGGGCTGTAGGACGGTGCTGCAAAACGAAACCCGCCCCGGATCGCTCCGGGACGGGCTGGTCGGATCAGGATCGATTAGCAGCCGAGATCAATTCTCGACGTAGGTTATCTTGCCGTCGGCGCCCTTCTTCCAGGTGTAGACGGTGTAGTCCGGACGGGTGATGTCGCCCTTCTTGTCGAAGGAGATGTCGCCGATCACGGTCTTCACGGCCTCCCCACCATGGAGCGCGGCGGCGATCTTCTTCGGGTCGGTCGAGTTCGCGCGCTTGGCGCCTTCCGCCATGATCTGCACGGCGGCGTAGCTGTACAGCGTATAGGCTTCCGGCTTGAACTTGCGCGCCTCGAACTTCTTGAGGACGGCAGCCGCCTCGGGACGCTTCTGCGGGTCCGGCGGGAAGGTCATCAGGGTGCCTTCAACGCCGGGACCGCCGATCGTGGCGAACTCGTCGGTGGTGATGCCGTCGCCGGAGACCAGCACGGTCTTCAGGCCCTGGTCGCGCATCTGGCGCACGATCAGACCGCCTTCGGTGTGCAGGCCACCCCAGTAGAGGTAGTCGGCACCGGCTGCCTTGATCTTGGAGACGAGGGCCGAGAAGTCCTTCTCGCCCGCATTCACGCCTTCATAGAGCACTTCCTTGACGCCGCCGGCATTGAGGCCCTTCTTGGTCTCGTCTGCGAGGCCCTGGCCATAGGTCGTCTTGTCGTGGACGACGGCGATCTTCTTGTCCTTGAAGTTCTTCAGAAGATAGGCGGCGGCGACGCTGCCCTGCTGGTCGTCGCGACCGCAGGTCCGGAAGGTGTTCCAGAGACCGCGCTCGGTGACCTTCGGGTTGGTGGCCGAGGGGCTGATCATCAGGATGCCGTTCTCGGCATAGACTTCGGATGCCGGCATCGTGACGCCGGAGTTGAAGTGACCGACCACCCACTTGACGCCGTCGCCGACGAACTTGTTGGCGACGGAGACGCCTTGCTTCGGGTCGGAGACGTCGTCGCCGACCGAGACGGTGATCTTCTGGCCGAGCACGCCGCCGGCCGCATTGATATCCTCCACAGCCTGTTCGACGCCGTTCTTGAGCTGCGCGCCAAAGGCTGCGTTCGGGCCGGTGATCGGGCCGCCGACGCCGAGCTTGATCTGAGCATTGGCCACGCCGGAGAAGGCGAGGACCGCGCCGAGCGCGATACCGCCCAACAGCAGTTTCTTCATGAGATGAGACTCCCCTGTATTGTCACTATGAACGGGCCAAAGTTTCGGCCCGTCTCGGCGCGTGGTGCCACCGTGAAATGCAGTCTTGCGCTTTTTCGACGGTCTGTCACGCGGCAAGCTCGGTGTGGTTTTTCGCTCTTTCAGAGGGGGTTAGCCGCCTTCCCGGGGCTTCCAGCCGAAGGGTCCGGTGCGCTCATAGAGCCAGCGATATTGCGTCGTCATCTGCCGGGCGCGGTTGTAGCGCCAGCCGGCAAAGCCGAAGGCCATCAGCACGATCGTGTCGATGATATAATAGTGCAGGGTCAGCAGAGTGGCCTGGAACAGGGCAAAATGGATGAAGCGGACGAAGAGGCCCAGCACGAGAATATAGAGCACCAGCTGGAACGCCGGCCGCCAGGTCATCGCCACCGCCCGCCCGGTCATCCAGGCCGCCCAGCCACCCATGACGACGGTGACCAGCAGGAACAGCCAGATGGTCGGCTCCTCGTAGATTATGCCTTGCATCGTTGTGCTCCTAGGATTCTGAGCCTGATGTCGACCGCATGTCGCCCTGAACCTCGATGTGTCATGCGGCTCTAGTGCCGCCCGCCTTCGAGATAGGCGGCCCGGACTTGCGGGTTCGCCAGCAATTCCTGGCCGGTGCCGCTCATGGTGATGACGCCGTTGACCATGACATAGCCGCGATGGGCGAGCTTCAGGGCGTGGAAGGCGTTCTGCTCGACCAGGAACACGGTCAGCCCCTGCGTGCGGTTGAGTTCGCGGATCGCCTCGAAGATCTGCTTGACGATCAGTGGCGCCAGTCCGAGCGACGGCTCGTCGAGCAGCAGCAGCTTCGGCCGCGCCATGAGCGCGCGCGCGATCGCCACCATCTGCTGCTCGCCGCCCGAAAGCGTTCCGCCTCGCTGCTGCAGGCGCTCGCGAATGCGCGGAAAGAGCTCGCAGATCTTTTCGAGATCCTCTTCGAAATGGGCGAGGTCGCGCACCGCGGCGCCCATCTGCAGGTTCTCGAATACGGTCATGCGCGGGAAGATGCGACGTCCTTCCGGCGATTGCGCGATGCCCAGCCGGGCGATCTCGTGGCTCGGCAGCTTCGTGATGTCCCGGCCCTCATAGGTCACCGTGCCTTCGCGGGCCTGCGGATTGCCGAAGATCGTCATCATCAGCGTCGATTTGCCGGCGCCGTTCGCGCCGATCATCGTCACGATCTCACCCTCATGCACGTCGACATCGACGCCCTTCAGAGCGATGATCTTGCCGTAATAGGTCTTGACCCCGCGAACGGAGAGCAGAGGCGCGGCGTCCGTCATCACAGTCCGACCTCTGCTTCCACTTTGGCGACTTCCTCGTCGTCGACGCCGAGATAGGCCGCGATCACGCGCGGATCGGCCTGCACCTCGGCCGGGGTGCCGTCGGAGATCTTGGTGCCATAGTCGAGCACCACGACGTGATCGGAAATCTGCATCACCACCGACATGTCATGCTCGATCAGCAGCAGGGCCGTGCCGATATCCTTGCGGATCGAGAGCAGAAGTGTGTTGAGATCGTGGCTCTCGCGCGGGTTCAAGCCCGCCGCGGGTTCGTCCAGGCAGAGCAGCACGGGGTCGGTGCACATGGCGCGCGCGATCTCGAGGCGGCGCTGATCGCCATAGGGCAGGTCGGCGGCCGGATCGTCGGCGCGATCGATCAGGTTGATCTTCTCCAGCCAGAACTTGGCCTTCTCGATCGCTTCCTTCTCGCGCGCCTTGTAGCCGCCGATGCCGAGCACGCCGAGGAAGGTGAAGCCCGACGCGATCATCAGCGGGTTGTGCTGCGCGATCAGCAGATTCTCCAGCACGGTCATGCCGCCGAACAGGCGAATGTTCTGGAAGGTGCGGGCGACCTTGGCTTTCCAGGAAATCCGGAAGTCGGGCATGCGCTCGAGCAGGAAGCTCGCGCCGCTGTCCTGGGTCAGCGTGATCATGCCTTCGGTCGGTTTGTAGAAGCCCGTGATGCAGTTGAAGACAGTGGTCTTGCCGGCTCCGTTGGGGCCGATCAGGGCGGTGATGTCGCCCTTGCGTGCCTCGAAGGAAAGATCGTTGACGGCGGTGAGGCCGCCGAAGCGCATCGTCAGATGTTCGACCTGAAGCAGAGGAGGGGTTGTCATCAGCCGTGGCCTTCCTGGACCATATCGGCCGAGATCGCCTTCTTCTCCTTGAGAAAGGCTGTCGGCTCGCGTGTCGATATCAGTCCGCGTGGCTTCCAGATCATGATTACGACCATGGCGAAGCCGAAGATCAGCATGCGGTATTTGGTCGGATCGAAATCGGGGCCGAAGATCTGCTTCAGCCAATCGAGTTCGCGCAGGAGTTCGGTGCCGCCGATCATCACGCTGGCCGCGATGGCGACGCCCCAGAGCGAGCCCATGCCGCCGAGCACGACGATGGCGAGAATGATCGCCGATTCCATGAAGACGAAAGACTCAGGCGAGATGAAGCCCTGGCGTGCAGCAAAGAATGAGCCGGCGAAGCCACCGAACATTGCACCGAGCGAAAAGGCCGTCAGCTTGGTGTTGGTGGTGTTGATGCCGAGCGAGCGGCAGGCGATCTCGTCCTCTCGTAGCGCCTCCCAGGCGCGTCCGACCGGTAGGCGACGCAGCCTCAGCGTGACGAACGCTGTGAGCAGGGCCAGTCCAAGGATGACGTAGTAGAGGAAGATGGTGCGATAGAGCGGCGAGAATTCGAGCCCGAACACCGCGGCAAAGCCGTCATCGGCCGCCGTGAACGGAATGCCGAAGAAGGTCGGGCGCGGAATGCCCGAGATGCCGGCATAGCCGTTCGAGAACTCGACCCAGTTGATCAGGATGAGGCGAATGATCTCGCCGAAGGCGAGGGTGACGATAGCGAGATAGTCGCCGCGCAACCTGAGGACGGGGAAGCCGAGCAGCATGCCCCAGAAGGCCGCGAGGATTCCGGACATCGGCAGCAGGATCCAGAAGGACAGGCCGAAATTCTTGGCGAGCAGCGCGTAGGAATAGGCGCCGACGGCGTAGAAGGCGACATATCCCAGATCGAGCAGGCCGGCGAGGCCGACGACGATGTTCAGCCCCCAGCCGAGCATGACGTAGATCAGGATCTGGACGCCAAAATTGTCGATCCACTTCAGCGCGCCGCCCCAGCCCGCCAGCGTGATGGCAATGATTGGGAAAGTGACGAGAAAGCCGAGCCCGGCCAGCGAGAACAGGCGCGAATGGCGCTGGAAGAAGCCGATCGTGCCATGCGGCAGCAGCCGCACCACCGATTTGCCTTCGCCGCGCTTCTGCTGGCGCAACGCCATCAGGAAGCGGCCGACGAAGATGATCGCAACAGCCCAGGCGACGGCGTCCCAACGTGGATCGAGGACGAGGACGTTGTCGAGGTTCTGGCGAGTGCCCCAGGCGATGATGGGGATACACAGGCCGAAGGTGACGACGGCGGCGAAGGCGGCTTCCTTCAGCGCCTTCATCATGTCGAGTTGGCGTGCGGCCGGTAACTGTGTAACGGGAGCCATGCGTCAGACCTTCTCGACTTCGGGACGACCGAGGATGCCGGACGGCATGAAGACGAGCACCACCGCAAGGATGCAGAAGGCGGCGACGTCCTTGTAGTCGATGGTGAAATAGGCGGACCAGAACACTTCGATCAGGCCGATCAGCAATCCGCCGATCACGGCGCCGGGAAGGGAGCCGATGCCACCCAGAACCGCCGCGGTGAAGGCCTTCACGCCTGGCGTGAAGCCGTCGGCGAAGTTCACGACGCCATAGAGCACGAGGTACATCACGCCGGCGACGGCGGCGAGCGCTGCGCCCATCACGAAGGTGATGGAGATGGTGCGGTCGACGTCGATGCCGAGCAGGCCGGCCATCTTGCGGTCCTGTTCGCAGGCGCGCTGGGCGCGACCCAGAGAGGTCTTCTGCACGATGAACCAGAAGGCGGCGAGCAGGATCGCGGTGGTGAGGATGATGACGATCTGCTTGTAGGAGATCTGGACCGTGTAGGTCGCGCTGTCGATCAGCGTGATCGACTTGTTCAGCATCGGCGGGATCGACTTGTTGCGCGGGCCCTGCACGACCTGGACGAAATTCGTCAGGAAGATCGACATGCCGATGGCCGAAATCAGTGGGGCCAGTCGGAAGGAACCGCGCAGCGGCCGGTAGGCAACACGCTCGATCGTCCAGTTCCACAGCGACGTGAAGAACATCGCCAGCACCAGCACGAAGATCAATGCCAGGACGATGAGGCCGGCGCCGAACCAGGAGGCGATCAGCATGAAGAAGATCAGCGCGATGAACGCGGAGAGCATGAAAACGTCGCCATGGGCGAAGTTCACCATGCCGATGATTCCGAAGACCATCGTGTAGCCGATGGCGATGAGGCCGTAGATCGACCCCAGGGTCAGCCCGTTGATGAGCTGCTGGAGGAATACTTCCATTGACGACGTCTAACCCCTCGAACCAGCTCCCGTTCTCTTCGCCGGCATGACGCCGACGCATGCGGGATGCGATTGCTATGCAGAGCTACCAATGGCTTGCGCCTGCGACAATCCACCCATGCCATATTTCTGTCAAAAGCAATCTCGGACCGCTTGCTCTCGAAACAGGCAGAATTCTGTGCAGTGCAGCGCCAATTTGGCGCAAGATGATTGTCTATTGTGCGGTGCAGCATCTTCCTTCGTGCAAGTAAAAAGGGTGTTGGCAGGGGCTGTTGGGTGCGATCGGCCACCTTGCAGCCGCGGGTCTGCGGGGCGCGATCGTCGGTGGCGATCGTGCTGTCGTCGATCATCCGGGGCCAGCCCTCGATCGAAGGTATAATAACGTCCTGGCACTGCCGCCCTTGGCGGCATGGTCGTGCGTCGGGGGATGTGAGGGGCGCGCCCGACACCATCATCGCGCTCGCTCCGCGTTCCCGCGGCCCAATTCGAGCGCTGAGCGACAGCGCTCGGCAAGAATCGCGGCAGCAGCCTCGGGTGCGAGGTCGCTGACGTCGAGTTCGACCAGAGGCAGCCCCGGGGCTCTAAGCAATCGGTAATTGGCACGCAGCGAGGCGAGCACCATGGGGGCGGTCAGCTTGTGGCGGGCGCCCAGCCGCTTCGCCAGCTCGCGGCCGATGGTCAGTTTCCCGCAGCCCGGCCAACCATTGATATGGATGATCAGGTCGGGATCAGCCATGCCGCCCCTCAGAACCGGTCCGGGCTGAAATGGCCGAGATCAATCGCCGACGGGCGACCGGCGATCAGATCGGCGACGAGGCCGCCGGTCACAGCAGATTGCGTCATGCCGTAATGGCCGTGTCCGAAGGCGAGCACGACGCTTGGGTTGCGCGCTGCCTTGCCGATCACCGGTAGGGAATCCGGCAATGACGGCCGGAAACCCATCCAGAGACGGCCACTGCCGAAGGCAGGCAAGCCGTCGACGAGGTTGGCGGCCTTATCATAGAGCGCCCGCGTCCGCGCGTGATTGGGTGGTGCATCGAGGCCACCGAACTCGACCGCGCCGCCAATGCGCAAGCCGCTGTCGAGCGGGGTCATGACGAAGCCATGCCCTTCGAAACCGATGGGCCGGGATGTCAGCCCTGTGCTGCCGGGGAAGCTGACATTGTAGCCGCGCTCGGTCTCGAGCGGCACAGCGTTTCCGAGAGCGGCAGCGAGCGGCCTCGACCAGGCTCCTGCGGCGATCACGGCGCGGTCGACCACGCGCTGCCAGCCGTCGCGGCCGATCAGGGCAGGGCGCGCGGCCATTGAGAGGTTGATGACCTCGGCCTTCTCGAATTGGGCGCCACGCGCCAGCGCCGCCTCGAACAGGGCGAGCGTCAGTTCGAGCGGGTCGCTGATATGAGCGGTCTCGGGGTGGAACGCTGCTCCGACGAAGCGGTCCTTCAGGGCGGGTTCGAATTGGCGAAGCACGTCAGGGCCGATCATCTCGACCTTGATGCCAAATTCTGCCTGCCGCTGCGCGATGCGCCGGGCTTCCGCGAAGGCGGCGTTGTCGGTGAAGGCGTAGAGACCGCCATTGCGATGAATGTGGCGGCTGAGATTCGTGGTCTGGGCCAGCTTCAGCCAGCCCGGCAAGGCCCGCTGCTGCAGGGCGCCGAGGCCCTGGATCGAGCGTTCATAGGCTGCAGGGCGCGCGGCCAGGATGAAGCGGGCCAGCCAGGGCAGGAGCTTTGGCAGATAGGCAGGGCGGATGGCGAGCGGTCCAAGCGGATCGGCCAGGAAACTCGGCACCTGCCGCAGATTCTTCGGGCTCGCAATCGGCAGGATGTCCGTGTGTGCGATCCACCCGGCATTGCCGCGCGAAGGGCCGAAGGCCGGCCCTTCCTTATCGATGATCAAAACCTCGTGACCGTCATCAAGCAGGGCATGCGCAGTGGCGATGCCCACAATGCCTGCTCCGACGATCGCGATCTTCATGAAAGGCTGAGCTCCTTCAGGGCGCCCGGCTTTTTCACCTCGATCTCGATAAAGGCGATCGGGTGGTCCGAACCGTTCATCACGTCATGCTGGATTCCGGCCGGGCGCAGATAGGCCTGACCCTGAGTCAGCGGAACGTCGGTGACTTTCGTCCCGTCATGGATGCGCAGCGTTCCATCGAACAGCATGACGACGAAATAGGGCCAGCCATGGCTGTGCCAGCCGGTCACGGCACCGGGCTCGAAGTCCCAACGGGTGATGCGGATCGTTTCGTCGTCCTGCTGGACGGTCGGAACGGCGGGTGTCGTGCAGGTGAAAGCCACGGTGCCTCCCGGAGAATGGATCAGAGTTTCGGCAGGCTAGCCACTTGGCTTCCGCTGCCTTGACGACGGCCGCAAGGCAGGCGCGCTCCGCACCCTCCCGTGCGATACATGTGGCGATCACGCGAGTTGATCACCGCCGCCTCGACCAGCTTGATGTTCAGGCCGAGTCGCGCCGCGACGTCGAGCCGCGAATAGGTCCAGCGAAGGATTGCTCCGGTCTCGGCCCTGCAACCAGATTTGGCGAGAGATCGTCGACGCCGATATGCGCCGCGAAGCGATCGGCGCGGGGCGATCTCGGCGAAGTCGAGATCGTCAGTGGGGCGTGAGCCTGGTGGTCCGGAAGGCAGGGCGCTGATGCATTTCGTCATCGCAGAATGCTTCTTGCGTATGAGGACGTTTCGCTTGCAGATTGCATTGCGGCTGCGGCCGGCCCGTATCGGTCATGGTGATATATCAATGCTGGATGTCGCGTCAATCCTCGCCTTCCGTCCCGCGGGAGCGAAATGAGCATGCGCTCCAACGAAGAAACCCAGCTGCCTCTCGATACGGATGTGCGTGTTCCGCCCGGCGCTGCGACGAGCCTCTCGGAGACCGCCTATCGCCGTCTCGAGGAGGCCATCGTGACGCTCTCCCTGAGGCCCGGCGCGGTGCTGACCGAAGCCCAGTTGATCGATCTCGTCGGGGTCGGGCGCACGCCGGTTCGCGAGGCCCTGATCCGCCTCGCACAGCAGGGGCTGGTCGACATCCTGCCGCGCAAGGGCGTCGTCGTCACCGGCATCAACGCCATCGACATCATGGCGGCTCTGGATGCGCGGGAGGTGCTGGAGAGGCTGATCGCATCGGACGCGGCGAAGCGGGCGAGTCCGCGCGAGCGCATCGTCATCATCGAAAAGGCGCGCGCCATGCGCGCTGCAGCCGAGGCCGGCGATGCCAATGCCTATATGCGGCTCGACAAGGAGCTCGATGCGGCGGTCGCCGCCGCCGCACGCAGCCCCTATGCGACACGCGCCGTCGAGCCGCTGCAGGCCCTGATCCGGCGCGCCTGGTACTATTTCGAGCGTGAGGACGATCTGGTGCCGGCGGCGGGGCACCATGTCGCCTTCGCCCAGGCCCTGGCGACGGAGGATCCTGCCGCGGCGAGTGCAGCCAGCGATGCCCTGATGCAGCACTTGCGCGCCGGCATGTTGGCGACGCTCGGCCTTGACTGAGAATTGTGGGGCGCGTGCGCCATTGATATATCTATTTCGAGGGCCGTGGCGCCCATGACGGCATGACATTGCGGCTGTGCGCTGGCCATCGCGTCGGAAAATCCCTACATCAGCCGGCGAAGACCTCCATTCCTGCAGATCGGGCTGATGACCAAGACGTTCCAGGCCGTGCCCCATGTGACGGCCATTCCTGATGCGCCGGCCTTCCGTCAGGCAATGGCGCAGGTCACGAGCGCCGTGCATATCGTCACCACGCGGGGCACGACGGGCCGCGGGGGCCTGACTGCGACCTCGGTCGCCTCGGTGTCCGACGCGCCGCCGACCATGCTGGTCTGTGTCGACGGCATCAGCCGCACGCTCGCCGCGATCGAGGCGAGCGGGACTTTCTGCATCAACACGCTGGCGGGCAGTGACGGGGACCTCGCCGAGATCTTTGCGCGGCGTCGGGGCATCGAAGGCGAGGCCCGTTTCGCGACGGCCGAGTGGACGACGCTCGTGACCGGAGCGCCGGCACTCGCCGGCTCGCTGGTCGCCTTCGACTGCAGGCTGATCGAGGTGCACCGTGTCGCGACCCACCGCATCCTGATCGGAGAGGTCGTGGCGATCGGCGGCCGGGGCCAGGGCAGCGGGCTGGTCTACAGGCGGCGTGGTTTCTCCGAGATCTGAAGGGCCGTCAGACCTTTCCCGCTTCCTCGTCGACCTCGGCGAAGACGATGGCCGCTTCCTTGAAGGCGTGATTGGCGGCTGGCACGCCGGCATAGATCGCCGTCTGCATCAGCACTTCCTTGATCTCGTCGCGCGTCAATCCGTTGTTCAATGCGCCACGGACATGGATCCGGAATTCGCCCCAGGAGCCGAGCGCGGCTGCAATCGAAAGCACGATGAGCGAGCGCTCACGCTTGATCAGCCCCGGCCGGTTCCAGATGTCGTTCCAGGCCGTTCGGGTGATGAATTCCTGCCAGTCGCGGTTGAACTCGGTGACACCGGCGCTGGCCTTGTCGACATAGGCCTCACCAAGCACGGCGCGGCGGGTCTTCATGCCATTGGCATAGCGGGTGACGTCGTCCATGGCGGCCTCCTCAGGCGTTCAGGAAGTCGAGAACAGCTCGGCCGAAAGCCTCGGGCTGCTCCAGATTGGAGAGATGGGCGGCATCGAGCGTGACAAGCTCTGCACCGTGGATGGAATCGGCGATCTGCTGGCCGACGGCGGGCGGTGTGGCCGGGTCGAGCGCGCCGACAATCACCAGCACGGGCAGGACGATTGCCGAGATCGCCTCGCGCTGATCCATGTCGCGGATCGCGGCGCAGCAGCCGGCATAGCCGAGCGGTGGCGTGGTAGTGAGCATCGCACTCACGGCCTCCACGGTCTTTTCGTCGCGCTCGCGGAAACCCGGGCTGAACCAGCGTTCCAGCGTCGGCTGCACCAGCGGCCCCATGCCATTGGCGCGGACATTGCGGATGCGGCCGTTCCAGAGATCGGGCGGTCCCATCCGAGCGGAGGTGTTGGCCAGCACCGCGCGGTGGAGCCGCCTGGGGGCATGGGTCGCGAGCCATTGCCCGACCATTCCGCCCATGGAAACGCCGCACCAGTGCACCTTGTCCAGGCCGAAATGGTCCATGATGCCGATCGCGTCGCCGGCGAGTTCGGCCAGCGAATAGGGCCGGTCCGGCGCCGTCGATTTGCCATGGCCGCGCGAGTCGTAGCGCAGGACGCGGAACTGCTTGGTCCATTCGGGAATCTGCGGATCCCACATGTGCAGATCGGTGCCGAGTGAGTTCGAGAGCATCAGGACAGGTGCGTCCTCAGGCCCGTCGAAGCGGATATTGAAGGGCTCGCCCCGGATGGTCTCGATCGGCATCGTCCTGTCTCTCCCTGGCCTATTGTACCGCGATGTTGCCGTCGCTGCTGATCAGAAGCGTCTTACCTGCAAGCGCCGCTTGCTGCGATGCGGGTAGCCGCAGAGCCGGCGGCGTCGGCCAACCCATCTCACGCGCGACGACGAGGCCGAGCAGCAGGATCGCATCGGGCGCATCCATCAGGATCGCCGCGGGCGCGTTCCCGGCGTGGACGAGTTCGAGCAGCACGGCCGAGGCAGAGGACGAACCGATCGTGCCGGGCAGGGCGAGCACAGTGCCAGCGATGTTGCGGTCTCGCTCGGGATGGCGCGCATCGATGATCATGCCCGTGCGCGGATCGACGCCGCCCCAGAAGCTGATTGCTGCGCTGAGCGCCAGGCACTCGCCCTTCACGTTGCCGCCGGGGATCAGGATTTCGCCCTTCAAGACCATGTCCTGGGCTCCCTGACGAGGCGACCGGCGACGGCACTCTCGACGCATTCGGAGAGCGAGCCGTAGGTCACGGCGTAGCCGGTATTGCCCGGTGCATATTGCGCGAACTTGCCGGAGTTCGTCATCAGCACCGCGCCTTCGATCTCGGGCAGGATCGGCGTCACCACCACGCAGGTATCGACGACGAAGATGACGCCGGCGGCTTCGAGTCGCTTGCGGCGCCCCTGCGCTTCCAGAGGTTGGAGCACGTGGCGACCGGTATTGGCGTAAAGCGGGCGAGAGAGCGTGCGGTCCGCGAGCAGGTTTTCCAGCTCACCCATCTCCTTCAGGGAAAGGTGTGGCGAGCCGATCGCGACTGCGTCGATACGGTCGGTGGCGCCTGCCGTGGAGAGCCGCGCAAGGGTCGCCTGCATCTCCTGATGCGTCAGCACGATGCGCTGTTTCGGGGGGCGGTCCCCGAGTGCCGTGGCGAGATCAGGAGCTTCGGGCGTGACACCGGCGACATGAAACAAGCCGACGCCTCCGGCCGAGGCAGCAGCCGCACCGAGCGCCTTGAGACGGTCCTCGGTCGTACAATCCTGAAGCCCCTCGATGACGACGACCGTGCTCCCGGCTGCGCGTCCAAGAAAGGTGCCGAGCACGGGATAGAACACATCCGACCGGCGCAGCTCCTTCGAGAGCCCTCCGACGTCGAGCAGCAACTCCGCGACGCGGTTCTCGGCGCGGTGGAGGCCGTAATCCGGGGCGCGCCCGGCAATCGCGCAGGCGATGTCGAGGAAATCGCCATAGCGGTTGGTGCGCGCGCCCAGCACCGAGTTGCAGAAGACGACGGCGTTCGACTCGCCCCAGGCAACGTCGCTGCCCTGTGCGGGGCGGTGTCCGGCCTGGTAGGGCGCACAGGTCCAGCTCGGTTCGCAGCCCATCGCCTCATAGGCGCGCATCATGCGGGCCGCCATATCGCGCTGATGCGCGGCGAGGCGGATCGCGGCACAGCCGGCGGGGGCGAGGGAGCCGACATTCAGCGTCGCCCGCACAGCGACCCTGGCGCCGCCCTCGACCAGCTTCTCCGCGAAGAGCGTGCCGGAATCGCCGTGGTAGAGCGCGCCGTCGATATGGGCCGAGGCAACGGGTATCAACCTCCGCGCACCCATCAGGCGAGCGGCTTCGGCGACGATACGCAAGGCCATCGCTGAGCCGCCGCCTCGCGCGCCGGAGGCAATCGCCCGTTCTTCGTCGGTCAGTTGCAGCATGTCAGTCCATATACTCGCGCTCTTCTTCGTAGAGCGCGAGTATCCGGTCGATGATGCAGTCGCTCGCTCCGCGATAGGTCGCGGGATCGAACAAGATGTCGAGTTCGCTTTCACGAAGGCGGCCGGCGAGCGCCGGATGCTCGGCGAGAATGGACTTGAGATGCCTGCCGCTGGCCACGCAGTCGCGGCTTGCCTCCTCGAGCAGGTGATGCGCCTCGGCCCGGCCGATCGACGCTGCGAGCGCGAGCGAAACCCGTTCGGCCATGACCAGGCCGTGGGTGAGCTCGAGATTCTGCCGCATCCGTTCCGGAAAGACCTGCAGGCCCTCGATCAGCGCCACACTTTGATGGAGTGCCGTACCGGCGATGATGAAGAGTTCGGCAAGCGTGCGCCATTCGGCATGCCAGCCGCCCATGGCGCGCTCGTGCTCCTGCGGCATCGCCGCGAGCATGGTCGAGACCAGCCCCGGAGCGCGCTTCGCTCCGGCAAGGATCAGGGTGCACAGCACCGGGTTGCGCTTGTGCGGCATGGCGGAGGAGCCGCCCTTGCCGGGCGCTTCCGGCTCGGCCAGTTCGCCGATTTCGGTCTGCGCCATCAGCGCCGTGTCCTGCGCGATCTTGCCGAGATGCCCCATGACGATGCCAAGCTCGGCCGCGATCCGCGCCGGCCGGTGCCGCTCCGTGTGCCAGGGCGTCAGGACCGCGCCGATCGCCGGCATCGTCCTGGAGAAGTTCTGGAGCACGGCTTCAGCCTTGTCGCCGAGCGAGGCCAGGGTCCCGGCTGCTCCGCCCAACTGATGCGAAGCCTGGCCGTAGATCATGAAATCGTCGTGGAAGCGAACGATCGGCCCAAGCCACTGCGCCACCTTGACGCCGAAGCTGATCGGCACGGCATGCTGGAGGAAGGTGCGCCCGATCATCGGAGTGTTTCGATGGCGCTTCGTCAGTTCGGCGAGGGCGTGGGCGAGACGGGCGGAGCGCCGGAGGATCAGCCGGTAGGCCGTGCGATATTGCTGGGCCTGGCCGGAATCGATCACGTCCTGGCTTGTTGCGCCATAATGCACCCATTTGGCCGCTTCCGGATCGACCGCAGCGACGTGGGCGGTCAATTCCTTGACCAGCGGGATTGCGGGGTTGCCTGCAAGAGTCGCGGCCCTGCCGATGGCGCCGATGTCATAAAGCTCGGCCTTGCAGGCCGCCGCAATCACGTCGGCCGCGGCCGCGGGGATGACGTCGGCGGCCGCTTCGGCGCGAGCGAGCGCGGCCTCGAAATCCAGCATGCCTTGCAGAAGTGCCCGGTCTTCGAACAGGCTTGCCATCTCGTGATCGGCGAAGAGCTCGCCATAGAGACCGGGCAGGTCAGTCATGGCGGCTCCGCGTGTTCGGAAATGCGTGGCGCAATGCAGGCTCGCTCCCCTTGTCTAGGCTGGCGCTTTCCGATCAAGGATAGGCCAATGGGTCCTTGGATAGACCCGAGGCGCGCTCGCCCGCAACATGGGCCGTTCGGCGCAGCCAAGATGGAGGAGTGACGCCGTGGCGATGACGATGAATGGCGAGGTCACCTTACCCGCCAGCAAGGATGTGGTCTGGGCAAAGCTCAACGATGCCGAGGTGCTGAAGGCCTGCATTCCCGGCTGCGAACAGCTTACCAAGGACGACGATACGCATTTCTCGGCGGTGGTGAAGGTCAAGCTCGGGCCGGTGAAGGCGACCTTCCGCGGCAAGGTCGAGCTTGCCGATCTCGATCCGCCGAATGGCTACCGGATCGCGGGCGAGGGCGAGGGCGGGATCGCCGGATTCGCCAAGGGCGGCGCCAAGGTCGTGCTCAGTGACGCGGAAGCAGGGCAGACATTGCTGAGTTACGAGGTCGAGGCGCAGGTCGGCGGCAAGCTGATGCAGCTTGGTTCCCGACTGATCGATTCGGTCTCGAAGAAGCTTGCCGACGAGTTCTTTGCGAATTTCGCCAAGGCGGTCAGCGAGGGCTGAGCGCGCCCAAAGCATCGGCCCGAAACGTGGATGCGGTTCCCGGGAAATCCGATGCAAACGCAGGAGGTTAGATCACCGAACCGGATACACTGTCCGGTTCGGTGATCTACGAGGCCTTGCGCAGCGACGCGAGAGCCTCGCTGACGGTCGCTTCAGCCGCTCCGATCTGGAGCGCGATGTCTGACGCGGCTGTGTTGGCACGTTCGAGCGCTCTTGCCGTTGTGGCAAGGCCGTCATTGACGGCGGTCGCGCTGGCGATAGCTTCGTCGGAGCTGTTTGCGACCTCGGCCGCATCGCGGGCGATGCTGGTCGTGACGAAGCTTTGCTGGGCGACGGCATCCGAGATCGCTTCGGAATCGCCCCTGATCTCGCCAATCGTCTTGCCGATCGACGCAGAGCGGACGCCGCAGACCTCGGCACTGGCGGCCAGTTCGGCGATCTGCCGGGCAATATCCTGCGTCGCGCTGGCGGTCTGGGTCGCCAGCGATTTCACTTCGGAGGCGACGACCGCGAAGCCGCGGCCAGCCTCCCCGGCGCGTGCGGCCTCGATGGTGGCGTTCAGCGCGAGCAGATTGGTCTGTGCCGCGATATCGGCGATGAGCCCGACTACGGTGCCGATGCTGCCGGTGACCTCGCGCAGCCTTGCGATGGCCGAATTCATCGCCTCCGCGTCGTCGACGGCCCGATTGGCAATCGCGAGGCTTTGCCGGGCGCGGTGCCCGATCTCGGCGATATTGGCCGACATCTCTTCTGTGGCGGCCGCCGTCTGGATCGCTTTTTCGCGCACGAGGGCGGAGGCGTGGGCGAGACTACCAATCTGATTCTTGATGAAGGTGGTGGCTTCGGTCGTCTCGAACGAGGTCGAGACGAACTGCTCGACCGCGCTGCTGATCGTCGTATCGAGCTGACCGATGCGGGACTTCATCAGCGCAGCGGCGTTGTCGAGGGCCTGTCCGCGCCGTTCGGCCTCGCCCGCCTCGATCTGCTGATCGATCGTGATTGCGGTATTGATGTCGTAGGTCAGGATCCGCTCGATGATGTAGAGATCGCGGCCCACCTTCTTCGGCGACAGGACAAGGCGCCAACGGCTGGCGACCGAGATCGCCTGGTACAATGCGAAGGCGATCGAGACCCGCGGGCGTGGACCGACCTTGGCCACGCGCTCCAGCACACATAAGCGCTCGATCGAATTGCAATAGGCTTCGCCGAACTCTCCATCGAACAGTTGCTTGAAATGTGCCGCTTCGGCCGGATAGAGCGTTTCGGCGACGGGCTCTACCGTGCTGCGCAGGGGCGCATGGATCACGAAGGCACGGGCAAAATCCTTGGCAACGAGGCCCTCAATCACACGGTCCACAATGGAGCGATAGCTTCGCAGGCGCTCGCGCTGGGCCTCGTCGAAGCCGATGGCGCGCAGGCGCCGCTGGATTTGATCAGAGATGGTCGACACCGACACGTTCATGATCCCGAGCAAAGCTTCGATAGCGATCAGCAAAGCTGGGATCTCCGGCGTTAACATTCTGCGAATGCAGGCCGTTCTCGCGCGCGTTTTCGTACACGTACGTTTGCTGCAGTGCAGCGTTGATGCTTGGCGAAAACAGCACTCAAAGCCCGCAAAATCGCCGCTTCATCTTGTCGCCATCGCGCTTGACCGCGCAAAATCCCGGGTCCACATTCCGTTTCGAGCTGTTCCAAGAAAAAACTGCCTGATGAGGCTAGAGGTTTCGCGAACGGCTCCGGCTCCGGATTTCAGTGGCTGGGAGGGTCACTGGCCGGGCGCCGGACGTAGGGTCCCAGGAGATGTGCTCATGGCCACGGTTTCGTTGACGGTGAACGGCAAGGCCGTCACCGCGAATGTTGATCCTCGCACCCTGCTGGTGCAGCTCCTGCGCGAGAACCTACGGCTGACCGGTACGCATGTCGGCTGCGACACCAGCCAGTGCGGTGCCTGTGTCGTCCATCTCGACGGCAAAGCCGTGAAGTCCTGTACGACGCTTGCTCTTTCGGTCGATGGCGCCACGGTGACGACGATCGAAGGGCTCGCCGTGAACGGCGTGCTGCATCCGATGCAGGAGGCATTTCGCGAGCATCACGGCCTGCAATGCGGCTACTGCACTCCAGGCATGATCATGGCTGCGGTCGATATGGTGAGCCGTCGTGGCCATTCGCTCGATGAAGCGACGATCCGTGATGATCTCGATGGCAATATCTGTCGGTGCACGGGCTACCACAACATCGTCAAGGCGATCGCTGCCGGGGCGGAGGCGATGGGCAAGGCGGCGACGCCGACGCGCAAGGCTGCCGAGTAACGCCTTCGGCCGGCGCGCTCCCGCGCAGGCCGGTTCTCAAGCCATGAGGCGTCCGCCAGAGGCGCTGTGCGAGGAGGGAACACCATGTCCGCAACCGGAATCGGCGCCGCTGTCCGCCGCAAGGAAGATCACCGTTTCATCACCGGCCAGGGCCGCTACACCGACGACATCAACAGGCCGGGCCAGACCTACGCCTATTTCCTGCGTTCGCCGCATGCCCATGCCACGCTCAACAGGATCGACGCGAAAGCCGCGGCGACAATGCCCGGCGTGCTTGGGATCTACACGGGCGAGGATCTTGCCGCCGATAAGATCGGTGGGCTGATCTGCGGCTGGATGATCCATAACAAGGACGGTTCGCCGATGCGGGCCGGCTCGCACCCGGCGCTGGCGCAGGGCAAGGTCCGCTATGTCGGCGACCATGTCGCGGTCGTGGTGGCCGAGACACTGGCGCAGGCCAGGGACGCGGCCGAGGCGATCAGCGTCGATTACGGCGTGCTGCCGGCGGTGGTCGACACGGCGAGTGCTGCGAGCTCGAAGACCCAGGTCCATGCCGAGTCTGCCGACAACACGGTCTTTAACTGGCATCTCGGCGATAAGGCTGCGACCGAAAAGGCGTTCAAGGCGGCCAAGCACGTCACGAAGCTCGATCTCGTCAATAACCGCCTGGTGCCGAACCCGATGGAGCCGCGCGCGGCCGTCGGCGATTACGACCAGGGCGAGGGCGCCTTCACGCTCTACACCACCAGCCAGAACCCGCATGTTGCGCGGCTCGTCCTTTCCGCCTTCATCGGCATTGCGCCGGAGAACAAGCTGCGTGTCGTCGCGCCGGATGTCGGCGGCGGTTTCGGCTCCAAGATCTTCATCTATGCCGAGGAGACGGTTTGCGTCTGGGCTGCGAAGAAGGTGGGCCGGCCGGTGAAATGGACCTCGGACCGTACCGAGGCCTTCCTCTCCGACGCGCATGGGCGCGACCATGTCACCCATGCCGAGCTCGCGACCGACGCTGATGGCAAGATGATCGGCATGCGGGTGAAGACGACGGCCAATCTCGGCGCCTACCTTTCGACCTTCTCGTCCTCGGTTCCGACCTATCTCTACGCCCCGTTGCTGTCGGGCCAGTACGATATCCCGGCGATCTATTGCGAGGTCGATGCGGTCTACACCAACACGGCTCCGGTCGATGCCTATCGAGGCGCCGGCCGGCCGGAGGCGACCTTCGTGGTCGAGCGCCTGGTCGAGATTGCGGCGCGCGAACTCGGCAAGGATCCAGCCAAGTTCCGGATGCAGAACTACATCAAGAAGTTCCCGCATCAGACGCCGGTGATCATGATGTATGACACCGGCAACTATGCCGCCTCGATGAAGAAGGCGCTGGAGATCATCGACTACAAGGGGCTCGCCAAGCGCAAGCGCGACTCGGCCCGCAACGGCAAGCTGCGTGGCATCGGCTTCTCCTCCTATATCGAGGCCTGCGGTATCGCACCGTCGGCTGCGGTCGGCTCGCTGGGGGCTGGCGTCGGCCTGTGGGAATCGGCGGAGGTGCGGGTCAACCCCGTTGGGACCGTCGAGGTGCTGACCGGCTCGCACAGCCACGGCCAGGGCCATGAGACGACCTTTGCCCAGCTCGTCAGCGACCGGCTCGGCATCCCGATCGAGAATGTCTCGATCATCCATGGCGACACCGACAAGGTGCAGATGGGCATGGGTACCTACGGCTCCCGTTCGGGCGCGGTCGGCATGTCCGCGATCGCCAAGGCTGTCGACAAGGTCATCGCCAAGGGCAAGAAGGTCGCGGCCTATGTGCTCGAGGCGGACGAGGCCGATATCGATTTCAAGGATGGCAACTTCCACGTGAAGGGCACGGACAAGACGCTCGATTTCGGCTCCTGTGCGCTGCAGGCTTACATCGCCCACAAGTTCAATGGGCAGGATCTCGAGCCGGGGCTGAAGGAAGGCGCGTTCTACGATCCGACGAACTTCACCTTCCCGGCCGGTGTCCATATCTGCGAGGTCGAGATCGATCCCGAGACCGGCATCACCAGGATCGAGCGCTGGGCGGCCGTCGACGATTTCGGCATCGTGATCAACCCGATGATCGTCGAGGGCCAGGTCCATGGCGGCATTGCCCAGGGCGTCGGCCAGGCGCTGCTCGAAGGGGCGCGCTACAATCAGGACGGCCAGCTCGTGACTGCGAGCTTCATGGATTACTGCATGCCGCGTGCGGACGATCTGCCGTCCTTCGATGTCGGCATGACTGTGACGCCGTGCCCGTCCAACCCGCTGGGCATCAAGGGCTGCGGCGAGGCGGGCGCGATTGCCTCGCCGCCGGCCGTGATCAACGCCATCACCGATGCGCTCGGCCATGAGGAGGTCACCATGCCGGCAACGCCGCAGGTGGTCTGGCGCGCAGCGCAGAAGAGCATCAAGCGAATGGCCGCCGAGTGATCTGAAAGGACAACACGATGTACGCTTTCACCTATCATCGCCCGGCCACGGCCCGCCAGGCCGCTGGCCTCCTCGCCAAGAAGGAGGATGCCAAGCTGCTGGCCGGCGGGCACACCCTGCTGCCGACCATGAAGCAGCGCCTCGCGTCGCCGACACACCTCGTCGATCTCGGCGGTTGCGCCGATCTCAGGGGCATCGAGCGCAAGGGGCGCAATGTCGTCATCGGTGCGATGACGACCCATGCCGAAGTGGCGGACTCGGCTGTCGTCCGGGAGGCGATCCCATCGCTGGCCTATCTCGCCTCGCATATTGGCGACCCGCATGTGCGCCATCGCGGCACGATTGGCGGCTCTGTCGCCAATAACGACCCGGCGGCGGATTATCCGGCGGCGCTCATGGCGCTCGGCGCCACCATTGTCACCAACAAGCGCAAGCTCACGGCCGAAGAGTTCTTCACCGGCCTCTACGAGACGGCGCTGGAGGAGGGCGAGATTGTCGTCAGGATCTCCTTCCCGCTGGTGTCGAAGGCAGGCTACGCCAAGTTCCGCAACCCGGCTTCCCGCTATGCGCTGGTCGGCGTCTTCGTGGCCAAGCGGGGCTCGGAGGTCAGTGTCGCGGTGACGGGCGCCGGCGAAGGCGGCGTTTTCCGCTGGCCGGAGGCCGAGGCCGCTCTGAAGGCCCGGTTCGCTGCGAAATCTCTCGATGGCATCAAGCACACGGCCAAGGGCATCAATGCCGACATGCATGCCGATGCCGAGTATCGGGCCCATCTGATTGGCGTGATGGCACGGGAAGCAGTTGCCAGGGCGACGGGCAAATAGCCGAAGCCGATTGACCTGCGACGGAATCCTCCCCCACACAGGGGAGGATTCCAGCTCCGAGCGGATCGTTGGGAGATCCGCAACCGACAGCAAAGGCTGAACCACGTTCTGCAACTCGCAAGGCAGGACGACCGGGTCTGCCTCGACCAACACACAAGGCGCGACGACCTCCAGCGTTTCCTGCGGGCGCGTCATCGGAACCGCGATGAAGCGCTAAGTCCGTCTCGCGAGACGGACTTAGGTCCCGAATGCGGGCGGGGAATGGGTCAACGACATGCGGCACCCACTGCCTCAGCCCTTTGCCGCAGATCGGCAAGGGCGCTGGCGTCAAGCTTGGTCCCAAGGTGTCTGTACGTGGTGCTGTCGGCCAACTTCTCGCTAACGCAGGTGCAGTAGCTTTGGATCTGTGCTTCGGTCGCAGCTTGGCTGATCGAGCGTTGCCTCTGGACGCAGGTCCCGTGTATATCAGCGACAGTGCTATTTCGTGCCGCTCCACTGATTTTTTCGGTGCTGGAGAAGAAGAGCTCTCCGTAGACAAACAGAGCTGCAAGAATTCCCGTAAGAAGCGCCGCGAAAGTGAGTGCCCACTTAACAGCACTCGCGCTCGATCTTGACTGCCGCCTGTGGAAAAAATTTCGTACTGCAGCGACTAAAGAAAAAATCAGTGGTGCTGCAAGAGTTTGACCAATCAAAGCGCCAATCGTCGCGGCGCTGCCAGTGTGGGCATAACTCGCGAGTTCGAATCCTCGGCCGTTGGCGACCTGCATGAGAAGGGTCAAGGCACTAACGAGAAGCCCGATGCTGGCGCTTTTCCAAAGGCTCCACTTCTTGCCTACCAATGGCGCATCTGTCTTAGCGGGCTGATCTACGAGGTTTTGCGACGGTACTGGGACTTTTAGCTCAGCAGTCATTTGCGGCGGTGGCTGCGAGAAATCGTTGACCTCGCTGACCGACTTCCAGCCCGTAAAACCGGGACGCCAGACCAGGCCGCTTCCGACGAGTGCATCGCTACTCAGGGATTCAAAAACTTGGGCCTTGGTCAGTGGGCCGTGCTGCGCACCACCGACGAACACATGCCAAATCGCCTCTTCTTCAACCATACACTATCCCCCCTGCAACTCAGTCTACACAACGGGAGGAGGCTTTGTCAGGGCGGGAGATGCTTGGAGTGCGGTCGTTGGCACTGAGTAGTTATGCAACACGCGCGGCCGAACCGGCTTCGTCGCGCCGCTGACGTTGTCCGCGATCTCGTTGGAGGGGGGCGGGCTAGTCGATCCGGGCCGGAATTGAGCGCCCGGTGTTGAAACGTGACCGCCTTTCTTCGGTGCGGCTTGTCGGCGAGGCTGGCCTGCATGGCGGAGAACGCAAGGGAAACCCACCACTATTCTTGCGGCTTCGCTCCCGGTCAGCTGCAGTTCGGCGACTGTGCTCTGGTGTCTGCACGCCAGTCGCTTCGCCTTCTCGCAGCTTTGCCAGAACGTCAAAACCTTTGCGCCGGCGCCGTCGGCGAAGCGTGCAATCCACGATCCGGGACAGCTGGCGGTGCGCCGGTAGCCGACGCAGATGCCCGGCGCGGCGGTGGGAAGTATGGCTTCCTATGTTGCTCCAGTTTCATTCGCTAGGTCCGGGTTTCGAGAAGGCTGCTGCCAAGCCGTGGAGCCATTCTCGTTTCCGTCCTGTTCTGCGAGTTCCCGCGGTGCCGGTGGATGACTATCGACAACCATGGACGCGAACTGAAAAATTCCGCTAAAAGATCAGATGGTTAGGTGCGGCGCGGCGACTCATGGTAGGACGAGCCGACAAACGAAATTGCCCCGCACTGGGTGGATTTTTGGCTGGTTGCGAGCAGAACATGGACAAGATGGTCATCACGGCGCCCGAGGCGCCTGAAGCAGCCGGCGGCTATGCGCAGGCTCTGCTGGTTTCCGGCGCGAGCCGACAACTCTACATCAGCGGGCAGATTCCGAGCACGCGCGATGGAACGGTGCCGGAGAGCTTCGCCGAGCAGTCACGGTTGGTCTGGCGCAATATCGAGGCCCAGTTGCACGCTGCCGGCATGACGCTCGACAACCTCGTCAAGGTCACGACCTTCCTCTCGGATCGCCGCTATGCTGTGGAGAGCCGGCAGTCGCGCAAGGAGATCCTTGGCGACCGGAAGGTTGCGCTCTCCGTCGTCATCGCCGGGATCTTCGACGAAGCATGGCTTCTCGAGATCGAGGCCATCGCTGCGGCCTGACCGGCTCTGCTCTTTCGTCGCGAGAATCCCTTGAAAACTCCCGGTTCCATCGACGCCACGCTCTCCCTCCTGCAATCGCAGGGCTATGTCGCCGATCGGGCGCTGGCGACTGTGCTCTATCTGGCTCTGCGCATGAAGCGACCGCTGCTGCTGGAGGGCGAGGCCGGCACGGGGAAGACCGAGATTGCCAAGGTGCTGGCGGCCGCGCTCGGGCGGCGCCTGATCCGGCTGCAATGCTATGAGGGGCTCGATCTCGCCTCCGCAGTCTATGAGTGGAACTATGCGGGCCAGATGATGGCGATCCGTCTCGCGGAGGCGGGTGGCGCTGCGGGGGATCGTGCCCGACTCGAATCCGACATCTTCTCGGAGCGCTATCTGGTCAAGCGCCCGCTCTTGCAGGCGCTGGAGCCGCAGGAGGGCGGGGCGCCAATCCTGCTGATCGACGAACTCGACCGCACCGACGAGGCCTTCGAGGCCTTCCTGCTCGAGGTGCTGGCCGACGCGCAGGTGACGATTCCCGAGCTTGGCACTATCAAGGCGGCGGAGCCGCCGATCGTGATCCTGACCTCGAACCGTACACGCGAGATCCACGACGCGTTGAAGCGCCGTTGCCTCTACCACTGGGTCGGCTACCCCGACACGGCTCGCGAGCTTGCCATCCTGAAAGCGCGCGCACCGGAGGCCCCGGCCAAGCTGGCAAAGCAGGTCGTCGCCTTCGTGCAGGCGATCCGCAAGGAGGAGCTGTTCAAGGCGCCGGGCGTCGCCGAGACACTCGATTGGGCAAGTGCGCTGGTCGAACTCGACGCAGTCGCGCTTGACCCCGCGATCGTCTCGGACACGCTGGGGGCGCTGCTCAAGTACCAGGACGACATCCAGGCGATGCAGGGCTCGAAGGTGAAGGAACTGCTGGACCAGGTGAAGGCCGACGTGCGGGGATAGGCGCGCCTGCCGTGAGGACAGGCCTTGTGTACCGACCCAGGTCTTTCCTCTCATTCGCGTCGCAGCAGGTGGATGCGCGGGACCGGCCCGCGCATGATGGAGCAAGCGATGAACGACGACATCAAGGCGATCGAAGCCGCTACCTGGACTTATCTCGACGGGCTCTATGAGGGCGATGTCGGCAAGCTGAGCCAGATCTTTCATCCGACAAGCGCACTGACCCAGTCGCTCCACGGCGAACTGAAGATCGTGCCGCGCGCCGAGTGGTTCGAGGCCGTGCGCAATCGCCAGTCTCCGAAGGCTGCTGGGATGGAGCGCAGCGACCATATCCTGACCATCGATCTCGTGGGCCCGGCCCTGGCTCTGGTGAAGCTAAAATGCCAGATGCCGCCGCGCTATTTCACGGATCTGCTCTCCTTCGTAAAAGTCGACGGCAAATGGGTCATTGCGCAGAAGGTCTTCATGACCGAGACCGCAGCGTGATCGCGCGGCAAGCCCTGGCCGGCGATCCGCGTCTACCATGACGGTGAGAACCTCGTGACCGGCAAGCTGCCTGAGAACATCGTCTATTTCGCGCGGGCGCTTCGCATCGCGGGTGTGCCCGTTGGTGCGGGGGCGGTGGTCGAGGCCGTCGAGGCGTTGGCGGATGGTGCGCTCGGTGCACGCGACGACGTTTACTGGGTGCTGCATGCGATCTTCGTGAAGCGGCACGAGGACAGCGTGATCCACGATCAGGCCTTTCGCCTGTTCTGGCGGCGGCGCAAGCTGATCGAGAAGATCATGGCGCAAATGTCCCCCGTCTCTCCGGGCGCGGATAGTCTGCCGGAGAAGGCCGAAGCGGGTGCGCTGCGGGTCGCTGAAGCATTTGCTCCGCCGCGAGACGAGCATGACGAACCCCCGGTCGAACTGACCGAGCTTTCGGCGCGCCTGACCGTCTCCGATCGCGAAATGCTGAAGTCACGCGACTTCGCCCAGATGAGTGCGGCGGAGATCGCCAAGGCCAAGCAGCTGATGTCCGAGCTGCGCCTGCCGCGGGATACCGTGCCGACGCGGCGTTTCCAGGCATCGCATGTCGGCGCGCGCATCGACCCACGCCGCACCTTCCGGCGTTCGCTCAGGGGCGGAGGCGGCTCGATCGACCTCGCATTTCGCGAGCGCGCCGAGATCCATCCCCCGGTGGTCGCGCTCGTCGATATCTCGGGCTCGATGGCAGAGTATTCGCGCATCTTTCTGCATTTCCTGCACGCGATCACGGAGAAGCGCCGCCGGGTGCATTCCTTCGTCTTCGGCACGCGCTTGACCAATGTCACGCGGAGCCTGAGGGCGCGGGACCCTGACGAGGCGCTGGCCCTTGCCGGCAGGGCAGCGCCGGACTGGGAAGGTGGCACCCGCATTGCCGATGCCCTGCACAGCTTCAATCGCGTCTGGTCGCGGCGCGTGCTTTCGGGCGGGGCGATCGTGCTGCTTTTCACCGACGGGCTGGAACGACATCTCGATGGCGAACTCGCCTTCGAGATGGACCGGCTGCACCGCTCCTGCCGCCAGCTCGTCTGGCTCAATCCGCTGCTGCGCTTCGATGCATTTCAGGCGCGGGCCAGCGGCATCCGGGCGATGCTCCCGCATGTCGATTCGTTCAGGCCGATTCACAACCTCGCAGCGATGGCCGATCTCTGCGCCGCACTCTCGCCGGACGCAGACCGGAGAAGTGATCCACGCCTGTGGTTGAAGAAGGCGGGCTAGGCGGGTCTGCTGAAGCGGCCATGCTGTAGGCCGCGTCTGCTCGATCGCCTCGCGGTTGCGCATGATCAGTGGATGTGTCGCGTGGAGCGTGATGTGATCGCTCATCCCGGTGGCGCGGGTGCGCACAACCGAGACCCGGCCGTCATTTGGCCGCGGCAATAGCAGGGACAAGAGTGGATAGAACGAGCGGTCGCCAGCGATCACGCCGAGCGGATAGTCGACTGGGCCGAGGATGCGGAGCAACTGCTCCGGCCTTGCCGTAACCAGCTCCGCGCCGGCCGGACCGAAGAACGCGCGATAGAGCGGGTTTCCCTTCAGCAGATCGGCGATCTCGCTGCCCTCGTTGGGGGGCGCCAGCATCACGACATGGCCGAGCCGTTCTGGGCGGTGGCGGGTGATATAGGAGCGCGCCACTAGCCCTCCCATCGAATGAGTGACGAAATGCAGTCGGCCGTCGAGCCCGCCGCTGAAGCGCGCGATCGGCTCATGCAGTTGCGAGGCAATGTCGTCGAGGCCGCTGCTACGCGCGGGATAGTCGAGGTTCAGTGTCCCGTAGCCATCGGCCTTCAGAATGCGTTCGAGCCCCGAGAGCGATCCGGAGCGCCGCGCAATGCCGTGCAGTAGAACGATGCCGTCCATGGGCCGCCGTGCCTCACTGCGCGCTGGATAGAGGGATCGTTACCGTAGGTCGAGGAGGGGCACGTGTTTTCGCCATCCGGGTGCCCGCCGCATGCTCGAAACCTGCGGCGACTATGCTTAAGTAGGCGGGGCTCGCGGCCCGCTCGCGCGTATGATGCGGCGCGTCTAAACTGCGCTCCGGCGCCGCGGGCCGAACAGGGATCGATAGCCATGATCAGTACCGACACCGATATTCTCGCCACGGCCGAGAGTTGGGCCAAGGCCGGGCGCGGCGTGGCGCTTGCCACTGTGATCGAGACCTGGGGCTCCGCCCCCCGCCCGGTGGGCTCGCACCTTGTCATCGACGAAGAGGGCAATTTCCTCGGCTCTGTCTCGGGAGGCTGCGTCGAGGGGGCCGTGGTGGAAGAGGCTGCCGACGTCATCGCCGATGGACAGGCGCGCACGCTTGAGTTCGGCGTCGCGGACGAGACGGCCTGGAAGGTCGGTCTCTCCTGCGGCGGTCGCATTCGGGTCTATGTCGAGAAGGTGCACTGATGGCTTCCTGGGAAACACTCGCCGCCTTTGCGGTGTTGACGATCGCTGTCGCCTATTTCCCTGGCCCGGCTCTGCTTTATACGGCGGCGCAGACGATTACACATGGCCGTCGCGCTGGCTTCATGGCGATGCTGGGCATCCATCTCGGCTGCTACCTGCATGTCATTGCAGCTGCCTTCGGCCTCTCGGCCGTGTTCAAGCATGTGCCAGAACTCTATGTCGCGGTGAAGCTCGCCGGCGCGCTCTATCTGGTCTGGCTCGGCATCGGCATGATCCGCTCCAGGCTCGGCGGAACGGATGTCGATGTCTCCCCGCCCAAGACCGTGAAACGGGCGTTGCTCGATTCCTTCATTGTCGAGGTGCTGAACCCCAAGGTGGCGCTGTTCTTCATCGCGTTGTTGCCGCAGTTCGTCGACCCCGCGGCGTCCCTGCCGGTCTGGGCGCAGTTCCTGATCCTCGGCACGATCGTGAACTTCGCCTTCTCCTCGGCCGATTTCGTGACGGTGTTGGGAGCATCGGCGGTCGTCAAGACGATGAAGAAGACCAAGGCCGGATTTGCCTTCGGCCGCTGGCTCGGTGGTTCTCTGATGATAGGTCTCGGCGTCAAACTTGCGACCGACAGGGGCTGAGGCATGGATCTTTCGCTGCTCTCCGCGCTCAATGTCGAGCGCGCCGCCCGCCGTGCCGCAGTGCTGGTCACTGATATCGGCAGCGGCGCTCAAAGGCTGGTAGGGGAGGCCGATCTCGCGACCGATCCGCTGGCTGGCCTGCTCGACAAGCAATTGCGTACCGGCAAGAGCGGTACGGTCGAGACGGAGGGGACACGTTACTTCCTGACCGTGCAGGTGCCTCCGCCGCGCGTCGTGGTCACCGGTGCGGTGCATATCTCGCAGGCGATGGCGCCGATGGCGAAACTGCTGGATCTCGATGTCGCCATCATCGATCCGCGGACCGCCTTTGCTACGCCCGAACGCTTTCCCGACGTGACGCTGCTGCCGGAGTGGCCGGATGAAGCGATCAAGCAGCTCGGCCTCGATAGCTATACCGCCTTCGTCGCCCTGACCCACGATCCGAAAATCGACGATCCCGGGCTGGAGGCGGCCTTGCGCTCGGACTGCTTCTATATCGGGGCGCTGGGCAGCCGGAAGACGCATGGCAGGCGCATCGAGCGCCTGACGGCGGCAGGCTTCGATGAGGCGACGCTGGCACGCATCCATGCGCCGATCGGCCTGGACATCGGCGCGGTCTCTCCGTCCGAGATCGCGCTCGCCATTCTGGGGGAGATCGTGATGACACTGCGGGGCCCGCGCAGGGCACTCTCATGAAATTCGGTCCGGTCGCTATCGCCGATGCCATCGGCTCCGTTGCGGCGCATTCGGTGCGGGCAGGCGAGGTCATCGTCCGCAAGGGGGCGACGATCACGGAGGATGATGCGCGCCGCCTGGCGGGAGCCGGCGTCTCCGAACTGGTCGCAGTCCGGCTCGAAGCCGGCGATGTCGATGAGAATGTGGCAGCCGAGCGTCTTGCCAGGGCACTCGCCGGGCCCGGCGTGGTGACCGAGGCTCCCTTTACCGGCAGGGTCAATCTCTTTGCTGCGGCTGCCGGTGTCCTGAAGCTCGACGTGCAGGCGCTCGACGCCTTCAACACGATCGACGAGGCTATCACCGTCGCGACACTGCCTGCCCTCAAGGCGGTCGTTGCAGGCGAAATGGTCGCGACCGTGAAGATCATTCCCTATGGCGTCCCAGGCCAGTGCGTCGACGACGCGATCGGGCGGATCGGAGCGATCCGCCCGATCGCGGTCACCGAATACCAGCTCAGAACGGTGGCCGTGGTTTCGACATTGCTGCCGGGCCTCAAGCCTTCGGTGGTCGACAAGACGTTGCGGGTGATGGCGGAGCGCCTTGCTCCCGCAGGCGCACGACTCGAATCGGACGAGCGTGTGCCGCATCAATCGGGGCCGCTCGCGGAGGCCATCCGCGAGGCGGTGGCGGGACCGGCCGATATCGTCGTCGTCTTTGGCGCATCGGCCATCACCGACCGCCGCGACGTGATCCCGCTGGCGCTGCTGGAGGCAGGCGGCCGCATCGAACATCTCGGCATGCCGGTCGACCCGGGCAATCTGCTGCTGCTCGGCGAACTCGACGGCAAGCGGGTGATCGGCGCACCGGGCTGCGCCCGTTCGCCCAAGGAGAATGGGTTCGACTGGGTGCTGCAGCGCGCGCTCGCCGGTGTTCCCGTGACCCGTGCGGACATTCAGAAGATGGGGGTCGGCGGCCTGCTGATGGAGATCGTCACGCGGCCGCAGCCGCGTGCACCTGGCCATCAGGCTGTGGCACCCGTTGCCGGGCTTGTCCTTGCGGCCGGGCGCTCGACCCGGATGGGGGAACGCAACAAGCTGCTGCAGACGGTACGTGGCGAGCCTCTCGTTCGTCATGCCGTGAAAGCGCAGCTCGCCTCCCGCGCTGCGCCGGTATTGGTGGTCACTGGGCATCAGGCGGCCGAGGTCAGGGCGGCGCTCGCAGGGCTCGATGTCGCATTCGTGGACAACCCCGATTTCGCGGCCGGCCTTTCCAGCTCGGTCCGCGCCGGGCTCAGGGCTTTGCCGGAGGATGTCCCTGGTGCGGTGGTCTCGCTTGGCGATATGCCGAACGTGACCCCGCAGGTGATCAATCGGCTGGCAGAGGCTTTCGCCGACCGGCCCGACGCTCTCGCCGTGGTGCCAACGCTGTTCGGGCAGCGCGGCAACCCGGCGTTGTTGTCGCGTGCGCTTTTCCCGGCGGTGGAGCGGCTCTCGGGCGACCAGGGAGCTCGCCGCCTGCTGGACGCCGCCGGAGAGTCGGTCGTGGAGGTACCGCTTGACGACCCCGCGATTGCGATTGATGTCGATACGCCCGAGGCACTCAAAGCACTGACGGGATAGAGACTAGGCGGACTTGGCTGGAAGCGGCCATGAGCTATCCGCGTCGTGGCGCGGATGCAGCGCGCGGAGCCGTGAAGCGCATGTCTCGGGATAAGCTCCCTTCGACATCGTGACCTCGTTGGTATGTTATGCGGGCCTCCCGAGACCGCCACTCCTGCGGTGAATCTGATTCCGGACCTTGCTGGAGCGGCCATCCGGCGCGCGCCGCTTGCACAGCCCCGATCCGACGATTGTCGCTGGAGCAAGCCATGTTCGCTCGTTGTGGCACCGGTTTTGCAAGCTTTCGTTAACCAGACGGGCGCAGCCTCAAGAAATCGGCTACACTTTCATCGCATCGCGACGAGGGAGGGGGCGATGGTATCAGAGGACTTCATAAAGCAGCTCAAGGGCTACGGACTGACCACGGCGACGATCCTCTATCGCATGCCGGATCATCCCAGCGTGCTGCAGACCTTCATCTGGCAGCATTACGATGTGGCGCCGCGCTTTCCGGTGCTTCGCGATTTTCTCGACTTCTGGCGTCGCGAACTCGATGGACCGCTGCATTCAGTGGTCGTCGCCCATTCGCGTCTGCTCAGGCCGGCCGAGATCGTGAACGTGAACGGCGTGCTGACGCTGCATTGAGCGTCTGCGCCAAGGGCGCTTGTTGGGCAAAGGGCGAGCGTGCTAGGTCGCAGCTCCCCAATGGCAGACCATCACGCTTGTCATCGCCCTTGCGCACATCCGGACTGCTGACGGCTCTCGCGACCTTACCCGGTGAGCGTATTCCCGTCGGAACCATCGTCGCAGCTCTGAAGGATCGGACCTACGCCCTGCTCGTGGTCCTGCTCGGGCTGCCGAACTGTCTGCCTATGCCACCGCCGATTCCGTTGGTCTGCGGACTCGTGCTTGCCTTCGTGGCGGCACAGATGCTGGCCGGGCGCGCCATGCCCTGGCTGCCCGAGGGGCTGCTCGACAAGACCATCGGCAAGCCGGAATTGGCGAAGGCCGTGTCGCGTGCGCTGCCTCCGCTGGTCCGGCTGGAACGGATTTCGCGGCCGCGCCTGACGATGTTGGGAGGGACGGTCGCAATCCCGATCCTTGGCCTGCTGATCTTGATCCTCGCGCTTGGCCTCGTGGTATCGGCACCGTTCATCGGGCAGATTCCGCTCGGTCTTGCCGTCTGCCTGGTGGGGCTGGGGCTGGTCGAGCGCGATGGGCTGTTCATCATCGCGGGGACGCTGGTCGGTATTGGCGGCCTTGTCCTGAGCGCCGGATTTGCCTACGCGATCGTCAGCGGGATCTCCGAACTGATCTGATGATCGGCGCGTCAGGCCGCAGCGAGGCTGGCGGCGAATGGCATATCGAGGGTGCGCAGCCGTTCGATCTCCTCAGGCGGTACCGCCTTGGAGAACAGGAAGCCCTGCAGCTCGTGGCAACCGATCGCCTGCAGGAAGCGGTGTTGCTCGGGCGTCTCGACACCCTCGGCGCAGACCCGCAGGCCGAGAGCCCGGCCGAGATGCACGATCGAGTGGACAAGGATCGCGGATTCGCCAGTCGTCTCCATATATTCCAGGAAGGACCGGTCGATCTTGATCTTGTCGAAGGCGAAGCGCCGCAAGTAGATCAGGCTGGAATAGCCGATCCCGAAATCGTCGAGCGCGAGGCCGACACCATAGGCGCGCAGATCCATCAGCGCGGCCTCGGCGGCGTCGGCGTCCTCGACGACGACGCCTTCGGTTAGCTCCAGCTCGAGACGGCTCGGATCGAACCCGGTTTCTTCGATGATCCGGATCGTGTTCTGGACGAAATCCTTGTGCCGGAACTGCACCGGCGAGACATTCACGGCAAGCCGCAACTCCGGCCAGTGCTTTGCCTCGAGGCAGGCGCGGCGCAGCACCCATTCGCTCAGCGGCACGATCAGCCCGCGCTCCTCGGCGATAGCGACGAACTCCGAGGGCGGCACCATTCCATGGAGCGGGTGCGGCCACCGCACGAGGGCCTCGACACCGGTGATGACGGTCCCGTCGACGGAGACCTGCGGCTGGAAATGCAGCTGCAGCTCATCCCTTGCTATGGCTTTGCGCAGGTCTTCTTCGACCACGCGCTTCATCTGGAGCGCGCGGTTCATGCGCGGCTCGAAGAACGAGTAGCGGTTCCGGCCCTCGTTCTTGGATTGGTAGAGCGCTGTATCGGCCAGTCTGAGCAGCGTCTCGCGGTCGTGCCCGTCCTGGGGAGCGAGCGCGATGCCGATCGAGCAGCCGATCACGGTGTCGATGCCCATCAGGTTGAAAGGCCGCGTCAGCGCTTCGAGAATGCGCTCACCCAGTGCGGCGCTGCCGCTGGCATCGTGCAGGTTGGTCTGGATGATGCCGAATTCGTCGCCGCCGATGCGGGCGACAGTATCGCCGGTCCGCATGACGCCTGCGAGTCGTTCCGCGACCTGCCGGATCAACTCGTCGCCGGCCTTGTGGCCATAGGTATCGTTGACGGATTTGAAGCGATCGAGATCAAGCAGGAGCACGGACAATCCCGTCTTGGTCCGGCTGATCTGAGCAAGCTCCTGGTCGAGCCTGAGATCGAAGGTCCTACGGTTGGGCAGAAGCGACAGCTCGTCCTGCGCGGCAAGGCGCTGGATCTGCACCTCGCGCAGCCGGATTTCATTGGCAGCTCCGCGCAGACGCCGGATCGCATAGAGCAGGATGCCTGCGAAGATCAGCCCAGCTGCCGCCAACGCCCAGATGAACTGCCGGATCATGGCATCCCCGGGGCGTTCCGGTGTCCAGGTCATCCAGGCCTTGGTGACGCCGTCGGGGGCCGCGAGGTCGCGGCGGACCAAGGGATTGGGGGGCATCGTCCGGGTGATGCGCAGGCCATTGATGCGATAGCGCACGGCCATCTCGTCCAGGATCGTGCTCGTCACGCGCCGATAGCCGATCAGGTTGACCGGCGCGTCCTCCTGCAGGAAATGGAGATTGAGAAGCTGCTCGAGATCGGCGGTCAGAATGGCCAGAACTTCGTGGCCATCATAGATCAGGCTCGAACGAAAGCCCGGCATGAACCCTGCGCGAGCGTTCGCGTCGTCGTTCACCGGCCCTTGCAACGGGCTCGGGAGATTGGGATCGAAGAGGCGCAAACCCTCGTAACCTGCCTGATAGGCTTCGGCCTTGTTTTCGACGCCAGCCAGGACACGACCACTCTTGGTGACGAGATAGACGCCGTCAAACTCCTCGAAGCGCTGGCTCAGCTTCGTGAAGGCCCATCTGAGTGTTGCCACCGGAATGGCCGGGTGGAAGGCCGCCTGCAGCGTTCCGGTCGACGCTAGGCTTTCGAGCCGCAGGCGCCGCAGCCGAAGCTGATTCTCCATTGCGGCCTCGATCCGGTCGCGCTGGCGGGTTGCTTCGACGGTATTCGCGTTATGCGCAATCGTCAGGACGACAGTGATCGCTGCGGCCATGACCAGCAAGAAGGCACACGCGAGCGTCGTCACGGTGCTGGTGAGCATCCGCGCCGAGGAGTCCGCGTTGGTCGTCTTCGCGACAGAGGGCGAATGCATCAAGGGTCTCAGAACCGTCGGAACCTGCACCTTTGCAGCCGATTCTTGATATCCGGTTGCTAAACGGGCCGGCCGTCGTCAAATTTCAACCTCCGGATGGTCCGTAAGGAGGGCGCGGGATCGCCTGATGAGCCGCGCGCAGTGCCGCGGACCAACGCTCGCGCAGATCGTGGAAATAGGGTTCCCCCGCCTCGATACGCCGATTGAGCTCGGGCTCTTCGCCATCCCGCCGCATCACGATTAGGTCAATCGGCAGGCCAACTCCAAGATTCGAACGCATCGTCGAATCCATCGAGATCAGACCAACCTTCAGTGCATCGTAGAGATGGGTCTTGAATGTCACTGCCCGGTCCAGAATCGGCTTGCCGTATTTGTGCTCGCCGATCTGAAGGAAGGGAGCGTCCATGCCGCATTCGATGAAGTTTCCGGCGCCGTAGACCATGAAGAGCCGCATGGGCTGGCCCTTGATCTGCCCTCCGAAAAGCAAGGAGATGTCGAACTTCAATCCTGCTTCCGCCAGGGCCGGCCCGTCCGTCTCCCTGACGGTGCGAACTGCGCGGCCCACCAGCTGCGCCGCTCTGAACATCGAGCCAACGCTCTGGAGCATATCGAGTTCTCCGGTCTCGGGATTGAGCAGTCCCTCATGAAGCAGGCTCACCACCGATTGGGTGACGGAGAGGTTGCCTGCGGTTGCCAACGCGAAGCTGCGTTCGCCTGGCCAGGAAAAGACATGCAGCTTGCGGAAGGTGGAGATGTCGTCGAGCCCGGCATTGGTGCGGGTGTCGGCGATCATCACGAGCCCGTCCTGCACAAGAAGTCCGGCGCAATAGGTCACGGGCTGGTTCCTTCAACTTGCCGGTCCAGACGCGTTCATGCGTGCCGGGGTATCGTGATCGGGCAGCCATCAGGCGGCTGCGGCGGTTGCAAATTGCTTCGCCTATTGATTGGCAAACTGTGCGTTCGCCGCGCGAGCGCTGACCAGCACCGCGAGGTTTTCGCCACTGCCACCTTTGCGCGCGCCGCGAACAGGCGCCGCATCGGCGAAATCGAGGCCGGCTGCAATGCGGACATGGGTATCGATCGGGCACAAGCCATTGGCGCAGTCGAAGCCGATCCAGCCATAGTCATCGAAATGAGCCTCAGCCCAGGCATGCGCCCCTTCCGCCTCGGGCAGGGCATCGGATTGCGCGACATAGCCGGAGACGTAGCGGGCCGGGATTCCGAGCTGGCGCGCGCAGGTCATGAAGACATGGGTGAGATCCTGCGGGATGCCGCCGCGGGCCGCGAAGGCGGCTGCAGCCCCTATGCCGGTACGCTGGCCGGAACGGTCGCAGGCAAGCAAGTCGTGCAGCGCCTCTGTCAATGCGTGCATCTTGGCGAGCGGTGTCGAGTCGGCGCGCGTTGCCGCCACGGCGAAATCGCGCAAGGCGTCGTCGGGCGTCGTCAGCAAGGTATCGCGCCGGAACACGTCGGGCGGCACGCGCTCGATCGTTCCGCGAATGACACCGGCGAGATCCAGGGTCTCGATGACGCCGCCGACATGAATCGCGAGATCCGAGATGGGGCCATCAGCCGAGAAGGTATGAACGATGTTGCCATGCGCATCCTGGCCCGCGCGCAGATTGCCGTCGACGGTCGGCTCGATACGCCAGGACATCACATGCTGGCCGTCATGATCGCGCGGGGTCAGCCGCAGAATCTGCGTCAGCTGGCGTACGGGCTCGTCATAGGCATAGGTAATCGAGTGGGAAATCCTGATCCGCATGGGCGATCGCTGTCTCGACGGGCGCGTTGGTTTCCGGTCCATATCTAGTGTTCTGCGGGCGGGTCGGCGAGCCCGCCGCTTTCGTTATTGCAAATACTGCTCCGAGATCGTGAGGCCGAGGCGGCCGTTCTCGCTGATGAAATCCTCGATGAATTCGTGCAGCCCGTGCTGGAAGACGGAGTCGATCCGCGCGTTCGACAGGTTTGCGAGCGTCTTACGGGCCTGGCGCTGGGCCGGCCCGTGTCGGCCATAGGCGTCGCCGAGAGCGTCGAGGAAGCGTGAAATATTCTCGTAGCAGGCGGCGAGCGAGCGAGGCATGCGGCGGTTGAGGATCAGCAGATCGGCGATCAACTGCGGTTTCACGGCCTCGCGATAGACCCAGTGATAGGCGGTCAGTGCGGAGACTTCGCGCAGCACCGTCGTCCATTGGAAATAGTCGAGCGAGCCGCCGACCTGTTCGCTCTCGGGCAGCAGGACATGGTATTTCACGTCGAGGATGCGGGCGGTGTTGTCGGCGCGCTCGATATAGACGCCCAGCCGCGAGAACCAGTAGCTGTCGTCGCGCAGCATGGTCCGGTAGGCCGAGCCGTCGAAGACCAGCGAGACATTCTTCACCCAATCGAGGAACCTGGCGAACTCCTCGCGGTCCATGCGCTTCTTCTCGAAGCGTTGCAGTTCCAGCCAGGCGCTGTTCAGCGCGTCCCACATTTCCGAGGTGAGCGCGGTGCGTACGGCGCGGGCATTGGAGCGGGCAAGCGCGAAGCAGTTGCGAATCGAGGACAGGTTATCCGGGTTGAAGGTGAGGAAATCGCAGACATTGCGCTCATTCGCCTCGCCATAGGCCTTGGCGAAGGTCTCCTCGCAACCGGCGGTCGCGACCGCGCTGTGCCATTCGGTCCCGGCACCGCCATAGGACGAGGGCAGGTTGGTGAGCCGCATCGTCGCATCGAGGATACGGGCGAGATATTCGGCGCGCTCGACGTAGCGGGAGACCCAGTAGAGGCTGTCGGCAGTGCGGGAGAGCATGGTCAGATCCGGCCTTTTCGCAATGCGCGGGGCTGCGTCCTGGAAGCGGGAATGCGGAAATGCGTGGTTGCCATCATGCATCGAGCACCCAAGTGTCCTTTGTTCCGCCGCCCTGGCTGGAATTGACCACGAGCGAGCCTTCCTTCAGCGCAACGCGGGTGAGGCCGCCGGGCACGCAGGAAATGCCGTTGGCGCCGGACAGCACATAGGGCCGCAGGTCGACATGTCGCGGCGCGACGCCGGAGGCGACGAAGGTCGGGCAGGTGGAGAGCGCCAGCGTCGGCTGGGCGATGAAGCCTTCCGGCTGGGCCTTCAGCTTCTTGCGGAAGGTTTCGATCTGGGCCTTGTTGGCGTGGGGGCCGACCAGCATGCCGTAGCCGCCGGAACCGTTGACCTCCTTGACGACCAGCTTGTCGAGATTGTCGAGCACATAGGCATTGGCCTCCGGCTCGCGGCAGCGGAAGGTCGGGACGTTCTTCAGGATCGGCTCCTCGCCGGTGAAGAATTTCACGATCTCCGGCATGTAGCTGTAGACCGCCTTGTCGTCGGCGACGCCGGTGCCGACCGCATTGGCGAGCGTAACATTTCCCGCCTTGTAGGCGCTGATGATGCCCGGCACGCCAAGCACCGAATCCCCGCGGAAGACCAGCGGGTCGATGAAGTCGTCGTCGATGCGGCGGTAGATCACATCGACACGCTTCGGCCCCTGCGTCGTGCGCATGTAGACGACATCGTCCTTGACCAGCAGGTCCGAGCCCTCGACCAGCTCGACGCCGAGCTTGTCGGCGAGGAAGGAGTGCTCGTAGAAGGCCGAATTATACTGTCCGGGCGTGAGCAGGCAGATCGTCGGATCTGACGAGGCGCTGCGCGGCGCGACCGAGCGCAAGGTCGCGAGCAACTGGTCGGGATAGTTGTCGACCGGTGCGACGCGGTGCATCGCGAAGAGCTCCGGGAAGAGCCGGAGCATCACCTCGCGATTCTCCATCATGTAGGAGACCCCGGAGGGGGTGCGGGCATTGTCTTCGAGCACATAGAACGTGTCGGCATCGACGCGCACGATGTCGATGCCGGCGATGTGGCAGTAAATGCCGTGCGGCACCTGGAAGTCGACCATCTCCAACTGGTAGCAGGCGTTGCGGTAGACCAGGTCCGGCGGAATGATCCCGGCCTTCAGACATTCCTTCGGCCCGTAGACGTCGGCGAGGAACATGTTCAGAGCCGTGACGCGCTGGCGCAGGCCCTTCTCGAGCTTGGCCCATTCCGGCTTGGTCAGCACGCGCGGGATGATGTCGAACGGGATCAGTCGTTCGGTGGATTCTTCGTCGCCATAGACGGCAAAGGTAATGCCGATGCGCCGGAAGAAGAGTTCAGCCTGGCTGCGCCGCAGAGCCAGCATTTCGGGTGGGGCTTCCTTCAACCAACGATCAAGCGCTTCGTAGGCGGGCCGCAATTCGGCACCGGTACCGGTCATTTCGTCGAAGGCGACCATGTCAGGCGTCTTTCCCCATTTTGGCCAGCCTATGCGCATTCGTGACGGTTCGGAAAGGGGTCGCTTGATCACGGATAAATCGAGCCGTGCCCAATCCTTAGGCAGCATCCGAGATTGCGATGTGGCGCAGGGTGCAGGCGCTCGCGGGCGCTTTGGCCGGCGGGACGGTGCGGTTCACGATCCGTCTTCGCCTGAAGATGCGCCGCTTGCCTTGCCGTTCAACCGAACGGCAGCGCGGCCAGCGCAGTTGACAATGAATCTGCGCAATCCTACTAAAGGTAAGTTACTTTTGGTAGGATTTCGGCAAGGCCACTCGCTTGGCATTCAACAGGAGATTTGTCCATGTCTACCCTCCAACGCCCTGTCCTGATCATCGGCGGATCGGGCGTCGTCGGCGGCCAGGCGGCCGAAGCGCTACGCCGCTTGCAACTCGATTTGCCGATCGCCATCGGCGGGCGCGATCTCAGTAAAGCGCAGGCGGTTGCTCAGAAGGTCGGAAATGCGATTGCGACACGGGTCGATCTTGACCGCCGGGACCTCGGCCAGCCCGAGGGAGCGCAGTACAGCGCCATCGTCGTCTTCGTGAAGGACGATGGCCTGCAGTCGATGCGCTACGCGCAGGATCACGGTATCCCCTATATCAGCGTGTCGAGCGGCACCTTCGAGATCGGTCCGGAAGTCGCGCAGTTCATTCACGCGGCAACGAAGGCCCCGGTGCTTCTCGCGAGCCAGTGGTTGGCCGGCGCCGCGGTGTTTCCGGCCCTGGTCCTTGCCAAGGACTTCCGCACGATCGATTCCATTGCAATCGGTGCACTGCTCGACGAGCAGGATATGGGTGGCCCGGCAGCCTTGACGGACTACAACCGCATCACGGGGGCGGCACCGGCCGCGCTGACGCTGACGGGCGGCAAGTTCAGCTGGGTCAATGGCGAAGATGCCAAGGCGCGCTATCGCAGCGTCGACGGTGTCGAGCTCGACGCAACCGCCTATTCTCCACTCGATATCGTCAGCCTGGCCGCGGTGACCGATGCCAGATCGGTGCGGCTTGACCTTGCCTTCTCCGAATCCGCCAGCCGCCGGCGCGGCGAGCCCTTCTCGACCGAGATCACGATCGCGATCGACGGCGTGCTCAGGAATGGCGAGCGCAGCACGATGCGCCACGAGATCGTCCATCCCGATGGCCAGGCGCCCTTGACTGCGCTTGGCGTCGCGCTTGCCGTGGAAAGGATGTTGGGACTCGCCGGCGGCGTTGCTCCGCAGCCGGGGCTCTATCTGCCGGAATCGATCCTGGCTCCCGATTATTATGTCGGCCGCATGAAGGAGTTCGGTGCTCAGTTCCGCCAGACCTGAGACAGAGAGTGAGCAGGAAACAAGACTTCTGTGATTGCATCGGCCCGAAAACCGCAATCCTTTTCGGGGCAATGCTTTAGATCAGCCCGAGTCCCCGGAAGCTCGCATGGCCATCGCGGCCGACAATGACGTGATCGTGGATCACGATGCCGAAGGGTTTGGCGATATCGACGATTTCACGCGTCATCTTCACGTCGGCACCCGACGGAGTCGGATCACCTGAAGGATGGTTGTGTACGAGGATGATCGCGCTTGCCGAGAGTTCCAGGGCGCGGCGCATCACCTCGCGCGGATAGACGGGGGTGTGGTCGACCGTTCCGGTCTGCTGCACCTCGTCCGCGATCAGCGCGTTCTTCTTGTCGAGGAAGAGGATGCGGAACTGCTCGCGTTCGGCAAAGGCCATGGCCATTCGGCAATAGTCGAGAACCGCCGACCAGGACGACAGCACCGGGCGCTTCGCCACCGCTCCCCTCGCCATGCGCTGCAGGGCGGCCGCGACGATCTTGAGATCCTGGGCGACGCTCGGGCCGACGCCCTTGACCTCGGTCAATCGCGCAGCCGGCGCGCCAAGCACTTCGGCGAAAGAGCCGAAGCGCTGGATAAGGTCCTTGGCGAGCGGTTTCACGTCGCGCTGCGGGATGGAGCGGAACAGCAGGAGCTCGAGCAACTCGTAGTCGGGCAGGGCGTCCGATCCCAGCTCCTGGAAGCGGGCGCGAAGCCGCTCGCGATGGCCGTGATAATGCGGCACCGCAACGGCCGCGGGCTCTTCCGGCGGCGGCGGGACCTTTGATCCGCGCTGGCCGCCATCTTGCTTCATCGTGCCGCGAGAGGATTGTCGCGGCCTGCCGGCGACAGGGTGAAGATCTCGCAGCCAGTCTCGGTGACACCGACCGTGTGCTCGAACTGGGCCGAAAGCGAGCGGTCGCGGGTTACCGCCGTCCAGCCGTCGGAGAGCACCTTCACGCCCGCCTTGCCGAGGTTGATCATCGGCTCGATGGTGAAAAGCATGCCGGGCTTGAGCAGCACGCCTTCGCCTGGGCTGCCGTAATGCAGGATGTTGGGTGCATCGTGAAAGACCTGACCAAGGCCGTGGCCGCAGAAATCGCGCACCACGGAGCAGCGCTCGGCCTCGGCATAGCGCTGGATGGCGAAGCCGATATCGCCGGTCGTCGCGCCGGCGCGCACAGCCTTGATTCCGCGGAGCAGGCTTTCATAGGTGATTTCGACCAGCCGCTCGGCCTTGCGGGGAATATCGCCGACCCCGTACATCCGGCTGGAATCGCCGTACCAGCCATCGACGATCAGCGTGTAGTCGATATTGAGGATGTCGCCTTCGCGCAGGGGTTTGTCATCCGGGATGCCGTGACAGACCACATGGTTGATCGAGGTGCAGATCGATTTTGTATAGCCGCGATAGAACAGGGTCGCCGGATAGGCGCCATTGTCCATGGCGAACTGGAAGGCAAGCTCGTCGAGGCGTTGCGTGGTGACGCCCGGCCGGACGTGCTCGCCGAGCATGTCGAGGCCTTCTGCCGTCAGGCGGCCGGCCTTGCGCATGGCCGCGAAGGCTTCGGGACCATGAAGTTTGATGGCCGGTTCGCGCATCCGCGCCCGTCCCAGATTTTCGTCGAATGTCATGATGGGCAAGAAGCTCCTTGCCCATCATATCTATTGCGTTTGGCCAGCTGCGCAAGATGATTGCGCCCGTGCCAGCTCGAACTGACGGGTGCAAGCGCTGTTTTGGCGTGCTTAGCGGACCAGGTTGAGGCCTGTCGCCGCCAGAACGATGATCCAGAGTGTGTCGAGATTGATCCAGCCGCGCCGCAGGAACGCCAGCCCCAGCCATTCATAGACGATCGCCGCGATCGTTGCTGTCACGGCCAGCATTGCAGCCATGTGCAGAGCGATGGCGGCGAGCGAGACCGGCAACGAACCCGCGGCAGTCAATTCCCTCGCCGGCGTTGCAGCAAGGCAGAGGGGGATGATGACCGGCACAAGCATCAGGCCGGCCCCGTGGCTGGTCGCCATCAGGAATGACCAGGCGCCGAGTCCGGCAAGCCCCGTCTGCATGCCGACGCGGACGCGATGCCGGTGGCCGAAGACGGCATGGGACGCCGCCCACCCCAGAAGCAGAAGGCCCGCGAGCCTTTGCAGCGCTTCGTGGTCGATGATGGTCCCGAGGGCAACTACCGCCGCGACCACCACGGCGACCGAGGCCGCATGCCCCAGCGCGATCGGAAGGAGGGACAACCACACAACGCGACGGCTCTCGCGATGCAGACCGAGCGCAACCGCAAAGAGCCAGCCCATGGCCGGGTTCAGGCCATGGAAGGCACCGAGCCCGGCGAGCACGAGCCAAGGTGACATCTCAGCCTCCCGTTGGAGCGATCATGCCGGGGCACGGGCATCAGGGATAGCAATAGGAATCGGACGAGCAGTCGCCACCTTCCAGCCTGACCTGATGAGGCCGGTGACCCTTGGGCCAGTCGACGAAGAACCTGTCGTCGAAGCGGATGCCGCCCTCTTCCCCGACATCGAGCTTCACCATCCAACCGTCGATTCCATCGGGGTAGAATTGCGGATCGATGGCCCCGTAGAGCGAGTTGGTGAAGTAGACCCGCTTGCCGTCTCGGCTGATCTCGACCATTTGCGGGCCGCCGTTGAGATGCCCGTTCTTCGCTGCGGGGTGGGAGGCGCGGGAAACGATGCCGCCGATGCGGACCCGGCCGGTTTCCACAGGCTTGAACGGATCCGACACATCGTACTGAATCATGTCGCCGGTGCCCCAGCAGGACACGTAGAGGTAGCGATCGTCCATCGAGAGGTCGATGTCGGTGACAAGGGGCGCGACCGCCTTGAACCCCTTCAGGACCGGTGGCAGGAGATCAGGATCAGCCGGCTCGGCAGGGATCTCGATGACTTTCCTGACCGCCCATTTCGTACCCTCGCGATACCAGGTCCAGATCGAGGCGGAGAGATCCTTCAAGCTGATGACGCAGCCGACGAAGCCATAGGCCTTCCTCGGGTCATGGGCTGGGCGCAGTTCAAAGACGAGCTGATGCTCCTCGCCGAAATCGATCTCCTGTTGATGCTTGCGCGTGTGCAGGTCCCAGAAATGCAGGCGTCGCCCGTATTTGCTGCTGAGCAGAACTTCCGGAACCAGCCCATTCTCGAACGTATCGGGCGTGCCCCATTCGCTGGTCACCATGGTGTCGTGGCCGAGATGCCACCAGAAATCATAGGCGAGCTTCTGGGGGCCGCGATCCATCTCCCATTGCCCCAGCACGTCGAAGCTGACGGGGTCGAGGAGGAAGATGCCGCCGGGTTCCTTGCCTTCGGCATTGCCAAGCGCATTCACGTAAATGCCCTCCGGCCCGCAATGAATGGTGTGCAGCCGCGAATACCTGGCCTTCTCGGCGATCTCCTCCGGCTCGATGACCCGCGCGATCGTCGGTTTCCTCGGATCGGGCCTCGTGTCGATGATATGCAGCCGCGATGAGCGCAGGCCGGGAACGACGAGGTAGCGTCGCTCCATATGGGGATGCGGCGCATTCGGGCACAGACAGGACGAGCAAGCATTCCAGCCGAAATGATGCAGCTCATCGCCGGTATTCGGCATCTCGACCTGACCGACGATCTGCGCATAGCTCGACGACGCGGGGTCGACGTCGACGACGGCGATCGCGTCGGGTTTCCTGCGCTCCGGGTCGAAGGAGGCCACGTAGGCCAGCCGCTCGGCGGGAGCCTTGGCCGCCAGCCGCGGCGAGGGGTAAAAGGAAGGATCGGGTCGCCAGCTCACCATGATCATTCTCCCGAGCACCCCAGCACCCCGGACAACAGGTCTCTCTATAGCCCAGACCTTGCGTTGCGGCTTGCTGTTTTCTGGCTCGACGTTGAAGCGGGCTGCCTGATCCGCGGGGGGGCGGCTGCACCATGGCGGAGGACCTGGGCGCCCCTTGATCGATCAAGTTGCTGGCGCGTGACGGCTTTGACGTGTATCAGGCGCTCCAAATGGCAATGAACGATATCCAATCGACGGAAGCCCGTCCCTTCGGCGCTTTCGCACCTCAGGGCCTCGTGGCCCGGATCATCAACTGGACACGCGGGGCTCCGGACAGCTACCTCGGCCGTAAATTCGCCTATGCGCTGCGCCGCATCGGGCTGAGTTCGCTTGCGGGCCAGCCGGTCGATATCGAGGCGCTTGGCGTGCAGATGCGCCTCCACCCGGATGGCAATGTCTGCGAGAAGCGCGTGCTGTTCACACCGCAATATTTTGATCCTTTCGAGCGGGAACTGCTGACGGGGCGGGCGCGCCAGCGTGAAGGCTTCCGTTTCATCGATATTGGCTCGAATATCGGCGCCTATTCGCTTTGCGTTGCGGCGGCAGCTGGCCCGGGAGCGCGTATCCTGGCAGTCGAGCCGCAACCCGAGATCTTTTCGCGCCTGACATTCAATATTGCGCAAAATCCGTTTGGCTCGGTCAAGGCCATTGCGTGCGCGCTGGCCGATAAGCCGGGCGAGTTGACGCTGTTTCTCGACCCGAACAACCGGGGCGAGTCGAGCGTCCGCATCCTGCGCTCCAGTGCCGGCAGCACGGTTCGCGTGCCGGCGACGACACTGCTCGCCCTGATGGAGAACGAGGGCTATGATCGCCTCGACGCAGTCAAGCTCGATGTCGAGGGGGCCGAGGACCTGATCCTCGAGCCCTTCCTGCGCGATGCGCCCGAAGCACTCTGGCCCGAGCTGATCATCATCGAGGATTCGCGCAACCGTTGGCAGAGCGATCTCATCGCCCTCCTGACCGCGAGCGGTTATGTGCTAACAGCTCAGACACGCATCAACCTCATCTTCGAACGCAAGCGCGGCTGACGTTTTCGCGGCTGTTCAGCGTCTCATGCATGGCGGGCAGGCCACACACGGCGTTTCTGCCGCTTGAGCCGTTTGCGCCGAGGTCCTAGCTCTAAAGCGTGATCAGGAAAGCTCATGTCGCAGCGCTCCGAACGCGGCGCGGCATGAGTGGGCGGCGGATCAGCAACATCGTCACGAGCTGGCGGCGTGTCTTGCCGTCCGGCATCTGGAGGAGCCGGCCATGACCGACGCACCGCTGAATCGTCCACCTGTCACGGCCGCAATCCTGGTGATCGGCGACGAGATTCTGTCGGGGCGGACGAAGGACAAGAATATCGGCTACATCGCCGAATATCTGACCAATATCGGCATAGAGTTGCGCCAGGTTCGTGTCGTGCCGGATTCCCTCGACGAGATCGTCTCTGCGGTCAATGCCTTGCGCTCTCGTTATACGTATGTCTTCACGACGGGCGGCATCGGCCCGACTCATGACGACATCACGGCCGACTCGGTTGCTGCCGCTTTCGGCGTGCCGATCAATGTCGATCCGCGCGCCGTCGCGATGCTGTCCGAGCGCTTTCCTCCGGACCAACTCAACGAAGCGCGCATGCGCATGGCGCGCATCCCGGAGGGCGGGGAGCTGATTGCGAACTCCGTCTCGAAGGCGCCGGGCTTCATTATTGGCAATGTCATCGTCATGGCGGGCGTTCCGGCGATCATGCAGGCGATGCTCGACGTGGTCGGGCCCACTCTCAAGACAGGTACGCGCATTTTGTCCGACACGGTGCGGGCAGGGCTGCGTGAAGGTGATATCGGTACGGCTCTCGGCGAGATCGCTCAGGCTCATCCGCAGGTCGCGATCGGCTCCTATCCCTTCTGGTCGGAGACAGGTCCGGACACCAATGTCGTGGTGCGCTCTCGCGATCCTGAGAAGTTAGATCAGGCGATGGTGGCGGTGAAGCAGATGATCGAGCACGAGCGTGCTCGATTACGTCGGTGACGTCTTTTATTATTTAGTTTTTTTGCTCGTATATTTAATTTATATTCTATTTGTTGCATTGGTTACTTTTGATAATTACTCATTTCAAATGATGTTATGTCTTTTATGGCGAATATCTATAGTCTTTAGTGTATTCAGTTGAATTAATTCAATGTTTTTTGTGGATATTAAAGTATTTATAAACCGTCATAATTCAATATCAACTTGCGGTCGGCTTGCCGACAGTGCTCATGTCGGCGCGGCGGTTCCGGGGGGAACGATGTCGATGCGGGCTGCGTGTGTCCGGCCCGCGCGGATTGCTTTGCGTTCCCGTGCCGGAACAGCGATCGGGGGGTTGTATGTCGCGCCTTTCCAGCCTGTTCTCCAATCGACGCCTTGCCGCCCAGGTTGCGGCGATCAACCGCTCACAAGCCGTCATCGAATTCGATCTGAACGGCATGATCCTCAACGCCAATGAGAATTTCCTGAACGTGCTGGGCTACACCCTCGACGAGATCAAGGGACAGCACCACCGCATGTTCGTCGATCCGGCCGAGCGGGAGAGCGCGGCCTATCGCAGGTTCTGGGAGGACCTTGCGCGTGGCGAATTCTGGACCGGCCAATACCTGCGGGTTGGCAAGGGCGGCAAGGAGGTCTGGATCCAGGCCAGCTACAACCCGCTCCTTGGCGCCGACGGCAAACCGAGGGGCGTGATCAAATACGCCTTTGATGTCACGGCCCAGAAGAACCGCCTCGCTGACCTTGAAGGGCAGCAGGCTGCCATCAGTAAGGCGCAGGCGGTGATCGAATTCGATCTCAAGGGGCATGTGCTGACGGCCAACGAGAATTTTCTTGCCGTGCTTGGCTATTCGCTTGGCGAGATCCAGGGGCAACATCACCGCATGTTCGTCGATCCGGTCGAGCGCGAGAGCATGGCCTATCGCCAATTCTGGGAGCGCCTCGGACGCGGCGAATACGATGCCGCGCAATATCGCCGCATCGGCAAGGGCGGCAAGGAGGTCTGGATCCAGGCATCCTACAATCCGATCTTCGACGCCAAGGGCGCGCCCTTCAAGGTCGTGAAGTTCGCGACCGACATCACAGCGACCTTCCACGGACAGCAACTCGAGGCTGCGGTGAAGGAGACCGGCGAAGTCATTACTCGCGCCAAGGGCAAGGATCTGACGGGGCGCATCGCGCTCGCGGGCAAGAGCGGCGAGGTTGCGCAGCTCTGCGCCGGCGTCAACGATCTGCTCGACACCATGTCCGAGATGGTCGGCTCGGTCCGGGACATCTCGCACCAGATCGCCAGCGCCTCGAGCAAGATCTCGTCCGACAGTGCCCAACTCGCCGAACGTACCGAGGCCAATGCCTCCAGCCTGCAGGAGACTGCAGCGACAACCGAGGAGCTTGCAGCGTCCGTGAAGCACAGCGCCGGTCACTCCCGCACAGCCGTCAGCCTCGGCCACGAGGCGCGCGACGTCGCGGAGCGTGGCGGCACAATCGTTGCCGCGGCGGTGACTGCGATGACGCGGATCGAGCAGGCATCGGCCGGCATTTCCGAAATCATCTCGATGATCGACGGCATCGCGTTCCAGACCAATCTGCTGGCACTGAATGCGGCGGTCGAGGCGGCCCGCGCGGGGGATGCCGGGCGCGGTTTCGCGGTCGTGGCAACCGAGGTGAGGGCGCTTGCCGCGCGTTGCAGCGAATCCGCCAATGGGGTCAAATCGCTGATCGCCAATTCGAGCGAGCAGATCCATACCGGCGTCAGTCTGGTAAAGAATGCCGGTGCGACGCTCCAGGAGATCGTTTCGGCCGCGAGCCGCGTCGCCTCGACGGTCAACGAGATCTCCGAAGCAACGACAGAACAGGCCAATGGCATCGATGAGATGGCCAGGACCGTCGCTCACATGGACGAGATCACCCAGCAGAACGCCCTGCTTGCTGATGAAAGTGCGAAGGTGGCGCAGGAGCTGCGGAAGGACACCGAGCGCCTGAGCGCGATGGTTGCTGCATTTCGCCTGCAAGATGGCGGATCAGGCTTCGAGACCGTGATTGCGCGCCAGATCGAGCAGAGGGCGCCGCAGCTCGCGAGGGCGGCGCACGGCGCCCTTTCGCCACCTAGCAGAGGGGCGCCGAAGCTGAGGCGTGTCGTGTCGGGCGGCAATGCCGATGGCTGGTCGGAGTTCTAAGGCCACTGAAACGCCACCGATTGGGGATGAAGCGGGGCGCGCCTCTTGCCAGCGCCCTGCTTATAGGCTTTCCGGATTGTCACAGAAACCGTGACAGCCGCCCCGGAGTCCTTCCTATGGCCGAACCGACCTCCAACAAGGCCTTCCCTGTCTCCTGGGACCAGTTCCATCGCGATGCGCGCGCGCTCGCCTGGCGGCTGGCCGAGAAGGGGCCTTTCGAGGCCATCGTCTGCATCACCCGCGGCGGCCTGGTGCCGGCGGCGATCATCTGCCGCGAATTGGGCTTGCGCCTGATCGAGACGGTCTGCGTCGCGAGCTACCACGACTACAAGAACCAGTCCGAACTCAAGGTTTTGAAGGACGTCGCTCCCTCGATCAAAGCGATCGGCGACGGCAAGGGGAAGGGCGTTCTGGTGGTCGACGACCTGACCGACACCGGCAAGACGGCACGTGTCGTGCGCGAAATGCTGCCCAATGCCCATTTCGCCACGGTCTATGCCAAGCCGGCCGGGGTTCCGACGGTCGATACATTCGTTACCGAGGTCAGTCAGGACACCTGGATCTATTTCCCCTGGGATATGGGTCTGGCCTATGTCGAGCCGATCGCCAAGGATCATAAGGGCTGAGGTCAGGCGTCGCTGCTTGAGCGGTCATTCGGGCGCAGCAGCGTGTCCGGAATGACCGGGCCAGGGGCCTGTTACGCCGGGCGCGGGCGCGCAGCGCGATCAGCATGCCGGTGATCGCGAGCGCCATGCCGGCGATCTCGATCGGGGACGGTCGCTCGCCGAGCAGAAGCGCGCCGGAGAGCGCGGTTACGACGGGCACCAGCGGCAGGAACAGTGCCGCCCGCCCGGCGCCAAGGATGGCGACGGCCTGCGTGTAGAGAAACAGAGCGAAGGCGCCGACCAGCAATCCTTGATAGATCGCCTGGAGCGCTATGGCCGACAGTGCAACCTGCGCCAGATGCACGGGCATCACCAGTGCGACGAGCGGCAGGAGCGGCACTGAGAGCAGGCATGTCGCCATGGTGACCTCGATCGCATCGGCGCCCCAACGCCGGCACAGCAGGCCGAAAGCCGACCAGAGCAAGGCGATCAGGACGAAGAGCGTGTCGCCGATCCAGGCGCCTTCGCGCATCGGAGTGTCGGCGAGCGCCTCCATCGAGAACAGAGCGACGCCGAGCACGATGACGCTGAGGCCGGCGAGGCGAGCCGTGCTCGCACGCTCGCCGAGCACCCACCAAGCGAGCAGCGCGGTGCAGACCGGGATCAGCCCGGGCGAGATGACCGAGGAATGCAGGGCGGGGGCGAAATGGGCGCCGCCGACGAGGATCAGGCTGTAGGTCGGGCCGACGATCGCGGTCAGGATGAGGGCTCGCCGCCAGCCGAGCTTGCCGACCGGAAAGGGCTTCATGCGCCTGAGCGCGAAGGGCAGGAGCACGAGCGCGGCGGCTGCGAAACGCAGGATCGTGACATCGGCGGTGGTCATGCCATCCGCGACCGATTGTCGTGAGATCACGGCCTGAATGCCCCAGATCCCGGCCGCCAGGATGCCGCAGGCAAAGCCGAGCCAGGGGCGTTGCTGCCTGGCGAGAGACAGCGATTGCGGCCGGATGGCTTGGTTCACGCGAAAACTCTCGGAGGGGCGACGAGGCGCCGCCATATGCGGGCTGTAGCCCTCGCACGACAAGCGCGGCAGACAGGCGACAGGACTGTTGACGGCGCATGGCGCAGCAGCGGCAGATTTCCTGGCACGGAGCGGAGGCGACGATAGTGCTGGCCTTCTGCCCGCGGCTTGTTCTGCGGGCCTCGCCCGCATGCCCGATCACTCGGGTCGGGCGAGGAAACGCGAGGCGACGAAACATGACGTGAAGGGTGCAACTTCACCGTTAGTCCGTCATCGCCTTAACCGCTTTTGCATCGTTTGCCGTTACGTCATGGGGCTGGCGAGCTGGCCAGGAGCGCGGGTGGTCAACTGGGGAAGGCAGGCGCGGCAGCGCGCGTCTTCCGGGGGCATACTGTTCCCAGCTGTTGTGCAGCGCGACCGCGCTTACGGCACCCCGGAATGAGAAGAGCAGGACGGCGAGGGGAATGGCAATGCAGCAAAGGCCAGGGTTTCTGGAGAATTCCGTCATCATCGGCGCTCATCCCGACGATGAACTGCTCTGGTTCAATTCAATCCTGCGCGACGCTGATGAGGTCATCATCGTCTACCGCCATTTCTGGGGGAAGCCCGGCATCGGCGAAGCGCGGGCGGCCGCGATCGCCGAATATCCCCGCGGCAATGTCACCTGCCTCGATATCGACGAGTCGGGTGCCTATGGCTGCGCCAACTGGGCCGATCCCGTGCTGACCGGGGCCGGCATCGGCTTCGGCATCGAGGCAGAGCGCCGGGCAATGACGCGTATTGCCCGCAAGTCCGTTGCGGCCCTGCCGACGGTGAAGCTCGAGCGCATCGCCGCCGCCAGCGTATCCAGGGCCTATGAAGCGAACTTCCAGATCATATGCGAGTTGCTGAGGCGGCGCCTGCGGCCCGAGATGAACGTCTTCACGCATAATCCCTGGGGCGAATACGGACATGAGGAGCATATCCAGGTGTTCCGCGCCCTGAATTTGCTGCGCGAGGAGATCGGCTTTCGGCTCTGGATGTCAAATTACTGCACCGAACGCGCCTTGCCCCTCGCGATGCGTCATTTCTCGCGTGCGCCTGGCGGTTACATCAGATTGCCGACCGACAAGGTCTTCGCCAATGCGGTCGCGGAGGTCTATCGCAAGCACAATTGCTGGACCTGGGACGACGACTGGGCATGGTTCGACGAGGAATGCTTCATGGAAGCGCCGCGCGAGGCCACCGCGACGGCGGCTCACCGGCACCTCTTCCCGCTCAATTTCTTCACCATTGGCGAGGAGCGGCCGAGGAACTGGCTGCCGATGGCCATGACGATATCGGCGGCCTTTGCATTCACTCTCGCGGAAGCAATCTGAGTCGGATCGATTTCGAGGCGGGCGCGCGCTCCGCCGGGAGGTTGGCCCTCCAGGTCGGGCGGTCGATCGCACCGAGTGCGGCAATGCCCGCGATGCGGATGAGGAGAACTACCTAAGGCCTTGTGGTTTCGCTGTTTCCTGGGTGCGTGACTATCACACTCACAGCATTGTTTTTGCTTCAATGTGACACAACATTTGTTGCGGTGCACATTTTTGCCGTAAACCAAGGTTAGTGAGCGGTTGCCCGATAGAGTTTGGCAAATTCAAATTGCCAACTCTATGCCTGCGCTTAAGCCTATCATCGATACCTATGCCTTCCTCTTGGTCATAAGTCCGAGATCCTTCTCTCTATGTTCGGTTGGCGTGCGCCGCTAAGCGTTTTTAGCGGAAAGTTATATTGCCAATCAGCATAAGAAAAAAGAAAGGGGCGGAATGATTTCATTCCTTCAACTTAAGTCTCGCAGCATCGGCGCTGGTGCGCTGTTCCTCCTGGCCGCCTGCCTGATTGTCACCCTCACCATTACGCAGACACGTGCCGAAACCCGGCCCCGCTCCGGAGCTGCTTCGTCGTCTCCGGCAGCCTCATCTCATTCAGCGCGCGATTGGGTGCCCTATGATCTACCGGAAGTGGCCCCGCCCCGACGCGATAGCAGCCTTCGTCTCACGGTAGATCGTCCGGCTGCGGGAGCGGCCAATACCGGTCGTCGTCCTGCAGCAGCGGCCAATCGTGGCCGCGTTCCTGCGCAAGCGACCAATGTCGGTCGTGCTCCTCCGGCAGAGGCCAGTGCCGAGCGTCCGTCTGCGGCAGAGACCGTTGCTGATCATCCTCTTGCGGCAGAGGCCAGCGTCGAGTTTCCTTCTGCGGCAGAGACCATTGCTGATCACCCTCTCGCGGCAGAGGCCAGTACCGATCGTCCCCCCGTGGAAGCGACCAATGCTGCTTCAAGCATTTCCGCGGACAGTGTGACGGCGCCGGCCGTCAAGTTCATGAGCTCGGCGCTACGGCCGATCACCTTCAGCCTTCTGATCGCCAAACCCGGTGAGCTGCTGAAATCGGCTATCAAGGTGATGCATCTGCTCGGCATCATTCTGGGATTGGGCGCCGCGACGGTCCTCGATCTCGTGATCGTCAAGTTCCTCGTCTCCGGAAAGATCAAGGCTGAACAGATTGCGATGGTCAAATTCATGACCGGTATCGTATCGGCTGGCCTCGCGGTGCTCTGGGTTTCCGGACTTCTGTACCTGGCGCATTATGCGATGTTTGATCCGGTCAAGCTCGGGAACCAGAAGGTCTGGGCCAAGATCGCGATCGTCGGCGTCCTTACGATCAACGGCTACTTCATCCACAAGACGGTCCTGCCGCTGATGGAAAATCAGATCGGACGGTCGCTCTTTGCCGGTCTGTCGCGCAAGCAGATTACGATGATGATGGTCTTCGGCACGGTCTCGGCGACATCCTGGTATGTGCCGCTGATCCTGGGCGCCATGCCGCATTTCAACTTCATCGTGCCGGCTCCGCGCCTGCTCGTGGCCTATGCGCTGATCCTGCTCATCGCCATCGCCGCGACCCATGGCATGGTTGACACCATCCGGCGCCGCGGTCGCCTGGAGCCCCAGCTACAGCCCGCATTCTGATGCTCGATCACCGGACCGGATATCATATCCGGTCCGGTGATCTAACCTTCTGTTTTGCGTCGGCTTTCCCGAAAACCGCATTCCACTTTTCGGGCCGATGCTTTGGCATGACGACCTGCGCGCCTCTTCGGCGCGCAGGTCAAAGTCGAACGGCGGTTGCCTGGTCGGGAAGGACCGGGCAACCGCCTTTCTGCGTTCGACGGGGGCTGCGTCCCCTATGGCGACGATGCCATTGCGCCGGATCGAGCTGGATGCAATTGCAGCTTGAGCGGAGACTCGGGGCTCGTCCGTCGCATTCGCGTTGAAACCAGACGGTATCCCGCTACGGTGGACCTCCATGGGAAACGCCAGCCGGGAGCAGAGCCAGGATATGGCCGCCACCGAATTGAACGCGTCGGATTTCGACGCCAAGGACGCGCGCATCACGCTGTTCCGGGGGCTGCTTCAGGCGGTTGCGCGGCGTGGCAAGGGCCGCGTCGCGCTCGAAGATCCGGAGCGCCAGCCGGTGACCTTCGGCCGGCTCGTTCTGGGAGCGCTGGTTCTCGGGCGAAAGCTCGCTTCGGGCACGGAGTTGGGGGAACGCGTCGGACTGATGCTGCCCAATGTCCAGGGCATGGCGGTGACGCTGTTCGGGCTTTCGGCCTATGGCCGCGTGCCGGCGCTGCTGAACTTCACGGCAGGGGTGAAGAACCTGCGGGCGGCGGCCGAGCTGGCCGGCTTGAAGACGATCGTCACCTCGCGTCGCTTCGTCCACCAGGCCAAACTCGACGATGAGATCGCGGCGCTCGGCGAGGGCAGGCGGGTCGTCTATCTCGAGGATATCCGCCGGGAGTTGACCAGCTTCGACAAGATGCTGGCCGCGATCCAGAGCCTGGCGCCGGCATTTGCCCTGCGGGCCTATGAGGGGCGGCCGGATGATCCAGCCGTGGTGCTGTTCACCTCCGGCACCGAGGGCAAGCCAAAGGGCGTGGTGCTGAGCCACGCCAACCTGGTTTCGAATACCCGCCAGATCTTTGCGCTTGCGGCAGGCTTCCTCTCCGAGCGCGACATCGTCATGAATGCGTTGCCCGCCTTCCATTCCTTTGGCCTGACCGCGGGGCTGCTGATGCCGCTGCTGCACGGCATGAAGGTCGTGCTCTATCCGAGCCCACTTCATTACAAGCAGGTGCCGAAGCTGATCGGCGAGATGGGCTGCACTTTCCTGTTCTCGACCGACACGTTTCTGCAGGGCTATGCGCGCGCTGCCGATCCCGACGATCTGAAGAGCGTGCGCTACGTTGTGGCCGGAGCCGAGCGGGTGAAGCCGGAGACACGCGCGATGTGGCAGCCCTACGGCACCACCATCCTCGAAGGCTACGGCTGCACCGAATGTTCGCCGGTGCTCGCCTGCAACACTCCCGTCGCGACCCGCGAGGGCAGCGTCGGAAAACTCCTGCCCGGCATCGAGGCGCGGCTCGATCCGGTCGAGGGCATTCATCAAGGTGGGCGGCTGAATGTCCGCGGGCCGAATGTGATGCTGGGCTATCTCAGTGCTGACGAGCCCGGGCATGTCGTGCCGCCCGAAGGCGGTTGGCACGATACCGGCGATATCGTCGTGATCCAGGACGGCTTCGTCAGCATCCGCGGCAGGGCCAAGCGATTCGCCAAGCTCGGTGGCGAGATGGTTTCGCTGGCCGCGGTGGAATCAATGGTGGCGGTCCTCTGGCCGGGGTTCAACCATGTCGTCGTCGCGCTGCCGGATGTGCGCAAGGGCGAGCAACTCGTGCTGGTCACCGAAAAGCCTGATGCCGACAAGGCTGCGCTGCAGGAAACGGTGAAACAGCAGGGCTTTCCTGAACTGTGGACGCCGCGCGCCATTTTGGTCGCACGCGCGATTCCGGTGCTGGGCAACGGCAAGATCGACTATGGTGCGACGCGCGAGCTTGCGTTGACGATGCGGGCGCTGCTGTGACGCCATAATTCTACGGTTAATGCCCGAGTCATGATCATGACGGCCGCCTCTTCCCTTGCCGCAACAATGCGCGTCGTAGCGCTTCTGCCGGCTCTGTCCTTCGCGGGCCCCGCCAATCTCGCGGCGCAGGCGCCGAGCCAGACCTACGAGCGGCGCGACGAATGCATCGAGGCGGGACGGCTCACCGCTGCGCAATGCGATTTCGCCTATCGCAATGCCCGGGCCGAATTCGAGGAGAAGGCGCCACGCTACGCGTCGCGCGCGCTATGCGAGCGCAGCCACAAGCGCTGCGGTGCACAGGTTTCCTCCACGGGCGGCTGGGACTCCTTCGGCCGCGGCGGCGCGACCTATGTGCCGCGCTTCACCGGTGTCCGCGTCACGGGTGAGGGAACTGCGAGCCGTGCTCTACCCGTGGTCGAGGGCGCGACGAAGATCGCCTTCACCGGCCGCTCGATCACGACACTTGAGGACAAGATTGGTGGGAGGCGTGGCGTCATCGGCCAGGCCAGCTCGATTGGGAGAGGCGGGCGCGGCCACGATCCGCAAGAGAGCGGCCCCTATGTTAAGCGCGGCGACCGCGACGACACCGTGCGCGTGCCGATGGAGCAGAAGCGCATCGGCTCCGATGTCGCGCCGGGGCTCTATGTCGATCCCGATGGCGTCGAGTGGTACAAGCCCGCCCGCCGGCATTGAGGCGCTTGCGCCCGCCGTCGGCTGTCGCTAGGGCTGCGTCCACGCGGACGTGGCGAAACTGGTAGACGCACGAGACTTAAAATCTTGCGCCCTAAAGGCTTGCGGGTTCGAGTCCCGCCGTCCGCACCACGACAATCTTGCTGCGATTGCTCGGGTCAGCCGCGCGGCTCGCGGCGAAAGATCACGCTCAGATTGTTTGCCGGCATCTCGGTTACGCCCGGCACGCCAAATCCTGCCAGTTCCGCCAGTGCGATGACATCGTCGAGTTCGCGCAGGCCCCATTCGGCGTTGCGCAAGCGCAGGCTTTCATCGAAGGCGAGGTTGCTCGGCTCGAGGGCGCGCCCAGGCCGGCGATAGGGGCCGTAGAGATAGAGCGGAGCGCCTGCCGGCAGCAGCTTGCCGGCCTGCGTCAGCAGCCCCCGCGTCGCGGCCCAGGGCGAGATGTGGATCATGTTGATGCAGATGATGGCATCGGCGGAGCGGACCGGCCATTCGGCCGCTGCGGCATCGAGCTGAACGGGCGGACGAATATTGGCGAGCCTGCTTTCCCTGATCCAGGCCGCAGTACTGATGAGTGCATCCTGATCAGGGTCGGAGGGCTGGAAGGTCAGTGCGGGCAGGGCGGCCGCGAAATGGCTGACATGCTCGCCCGAGCCGCTGGCGATCTCCAGGACCAGGCCTTTGGCGGGAAGGATTTTGCGCAGGATGTCGAGGATCGGCTCACGATTGCGCAGTGCCGCGGGGGCGAAGAGGCGTGGATCAGTCATGGGTCGCGGCTTGCTCCGGAAGTATCGATGTGGTCATCGAAAGCCAGGTAGAAAATTCATCTGACCTATCCTTGGCTACAGTTAAGGCACGGAGCTTCTTCACGCCCGCCAAAATTTCGCCATCACAAACTTCAAGCTTACCCATCGCCAAGTCGTCGCGATGCGCTATAAGGAGCCCGAAAGCAGGCCGATTTTGAGTGCGGCCCTGCATGCTGCGGGCGGGTTTTGTTAACCGAGATCCTGATTGTCGTCGCGTTGACCGTCATTAACGGTCTTCTCGCCATGTCCGAACTCGCAGTGGTCTCCTCCCGTCCGGCACGGCTCAAGGTTCTCAGCGATCAAGGCAGCAAGGGTGCTGCGACGGCGATACGCCTCGCCGAGCATCCCGGTCGTTTCCTTTCGACGGTACAGATCGGTATCACGCTGGTCGGCGTCCTGTCCGGCGCTTTCTCCGGCGCGACGCTGGGTGCGCGCCTGTCGCAATGGTTGATGGAGCAAGGGTTCTCCAACGCTGTCTCCGATGGCCTTGGCGTCGGGACGGTCGTCGTTGCTATTACCTATCTCTCGCTGATCATTGGCGAACTGGTGCCGAAGCAGATCGCCTTGCGTGATCCCGAGCGGGTGGCGGCGCGCATTGCGCCGATGATGTCCTTCCTGTCGCGCATCGGTGCGCCGCTGGTCTTCCTGCTCGATATCTCCGGCAAGGCCGTACTGGCGCTGCTCGGCCAGAAGGGTGAGTCGGAAGAGCGGGTGACCGAGGAAGAGGTCCGCACCATCATTGCCGAGGCCGAAACCGCCGGCGTGCTGGAACGCGACGAGCGCGAGATGATCTCGGGCGTCATGCGCCTTGCCGATCGCTCGGCCCGCGCGCTGATGACGCCGCGCCGCGAGGTCGAGGTCATCGATCTCTCCGATACGGCCGATGAGATCCGCGCGCAGGTTCGTGCCTCCAAGCGCTCGCGGCTCCCGGTTCAGGATGGCGAATCCGACGCGATCGTCGGCGTTATAGTAGTCAAGGACACGGTCGATTTCCTGTCCACCGGCAGCACCGAGGATCTGCGCGCCCTGGTGCAGGAAGCGCCGGTGGTGATGGACACCGCCAATGCCCTGCTCGTGCTGCGGGAAATCAAGGCCTCACGCGTGCATATGGCGCTGGTCTTCGACGAGTACGGCCATTTTGAAGGCATCATCACTCCCGGCGATGTGCTGGAAGCGATCACTGGCGTCTTCCAGGAGGAGGATGAGGACGAGCCGCCGATCGTCACACGCGCCGACGGCTCCTATCTCGTTGCAGGCTGGATGCAGGTGGACGAATTCTCGCACGAGCTCGGCATCCACATTCCGCGCGATGCCGATTTCCAGACGGTTGCCGGCTTCATCCTGGCCGAACTCAACCATCTGCCCAATGTCGGAGAGTTCTTCGAGAAGGGGCATTGGCGCTTCGAGGTGGTCGATCTCGATGGACGCCGCATCGACAAGGTGCTGGTGAGCCGGCTGGATTGAGCACTTCCTCTGGCCTTGCGCCGGCATGTCCGGTGCGAGGTGAGAAAGCTCGAAATCGTAATTGACCCTGCCGGAGCAGCCGTGGTCTAATCCTGGTCAAGGGGTTTCTCGCGACGACCCCGTGAGGCGTCAGCCCAAGGATCGCGTCCGTTTTCCTCACTCAGGGATGGACGCTCATGTCTTCCAGCACACAGATCACCACATCCCAATTGTCCCGGCTCATCGGCCTGCCCGATGCGCCTGCGATCGTCGATGTCCGCATCCCCGATGATTTCGGGGCGAGCCCCTATCTTCTGCCGGCCTCTGTCCTGCACGACTATCGGACTGTCGGCGACTGGGCCTCGTCCTATCGGGGCCGGCACGTCATCGTCCTGTGCCAGAGCGGCCAGAAGCTGAGCGAGGGCGTCGCTGCCTGGCTCAGGCATGAGGGCATCACCGCCGAAACGCTCGAGGGGGGCTACGGGGCCTGGCAACAAGCCAAGGGGCTCGTTGTCTCGCATGCAAAGATCCCGACGCGGAACGGGGCCGGCGCGACCGTCTGGGTGACGCGCGCGCGTCCCAAGGTCGACCGCATCGCGTGCCCCTGGCTGATTCGCCGCTTCGTCGATCCGAAAGCCGTGTTCCTGTTCGTGGCCCCTTCAGAAGTCGTGGCGGTGGCCGATCGCTTCCAGGCCGTTCCCTTCGATATAGACGGCGTATTCTGGAGCCATCGCGGCGAGCGTTGCAGCTTTGACATCATGCTGAAGGAGTTTGGCCTCACCTCGGCAGTGCTGGATCGTCTCGCCACGATCGTGCGCGCCGCGGATACGGCGCGGCTCGAGCTGGTGCCGGAAGCCGCCGGTTTCCTGGCTGCCTCGCTCGGGCTATCGCGCATGTTCAAAGACGATTTGGAACAACTCGATGCCGGCATGCTGCTCTATGACGCTTTCTATCGCTGGTGCCGCGATGCGACCGACGAAACCCATAACTGGCCGTCCCCGATGAGCAGGACCTGAGGGGCGGCCATGACTATCGCAACGACGGACAAGGTAGCGCCAGCTGTGGCGGGCATGCCGACGCTCGGTGAAGCAACGAGGGTGTGGGCCAGGATCGGGCTCCTGAGCTTCGGCGGCCCGGCCGGGCAGATCGCGCTGATGCACAAGGAACTGGTCGAGGAGCGGCGCTGGATCGGTGAGCAGCGCTTTCTGCACGCGCTCAATTATTGCATGCTCTTGCCCGGCCCCGAGGCGCAGCAGCTTGCCATCTATATCGGCTGGCTGATGCACCGGACGCTGGGTGGCCTGATCGCCGGGCTGCTCTTCATCCTGCCTGGCGCTCTGGTGATGCTGGGACTGAGCACCCTCTATGTTCTCTATCGCCAGGTACCGCTGATCGATGGCCTCTTCTTCGGTGTGAAGGCAGCGGTGCTTGCCGTCGTTATCGAGGCCGGCATGAGGATCAGCCGACGCGCACTGAAGAACCGCGCAATGGCGGGCATCGCGATCGCCGCATTCATCGCGATCTATCTGGTCCGGCTGCCATTTCCGCTGATCATCACGGTGGCCGGGCTCATCGGCTGGCTCGGTCATCGCTGGCGCCCGGACAGCTTTGGCGGCAACGGGCATGGCAAGACAGGCGGCCCCGACATGATGGGGCTTGTCGATCTGATGTTCGAGCGCGGCGAGATGGCCCATGTCAGACCGTCGCGCGGGAGAGCGTTCCGCACGCTCGCGATCTGGCTGCCGCTTTGGCTAGGGCCCGTTGGGGTTCTCTGGTTGCTCACCGGGGCTGACAGCGTCTGGACCCAGATCGGCAGTTTCTTCAGCGCCATGGCAGTGGTTACATTCGGCGGGGCCTATGCCGTTCTGGCCTATGTGGCGCAGGCCGCGGTCGAGACCTATGGCTGGCTTGCGGCAGGCGAGATGGTCGATGGGCTCGGCCTTGCCGAGACGACACCCGGGCCGCTGATCCTGGTGCTGCAATTCACCGGCTTCCTTGCCGGCTTCCGCGCCCCAGGCAGCCTTCCGCCGATCCTGGCCGGGGGCATGGGCGCGCTACTGACGCTTTGGGTGACGTTTGCGCCCTGTTTCCTCTGGATCTTCCTGGGCGCGCCCTATGTCGAGGCACTGCGGGGAAACAGGGGGCTCTCGGCGGTATTGAGCGCGATCACGGCCGCCGTCGTCGGCGTGATCGCGAACCTCGCGCTTTGGTTCGGGCTACATGTCCTGTTCCGCGAAATCCGGCGCGTGGAGCTGCTTGGCCTCGCGCCCGACCTGCCGGTCTTGGCGTCGCTCGACTGGCGCGCAGCCGTGCTCGCGGTGGCCGCGATGATTGCGATGCTGCGCTTCAAGGTCGGGATGATCCCGACGCTCGCGGCCTGCGCCGCAGCCGGTCTCCTGCTCTCGCGCCTGCCTGCCTGAGGGGCTTGTCAGCGCCTCGGCGGCTCGCCGGGCTCAATGATGCGATACTCGGCATCGATGACCTCGACGCGCGAGCTGCTGGGACGGACCGGTGCAAAGGGATCGCGCTGATCGAATCCGGCCGCCTTCAGCTTGCTCTTCAGGCGCCAGGCCGCGATCGCGCCGGCAGCAAGCACGACGGGGATGAGGATCAGGGCGAGACTTGCTGCGAGGAGGAACAGCGTCACGCCAAGAACGAGGCTTGCTGCCATGGTCAGCCAGGAGGCCCAGCGCGGCATGCGGGTCCTCTGGCCGGCGAGCTGCTCGTAGAGATTGACGCGGATCATGTGGTCTCCATTCGATGGGTCCACATGAGAGATAGGAAGTGAATGCGGCAAAGGCGAGATGCCCTAGGCTTGCAATCGCCAATCGTAGAGCCAATCGAGACGATGGCGCATACCCTCAGGCCCAAGGCGGCGCATCGCAAAGTTGCGCGCGATATTCCAGGGCCATTCCAAATGATAGGCCCGGCCGTTGCTGCGGCTCGTGGCCTGAACGCGCCTGGCACGGTCCTGCCGAGCCGTGGCATAGGCTGCGAATGCTGCCGGTAGCGCTGCCGCGCCGCCCTGCTGGAGATGAACCGTCAGTTGCTGCGCGAGGACGGCGGCGTCCTCGATCGCCAGTGCGGCACCTTGCGCCATGAAGGGCAGGACCGGATGGGCGGCATCGCCGAGCAAGGCGATGCGCCCCTGCGCCATCGCTGCGGGCGCCCGGTCGAAGAGCGACCAGACCAGCCAGTGTGGCGCCGCTGTTGCAAGCTTGTGCAGCACGGGCTCGGCCTTGGTGAGATGCGCGGCAAGTTGACCGGGCTCACCGACGCGGGACCAGCCCTCACGGGCCTCCTTCGCTTCGCGAATGACGACGAGATTGGTCTCGCGACCACCGGAGACAGGGTAATGCACGGCATGGCGGCCGGAGCCGAGATGAAGGGTCACGATGCCCGGCGCGGCGCGGCCGCTGGCGTTCGGTACCAGGGTCCGCCAGGCTTCATAGCCGGTGAAGACCGGCGGAGCAGCGTCGCCGATCAGTTCGCGGCTGCGCGACCAGAGCCCGTCGGCGCCGACCAGCGCCAGAGCCGAAATGGATTCCATCTGGCCGGCTTCGGTCGCGAGCGTCGCAGTGATGCCGTCTGCGTTCTCGGCGATGTCCCGCAGGCCGCGGCCGACGATCAGCCGGATGCCGGGCAGGGAACGGGCGGCATCGAGCAGCAGAGTGTGCAGGTCAGTTCGACGTATGGTGCGGAAGGGGGGGGCGGCACCGGCGGTGGTCATCGGCATTTCAGCCAGCCGAGAACCATCCTGCCAGCGCCGGACAACAAGGCGTTCGGCAACCACAGAGGCGCGCTTAACGGCCAGGCCGAGATCGAGAGCTTCGAGAACATGCCCGGCATTTGGCGAAAGCTGGATGCCCGCACCGGTCTCGCCGAAGCCGGTGCGCTTTTCCGCGACCGTCACGGAGAAGCCGCGCCGCGCCAGTGCAATGGCGGCTGTAAGCCCGCCGATGCCGGAGCCGGCGATCAGGATATGGGGAGCGGCCACGACTGTCTTCGGCAATTGGATGCGCCAGCAACCGGCACGACCGGTCGCGATGGGAAGCTGTGGGCGTCTTGAACGCCGGCGCCCGTCACGCTGCCTTGGCTGCCTCGTGATGGGCGCATTCCGGCGGGGTGCAGGCGCCTGCCGAGAGCGAGGGCTCGTATTTGAACAAGGTCGAGCAATAGGGGCAGATGATCTCGCCGTCCGAGCCCATGTCGAGGAAGACATGCGGGTGATCGAAGGGCGGCTTGGCCCCGATGCACATGAACTCCTTCGCGCCGACATGAATGACGGCAACGCCGGGCTGGTTATGGAAATGCGGGATGCCCGTATCGGCCATGGATCATGCTCTTGCGTTGATTTGCCCCACCTCTAACCCGTCACGCCGGCCTGCGCCAGTGTGCGCAAGCGCCTCAGGGCGCCCGGAAGCAGGCACCTGCAATAGATCCGGTGCGCGCGCTTTCCTCGCGGGTGAGCGTATTCGACAGGACTTTCCGCCAGAGTCCGTCGCGCTTGAGGCCATCGATCGCGCAGTTGCAGGCCTTCTCGCACATTTGCAGCGAGGTTTCGGCGCTGACACAGCTGCGCAGGCAGGAGATCAGAAACGGGCGTGCTTCCTGCTCGGGGCCGACGGCCAGCCGCATGACGATGAGCAGCACCCCGATGAAGATCGGCTGGTGCAGCAGGTAGACGCTCAGGCTGTGCCCCCCGCCCCAGGCGATGACGCGGGCCGGGAGCGAGTGCGCCTGCCAGTGGCTCCAGCTTCCCTGTCTGGCGAGCGCCAACTTTCCGAGAGCCATGCCCGCCAGCACACATCCGAACCAGGGCACGATCGGTACGAAATCGGCGGTTGCCCCGGAGACGTGGGCGAAACCGAGCCAGAGCAGCCAGGGCCGATCGAGTATTTGCGGCGGAGGAAGCAGCGGCAGCGCGAAAAACAGGGCGCTGAACAAAAGCAATGCAGCGGCCGGCAGTCGCAGGAATGGCAGGGCGAGCACGCTGGCGAGCGCGATATTGTGGAGGATGCCGAAGTAGATGAAGCTCTCCGGCATGGCGAACCAGGTCGCGATCGTGACCAGCGCCGCAGCGCCCGCGACCACGGCCAGCCGGCGGAAATAGGCGGGCAGGTTCACGCCTCTGCGCGTCGCCAGTACCAGGCTGAAGCCAACGATTGTCAGGAAGGACCCTGCGATCAGGCGCGCGAAGGCGCTCCAGCCGGGATGGGAGGGGACATCGGTTGCAATCAGGTCAAAATGGGAAAGATCATAGGCGAAGTGGTAGACGAACATCGCTAGCAGAGCGAGGCCGCGGGCAAGGTCGACAAGGTCGATCCGGCGGCGTGGAAGCGGCGATGTCGGGGCCGTCTCAGCGTGGCTCATATCAGCCTTCATAGGCAAGCGGCGGAAACACGGCTACACAAAGTCGCTCCTGCATGGCAGGTGAAGCAGACCCCCGCAGCTTCCGCGACGTGCCATGCAGAAATTCTCCTCGGACGGCGTCAATCTCGCCTTCATCGACCTCGCCCCGACCAATGACGCGCCGCGCGGCGAGAGCATCATCCTGGTCCATGGCTTTGCCTCCAGCCACATGGTCAACTGGGTCAATACGCAGTGGACGAAGACATTGACCCATGCGGGTTACCGGGTCGTTGCGCTCGACAATCGTGGCCACGGCCAAAGCGACAAACCGCATGAGGCGGAGGCCTATTCCTCGCATATCATGGCGGAGGATGTGCGCCGCCTGATGGATCATCTCGAGATCGCGCGGGCGGACGTGATGGGTTATTCGATGGGCGCGCGCATCTCTGCCCATCTCGCGCTTGCCCATCCGCAGCGCCTGCGTTCGCTGCTGCTCGGCGGGCTCGGCATCCATCTTGTCGAGGGCGTCGGCCTGCCGCTCGGCATTGCAGATGCGATGGAGGCTCCCTCGCTCGATGTCCTGAGCGACCCGATGCAGCGGATGTTTCGTGCCTTTGCGGACGCCAACAAGAGCGATCTCAAGGCGCTTGCAGCCTGCATTCGCGGGTCGCGGCAGACGCTCACGCCAGCCGAGGTCGGCCGTATCGTGATGCCGACCCTGGTCAGCGTCGGAACCAAGGACGATGTCGCGGGCTCCGGGCAGGAACTCGCAGCTCTCATTCCGAATGCGGAGGCTTTCGCGATCGAGGGGCGCGATCACAACCTCGCAGTCGGAGACAAGACCCACAAGCAGGCCGTGCTCGATTTCCTGAGATGGCTCTGAGCCGACGATTTTCTCGTCGCGCGATGAAGCGCCGGCGGATGCAATGGTTTGGGGGGATGCCAGGTTCGATACCGGTTTCCCTGCGGTCCGGGCAGGGCAAGGCAGCGTTCTTGTTTGGCATTGCAGCATGCCGCCGTGCTAGACTGCGGTTCTGAAACACATCGTATTCCGGAGAATGATCATGCCGTCAGGGCGCTCCGTCGTAGAAACGCGCCACCCGGTCACCGGGCTCGACAGGGTCGATCCGGTTTGGTCCCGGCTGCGGCGCGAGGCCGAACAAGCGCTCAGCATCGAGCCAGCGCTGGGCAGTCTGATTCTGTCGTCGATTCTCAACCAGCCGAGTTTCGAGGCGGTGGTCGGCCATCGCGTGGCGGCGCGGCTCGCGCATCCCGCTCTTGGGGCGGATCTGATCGAGCAGGCCTTTGCCGAGGCCATCGCTGCCGACCCCGAGATCGCCCAGGGCATGCGCGCCGATGTTCTCGCGGTGCTCGACCGTGACCCGGCCTGCAAGCGGCTGATCGAGCCCGTGCTGTTCTTCAAGGGCTTCCACGCCCTGCAGGGCCACCGGCTGGCGCACTGGCTGCTCAACCAGGGGCGGCGCGATTTCGCGCTTTATCTGCAGAGCCGTTCCTCCGAAGTATTCCAGACCGACATCAACCCCGCAGCGCGCATCGGCAAGGGCATTTTCCTCGACCATGCGACGGGCCTCGTGGTCGGCGAGACGACTGTGATCGAGGATGATGTCTCAATGCTGCAGGACGTGACGCTCGGCGGCACCGGCAAGGAGAGCGGCGACCGCCATCCGAAGATCCGCAAGGGTGTCCTGATCGGCGCGGGCGCCAAGATCCTGGGCAATATCGAAGTCGGCAAATGCGCCCGTGTCGCAGCCGGTTCGGTCGTGCTCACTGCGGTGCCGCGCAACACCACCGTCGCCGGTGTGCCCGCTAAGGTGGTCGGCGAAGCCGGCTGCGCCGAGCCGTCGCGGTCCATGGATCAGATACTCGCCGGGGACTGCGGCGCTCACATCTGAGCACCATTCCGTCCCGACGCCTGCAGCCAATCCGCGACATCCTGGCGCCGGGGGTGACCTTGTGCCGGCAACAACAGGGTCATCCGGTCCGGGGCCGTCAACGCAGGTGCGAGCGGCGCGACCAACCGACCATCGGCAAGATAGGGCTGGAGCAGACTGAGCCGGCCCATTAGCACGCCAGCACCCGACAGCGCAGCATCGAGCGCGACGCTGTAGAGCGAGAATGATGGGCCACGCGCCGGATCGACGATCTCGCCGGCCCCGATGGAGGCCAGCCAGCGCGCCCAGTCGCTGCGCCAGACCGCGTCGTGCAGCAAGGTCTCATGGGCGAGCCCGGCAACGCTCTGGAGCCGGGATGCGAGGGCGGGAGAGCAGACCGGTGTGATCGCATCAGGGGCGAGCGCGAGCGCCGATGGCGCAGCTTGGCCATCCCCAAGATAGAAGATGGCGATGTCGCAAAGCTCGTGCCTTGCGTTCGGTGGTTGCTCCATGGCCGAGACCGAGACCTGCAATCCGGGGAACGCTTGCTGAAGCCCGGCAAGACGCGGTGAGAGCCATAGCTGGGCGATGCAGGGCAGGGCGGCGATGGTGAGCGTGCGGCTCTCATGCCCGCCGCCCAGTTCCTGCATCGACGATGCCAGCAGATCGAAGCCGCGGGTGAGGCGCGGCAGCGCCGCGCGGGCAGCCGGAGTCAAGGCGACGCCTTGTGGCAAGCGCCGGAACAGCTGGGCCCCGAGCGCCGCCTCCAACTGCCGGATTTGCTGCGTCACCGCCCCAGCCGTCACTCCGAGTTCCTCTGCTGCCTTGGCAAAGCTCTCGCAGCGCGCCGCAGCTTCGAAGGCCCGGAGCGCATTGAGTGGAGGCAAGCGGGGGCGTGGTGGCGTCACGGGCATGGCAACCTGTCGGAGCCTTAGATTTTCTCTGTCTCGCGGCGACGATAACTCGTTTGCGCCAGCCGCGGCAAACGGCTCCAATCAGGGTGTTCCGCGCGTTGCGGTTCGGCCGGATGGAGAAACGGACATGGCGGCGTTGGGCAGGCGTGACTGGGTGCCGGCGGCAAGCGAGGATTACGTGCTCACGGTCGCCGAGACCGTCGCCTTGCAGGATCTCGATGCGACCGAACGGGCGATCCAGGCGTTGACGACGGAGAACCGGGCTATCCACGAGCGCGACTGCGTCAATCTCAATCCCGCAACCAATATCATGAACCCGAAGGCGGAGGCGGCGCTCTCGGCGGGCCTGGGCGCGCGGCCATCGCTCGGGTATCCCGGCGACAAATACGAGATGGGGCTCGAGGCGATCGAGAAGATCGAGATTATCGCTGCAGAGCTCGCGGCACAGGTCTTCGGCGCGCGCTACGCAGAAGTCCGGGTGCCGTCGGGTGCCATCGCCAATCTCTATGCTTTCATGGCTGTGGCGAAGGCGGGGGACTGCATCATCGCGCCGCCCGGCGATATCGGCGGCCATGTCACCCATCATGGCGCTGGTGCGGCCGGGCTCTACGGCATCATCACCCATCCCGCACCGGTCGACGCGCTGAACTACACCGTCGATCTCGGCAGGCTGCGTGAGGACGCGCTGCGACTCCGCCCGAAGCTGATCAGCATCGGCGGCAGCCTCAACCTGTTCGCGCATCCGATCCGTGAGATCCGTGCCATCGCGGACGAGGTTGGAGCGATCGTGCTGTTCGATGCCGCCCATATGTCCGGCATGATCGCCGGCCATGCCTGGCAGCAACCGCTGCAGGAGGGAGCGCATCTGATGACGATGAGCACCTATAAGAGCCTGGGCGGTCCGCCTTCGGGCCTGATCGTCACCAATGACGCCGACCTTGCCAGGAAGCTCGATGCCATCGCCTATCCCGGCCTGACCGCCAACTTCGACGCGGCAAAAACGGCGTCTCTCGCCATTACGCTGCTCGACTGGAAGGCGCATGGCCGCGCCTATGCACAGATGATGGCGCAGACGGCGAAGGCGCTGGCCGATGCCCTTGTCGAGCGGCAGGTCCCGGTCTTCGCGCGCGATCGCGGCACTACGACATCGCATCAGTTCGCCATCGAGGCCGCCCCCCACGGCGGCGGGCAGGCGGCCGCGAAACGGCTGCGCGAGGCGAATATCCTGAGCTGCGGGATCGGCCTGCCGATCGCTCCCGTCGCAGGCGACGTCAATGGCCTGCGACTCGGAACGCCCGAAATCGTGCGCTTCGGCATGACGCCCGCCGACATGCCGGAGCTCGCCGGCTACATCGCTGAAGGTCTGAGCGGTGCTCGCCCCGCTGAGGCCATTGCCCGGGATGTCACGGCCTTCCGTAGCCGATTCAAGAAGCTGCACTTCATGCGCTGACGGGTGGCAACTGCCGGCCCCGATCGTGGAAGCGCCGCTGCCGGGTCGGTGCGTGCATGCGTCGCAACCTCATGCATCGACCCGAAAAGCGGATTGCGCGTTTCGGGCTGATACATATAGACGATCAGCTCATCGGACCGGATGGTCCGGGCAGATGAGCTCGTCGCTGCCCTTCGCGTAGCGCTCGAGCATCTCTGCGCGCAACGCAGCCTCCGAGACGAGATGCGCGCCGCCGAGCCAGATCGACTCGATTGCGCCTGTGCTGTCGCGGACCAGGCGTGCTGTCTCACCCGGGCTGTTGAAGCCCGATGCCTTGCTGAGGCGGCCCTGGTCAGGAGCCTCGACTGCGATCTCACCGGCGTCGAGGAAGGGCGTGAACAGGGCCGGGCTGGCGCAGAGCACCTTGTTGCCGACAGGGACGAGATCGCCGCAGGCCCAGAGGCTCCACCAGCGCCCGATCCAGCCCTCCGTCTCGGGTGACGGGCCACCTTCATCGGAGAATGTCCGGAAGATGTGGATGATACCGTCGAGCCATTGATGGGCCAGCCCGTCAATGGCGTTGGTCAGGACCGAGATCGTCAGGCCGTGTTGCGGCAGGACGGCGGTGCGGGTGATGAAACCCTGGAAGCCGCCGGAATGGCCGAACCACTTCCAGTCGCCATGTCCGCCGGAAATCGTGCCCAGGCCGTAATGGCGGCCAAGGCTGGCCTCATCATCCGGCCAGAGACGGCGGCTCATCTCGCGGCGGCTGAGCGGCGACAGGATGCTGGACTCTGCCTGCGGTGAGAGCTGCGCGAAGTAACGCGCGACGTCGGCTGCGGTGGCCACGAAGCCGGCGGCGGAGGTCATGGCGTGTCCGGGGTTGTCTCCGGGAATGACCACCCTGCGCCCGAGGGGCAGTTTGGGGCTATGACCCTTGGCCATGGGGCGGTCTGTCCAGAGCCCGATATCAGGCCGGGTTTCGCTGAGTTGCGCAGGCGCGACGACCTCCGCGGCAATCCAGTCACGATAGGCCTGGCCCGTCACCGCTTCGATGACGAGGCCGAGAAGGCCGAAGCCGTGGTTCGAGTATTTGAAGCGCTGCGAGGGCGGAAAGGGCTGCGCAACCGAGAGGTCGGCGATCAGCTCGTCCTTGTTGAGATAGGGCTTGCGGTCGAAGAATTGGCCGTTGTCGGCGCCATCTCGGGTCAGGCCGGCGCTGTTCGAGAGCAATTGCGCCAGGGTCACAGCTGCGACGTCAGGATGCAGGCCGGTGACAAAACTGCCGACCTTGTCATCGAGCCTGATCCGGCCTGCCTCGACCAGCCGCAGAATCCCCGCTGCCGTATAGGTCTTGGAATGTGAGGCGATGCGAAAGCCGTGACGCGGCGTCAGCGGCTCTCCGGTCTCGATGTCGGCGCTGCCGAAAGCGGCCTCGAGAACGATCTTCTGGCCGCTTGCGATGGCCACCGCGCAGCCCGGCTGATCATGATGGCGGCGCTGGAATTCGAGCCAGCTCGAGACATAGTTCAGGGCGGCGGGCAGCCAGGGCGTCATCGGGCAATCCATCATTGGCGATGTGGGGATTGAAGCATGGCACGATCACCGCGAGGGCGGCAGACATGCAGGAGCAAACGCTGCCATGCGAGCGTGACGCAGCGCGAGGTCCGGATCTCCGGTTGAACGCGGCCGGAACAGCGTTTCGCTTGCCCTCGCAGCCCGGTCATGGCATCCGTCCCGCCACTCTGAAAGGACCGACCAGTGGACAAGACAGAACTCGCCAAGCTCGAAGCCTATCTTCGGCGCACCTTCGCCAATCATGGCATCAGCGTGCGGGCGCGCATGAAGAAGACCGATTCCGCCGAGGTTTATCTGGGTGAAGAGTTCATCGGCATCATCCATGTCGACGACGAGGATGGTGACCGCTCGTTCAACTTCACCATGGCAATCCTCGACGTCGATCTCGAAGACTGAGGGCCATCAGCGGCTCAGCGCATCATCCCATCGATGGTGCGCCTGACGCCGCCGACCATCAGCTCCCAATCGGCGATGACGGCGCGGGGGAAGCGGATGTTCACGTCGAGTCCGCGATGCCGAAAAGTGACGCGGCAGAGTTCGTCGAGAGGGGCCGGGCCGGTGTTCACCGGGCAGCGCGCTGCAAAGCCTCGCCCATCCGGGACCGAGACGTAGAGCTCGTCGCCCTCATAGGGTGAGCCCTTGCGGAACCCGCGTACGACAAGCCCGCCCGGATTGGACCAGACTGTCGGAGTCAGGAAGCGGGCATAGACCGAGAGCTGCGTCGCCGGCTCGTTGACCTTGTCGGGCGGGCTCAACGTGACCAGCAGCTTGCGTCGGCTTTGGGCGGTCACGGGACCGAAACTCGGCCAGTCGAGACGCAGCCGGGTCATGCCGACCACTCGCTCGCTGTCTTCATGTTCGGCGCCGGCCAGATCCTGTGGAACCAGAAGCGAGACCTGGCCGACGCGCGCCGGCTGGTGCTGGGTTACAGGAGCTGCCGCCAGGCGATGGCCGTAGAGAGCGTATCCGGTTGCTGCGGCGGCAACCAGCAGGATGGCACCAGCCGCCTTCCACAGCGCGCCGTCAGCGCGAGGCAGGGGCGGCGGAGGGCGATTCAGGCGGGCGCGGACCACAGTCGTGAGTCCGGCGGCGCGTTGGGGCGAATGATGCGCGTATGCGGTCAAGATCCAAGCACCTCGATAACAGGTGCCAGTGACTGAATCAGACGCGCCTTAATGCTCCGTAAACCATGCGGATTGCGCGAGGATTGCCGCGCGGCGCAAGGGTTAACCATCGCTAACGAGATTTCTTCACACTTCGTAAACCATGCGGCACAGTGCAGGTGCGTTCTCGCCCGGAGCCGTGACGTTGCGTATCGAACCCGCTGCCGTCGAGGCAATCCAGTCCCTGTTCATCGGCTTCGCCTTTGCCGGGCTGATGGCGAGCGCCTTCGAGCTGTTTACCGAGAAGCGCGCTGATTTCCAGTTGCTTCAGACGGGAGGGCTGGCCGCGGTTGCGAGCGTGCCGGTCGTTGTCTTCAGCGCGCCGTTTCTCATCCTGCGCAATACCGTGAGGGGCCGCCGCAGCGATGGCCGGCCCTTTGCCTTCGTCATGCTGGCGAGCATGGCGGCGTCTCTCTGGAGCGTCGCCTCGGGGCGCGTCGTGCTCGACCTGCTGCATTACGTCGGCGGCGCTTGACGGGGCGGCCGGCCGACCTGCAATCCTCGCGGCAGGTTTGCAGAAGGATGATCCACCCATGCCGCTCTATTCGCTCGATGCGACTGCCCCCGAATGCCCTGCCGAAGGCCAGTGGTGGCTTGCGCCCGATGCGCATGTGATCGGCAGGGTGAAGCTCGCGGCCGGCGTCGGGATCTGGTTCGGCGCAGTGCTGCGTGGCGACAATGAATGGATCGAAATCGGCGAAGGCAGCAATATCCAGGAGGGCTGCGTCCTGCACACTGATATGGGCTCGCCGCTGCGCGTCGGCGCCGGCTGCACCATCGGCCACCGGGCGATCCTGCATGGCTGCATCATCGGAGAGAACAGCCTGATCGGGATGGGCGCGACGGTGCTGAACGGCGCGAAGATCGGCCGCAACAGCCTGGTCGGCGCCAATGCTCTCGTGACCGAGGGCAAGGAGTTTCCGGAGAACTCGGTGATCGTCGGAGCGCCTGCCCGCGCCATCCGCACGCTCGACGAGGCGGCGATTGCCGGCATTGCAGGCTCGGCCCGTGCCTATGTCGCGCGCTGGAAGCAGTTTGCCGCCGGGCTCAAGCAGATCGGCTGAAGCAGCGGCCCGAAAAGCGGATTGCGGTTTTCGGGAAGGCCGGCGCAAACACAGAAGTTTGGACCGAATACGCTATCCGGTCCGATGATCCAACCGCACCGGCCAGGGCCGGAAACGAGACGGGCCGACGCCTCGGGGGGAAGCGTCGGCCCTATGGCGAAACCCGGCCTGGGGACGGGGTGGGGTGGGGACGTGACCGAGCCTCGCCGTCCATGTGGCCGCGGCAGCGTGGTGCTGCGGCCAATCTTGTTCGTCGTCAGCGAGCCGAAGCCACAGTCGGCGTCGAGAGACCGCCGAGCGAGGTCCAACCCGTCTGGTACTGCGACTCGCGCTTGACGTAGACGTAGCCGGTCTGGCTCCACGGCAGGATCGCGTTGCGCTTGTTGTCGAGTACATAGTCGCCGCGATCCGTGCGGATCATCAGCACGGCGTGGCCGGCATTTTCCTCGTCGATCACGACCGTCATCAGCATGGCGCGACGGGGCACGCCGGCTTCGGCAAGACGCTTGCGCTTGAGCAGGGCATAATCCTCGCAGTCGCCCTTGCCGTCGGTCGGGATGTCCCAGCGATCGACGACGCCCCAGTGATCCTGGTCGGTGACCGCTTCGATCTCCCGGTTGATCTTGTTGTTGAGAGCAATAATCGTTTTCCAGAGCTTTGGCGTCATCTCGACACGCTCGGGCTCCTGAGTATTGACTGCGCATTCGACCGGACTGCGCTTGCAGAAATCCGTCCAGGCATAAGGCGCCCGGGCATCGCCCGAAGCTGCGATCGGCATGGCGGCGGCCGGCAGGGCTGCGACCTGCTGGGCCTGAGCTGATGAAATTCCAGCGACCACGATCAGTGCAGCCAGAACCGAACCCCGATGAATAGAAAGCATGTCGTCCCCTTTCCTGTCCCTGGGGCAGACGATGCGTGAGGCGGATGGATGCCAATTGAAATGGAAACAAGCAATTTTATGTAATCAGGCGCTCCGTATTCGGATCATCTGACAGTATAAATCAACGCCAAATGCCGAAGTAAGAAATGTGAGCGCTGCGTTCTCGATTCGTTAACTGTGGCAGGTCTGAATGTTGTGGGCAGGTTTCATTAACGCTGTGGGGAAACGCGACGAGGCGCGCGCCCGGCCGAGGGCTGCGAGCCGTCCCGCATGTCACATTCCGCTCAGGCGAGGCGTATGACCGGAGACCGTAGACGAGCCCATGTGGGGGCGCTCCGGCGTGGCTCTTGGATTCAGCGCGTCGCCCCGGATGATGCCGCTCGTGGCCAACATCGACGGGCTGACCCGGGCCTAGGACCAGGAACGGCCAGACCGCGCTGACGCCCGGACGTCATGCATGAGAAGCTGTCTTGAAAGGGAAAGGGGGCGATGATCCGCCCGGATCAGAGCTCGAGATTCTCGTCGAGCACATCGGCAGAGAGCGGGAAGCGGAACTCCGCCGCATAGCCGCCGTCGAACCGGCGGACGACCTTGGCTGCTGTGCCCCCGATCCTGACCGGCGTGTTGATCGGCAGTGGCTGTTCGGTGGAAAAGGCGACCCCCGAAAGCGAGATGTCGATCACACGCACGACGTGCTCCGAACCGTCATCGAGCGTCAGCATCGAACGGGGATTGCGCGGGATGATGCGCTCGTGACGCCGGTCCTCGGGCAGTCCCAGTTCATCGCGATTGGCCAGCCATGTCAGCTGGGCGGTGAATTTCTCGCGCTTGCGGCTGGTCGCGGTGATGGTCATCGCGAAGCCTTCCAGCGTGGTGCGGACGGCAATGCCCTCAATACGCCCGAGATGTTCGAGATAGACGATGACCCGCTCTCCGGGATGGGCCTTGGCGGGAGCGACGAGATGCAGGCCGCCCGGGGAGATGTCGACGGTCTGGCAGGGGTACTCCATGCGGTTCGGAAGCATGTAGCGTCCGAGCAGCACGACCTTCATACGCTGATGCCGCCTGCGCTCGACAGGGCGGATGGCCGGACGGGAGGTGTGCTGCGCACTAAGCATCTGATCAGCCTGATTTGGGCCGACCCTAGCGGCGGGAGGATTAACGATACGTTAGCTCTTCAGTTTCTGCCGCCCGGAAGGACCAGGAATTTCGGGGGCATGACGCGTGCAACGGGTTCAGGCGCACGCTGGCTATGGGCCGACGGCCACAGCATGCGGAGCGAGATCATGCGCATCGAGGCCAGGGTGTCTAGTCCTAGCCATTCCGGCGTCAGGGCGGGTGAGAGCGCCCCCAAAACGCGTGCATGGGTCCGCCCGCGATAGCGCAGCGGCAGCAACAGCAGTTCGAGATAGACCGGAGAGCCGTTCAGGGTTTCGGCCGAGAGGCCAGCGACGGCGCCGGCGGATTCATCCATCACGGTTTGTACGAGGCGGCGCATTTCGCCCTGGGCTTCCACGTCCGGCCAGAGTGCAGCAAAGGCGCGTCCGCGCAGTTCGCTTCCGAAGAGGGCACAGAGCCGCGTGCCGGCGAGCCGAAAGACAGGCCCGATCGGCTCATTCTCGAGAACGAACGTATCGGCGAGGGCATGACGCAGCGCACCTGGTTCGATCTCGCCCCGTTCCGGCGCGGAACGCTCGCCGCGCAGCACGTCCCAGTAATCGAACACAAGGCGGGTGCTCATGTTTTTCATTCTGACATCCTGTCCTGTCTGCGTACGCCGCAAGTCCGAATACGTGTCGCAAAGGCACATATCCGTCAGAGCGCGGGACGTTTCGGTCCCTGCCGAATCGCGAGACGCAGTGGGCATGCCGTCTTGCCATGGGGGGCGGGCAGGACGACGGGCGCAGGCTCGTTAGGGTTAACGAAACCTTAGCATTGTGGATAACCCGTTAAAATGCTTATCAAATGCAAGACAGTTCGAGGGCCTGCCGCGAGGCGGACCCGGGGCAGATTGGGGTGAATGGGGGGCGTGACCGTGCTGCCGACGCTTCGCGCTTCGGCAGGGCCACAGCCGAAAAAGGGAGGGCCGGTGGCCCTCCCTTTTTCATTCGGCTCGGGCAAAGGGAAGCACCAGCCGGCTTGCGTCTCAGGTGCGGCTTCGGCAAGGGTTGCGCAGCATGTCCCAGATTCCCGCCGGCCCGTCGGCCCCGCCAGAGCGCGAACCGATCCTGAACCTGCCATCCGCCGTCGTTTGGCTGATCGCCGCGCTCGCGCTGATCCAGGCCGGGCGCTCCGTGCTTTCGGAGTATGACGACTTCCTATTGATGTCCTGGCTCGCTTTCGTGCCGGCGCGGCTGAGCCTTTGGTTCGACCCCGGCCGTGCGCAGGACATGCTTGCTGAGCTGACGCAAAGGATGGCCGGGCAGGATCTGGCGGACCGGTTGCAGCTTGTGCGGTTGCTGATTGCCGATGGCGGTCCGCGGCTCTGGACCTTGCTCACCTATGGTCTGCTGCACGGCTCCTGGGTGCATCTGCTCTCAAATGTCGTCTGGCTTGCGGCCTTCGGCAGCCCGGTGGCGCGCCGCCTCGGAACCGGGCGCTTTCTCAATCTAATGGCGCTTTCGACGATCGGCGGCGCTCTGCTGCACTGGTGGTCACGCGATCTCGATGTGCTGCCTTTGGTTGGCGCCTCCGCCGCCGTTTCAGGAGCGACTGCCGCTGCGATCCGCTTCGTCTTCGCGCCCGGCTTGCACTTCGGCGGGTTGGCGGATGACGCCGTGGTGCGCTCGATTCCTGCCGAGCCTTTCGGGCAGCTCTGGCGCAATCCGCGTGCCCTGATCTTCATCGTGATCTGGTTCGCCACAAATTTCCTGTTCGGCGCGGGGCTGGTTCCGATCCTGGGCGAGGACACCAGCATTGCCTGGGAAGCGCATATCGGCGGCTTTCTCGTCGGACTCCTGCTGTTCCCGCTGCTCGATCGCGGCGCGGTACGGCGCTGAGCGGTCGCGAGACCGCCGATCGCACGCGGCTTCGCGCCATTCGCCTTGCCGTCGCCCCGGTCTTCGCCCACACTCCCGGTTCTGCGAAGGGCTTGCGACGGCCTCTTTGGCGACTTGACCCGTCATCGGCCGGGCAACGCTCCCGTTGATTTCGCGCGCCAGGGCGATGGTGTGCCAAACAGGAGGAACGCGTTCATGAACGTCGCGCAGATTCTCGGTAACAAGGGGCACGATGTCATCTCGGTGCAGCCGCATCGTACGCTCGCCGAGGCAATCCGCACGCTTGGCGAGAAGCGTATCGGCGCAGTCGTGGTCGCTGGCGCCGACGGCAGCTTGCTCGGAATCCTGTCCGAAAGAGACATCATCCGCGCTCTTGCCGAAACGGGGACGGCCGCATTGGAGAGCCCGGTCTCGCGGATCATGACCGCCAAGGTCGTTACCTGCCGCCATGAGACCAGCGTTGACGAGTTGATGGAGCTGATGACGGTGGGCCGCTTCCGCCATGTTCCGGTGCTTGAGAACGGGCGAATCACGGGCATCGTCTCGATCGGTGACGTCGTGAAGCACCGTGTCGCCGAGATCGAGGCGGAGAGCCGCGCCATGCGGGACTATATCGCGATGGCCTGAGGCCGATCTGCCCTGCAGAGCGAGCGGCCGGGATCAGTCGGCCGCGATGTGATTGCTCGCGACCATGGCTGCGATCTCGTCGAGCGCGCGCCGTGCGGCGACGCGGCCGAGTTCCATGGCCTCATCGGCCCGATGGAAATCGAACAGGCCGACCTTGGCGAGCTTGGGTCCGATCATGACGTCGGGCGGGTCGCCGGCCAGCCGCGAGCGCGAGATGCGATCCTGGGTGATGTTGAAGGCATCGACCATCACGCCGGCGAGTCCCGGCTGATCGTTGCTGGCGCGGCCGAGGAAGCCGCGCATGCGCCGTGCCGCACCGTTGATACCGTCGAGCCAGCGTGAGGTCGGGCGAATGTCGAGCTCAGGCAGGGGGGCGGGGTCCGGATCCGAGCTGTGGTTCTGGATGGTCGTGCCGCGTCCCGAGAGGTCGCTGTTGAGGTTGACGCAGATCACGACATCGGCGCCGAGCGCGCGTGCGGCGGTGACTGGCACAGGGTTGACCAGTGCGCCATCCATCAGCCAGCGTCCGCCGAGCTTCACCGGATCGAAGACGCCGGGCAGCGCATAGGAGGCGCGCAGGGCCTCGACGAGCGGGCCGTGGGTCAGCCAGATTTCGTGGCCCGTGCCGAGTTCTGTGGCCACGGCGACGAAGCGCTGAGGCAGGGCCTCGATGCGGATGCCGACGAGGTCGCGTTCAAGCAGCCGCTTCAGGCGGCCACCCGAGATGAGGCCCGCGCCGCCGATGTGGAAGTCCATCAATCCGACGACACGGCGCTTGGTCAGGCCCATGGCGAATTCGGTCAGCGCCGGCAGCTTTCCCGCGGAAAAGCAGCCGCCGACCACGGCGCCGATCGATGTTCCGGCAATGACATCGGGGCCGAAACCCGCTTCAGTCAGGACCTCGAGCACGCCGATATGGGCCCAGCCGCGCGCAGCACCGCCACCGAGAGCAAGGCCGATCCTGGGTCTGCTGCTGCGCCGCCGCAGCGGTTCGGTACTAAGGTCGTTCATAGAGGCCACGCCGCCGCCCATTCCGAAGGCCCGTCGAGCAATACCATCCCATAACATGATCCCGACCCTCCGCGGGTGGATCATTGTCTCGCGAGAAAGTGAGGAGAACCTGAATCACACGCGCGACGATTGCCCTAACAAGCGGATTTGACAGAAAAATGTTAGATTGGTGAAAGTATTGCCAACGCGGCCCTGCGTCACGTGGCGACCAAGGTGAGAGGCTCGGCTGCGGCATCGCGCAGCGACTTCACTCGGTAAAAGCACGAGTGCCGCCCGGTGTGGCAGCAACCACCATCGCCTGCGACATTCACCTTCAGCCAAATGGCATCCTGGTCGCAGTCGACGCGCATCTCGAGGATAGTCTGGACCTGTCCGGAGGTGGCGCCCTTGTGCCAGAGCTCCTTGCGCGAGCGCGACCAGTACCAGGCCTCTCCCGTTGCGATGCTGCGTTGAAGGGCTTCGGCATTCATATGGGCGACCATCAGGAGCTCGCCCGTCTCGGCGTCGGTCGTCACGCAGGTGACGAGGCCGCTGCTGTCGAAGCGCGGCGCCAGCGTTGTGCCTTCCTCGAGCGCATGCTTATCGGACAAAACGGGGAAGCTGGACATTGGCGGCTCCGCAGCAGGACAGGGCGCATCCCGCGAGGCGCCCTTTATCATGGCAGCGGTGGTTATCGCCAATGCCGGGTCGCTCCAACCCTACAGGCCAGGCGACTTGACCATGGTGAAGAAGCGGACCTGTTCGGCAGGGTCCTTGAACACGCCGGTATATTGCGTGGTCAGTGTCGATGAACCCTGCTTCAGCACGCCCCGCATCGACATGCACATATGCTCGGCCTCGACCAGAACGGCGACGCCGCGGGGTTCGAGCGCCTTGTCGATGATCCGGGCTATCTGTGCCGTCATCGCCTCCTGGGTCTGGAGGCGCCGGGCGTAGACATCGACGATGCGAGCCAGCTTCGACAGGCCGACCACCCCCTTTGCGGGGTAGTATCCGATATGCGCCTTGCCGACGAAAGGCACCATGTGGTGCTCGCAATGCGAATGGAACGGGATGTCGCGGACGAGGACCATGTCCTGATAATTGTCGACCTCCTCGAAGACGCGGTCGAGGATCTCGTCGGGATTTTCGGAGTAGCCCCTGTAGAATTCCTTGTAGGCCTTGGCGACGCGCTCCGGCGTTTCAAGCAACCCTTCGCGGGTTGGGTCGTCGCCAGCCCAGAGAAGGAGGGTGCGCACCGCCTCCTCAGCCTCCTCCTGGGTCGGACGCCTGTCCAGAAACTTGTCAGCGGAGGGGCTGAGAGCCCTCTCGACGGACAAGGACTTAACCACAGGGATCATGTGGTGCCTCCCGTTACGGTTCGTGTCCCAAGGCCTAGCGATGCAGTTTCGGCGGGTCGCCGTGACATCGCGTCGCCTCGTAAGAATTGCGACAAGTTCTGCTCCTGCGGCATCATCGGGCGCCACCCATCTCCCGCACGCAGGCGTTCCACCCTATATTGGAACCGCGCGCCGGTCATTCCAGAGCCGGCGAGGACCAAGTCATGCTGAGCGACGTCTACAACAAACGCATCCTGGAACTGGCAGGAAACATCCCGCTGCTCGAGCGATTGCCGACGCCGGACGCGACTGCGACAGCACATTCCCGGCTGTGCGGCTCCACCGTCACTGTCGACCTGACGATGGATGGGGATGTCGTCACCGGCTTCGGGCATGACGTCAAAGCCTGTGCGCTTGGGCAGGCGTCCTCCGCGATCATGGCCCGCCACGTCGTCGGGGCCACGGCCGGCGAACTTCGCGCGGTTCGCGAGCAGGCGCGTGCGATCCTGAAGGAGAATGCCGAGCCGCCTGCCGGCAAGTGGAGCGATCTCGCCGTTCTGGTGCCGGTGCGCGACTATAAGGCGCGCCATGCCTCGACCATGCTGACCTTCGACGCCGTGGTCGACGCGATCGGCCAGATCGAGGCGCGGCGCGAGGCCGCAGCGCCGGCAGCCAAGGTTGCGGCGCTCAGGTGAGCCCCAGCGACTTTCGGATTTCTGGGCGTGTCTCGTCGAAGCGCTGCTTGAAGGCTCGGTCCGCCAGAAGCGCTTCGGCAACCTGTCGACCGATTTTCTCGCCCGCCACGAGGTCGCTGGCATAATGGAAGCCGCAAACCAGGCGGCTCTCGCCATAGCTTGTGACGCGCTCCGCGAACTTGTCTTTCAGCTCCGGGGCGGCATCGCTGAGCAGTGCGGCATAGAGCGCGGCCGTCGCGGCATGGCCGGCGGGGAAGGAAGTCCCTTCCGGCCTGCCGCCGGGGCAGGGCTTGACCCTGACCTTGTTCCACATCGCAAAGGGCCTGGTCCGCGCAGTCAGGCGGCGCACACTGAGGAGCACAATGCCGAGTTCGATATTCGCTTCGCGGAAAAGCAGGCGAACCTCGCGGTGCTCGGAGAGGTGCGCGTCGATTCCCATGCCTTCGAGAAAGCGGGCGAGCGTCTGATATTGATCCGCGATCGCGGCTTTCTCGCGCTCCGGCGTCCGGTTCAGCGTGATCTGAAGGACCTCTTCGAACTCCTTCCGGTGCTCGGGCGAGTTCATTGCCGGGGGCAGGCCGATGATCTTGGCGACATCGATCTTACCGGGCTCAAGCCAGAGGAGGCTGTTCCGCTGCTGGGCCGGCGCTGATGTCAGCGACAAAAGCAAGGCGGCGGGAACCAGAATGGAGGTCGCGCCGATGCGGAAACGGGAGGCCGATCGCGGAGCGGAGCAAAGCATGAGCGAATCTCAAAATGAAACAGGTAATGACGAAGAACGATGAAATGACATCGGTGCGCGTGTTGTCACGCCTTTTTGCGCGTGCACCCCGTTCTGGCGCGCATTGGTTGATTCGCGGTTACCAGCTCAGCGTCTCGATGCTGATCGGACGGCAATGTCGGCATTGGCCAAGCTGCTCGACCTACACGGACGAGGCGATCCAGCGCTTTGGTCTCTGGCGCGGCGGCTGGATCGGGGTCGCGCGGATCTGCCGCTGTACGCCGCTCGGCACCAGCGGCATCGATCTCGTCTGCGAGGAGCTGCCGCCAAAGGCGCGCTGGTACCTGCCCTGGCGCTATGGCCGCTGGCGCGGCGTCAATGCGCCTCCCGTGGAGTAGGTCGCGTCCAGCGGCCCCTGCCATCGGGGGGCATGCGCCGAGATCAACGTGGCTTGCTTCCGGCCTGGGCGTTCTGCATCGCCGCCCTGCAGCCCTCGGAGAATGCGGCCTGTCTTTCGCGGAGACAGGCGACAAGCCGTCCACCACCAGGCTTCACGCCCGGGCAATTGGCGACGAAGTCTTCCCGACAGGCCTTGCGGATGGCGGCGGTGTCCTGCGCGAGGACAGGCGGTGCCGCGAGAAGGGCGAGGGCAATCAATGCCGTCCTGCTCATTGGGCGCTCCCAAATCTGAACCCGCACAGCTTACAAGCCATTCTGGCGGGCGTATGGCAGGCTCGAGGCCCTGGGCGAAATCGGCGGGATGCTGCACCGGCGAGTGATTGCGCGGTTGGCGCGCCTCGTATAGGCGAGACGCACGCGTGAGCCGAAACCGGCTGCAGGCTCCCGCGACTTCACAGATGCAGCCGGCCTTGACTTACGGGGTTCGTTTCCCCGAGTGAGCAGGACTATGATCGATGACGATCTCCCTGACCTTTCCTGATGGTGCAAAGCGCGAGTTTCCGGCCGGGATCACCGGCAAGGAGATCGCTGGCGGCATCTCACCTTCCCTTTTGAAGCGCACAGTCGCGATGGCGCTTGACGGCACCGTCGTGGACCTCGGCGACGCGATCACGAAGGACTCGAAGATCGAGTTCCTCAACCGCGAAGATCCGCGCGCGCTCGAACTGATCCGCCATGATTGCGCCCACGTGCTCGCCGAAGCCGTGCAGGAACTCTATCCCGGCACGCAGGTCACGATCGGTCCGGTGATCGAGAACGGCTTCTTCTACGATTTTTTCCGGAACGAGCCGTTCTCTCCAGAGGATTTCGCGCCGATCGAGAAGAAGATGCGCGAGATCATTGCGCGCGACAAAGCCTTCACCAAGGAAGAGTGGAGCCGCGACAGGGCGAAGCAATTCTTCCGCGACAAGGGCGAGGACTTCAAGGTCGAGCTCGTCGATGCGATCCCGGAAGATCAGACCCTGAAGATGTACGCTCAGGGTGACTGGATCGACCTCTGCCGCGGGCCGCACATGACCTCGGTCGGCAAGGTCGGCAACGCCTTCAAACTGATGAAGGTGGCTGGGGCCTATTGGCGCGGCGACAGCAACAATCCGATGCTGACGCGAATTTACGGCACCGCCTTCGCCAAGCAGGAGGAGCTCGACGCGCATCTCAAGCAGATCGAGGAGGCGGAGAAGCGCGACCATCGCAAGCTCGGCCGGGAAATGGACCTGTTCCATTTCCAGGAGGAGGGGCCGGGCGTCGTCTTCTGGCACTCGAAGGGCTGGCGCCTGTTCCAGGAGATCATCGCTTATATGCGCCGGCGGCTCGCCGCCGATTACGAGGAGGTCAATGCGCCGCAGATCCTCGACAAGTCGCTCTGGGAAACCTCGGGCCACTGGGGTTGGTATCAGGACAACATGTTCGCGGTGAAATCGGCAGGCGCGCTCGAGCACCCGAACGACCCTGAGAAGGACCAGCGCATGTTCGCGCTGAAGCCGATGAACTGCCCCGGCCATGTCCAGATCTTCAAGCACGGGCTCAAGAGCTATCGCGACCTGCCGATCCGGCTTGCCGAGTTCGGCGCGGTCCATCGCTATGAGCCCTCTGGCGCACTGCATGGGCTGATGCGCGTGCGCGGCTTCACGCAGGACGACGCGCATATCTTCTGCGCTGAGAACGACCTCGCGGCGGAGTGCCTGAAGATCAATGACCTGATCCTCTCGGTCTATGCCGATTTCGGCTTTACCGATGATCTCGTCATCAAGCTTTCGACACGTCCCGAAAAGCGCGTTGGTACCGATGCGATGTGGGACCACGCCGAAGACGTGATGACCAAGGTGCTGGATCTGATCGCCCGGCAATCCGGCAACCGGATCAAGACGGAGATCAACCCGGGCGAGGGCGCCTTCTATGGCCCCAAGTTCGAGTATGTCCTTCGCGATGCGATCGGGCGCGACTGGCAGTGCGGCACGACGCAGGTCGATTTCAACCTGCCGGAACGCTTCGGCGCGTTCTATATCGGTTCCGATGGCGAGAAGAAGACGCCGAGCATGGTGCATCGCGCGATTTGCGGTTCGCTGGAGCGCTTCACCGGCATCCTGATCGAACATCATGCCGGACATTTCCCGCTCTGGCTCGCGCCGGAACAGATCCTGGTCTGCCCGATCACCTCGGAGGCCGATGCCTATGCCGAGCAGGTCACCATTGCGTGCATGAACCAGGGCCTCCGGGCACGCGCCGATCTTCGCAACGAGAAGATCAGCTACAAGGTGCGGGAGCACTCGCTTGCCAAGGTTCCGGTGATCCTGGCCGTCGGCAAGCGCGAGGCCGAGGAGCGCACGGTGACCGTCCGCCGCCTCGGCAGCCAGCAGCAGACGGTGATGAGCCTGGACGAGGCACTGGTGGCGTTCACCACGGAGGCGACGCCTCCGGATCTGGCTCGCCGCAAGGCCGAGATGGCAGCGTCCTGAAAACGCGCATCCATGCGGGGCTCGCCAAATCCGGGCCCCGCATGCCAGAGTGCCAGGGATGCTGACGGGATCTTATCGCAAGCGGCTCGAAGCCGATTTGAGTCGCTGGGTCGCTGAGGGACTTGTCAGCTCTGACAGCGCGACCGCAATTCGTGGCTCGCTGCAGCGCGACGGGGGCTTTCGGCTGCCGGGGCTGCTCGGGATGTTGGGCGGATTGCTCATCGCCGCCAGCGTGGCAGCCTTCGTCGCGGCGAACTGGGAGGCGATTCCGCGGCTGACGAAGCTGGCGATGATCCTGGCCAGTATCGTGGTCGCGCTCGGGATTTCAGCCCGCCTCGAAACCCGAGGGTCCAAGCTTGGTGCAGATGCCGCCTCGACCTGCGGTGTCCTCTGTTTTGCTGCCGGCGTCGCTCTGGTCGGCCAGATGTACCATTTGCCGACGGATTGGCCGGGGGGCGCGCTCCTGATCGCGCTCGGCGCATTGGTGGTTGCGTTGCTGCAGCGCTCGGACTGTGCCCTGATCGTTGCATTCATCGCTCTGGCAAGCTGGAGCTGGGGGCGCTGGGAGGATAGCGGCGGCTCGCTCCAGCTCTATTTCCTGCTCGGCTATGTGCCGGCGCTGTGGTTGGCGTTGGGGCGCCGCGCCCGGCTCGTGCATCATGTCGCCGTCCTCTCGCTCGCGTGCTGGCTGGCGCTCGTACCCGGTGACTGGCTGCGTGGTTCCTTCGACTACTGGCTCCTGGCCTATGGGCTCGCACTCTCGACCTCCTATGTCGTGCTCGGTGCGGTGGCACTGGATCGCGGTGGGCCGGCTCTGCTGAGCGCCTGCCTGCCCTGGGGGCTGCTCGGGCTGATGGTGGTGCTTGATGTCGAGCTGATCCGCATCCTCGATTCCAGCTGGTCGCGGGGCGGGCAGGCGAGCTGGCCTGTCTATCTCGCCTATGCCGTTGCCGTGCCTGGCGTGCTCGCCTTCGTTGCGTTGGCGCGCGAGCGGCGCTTTGCGGTTCCTCTTGCTATCGCCCTCCTGTGCGCGCTCCTGGTGCCGACGATCTTCTGGATGGGTGGTGCGATGCGCCTGCCTGGCAAGGTGGTGGTAGCGAGTCTCGTCCTGGCGAGCGCCGTGGGGTTGATCGCCGCCGGAGCGATCGGCGGAGTCCGGCGTTTGGTCGTGGCCGGCGCGGCATTGTTCGGTGTCGCCATCCTGATCCTGCTCTGGCAGACCATCGGCAGCCTGCTCGACCAGTCGCTGTTCTTCCTGATCGCAGGCGCGGTGCTGCTGCTGCTTGCCGGTGGTGCACGACGGCTCTTCGCGCGCCTCGCCCGGCCGGTTGGGGAGGCGCCGTGATGGATGCGTTTGCCACCGACAGGGTCGTCGCCCGCGTGCCGGCCATAGTGCGGGCCCTTGTCTCGATGGTCGTGCTCTGCGGCGCGATCGGGATGCTCGTCGAAGGGCGGGCTCGCATCCTGCGCTCCGGCAGCGAGGTGAGGTTGAGGACGGCACCCGTCGATCCGCGTGACCTGTTTCGGGGTGATTACGTCATCCTGAACTACGATATCAGTACGCTCGACCTTGCAGGCCTCCAGGGGGACCGCGACTTCAGCCGCGGCGATCCTATCCATGTGCAGCTCACGGCTGGCACCGATGGCTTCGCCCGGCCTGTCGGAGCCTACAAGATCAGGCCGCCGGCAAGCGGGACGGATGTGGTGATCGAAGGCCATGTGCTCACCGCTGGCGTGTGCCCGCGAGCGGAGAACGGGACCGTCGATTGCTCGCGAACCCGCAACGGAGTGCGTGTCGCCTATGGGCTCGAGAGCTACTTCGTGCCGCAAGGCACCGGGCTCGCGATCGAGCGCACTGAACGCAGCAGATTGGAAGTCGTTGCGGCCGTTGCGCCTTCGGGCAGTTCTGCGATCAAGCGGTTGCTGATCGACGGCAAGCTGGTCCACGCCGAGCCGCCCTTCTAGGGCTGGCTCGCGTCGGCGTTGCCCATTGCAATGCGATCCTCCGTTTAAATATCAATATTATCAATGCATTGCTGGTGAGTCCCTGCGGGTCGCGGAGTCGTGATTGATCGATCCGCCGCCTTTCCAGCGGGCGCGCGGTGGCTGCCATCTTCCGCGCATATTCCGGAGACACATAGATGTGATCCCGCTTCCCCATGGCGGCCGCATCGATAGCGTTATATGAACGTGAGATGAACGGAATCGGCAGGCTCCGTTCATGTTTGGTCCGGCCTTCAGGGTCCGGGTGGTTGGCCTGAAACACCGATGGCCGTGTTCCTCGCGTTCCGGAGAAGCTGCTGGTGTCGCATTTCCCGTCATTCGGGCACTACCTTCTTCGCGGCGCGGGAGCGCTGGCCGCGAGACCGGTGGGACGCGACATGCGGATCGATGCCGTCCGCGGGCTGGCGCTGTTGATCATCTTCATCAACCACATGCCGGGAAACGTCGTCGCTGCCGTGATGCCGCATAATTTCGGCTTCTCGGATGCGGCCGACATCTTCGTCTTCCTGGCTGGCGTCTCGGCTACGCTCGCCTATGGCTCGGTGATCGAGCGCCGTGGCCTCGGCATGGGAGCGCTCCGGATTGGGGGGCGCATCTGGACGCTCTACATCGCCCATATCGCGGTTTTCATCATCGTCTGCGGGGTTGTGGCGCGGGCTGTGACGACCACCCAGAACCCGCTCTATATCGAAGCGATCAATATCCAGCCCTTCTTCAACGACACGCTCTCGGCACTGGTCGATGCGCTGACGCTGACCTACCAGCCGAATTATCTCGACATCCTGCCGCTTTATATCGTGCTGCTGGCCGCTTTTCCGCTGATCTATCGGGCCGTGCGCTTCAATCCTGCGCTGGCACTCTTGGGTTCGGTGCTGGTCTGGCAGGCCGCGGTCACTTTCGAGGTGAACCTGCCGAATGCGGGTACGCCGGGCTGGTTCTTCAATCCTTTTGCCTGGCAGCTCGTCTTCACGCTCGGCGTGGTGGTCGGCCGCGGGGTGCAGATGGGCGTCGCCATGCCGAGGTCGGCCATCATCGATGCCCTCGCATTTGCCGTTGTCGTGCTTGCCCTGATCATCAAAGTTTCAGCGGGAAATCCGTTTGGCATCGCGGCCTTGAACGAGTGGATCGAGAACCTGCAGATCGGCAGCGACAAGACCAATCTGGCCTGGACACGCCTGCTGCATCTGGCGGCTCTGGCCTGGCTCTTCGTTCGTTTCGTGCCGGCGCAATCGGCGCTGGTTTGCGGAGTGGTTGGGCGGCGACTTGCAGTATTGGGCCGGCATTCCCTCGAGATCTTTTGCACCGGTATCGTGCTCGCGATCATTGGACAGATCATTCTGGCCGAAACCTATTTCGCCTTGAGCATACAGTTGCTGGTTTGTCTCGGTGGCATTACGATACTGACAGTGCTAGGAAATTTCCTGTCGTGGTATCAGTCCAACGCGCTCCGTGGTTCCGCAGAGAAGCCGGCTTCCGGGCTGCACAATTCTGCGCCGCAATCCTGACCATCGCACTCGTCACCAGTTCTGTTCAGGCTGGGCCTCTGACGCTCGCCGGCCGGGCCGATCTGCGCTGCCGTTCGGGGGCGGCCCAGTTTCCCTTCCAACCGATGCTGCCGGCCGCCAAGAGAGTCCTGCGGGATACAGGCAAGCTCACCATCGTTGCGCTCGGCTCGTCGGCCACGGCCGGAGCCGGGGCAAGCGAGATCAGCCACAGCTACCCCGCGGTTCTCGAGGCCGAACTCAAGCGCCGGCTGCCTGAGGCCGAGGTCAAGGTTGTCAACAAGGGCGTTGGTGGCCAGTCGGCCTATGACATGCTTCAGCGGATGGACACCGAGGTCCTTGAGGAGAAGCCGACGCTGGTAATCTGGCAGACGGCGGTCAACGACGCTGTCCGCGATATCGGCGAGGAGAAGCTGGCGAAAATCTTGCGCAAAGGCATTCGCAAGCTCCGGGATGCCGATGTCGACACCGTCCTGATCGATCTGCCCTGGCTACCGCGCGAAGAGCGCTATCCGAAATATGACGATTACCGTGCTGTCCTGGCAAAGGTCGCGGAGGAACAAGGTGTTGCGGTGTTCCCGCGCTACGGCATCATGAAGAACTGGGCGAGAGCAAAGCAGTTCACAGCCGAGGAACTCGTTGGCATGGACGGGCTCCATATGGTCGATTCCGGCTATCGCTGCCTTGCGGTCAGGATCGCGGACGGGATTGCCGCCGAACTGACCGGGGCCAAGCTCGGCCTTGCTGAAGCTCCCGGCGCCAGCAACTGAACATTGCGGCTATGGTCCTCCCGCCGGAGGACGAGTTCACTTCGTCGCGATGACCTCAATATCCCGATCGAGTCCACTCTCGACCTTGAAGTCCTTCGAGAAGATCTGGCCTTCCTGACGTGCAATCAACACGTAGTCGCCTTCGGCCAGGATCACTTGCGGAAAAGCACCGATGGCTTCGCGAATGACGTCACCGCCGGGGGTCAGCACGCTGAAGGCGGTGCCGGCGAATGCCTCGCCACCGGGGGACGCGACGAGCTTCAGCGTTACCCGAGCGGCCCGGTGGTGCAGTGTGGCGTCGGTGACCTTCCCCGATTCCACGGTCACATCAGCGCGCTGGATCGCGTTGGAATCGCCATAAGTCGAGACCACGTGATAGGTGCCTTCAGGCAAGCGGATCAGCTCGCCTGCCTTGGCATTGCCGACCAGGCGACCTTCCGAGTTCCCCTGCAACGGCACGAAGATCGAGAATGAAAGCTGTGCTGCCTGGATCGGCGTCTCGCCGATCGAGCCTGCGAGGGTGAGGCCGCCGGCGCTGATCGGAATCTGTTCGCGCGTTCCTTGCGGGCCGAGCACGACCCGCTTGGTGCCGCTGGCGAAGCCATAGGCCGCGTGCAGCACATAGGAGCCAGGTTCGAGGGAGAACACCGGTTCTGCATCATTCGAGCGGGCGACGATGCGCGGCGGCGAACCGTCTACGGACTCGACGAGAACGCGCCAGACGAGGCCGGAGCGGATCGGCTTGCGGTCATTGGCGAATTGCGCGCTGGCGCTGAGATTGGCCGAGCCGACCGTCGCGGTGCTTCCCGGCGTCGGCGAGGGGGAGATCTCCGGGGTAATCGGTGGCGAGGGCGACAGCGGAACGATCTGCGCGATCGCAGTCGTCAGGGAGAAGAGCAGCGCCACGGCAGCCGAAGACAGGCGCGTGAGCATTCGCACGCGCGGAGCGCTGGCCAGGGCCCGTCTCTGGAAACGATCCAATTCAAACATGCTCATAGTCCTTGACGCCCTTGCGCCCGCGTCTGAGCAGGCTTGCTTGTCCTCTTCATGGCAAACCACTAGTTCAGATGCCAGTAGCGCTGGCGGCCCCGTCTGCTCCGCCGGCCGTTTCTCTCGCCCGGAAGTCTCATGACCGATACGCTCGCCCTGCTCAAGCTGCGCCGTTCGGTGCCGCCGCAATTCCTGACGGCTCCTGGCCCAAGCGCCGACCAACTCCGCGACCTTTTGACCATTGGCACGCGTGTGCCCGATCACGGCAAGCTTGCGCCGTGGCGCTTCGTTCTGTTCGAGGGCGCCGCTCGCGAGACGGCCGCCGATGTGGTCGCAAAGGTGTTTCGCGCCAGGAATCCCGATGCCGACGACGAGAAGGTTGCGTTCGAGAGGAAGCGCCTGACCCATGCACCGCTGATCATCGGCGTGGTCTCGCGCGCTCGGCCTCATGTCAAAATTCCGGAATGGGAGCAGGAGCTTTCCGCCGGCGCCGTCTGCATGAACATCCTCGTGGCTGCTCACGCGATGGGTTTCGGCGCCTCCTGGCTGACCAACTGGTTCTCGTTCGATCGCGACGTGCTCTCTGCGTTCGGGCTCGCTGACGACGAGCGCATGGCAGGCTTCATCCATATCGGCACGCCCGAAACCGTCCCCGCCGACCGGGACCGGCCGGTGCTCGCCGATATCGTCAGCCATTACGGGGCCTGAGCCGATGATCTACTCGACCGCGCTCCAGGACCATGGCCTGCCGCATGATCCCTTCAAGGCGATCGTGACGCCGCGTCCGATCGGCTGGATCACGGCGCGGAGTGCCAAGGGCGAGATCAATCTCTCGCCCTACAGCTTTTTCAACGCTGTCTCGTCGCGGCCGCATATTGTGATGTTCTCCTCCGAGGACAAGAAGGACGCGGTTTCCTTCATCGAGGAGACGGGCGAGTTCACCTGCTCGCTGGTCACCAAGGCATTGGCGCAACAGATGAACCTGACATCGGCGCCGCTGCCGCGCGGGACGAGCGAATACGAGCATTCCGGGCTCGCAATGGCCGAGTCCAAATTCGTGAAGCCTCCGCGTGTCGCCGGCAGTCCGGCCGCGCTCGAGTGCAAGCTGCTCTCCATCCAGCAGCTCAAAGACCTCGACGACAAGCCGGTGCCGCGCTGGATGGTGCTGGGTCAGGTCGTCGGGATCTTCATGGATGAGGCCTATGTCCGTGACGGACGCTTCGACACGGCCGCGGCCCATCCGATCGCGCGCTGTGGCTACGCGGACTATGCCGAGGTGGACCACCTGTTCTCGATCATCCGCCCGACCGGCGGCTGAGCAGGGCCCGTGCCGCGGCCGCCGGACGAGGATGACGACTGGCGAATGACCGTCAACCTGCTTGCGATCATCGCCACTCTGCTTCTGCTTGGCGCTGGAATCTGGCTGCTCCTCGGACTCGATCGCGCGCGGAAGGCTCAGGATTGCCTGTCCTCGACCCAGCGCAACTGCCGGCAGATCCGCATTCCCTGATCGGAAAGGCTGGAAAATCGCGTCTTCAGAATCGGTTGTGCCCGCTCATCGACCCAGCTTGTCAGCCCGCGCCTTCAGGCGCTGTGCCCTGACAAGGTGGGGGCGATCGAGCATCTCGCCGTTGAGCCCGATCACACCCACACCCGGATTTTCCGCGAACAGGGCGATGATGGCATCGGCCTTGGCGACGTCCTCGGGCGCTGGAGCGAAGACCTCGTTGATGACCGCAACCTGCGCCGGATGGATCGCCATCTTGCCGGTGAAGCCATCGCGGCGGGCCGCGATGCATTCGGTGCGAAAGCCATCGGCATCACGGAAGTTCGTGAAGACGGTATCGATCGCATCGACCTGCGACGACGCGGCGGCAAAGAGCGTGAGCGATCGGGCGAGGCGGTAGGGATCGGTATAGGAACCGTCGCTCAGCCGGTTGGTCTCGGCGCCGAGATCTGCAGACAGGTCTTCCGCGCCCCAGGTCAGGGCCGCGAGCCGATGGGTCGCGCCAGCATAGCTGCCGAGGCCGAAGATGCCCTTTCCGGTTTCGGTGGCGATCGGAATGATCCGCGTCGCGCCGTCGGGGAGTTCGCATTCCGCCTCGCGAACCGCGATCCGGGCGGCGAGATGCGAGACATCGGTGCCGCCCTCGGATTTGGGCAGCATGATCGCATCGGGGGCACCCGGCATGATCATGTCGAGGTCCGCATCGCTGAGACCGGTCGTAAGCGCATTGATGCGCACGATCAGGAGGGGCCGCTTCGCCTGTTGGCGAGCCGCCTTGAGGAAACCCAGACTGATCGTGCGGGCCTGGGCCTTGCCGTCGAGTGCGACGGAATCCTCCAGGTCCAGGATCAGCGCATCGGCGCCGCTCTCCAGGCCCTTCTGGAGCTTCTTCGGGCTGTCGCCCGGTACGAAAAGGAGCGAACGCATCCGGTCAGACCGCAATTGTCGTGGCTTCGGGATGCTTGCGCATGAAGGCCTGGCGGCGGCATTGGGCGACCAAGGTGCCGTCCTGCTTATAGGCGCGATGGTGGAACTCGACGATCCCGGCATCGGGGCGCGAGCGGGACTCACGCTTGCTGACGATTTCGGTGACGCAGTTCACGGTGTCGCCCTCGAAGAGTGGAGCAGGGAAGGTCACGTCGGTCATGCCGAGATTGCCGATGGTGGTGCCGACCGTGGTGTCGTTGACGGAGATGCCGATCATCAGCCCGAGCGTGAACAGGGAGTTCATCAGCGGCTTACCCCATTCCGTCTCGGTCGCGCAGAAATGCGCATCGATATGAAGAGGTTGTGGATTCAAGGTCATGTTCGAGAAGAGCATGTTGTCCATCTGGGTCACGGTGCGCGTAAGCCCGTGCTCGATGACCGCGCCGACCTGGAAATCCTCGAAATAGATCCCGCCGCGCTTGTGGCGCTTCACCTCGGTCATGAACGCTCCTCCAAAGCCGCATTCCGGCGCTGTAAGCCGGCTCGGTGATTCCGCGTGTTTAACGGTTCGCTTACCATAATTGGGGCAGTCTCCACAGGAGCTCCGGCACCTTGCGCTCGAGCTGCCTGAGAGTCTGCATGTTCCTGTTCACGACGCCTACGACGCGCGAGACTGCACCGGCCAATCCGGTCGTCAATGCCATTCGCGACGGCGCCGAAAGGAGCGGTGCCGGCTTCGATTACCTCCTGAAGACGGCGCAGCGCGAATCGGCGCTTGATCCCGACGCGAAAGCCAAGACCTCGAGCGCCACCGGGCTGTTTCAGTTCATCGAGCAGACCTGGCTTTCGATGGTGAAGCAGGAAGGGCCGAAGCAGGGGCTTTCCAATTACGCCAATGCGATCAGCGCCGACGAGACCGGCCGACTCAGCGTGCCGGACGCCGCGACGCGAGAAAAGATCCTGCAGCTGCGCAATGATCCGCAAGTGGCTGCCGTCATGGCCGGAGCGCTGACCCAGAAGAACCGCGACCAGCTTGCCTCGACGCTCGGCCGCCAGCCGAATGCCGGCGAGCTCTACATGGCGCATGTGCTCGGTTCGCGTGGCGCGAGCGACCTCATTCGCGCCGCCGGCAACGATCCGATGCGGGTCGCAGCCAGGGACTTTCCCGAGGCCGCTTCAGCCAATCGCAACATCTTCTTCGACAAGTCAGGCCGCGCTCGCACGGCCCAGGAGGTCTACGGCGTGCTGGCGGCGAGCCACGCCAACACGCAGCTTGCCGCAGCGACCACGACTGGGAGCGTCAAGTCCGCGGCCGGCACTGACCAGGCGGTGCCGATTGCTGCCGCGTTGGCGCCGGATCGGGCCAAGGGGTTGATCGGGCTGTTCTCGACCGAGGGCTCGCGTCAGCCGGTCTCCAAGGCGGTGGCCAATCTCTGGACCACACCGCGCAGCGATGCTTCGCGTCTGGCGGCGCTCGATCCGGCCGACCGCTATTTCCCTCGGCAGGGTGCGAGCGACGCCGCTCCAACGAACGCGTCCGCCCCAACGGCGCCCACGAATCCGACGACTGCCACAACCGCTCCCTTGCCGCCGTCGCGCCCGGTCGATCTGACCCAGGCCGGGAACACTGCACCTAAATCCGCGGCGAAGCCGCGTCGTGCCCCGCTCGATCTTTCCGCCTTCATGGTCCAGCGGAGCGGCACATGATCGTTCGCCGTTTCCTGCTCTGGGCCCGCACGGCCAATGCCGAGGCCCGCGCCTCCGGCGCAGCCGCGCTTGCCGGCGCCTATTTGCACTCCGGCATGTCCGACGAGGATCGCCGCGAGGCCGAAACTGCGCTGATCGCGCTGATCGAGGATCCCTCGCCCCTGGTTCGCCGTGCCATAGCCGAGGAGGTTGCGACCTCGCCGCGTGCGCCGCGTGCGCTGATCCTCAACCTCATCGCCGAGCAAAGCGACGTGAATGCACTGGTTCTGGCGCATTCACCGGTGCTGACAGAGGCGGACCTGGTCGACGCGGCTGCCATCGGGGACGCTTTGGCGCAACGCGCCATCGCACAGCGGCCCTGCCTGCCGACCAGTGTCGCGGCAGCGCTTGCCGAAGTCGGGTGCGAGGAAGCGCTGCTGGCCCTGGCAGGCAATCGCAGCGCGTGGATTCCGACATTCTCACTTGAGCGCATGTTCGAGCGCGCGGGTGGCTCCGGGGCCTTGCGCGAGGCGCTCCTTGCCCGGAACGATCTGCCCGCAGGGCTGCGCCAGGCCATTGCAGGGCGAATGTCGGATGCGTTGGCGAGCTTCGTCTCCGGCTGCGGCTGGCTGACGCCGGAGCGCAGCGCCAGGCTGGCGCGCGAGTCGACCGAGCGGGTTGCCGTCGCACTCGCAGCAGGCGGCGAAGACAGCGATGCGCCTGCGATCGTCGAATGCCTGCGCGAGAATGGCCGGCTGACGCCGGGGCTGATGCTGCGCTCGCTCCTCAGCGTCGAGCCTGCCCTAGCGGAGGCGGCATTCTCGTCGCTCTCGGGTCTGCCGCTCGCTCGCGTGTCGGCGATCCTCCGGGACCGGAGCGGCGCGAGCTTGCGCGGGCTCTACCGCAAGGCGGGCATGCCGGGCTCCTTGCTGCCGGCCTTTGTTGCGGCGATCGCTGCGTTGAACCTATCCGGCTTCGAACGGGTGAGCGGAACGCAGGGCATCGACCGCGCCGTCATGGCAAGCGTCATGAGCTACTGCGAGCGGCTCGAAGGTCGCGAGGCCGATTCGCTGAACGGGCTGCTGCGGCGGCTCGATGCCGAGGCGGCACGCGAGGAAGCGCGGTTAATGGCGGATTCATTTGCAGACGATGCGGCGCTCGCCCTGCTGGTCGAGGCTGACCCATCCCTGCTGGTCGAACTCGACGAGGCGGATCTTCGAAGCGCCGCCTGAGGCGGCGTCACCGGCTGGTCAATAGCCGAATTGCTCGCGCAGGATGCGTTCGTCCAGGCTGTGCCCGGGATCATGCAGCATGACGAGGTCGATGCTCCGATCGATTGCGATCGCGACCGAGACGACATTGTCGATCTGGATATGGTCTGCCATCGCGCTGACCGGGCGTTTTGGCGCTTCCAGCACCTCGATCATGACCTGTGCCTGGTCGGGAAGCAGGGCCCCCCGCCAGCGCCGCGGGCGAAAGGCGGCGATCGGGGTCAGGGCCAGCAGCGGCGCATCGAGCGGCAGGATCGGGCCATTGGCCGAGAGATTATAGGCTGTCGAGCCCGCCGGCGTCGCCAGCAGGATACCGTCGGAAATCAGCTCCTCCAGCCGTACCTGGCCATCGACGGACAGGCGCAGCTTCGCCGCCTGGTAGGAGCGGCGGAGTAGGGACACTTCATTGATCGCCTTGGCACGGAATTCCCGCCCATTCTCGTCGATCGCGAGCATCGAAAGCGGGTGGACGATGCTGCGATGAGCGGCTTCCAGCCGTTTGGTCAGGCCGCGCTCGCGGAACTCGTTCATCAGGAAGCCGACCGAGCCGCGATTCATGCCGTAGATCGGCTTGCCTGTGCCGATGAAGCGATGCAGCGTCTGCAACATCAGCCCGTCGCCACCAAGCGCCACGATGACATCGGCGCTGTCGCAATCGGCATTGCCATAGCGCGCGACGAGCTTCTCCAGCGCGGCTTCTGCCTCTGGCGTCTCACTGGCGACGAAGGAGATGGCTGCGAAGCGCGCGGTCATCAGGGGGTCCGGATCAGCCAGGCTCAGGGGCAAGGAGTGGCTGGCATAGCACGGCGGTGACGGAAGGGGCGAGCCAGAGCGGGCATAAAAAAGCCGGGGTCGCCCCCGGCTCGATGCGCAGCGATGCCGCATGCCTCAGATGGACGTGGTCCATTGCACGGGGACGAGCTCGAAGCCGTTGCCCGATTTCGCGATGTGGCCGGTGGCTGGGAATGGCGCGTGGTAGAATGCGACCTGCATCTTGTCCGCGGCGACCATGCCGAGCAGCTTGCGGCGTGTGGCGGCAGCTTGCGGGCCGTCCATATCGAACACCGCGGACCAGTCGGGATTGCGGGCGAATAGGGCTGGGTGGTTGGTCGTGTCCGACATCACCATCATCCTCGCCGTGCCGGAGCTGAGCGCGAAGGTGGTGTGGCCGGGCGTATGGCCAGGGGCCGCAATGGCGGTGATGCCGGGCAGGATTTCCTTGCCGGCCTCAAACTGCTTCACATCCTTGGCGATCGGGCCGAAGACGCGGCGGACGCCGCCAAATGCCCCCTTCATGGCCTCGGGTGCGGCACTCATCCTGGCGTCGTCCATCCAGAAGCTCCATTCTGCCGCTGGGACCATGACCTCGGCATTGGGGAAAACGGCCGAGCCGTCTTTCAGGCGAAAGCCGTTGATATGGTCGCCGTGGAAATGGCTGAAGACAACCGTAGATACATCTTTGGGATCGAAACCGGCGGCGCGGAAATTGGCGAGCCAGGTTCCGGAGGTCGGTGCGCCCGAATCGCCATTGCCGGTATCGATCAGGATGAGTTTTCCGCCGCTCTGGATGGCGAGCGTCGTGAAGGTGATGTTCAATGCATCGGCTGGCAGGAAGGCCTGCGCCATCGCCGTCTTGACGTCCGCGAGTTCCGCATTGCGGACGAAACCCTCGAGCGGACGACGGGCGAAACCGTCATTGATCGCGGTGAGGATCATGTCACCGATCTTGTAGCGATAGTATCCGGGCGCCTGATTCACGGGGGCTCCTTGCGCTTGAGCCGGTGTGAGCCCGGCGGGTAAATCCAACGTGGTGGCAACAGCGAGCGCGCCGGCACCGGCAATCACGGTGCGGCGCGACGGACTAAAAGGTGGCATTGCAGTCTCCCTTGGCGCGTCTTCGGCCTGGGCAGCAGCCTAGCGTCCGATTCGGGGGCTTCAACCGCGCGGGGGTGTTGCAGGGTCAAGTTTCCGTGAGTGGTGCGTTCGTGATGCGCTGGCCGTCTGCCGGCACGCGATGGTCGTGCGAAGGAACGCTGGCAGCCAGCAGTCCGTCATAACGCGCGAGCGCCCGCAGCATGGCCGCGCAAAGAGCCAATGAGCCGAGCATGGCGTTGCCCGAACATTCGGCGACCAGGGCTTGGAAGGCCGCGCTGTCCTCATCGGCGAGACATCGCAGGCTCCAACTCCACTCCGGAGCCTTCTGGCGCAGCAGATTGATAGCGACGTCGATATTGGCGCTGACCAGGCCAAGCGCCTTCCAGAGCGATCCCTGCTGATAGATGCCGCCCATGGGCGTGCGGCGGCCGACGAGATGGCTCGGCTTGCGCCGTACGGTGAAGCCCAGAGCCTCATAGATATCGGCATCAAGCGCGCGATCGGGCCTTTCGGCCGTCTCGCAACGCTCGGCCAGCGCGAGCAAGTGATCCCGTCTGTCCATGGCCGTTCGCCTAGCCCGGAGGCTCTCACACCATCGCTTGCACGTTCGTGCCGCTAACCGGTCGCGCGAAGCGAGCCAGAGATGTGTGGTGCCGGATGAGGGGATTGAACCCCCGACCTTCGGTTTACAAAACCGCTGCTCTACCGCTGAGCTAATCCGGCCCGGTCAGCCAGATGCGGTTACCAGCCGCGCGCGGCGAGGGCAAGATCGGTTACCGCTTGCCCAAAGAAAAGCCCCGCCTCCAGGGAGGCGGGGCTCGTACCTGTCGGTGATGGGCCGATCAGTTGTTGTCGTAGGTGAGAATGTCGCGATCCTTGGTCTCGGGCACGAAGAGCATGCCGATGACGAAGGTCATCATCGCGATCACGATCGGGTACCAGAGGCCGTAGAAGATGTCGCCGGTGCCGGCCACCATGGCGAAGGAGGTCGCCGGAAGCAGGCCACCGAACCAGCCGTTGCCGATATGGTAGGGCAGCGACATGCCGGTGTAGCGGATACGGGTCGGGAAGAGCTCGACCAGGGCGGCGGCGATCGGGCCGTAGACCATCGTCACATAGATGACGAGGATCGTCAGGATGCCGATGATGGTCAGCGACTGGGCGTTGAACAGCGCGTCCTTGAAGCCGGTCTTGACGATCCGCGCGTCGCCCGCCGCGGGATAGCCGGCGGCGACCGCTTCCTTGGCGATATTGGCGGCGAAGCCGGCATCGATGGCGACATCCTTGCCGTTGACCGTGACCTTGGCCGCGGTGCCGGCCGGGGCCGGGACCTGGGTGTACTGGATCGCCTGGGAGGCGAGCGTGCGGCGGGCGACATCGCAGGGCTGGGTGAAGGTGCGCACGCCCACCGGGTCGAAGACCGAGCCGCAGGTGGCCGGATCGGCGACGACCTGAACCTTGACGTTCTCATGGGCTGCCGCGAGGCCGGGATTGGCAGCCTTGGTGAGCGCGCCGAAGAGCGGGAAATAGGTCAGCGCCGCGATCAGGCAGCCGGCCAGGATGACGGGCTTGCGACCGATCCTGTCCGAAAGCGAGCCGAACAGGATGAAGCCGCCGGTGCCGAGGATCAGCGACCAGGCGATCAGCACGTTGGCCGAATAGAGATCGACCTTCAGGATGCTCTGGATGAAGAACAAGGCGTAGAACTGACCGGTGTACCAGACGACGGCCTGGCCGGCGGTGAGGCCGAACAGCGCCAGCAGGGCGATCTTCGCATTCTTCCACTGACCGAAGGCCTCGGAAAGGGGTGCCTTCGAGCCGCTGCCCTCTTCCTTCATCTTCTTGAAGGCAGGGGATTCCTGCATCTGCAGACGGATCCAGACCGAGATCGCCAGCAGGAAGATCGAGGCCAGGAACGGGATGCGCCAGCCCCAGGCGGTGAATTCGGCCTCGCCCATCATGGTGCGGATGCCGAGAATGACGATCAGCGAAAGCAGCAGGCCGAGCGTCGCCGTGGTCTGGATCCAGGAGGTGTAGAAGCCACGACGGCCCGGAGGCGCGTGCTCGGCGACATAGACCGCTGCGCCGCCATATTCACCGCCTAGCGCCAGGCCCTGCAGCATGCGCAACGCGATCAGGATTACCGGTGCGATCCAGCCGATCGAGTTGTAGCTCGGCAGCAGGCCGACCAGGAAGGTCGAGGCGCCCATGATCACGATCGTGACGAGGAAGGTGTATTTGCGGCCGATGAGATCACCCAGGCGGCCGAAGAACAGCGCGCCGAAGGGGCGGACGAGGAAGCCGGCGGCGAAGGCGAGCAACGCGAAGATGGCGCGCGTATTCGGATCGAAGGCCGAGAAGAAATGCGCGCCGATCATCACGGCGAGCGAACCGTAGAGATAGAAGTCGTACCATTCAAAGACGGTGCCGAGCGACGAAGCGAGAATGACGCGCTTCTCTTCCTTCGTCATGGGGCGTCGCGTCGCCGCAGCCCCCGATGTCTGTGCTGCCATGCTCATGGCGTTCTCCCCTGAATAATGCCCGGCATCGGGACTATCCCCCGGGCCGCCCGTTTCCCTGTGGCTCGATTTCTTGCGACACGATGCCACTGCCTGCCGGGTGAAGTTTCGCTTGCACTGATCCGGCAATTGCTCAGGAATGCGCTTGCACGAAACGTTGTGCAATCAAGCACTTGGTCTTGCATCGTTCGACGTAAGACTTAAGGCGTAGGGGCCTTGCCCATTTGCCTGTGCGATGGATTTTCCCTGATTGGCAGTGCGGCGCTGACCGTCATATAGTCGGCACGAGGCCGAGCTGATGCGGGGAAAGGGAGCGCGCCGATGCCGCGCATCCATGCAACATTGCCGCTTCTGGGATTCATCGTTTTCCTGAGTCCTGTCCACCCGGCTGCCGCGGGTGGGTCAGGCAGGGTTTTTGCGCCAGCTGCGCCGCCCTCGTTTGCGCCGCGAATCGCGCCTGGCTTTCGGCACCTGGCGCGCCAGAACGGTCCGATGTTCCGGCGTGATCATGCCAGACGCTTTCTGGGCAATCCGGGGTTCATCGGCGGCCCGTGGTACTCCCCCTCCGATTCTGGCCGCGACACCGTGATCCTGCAGGGGCGAGAGTCGGAGCGGACGGTCGATCGCTCGCTCGATTACACGCCGGTGGTGGTGGGTATTCCGCCCTCGCCGACGCCCGAGCCGGTGATCTACCGGCTGGAAGGTTCGCGCCAGCGGCCGGTCGTGCGCATCATCCGCGTCGGCGAGCAGGGAGGCTATGCCCGCGATGAGGAAAGCGCGCGCATCCGTAATGTGCCCCGGCGCTGAGCGTCAGCGTCGGCGGCTCGCAGCGTAGAGCGCAATCGCGGTGGCGTTGGAGACGTTGAGGCTGGTGATCGCGCCCGGCACTTCCAGCCTTGCCAGATGATCGCAGAGATCCCGGCTGCGTTGGCGCAGGCCCTTGCCTTCCGCGCCCATCACCATGACGAGCGGCCGCTGCAGCGCGATTTCGTCGAAGGCAGTCGCCCCCTCCGAGTCAAAGCCGATTCGCTGGAAACCGCGCTTGCCGAGCTGGTCCAGCGCGTCGCCGAGATTGCGCACCGCGATCAGCGGAACATGCTCGAGCGCGCCGGATGCCGATTTTGCCAGCACGCCGGTTGCTGCCGGAGAATGGCGAATCGTGACGATCACTGCGGCAGCGCCGAACGCGGCGGCCGAGCGCAGGATGGCGCCGACATTGTGCGGGTCGGTGATCTGGTCGAGCGCGAGCACGATCGCATCGTCGGGAAGGCTGTCCAGATCAGGCGAGGGCAGGGGATCGCAGACCAGATAGAGGCCCTGATGCACGGCATCTGGAGTGAGCAGGCGGTCGATCTCGGACGGGCGGACCAGCTCGGGTTCGAGCGGTAGCGTGCCGACCTCCTCGCTCAGCCGCTTCAGGGCGTTCTCCGTGGCGAGAAGGCGTCGAAAGCGCCGGTTGGGATTGCGAAGTGCCTCGATGACCGGATGGACGCCGTAGAGCACGGCCTCATCGATATCGCCGGGCCGGTGTAGCGGGGGACCGGCATCGCGGTCGCGGCGTGCGAAGGGCTTGCTGCCGGGCCTGGCCGGCTTGGGGCGGAACGGCGCGGGCATGGGGGACCTCCGAAGCGTGACGGCCCATGCCCTGCCATGGCGGGCGGCGCTTTGCCAGCCCGGACGACGGATTTTCGGTGCCGAGCCGCAGCGGGCGCTGTCGCGGGCAAGAGGGACTGAGAGGGAACGGAATGGCTAGAACCGAGGATATCCAGCGCTTCGTCGTGATTACCGGTGGCCCTGGTTCCGGCAAAACGACGTTGATCGAGGCGCTCTCGCAGCGAGGATTCGCGACGTCTCCGGAAGCCGGACGCGCCATCATTCGCGATCAGGTGGCGATCGGAGGGCAGGCATTGCCCTGGGCCGATCGCCAGCTCTTCGCGGAACTGATGCTGGGCTGGGAATTGCGTTCCCATCAGGCTGCGAGGGAGCGGGCCGGCCAGGTCATCTTTGATCGAGGGGTTCCCGATGTCGCGGGTTATCTCAGGCTCTCGGGGCTTGCCGTTCCAGCGCATGTGGACAACGCGGCAAGACGGTTCCGCTACCGAAGCGAGGTCTTCATCGCGTCGCCCTGGCGCGAGATCTTTGGGCAGGACGAGGAGCGCAAGCAGAATTTCGCCGAGGCCGAGCGAACCTATCAGGCGCTGGTCGCGGCCTATGACGACTATGGCTACCGGCTCTGCGAGCTGCCGCGGTGTGGTGTCGAGGAGCGTGCGGATTTCATTCAGGCCCGGATTGCCAGCGCGTTCTGAGGCTTGGGCCATGCTGGCGGCAAGGAAGCAGGTTGGGGATGGATACAAGGAAACGTGGGTGAACGGTTTTTTGCCGTTGACACGCCGGAGCCCGGTCACCATAAGTCCGCCCGCACCTGTTGCCCGTCACGAAAGTGAAACAGGCGCTTGGACAACGCTGCTTCACGGCGCGCGTCCACGACACGGCGGGGGAATGTCCCGAGCGGCAAAGGGGGCGGACTGTAAATCCGCTGGCTATGCCTTCGCAGGTTCGAGTCCTGCTTCCCCCACCACCGTGTCCTGTCTATGTTGATGTCGCCGTTCAGGCGGTGTCGCACCCGGCGCGGGTGTAGCTCAATGGTAGAGCAGCAGCCTTCCAAGCTGAATACGAGGGTTCGATTCCCTTCACCCGCTCCAATATTCTCGCCTCAGAATGGCGAAGAGCCCGCTCGGGCAATCCGGACAGGTCGGATAAGTGGCGTTCCTGCCTGATCGGCGCCGGCGTCAAGATCAGCATGGACGGCAAAGGTGCCTGGCGCGACAACGTCTTCGTCGAGCGCCCCTCTCGATCGGTAACATATGAAGAGGTCTATCTGCGCGCCTATGGCGGCGTGTCCGAGGCTCGCGCCTCGATCGGCTGGTATCTGACCTAACGGCCGGAGGCGAACCAGCTCTCCAGCTTGCAAGCTCGCCACAAATTCGTCGGCCAATCGCCTTTGCTTCTGCGCAGATTAGCCTCGATCTCGGCTGATTGACGCCATGAAGGTAAACAATCTTCCGGCCGCCTCGTACCGTTTTGGTACATGACGCTCCCCCCCGTGGCTATCGCTCACGGCACCTAGAGAGAGGGAAGACCGCCTTGGCTCGCTTCGCGCATGATACGCATCAACGACACGACAACCATCACCAGCACGGTGATCACAATCCGCCCCAACCGCCCGAGACGCCCACTCCCCCCACCTCATCTGCTCCGGAATTTTCGGATCTCGGTGCCACGTTCAACGACGCGACCCGCGCGCTCGTTGGCGGCCTATGGCAAAACGCAGTCGAGGAAGGCGGCCAAGGCCATGGCAGCGTGGTGCGATATGTGGACGACCTCAAAGCGGTGGAGAGCGGTCTCCAGTCCGAGATAAAGGCAGGTCAATTTTCCGGCGACACGCTCACGCATATCCAGACGGTCTTGTCCGACATCACGACCGCGCTTTCGGCAGCGACAGCATCCGTGAATGGCGGCGGATCATTCGGCAGCGTTGCAAATGCCGAGACCGCGCTGCGTGCAAGCCACCTCGACATCCTCGATATCGTCAATAACGATCACACGCTTTCGACCTTGGCCACGCAGAATGGCGCGACCGGATTTCTCGCTGCACCGGCGACGCTCCCCGACGGTGTGACTGCCGCGACAGCGCCTCATGCCACCCTGGCCGAGATCGGTGCCATCTTCAACGATGCGGCCAATCGCATTCTCGGCGGTGTCAATTCGGACAACAAGGCGATCATCACAAGTGACATGAACGCCGTCGTCAGCGGCCTCAAGCATTTGATCGACGCGCAGCCCGCGCAGTTCGAGGGTCTCACCGGCATTCATGCCGACACCGTCATGAGGCAGGCGCAGCTCGAAATCACCTATATCAACCGGGCGGGCATCGACCCGGACGCCGGCCGGGGCAGCAACGACAATATCCTGGACATGATCGATATCATCCAGGGCGATGCAAATCTGGCTGGTATGGCCAGCCAGGGAGGCGTATCGGGCTTTTCCCAATTTCCTGACGCTCTCAATCCAACCCCGAGATATCAGGACAATGCCGCTCAAACGGCATTCTGGGCAAACTTCATTGCTCAAGGCAACACGCTGGGCCAGCGGGCAGAACAACTCGTCGGATCGGGCGATACACATGCGATCAATGCCCTGATCAGCGAGTTTCAAACCTTCGAGAAGAACGCAACCAAGTTCGATCTGGCGCAGGGTGGGATCTTCGGGGCACGCTTCGACAATGAATTGACACCGAGCAGCACGCTCGGGGCCGAAGTCGATGCGATGGTCAAAGGTCTCAAGACCGGCGATGCTGCCCTGGTCACGGCAGCTGCCGAGGTCATCCACGACAATGCTGCGGACGTGGCCGGCAACAACATTCCGATAACCGGCGGCCATTTCAATCCGGATGGTCTGACTGTGGCCGAAGTGCTGTCGACGGCGGTCACTGCGCCAGCGACCGCAGCCGCTGAACCGAAACCGACGCCGACACCTCCGGGGACGGTCGCTGACGCTGCCCCGGCTTCGTCACATGATCATGCGACAGCCGACATCCATCATTCACCGATTGTCGATACAGCACAGCATTTCCATCACATGTGGGGATGACATCGCGCGAGCAGGCTTCCAACTCCTGGTTCATCCATGGCGTTGGAAGCCGGCTCGGCCGATCGGCCGCAGACAGGCGGATGTCATTGTTGGCTCCCGAAAGCAGGGCTGACCCCGCCATTGCGTGATCTGATTGGCGCGGACGTCGAACGGCCGCGCCAACTCCAAAAGCGTCCCGTCGCCTTTCAGCGCCGGCAACGCCGCCTTCGCCTTGAAAGCCGGCCTTGTGGTTCCGGCGTGTCCGTCTCTCCTGCCTAAGCCGACCTGCCTTGGATTGCCCGAGCCGGCTCTGTGTCTCGCTCACGCCGGTCGCTTCATCGCGCCGCGCGGCTTGAGGGGAACTGGCGCATTCTTGCCGGAAAAAAGGGGCGGTATCGCCCGTCAAGCACATGTGATCGCCGACACGTATCGGCCGGACGAAAAGGCGCAGAAGAGGCATGAGTCTCGCTCAAAGCTACGGACCAGAGATATTTCGATCCGGCACGATGTCCGATGGTGGCTCGACACGGGCATCTGACGATCCGGTCGCACGCGGGTTGCGCGCCAGTGCGCGTCGCATGACTGGAATCGCCGTATTCAGCGGCGTGATCAATCTGCTGATGCTGTCTGGCTCACTTTATATGCTGCAGGTCTATGATCGGGTGATCCCGAGCCGCAACATCGCGACCTTGCTTGGTCTTTCGCTCGTGGTTCTGCTGGCCTATCTCGTTCAAGGCTATGCCGACGCGCTGCGCTCGCGCATGCTCTCCCGCGTCGGAACGCTGTTCGATGTCGGCCTGCAGGAAGCGATCCACACCGCGCTCGCCACGCTTCCTCTGCGGGGCGTGAAGCCCATCTTGATGCAACAGCCACTCCGCGATCTGGATCAGATCCGGGCGTTCATGTCGGGCATGGGGCCGACGGCGTTCCTGGACATGCCTTGGATCCCGATCTTCATCGTCGCCTTGTTTCTGTTCCATCCGGCGATTGGCATCACGGCCGTGCTTGGAACCGTTGCCATCATTGCGATGACTGTGTTGACCGAGCGCGTGTCGCGCGGCGCAGCCAGAGCCGCCATGGACAGCAGCGCGCAGCGCCAGGTCCTGGCGGATGCGACCCGGCAAAATGCCGAAGTGATCCGGGCGCTTGGAATGCAGGACCGGTTCACGGCGCGTTGGTCGCAGGCCAATGAACGCTGTCTGCTCGAAAATGGCCGGGCCAGCGACGTCTATGCCAATCTCGGATCAGCGGCGAAGGTTCTTCGCTACGTGCTGCAATCGGGGATGTTGGGCATCGGCGCCTATCTCGTCGTCACCGACAAGGCGTCGGGGGGCATCATGATCGCGTCATCGATCATGATGGGGCGGGCGCTTGCCCCCGTCGAGGTGGCGCTTGGCAGCTGGAAACAACTTGTAGCTGCGCGCCAGAGCATTGTCCGCTTGCGCGAAATCCTCAAGGTGACCGCTGGACCTCCGGCGCCGCCGGTGCTGCTCCCGCGCCCTTGCCGCGAACTTCTGGTTCAGGACCTCGCCGTTACTGCACCAGGCACGGATAAAGCGATCGTCTCGAATATCTCATTTTCGCTTACGGCGGGCATGGGATTGGCGCTTCTCGGCGCGAGCGCATCGGGAAAAACTTCGCTGTCGAAGGCTCTTGTCGGAATTTGGCCGGTCAGCAATGGCGTGGTGCGGCTTGACGGCGCAGCGATCGATCAGTGGCGCAACGAGGACCTGGGGCGTCATGTCGGCTATCTTCCGCAGGATGTGGCCTTGTTCGACGGCACCGTCGCAGAAAATATCTGCCGGTTTGAAGACCAGGCGACGTCCGATGCCATTTTGAAGGCCGCGCAGATAGCAGGTGTGCACGACATCATCTTGCGCTTGCCGGAGGGATATTCAACGCGCATTGGCGAAGGCGGCATGTCGCTCTCAGCGGGGCAGCGTCAGAGGATTGGGTTGGCGCGCGCGGTCTACCGTGATCCGTTCCTCGTCGTGCTCGATGAGCCCAATGCCAATCTTGATGCGGAGGGGGAAGGTGCATTGGCGCGCGCCATTCAGATCCTGCGTCGCGACAAATCCATTGTCATCGTCATCTCGCATCGTCCCAGCGCTCTCTCCGAGCTGAACATGGCGATGGTCCTCCACGAGGGCAAGACGGTTGCATTCGGCCCCCGCGACGAGATCTTTGCGCGCGTTCACACAACGAAGACCGTGGCAACGCGCCGATCTGCGACAGCGTCAAGCGCGAACCAGATTGGTCAGACACAGGTTGCCGAGGTCGTTCCCTCGTGAACCGCAGTGACCCCGCGCAGCGTCCGGCGCATCTCAGTCCGCCCATCGCACCTGTCGACCCGACGCCGTTGGCGCCTGTGCCAGCAGATGTCGCGTCGGCCAATGGATCTCAACGGCAAATGTTCCATATCGATACACCTCGATCGACTGTTCCGCCCAGGGAAAGCGACGCCGCGGCCACGCCGGCGAGTGACCGATTGATCGACAGGCGCCGCGCCGGGGTGACGGCGGGCACGGCGGATGCCTGGAATGACACTCTGGCCTCGCGGGTCGAACGCGCGTTCAACCGCGAGCTCAGGATTGGCCTTCGGGTTTTGATTGCCGGCGGAGTCTTGATCGGTGCGTGGAGTGCATTGATGCCGCTGGCCGGCGCGGTCGCCGTTCCCGGCAATTTGGTCGTTCAATCGAACGTCAAGGCGATCCAGCATCCGACCGGCGGAATTGTCGCGCAGATCCCGGTCCATAATGGTGTGCGGGTGAACGCTGGCGATCTGCTGCTGCAACTGGATGCAACCCAAGCGCGGGCGAGTCTCCAGGTGGTGAGCAAGCAGCTTGATGAATTCCGGGTTCGGATTGCACGGCTGATGGCCGAGCGCGACGCTCACGCGCAGATCGAAACTCCGCTCGAGATGGCCGCACGTTCGGGGGAGACCGGCGTCAGCGCGCTCCTGGCATCGGAAGAGTCACTGTTCAAGGCTCGTGCGAATGCGCGTCAAAGCCAGAAGGACTTGCTGCAGAGCCGTGTCGCGCAACTCGGCGAAGAGATTTCAGGACTCGATGCCCAGCTCAAGTCGAAGGCAAGCCAGCTGGAATTGATCGCGGGCGAACTCTCCGGAATCAAGACGCTGTATGACAAGAAGCTTGTGCCGCTGACGCGATTTACGACCCTGCAGCGAGAGTCCGCGCGCATCGAAGGTGAGCGGGGTCAATTGATCTCGGCAATCGCCGAGACAAAGGCAAAAATCGGCGAGGCCCAGCTTCAGATCGTGCGGATCGATCAGGACTTTCGGACCGATGTCGTGAAGGAACTCGGCGAAGCCCGAGGCAAGGAGGCCGAGCTCGTCGAGCGTGCTGTTTCCGCGCGAGACCTCCTCGACCGGATCGATATTCGTGCACCGACTTCGGGCATCGTTCACCAGCTTGCTGCGCACACGGTCGGCGGGGTCATTCGCGCTGGTGATACGGTCATGGAAGTCGTGCCGGATTCCGACGATCTGCAGGTCGAGGCGCGGCTCCAGCCCAACGACATCGACCAGGTGCGGTCGGGTCAGAAAGCGTTCATCCGCTTTTCCGCCTTCAACCAACGTGTGACGCCGCAGCTCACCGGTGTCGTATCGTATGTTTCTGCCGACATCAGCCGGGACCAGCAGACAAATGCGCCGTTCTTTACGGTGAGGGTCGCTCTTCCCAACGACGAACGTCGCCGGTTGGCTGGCTCGACGCTCGTTTCGGGGATGCCAGCGGAGGTCTTCATGCAGACCGGGAGCCGCACGATGATGAGCTACCTGCTGAAGCCGATCTCCGATCAGCTGCACCGTGCCTTTATCGAGCGCTGACACGTGGCCAGCTTGTTCGGAAGGCTTCGCTTTTTTCTAAGAGCGCACTAAGCATGGAAAGGGTACGCTGATCGGTCTGGACTTGCGCTACGTCATAACATCGCGCTCACATGGCTATCGAGATCGCGCTGCCGCGTAACCAGGTATAGATTCGATCTGTTGGCAGCGAAGCTGTTGAATATAGCTCGGAACAGGAGCCAGGACGATGCGAACGGTTCAACGGGCATGCCTGCTGATCGCCAGCGGGATTGTGTTGTCGGGCTGCCAGGTGACGCAAGAGAGGGCTGCGCAGCTCGCTCCTGTCTGCGCGATTCCGGTCAATCGAACAGTCCAATCCATGTACTGGCTTGAATGCCAGTCGGTCTATTCGTCCTCGGGCTCTTATGCGAAGCGCTATTAGGAACTGGCCGAGGGGCGGAGGCACACCGCCCGCCGACCTGCGCTGACCAGCCTGCCTCGTCGACTGGTGCCCGCCATGTCTGGTGGTGTCCCTCAGCCCTGACCCCGCACATTGCTGCCACCGGCATGTTCGCCTTCTAAGAGACTTGCGTCAGCGCGAGGATGGCGCGGCCGCGGCGTTTCGGCTCCTGCGGGATCTCCATTCGCGTGCAGTGGGTTTGCCTGCGGCCGGACTTTGCCCTGCACGCCGCTCGCCCCCGACGCGAATTCGGGTGGATGTTCAAGGCTCGCGATCTCGCCTAGTTCTTCTCGGCCCTTCCGCCGCACGGACACGCGCGCCGCATGACCCTGACCGATATCGCGACGAGAACCTACAACCACGGCTGGCGGCTCGACCCGATCATTCGCAGCCTGCTCGACACGGATTTCTACAAGCTGCTGATGCTGCAGATGATCCGGAGCTTTCATCCGGACGTGCAGGTCACCTTTTCCCTGATCAACCGGTCCCGCCATATCCGGCTTGCCGATCTCGTCGATGAGAACGAGCTCAGGGCGCAGCTCGATCATGCCCGTGGGTTGCGCTTCAGCAAGAAGGAATTGATCTGGCTCGCGGGCAACAGCTTCTACGGCAGGACGCAGATGTTCTCGCCGGATTTCCTGGCCTGGCTCGCCGAATTCCAGTTGCCCGAATACGAGCTCAGGCGGGTGGACGGCCAGTATGAGCTGCATTTCAGCGGTCCCTGGACCCACAGCACGATGTGGGAGGTGCCGGCGCTGGCGATCATCAATGAGTTGCGTGCGCGTCGGGTGATGGTCGGCCAGAAGCGCTTCTCGCTGGACGTGCTCTATGCCCGCGCCAAGGCCAAGATGTGGGCGAAGGTCGAGCGCCTGCAGCAATTGCCGGAGCTGCGTCTCTCGGATTTCGGAACGCGACGCCGGCACGGGCATCTCTGGCAGCGCTGGTGCGTCGAGGCGCTGAAGGAGGGGCTCGGGCCGCGCTTCACCGGCACGTCGAACGTGCTGCTCGCCATGGACAATGATTTGGAGGCCATCGGCACCAACGCGCATGAGCTGCCGATGGTGCTCGCTGCGCTGGCCGATAGCGACGAGGCGATGCTGGCTGCGCCCTACCGCGTGCTCGGGGAGTGGAGCAAGGTCTATGGCGGCAATCTTCTGATCGCATTGCCTGATGCCTTCGGAACCACCGATTTCCTACGGCGTGCACCCGATTGGGTTGCGGACTGGACTGGGTTCCGTCCCGACAGTGCCCCGCCAATCGCAGCCGGCGAGCAGATCATCGCCTGGTGGCGCGAGAAGGGGCGCGATCCGCGCGAAAAGCTGCTGGTGTTCTCGGACGGGCTGGACGTCGCCGCGATCGAACGAGTCTACCAGCACTTCGATGGAAAGGTGCGCATGGCTTTCGGCTGGGGCACCGATCTCACCAACGACCTCGTCGGCTGCTCGCCGGACGGCTCGCGCGCGCTCGATCCGATGTCGCTGGTCTGCAAGGTGACGCGGGTCAATGGCCGGCCGGCAGTGAAGCTCTCCGACAATCCTGAGAAGGCGTCGGGCGAGTCAGGGGAGGTTGCGCGCTATCGGCGGGTGTTCGGGGGGCACGCAGCCGTTTCGTCATGAGGCAAGCGGGCCCGGTCGCAGAGGGGATTTCTCCACATGCGCAATACCTTGGTTTAGCTGGTGCAATGGTTTCATGATCGTTAACGCCTGAGGTGCATTTCGCGCTGGGGGCATTGCGACATCATGATTCGACTTCTCGTTGTGGCCGTTCTGGGCGCGGCGCTTGCCGGCTGCGTTACGCCGGACCGGGGACTGACCTTCTCGGAGATCCGCGATCTCAGGATCGTCGACGTTATCGTCGAAACGCCAAAGCCCGTCGACGGCCAGACAGCCATAGTCTGGCCGAAGGCTGGAATGGCCTATGCCGGTACGCAGATGCCGGCATCGACCCGTCCCGTTTCCCTAGGGCGTGATCCTGCCGGAGCGGGCAATGGGCCGACGCCGGAGGAGGCTGCGTGGGATGAGAAATTTATGGCTCTCAGCCGGAGCGCGGCTGCTCGGACGCAGATGTACAGCACGCTGGCGCAGATCACTCGCGACAGCTTCCGCAAGCGCTTTACGGAGCAGCCCTCGGGCAAGCACCCGGCCAAGCTGAAAGTCGTGGTCAAGTCGCTGGTCGCCCCGGGTGGGCAGGCGAGTTTCAGCGCCGACGTGATTGTGCTCGACGGGGTGAACGGGCGGCCGCTGACGCAATACCCGAACCTCGTCGGGGTCCGCGCTGCATCGACAGCGATGGTGCCGGCTACGCCCGTGGGAATCCTCATCGGAATTGCTGCGATCGCCATTGCCGACCAGATTCGTGGTGATCCGGCGTATGAGGCCATCGACAGTGCCTCTGCGTCGTTTTCCGGTTGGCTCCTGCGCGAGTAGCCTCGGCCGGGTTGTGGCGCTTTGGGAGCATTGAGGGGCTCGGCCGTGGCCGGGAGGCTTCCTGGCGAACAGATTCCGGTGCTGGCCGACTGAGGGCGGCGGTCTCGTGACCATGCCCTGAGCGCAGGACGCATGCGGTTGGGGCGGCGCGAAGCGTGGCGGGTGTCATCTCGCCCGCCACAGCTTGCATCGACGCGCAAAACCCCCTAATGCGACCCCGTTTTCCGGCCGGGGATGGCCGTCGTCGAGGAAAAGGTGTCATGGCCAAAGAGAAGTTTGC
>UBZM01000014.1:0-2500 GCA_900470095.1 Hyphomicrobiales bacterium
CATCGAGACGGCGCCGCCGCTGGCGGGGCCGCTCTACTGCGCTTCATGAGAGCTTCGGGCCTTGTAGCCGAGAGATCGGTTGGCCTGCTTGTCTTTGGTTGCTGCACCGCTGTTTGAAAACTGAAGACAGAAAGAGAAACGTGGACGGCGATGTTCTTGCGGACTTGCTTTCGGGCAAGTCATACGAGACTTCGGTGTGCTGCGTTTACAAGAGCCATCGCTGGTTACTTCGGTAATCAAGCAATGACTCCGTCAATACGCAGCGATGCCGGAACAAACTCATCCAATCTGAGAGTTTGATCCTGGCTCAGAGCGAACGCTGGCGGCAGGCTTAACACATGCAAGTCGAACGGGCACTTCGGTGCTAGTGGCAGACGGGTGAGTAACACGTGGGAACGTACCTTTCGGTTCGGAATAATTCAGGGAAACTTGGACTAATACCGGATAAGCCCTTCGGGGGAAAGATTTATCGCCGATAGATCGGCCCGCGTCTGATTAGCTAGTTGGTGAGGTAATGGCTCACCAAGGCGACGATCAGTAGCTGGTCTGAGAGGATGATCAGCCACATTGGGACTGAGACACGGCCCAAACTCCTACGGGAGGCAGCAGTGGGGAATATTGGACAATGGGCGCAAGCCTGATCCAGCCATGCCGCGTGAGTGATGAAGGCCTTAGGGTTGTAAAGCTCTTTTGTCCGGGAAGATAATGACTGTACCGGAAGAATAAGCCCCGGCTAACTTCGTGCCAGCAGCCGCGGTAATACGAAGGGGGCTAGCGTTGCTCGGAATCACTGGGCGTAAAGGGCGCGTAGGCGGACTCTTAAGTCGGGGGTGAAAGCCCAGGGCTCAACCCTGGAATTGCCTTCGATACTGAGAGTCTTGAGTTCGGAAGAGGTTGGTGGAACTGCGAGTGTAGAGGTGAAATTCGTAGATATTCGCAAGAACACCAGTGGCGAAGGCGGCCAACTGGTCCGATACTGACGCTGAGGCGCGAAAGCGTGGGGAGCAAACAGGATTAGATACCCTGGTAGTCCACGCCGTAAACGATGAATGCCAGCCGTTGGGGTGCATGCACCTCAGTGGCGCAGCTAACGCTTTAAGCATTCCGCCTGGGGAGTACGGTCGCAAGATTAAAACTCAAAGGAATTGACGGGGGCCCGCACAAGCGGTGGAGCATGTGGTTTAATTCGAAGCAACGCGCAGAACCTTACCAGCTTTTGACATGTCCGGTTTGATCGACAGAGATGTCTTTCTTCAGTTCGGCTGGCCGGAACACAGGTGCTGCATGGCTGTCGTCAGCTCGTGTCGTGAGATGTTGGGTTAAGTCCCGCAACGAGCGCAACCCTCGCCCCTAGTTGCCATCATTCAGTTGGGAACTCTAGGGGGACTGCCGGTGATAAGCCGCGAGGAAGGTGGGGATGACGTCAAGTCCTCATGGCCCTTACAGGCTGGGCTACACACGTGCTACAATGGCGGTGACAATGGGCAGCGAAAGAGCGATCTGGAGCTAATCCCAAAAAGCCGTCTCAGTTCAGATTGCACTCTGCAACTCGAGTGCATGAAGGTGGAATCGCTAGTAATCGTGGATCAGCATGCCACGGTGAATACGTTCCCGGGCCTTGTACACACCGCCCGTCACACCATGGGAGTTGGGTTTACCCGAAGGCGTCGCGCTAACCGCAAGGAGGCAGGCGACCACGGTAGGCTCAGCGACTGGGGTGAAGTCGTAACAAGGTAGCCGTAGGGGAACCTGCGGCTGGATCACCTCCTTTCTAAGGTAGGATTTTTCGGTGAAGCTTGCTTCATCATCAAATCCGCTTGGAACAAAGAGGCCAAATCAGGCCTCGACATGCGGAACTTCGCCGTCTTCGTTTCTCTTTCTTTTCCGGGCGAATGCGCTCGATCTGTTCGACAGAGGGTCGGATGTGATCGCGCATTCTGGGCCAACAGCTTGGTTCTTTGGCCGTGTCTTGCGACGTTGTCGCGAGGCATGCCTTGGGCCTGTAGCTCAGTTGGTTAGAGCGCGCGCTTGATAAGCGTGAGGTCGGAGGTTCAAATCCTCCCAGGCCCACCAGCTTTCTCGACAAGCCGTCAGGTTCGATTACGGGGCCATAGCTCAGTTGGGAGAGCGGTAGCTTTGCAAGCTTCAGGTCGTCGGTTCGATCCCGTCTGGCTCCACCATACCGCCCGGAAATTCAGGTTTTGCTGATTGCAGTTCTTTGAGCTGCGATGAGTAACGCTGTTTGTCATTGTGAAGAGGGAATAGATCTGAAGAGGCCGCTACCCAGCGGCATTCGGGACGCGGACACCATCCGTGCTCGTCTTATTCGGGTCTATTCGGCAAGCATAAAATGGTCTTTCCGATCATGTTTTGCATCCTGTTGGATTGCGGACATCGATCATGAGAACGATCAAGTGCCTTAAGAGCATTCGGTGGATGCCTTGGCGCTGAGAGGCGATGAAGGACGTGATACGCTGCGATAAGCCGTGGGGAGCTGCGA
>UBZM01000080.1 GCA_900470095.1 Hyphomicrobiales bacterium
GCAGCAGGATCGTCAGCAGCGCAACCGCAGCCAACGCGATCAGAAGGCGAGGTCGAATGAGCAGGGATCGCGGAAGCAGCCTCATCGGGTCTGACGCCTGCCGCCGGGGAATCCGTCCAGCACGGAGCAGTGTCGGCTATTCCCGCGTGACGACATGGTCTGGCGCATCTCGGACGGCTGGGGAAGAAACCGACCAAGACTGCGTCCACGTCTCGGAGAGGGTGCGGTTTCGTGACTTGAGATAGGCCCGCAAGTCGGCAGTCTGCCCTACTGGCAGGGTCGCGTCGAGGATGACCCGAAAGCCCTTCGTGGCGGGATTGGCAGCGATGATGGTGTTGGTGATCACACCGGCCGTTGTCGAGGCGACGATCTCGACACGCTTGGGATCGCTCAGGAAATAGGCCAGATCGCCATCCGCAAAATCGATGATGAAGCGCTGCTTGCCGGTGCCTTCGGCGTCGGCCTCGCGGCTGTCCCAGCCGCTGAATCTGTTGCGGACCTGCCCCATGGGATGGAGCTCGTTCGTCGTCGACAAGGCCGTGATGCGATAGCTGAATTCGCTGGTCTTGCCGGTCTCGAGCGGTTGCGCCGGCGTCCAGCACGCCACGATATTGTCGAATGCCTCGTTGTTGGTGGGGATCTCGATCAGGTCGACGCGGCCCTCGCCCCATTCGCCGATGGGCTCGACCCAATAGCCCGGCCGGGCGTGATACTGCGCCTCCAGGTCCTGGTAATGCCCGTATTCGCGATCGCGCTGCATCAGGCCGAAGCCGCGCGGGTCGCGGTCGCCAAAACTGGAAATCCGCAGGTTTGTGGGATTGCGGATCGGCCGCCAGATCCACTCGCCGGAACCGGCCCGCATCAGGAGCCCGTCGGAATCATGGACCTCCGGCCGGAAATCTGTCCGGTGTCCAAGGTCCCCCTCGCCCGCGAGAAACATCGACGTCAGCGGAGCGATGCCGAGCCGCGGGATCTCGACGCGCGGCAAGATCGTGGCCGTGACGGTCATCGTGGTTTCACGGCCGGGCGACACGACATAGCGGAACGCGCCGGCCACGGAGGGCGAATCCAGGAGGGCGTAGATCACCAGATCGAGACTGTCTGGCTTCGGCTCCTCCAGCCACAGGGCGCGGAAGAACGGAAACTCCTCGGGTTGCTTGCCGCCTACGTCGATCGCAAGGGAGCGGGCAGAAAGCCCGTAGCGATGGCCCCGGCCGATCAGCCTGAAATAGCTCGCCCCCAGAAACGAGATCACCTCATCCTGGACCTTGGGATCGTTGAGGATGGTCGTCACCGCAAAGCCGGCGAAACCAAGCGACGGTGAAAGCTGCTTGGGAACCTGCACCTTGCCGTACTCGAAGAGGCTCGTCGTGAACGGGATCGGGATGGCGCTGCCATTCTTCACCACATGCAACTGCACCGGCTTGTCGTGAAGGAAGCCGAGATGAAACGGCAGCAGGCGAAAATCGGAACCGCTCTCCTGCCACAAGGCCTTTTCACGGCGAAAGCGGATCTCGCGATAGCTGTCATAGGTCAGCTTCGACAATTCCGCGGGAATGGTCAGGCCGCCGGGATCGAAGGGCCGCTCACCCAGCACGCGCGCCTGCCTGACGACATCGTCGTAACCAAAGCGGCTGGCGCCAGGTTGAGGCGTCGGAGCGGCCTGCGATACCCGCGCCCTCGCCAGGAAAGCCGTCGAGGCCAGCGCCGCCAAAGCGGAACGACGTGTGAGGGAGTGGCTGCCGCCTGCGGTCATCATGATGGTCCCGTCATTCCAATACGAGCCTAACCCTCCCTCACTCCCAAGGTTCCCTGCGTTCACCGGACGAGGATTTGGCGGTCCGACGCCGGACCAGCTCGCCTTGGGCCAAATCCACGAAGCGCGTCGGGCAGGCCCCGCCAGAGTCACCGCTGCAGCCGTAGCGCCCGGGCAGCTGGGGCCTGATGTCAGAGCCCATGAAATGGCCGCAACCCGTTGCCTATGCGGAATTTTCGTCCTGATTTCCGTCCGGATGCCGTTGCCTGCGCGTCGCCAGCGCACGCTCGAGCGATCTCGCCTTGCGCCGGGCGTCCCGCAATTCCTCGATCGTCGGCTGCCACCAGCCCCGGGCCAGCTCTGCCCCGCGTGCCGGCTGCCGTGCCGGCCATGTCCGCACCAGCTCATCATGACCGGGCCTGCGCCAACTCGCCCAGACGAAATCGCCGGTGGCGCCGGCACTCCAGGGGTAATGCTGGCGCAGGCTTTCCTCGTCGACGAGCTCACCCGTGACCTCGGTGAAGACCAGCGCGCCGGCATGAGACATCAGCGGGCGGTCGCCGGGCGGGAGCTGATCAGCAAGGACCG
>UBZM01000019.1 GCA_900470095.1 Hyphomicrobiales bacterium
TTTCGGGCCGATGCCTTAGATGAACAGCGGATCGGTCGCGAACGGCGCGGGCGCCGGGCCGAACAGGAAGTCATCCTGGTCGAGAAAAACCTCCTGCCCAAAGCTCTCGAAGAGCGTGATCTGCCCGCGCTCCGAGGTGATCGTCGTCTGGAAGTCCTCGTTGACGATCGACAGGTCGGAGAACTGCAGGCCGCTGCCGCGCAGGTCGAACAGGTCGGAACCATCCTGGAAGCCGGAGACCGTGTCGCCGAAGACGCTGCCCTCGGTGCTCCAGCGCCCGGTCCCGCTATAGACAAACAGGTCCTGCGCATTGTCGAGATCGAAGCCGAATTCGTCGCGCCCGGCCTCCATCTGGTCGTCGGCCGCACCGCTGATCAGCCGATCCGAGCCAGCTCCCCCGTTCATGCCCGAGCCGACAGCGCCGGCATGCAGCTCGTCATTGCCGGCATCGCCCTGCAGGCTGTTGTCGAAATTGCTGAAGGAGCTGTCGCTGCCGAACAGGACGTCGTCGCCCTCCCCGCCCGAGGCGACCCCGCCGCCATCGCTCGTCGCGAGCGTCAGCCGGTCGTTGCCCGCCTCGCCGAACAGGTTGTCGAAGCCGCCCGGGCCGCCATCGAGGATATCGTCGCCGGCGCCGCCATGGATCTCGTCGCTGCCGCCAAGCCCGGTGACCTGGTCGTTACCGCCGGCGGCGAAGATCCGGTCGTCCTCCGGCGTGCCGGTGATGACGTCATCGCCATTCGTGCCGGCGATGACGAAATCGGTGCTGGTGAAATCGCCGGTCGTAAAGTTCTGCAGGCCAGCGAATTCGACCGTGAAGTCGTCGGCATCGAGCACGCCGTCATCATTGGTGTCGGCCACAAGGAAGGTATTGCCGGCGCGCTGGATATAGCCCAGCTGCGTCAGCTCATCGCCACCGCCTGGCAGGGCCGCGCCGATGCGCGGATTGGCGTTGATCGCCCCGACCCAGGCGAATTCGCTGCCGGAGAGCTGGAGCACATCGCCATCGGCCAGACCGGCACGCTGGAAATCGGCGACGAAATCGCGCACCGAGAAGCTCGAATCCGGCTGGAAGGCGCCGGCGTTGAAGTTGAACTGGTCGTTGCCGGCGCCACCCTCGATCCGGTCGGCGCCTTCTTCGCCTTCCAGCTCGTCGGCGCCTGCTCCGCCGCTCAACTGATCATTGCCCCGGCCGCCGAACAATTCGTCGGCGCCTGCGTCGCCGAACATCGCGTCGGAGCCGTTACCGCCAAACATGTCGTCATCGCCGATGCCGCCCGAAAGCGTGTCGGCGCCATCGTCACCGTCGACATTGTCGTCGCCCGCGCCCCCTGACACCGTATCGTTTCCGTCGCCGCCGGCCAGCACGCCGTCATCGCCGGCGCCGCCGTCGATGATGTCGTTGCCGGCATCGCCTGTCAGGAAGTCGCGACCTTCGCCGCCATTGATCGTGTCGGCGCCATTGCCGCCCTGGATGCGGTCGATGCCGTCACCGCCATTCAGGGTATCGGCGCCGTTGCCACCTTCGATGACATCATCGCCGGCACGGCCATTGATCGTATCGTTGCCGCCCAGTCCCAGGATCGTGTCGTTTCCCTGGGTGCCGTTCAACGTGTCCGCACCATTGGTGCCGGCGATGACGAAGCGCGTGCTGCCGAAATCCGATTGGACCAGGTTGAGCTGGCCGTTCAGGCGGATCGTGAGATCGCCCACATCATAGCTGCCATTGTCGTTGGTATCGGCCAGCACGAAGGTGTTGCCGCCATTGAATGCGTAGGAGACGGCCGCCAGCCCGTCGCCACTGGTCCCGATCGCGCTGCCGAGCGAAGGCATGGCGGCGAGCTGCCCGCCGAAGCTGAAGCGCGTTGCGGGACTGAAGGCGTCGAACTCCAGCGTGTCGCCGATGGCGTTCCCGGCGCCCTGGAAATCGGTGACGATATCGGTCAGCGCCGCGGTCGAGGTTCCCCCGACCGGGTCCCATTCGAACCTGTCATTGCCGGCGCCGCCGGTGAGCGTGTCCACGCCCGCGATCTCGAAATTGGAGTCGCCCGCGAGCGTGTCATTGCCGGCGCCGCCTTGCAGCGCGTCGGCGCCGCCGCCACCGGCCAATTGATCGTCACCGTCACCGCCTTCAAGCGTATCATTGCCGCCGAAGCCGAGGATGAAATCGGCGCCCGCCAAACCACGGATGAGGTCGGCGTCTTCCGTGCCAAAGAGAGTGTCATCTCCAGTTGTGCCGTCGATATTGGCCATGATCCTGCTCCGAATTGGTGGAAATGCCCCCGGGGAGCCCATGGATTTCTTGGCGGACGGACGCAGATGCCCGCGTCTGGTCTTCATCAACCGTCCGGCCGCGCTGTCACGATCAGGGGGCGCGATCGCCCCCTGGCAACAGCGCTGCATATCCGAAGCGCGCGTGCGCGAAGCTGACGGGACCTGTCAGCGTAATGTCAGTCTGGAGCGTGTAGGATGGAGAATTGACCTGGTCGAGCCGCAGGAATGGACCGCTCCTTCGCTGCCGCCCAGTGGAGGCCCGATCATCCGGCGAATGGACTGTCACCAGCCGCGCGGTACCGGCGCCCTACGGATCTGCTCTCGCGCGGCGAGATTCGCCCACGCCTTCCGCGAGCCCCTTGGCGGCAAGCTCGTGCCGCCCGACGCGCGCGCCGTCGCACTAGCGGCGATCCGCTCAATAGCCCAGCGCGCGGAGCAGGACGATCCGGAACGGATGCGTAAACGCGTAGACCACGAGAATGATCGCGAGCATGACCCCGATCCAGATATGCCGACCGGATCGGGGCATCTTATCCAGCACCGTGCCGGCGCTTTCCCGTCACCGGGTCAGCGGCGCCAACACCGCTGTTGCGAGGATCACGACGATCGCTGTCCGGAACAGAACCCAGTGACAACGCGTCATCGTCAGGTCGGATCTTGATTGCGCATTCATGGGCAACTCCCTCACGCACTCTCAAACGACGGGCGGAGGCTCGCGCCGTTGCCGGCAAAGGACAAGCAGAAACGCATGAATTCGGCTTGCAGAGGCACAAGTATTCGGCACCAGTTGCTTAAGCGCCACACCTGGGACGCGGTACAAGAATGCAATCGCAGGTCGATTTCTTGCCGCCCCCTCCCCCCGAATGCCAGGACATTCCGCGAATACTGGAATGACAGCAAGATGGCAGGCGGCGGGCTTCAGAGCAGCCGGGCCAGAACCGGGGCACGCCCCAACGGCCCCTCGGGCGGCCTCGGCGCGCCCTCTCTTGGACCTTCACAGCACAGACTGGCGCCGCCCGCCAAGGGCGAGCAGTCTCTGCATCGATCAGGAGACGACCTTATCCGCCAGATACGACCCCACTCCCCCGCTCACACCGACAAAAGTCATAAACTGTAAAGTCTCCCCCCGAGACTCGACGTCGAACATAATGAGATACAGCAATGCTAAAGCCAGCATGAATGTTGAACCAAACAGCATCCTGAAGCTCTTCTCATGAGCTATGGCAAGCGCTCTAAATCTGCTCTCATAAGCTATGAAAAGCGCTCGCAACTTAGCCAACGTCATAATGCTCCCCCAATTTCCTGCCCGCAGAACGCCGCGGGCTGGACGCTGAAGCGCAAGCTTCAGATCATTCCTGCGCGGAACGTCGCTCGGGGCCGCCGAACAGCGCAATCACCGTCGCGACCTTCTCCCTCGTCCCCGACCTCTGGCCCTTGCGACCACTGTCCCTGCTCGGAGCCTCATTTTACATCGACGATGAAAGTACTCTGCCGCGTGCCGCGCCCGCCGCCGTCATTGGTGATGAAATCATATTTCATAGTGAAGCTGTCCTGCCCGCGAAATCCGGCGCTCGGAATATAGGCCACCAGCCGGCGATCGATCACCTTGCCCTCACAGGGGTGGCCCTTCTCCGTGATGGGAAATGCCTTTAAAGCCGTCTGCACGCGCCCGTTTGTCGGCCGCGTGGTCAGCGTCGTCTCAGGCGGCTCCCAGCTGTTACAGCCGGAGACCGAATACATCCCCAATGCAGATACGATGACCGGAGTATTCGCTTTGGTCGTGACCGTGGTTGTGTTGCAGCCCCCTGCGAACAGCGTCAGCGCGGCGCAGCAGATCAATCGTCCAGAATTCACGTGCCCCCCTGCCCGAAACGGGCGCTTGATTGGATTTCTCGGCGTTACGCCAGATCTAATGCGGCAGGCGGCGCCACTCGCGCGATCTCGGGGCTCCGGCTCATCAGCCAGACGATACCGCCGGGAATGGCCAAGGCGGTCTGATCGGCATGCTCGGAGCGGCCCGCGCTCAGATCGCCCGGCGCAGTGCCCTGCGCCCCGCCCGCCTGCTCCGCCATCACCCGAGCCTCCTGCCCGCAAAACGCTTCGGCCTGGATGCTGGATCGCAAGCTGCAGTTCATTCCTGCAGATGCGCTCATGGGTTGCAAGATCGACCAAGGGCGAGTTGCGAGCTTTTCTCCTCACGTTGCGTCAATGATACAGCCCGCAGGCAGCAGGAACGCGCCAGGTTTGGTCAAGCCTGCTTTAGGCAGGCCCTCATCTCGATGAAGGCCCGCCGCCCGCGGCAAGTGGCGGGATTGGACGGCAACCGCGTCGGGATCGGCGTCGCGACGGGGAGTTGCCGCCGACCTGGCAAAGCAGCCGTCAGGTCATGGCCCGACGATCGCCGAGACGTCGATCGCATAGATCTGCCGCTCATGCTCGTGCATCGAGTCGATGCAGACGGTTCTGCCGTCCTGGCTCCACCGCGGATGCAGGTCGCAGCGGTTCTCCTTTGTCAGCTTCGGGTCGGCATAGAGGGTGCCGATATCGTAGCGGACGTCGTTGGCGACGTCGTAGAGGATCAGGATCCGCTCATTGCTGACGGGGTCCGGATAGGTGTCGGTCAGCAGCCAGCGCTGATCGACCGGCGAATAGGTCATGTGCCCGTTTTCGGTGAGCACGCCCTTGCCGACGATGGAGACCAGGGCAGGCTCGGCATCTTCGTAGAGATGGTAGTGGATCGCGCCGGCATGCGGCCCCCAGACGATGATGTGACGGTCATCGCGCCAGAGCGGATGGGAGATCTGATATTCGGACTTCTCGTAGTCGAAGGTGCCGACCGCGGTCGGGTCGAAGTCGTCCTGCAGTTGCGGCAGCGGATGGTCCGAGCACTCCAGCAGCCTGATCGAGCCGCCATCGGGATCCATGGTGATCAGCCGATGCAGGAAGCAGGTCTCGTCCTCGACGCGCTCGGTCCAGCGATGCAGGAAGAGGATGCGGTTGGAGGACGGGTTGATCGCGATATGGCTGACCCAGTGGATCGCCTTGTCCATCGACGGGCGGTGGTCCAGCGCCTTCAGATCGGCATAGCTGACGAGCAACCTGGTTTCCCCGGTCTCGAGGTCGAGACGGTGGATGCCGTCATCCCCCGGGCAACGCTGCAGGTCGGCGCGGCGCCCGGCAAGACCGGCATAGCCAATCGTCTTGTGGGTGACGTAGAGCCGTTCATAGTCGACGGTCAGCGCGTAGCGGCCATTGGGGGCAGCGACATAGATCGGCGTGTCCAACTGGCGCGAGCGGCCGCTGGTGCGGTCGAAGATGACGGAACCGAAGCCGGGATAGAGGCCGGTGCTTCCATCGGTGCGGATATTATAGATCAGCCTCTCGCTGCGTGCCGCGTCGAGCCATTGCAGCTGGCTGCCCATCTGCCAGTTCCAGGCCGTCGTGCGGCCGCAGACATGGAACTCGCCGCTGCCTGCCAGGTCGAAATAGCCGATCTCGGCGACGCTGTCGGGCGCGAGCTCGAAATCGCGCGCGGTGACGCGGTGCCCGAGCAGGACACGATTCCCTGCGCCCCAATTGGTCTTGTCGTAATAGCCGAAGAAGTGATGGCCGGCGCCGTTGCCGATCCGCGAGATCGGACAGGTTCGCGGGATCGGTTGAACCAGACTATGCATCGGCGTCACTTGTGCTCTCGAGAGATCCGGGCGGAGCGCCGCCCGTAGCGGTTGCTTCCGCCGAACCGGCGAAGCGAACAGGCGCCGAGAATATGGGTTCGGGGGAATACGAAAAATTCTTTTTTGAAACGTCTTTATACAGAAATGATATATGCCGACGCAGGCGTATGGGAGGACAAATTTCATGGGCAGGCCACTGAATTTCCAGCAGATTCAGGTTTTCAAGACGGTGATGGAAACCGGCACGACGACCAAGGCCGCGATCGCGCTCAACACCACCCAGCCTTCGATCAGCCGCAAGCTCGCCGACCTGCAACAGGCCACCGGCGTGCAGCTCTTCGAGCTCCATCACGGGCGGCTGCGCCCGACACGCGAAGGGCGCCATCTCTACCAGTCGGTCCGCAAGCATTTCGAAGGGCTCGCGAAGATCGAAACCGTGGTCGGCATCCTCCGGAAATCGGGTGCAGGCGTGCTGCGCATCGGGAGTACGCCGACGCTCGCCACGGGGCTGCTGCCGAAGGTGATCGAGCGCTTCATGCAGCGCTTCCCCGGCACCTTCATCAGCCTGCAGACCGTGCCGACGCCCCAGCTCGAGGAACACCTGCGCCAGGAGCTGATCGACCTCGCCCTCACGACCGGGGCGATGGATACGGCGTTGTTTCAATGCTCGACGATCGCCCGGGCCAAGGCCGTCTGCATCGTGCCCCACGACCATGAACTCGCGCGCCTGCCCTCGGTCGATCTCGACACGCTCCAGCGCTTCAGGCTGATCCTGCTCAACGACTCCGACAACATCGTCATCCGGATGCGCGAACTGCTGGGCGAGAACGGCTATCCCGAGGATGTCGCGGTGGAAACCAATTCGTCGATCACCATCTGCGCGCTCGTCGCCGCGGGCGTCGGGATCGGCGTCGTCAATCCCTTCATCGCCAATACGTTCTCGGGACAGTTCGCGATCAAGGACCTGAACCCGCCCATCCCGGTCGAGGTGTTGCTGGCGCAATCGATCACCATGGCTCCGTCCATGCTGACCAAGGCCTTTTCCGAGATGCTTGTGTCATAGGCCCCGGCATCGTCGCGCGATGCCGGGCGTCATGCCGCTTTCGGCCTGTCCCGGCGTGCCATGGCCATGACGCGGTCGAGGATCGTATCGGTTTCGCCGAGCCAATCCGACATCCGGGCTTCCATGGCGATGTCGGGAGCGATGCCGAAGCCGTCATACATCTCGCCGCTCTTCTGGAAGGAGGCCATTGTCGACAGTCGCACCCTGATGCGGCTCTGCGGCAGCAGGAACGGGATGCTGTTGCCGCTGCGCCCGTTGCTGGCCGAGCCGACCAGCGTAACGTTCCGCCAGCCCTTGAAGGTCGACACGAAGATGTCGCCGGCGCTGCCGACGCCCCAGTCCATCAGGACATAGACCGGCCGGTCATAGTGCGGCTTGCCGGTAACCGCGCGCAGCACCCCGAAATACCAGTCGGTGAAGTCGTCGTCCGGCACCTGCCATTGCGGCTCGAACCCGGCAAGAAGCGCCTCGAGCGCCATCCTGTCGGTGGCAGGAAGGCCCGGATCGGCCCGATAGGACATCGCCTTGTCATCGACCTTGAGGAGGTCGATGAGGCTCTCCAGCGGGGTCTCCGCCGGGGCCCGCAGCCTCGCAACATTATGGATATAGGGGCCGTCTTCCGGCGTCATGAAATAGGGAAAGAGCGCCGACAGGCATTCCCGCGTACCGCCACCACATTGCCGCGCATCGATGATCAGGGCATCCGTGTCGCGCAGCGGCGCCATCAGTTCGTCGATGCGTGCGGCCAGCGCGCTGTCGTTCTGGGAATGGATGCGGAGATAGCCGATATTCCCCGGCCGGATGCCGCTTTCGGTCGGCAGCGGCAACAACGGCCCGGGCGCCATCTGCGCCGCCGCGACGGGCACCATGACCGTTCTGACCGAATGATTGCTCGCGTCGCAGAGCTCGAATGCGATGTTCGGCTCAGCCGGCAGTCCAAGCTCCCGGCGCATATAGCTGACACGGCGCAGCAGCCGCAGGCTGCGGGCGAGGCGTTGCGAGCGCGAGGCGTAGGGGCCGCTCGTGATGTCGCCGGCTCGCTCCAGCCATTGGAAGAACGGCAGGCCGTCGATGGACCTGACGAATGGATGCTCGCCATCGAGCAGGCGCCGCGTGTCCGGATCATAGGCAAAGGCCAGGTTGTGTTCGATGCCGATCGCGACCGGGCTGTAGCCATCCGGCAGGACCTGCATCCAGTCGACGACCTGGGCATGTGAATCGCCGAGATGCTGGACGAGCTTCTGGACCTGGAGCGTGAGATTGCGGACCGAGACCCGTTCCGGAAGCCGCTCAGCCATGGCGTCGATGGCCCGTTCATAGGGATAGCCGACGGCCGCCACATAGGAATGGCGGGTGCGAATGATCTCCCGCAACGTTTCCAGGTCGGCCCGGGCCTCCTCGGCGGCGATCAGTCGTTCAAGCGGGCCCGGCTCGACGAGGCGGTTGTTCAGGAAGGCTGCGAAGGCGGTCATGCAATCCAACTGTTCTGACGGTCGACTTCATTGATGGGCTTTGGCGATCGCGGGCGTGTCTGCGCCGGCAGCCTTTCACTGACGCTCGCGAAGCTCCGGCGCCGCACGGGACCGACCGGGAGGCAGGCCGATCTCGACGCCCTGCGGCGCCGGCTCGGGATGGTGGCAGGCCGCGAAATGCATGTCCGCGTCACCGCCCGAGGTGAGCTCCGGGCTGACGCGTGCGCAAAGATCCGTGGCTTTCCAGCAGCGTGTCCGGAAATGGCAACCGGACGGCGGATCGGCCGGATTGGGCGGGTCGCCCTGGAGCGTGATGCCCTGGCGCTGCCGGGCCGCCTGGCGCGCCCTGGCCTGCGGAATCGCCGAGATCAGGGCCATCGTGTAGGGATGGCGCGGCTGCGAGAAGATGGCGTCGCGGGGGCCCATCTCGACGATACGGCCGAGATACATGACGGCGATCCGGTCGCTGACATAGCGAACGACCGAGAGGTCGTGGCCGATGAAGACGAAGGTCAGGCCGAGGTCCCGGCGCAATTCTCCGAGCAGATTGAGGACCTGGGCCTGAACCGAGACGTCGAGCGCCGAGACGGGCTCGTCGAGAAACAGGACTTTTGGTTCCAGAATGAGACTGCGCGCGATACCGACGCGCTGGCGCTGGCCGCCGGAGAGCTGGTGCGGATAGCGCTCGCCGTGCTGCGGATCGAGCCCCACCTTATCGAGCATCGCCAGAACACGCTCATGCCGTTCCGCCGCACGCGGAAAGAGCCCGGCGATGCGAAGCGGCTCCTCGACGATTTCGTGGACCGTCATCCGAGGATCAAGCGATGCGAACGGGTTCTGGAAGACCAGCTGCACGTCCTGGCGCCAACGCCGCAACTCGCGCGCGTTCATCTTGAGGACGTCGCTACCCTCATAGAGGAACGATCCGCCCGTGGCCGGCACCAGCCGCAGCAGGGCGTTCAGCAGCGAGGACTTTCCGCAGCCGGACTCGCCGACGATGCCGAGCGCCTCCCCTCGCCTGACCGAAAAGGAGACGTCCGACACCGCCTGGATCGCCCCGACCTGCCGCCGCAGTAGACCGCCACGAACCGGGTAGTGGCAAACGAGACCGTTGACCTCGATCAGCGGCGGCGAGGCGTCAGCCGCTCTAGGCGACGGCACGGCTGTCATCGGCGAGAACCTCTTCACTGAAATGGCATGCGGCACGCCGGCCGGGCGCGATCTCGCGCAAGGCGGGGCGCGTCTCGAGGCAAATCGGCCGGCGCAGCGGGCAGCGCGGCGCGAATGCGCATCCCGGTCCGGCGGTCGCGAGACTGGCGGACATGCCGGGGATCGAAGGCAGCGTCTCCACGCTGCTATCGAGATGCGGAACGCAGGCCGCCAGCGCTCTCGCATAGGGATGGGCCGGGTTGGTCAGGATCGCGTCCGGAGTGCCCGTCTCAACGACGCGGCCGGCATAGAGCACGATGACGCGGTCGGCGACCTCGGCGACGACGCCGAAATCATGCGTGATCAGCAGCAGCCCCATGCCGCGTTCCTGCTGCAAGCCCACGAGCAGGTCGAGAATCTGCCGTTGCACGGTCACGTCCAGCGCCGTGGTCGGCTCGTCCGCGATCAGGAAGGCAGGCTCGAGCGCGATCGCCATTGCGATCATGGCGCGCTGGCGCATGCCGCCCGAGAATTGATGCGGATAGGCGCCTGCCCGCTCCTCGGCGTTCGGCAGGCCGACCTTCTTCATCAGGGCGATGGCCTCGCGCCGGGCGTCAGCCGCGGTCGCCCCGCGATGGACCCGGAACATCTCGGCGATCTGCCAGCCGATGGAATAGACCGGGTTGAGCGCGGTCGGCGCATCCTGATGCACCATCGCCATTCTGGAACCCCGAAGCATCCGCCGCCGCTGCGCCGGCATGGTCAGGAGGTCCTCGCCCATGAAGCGGATGCTTCCGCCGGTCACGCCCGCGGTTGGCGGCAGGATATCCATGATCGCAAGGGCGGACATGCTCTTGCCGGCGCCGGATTCACCGATCACGGCGACGACCTCGCCGGGGCGCACCTGGAAGGAGAGGTCCGCCACGATCGGGATCGCGCCTGCGCCGCGCCCCAGCGCCACCGAGAGCGCCTCCACCTCGAGAAGCGGCTCCCCGCCACTGGTTGTCTTGAAGCCAATCATTGTGCTGCCGGGCATCGTTGTCACCGCGAGCGAGGGTCGAAGGCGCGGCGGACGGCTTCGCCGAGCATGACCAGGGCCAGGACGGTCACGGTCAGCACCAGGCTCGGGAACATCAGCATATGCGGCGCGCTGGCGAGATAGGGCTGGGCATCGCTGATCGCAGTGCCCCAGGAAATGGTCGGCGGCTGCAAGCCCAGACCGAGATAGGAGAGCGTCGCTTCGGTTCCGACATAGCTGCCGAGCGAGAGCGTCGCGAGGACGAGCAGCGGGGCGACAGCGTTCGGCAGCACGTGGCGCAGCGCAATCCATAGGCTGCTCGCCCCGGCAACGCGCGCGGCGCGGACATATTCGGCGTTCCGGATCTGCAGCACGCTGGCGCGCATCAGCCGCGCCTCGGTGGCCCAGCCCAGCAGCGAGAGCACCAAGGCCAGGCGCAGCACGCCGCCGCCGGTATTGCCCAGCGTGGCGAGGATGACGATGGCCCCGAGCAGGGTGGGCAGACCGAGGACGACATCGGTGACGCGCGAGATCACCGCATCGATGATGCCGCCGTTGAAGCCCGCCACGAGCCCCAGGGCTCCGCCGATCAGCGTGCTCCCAAGCGTCGCGAGAAGCGCGACGGCCAGCGAGGCGCGGGCTCCATAGACCGTCCGCGCGAAGACGTCGCAGCCCTGGATGTCGAAGCCGAACCAGCTGCCATAGGCCGGGGGCTTGCGCGAATTCAGCAGGATGCAGCGCTGCGGATCGACATTGGTGAAAAGGCCGGGCGCGATCGCCATCGCGGCGAGGATCGCGAGCACGACGAGGGCGACCCAGACGAGCGGCGACCTGCCGAGCAGGGCCAGCGCCTCGCCGGTGAGCGAGCGGTTGCGCCGGCGCGGCTCGACGCCGTCTTTCGCGGCGCGCGGCGTGGCCTGAAGCAGATCAGTCATAGTGGATCCGTGGGTCCAGGAGCGCGTAGGAGAGGTCGACGAGGAGATTGATGACGAGATAGGCGACCACGATCACGGTGACAGCGCCGACGATGGTGATGCCGTCATGGCTGCGGATCGACTGGACGATCAATCCGCCGACGCCGCTGATATTGAACACGCCCTCGACGACGACGGCCCCGGCCATCAGGCCGCCGATGTCCTTGCCGACATAGGTCACGGCCGGAATCAGGCTGTTGCGCAGGGCGTGCACGCCGACGACACGTGCTTCGCTCAGCCCCTTGGTGCGGGCGGTGCGCACATAGTCGCTTTGCATGCTCTCGATCACCGCCGACCGCGTCAGCCGCGACAGCGTGACCTGATGCGCCAGCGCCAGGACGATCGCCGGCAGCAACAGCTCGCACAGGCTGGTGGGGTCGCTGACCGTCACCGGAAACCAGCCGAGCCGCACGCCGAAGACGAGCTGCGCCAGGTTGGCGACGACGAAGCCGGGGAAGGCAATGATCACCAGCCCGATCAGCGTGGTTGCGGTGTCGAATGTCCTGCCTGGCCGCAGCGCCGCGAAGACGCCGATCGTCACCCCGAGCAGCACCTCGATCAGCACGGCGAGCAGCGCCAGGCGGATCGTGGCGGGAAAGGCCGCGAGCAGCTGCTCCGAAACATCCCGCCCCGTGAAGGAGCGCCCGAGATAGCCCCGGCCAAGATCGGCCAGATAGTAGCCGTAGCGGACGATCAGGGGCCGATCGAGCTTGAACTCCTCGGTGGCGGCCGCGACGAAGGCGTCGGGGCACTCGCGATCGCCGCATTTGCCCGCGAGTGGATCCCCCGGCATCCCCCAGGCCAGGAAGAACACGATGAAGGTCGTGCCCAGGAACACCGGAATGAACTGCAGAAGCCGGCGCAGGATATAGCCTGTCATGTCTTCGCTCGCGTTTCCCGGCCGTGGCGGCTGCCCCGCCTCATTCCTTCAGCGCCAGCGCGGAGTAGTCGATGCGGCCGTTCGCATAGAGCGTGACCGAGCGCACCTTCGGGGAATGCCCGACGGTCATGGCCGGGTTCCAGAGCGGCACGCGCGGCATGTCGGCAATCAGCAGGCGCTCGGCCTCCTGATAGGTCTTGATCGCGGCGCTCGAATCTTCCGTCGCGGCCTTGTCCAGCAGGGCGTCGAAGGCTGCGCTCTCATAGGCGCCGCGGTTGGAGGTGCCCTCCTTCGAGTAGAGCGGCACCAGCGCATTGTCGATCGACGGGTAATCCATGGTCCAGTTCGATGGAAACAGGCCGTCGACCTTGCCCGACCGGGTATAGGAGCGGAACGCGGCGTTGTCGGAGAGGGCCGAGGTGACGCAGGTGATGCCGAGCGTGTTCTGGATGCTGTTGCAGACCGCATCCATCGCGGATTTCACCTCGCTGTCGCCGGCATAATAGACCTTGATATCGCCCTTGTAGCCGCCCGCCTTGGCCAGCAATTCCTTGGCCTTTTCGGGATTGAAGCTGCAATACTCGCCGCAGGCGCCGGGCTGATAGCCCTCGACGCCGGGCGGCACCCAGCCGGTCGCGGGCTGCCCGATGCCGTTGAAGAGAATCTCGACGATCGCCTTGCGGTCGATCGCCATCGACAGCGCCTGCCGGATCGCCGGCTTCAGCAAGTGCGGGTTGGCATCGGTATAGGGCATGCCGAGCGCCTGGATGTTCGCGCGCGGCTGGACCACGGCGCGGCCGCGCAGGTCGCGCTTCCAGAGATCGGCGACGAGTTTTGACGCCGGAATGTCGCGCAGCAGGTCGAGATTGCCGGCCACGAGATCGTTATAGGCCGCCTCCCGGCTCGTATAGATCCTGAGATCGACGCCCTTGATCGACGGCTTGGCCGGCCCGCCATAGCCCGGGAAGGCCGCGAGCTTGTAGCCGGTATCCGGCGTCCCGGAGACGAGCTGGAACGGCCCGGCGCCGACCGGTTTCCTGCCGAAGGCCGCCGGATCGGCGAAGAACGAATCCGGCATCGGGTAGAAGGCCTTGTAGCTCAGCTGAGACTTGAAGACCGGCACGGGAAGCTTCAGCTCGACCTGGAATTCATGGTCGTTGAGGACCTTGAGCCCGCTCATCGCCTTGGTGGCGGGAACCGGCGGCTTCTCGCCCTTGGGCGCCTTCGGATTGAGATCGCCATAGCCGACGATGACGGAGAACCAGTCGTTGTTCGACTGGCCATTCGGCCCGTAGGCCGCCCAGTTCCAGGCATCGACGAAGTTCCGGGCCAGAACCTCGGTTCCATCGTGAAACTTGCGCCCGTTCCGGAGCTTGATCCTCCAGGTCTTGTTGTCAGTGGTCGTGATCGCCTCGGCGATATCGTCGATGATCGCACCGGTTTTCGCGTCGTTCGTCACGAGCCCGGCAAGGATCGGCTGCAGGACGTCGGAGCCGCAGGTCTCGGTCGTGTTGGTCGGAATCAGCGGTCCTGCCGGTGTGCAGGCCGAAACGGAGACCCAACCCGGCTGCGACGTCTGGGCCTGACCGGCGGTCGTGCCCGCCGCCAGGGCTCCCACCATCGCTGCAGCCTGCAATGCAGCGCCAACCAAAAACCTGCTCTGTTTCATGTTCCACTCCCAAAATCGGCAACGCTCCGCTGGAACGTCGAGCCGTCGTCGCAAAGGTACCCAGTCGCCAGTCTCAGGTGATGGCCCTGACTCTTCTGATCTTGGGGCGGAGCGCCGCCCGGAGCCGTCCAGAGCCGGGGCCGCAGGACGGAGAAGGCAGAGGATAGAGCCCCGAGGAAATACGGAAAAATTCTTTTACGGAACATCTCTATGCGGAAATGATATACGGCCAACTGCCGCGCGCCCCCGGGCTGGGCCACAGCGAAACCGGGCCAGCGGATTGAAGCAGCCGCCCATCCCGGGGCGGAAAGCCCTGTGGCGCATGGTGGCAGAGGCAGCTCCCGGCAAAGCCCCTCAGGGCCCCTCTCTCGAAAGGGCCCACGCCAACGCCGCCCACACCGCGCGCCTTGCGGCAAGCGTCGGGGTTGGCGGCCAGCTGTGCTAGGATCGGCGTCGCCACGAGCCATGCCCCCGGGGGCGAAACCGACGAGCAAGAGGGCCATCATGTCCGGGCTTGATCCGTCGCCTATCATGCAGGTCGGAATGGGGTTCTTTGCCTCGAAGACGCTGCTTTCGGCCGTCGAGCTCGGCCTCTTCACCAAACTCGCCAGCCAACCGCTGACCGGCCAGGACATCGCCGCGGCCTTGCAGCTCAGTCCGCGTGCCGTTCCGGATTTTCCCGACGCGCTGGTTGCGCTCAAATTCCTCGAACGCGACGGCGATGGTCCCGAGGCGCGCTATGCGAATACGCCGGAGAGCGGGTTTTTCCTGGACCGGGACAGCCCCGCCTATATCGGCGGCATCCTCGAGATGGCGAATGCCCGTCTCTACCGCTTCTGGGGCGACCTCACCGAGGCGCTCAGGACCGGCAAGGCGCAGAACGAAACCAAGGTGTCCGGGGAACCGCTGTTTGCGACGCTCTATGCCGACCAGGCGCGGCTCGAGCAGTTCATGAACGCGATGTCCGGCATCTCGGCGGGTAATTTCAAGGCGTTTGCGGGGGCGTTCGACTTCTCCAAATACAGCACCCTTTGCGATGTCGGCGGTGCGACCGGGTTGCTCGCCTGCACCGTTGCGGCAGCCCATCCGCATCTTCGCTGCACCAGCTTCGATCTGCCCAAGGTCGTGCCGATCGCCATGCGCAGGATCGAACAGACGGGCCTGACCGACCGGGTCACGGCCGTCGGCGGCGACTTCTTCACGGATTCACTGCCCCAAGCGGATGTCATCACCATGGGGATGATCCTGCATGACTGGAACCTTGCGACGAAGAAGGCGCTGATCCGGAAGGCTTATGATGCGCTGCCGCCGGGCGGTGCCTTCGTGGTGATCGAGACGCTGATCGACGATGCCAGGCGCGAAAACGCCTTCGGCCTGCTGATGTCGCTCAACATGCTGATCGAATGCGGCGACGCCTTCGATTATACCGCCGCCGACTTTGCCGGGTGGTGTCGCGAGGCCGGGTTCAGGGCGTTCGAGACCGTCAGGCTCACCGGCCCATCAAGCGCCGCGATCGCCTATAAATAGCCGTCCTATCAGTCGCCGGCGCCTGCAAGGCGCGGGTTCGCAGGCCAAATACCTCAAACGCATGGCCCCGCCGCGGTGAAACGGCGGGGCCAAAGTGGTGGCGCCGAGAGGTGGCCTAGAGAGGTGGCGGCGTGGCGCAGCTCTCAGGGCTGTCGGCTACGGAGGGCTAGGCCGCCTTCCGGTTGATGCCCGATTCCGCGAGCTTGCTGAGCTTCTTGTCGGCTGCGAATTCCTCGTCGAGATTCTGCTGCAGCAGGGTGGCGCAATCGTTCCGGCCGAGCTGCTTGGCCCATGCGACAAGCGTGCCATAGCGCGTGATCTCGTAATGCTCGACCGCCTGCGCGCAGGCGATGATCGCGGCATCGACCACCTGCTTGTCGGCGACCTCGCCGAGAACTTCGTCGGCTTCCTCCAGGATGCCGTCGATGGCCGGGCAATCGACGCCCTTGGCCTCCGCGCCGTGTAGCTTGAACACCTGCTCGAGCCGCTTGATATGGCCTTCGGTTTCACTGCGATGGGCGGTAAGTCCCTGCTTCAGCTGCGTGTCCGTGGCCTTCTCGATCATCTTCGGCAGCGACTTGTGGATCTGCTTCTCGGCGTAATAGATGTCCTGAAGCGTATGGACAAAAAGATCGTCCATCGTCTTGATGTCCTTGGAAAAAAGTCCCATTCCATCCTCCTGGTTCTGACCCCGCCGACGCCGCTGGACCGGCGCGCTTCCTGCCGGGAGCAACGTGTTGGCCGGCGGCCTGTTCCACGCCACGGCGCGCTCAGAGGGTGGCGGCCCTCGCCCCCAGGTTCCTTGCGCAGCTGGTGGGGAAGCGAGCACCCGCCCCTCCTTTTCCGGCGGCCGGCCTGTGACATCAGCGCGCTGGAACCTCGCCCATGCCGCGACGTTGCATGCGCAAGCTGGGCCTGACGACACGGGAGGCCATGATGCGAGACGGTTACGGACGGAAAATTCCCACCGCTGAGACCCCGAATACCCTGTCCCCGGGACATGGCGAGCAGGGCAAGGGCCAGGGCACGCGCGGCGAGCAGAGACGGGATCGGACACCGGCGGGGCAGAGCCCCGACAAGGCAGCCGAACTCCCTCCTCCCGGGATTTGTGAAACATGAGGTGATGGCGATGGCCACGGAGAAGCACACGGACGCGCCGGTGCCTTATCGCACGGCGCAACGCCCGGGACAGTCGGGCGCACAGGAACAGCGTCGCGCCGGCCCAAGCCCCTTGTCGCAGCACCAGACCGGGCCGCATGCCCCGTTCGAGGCTGACGAGCACGAGGGGACGGCCTCGATCAAGCATGCCGGCCAAGGCAACCCGCAAGAGGCCGCCATTCCACATCCAGCCCCCGACCCGAAGAAGCGCTCGGGCTGAGACAGGCGCTATCGGCATTCCCCGGGACTGGGCGGCTCGCTCAGTCCCGATAGATGCGCGCGGGCGGCGGGGGAACCTGCCCGGTGCGGAACAGCATCACGCCCGCCCCCGCGACGAGCACCAAGACGATCAGCCAGATGAGGATATCGAGTTTCAGAGAGCGCGAGCGCATGGCAGGACCGCCCGGGCATAATGAACACCACAACTTTTGTACTAACCCTGGACGGCACGCTCGGGTTCCGTGCGGCGTCCCGATAAGAGGGCCGCGCGGCATCGTGCTCGCTCGGCAAGCGCTCGAAGGCCTCCCAGGATTCCGAGCGATGCCTGCAGTCGGCATGGCTGGGCGTTCACCGACAGCCGCATGACCGGCCAGGCCTTTGGACAGCGAAGGCGAATGCCTTTGTCGGCAGCAAGCAGGCCCCGGCGCTTGAAAGCCCGCGCCTGCTTCATGCTGATCGATGAAATGCTGATCGCTGACGGAAACGGCGGTTTTGGGTGGGACGCCGCGATTTCCTAAGCTAGGTTTCCGCCATGCAACTGCTCTTTCTCTATGGCCCGGTCGCCTCGGGCAAACTGACGATCGGCCGCCTGATCGCTGAACGAACGGGCCTGTCGTTGTTCCATAACCACCTTGTCGTGGATGCGGTCGCCTCTATCTTCCCATTTGGTTCGGAGGAGTTCATCCGCCTGCGCGAGAGCGTCTGGCTGGAGATCATCTCGTCGGCTGCGGCCGCAGGGCGCTCGCTTGTCTTCACCTTCGCGCCGGAACCCACGGTCGCACCTGATTTTCCGCAAAGGCTGTCGCAAGTCGTCACCGCTTCTGGCGGCGACGTGCTCTTCGTCGCGCTTGAGTTGGACGGGGCGGAACAGGAGCGTCGCCTCGTCGCTGCGAGCCGGGCCGAGTTCGGCAAGCTCCGGTCCGTCGCGTTGCTGCGCGAGTTGCGGCCCGCCATGGCGGCCTGCACAGACCAGATGCCGCGTCCCGCGCTTCGGATCGACACCGGGTCGATGACGCCATCCGATGCCGCCGACATCGTCATCGGTGCGATGGGAGGCCCGAAGCGCCAGAGCGACGCTCCTTTAACAACACCGCCGGATATCGGCTCAGATTCGTCCGCGCCGGCTAATAGCCGCCGATGATCGGGAGGATTTCCCCGGTGATGTAGCTGGAGCAGTGCGGCGAGGCGAGGAAGACATAGGCCGGCGCGATCTCCTCAGGCTGGGCCGGGCGCTTCATCGGCGTCTGCGCCCCGAATGTCGCGACATCCTCGGCCGTCTTGTCGGAGGGATTGAGGGGCGTCCAGACCGGCCCGGGCGCGACCGCGTTGACCCTAATGCCGCGCGGCACGAGATGGGCGGCAAGCGCGCGGGTAAAGGCGTGGATGCCGCCCTTCGTCATGGAATAATCGATCAGCGCCTCACTGCCCATCAGCCCGGTGACGGAACCGGAATTCACGATGGCGCCGCCGACTTTCATATGTTCGAGGGCCGCCTGCGCCATGTGGAAATAGCCGTAGAGATTGGTCTTCAGCGTCGTGTCGAAATGCTCCTCGCTCAGATCCTCGAAGCGGGCGGAATGGACCTGGAAGGCGGCGTTGTTGACGAGCACGTCGAGCTTGCCGAAGGCCTTGACGACCTTTGCCACCGCCTTTCGGCAGAAGGCCGCGTCCCGGACATCGCCGGGGATCACCAGGCAGCGCCGGCCTTCGGCTTCGATCGCCTGCCCGGTCAGCTTCGCGTCCCCAGCCTCACCGAGATGCAGGATCGCAACATCGGCGCCTTCGCGGGCAAAGAGCACGGCGACCGAGCGCCCGATGCCGGAATCGCCGCCCGTGATGATGGCGACCTTGCCCTCGAGCTTGCCCGAGCCCTTGTAATAAGGCGCTTCATACATCGGGGCCGGATCGAGCACGGCCTCCGAGCCGGGCTTGGCCTGATGCTGCTTCCGGAAGGGCGGCTCGGGATAGCGTCGCGCCCCCGCCTGCATCGCTCCGGATTTCGCCTTGGTCGGCCTGGAATCCGACTGTGCGACCTGCCTCTGGATCCGGCGCTGCTGCTGGATGGTGGAGTTCGCCGCGCTTTCGGGCTTCACGCGAGGCTTGGTCGTGGATTTTGCCATCGTGGCCTCCGTCTCATCGCATTTCGGAGTTGAACGGGCGGCGCCGGCCCAGGTTCCCCGACCGGGACGGGATCGGCGCGCATCAGCCGATCCGTGAGCTGCCGCTCATCCCTGTCGGGGCCTGTCTGCCGGCAGCGGCTCCTCTTTGTCCTGCCGCGCAATCAAAGGGCCGTTCGCGAGGCCAGGCGCGGTGCGCAGCAGCGCCAGCAAATGGAGCGTGGCAGGACTGAGATAGCCGCCTCGGCGCAGAACGGCATAAATCGGATTGGCGACGCTCAGGTCCGCGACCGGGATTGTCGCGAGCGAGCCAAGCCGCCGCTCCTCGTCGATCGCGCTTTCCGGCAGCAATGCGATGCCGAGGCCGGCCTCGACCAGCCGCTTCATCGCATTCAGGCTGTCGATCGATGTCCAGCGGATCTCGCCGATGCCGCGTGCCTGAAACTGCGCGAAGATGTTGTCCGCGAAGGTCTCGCGCTGATCATAGGCGTTGCGAAATGCGAACCAGGATTCATGGCGTAGCGCCGCGAGCGACGTGAGCCGCCTGCCCGCGAAACGATGCTCCGCGGAACAGACCACGGCCATGGTCTCCGAGGCGATATGCTCGCAGACGAGATCCGGTGCGAGGTCGAGGAGATAGCGAAGCCCGAGCATCGCCTCGCCGCGCCGGACCCGGTCGCTCACCTCGGCGCTGGTCGCGGTGCTGATCGCGAGATCGACCTTCGGATGATCGGCAGCGAAGCGCTTGAGAACCGCTGTCAGGTTCGTGCCGGCAAGTGTGCCGACCGCCACGATCGCGACGCGGCCGGCGACCTCCGTGCGCATCGCCTTGATCGCGCTCTCCGCATCGCGCAGCGCGGCCAGCACGCGTTCGGCGTGGGGCAACAGCGCGCGGCCGGCTTCGCTCAGCACCACACCCCCGGGAGCGCGCTCGAAGACCGGCACGCCGAGTTCATCCTCGAGCAAGGCGATGCGCCGGCTGATCGCCGGCTGCGAACGGCCGAGAACCTCCGCAGCGCTGGAAAAGCCATTGGCCTGATGGATGGTGACGAAAGTCAGAAGCGCTTCGCTGTCCAGGCCCATGAAGAACATGCCCATGCAAAAAGCTGATTGACCCTAGAGAAACTATGATTTCGACGGATGGAAAGGCAAGGGCTATCGAAGAGCACTCAAAGACAGCGCTGCGGCGCGAACCGGACGGAGTCGCATCATGACGGCAAGGATTTCGGCGCCTCCGGCCCCTGCTCCCGCGTTGCCTGCCTACCACTCCCCTGCGCATGTTCGCGCCGCGCCGTCGCATCCCGATCCCTACCCCTATTACGGCCGCCTCGCCCGCGAACGCCCGTTCTTCCGGGACGAGGCCAATGGCTGGTGGGTGGCGGCGAGCGCGGCCGCAGTCACCGAGGTCCTGACCAGCGAAACCTGCCTCACCCGCCCGTTGAGCGAGCCGATCCCTGCGGCGCTGCAGGGTGGCGCAGCCGCCGAGATCTTCGGCCGGCTCGTGCGCCTGCGGGATGACGAGGCGCGGGGCAAGCTGAAGGAGGCGGTCACGAACGCCGTGCGCAGCATCGATCTCGGTGAGGTCGCGGCCCTGGCGCGCAGGCGTGCGGCCGAACTCGACGACGAACTCGGGCCTACGCTCGATGAAGCGAGCACGACGCAGTTCATGTTCGCACTGCCCGTGCAGGTCATCGCGCTGCTGCTCGGCATATCGCGGGACCGGTTTGGCGACGTCATGGGGTGGCTCGGCGCCTATGGTGCAGCCGCCGCGGCTGCTGGAACCGGAATTCCCGCGCTGACGCCCGAATTGCTGAGATCGGGACATCAGGGCGCGCAGGCGCTGTTCGACCTCGCCAGTGCCGTCGGGAACGCCGAGGCGCAGCGGGGCCCGTTGTTCCAGGCGCTGCAGCGCGAAGCGAAGCGCCTCGGCTGCGACGAAGAAAAGGACCTGATCGCCAACGCCCTTGGCTACATGGTCCAGGGCTTCGCCGCGATGGCCTCGCTGATCGGGTCGACGCTGCTCGCGCTCGCGCGGCGGCCGGAACTCTTCCGACAGGTCGAGGCCGACCGGAGATACTTGCGCCCACTGATCCAGGAGGTTGCGCGCTGCGATACCGTCACCAGCAGCACCTTCCGTTTCATGGCGCAGGACGGCGAGATCGCCGGACATGGGCTGCGCCGGGGTGATCTGATCATCGTGCTCCTGGCAGCCGCGAACCGCGATCCCGCGCTCAATCCCGAGCCGGATCGCTTCGATATCGCGCGCAGGGACCGCAAATCCCTGGAGTTCGGCGCCGGTCGCCATGCCTGCCCCGCGGACAAGGTCGCAGCTCTGATCGTCGAGATCGCCGTCGACCATCTGCTCACGCGCGGTGTTCCGCTGGAGCGCCTGGAGCCCTGCCTGTCCTATGCCGCCTCGGGGCATGTCCGCACGCCCTTGTTCAAACGCTGAGCGGCTGTCCGCGAAACGCAAATCCCCTGAAAGCGGATAGGCCATGGTGCGCCCAGGCCAGGCTTCCAGCGGCACTGGCTCAGCAACGCGCGGCAACACGCCCATCGTTCCCCGCCCGGATCACACCCTGACGTAACGGCGCTCTTGCCGGTTCTGATGAAGCTGCTAGCATCGGCGTAAGCTTTTCCTGCGCCTACCTTCCCCCGACATTCCAGTAAATCCGACGTTTCTCCGTTCCCTGAGCGAGATGCGGCCCCATGGACAAGAAGCTGACGCCCCCATCCCTCAAGGAGATCGTATCGCAATTGCGATATGACTGGTTCGGCAAGGATGTGCAGCAGACTCCGACCGTCAGCTATGTTTGGACGGCCGATCAGTTCGGGCATTTCGGCCTCGGCTTCCAGATCACCTTCCTGTTCGGCTGGATCATTGCCGCCCTCTTCACCGATCTTCCGGCCTGGAAGACTGCGATCATCGCTGCCCTGCTCAACATGCTGCTCTGGATCGTCAAGGAGGTGCTGGACATCGTCCGCGAGCGTCGGCGCCAGGGGCCGCTCTTTCCGTTCAATCGCCGCGAGCTCTGGTGGAATGTCGCGACCGCGCTGTTCTTCATCAGCGCCGGCGCGATCGTCGCCGGCGCTGCGGGGCTCGGCGGCGTCCAGGCGATCGTGGCACTGCTGGTCATGCTCGGTCCCGCCGCGCTGCTGGTGCTCTGGTGGGTGAAGCGCAAGATGACCTTCCAGCAGGTCGGCCTGCCCTTCCTGTTTCGCCTGACCAATCTCTGCTCGACCATCGAAAAGCCCGATCCGGGCTATCGCGACGCGCTGATCGCCCTGTCGGAGCCGCCGGCGAAAGGCGCGAATGCGCCGCGCTTTCCGCATGTGCTGCTGACCGGCACCGTCGGCTCGGGCAAGACCTGCCTCGCCTGCGGCATCGGCACCGAATACGCCTTCCGGCTCGGGATCGCCCGCTACACCACCCTGGTGAAGCTGTTCGAGGCTGCGGTGGAGCGCGAAGAGGAATCCGAGTCCGCCCACCCGCCGCTCGAGGAACAGGATGGCCGCATCCTCTGGCCCTGGCGCAATGTCGACCTTCTCATCGTCGACGATGTCGATGCGCTCCTGGTCGAACCGCCCCTGCCGAAGCCGACCACCGCGACTGCGGCCGAAGCCACGGCCAAGCGTCCGGTCGACCAGAGCGCGCTGCGCAGGATCGTCTTCAACCAGCTCGCGATCGTCGGCATCCAACGCTTCAAGGCGCGGCGCACGGTCTGGGTCGTCAGCGATCCCAGCGAGGCGCTGGAATGGCGCGACACCATCGCCGAGGCGCTCGGGCTGCCGACGCAGGACGACACCGCCCTGCCCGTCATCCGCCTGCTCAGGGACGAAAAGGCGCTCGCCGCGCTGGGCAAGACACGGGCTTGAGGAAGACGCAGGCCTGAGGAAGACGCGCGCCCGGGGAGGTCCAGCGCCTCGGCGCGGCTCAAGCCTCCCGGACCAGGAGCACGTCGGCATCGACACCCCGGAGAACGCCTTCCGCGTGGCTCCCGATCGCATCCTGCACCAGCCCTCGGCTGCGATGCGCGCCGACGACGACGAGGCTGACGCCGGTCTCCTGCACCTGCCGCCTGATCACGTTGACCACGGCCCCATCATCCAGGACCGGCTCGATGCGCTCCCGCACGGCCTGCGGAAGCTCTGCCGCCGCGAGAAACTCCGCCATGTCGTCGGCAGCCTCGGCGTGCAGATGGTCCGCCGCACCCTCGACCTTGTAGCGCCCGGTCGCCGCTTGCCGATTGACGTGCAGCAGCACGAGACGCGCCGTCGGAAAGAGAGCAGCCGCGGTCAGCAAGGCCGCGCGCGAGCACTCGGAGAAATCCGTGGCGACGAGGATGCGGTCATAGGGGCGCTCCGCCCGCTTGCGGACGACCAGCACCGGCACGGAGGCATGGCGCACGATATGGTCGACCGCCGTCCCGGTGACATAGTCGCCGAGGCTGTTGAAGCGCGCGACGCCGGTGACGATGACGCCGCTGCCGCGCTCCGCCGCCAGATCCGCCAGCACGCTCGGGGCCGAGCCGACCCGGACGACGAATTCCGCCTGCGCCGCCGCCGGCGGCAGCTCGGCGCGAAGCCGCGCCGTCGTGTCCGCCAGGTTCGAAACCTCGTCCTCGAGGACATGGGCGATGGCGAGCCTCGCCCGCCACGCGTCGGCAAGACGCAAGGCGCGGTCGAGCGGGCGATCGCCCCTGGCCGAAAGATCGGTCGCGATCAGGACTTCAACGGGAGGCGCTTTGCTCGTCTCAGCCATGTGAACAACCCGCTCCGGAAACGCGATGACCTCGTCGGCGCCTTGGATAGCATGCCGGCGCACCGCGATCATCCGCTGCCGGCGGGGGCCGGATGCTCAGAGACAAAAAGCCTCACGCGGCCTCTCAGTTGCCCCAGTCGACAAGGGTGAGATCAAGCGGCAGCGCGCGCTTGAGCGCCAGAGGAGGCACGAGCGGCGTCAGGCTTACGGGCGAGCCGGTTTCCGCCGCCCGGTCGAAATCCGCAGTGCCCGCCAGATCGATCGCCTTCACCGTGGCGGCCTCAAAGACATAGGGCAGGCCATTGGCAAGAAGTGGCGAGGGCCCGTCCATGACATGCAGATGCAGATGCGGCTCCGAACTGTTGCCGGTATTGCCGACCGCGCCGATGACATCGCCGCGGCGCACCCTGTCGCCGGTCCTGACGCGGACGCTGCCGGGCTGCATATGGGCGTAGAGCACGAAAGCGCCCCCGCCAATGTCGAGGACCGCGAAGTTTCCGTCAGCCTCGCCGATCGGCAGCCCGTCGGGGAGCGCCCCGGGCACCTGATCGGCAAGATCGGCGCGCATATCGACGACGGTGCCGTCGCTCACCGCCAGGATCGGCTGGCCATAGATGTGATAGCTCGCGACCTGCTTCCGATCGCCCGCGAAGAGTCGGCCATCCCCGCCAAGCTTCTCCCAATCGATGGCAAAGCGCTGGGCGAGCCGAAAGGCGCCGTTCAGCGGCAAAAGCGCCCGGACATGCCGGGTCGAATCGCAGCAGCCGTCGCCCGCGATATAGTTGTCGCCCCGAAGCGGTGGCCCGAGAACCGGGGGCGCCGAGCGCGTGACAGCGGTCGCACCGAGCTGGATCGCGGCATCCGCCTTGAACTGATCGAACCACGCATCGACCTTATGCGTCAGCCGTTGCGGAGCCGCGCGCCCCGGCGGCAGCGCGATATGGAGAAAGGCGACCCCGTATTGAAAGCCGCCCAGTTCCGCCGACTCATTGCCGCGCCGGCCGGCGGGGGAGAAACGCCGCGCGATCTCGGCCTCGTCGAGCGTCGCGAGCGGCTCGTTGTCGTCGTCGCCGTAGAGAGTGAACCGCTTCATCACGACGCGCTCGCCGGTCACGTTCGAAAGCTGCAGCTCGTAGACGATATGCTGGCGACCATCGGAGCCCAGCACGGGCTGCGGCGCGAACAGAACCTTGCCGATGAGCCCCGTCAACGTCACGCCCTGCTGCGGGGTGGCCGCGGATTGCGCCCAGGCCGTGCCCGACAAGGGCAGCGAGACCACGACGGCGATTGCCGCGAGACGCATCATTCCGGTCAATGGGTACATCGCAGCGTCCTGTTGCGGATATGGGGGGCTCAGGCGGGCGCCAACCGGTCGAGTGTCAGCTCGATATCGGCGAAATCCCTGGGGGCGGCTTCACAAAGGGCGGCGGTCGAATGCATGCCGAGCGAGGTGACGATGCTTGCCGCGAGGCCCCGCCTGGCGGCATCGGCGCGGTAACCCAGGCCGGCCAGCTCTTGCTCGATTCCGTCCGCGTCCGCATCGAGATAGCCCATCCGCGCGGCCAGATCCTCGATGCTGCGGCCATGCGCGCGCAGGAACAGGATGCGGCAGGCGACGGCGCGGGCATTGGGATCATGGACGGCTGCGCCGCTGAGAATGCCGCCGATCAGGTTGGCGGGCGGTGTCGGCACATTCAGCGCCAGGAAGAACAGGCGGTGCGTATAGGAACATGTCAGGGCGCTCTGCGCCGTGCGCCCGTCGCTGAGCAGCTGTCCCTGCATCGCGACCGGGCGGTTGAACAGGTTTTCGCTGTAGCTGATCTGCAATTGCTGCATCGGATCAGCGTAGATCCGCATCGCGCCGATGATCAGCCGGCCCGCCTCGACACGCGACCAGGCCGGCGAAATCGCGAGATAGGTTCCGGCCAGCCAATGCTCGCCGGGCTGTCGTGATCCCGCCCGGGCGGCGGATGGGGTGACCGGGACTGGCACCGGCACCGGCGGCAGACCGGCCTCGCCCCTGAGCGTCGCAAGCACAGTTTCCGGCACGCCGAAGCGGGTGCAGATCGCCTGCTGGAACTCCTCGAACGAGGACGAGGCCAGGAAGGGCGCCGTCAGCGAACCGCCGAGCACCCTCGCCCAATCCTCATAGACGCTGGAGGCACGCGGCATCGCCTTGCCCGAGAGCCATTTGTAGGCGTTCTGGGTGACGAACAAGGTGGCGGGATTGACCGCCGCAAAGCGCGCGCAGAGTTCCTTGTTGGTCGGGCAGCCCAGGGCGAGCGCGGTGAGTTTCAGCTTCAACGCGAGGTTGAACCAGGCTCTCTCCCCCGGCGTCTGGCCGATCTCCACCCCAATATGGTTCACCGGGCCCCCAGGGATTGACCCGCCTTCGCGGAGTGATCGGGACAAGTGTTAGTGGATCGACGGGCGCGTTGCCAGCGCGGCAGGCGGAGTTGGTTTAAATTGCGCTGCGGACCGCGCGACCCCGCCCGCACATCATCGGCAGCCCCGCGATCACCGGTGACGACGGCGTTCCGACCGGGGCCTGAAGCAGCGTCGTTTCGTCTTGGCCCTCGACCGAAAGCGCCATGACGCTTCGCCGTCCTAAGACGGCTTCGGCCCCCCGCTTCGCAATGCGTTCCGTTCGGCTAGCCAGGGGGCCGAACGGAACGCCCGGCGCTGTCTACTCGGCGTAGGATTGGGTCGCCCAGGCGGCCTTGAGCTTCGGCGAGACCTGGGCGCCGAAGGGGCCGAACCATTTGTTGAACAGGGCTTCGGCCTCGCCCGACTTGAACATGTTCGCCATGGAATGATTGACGATCCAGAGAATCGTCGGGTTGAGCCTGGGCACCATGAAGCCCTGGGGCGCATAGCCGTATTCGGTGCCGACGATGGTCAGGGCGTCCGGGTTCTTCGACTGCCGGATCAGGCTGTAGAAGGCGCCATTGTCGCTGAAATAGGCGTCCGCACGCCGCGTCTCGACCGAGATCAGCGCGGCGGCGTGGTCGTCGACATTCTGGATGCGGATGTTCAGGCCCTTCTCGGCGACGAGCTTCTTCAGGTCGGGCTCGCTGCTGCCGCCGGTCGCCACCGCGACGATCTTGCCGTTCAGGTCCTCGTATTTGGTGATGCCGGAATTCTTGAGGACGAGCAGCTGGCTCGACGAGACATAGGAGACCGAGGAGAAATCGACCTGCTTGTTGCGGCCGAAGGTGTTGACCGTACCGCCGCACTCGAGATCGACCGTGCCGTTGGCGACGAGCGCCTGGCGGTTCTGGATGCTGACCGGGACGTATTTGATCTTGAGCTCGGGCAGCTTCAGCTCCGCCTTGATGTCCTCGATGATGCGCTGGCAGAACTCGACGGAATAGCCCGACGGCTTCTTGTCATTGTCGAGGAAGCCATAGGGGTAGAGCGTTTCGCGAATCCCCATGGTGATGGTGTTGGTGTCGCGCAATTTCTTGACGATCGCGTCGACCTCCTGGGCCTGGGCCGTAGCAGCCAGACCGAAGGCCAAGAGCCCGCCGATAGCGGCAACAAGGTTCCGTCTCATGTTCTTCTCCCCTTTGCAGCGATTGCTCGCATGATTGCCCGCGCACCGGCCGGTGCGCGGGAGTCTAGATCGCTGTTGAGCATCGGATTTCTCCGAAAACCGGTGTCCACTTTTCGGTCCGATGGCCTAGCTCTTTGTTTGAGCATCGGATTTCTCCGAAAACCGGTGTCCACTTTTCGGTCCGATGGCCTAGCTCTTTGTTTGAGCATCGGATTTTCCCGAAAACCGGTGTCCACTTTTCGGTCCGATGCTCTAGAATCCGGTGCGGGCCCGCTCCCGCAGCTGCTCGCTGCTCATCTGCTCGAAGCCGAGCGCAGGCAGCAGGTCGTTATCCCCGACGAAGTCGCGACCATAGGCGGCAGACAGCATGGTCAGTCCAGCCTCGTGCAGCGTCGCGGGCTGCCCGGCGAGCCGCCCGAGCAGGACCGTCGGCAGCAGGCCGAACGGCGCATCCTCGAGCACATAGCGGCTGGTCAGGGTCGCCGGGCCGAAGCCGCCATTGCCGCGCTGATGCAGCTCCGCATTCATCTCGGCGATGCTCGCGACCGGCAGCTGGTAGGAAAAGGCATAGTGCTCCTTGATCGTCCGCACCGAGACGTCAAAAGCCTGCGCGATCGCCAGCCGCTCCGCGTCGAGCAGCTCCATCACGCGACCGACCGCCGGCGTGACGTTCTCGGCCTGCCCCCAGCGTTCGCCGCGCTCCATCCGGGTGAGGTTGAACAGCGCGATCGCAAGATGGTTCTGCGGGTTGAGATTGCTGAGCGCGATCGCGAGCAGACCGTCGCGCTTGACGAAGCGATCGCCGAACAGGGCGGTACAGAGCGCGTGGCCTTCGTCGAGCCCGGCTTCCGGCACGGTCGCGATATCGATCTTCGAGCGCAGCGAATTGACCGCGGCCTCGGTCGGCGAAGCCCTGCGCCCCGTCGTCAGCGTCGTGCCCCAGGCGATGATCGGCGCGCGAACGCCACGCTCGGCCAGGAGCCGCGAGAGATAGAGCGCCCCGAAGGAGGCGTGCGAGCTGATGATGACCGGCTGCCCCTCGCGCAGATGCTCGGCGGTCGCCTCCAGCGCCATCTTGTGGGCGTTGCCCGGCATGGCCAGCATCACCACGTCGGAGCCGGTGACGGCCTCCTTCGCGCTCTGGGCGATGCGGGGATGGAAACTGGTCTCGATCGCGCCGCTGGCTCGCAAGGGAGCCCCCGCCGCCAGCTCGACCGTGCCGCGGCCGGAGGGCGACCAGAGCATGGGATCATGCCCCCCGATCGAAAGCTGGGCGGCTGCGCCATAGGCGGCGGCGCCTGCTCCAAGGATACTCACGCGCATGGGATCTGGGCCTTTGGATCGGGGGACGAAAAGGGGCGGCAGCGAACCGGCGCGAACGCAGGCACCTGCCATGGTGCGTGCGTCGCCGCGGGGTCGATTAATCCGCTATAGTGGAACACGCTCAAGTAGAACCTCGCTCCTGCCTGACCTTCTGGTAGAGCAGAACCATCAGCCCACGGGCCGGCTGACCGAGCTCGTTGCAGATCGAGTGGGGCACATCGACGGGATAGCGTGCGGTCTCGCCGGCCTTGACCGGATAGCGCGAGGTCCCGCTTGCGATGACGAACTGGCCCGACAGGACCGTGAAATGTTCGACCGCGCCCGGTGCATGCGCGGCGCTGTCGAGCCGGCCATGGCCGGCAATCTCGACATCGTACCATTCGACAGTGCCGGCCAGGCTCGGCGGGCTGAGGATGCGCAGCTGGCAGGAGCCGTCGGCACTGCGGATCTCAGGCGTATGCTCCGGCGGAACGATCTCGATCGCGCTGCCGCCAGGGGAGGATTCGCTGCCTTGAAGGAGTGCGGAAATTTCGATCTGCAGCCCTCGCGTCAGGCTCCAGAGCACCGCGAAGGTCGGGTTGGCCTCGCCCCGCTCGATCTGCGACAGCATCGATTTCGAGACGCCGGAGACGGCTGCGAGCTGCTGCAGGGTCAACCCCCGCGCCTTGCGCTGGCGCTGGAGGATCGGTCCGATCTGGGGGGCGCTCAGCTCTGTCATGCCGGCGGCCTAGTGCGTCAGGACCTTGGTCAGGAACTGTTTGGCGCGCTCGGTCGCCGGGGCGGTGAAGAACTGCGCCTTGGGCGTGTCTTCGAGAATCTCGCCGCCATCCATGAACAGCACCCGGTCGGCGACGCGCTGCGCGAAGCCCATCTCATGCGTCACGACCATCATGGTCATGCCTTCGAGCGCCAGCTCCTGCATCACCTCCAGCACCTCGTTGATCATTTCGGGATCGAGGGCCGAGGTCGGCTCGTCGAACAGCATGGCGGCCGGGTCCATGGCGAGCGCACGCGCGATGCCGACGCGCTGCTGCTGTCCTCCGGAGAGCTGGCTCGGCCGGCTCGTCATCTTGCTGCCGAGCCCGACCCGCATCAGGATCTTCTCGGAGCGCTCATCGGCTTCCGCCCGGGAGCGCTTCAGGACATGGATCTGCGCCAGGCTGACATTCTCCAGCGCGGTCATGTGCGGATAGAGCTCGAAGCTCTGGAAGACCATGCCGATGCGCGAGCGCAGGGCCGGCAGGTCGGTCTTGGGATCCGAAACCGAGACGCCGTTGACGGTGATCGTGCCGCGCTCGAACGGCACGAGGCCGTTGACGCATTTGATCAGGGTGCTCTTGCCCGAGCCCGACGGGCCGCAGATCACCACGACCTCGCCCTGCCGGACCGTTGCCGAGCAGCCGCGCAGGATCTGCAGCTTGCCATAGGATTTGTGCACGTCCTCGACGGCGATCATGTCGTGCGGCCCTTCCTGTAGAACTCGACCGCCTTCGTCGCCGAGAGGCAGATGATGAGGTAGACGACGGCGACCAGCGTATACATTTCGGTCGGCCGGCCATCGCGCGAGGCGACGATGCTGGCTGTCGTCAGGAAATCGTGCAGCGCCACGACATAGACCAGGGACGTGTCCTGGAAGACGATGACGATCTGGTTCAGGACCAGCGGCATCATCGCCCGCAGCGCCTGCGGCATGACGATATGGCGCATCACCTGGCCGCGACGCAGGCCGGTGGCGAGGCCGGCCTCGGCCTGCCCCTTGCGGACATTGGCGATGCCCGCGCGGATGATCTCGCAATAGAAGGCGGCCTCGAACATCACGAACGCGATCAGCGCCGACATCAGCGAGCCGATCGGCCGGCCGATCGCCAGCGGGATCAGGAAATAGAACCAGAACAGCACCAGCACGAGCGGCAGGGAGCGCATGACGGTGACATAGGCCGCAGCCGGCGCCGCGATGAAGCGATGGGTCGACAGCCGCATCAGGGCGAGGCCGAAGCCGAGGACCAGCCCGCCCACGGTCGCGACCAGCACGAGCAGGGCACTGAGCGCCATGCCCTCGGCGAGGAAGCTCCAGGAACGGGCGATGACGCCCCAGTCGAAATCGTTCATGTCGCGGCCTTCCGCAGGGCCGAGCCGCCGATGCGGTCGTCGATGAAGCGCATCAGCCCCGTCACGCACAAGCCGATGACGAGATAGCCGACCGTGGCGAAGGTGAAGGCCTCGAGCCCCTGGAAGGTATAGTTCTCGACATGGCGGCTCTGCGCCGTCAGTTCCAGGACACCGATCGTCAGGCTCAGCGATGACAGCTTGATCGTGATCAGGAATTCGGAGGTCAGCGGCCCGACGATGGCGCGAAGACCGAGCGGCAGCACGACCAGCCGAAAGGCCTGCACGGGATGAAGCCCCGTCGCCAGCGCAGCCGGCAGCAGCGGATTGCCGACCGCCTCGATCCCGGCCCGGACCTGCTCGGCAACGCGCGATCCGGCAAACAGGCCGATCGCGACGACGGCGGTGACGAATTCGGGGTAAGGCAGATCGCGCTTCAGCCAGAGCCCGATGGATTCGGGCACGATCTCGGGCAGGACGAAGAACCAGAGGAAGAGCTGGACCAGCGGCGGGATATTGCGAAAGACATCGATATAGATGCCCGCGACCAGGCGCGCGCCACGGGCCGGCAGGCTGCGCGCAATGCCAACGCCAAGACCGATCGTCAGCGCCAGGACCCAGCTGACCAGGCTGATGGCCAGCGTCCATTGCACGCCGCTCCACAGCCACTCCCAATAGGGCTCCTGCAGGAGGATGGACCAGTTCCAGCGGTAATTCATGCCGCAGCCGCACGGCCAAGCCGTGATCCGGGGACCGCTGCCACGCTCTGTGTCCCCATCGAATCCCTCCCAAGATTCCACTATACCGGAATGATGAGATCGGCCGTCGGGGATTGTCAACAGGCGGTCATGATATTGAGCCATGCGACGCGAGACTGGCCAGGGCGATGACCGGCCAGCTGCCATGCAGAATCCGTGGGGCGCGGATATCCTGTGCTTCCAGCGGCCGGAGTGCCCTCCTGGGCCGGCAGTTCACGGACCTCTCCCCTCATTGCACGGCGGAGGAGCCCTGCGCTGAAACCGACCGGTTCGCGATCATCGGCCTCAAACACTTCGGGATGCGCCAAACAGTCCGGCCCGTCGGCGATCCCAGCGAGGCGTGGGACTGGTGCGACACCATCGCCGACAAGCCGTATCGGCCGTCTGCACGGCGCGCGGGCGGATCTGGCCAAGACGAGCAAGCACCGGCGGAAACCGCAGACTCCGCGTCCTAACCGGGGCACGATGAAGGGCTGGCGCGCGAGGCCGCTGGTGGCAGCCGCGCGCGCCTTCTGGATGGCCCCGGAATACGATCGGGGCACGATCTAATCGAAATGGGAAATGAATGATCGATATCAGGCGATGAAATACACTTTACTGAACCACAATGATGCAAATAATGACTGTCATAAACAGATAAAATATCCGCAATATGATAATATAACTACAGTAATCTATATTTATCAAAATATATGCGTTATAACATATGCACTCTATGAAGATCTATTCTTTCTACCCCCCGTTTTGCCCCCCATTTGAAATTGCCGCCCAGCACCATTGTCGAACTGTCCGAGCCCGTATGTGATGAAGATCACATACGGGCTCGGGTTTTTCAGGTGACACAGACGGGTGAGACAGTGCGGCTGAGCCTGCCTGCCATCCTGGCTTCATCCTCGATCGGGAGAGATTGGAATGTCAGGCCGGTCGCTCCAAAGGCCCTTGTTCTTGCCCTTGTTCTCGTTGGCATGCGTCGCCTTGGTGGCGGCGACCTCTGCGATCGCGGCGGACGCCCCGCAGCACAAGACATTTCAATCGCGGACCTGCCCGGTCTGGGACAAGGACCTGCATCACCTGCTCGACTGGAGCGAGGAGTTCGGCATCCACACGCCTGAACTGCGCCTGAGCGTTCGCGCAGAAGCCCTCAAGCTTCGGGAGAGATGCCTGCGCGATCTCAGCATGGCCTCGCTCAATCGCTACGTCATGCTGATGAAGCTGCTTTACGATGACGAAGCGGACGAGGTGGAATCCTACGATTGAGACGCAAAGGACGCTGGAGACAAAGTGCACCCCTCGGCGAGCGCGACACTCCCCTGGCGCACATCGTTCGAGACGTCGCCACTGGGGGCACCGACGGAAGGCGAGATGGCCTCGCGGCGGGAGATTGGCTTACATCACACTGTCATAATTCGGGAGCGTCGATCCCTGGCCAACAGGGACCGCAACCATGCGCCATATAGCATTCGCTCTTCTGACAGCCGCCACGCTGGCCTTCTCTCCCGTTCATGCCGAGGATGCGAAACCCTTCGCGACCGGCAAGACGATCGACCTCACAGCCGTCCTGAAGCCGCCCCCGGCGCCGGACTCGGTCCAGACGAAGGCCGAGATCGGTGAGGTCCTCACCATTCAGGTGACGCGCACGCCCGAGATGGAAGCGCAGGCCCAGGCCGATGCCGTCGAGGATGTCTGGCGCTTTTCCGACGTGATGGGCCCGGCCTTCAAGACTGAAGCGCTGCCGATCTTCTCGGCCTTCTTCGATCGGATCGTGGCGACTGAGGGCGCCGTGGTCGATCCGGCCAAGGACAGCTGGAAGCGGCCGCGGCCGCATCAGGCGAGTCCGTTGGTCAAGCTTGTCGTGAAGACCTCGAACTCCGGCGCCTATCCCTCCGGCCACACCACCGTCGGGACCTTGATGGGCATCGTGCTGTCGAACATGGTTCCGGAAAAGCGCGCCGAGATCATGGACAGGGCCTGGGTCTATGGCTGGAACCGCGTGATCGGCGGCATCCATTATCGCTCCGATATCGAAGCCGGCCGCATTGCAGGCTCGGTCATCGCTGCGCGCATCTTGGAGCAGCAGGATTTTCAGACCGAGTTCACCGCCGCCAAGGCAGAGCTGCGCAAGGTGCTTGGCCTCTGAGCGATCAGCGAGAGGCGGGTTCGGCGGCGGGTCTCTCCCCTTCCGAATCCGCGCCTTGCCGATCGGCCGGCAGACGTAGCCGTCACAGCGCTGTCCAAGAAGAGCCCCGGCAGCGCGGCATCAAGCTGCTTTACGATGACGAAGCGGACGAGGTGGGATCCAACGATTGAGACGGCGCCGATCTGGCTCCGTCCGGGCGACCGGCATCGCTGCGTGCAGCGTCCCGCTCGGCCGGCACGACGACCCACTCCAGTGGATCATGCTCCATCGCGCGCACGACGATCGACCAGGCAGCGCTGTTCCATCTGGCCCCCCTCCTTGTCGTCCTGGCCAACTCGGCGCCCACGAGCATCGGGTTGACGACCGGTCCTTCAAGCAGTCGCCAGACCTCGTACATCTCGCGCCACAGCGTTTGAGAACTGCTCTCGGGACCTGGCACGCTGCGACGGATCAGCTTGACCACCAGCGACCATAGTTCGTTGATCACGACGAGGGTGTAGATGCCCAACAGCCATATGCCGGTTGTTGTCCAATCGAAGTGGAAGGCCGCCCCTATCCCCAACAGAGGCACAACGATAAAAAAAGCGGCAGACGCCAGCTGCAGCTGGAATTCGGCCTTCCATTTGAGATTCCGGAGTTCCTCGAGGTTGCCGCGGGCCCTCAAATAGCGACGCCGGCGCCATGGGTCCCCCGGTTCTTCTGCTTTCTTCACCGCTTCCCCGAACCTAGACAGTTCGTGCGTCACGATCGCATCGACGAGCATCCAATCGAGGACCGGGTGCCGCATCCACGGTTGCGCCAGATAGTCTGCGACGCAGCTGTTGAACTGGTCCTCGCGGAGCGAGGTCTGATAGCGGCTTTCGTAGCCCTCCACGTATCCGCGGCCCGGATCGCGCCGCTGCCACATCACACGCTCGGCAGCCTTCCGGGCCTGGTCTTCAGCCGGGCTGCCCCACCACTGATGTTTGCCGTCGCTCAGCGCCGCCTGCGCCCTCCTGAGGACTGTGTACGACTGATGAAGACGCTCCGAATATGCCGAGCCGTCGCCGCCTGTCTTGATCGTTTCGGCAAGCGCCCGGGTGGCGAGCTGTGTCATGAGCCAGCGCATCTGATGCCCGTCGAAATCCTCCCCGGGCGAAAGGCGGATGTCGATCCATCGAGTTGTGTAGGCGATTGCCTCCGGCACCGACAGCGCTTCGCCCCGGCCGGACGGGATCGGCACGGGCCTATATTGCGGCAGGATGTCAGCGCTCAAGTCGTTGCACCAAATCCGGGGGGACGCCGACAGGGATGGGCGGCAGCGTGTTGATCCCGCGCTCACGGGCGATAGACCTCAGCTCGCGCGGCGACATGCCGAAGCGCTCCTTGAAGTTGTGGTTGAACTGCGCCTCACTGCGAAAACCGAAGGAGTAGGCGATGGCGCCCAGGCGTCTCGCCGGCGCGATCGTCGCCATTGATCGCCTCATAGCAGCGCTGCAGCCGGCGTAGCGCTTCCGCACCCGCAAGCATCTCCTGGCTCTGCGCGACGGACGCGGCCGCCTCCTCGACAGTCATCAGCCGCCCTTACCCGCTTTTCGCGTCGCCGGATCTGCTTCGCCGCACGCAGTATCAAGAGATTGCAGACGCAGCGTCAAGTACACCGAAATGTCCCACATTGGACTTCGTCAGCTTTGCTGCGACGATCCTCGGCGCGGCGAAACTGCCGGGGTTTCATGCGCGACCATCTGCACCGTGCCTTGCGCCGGATGACGGCCCGGATCGAGCACGCACTTGAACGGCGCCGGGCTTGAGGCCGGGCTCGGCGTGGTGATGGCGATTGCGATTGTCCCTCCCGGGCGCAGCGGGAGGGACGATCGCGGATCTGGGTCAACACCGCCGGGGCGGCTCAAGCCCCCGCACGAAGCCCCCGTCAGGACGGCTGACCAGCAGGCGTTCCCTGGTGGAAGACCATCTGCCAGCGGCTGTCGATCAATCGCCAGATCGAGCTTCGCAGCGTGTGCCGTTCCTCCCGGCCGTTGGCGACGCGAAAGCTCAGATAGGTCAGCAGGACCACGTCATCGGCCAGGGATCGGAGAACGAAATCCCTGGCTGCCGGCACGTCGACCGTCTCGGCATTGCCCTCGGCAAGGCTTCGGATCACCTCGGCCTTCTCGTATACACCGCCTGATCGACCGAATTCGACGAAACCTTCCGCCAGAAGCCGATCAAGCGCTTCCGGAGACGCTCGAACCGCTGGCTTGAACAGCGCTTCCTCCAGTCCCCTGATCAGGTCGAGATCCTGTTTCACCCTGCCCTCCTGCCCGCCCTACGCAGCCGCCGCCGCATTCACGAACGCCGAGATCTGGCCGGCGTCGCGGAGATAGACCACCGGGATATGAGCGGCGGTCGCCACCCGCTCGCGCTCGATCTGCGGTCGCTTGTCCCTATCGAAGGCCCAGACATATCGGAGGAAGCCGAGGAACTCCGCGTTCAGCTTTTCGGTGCAGCCATCGGGGAGATCGGGCCGCGGCCGGTTCAGGATGCTGCGCCACAGGACGCGGGCCAGGCAGGTGGTCCGCGGGACGTCGAGCCAGATGACGATATCGGCGCGCGGCAGCCTCAATTCGAAGGTCTGGCTGGAGTAGTTGCCCTCGCAGATCCAAGCATCGCCGGACACGGCGTCCCGCACGCGATCCCGAAAGAGCCGGGGCTCGGCCTTCGTCCAGCCGGCCTCCCAGAACAGGCGGTCGAGATGCACGACCGGCAGCGCGAGGCGCTCGCCCAGTGCGCGCGCGAGCGTCGACTTGCCGCTGCCGGCATTCCCCAGGATCACGATCCGTCGCATTGGCGCAGGCCATTCCTCTCGTTTCGACCTGCTCATACACCAGGGCGTGGACTCATGAGCGCGCAGGCGCGAAGGCTGCGAATGGTCTTGGCCGTATCCACGGCTCGCATCACCTCCCCATCACTGCAACTCCCACAGCACCAGCCTCGATACAGAGTGACGCGCGGTCGCAGGTGATGCCGCCAAGGGCCACGACCGGCAGGCCGATCGCCGCCCAGCGCCGCAGCACGGTCAGGCCCAAGGCCGGGCCATAGCCAGGCTTGCTCGCCGTCGCGAAGATCGGGCTCGCCGTGACATAATCGGCGCCTGCCGCTGCTGCCGCCCGGACATCGGCCTCGTCATGCGCGGAAACGCCGATCAGCGCGGAGACGCCGAGCACGGCGCGGGCCGCGGAGATCGCTCCAGCCGATTGCAGATGGACGCCCCGCGCCCCGACCCGGGCGGCGAGATCAACATCACCGCCGATCGTCAGGACCGCATCCGCCATGCTCACGAGCTCATGCAGCTGCAGCGCCAGGCTGCGGCGTTCCGCCTGATCGAGATCGCGATCGCGCAGCCAGATCCAGCGTGCCCCGCCGGCGAGCGCCGCAGAGACAAGCTGCGGCAAGGGCTTCACGGCCTGATGCCGGTCGGTGACGACGAGCAGCCGGTCGGGCAGCCTGTTCACGAACCCACAAGCCCGAGCTGGGGGCTGGACGGCTGAGCCCGCCCACGCCGCGGAATGCGCCCCGCCAGGCGGGCGTTCCAGCCGGCCTCGACGGCGTGACGCATGGCGAGTGCCATTCGCACGGGATCATCGGCCTTGGCGACGGCGGTGTTGAGCAGAACCCCGCTCGCGCCGCATTCCATGGCGATCACGGCGTCGGAGGCGGTGCCGATGCCGGCATCGACGATCACGGGCACGGGCGAGCGTGCACAGATCAGCTCGAGATTGGCTGGATTGGCGACGCCCATGCCCGAGCCGATCAGCGACCCCATCGGCATCACGGCGGCGGCTCCGAGATCAGCCAGGCGCGCGCAGATGACCGGATCGTCGTTGCAATAGGGCAGCACGACGAACCCCTTGTCGACAAGTTGGCGCGTCGCCTCCAGCAACTCGCCAACATCGGGATAGAGCGTCTCGCGATCGCCGATCACCTCGAGCTTGATCCAGTTGGTGCCGAGCGCCTCGCGTGCAAGCTCGGCGGTGAGGATCGCGTCGCGCGCGGTCTCGCAGCCTGCCGTGTTGGGCAGGAAGCGGCGGCCGGCAAGCAGGCGCAGCGTGTCGGAGCCATGGCCCTGCAGCGAAATGCGACGCACGGAGAGCGTGACAAGGTCCGAACCGCTGGCCTCGATGGCATCGACCATGATGCGCTGGCTCGGATAGCCGGCCGTGCCAATGAGGAGCCGCGACGACAATGACGTGCCGGCGATGGTAAGGGCCTCGATCGGGGTGTTCATGTCAGCCTCCCGCGAAGGCACGGATGATTTCGACGCGGTCGTTGCGCGACAGAGGCGTCTGCGCCCAGTCGACCTGCCGCACCACGGTGCCATTCAGCGCGATGGCGAAGCCCTGCGGTCCCGGCAAGTCCAGCTCGGACGTCTCCTCCTGCCAAAGCGCCGCCAGATTCTCGGCCGCGCTCTCGCGGTCCTTGCCATTGATGATGAGTTTCATGAGATTGCCTCCAGAGTTGGGGTGAAGCGCGCCTGGCCGAATGAAGCGGCCGGTCCCGTGATGCGATCTTCGACGAGGAGTTGCTCGATCGCGGCTGCCGTGACGGGGGCGAGCAAATAGCCGTTGCGGTGATGCCCGGTCGCAACGAGCAGGCCCGATATCCCCGTCTCGCCAAGGATCGGCGCATCGTCGATGGAGGTCGGGCGAAAGCCGGACCAGATCGCCTCGACCGGCATTTCCTCGATCGAGGGCAGTGCGCGCCGGGCACCGTCGAGCAGGGCATAGACGCCGCCAGCAGTCACGCTGTCGTCGAAGCCGCGTTCTTCCATGGTGGCGCCGACCAGGAGAGTGCCGTCGCTCTTGGGGGCGAGATGCACTTGCTCGGTCCAGACGACGCGCGCGAGCGTACCGGTCCCGGGCGTGCTGCGGAGCGCGAGCGACTGGCCCTTGAGCGGGCGGACGGGGATGTCGAGCCCCTGAAATCGGGTCCAGGCGCCGGCAGCCGCAATCACGACCGGGGCCTTGCAGAGTCCGCGCGGCGTCGAGACGCCGAGAACGCGGCCCCCGGCCAGCTCCGGCTCGGCCTCGCAGGCTTCGACCAGGTGCGCTCCGGCCGCGAGACAGGCGCGTCGCAGCGCCGCCATGACGCGCGGCGGATCGACCTGATGGTCGGCGGGGCAGAGAATGCCGGCAACGACCGAGGGCCTCAGCCCGGGTTCGCGTTCGCGGCATTGCGCCCCGCTAAGCCATGCCGCCTCGACCTCGGCGCGCCGTTGCAGGTCATGGCGGAAACGCAGGCGCTCGACCTCTTCACGCCCCAGCGCGACCAGCAGGACACCGTCCCGGCGATAGTCGATGCCGAGCCCGCCATCGGCTTCGAGCTCGCGTGCAAAAACCGGCCAGAGCCGCTGGCTTTCGAGCGCCAGCGGCAGATGGTCCTCGCCGCCCGGCTCCAGCTCGGCGGCCGCGGCCAGCATGCCGGTCGCGGCAAGGCTTGCTCCCTGTCCGATCGTGCCACGCTCGAAAACCGTCACATCAAACCCGCGCCGGGCCAACCGCCAGCCGATGGACAAACCGATCAGGCCACCGCCAATGATGGCGATATCGGTGGAGGACGGCACCTCGCAGGCGACGGGCCCAGGATCGTCGCCAGATCGGCGAAGGGTGGTGTGTGGCGGGCCGCGCATGGCAAACTCCTCGCCCAGCTCGGGTAAGGAGATCTGGCAGCCCTTCGGCTGCCGGCAAGTGCCTCGACGCTCCATCCCTCCGCCGGTATGAGCCGGATCAGGTTCGAAGGATTTCCGCGCGCATTTCCGGGGAACACCCGGTCTGCCAGCGGTTTCTCAGCCCCTTGCCGGGGATCTCCCTGGAATGCGCGCAGTCTGGAGCCGGGGCAGCAGCGAGGTCAAGAGCCAACCCGACACAAACGTCGGGAGGACCCAGGCTGGAGGGCCACGGGCCGGAATCTTCGCGGGGCCATCGAAGCCTCTCGACTTGACGCTCGTGCGCCGACGGGAGGCCGGTTATCGTCCGTAGGCCTGCGCGATCTGGCCGACCAGCGTCGCCCAGGGCATGTCGAGCGCGCCATAGACGGCCCCGGCTTGCGGGTGAGTATTGTCCTTCAGGATCTCGACCATCAGGGTCGCATAGTCGGACACGACCACGCCGGCCTGGACCATCCGCAGCAGCCCGGCCTGCCGCTTCGTCTCGCTGAACGTGCCCGACGCGTCGACAGCGACATAGGATTCATAGCCCTTGCCGATCGCCGTCATGGCGGGGAACGCAGCGCACACCTCCAGCGAGATGCCGGCGAAGATCAGCTTCCTGCGCCCCGTCGCTTCGATCGCGGCTGCAACCTTCGGGTCGTCCCAGGCATTGACCGAGGCCCGGTCCAGGATCGTGACGCCGGGCAGCGCCGCGACGAGTTCGGGAAAGGTCGGTCCCCACATGCTATCGCGCGCCGTCGTCGTCACCACGATCGGCAATTTCAGCAATTGGGCGGCCTTGGCGAGCGCGACGACATTGTGCTTGAGCTCGCCGGTGGAATAATCCCGCACACCGCTCATCAGCCCGACCTGATGGTCGACGAGAATGAGCGCGGCATTGTCGGAGGTCAGCGGGGCATAAGGTTTGGCGGGCGCGTTCATCGGTTGCTCCTCATCAAGGGCGGGTGATGCAACGACTATGGCCGCCAGCCATATGGAACAGTAGCCTCGCCTTTGAAACGCCGGCGTTCTATATCTGGAACGATGACCGACGCTGTCGACCTCTCCGGCATGGCTCTCTTCGTCAGGATCGTCGAATCCGGCTCCTTGAGCGCCGCCGGCCGCCTGCTTGGCCTGCCCAAGGCGACGGTCAGCCGCCAGCTCGCGCTGCTGGAGCAGCGCATGGGCGCGCCCCTGCTGCTGCGCTCGACACGGGCGCTCAGCCTGACCGACACGGGCCGGCGCTATTTCGAGCGCGTTCGGCCGATCGTGCGCGATGCGGAGCTCGCCCAGGTCGAGACGCTCGCCGAGCATGCAAGCCCGAGCGGGACGCTGAAGATCTCAGCCCCCGTCGCTTATGGCCAGCATGTGCTGGCGCCAAAGCTTTTCACGTTTCAGCAGCTTTATCCGGCGGTCCGCCTCGACCTGCGCCTGGGCGACGAGCTCGTGAACATCGTGGCCGGCGGCTTCGACCTTGCGATCCGGCTCGGCCGGCTCGACGACAGCGACCTGCGCGGCCGGCTGCTCGAACGCATCGACATGTGGCTGGTCGCCTCGCCGGATTATCTCGCGCGTGCCGGGACACCGCGGGCGGTGGCGGAGCTTGCGAACCATCGCGGCATCCTGACCCGCAGCGATCTCGACCAGTGGACGGTCGATAACCAGTCGATCCGCGTCCGCTGGCATATCAGCACCGGCAACATGTCCGTCACCTGCCATGCGGCGTGTGCCGGCCTGGGTATCGCCCTCGTGCCCGGTTTTCTGGCGGATGCCCCGATCGCAGCCGGAAGCCTCACTCGCATCCTGCCCGAACATCCCATGGACCAGCTCGAAGTGACGGCGTTGCAGGCGCGCTCGGTGACACCATCGATCGCCGTCAAGGCGCTGCTGAAGCACCTCGCCTGACCCTATTCACCCGCTCTCCGCTTCCGCTGCCGGCACGCGCGGCCAGTCGGGCAACTTCACGAGGGAGCGCTCCGCCCGCCGCGCCAACAGCCTGCATTGTCCGTAGCGCCCAAGCAGGCGCGACGGCGGAACGTTCCGGACCATGAGCCGTTGGACCTCTACCGTCGCGACAAGAAGGCGGTTCAGGAGAAGCCCAGTGCCTACAGACGCGGAAAAGCCGGTTGTTCTCATCGTCGAGGACGAACCGATCATCAGGATGTATGCGGCCTTGCTCGTCGAGGAGGCCGGGTACCTCGCCGTCGAGGCAGCGACCGCCGACGAGGCCCTGGCCATTCTGGAGCAACGCGACGATGTCCGCATCCTCTTCACCGATGTCGAGATGCCGGGTTCGCTGAACGGCCTGCAACTGGTCGAGGTCGTGCGCGAGAAATGGCCGCCGATCGGGTTGATGGTGACCTCGGGCCATGTCCGGGTCGACCCGCAGAAATTGCCCGAGCGTGCGCGGTTTTTTCGAAAACCCTATTCCGAGAGCGAGATCATCAGGACGCTGAAATCCTTGCCGGCCCGCGCCTAGGCGCGCCTGACCGAACAGGCGCGAAGGAAACGGCCGGTTCCCGCGCCGGGGCAGGATCGGGACAGAGCCCAGGAAACCGGTTTGAAACGGGCCTTCCGCGCACGACCGAGGGGTTTGCATCCTTCGTGCCGGCGCCGACCGGATATCCCGAGATCTGCTGCTATTCGCCCGCGCGCAAGCCGATGAGGCACTGCGCGCAACTCGTAAATCAGCCGGAGAACTGGTAGGATCGCAGGCGGGCGACGCTTTCCGATTGCTGGGCGGACACAGGCATGCGGAAATTCGACTACTACGACACCGTGCTGGTACCGTGGTATTCAGAAGATGACTTTCCTGCCTTGGTGGACATGGTCGGGAAGGACCCGAGGATCCCCCGCTCCTATTCCGAATGGAAGCGCCAGGTCGCTGCTGCGACGGAGCTGCTTCTGGCCAAGGGCAAGACCGTCCAGATCATCACCGTTCGCCCCGCCGAGTATCTGGAGTGGCTGCAAAGCACCCATCGCAGCAACACGGTTGCGGCCCGCCTGCGCTATCTGAAATGGCTGGCCACGCAAAACGGCCAGAGAGCGGCCGTCCTTCCCTTGCCGGCAAGGGTGCTGTCCGACGCAGGCGGCGAGAGCTAGCCGCACAGGGTTCGCCCCTGCCAAGGGGCCTGCCCCCAATCATGCGGTCCCGCCTGGCAGCGAGCGCCTTTGGCGCCCCCCTAGGAAACAGGCAATGGCGGCTGCTTGCACCACGGAGGCGACCGCAAACAGCGCGGCTCCATCGAAACTCGACAATCCGGTTGGCGACATCGTCCGCAGAGCGCCGAACACGGCCGGCGCAAAAGAATAACTCGCCTGTCCGATGGCAACGATCAGTGGAACGACGCGGGCAACGTCTGCCTTGCCGAATTCGACCTGTGCGATGAGCGGCGGCAGGGATGTGGCATTGCCAATCCCTGCACCGAACAGAATGACGCCCATGATCATCAGCGTTGCGTTGGCATCGCCCGCGATCAGGAGGGTCAATGACCCCGCGATCTGGACCGCATAGCTCGCGCAGGCGACGAGACGACGGTCCGCTGAGGCAGGCATGACAAAGCCGACCACCGTCCTGCCTGCGATCGCGGCGATCGTTGCGCCCCCCAGGGCCAACCCGGCATTTTGAGGCCCGATGGCGGGGACGAGCAGGGAGAACAGATGGGCGAGAAGGCCGATCTGGGCGAACAGACCCAGCGCCATCCCTGCCGCCAGCGTCAGGAAACGACGGTCCCGCCACAGCGATTCCTTTGGCATGGCCGCCACAGCCGAAGCGCTGACCGCAGCCGGAACTGCGGCTGGCCGAATGCCGTCAGGGAACTGGTTCAGTCGCGCGGGAGTCTTTGAGAACACAAGAATCGACAGGGCAAGAATAACGGCCACCATCGTCACGCCGACCACGATCGCCGCCTTGAGAAAACCGATGGCGAGGATGAGAGCGACCCATAGAGGTGAGAAAATTACGCCACCGATACTGGCTCCGTTATAGGCCATCGAGAGAGCCGCAGGGCGGGAACTCACGAACCAGGGGGAGATGATCGCGTTGACGGCTGCGGCGCCCATCGCAACCCAGCCCACACCACTCAACAGAGCCGCGCAGAAGAGTTGCCACGGCTCGCTGGCCATCGCCCAGCCGACGACCCCGGTCGCAAGCAAGGCCGCCCCGATGGCCGTCACCATGGGAACACCCAGGCTTCGATAGAGGCGCGGCAGATTGGCGATGACGACCGCCCCGACCAGAAAGTGCAGGGTGACAGCCGCAGAGACCAAGGCCACCGACCAGCCGGTCCGTTCGACCACGGTTTGCAGGTAGATCGGCGGCCCGTAGAAACCGACGCCCCACCCGAATACCGCCAGAACAAAGGTCGCAGCGACGATATGCCAGCCGAAGAACGGCGGCTTCGCTGAAAGAGAGGACATGGTGAAGCTCCTGACGCGGCTCAGGCGCTTATGGCAGCATCGGGCGGATAAATGCTTCGGTCCCGGCCGTAGCATTCCCAAAAAACGCCTCGGCCATGCTCCGCCGGGGGCCAGGGAGGCCGGACCATTCGGCAGCCCTGGCGCTATGCGCGAAGATGGGGAACCTCCCCGACCCGGCTCAGGTCTTGCCTTCGACCCAGCGCCCGATCATCTGGTACTGGACCTTCGCCTGCTGGTACTCCCTGTAGAAGCTGAGCAGGTCGCGCAAGGGGTTCGAAAGGCGCTCCAGGCCCGACATGAAGGCGACGACGGTGCCGATCGTGGTCCGTCCGTGGATCACCATCCAGCCGCCGACGACGAGAACCATCAGCGGTCCGATCGCGTTTGCGATGTTGAGCAAGGTCTTGAGGCCGTATTTCAGGAAGTAGAACCGGATGCGATTGCGGAAGATCGCACGGATGGTGGCGGATTCCCTCGCCGTTTCCCTGGAGTGGCTTCCGGTCTGGGCGACGGTTTCATCACCGAGCTTTCGCACCAGGCTGACCTGCCTTTCGACCAGGACGTTGAGGTCGGCCTGCATATAGAGCGCGAGGAAGATCTGCGGCAGCAGGAAGACCAGGCTGATCAGCGCAATCAGCGGCTGGATATAGAGCATATAGGCCATGATCACGCAGAGAAACGTCAGATTGACGACGAATTCCGAGATACCAACCCCAACGAAACCGCCGACACCGTCGATTTCCCGGCCGATGACATTGACCGTCTGTCCGCTGGTGTGTTCGTCCGGCGAGACGCGCTCGGATGCAACGATCGTCAAACGGTCGCGCGAGTTCTTTACGACGCTTTCGCTGACCCAGCCCTGATAGACGAGAAGCGCATATTTCAACGCGGCCTGGATCAGGACGATCGCGAGATAGGCTGCACCCATCAGAAGCAGGGTTCGGACGTCCCTGTCGGCGATCGCGACGTCAACGATCCTCCTCTGCAGATCGATCGGCGCGAAATTCAGCAAGGCCACCGCTATCGCGATCAGCCCGACATAGAACTGGTGGACGCCGCTGGCGCGCCAGACGAAGCGGCTCAGCGTCTGGTCGGACGCGATCGCCGGAGCCGACGCCTCGCTCGGCCTGATCCGCCTGAGAAGGGGGAGGAAGATGCTGCTCACGGGGGACCTTGTCGACGCCTGGACGGGAGGCAACGAACGGCCCGGCAGACAAGTTCCCCGCTTCAGGGATTTGTCAGATCATGCGCTTGCCTGAACGAGGACCCTCCAGGCTAGGCAGACCTCTTCCATCAACCGCAAGCTTCCGTTTTGAAAACTGACATGGCGATCGAGAGCGACTTCACCCCTTACATTCGCCGTTGGGCGCTGGCTGAAGACGGCGAGCCGATCCTGACACGGACCAGCCACCTCCTCCCGGTTCGTCGGAACGGCGAGCCGGCCATGCTGAAGATCGCGTCCGTGCCGGAGGAAAAGCGGGGCGCGGGTCTCTTGATCTGGTGGAATGGGATCGGGGCTGCTCGCGTCATTGAACACCACGATGATGCGATCCTGCTCGAACGCGCGACCGGCAACCGCTCGCTCGCTGCGATGGCGGAGCATGGAAGGGATGATGAAGCGAGCGTCGTGCTCTGCAGGGCCGTTGCCGAGCTTCACAAGCCGCGTGCAGCGCCTCCATCGAATCTTGTCCCGCTCTCCGACTGGTTTCGGGCGCTCCATGCTGCACCTCAGGGCGGGATCTTCGTCCGATGCGCCGAGGCCGCACGCATGCTTCTGGCCGATCCGCGCGATGTCGTCCCGCTGCATGGCGACATTCATCACGCGAACATCCTTGATTTCGGAGAACGAGGCTGGCTCGCAATCGATCCCAAGGGCCTGCAAGGCGAACGCGGCTTCGATTATGCCAATCTCTTCTGCAATCCGGATCATCCCGTCGCGACAGCTCCTGGTCGCCTCGCCCGACAGGCGGACGTCGTCGCTCGGGCCGCACAGTTGGAACGCGGCCGCTTGCTTCGCTGGATTCTCGCCTGGGCGGGGCTTTCGGCGACCTGGCTCATCGAGGATGGGGAAACCGACCATATCGCGCCCACTCTTCGCGTCGCGGAGATCGCCGCGGCAGAAATCGACAAGGGTTGATCTTCAGCTCGGGGCCGCTCAGGCGGGTCGGCAAGCGGGTTGGCGGAAACCACCTTTCGTGCAGCCATCGGCACGGGCCACTGGCCGCTGATGATCAGGGCCATTCAGCGATCAAACTGATACGCGAGCCAATCGGCAACGTTCGGGCAATCGAGGTGTTATGGGACTGGCCCACGCATGGGGCGATGGACGGACCAGTCCGTCACCGTGCGTCGAAACGGGCCGCCAATACCTTGTTCCCGCCCCTCGCCTCCTCAGCGGCGAGGGGTTGTATTTCAGTACGACCGTTCGTATATAAATTATCGCGATGAGGGCAAGCCGGTTTCCCGCCTTCGCCAGGGAACGCCATGGGCAGACACAGAAAGCACGATCCGGAGGAGGTCCTGAACGCGGCGGAGCGGGTGGTCCTCAGCCGCGGCGCGGCCGGCCTCTCGATCGATGCCGTCGCCAAGGAGGCAGGCATCGCAAAATCCAGCGTCCTCTACGACTACAAGTCGAAGGGCGCCGTGCTGGAGGCGCTGATCGGGCGGATCATCAAGGCCGACGAGAAGAAGGTTGCCGCCGCGGTGGCGGCAGCCGATTCCACCCCAAATCCCGAACTGTTCGGCAGGATCGAGGCCACCGCCGCCGGCCAGCCTTCCGCGGACGAACGCGCCATTGCGATGGCAGTCAGCGCGGCGGCCTCCCACGAGGACGCGTTTCAGCGCAGCATGCGCGATTGGCTCTCCCGCGACCTCGACGCGATCCAGGCCGGGACCGAAAAGCCCTTCGCCTCGCTGATGGCCTATCTCGCCCTCTTCGGACTCTCGTCCATCGAATATCAGGGGTTCCGCGAGTTCGAGCCTTCCGAACGCGCCGCCATCCTGAACGGCATCAAAAGCATCTTCGAACGCATCTCCGAGAATCCGGCTTCCCCATGAATTCCCAATCTGCCTCTGCCCCTTCCCGCCTGTCGAAGGTCGGGGAGCAATCCCTTTTGCGCCGGTTTGGCGCCGTCGCGGTCATCCTGTCCATGACGGTGGCGGCAGCGAACGCCCAGGACCCGTCCCGGATGCCGCCGCCTGCCGTCGCCGTCCTTCAGGTCGAGCCGCGCGCCGTTCCGGTCGTGCGCGACCTGCCCGGCCGCATTGCCGCGACGCGTGTCGCGGAGGTCCGCGCCCGGGTCTCGGGCATCCTGCTGGAGCGCGTCTTCCAGCAAGGCACGCTCGTCAGGCAGGGGGATGTGCTCTACCGGATCGACCCCAAGCTTTTCGAGGTCAGGGTCGCGAGCGCGCAGGCCGCCCTGCAGAAGGCCAAGGCCGGCAAGGCCAATTCCGAACAGCAACTCGCGCGCCAGAAGACGCTGCGCGAGCGCGAGGTGGCGAGCGGGATCAATTTCGAGAACGCGGAACTGGCGCTCGCCCAGGCCAACGCGGATGTCGGGCTGGCCGAAGCCGCGCTGGCGGAGGCGAAGATCAACCTGGATTACACTGAGGTTCGGGCCCCGATCACCGGCATCATCGGGGCAGCCCTGGTCACGGAGGGAGCGCTCGTCACCGCCGACGCCCCCCAACACCTGGCCTTGATCCAGCAGATCGACCCGGTCTACGCGGATTTCACGCAGTCGGCTCAGGAGCTTCTGGCGCTGAAACGCTCGGTCGATGCCGGCAAGCTCGCTAGCCCTGAGCCGGGCAAGGCCCGTGTCGAGCTGGTCTTCGACGACGGCGCCACCTATGCGCAGGCCGGTTCGCTCCTGTTTGCCAGTGCCAGCGTCGATGCGACGACCGGTCAGGTGACGCTGCGTGCCGAGTTCCCGAATGCGAAGGGCGACCTGCTGCCCGGCATGTATGTTCGTGTCCGCCTCGAGCAGGCGGTCCGGGAGGGCGCGATCACCGTGCCGCAGCGCGCCATCGTCCGCACGCAGGAGGGGCGAGCCCAGATCTACGTGATCACGCCTGACAATACTGCCGAGGCGCGTGACGTCGAGCTTGGCGAGGCCATCGGCTCCGACTGGCTCGTCCTGTCCGGTCTCAAGGCCGGCGAAAAGGTCGCGGTTGACGGCGTCCAGAAACTCCAGCCTGGCGCAAAACTGGCGCCGGAGCCCTGGTCGCCTGCGACCGATGCTGATGGCTCGAAGAGCCGATAGGTCCTGACATGGCACAGTTTTTCATCAGGCGGCCGATCCTCGCCTGGGTCTTCGCGCTGTTCATCTGCATTGCCGGCGCGCTGGCCCTGCCCTTCCTGCCGATCGCGCAGTACCCCAAGGTCGCGCCGCCGCAGCTGACGATCTCGACCGCCTACCCCGGCGCCTCGCCCCAGGAGATCTACCAGGGCGTGACCCGCCTGATCGAGGAAGAGCTGAACGGCGTCGCCGGGCTGCTCTATTTCGAGTCGACCTCGGACAACTCCGGCTCGGTCTCGATCAACGCGACCTTCCAGCCCGGCACGGATATCGATCAGGCGTCGGTCAAGGTCCAGAACGCGATCAAGCGGGTCGAATCCCGGCTGCCGCGGGCGGTCACCACGCAGGGCGTTTCCGTCGAGGAGGCATCCGCGGGCTTCCTGATGATCGTCTCGCTGACCTCGCTGGACGGGCAAATGGACGAGGTCGCGCTCGGCGACTACCTCAACCGCAATGTGCTCGGCGAGCTTCGGCGCATCGAGGGTGTCGGCCGGGCGCAGCTCTTCGCGGCCCAGCGCGCCATGCGCGTCTGGATCGACCCGGTGAAGATGGTCGGCCTGAAGCTGACCGCCGACGACATCACGGCCGCGATCAGCGCGCAGAACGCCCAGGTGGCGGCCGGCCAGATCGGCGCCGCGCCGAACCCGGTCAGCCAGGACCTGACCGCAACCGTGCTCGTCAAGGGCCAGCTCGCGAGCGCGGCCGAGTTCGGCGAGATCGTGCTGCGCGCCAATGCCGACGGCAGCACCGTTCGGCTGCGCGACGTCGCGCGCATCGAGCTCGGCGCGGAAAACTACAATTTCAGCAGCCGTCTCAACGGCAAGCCGAGCGCGGCGGTGGGCATCCAGCTCTCGTCCACCGGCAACGCGGTCGCGACCTCGCAGGCGATCCGCAACAAGCTCGCCGAGCTTTCGCGGTTCTTCCCCAAGGGCGTCGAGCAATCGATTCCCTACGATACCAGCCCCTTCGTCTCGGCCTCGATCAAGAAGGTGCTCCTCACGCTGCTGGAAGCGGTCGGGCTCGTCTTCATCGTGATGCTGATCTTCCTTCAGAACATCCGCTACACCGTGATCCCGACGCTCGTCGTGCCGGTCGCGTTGCTCGGAACCTGCGCGGTCATGTACGCGACCGGGTTCTCGATCAACGTGCTGACGATGTTCGCGATGGTGCTCGCCATCGGCATCCTCGTCGACGACGCCATCGTCGTCGTCGAGAATGTCGAGCGCATCATGGCCGAGGAAGGCCTGTCTCCGCGGGCGGCGACGAAGAAGGCCATGGGCCAGATCACAGGCGCGATCCTCGGGATCACGCTCGTGCTCGCCAGCGTCTTCATCCCGATGGCCTTCTTCCCCGGATCGACCGGCATCATCTACCGCCAGTTCAGCCTGACCATGGTCGTCTCGATCCTGTTCTCGGCCTTCCTGGCCCTGTCGCTGACGCCGGCGCTGTGCGCGACGTTCCTGAAGCCGATCGCTAGGGGACATCACGAGAAGAAGGGGCTCGGCGGCTGGTTCAACCGCAACTTCGACCGGGTTACCGCCGGCTACTCCCGCAGTGTCCTCGGCCTGGCGAAGCGGGCCGGTCGCGTCATGGTGGTCTATCTCGCGCTGGTCGTCGGGCTCGGCTACCTCATCGTCAAGCTGCCCAGCGCCTTCGTGCCGAACGAGGACCAGGGCTATGTCATCGTCGACATCCAGGGCCCGCCGGAAGCCAGCGCCAACCGCACGCTCGCCTCGATCAAGCAGATCGAAGGCATCTTCCAGGCCGACCCCGCCGTCGCGAATGTCGTGGCGATCCAGGGCTTCAGCTTCTCCGGCAACGGCGCGAATGCCGCGCTTGCTTTCGTGACGCTGAAGGACTGGAGCGAGCGTGGCGCCGACAGCTCGGCCCAGGCCGTGGCGGACCGGGCCAATGCCCAGTTGTTCAGCCTGAAGGACGCGACGACCTTTGCCCTGTCGCCGCCGCCGATCGAGGGTTTTGGCACGACGAACGGCTTTGCCTTCCGCCTCCAGGACCGTGCCGGCGCCGGCCAGCGCGCGCTCGCCACGGCGGCCGCGGACCTGCTTGCCCGGGCCGGCAAGAGCAGCGTGGTCACGGGCCTGCGCATCGAGGGCATGCCGGACGCCGCGCAGCTTCTGCTCGTCATCGACCGCGAGAAGGCCAACACATTCGGCGTCACCTTCACCGACATCAACACCACGATCACGGCCAATCTCGGCTCGTCCTATGTCAATGACCACCCGAACGCCGGACGCATGCAGCGGGTGATCGTGCAGGGGCGCGACCGCGACCGTCTCCAGGCGGAGGACCTGCTCAAGCTCAACGTCCGCAACGCCCAGGGCGGGATGGTGCCGCTGTCGTCCTTCGCGATCGCGCAATGGCAGAAAGGCGCTCCACAGATCGTGGGCTATAATGGCTACCCGACCGTCCGGATCACTGGCGAGCCGGCTCCCGGCCAGTCCTCGGGCGCGGCCATCGCCGAGATGGAGCGGCTCGTCGCCGAAGTTCCGGGCGGGTTCGGCTTCGAATGGACCGGGCAATCGCTGGAGGAGATCAAGTCCGGCTCGCAGGCGCCCATGCTGTTTGCGCTCAGCATCCTGTTCGTGTTCCTGCTGCTCGCCGGTCTCTACGAAAGCTGGTCGATCCCGCTCTCGGTGATGCTGGTCGTGCCGCTCGGCATCATCGGTTGCGTGCTCGCCGTCATGCTGAGGGGGATGCCCAACGACATCTACTTCAAGGTCGGCCTGATCGCGATCATCGGCCTCTCCGCCAAGAACGCGATCCTGATCGTCGAGTTCGCGAGGGATTATTATGCGGAGGGTCGGTCGCTGCTGGATTCGGCGACGGATGCGGCAAAGGTCCGTTTCCGGCCGATCATCATGACCTCGCTCGCCTTCGCGCTCGGTGTCGTGCCGCTGGCGATCGCGACCGGCCCGAGCGCCGCCAGCCAGAACGCGCTCGGCACCGGCGTGCTTGGCGGCATGATCTCGGCGACCGTGCTCGCGATATTCTTCGTACCGGTCTTCTTCGTGTTCGTGCTCAAGCTGCTCAGGACCAGGCGGCCGGGCGACCAGCACGAGGACGGCACCGCAGAGGCTCCCGCAGCAGCGACTCCGGCCCTGTCTCAGGAGCCAGCCGGCGGGGTCGCGGTCACGTCGGCAAGCTCCTCGGCCTGACGGTTCGCCGCGAGGTCGAGGCCGGCTTCGAAGAGTGTCGCCAGACTCCGTGTCCGGTCGCGCCAGCGGGGTTGCCTTCGCCGGCAGGCCGGACCGCGCAGGCCTTCCGGCGCCCCCGCCGCGCCTTCACGGATGGTGCAGCATTCGCGCACGCCCAAGGCGGTCCTTCCGACACGGGGAAGGTCGCCGCGGCCTAGCCTTTGAGCAGACGTTTCGAAGGTCGCAGGTGGGCGGGAAGCCGAACTTCGCGACCGCCGCCGCAAACGCCTTGATCGCGTCAGAAGCTGACCCAAGGGCGGTTCCAACAAGCGGACGCTGGAGCGAGCAGTGAAGCGACGTTGAGCATTAGCCGATTTCACCTTTTCAAGCGCAGGGCGTCCACGAGCAGGGCAAATGCCGGAGTAGGCTGACGCCGGCTAGGGTAATACAAGTGATAGCCGGGATAGCTTGGACACCAGTCTTCAAGGACGCTGATCAAGCTGCCGGCTTCGAGATGATGCCGTACCTTGTCCCGCGGCAGGAAGCCCAGCCCAAAGCCATCCAGCGCGGCCTTCTCGATCAGTTCGATCGTGTTGAAGGCGAGTGGTCCGTCAGCGCGAACCTTAAGCTCGCGCCCGTCCTTCCTGAAGTCCCAGACGAAATGTCCGCGCGAGGCGGAGAGGCGAAGGTTGATGCAACGGTGCCGTACCAAGTCCTGGGGAATGGTCGGAGCCGGCAGCTCCGTAAAATACGCGGGTGACCCGACCATGGTCATTTCGAGGTCGGGCGCGATGCGGACCGCTATCATATCCTTGTCGACATGCTCCCCGAGGCGAATGCCGGCGTCGAAGCGCTCGGCAACGATGTCGACCAAGCCATAGTCGGAGACGATCTCGACGCTGACGTCTGGGTACCTCGGCAGAAAGGTCTTCAGCACCGGGTAAATGATGGTGTCCGTCGCATGCTCGACCGACGTGATGCGGATCGTGCCGGCGGGTTTCTCGCGCATCTCGCTCAGGGCGGCGAGGCTCTCATCGAGCCCGCTCAAGGCCGGGACCAGCGTCTGCAACAAGCGTTCGCCGGCATCTGTGGGCGAGACACTTCTGGTGGTTCGTCTCAGCAGGCTGAGGCCTAACCGGCCTTCCAGACGTCGCACGATCTGGCTGAGGGCCGACTGGGACATGCCGAGCTTCGCCGCCGCCAGCGTGAAGCTGCCCGCCTCGGCGACGGCCATGAAGGCCGACAGATCGGCAAGATCCTCGCGTTTCATTCAGTGCGCCTGCTTCTAGGTTCATGCAATTCATAGCGGCTAATCGCTAATAGCGACAGCGCGTACGTTACGGCCATCGGAACAGCGCTGGCCCTTGGGCACACCAACGGCAGCCTCATCAAAAGGGAATGGCCATGAACGAAGTGTCCGCTACGTCCACCACCGGCTTCAACCGTCGTAGCGTTCTCTCGCTCGGCTCGGTCCTCGTCGCGGCGATGATCGTCCCCACCGTGGTCAAAGCCGCTCCGGCATCGACGGCTGCCAAGGTCGGTGGAGCGACGGTAAAGGCCGTCCAGTTCAAGAACAACGCCATCACACTCGCCGGCAACCTCTATCTGCCCGCCGGCTTTACCGAGGGCCGCAAGTATGCCGCGATCATCACCGTCCATCCGGGCGGTGGCGTGAAGGAGCAGACCGCAGGACTCTATGCGCTGAAGCTCGCTGAGCAGGGCTTCGTAACGCTTGCCTTCGACGCCGGCCACCAGGGCGCCAGCGGCGGCGAACCGCGCTTTCTCGACGATCCGATGCGGCGCGTCGGCGACATCTACAGCGCGGTCGATTACCTCATTTCGCTCCCCTATATCGATGCGAACCGCATTGGCGCGCTCGGCGTCTGCGCAGGCAGCGGCACGGCCATCAAGGCCGCCTCCACCGATCGCCGGATCAAGGTCGTCGGCACGGTGAGCGCCGTCGACGTCGGCGCCGCGACCCGCAAGGGCTGGGACGGAAAGGCCACCGTCGCCGAGCAGATCGCCACGCTCGACGCCGTTGCCAAGCAGCGCTCGGCCGAGGTCACCGGCGCCGCCCCGGTCTACGTGCCTTACGTTCCCGCCGTTGGCGACAAGACCGCTCCGCGCGATCTTCAGGAGGCCGCCGATTACTATCTGACGCCTCGCGGCCAGCACCCGAACGCGCCCAACAAGCTGCTGCTGACCAGCCTCAGCGCCATGGTCTCGTTCACGGGCTTTGACCAGATCGAGACCCTGCTGACCCAGCCGCTCATGGTCGTCGCCGGCAGCGAGGCGGGCTCGCTCTGGCACAGCCACGAGCTGCACGCCAAGGCGGCGGGGCCGAAGGAACTGTTCGTCGTCCCAGGTGCCACGCACATGGACCTCTATGACGGCGCTGGCGCCGACCTCGCGGCGGGCAAGCTGGCCCCGTTCTTTACCCGCACGTTGGCTTAAGCGGCTGAGGTGTTGGCCGCATGACGACGCGACGCGCCCAAATCATGCTCTGGGGCTTAGCAGCACTGATCGTAGGGATACCGGTGGTTTCGACCATCTCGGTCGTCATTATCGAGAACAGGCAGCATACGAAAAATATGGTTCTGGCGGACGCGTTGCGCGCTTCGCCAGAGCAGCAACAAAGCCGCGATCTGGTCGTGTATTTTTCGCGCTCCGGCAACACCGAGCTGATGGCATTGGAGATTGCCAAGGAGCGGCGCGCGCGGGTCGTTCAGCTAGTAGACGCCGCGTACCGGATCGGCTTGCGCGGCTGGCTGAATGCCATGCGAGACGCTCGGAAGCAGCGCGCGGCGATAACGCCGGAAAAGATCGATCTGTCCGGATATGACACGATCTATGTCGGCTCGCCGATCTGGCTGTACAGCCCGGCGCCGCCGGTATGGCAATTCGTGCAAAGCAACGATCTCAGCGGCAAGCGCGTCATCCTCTTCAATTCGCTGAACAGCAAATTTGAGCAGAGCTACATCGACGCTTTCGCCCGCCTCGTACGCCAGAAGGGCGGCACCTTCGCGCGCCATATCTTCATCGTTCGCGGGCGCATGACGCGCCAGATGGAGAGGCTCGACTTCCTAGCGGAAACAACAAGGCTCCTTCGCGAAGCGGCCGAGCTCTAAAAATCCTGGTGCGTGCGCTGAGGCCGTCTCGCCATGCCGCGCGCCGCTGACCCCAAAAGAGAAAGAACGACAATGAGCAAGGTTTGGTTCGTGACCGGCGCAGGCCGTGGCCTCGGCATCGATATCGCCCGAAAGGCATTGGCGGCCGGGCATTCGGTCGTTGCCACGGGGCGCAAGCCCGAAACCATGCTGAATGCGATCGGCGCCCATGAGAACCTGCTCACGGTGGCGCTCGACATCACCGACCCAGAGGGGGCGATCGCCGCGGCGCAGGCAGCCGTGGATCGGTTCGGCCGGATCGACGTCCTGGTGAACAACGCGGGCAATTTCTACGCCGGGTACTTCGAGAACATCAGCCCAGACCACTTCAGGGCGCAGATGGAAACGAACTTCTTCGGTCCCCTCAACGTCACACGTGCGATCCTCCCGATCATGCGCAGGCAGCGCGCTGGCCAGGTCATCACGGTCTCCTCCCTGGCCGGCCTAATCGGGCAGGAATTCGTGGTCGCCTACGCAGCCTCGAAGTTCGCTCTGGAGGGGTGGATGGAGTCGCTGCGCTTCGACGTGGCGCCCTTCGGCATCGATGCCATGGTCGTCGATCCGGGCTTCTTCCGCACGGAGCTTCTCGTCGAGGGCGCCTCGACCATCTGGCCGGAACTCCCGATCGAGGACTATGCCGAGCGCACGGCTCAGACGATCGCAGCCTGGTCGGGTATGAACGGCCAGCAAGGCGGCGATCCCGCCAAGCTGGCGGGCGCGATCGTGACCCTGTCGGATTCCGGGAAGCTGCCCCTCCGCTTTGTCGCTGGCGGTGACGCCATGGCTGCGGTCGAAGCCAATCTGAAGACCGTACAGAGCCAGATCGACGCGCTTCGCGACCTGTCCGCCTCCCTCGCCCACGACTGATCAGAGCCGAAAGGAATTTCCATGTTGGTTCATCGCGTGGCCTTGGTGGCGATCGCGCTGCTTGCCTGCTCGTTTCCGCCCGCATTCGGCCAAACCAACCGGGCGACCTTCCCAAAGGCCTTCGACAGATACGTGTTGTACGCGACCTACGACCGCGGCTTCGCCAAGGAGGAGGCGTTCGCGCTGCCCGAGACACTGGCTCTCGCGAAGGCTGGAAAGCCGCTGCCGCCCGGCACGCAGCTCGTCCTCGGCATATGGAGGGCGCGCCAACTTGCGGAGTATTTCGTGATGGAGAAGGGGGTGAACTGGGGCGCGGATTTCCCGGCCGATGTCCGCACGGGCGACTGGCATTTCCAGCAGTTCGACACGACCCGCCAGGTAATGCGCACGGCGTTCGCAGAGAGGTGCCAGTCCTGTCATAGCTCGCAGTCCCGGGATGATTACCTGTTCACGATCGACAGGATGCGGACTTATATTCCTTGAGCTGCCTGCCTGGAAGCGGACGTTCAGAGCGTCCGCAAAGGGCCGCGCCCTGCCGTTACGCGCAACACCGCGAATGTCTCAGATGGGTCCGGGAGCGGATTCTGGCCAGTAGCCCGGAAGCAGGCATTGCCAACGGTCTCGCCTGACTTCCGTTCCCGACCCGAGTCGGACCTGGGCATGTTTGCTCTCGGCTGCCGCTGTTATTGGGATGATTGTGAGGCTTCGGAGCCCGCTACCAAAGACGCTTGACTGCGAAGCCGTCGAAGAGTGCGTCGTTCGAAATCAGCACGATGTCTTCGGATTGAGCCTGGGCAATGAGCAGGCGGTCGAACGGGTCGTTGTGCGCGATGTTCATCGCGCCGGCGAGCAGGGCATGGCGGACGGTGATCGCCAATTCCGAAAAGCCCTGATCGGCGATGATCGCCTCAAAGTCCTGCGCGAGCAGCGCCGCGTCAGGGAGCTTGCCGACACGGAATTTTGTGGCGACCTCCATGGCCGAGGCGGCGCTGACGGCGATGCTGTTGGCCTCGTCCCCGATCGCCTCGCGAGCACGGGGGCTCAGCGCCTCGTCACCCGCCAGCCACCAGATCAGAGCATGGGTATCGAGCAGCAGCCTCAAGTGAGATTCCACCCCCGAGTTCATTCTCGGGCAGCGGCTCGTCAAAGCGCGCATCAACGGCGATCTTTCCCTTGAGCGCCCCGAAGCGCCGCTTGCCGCGTGGTGCGACCGGCACCAGGCGCACGACCGGCCCGTTGCCACGGGCAATGATGACATCTCCGCCCTCAAGTGCGTCTGCGATCAGTTTGGACAGGTTGGTCTTTGCCTCGTGAACCGAGAACTGGGCCAGCTGCTTCCCCTTAGCTAAGGGGTCCGCACCGAGCAGGAGCATGCCAGACGAGCGCGATTGCGCGCCCCAAGGCGTCGCGGCAGCCTGTCTCCCTATCGTCGCTTGAACGCGTCCATGAGGGCGGCACCCAGAGCGCCCTGGGTTTCCTTCTGTGGTGTCCGCGGCGGCCCTACCCGGCCGGAGCTGCCCTTGCCGTCGCGAGCGTCCTTGCCGGCGCGAGCGTCCTGGCCGCTGCGAGCATCCTGGCCGCTGCGAGCATCCTGGCCGCCGCGAGCATCCTGGCGCGCGTTCTCGCGCGGCCCCTTCGAGCCGTCGGCACCTGCGTCGCTCCGCATGGAGAGCGAGATGCGCTTGCGCTTGATGTCGACCTCCAGGACACGCACCTTCACCACGTCGCCGACCTTGACCACCTCATGCGCGTCCTTCACGAAGCGCTCGGCAAGCTGCGAGACATGGACGAGCCCGTCCTGATGGACGCCGATATCGACGAAGGCGCCGAAGGCGGCAACATTCGTCACCGTGCCCTCCAGCATCATCCCGATTTCGAGGTCCTTCATGTCGTCGACGCCGTCCGCGAAGGTCGCGGTCTTGAAGGCAGGGCGCGGGTCACGGCCGGGTTTGTCGAGTTCGGCGATGATGTCGCGCACGGTCGGCAAGCCGAAGCGATCGTCGACGAAGGCGCGAGGATCGAGCCTGGACAGCACAGCGCTATCACCCATCAGCTCACGCAGGTCACGCCCGCAGGCGGCGACGATCTTGCGCGCGACGCCATAGGCTTCCGGATGCACCGCGGAGGCGTCGAGCGGCTCCGAGCCATCCCGGATGCGCAGGAAGCCGGCGCATTGCTCGAAGGTCCGGGGTCCGAGCCTGGCAACGGCGAGCAATTGGCGGCGGCTGCCGAAGGGGCCATTGGCATCGCGATGAGCGACGATCGCTTCGGCAAGCGCAGCGCCGAGCCCCGAGACCCGCGCCAGCAACGAGGCCGAAGCGGTGTTGAGGTCGACCCCGACCGCGTTCACGGCATCCTCGACCATGGCGTCGAGCGCGCGGGCAAGATGGTACTGATCGACGTCGTGCTGATACTGGCCGACGCCGATGGATTTTGGATCGATCTTGACGAGTTCCGCCAGCGGGTCCTGCAAGCGCCTTGCGATGGAAACCGCGCCGCGCAGCGTGACGTCGAGGCCCGGAAACTCGGCGGCGGCTTGTTCCGAGGCGGAATAAACCGAGGCACCGGCCTCCGAGACGACCACCTTGATCGGCTTGGGCGGCGGTAGATCGCCCAGCAGCTCCGCGACCAGCTTCTCGGTTTCGCGACTGCCGGTCCCGTTGCCGATGGAGACGAGCTCCACGCCGTGCCTGCGGATCAGGCTCGCAAGCTCGGCCTGCGTGCCGCGAACATCGTTCCGCGGCGGAAATGGATAGACGGTCGTGGTGGCAAGCAGCTTGCCGGTGCCGTCGACCACCGCCACCTTCACGCCGGTCCGGATGCCGGGATCGAGACCCATGGTCGCCCGCGAGCCGGCAGGTGCGGCCAGAAGCAGATTCTTGAGATTGCGGGCGAAGACATTGATCGCCTCGGCTTCGGCCTTCATCCGCAGATCGGTCATCAGATCCACCGAGAGGTGAAGCGACAGCTTCACCCGCCAGGTCCAGCCGACGACCTCCATCAGCCACATATCCCCCGGCAACCTGTCGCCGATCGCGTAGGTCTCGGCGATCATCCGCATCACAGGCTTGACCGGGCGCGGATCATCCCTGTCCGCTTCGATGTCGAGCGTCAGGATGTCCTCGTTGCGGCCCCGCAGCATGGCCAACGCACGATGGCTCGGCACGTTGGCCCAGCGCTCGGTGTGATCGAAATAGTCAGCGAACTTGGCGCCCGCCTCCTCCTTCCCCTCGATCACGCGCGCACGTAAATCGGCCTTCTGATGGAGATAGCCGCGCAAACGACCGAGCAGCTCAGCATTCTGGGCGAACTGCTCCGACAGGATGTCCCGGGCACCGTCCAGCGCGCTCTTGGTTTCGGGCACTTGGTCGGTGAGATAGGACGCGGCCAGCTCGGTTGGCACAGCCCGGCGATTGGCAAGGATCGCCTCGGCGAGCGGCCCGAGGCCGCGCTCACGCGCAATCTCTGCCTTGTTGCGGCGCTTGGGCTTGAAGGGAAGATAGATGTCCTCCAGCTCCGCCTTGGTCGTGGCGGCAGAGATCGAGGCCTCGAGTTCAGGCGTGAGCTTGTCCTGCTGGCGGATGGCCCCGAGAATGGCGCCGCGTCGGCCTTCCAGCTCGCGCAGATAGATCAGCCGTTCTCCGAGCTGGCGCAGCTGGGTGTCGTCCAATCCCCCGGTGACCTCCTTGCGATAGCGCGCGATGAAGGGAATGGTCGCCCCCTCGTCGATCAGTGCGATGGCGGCGGCTGCCTGCGGCAGGCGCGCGCCGATCTCGGCGGCGATGCGGGATGCGATTGCGGAGTTGTCGGACATTCAAAAACACTGGAACCGTTGCTGGAACAGATATGATAGTTGGCGGCTCTGCAGGTGCCTAGGCGATGCAGCCTGACTGCCTCCGCACCGATCATGCCCCTTCATAGCACCGCTCTCGATCACCTCCATCCTGCACCTCCATCCTGCACCTCCATCCTGCACCTCCATCCTGCACCTCCATCCTGCACCTCCATCCTGCCCCGACAGTCCTGCCCGAAGTCGGCAACGGCCGCCTGCGCGACAAACGGCTCAACGAAACGCTCTTCTCGTCATCGCCGGTTGCCGGAGCATGTCAGGTTTGGGGAATTCTATCTCCTTCCGGCCTTTCACGGGCGCGGCTCCGGCACGGCCATCCTGCGCCATTGCCTGGAGCTTGCGGATGAACGCGCCCTGCCCGTGCGGTTGGAACACCTGCACCGGAAGCCGGTTCGCTCGCTCTACCTGCGACATGGCTTTGTCGAGACAGTTCGTTCGGAGATCCATTGCTTCCTGGAGCGTCCGGCTGCGCGGAGCCCCGCCTGATTGTGTGCCCGGTCGCGCCAACGGGGGATGCCTTCGTGACAGGCCGGACCGCGCAAGCCTTCAGGCGGGCCGCCTCGCCTGCCTGGGAGCAGCCTCTACGGATGGTTGCGGCATTCTCCCGCCAGCAACGGGCGTCCTTCCTGCTCGCAGAAGGTCGCCGGGGCCTGGCCCTTGAGCAGACGTTCCGAAGGGAGCGTGGGGAGCTGAACGTCCCGTGAGCCGCCGCATTGGCCCCGGATCGCGCCAACCAACGGACATCCAGGCGGGCTTCGGATGGGCCGTTTCTGCGTAGTCAGCGGTCGCGGAGGCGCGTAACCTCTTGAAGACAGATGGTCTGGGGGCAGCATACGCGCGTTTGAGCACGAACTCTAAACTGGAAGGAGTGCCGAAAATGTTCACGAAACGCGACTTCCTTCGTTCCGTCCCACTTGCTGCAATCGCCACCGCAGTGACGATGCCAAAATGGGCGCACGCGCAGGGTGCACAAGTAAAGCTTGACCATGCTCAGATCGAAAACATTGTACGGCGATCGTACCAATACGTCGCCATGTATAATGTAAACAATAAAGCTGCTATGGATGCGCAGAATCCCTTGAGCACCAAGGGATGGAACAAGATTCATAAATCCATGGAACTAGCAAACGCAAAAATGCACGCTATTGCTAGACCTAACAATGATACTCTTTATCAGGTCGCCATGCTTGACCTACGAAATGAGCCGGTAATACTCTCTGTTCCTGCGTTCGATACGCGCTATGCCTCAATGGAGACCTCCGCTTACGATGGCTATATCGACATACCGTTGTCGACTAAATCGGGCGATTATAAGGAACCTACGAAGGTCCTTTTCTACTCGGCTCGCACTCAGGGATATACGCGGGATACCGGGATAGCAGGGGTGGCCAAGTCGATAGCGATGACAGGCGATTTCGTTATCGCTTTCATCCGCGTCATGCCGGAATCCAGCAACCCCGCGAAGCACGCCCGCATCCTTGAGCAGATCAAGGATTTGAAAGTCCAAACCCTGTCCGAATATCAGAGCAAGTCCGCCCAACCCTCCAGCAAGGTTCAATTTCCCGCTTACGGCGCGACAGATCAAGACACCTACGGCACTAATCTTCTGGAAGTAATGCAGTTCATCTTTAACCATACTACCTTCGATTCAGATAACGAACTCGATAAGGCATTGCTCGACGCCTACAAACCTCTCGGTGTGGAACCTGGCAAGACCTATGATGCGACGAAGGTGACGCCGATTGATGGCGCGACGTTCCGCCAAGTCTCAGAGGAAGTGAAGCAGGCAAACATTGCAGTCTTGGGCGATCAGGCCAAGGCTGAGGAGTTTCTCTTTCGCGCGTTTAAGCCGAAGGGCCACATCGACCTCGACACTTTGGTGTTCCAGAATGTGATCGGGCCGATCGGTCAGCCAGCAGACGAAGCACTCTATCTTCCCGTCAACCCCGCAGATAACAAGCCGATGAATGCGTTGCATGACTACGTCATAAAGATGACAAAGGAAGGACTGCCGCCTGCCCTGGCCTTCTGGTCAGTCACTCTTTACGACACGAAAAACGGCTGGTTCATCCCGAACAAGGAAAACAAGTATTCGGTCGGCCAAAATGCGGGATATAAACTGAACGCCGATGGCGGAATCGAAATCCACATTGCCGCCAACAAGCCCTCTGGGGTGCCGCCGGAAAATTGGCTGCCGATCAACCGCGAGGACCAAGGTATCAGTCCAATGCTGCGGCTATATGCTCCCGATCTTGCGAAGGCGAATACTTGGAAGGCTCCGAAAGCACAGCTCATGAGTTGAGCGGGTTCAGAGCTGAGCTAGGGGCCAGCCCTTCGGAGATGGGTCAGGGGCGTGAATTCGGCCGAGCGCGAACACGCTTCCGCTTAGGGGCGATGGTGCCCGTTCGCCTCCGGCCCGGAACCAGACATTCGATCAGACGCCAGCATAGAGCCGCGCTTCCGCCGCGCGGGCCGCGGGGCTTTGCGTGTCGGCGGATGGTTCGCGGGGCGGATGACGGTGATGACCTGCGTGACGGGCGGAAGGCCGCCTGGCGCGTTCGGTCAGCCGAGCGGCCTTGCGCCCTCCTCCTGCAGCCAATCTGCGAGAGCACGAGCGCCCCTGGGCAGCTCGCTCTCGCCGGTCCAGATCAGGCCGTCGTGATTTCCATCGGCGTCAAAGCCGACAGGTGCCAGCACGCGTTGCCGATCCAAGTCGTCGGTCGCCAGGACGAGCGGGCTCAGCGCCCCCCAGCCCGGCTGAAGCCGCCTCGACGATCAGGAAATGATGGTCGTAGAACCGGATCTCGCTGGGCGGATGGCATGAGGGATGGGCAGCGAGCCAGTGCGACCAGGCGTCCGGCCGCTCTTCCCGAACAGCTTGAAGCCAAGGTCCTCCGACAGCCTGGTGATGCGCCGGCTGACGGCGCCATCGGTCAGCGCGAGGCTACCGGCGCCAGGCGCACCGAGCCGAGGCGGGCCGCCGTCTCGAATGCGCGCAGGTCGCCCAGGGATGGCAGTTGCGACCGCTTCATGGGTGATCTGGCATTACCGGTATGGCGCCAAAACTATCGCTTTTCTTGTCGCGTGGACGGGGCATGATCGGGACATGCGAAATGATGGGAAAGAGACGGTCGGGGTTCTCGCCGACGACCTGACCAGTGCAGCGGACGGGGCTGGCCCCTTCGTCATGCGGGGCCGCGGCGCCTGGGTCGGCCGGGGCCGGTTGCCCCGGCAACCGAGCGACGTCATCGCCGTGGACAGTGGCTCGCGCTCGGCTCCGGAGGCTGAGGTCGCGGAGCGGGTCGCGCGCCTCACCGCGCAGCTCGCCTCGCGTGACATCCTCTACAAGACGGTCGACTCGACGCTGCGCGGACATGTCAGGGCCGAGCTGGACGCGGCGTTCCGGGCCAGCGGGCGTAGGCAACTCGTCTTCGCCCCGGCCTTTCCCGCGGCCGGACGCACGACCGTCGGCGGCGTTCAATGCGTGGACGGTATCCCCGTGTCGGAGACCGCCTATGGCCGCGATCCGGTGCATCCGGCACGCCATTCGGTGCTTGCCGACCTGGTCCCGCCCTCCATCGGGAACGTGGTGCTGCTCGACGCCACGACGCAAGACGAGCTCGACGCGCAGGTTGCGGCCTTGCCCGAACCGGAGGCCACGCTGTGGGTGGGTTCCCCCGGAATGGCGGCGGCGCTGGCGCGGCGGCTGGCGCCGGCAGCGACCGAGGCTCCGGCTGCAGCGGTCGGTTGCGGGCCTGGCAATATTCTCATCGTCATCGGCAGCGCGAACCCGCGCAGTCACGGTCAGGCCGATCAGATCGAGAGGGCGAGCGGGGTCACCCTGCTGCGCAGCCCGGCAAAGCGCGAGGACGATCCCGCGCCGCTTCTCCTCCGGATCGCAAGAGATGCGGCAGACAGGCTTCGCGCCGGAGCCTTCGACGCGTTGATTGCCACGGGCGGGGACACGATAGAGGCGATCCTCGACCTCCTGGACGTCCAGGAATTCGAGATCCTCCACGAGCTCGAGCCGGGTTTTCCGCTTGGCCGCGCCTGGCTCGATGACGGGCGCCCCCTCCTTCTCGCCATGAAGGCCGGGGGGTTTGGCGGGGATGACACCTTGCGTCGCGCGGTCACGCGGCTGCGCCACGGGGCGCCACTCTCTGGCCGGGGCATCGCCGATCCGGCCAGCCTGGAGACCGCGTTCGCCGATGCAGGGCCGCTCGATTCCGCGCAAGCCCGGTCGAACAGAACGAAAAAGGTGTCCTGATGGGACTTCGCTTCATCTTCATGCTGACGCGCAACGACCGCACCGTCGAAGACGCGTCGGAGCAGCTGCAAACCGCCCTGCATCTCGGGGTCCGGCATATCGGCTTCAAGGATATCGGCCTGCCGCTCGACCAGTTGAAGGCGCTGAACGGGGCCATCAGGGACGGCGGCGCGACATCCTATCTCGAGGTCGTCTCGCTCGACCGCGACAGCGAAATCGCATCGGCAAAGGCTGCGGTCGAGATCGGCATCGACGTCCTGCTCGGCGGGACGAGGGTCGATGACGTGCTCCCGATCATCGCCTGCACGACGATCCAGTACTGTCCGTTCCCGGGGCGGATCATCGGCCATCCCAGCGTCCTGGAAGGCAGCATCGAGGAGGTCGTCGCCAGTGCGCGGATGCTGGCGGCCCGCGACGGCGTGCACGGGCTCGATCTGCTGGCCTATCGCTCGCGGGAGAACGTGCCGGCCCTGATCCAGGCGGTCTGCGCCGCGGTCTCCAAGCCCGTCTATGTCGCCGGCTCGATCGACACGCCGGAGCGGATCACCGCCCTCAAGCAGGCCGGAGCCGCCGGATTCACGATCGGCACGGCCGCGCTCGACGGGAAATACCCGGCCGAGGGCAAGGACGTGCCCCACCAGCTCGCCAGGATCATTCGCGACGTCGCGACGCTCAACCGGCATATTTCACCGTTCCACAAGGAGAACCTGAGATTTGCGTTCGGCCGGTTTTCCGACGGCTGGCCGCCCCATATCGCCGCGCGCGTCAACAACATGCAGATCAAGCTCGCCAGGTTCGAAGGCGAAGCGCCCTGGCATTTCCAGAAGCACGAGGACGAGGTCTTCTTCGTCCACAAGGGCCGGCTGCTGATGCGGTTCCGTGACCGCGACGAGCTCGTCGAGGAGGGCGAATTCATCGTCGTGCCCCATGGCGTCGAACGCTGCCCGGCAGCCCCGGAGGGCGCCTGCGAGGTGGTGCTGCTCGAGCTGGGCCCGGCGCCAGCCGCCGGCATCGCGGAGGACGGCCTGGCCAATGCCGGGTTCTTCCACACCTGACGCGCGCCGTCAGCCGATCCCTGGACGGGCGCGCGTAAGCACCCGTAGCCGATACCGTCTCCGACCTGGAGCTCTCAGTGATGGGTCAGCGCACTGGCAGCAGGTATTTCAAGCCCTGCGTGAAGCCACGCGGCGCGACGGTGACGTGATCCTCGTCGTTCAGGACCGCTGACTTCAGCTTCAGGCTCGGGTACTTGCGGCCCTGCAACGCCGTCTCCAGAGCCCGGTTGTCGGCGACCATGTCTACCGTCTGGTTGTAGCGCCGATCGGCTTTATGCAGGGCCTCATAGGCACCGACATAAAGATAGACATTCGCCGTCAGGTCCTGGTTCTGCGTGGCGTAGCTCGCTTCGAGCTTCAAGGCATGCCGCTTGTCGTACCAGAGAGACGGGCTGCCGAGGATATAGCCGTTGAATAGGCCGGGCTCGGTGAAAAGGATCTGTGTCCCAAGCAGGGCGCCGTAGGAGTGGCCGAGAAAGAGTGCTCTGGCAGGGTCGGCCCGGTAGCGAGCGGTGATGAATGGCTTTACCTGATCGCGCAGATATCTCTGATAGGCGCGCGCCTGACCATGGATCGCATTGGCTGGTGCGGTGCTTGGACCGTTCGATGTCGGAGTATAGTCACGCTGGCGGCTGACCATGCCGTCCTCGCCCTTCCCGTAGGACAGGCCGACAAGGATGAATTCCTCAATCTTGGGCCCTTCGACGTTCAGGCGGCGCCCTATCTGCCGGATGATCGGGAAGGCGTAGTCTGCGTCGGTAACATAGAGCACGGGGTAGCGCCGCTGCGGCTGCTTCGCATAGGACGGCGGCAAAGCGACGAAGACCTGGTAGTCGCGGCCCGAGACCGGGTCGGGCACGTCCCATACCTCGCTGCCGACGATCTCGTATGGGCGCCCCTCGCCAGGCTGGGCCTTTGGAGCCGATTGGGCCTGGGCGTGCAGCGGACCGCTGGAGATGCCGATGCCGGCGATGAGGGCAATCAGCAGGGCATTCAGAAAACGTCGTTGCACGTGAAGTCTCCGCCGGCGACCACCGGTCTCAGCTCATGGGGTTATGAGGTTGGCCGACTGTTAGTGGCGCGCTCGCGCAACAATGAGGCTCACATTCCTGCGATTGGATTCGCATTTAAGAAAACATGAATCGAGCGCCTGCCGTGGGAGTGTTTCAGCTACGCCAGGATCAGATGAGCAGAATCCGCAACGGGTCGACCTTGCCTCAGATCGGCAGCAGGGCGTCGGGCTTCACATTCGACATCGATGCATAGGTGTGGGTCAGCGACATCTCGGCCATTCTCGCCTCACGAGATAATCGAAGCGCCCTGGTATTTCCGGAAGCACGAGGACGAGGTCTTCTTCGTCCACAAGGGCCGGCTGTTGATGCGGTTCCGGGACCGCGACGAGCTCGTCGAGGAGGGCGAGTTCATCGTCGTGCTGCATGGCTGCCAGCCGCGCCGGAGGGCGCCTGCGAGGTGGTGCTGCTCGAGCTCGGCGCTACGCCAGCCGCCGGCAGCGCGGAGGACGGCCTGGCCCATGCCGGGCTCTTCCACACCTGATGCGCGAGCCCGGCGCTATCGCCTCCCTGCCCTACGCAGGGCCCCGCCACATGCGCTAGGCTTCCGCCTCATGGACCTGCCCGATCTCCCGCCTGACTACGTGTTTCCGCGCTTGCCCCGGACCCGGGAGGCCAGCGACTTCGCCTTCGAGGCCAAGCGCGCAGCGATGGGGCCTCATATCCGTCGCCGCTGGCCCTGGGATGAGGCATTCCAGCGGGACTTGCACCAGCGTCATTTCGAGGACAAGGCATTCTTCCTGATCAGGCGCGCCGGTCAGTCGATCGGGACGCTGTCCCTGATGGTGATGCCGGACCATGTCCGGTTTGGAGAATTCTATCTCCTCCCGGATTTTCACGGACAGGGGTCGGGCACGGCCATTCTGCGCCATTGCCTTGCGCTCGCCGACGAGCTTGCCCTGCCCGTGCGGCTGGAACACCTGCACTGGAATCCGGTTCGTTCGCTCTACCTCAGGCATGGCTTTGTGGAGGGCGGGCGTTCGGAGACCCATTGTTTCCTGGAGCGCCCGGTTGCGTTGAGCCCCGCCTGATTCCGGGTTCGGCCTCGCCAGCGGTGGATGCTTTTGCGGCAGGCCGGACCGCGCGCGCCTTCACACGGCCCGCCGCCCCGGCTCAAGGGCAGCTTCCACGGAAGCTGCGGCATTACCCCCCGCCTCGTTCTGTCCTTCCGGCTCGCCGGAGCCTTGCCCATGAGCAGACGTTCCGAAGGTCGTAGGAGAGGTGGGGAGCGGACACCAATTGGGATGCTATCATCAGCGCATGACAACGCGGGCAGTTTTGGTAGGAAGGACCTATGAGCGATGACCTAGATGTTCCGCCACGGGACGAGCAGCAGGCTGCGCGACTTATTTCAGCGACCGTGTTGATCGGGCTGACTTGGCTTAACGGTGACGGCGCTCCCGAGCACGAGCAGATGTTCGGTGTCATCAAGACCACCGATGCTCGACGGGGCTTCGAGATCGCCTTGAAGGGCACGCGGGCGGGCGACACCTATTGGCTTCCACCAGACACACGGAATTTCCAGGCTGCGCCTCCGGGTGAGTACCGGCTCAAAAGCACAGGCGAAGTCGTTAGCAATCCCGATTTCACTTCGACATGGAGCATCAACTCTCCATCAAACTGATGTCCGCATCGGGAAGCGGCTATTGACGACGAAACCAGAGATCATGGCATCGGCGCATGCGCCCTCCTCTATTGATGCTGCTGATTTTGCTCACGCTTTCGGGATGCTCCGGGAACTGCACGAGCACGATTGTTGACCAAGTTGTTGCTCCAGGAGGCCGTCTTGCTGCCGTTCTGTTCCAGCGAGATCGTGGAGCGACAACAGGATTTTCGACACAGGTTTCGATAATCCAACCCGAGGATAAGCCGGACCGAACCGGGAACGTGTTCGTCGCCGACGACAATCACGGCGCTGCTTCAACAGCCAACTGGGGCGGGCCATTGGCGGAGACGAAGTGGCTTACGCCCAACCATCTTCTTGTCCACTATGCCCAAAATTCACGTGTCTTCGAGCAGAACGATCAAGTTTCTGAGGTTCGAATGACCTACGAGCCGATCGCCCGCTGATAGGACCACAACGGGTAGGAGGCGGACATTGCGGCTCGTGTCGCTGACGCGCTACGTTCGGCAGATGAGAACAGACCTGCTCATTGACGGCATGCTTTCCGGCACTGGCATTCGAGATGCAGTCGAAGGCGGATATGTCGAGCCGGCTGCTGTCGGGCTATCCGTCTCATTGGTGGCCGAAATAGCAGCTTGGAAACGGAAATATGGGAAAGCCCATTTTGCTGGGTTTCCCGCACATGCAGTCGCTGCCTTGGATGAGGAGGGTCTTGCCCTTGCATCCCGAGCGCGAGCCGAGCTTGGCGACAAGAATGTGGGATATTTCTCAGACGGACGAATGGAACGGTTGACCTAATGTCGGCGGACTCGATGTGGCTTCCATCATCCATCGAGCAATGATGAAGCGATAGGCAAGTGCCCGCCAAAGGTCGGGAGCCATAGCCAGTCCAACAACAATTTCCGCTTAGTCTGAGCGTTCAAGAGTCCACGCACCGGATAGTCATTCGATGGCACTCGAGCATTTTCCGCTAGACTCTTGGCCGGAGCACATCCGAGCGGTTTTTGCCGAATTAGGGAAGGTTATGAAGTCGGATCGGCTCTATCCTGAGTCTCTGACGCATGTTCCAGCAGGGGAAGGCGCCATTCTTCCCAATCACCGTGTCGAGGTTACCCACATTCCGGGCTCTCGCCTTGGGAGGCGTAAGGGTCGGTACGCTATCCAAATTAAAGGTCCGGTATATGCTGGCAGCTGGGGGTTCGCCTCCGGCGCGTTGGAAAAGCTAGCGCTTCAGTCGCGCCGAGCGAGCCCGTAGTTTCGGCTTCGAGTCGGTTCCCGCCCCGCTGCTTGATGTCTCCTAAGGGTCGATCTTGCCCTTCGATCCCGGCTCGCAAGCTGACGTCTCATCAGGCGGCAGCCCGCGATAGTCCGGACCTGGCAGATCAAGGACCAAGCCGAACATCGTCGCAGAAATCCGATCCGAAATCGTCGCTCAACCCTGTGCCTTGCGCCGCCGCCTCAGATCGGCAACAGGGCGTCGGGCTTCACATCCGACACCGATGCGTAGGTATGGGTTTCCCTGACTCCGGGCAGAGGCAGGATCACCCGTTCCAGAAAGTCCTGGAACAGCGACATCTCGGCAATTCTCGCTTTCACCAAATAGTCGAAGCCGCCGATGACCATGTGGCATTCCAGGACTTCCGGCGCCTGCGAGATCGCCTGCGAAAAGCGCTCGAAGATATGCGGGGCGGTGTGGTCGAGGCGGACCTGGATGAAGACCACGGTTCCCCGGCCGATCTTCTGCGGATCGAGGATCGCTCTGACCGCCCTGACATAGCCCTCGCGGAACAGGCGCTTGACGCGCTGGCTGGTGCCGGTCGGTGACAGGCCGACCCGGTTCGCCAGTTCGAGCGTGGTGCGGCGGCCGTCCTCTTGAAGCAGCCTCAGCAGCGTGCGGTCGATCGTGTCGAGATCGGCGATTTCATGTTTCACGCTGGATTGCCCCAGATCAAGTGAATCTCACGTCAAGTCTGCGGAATGAGCATATTCAGCCACGCAGAACCCGACAATAGGCTGTGATTGTTGCAACACGGCCCAGTCGCGCGCCCACCCGTGGCCGGACCGGCCCCATGGAGGCCGGCATGCGCGATGCGATGTACGGAGAGGACGCCGGCAGCAAGCGGCTGGCGATCCTGGCGGGTGCGGCCTTCGTCGCGATCACCACCCTCCAGTTCGTCGCCGCCCGCTTCAGCCTGCGCGAGCATCTGACGGCGGCCGATATCGTGGGTTTGCGCTTTGCCGGCGCAGCCATCGTCTTCCTGCCCGTGCTCTGGAAGAGAGGTACCGGAAAGCTGAAGGCACTCGGCTGGCGGAAGGCCGGGCTGCTGGCGCTGCTGGCGGGGCTGCCCTATCCGCTCATCATCAATCAGGGGCTGACCCTGGCGCCGGCCGCCCATGCCGCCGCGCTCTCTCCCGCCTCCATCGTCTTCTTCTCGTTCCTGTTCTCGCGCATCGCGTTCAAGGAAACGGTTTCCCGCGCGCGCCTGATCGGCATCGGCGCGATCATCGCCGGGCTCGTGCTGTTCGTCTTCGGCGCGGGTATCGGCGCAAGCGACACCTGGCGCGGCGACCTGCTCTTTGCCGGCTCAGGGATCATGTTCTCGGCCTATGCGGTGCTGGCGCGGCTCTGGTCGGTCGACGCGGTGACGGCGACGATCGCCGTCGTGCTCCTCTCCTGCCTGCCGCTGCCCCTGCTGCACGCCCTGGCGCCGAGCGGATTTCGGGCCGCCTCGCCGGCCGAGATCGCCACGCAATTCGTGATCCAGGGCTTCCTGGCCGGGGCGGCTGCGATCGTCCTCTATACCTATGTGGTTCGCCGGCTCGGCCCGCAACCGGCTTCGCTATTCATGCCCTGCATCCCGGTGACGACAGTTCTGATCGGCATGGTGGTGCTCGGCGAAATCCCGACGCAGCCGCAGCTCGCCGCAATCGCCGTCATCACCTTTGGAATGGTCTTCCCGATCGTGCGGGAAGCCCAGGTCTTGCGACGATATCGCTGATGCTGAGCGGTCCGGGAGATGTCTGCCACGCACAGCGGCCGGGGCCGTCCTGCCGAGATCGGCTTGGGATCTGCCTGACGATATACGGGCCCGACCCGGGCCCGTTCCAGAGCTTGCGATCCTATGCCGGGACTTCGCCATTCCCGGATTTCACTGAGACCCGGCGGCAGGCGCTGCGCGTGAAGCGCTCGATCTCGGCCAGAGCCGCATCCAGGCTGGGGAAGGGACCATGCTTCATGGCCTTCATCGTCTCCTGCGCCTGGCCCGCGGTGACAAGCCGGAACTCGCCCGCGGGATTTTCGGTGATTTCGCCCATCGGCCGGCCGAGCAGGTCGCTCAGCAGCCAGACGGCGTCATCGGGGCTCTGGGTCACGGTGATGTCCACGAAGCACTCACTCTGATCGGGATGCCGATCGCCCCTTCAAGCGGAGGCCGACCGGCGCTTCTTCGGCTTCGGCGGCTCGGCTGCGAGGAGTTCGCGGTCCAGCGCCTCCTTGGCCAACCGCTCCGCCTTCAGCCTCGCGGTCTTTGCCTCGCGCGCCTGGATGGCGCTCTCCTCTTCGGAGATGATCCGGTTGCGCACCGATGACTGGGTCTGCGTCCTCAAGAACGCATTATCGGCATTGGCCAGCAGCTTTGAACGATCGGACATCGGTTTCCCCTTTAGATTTTCGTGGCGGCGCCGCCATTCCCGACGATCTCGTGATGCCCGATCACGCGCTCGCGGCCATCGGGCCCGCGCACCCGATATTGCTCCTCGGCATTGTCGCGAGCGGGCATGACGCGCAGAACCTCGAACGGACCTGGCCGCGGCTGATTGATCATGTCGTTGGTGAGGCTGAGGAGATCCCCTGCCTTGTAGGCTATCGTGGTCATGTCTTCATTGTCCTTGGGGCGGGGGCGTCAAAAGCTCTCCGCCGTCAGCCGGTGATAGCCGCCGCGATGCCGGGAATAGGCGGAGCGGGCGGCCTGGTAAATCGTGTCGCGGTTCTGGTCGAAGACGGCGAGAACCGCCGCCTCGACATCGCCCGCACTCGGGCTGAGCTTGTGCAAGGCCGCGAAATCGACCTGGAAGGTGATTTCCAGCGATGCGTCGGAGCCCCAGAAGCTGACACAGGAGCGCCCTGCATCGAAGCGACGGACGGGATTGGGAAAATTGAGGGCCATCGTTAGCGTCCTCCCGGTCGCGTCGGCGCAAAGCGGCCCGCGGCGCCATCCGCAGGGGAACTGGAATGCCCGGATACCGTGCGGCTTCGGAGGTCAGGACTGCGGCCGTTCAGCCGCCCGCGACGCGCATGGGCGCCGCGACGGGTCTCGCTTTGCAGGGACAAGCCAGCCATTTTCTCACATGCGGCCACGCCGGAACAGATCAACCGCAAAGCGGCTCGTTCTCGGCGACCGTGTTTTGCACATGGGGAACCGCAGCACGTTTTGTAAGGTTGGCGCAAGAATAAACCGGGCCCGCAGCCGCGCCGCCCCCTGCCCTCACCGGGCGGACAGCCTGAATCGGGACGGGATTGAAGGCTGCCCACCGCTTGCCCCGCCTTTCGCGTCGCCGCGGCCTATGCCCCCGTGCCTGCTCCGTCACTCGGCGAGCGCGGCCCTCACAAGGGCGGCCAACCGTTCGTAATCGGCCTCCTCGTTATAGGCCTGGGCCGAAAGACGCAGCCACATCCCATTGGCGAGAGCGGAGACCGGCGCGTCGCAGCCCCTGGCCTCGAAGCGCCGTCGGATCGCCAACGCCCCCTCCGCACTCGCCTCGCCGTGCACGGGAAGGCGCACGAGCCGCATCGCCCGCGCGAGCTCGGGCCCGGCGCCGGTTTGCGTGCCGAGCGCCGCTGCGAGGATATCAGCGCCGCGGCCCGCGAGATCCGCATTGCGCGCCCGCAGGGCAGCGCCACCGAGATCGCGGTGAAAGGCGAGCGCAGCCGTCACGGCCAGAAAGGCACTGGGGTCGCGCGTGCCCGTCCAGTCGAACTCCGCAAGATAGCCGCCACCGAAACCATGCGAGATCGTCAGCGGATGGATCGCTGCCTGGCGATCCGGCCGGGTCCAGAGGAAGGCGCAGCCCTTCGGGGCCATCAGCCATTTGTGGCAATTGCCGACATACCAGTCGGCATCGAGTGCCTGGAGATCGAGCGCGATCTGGCCCGGCGCATGGGCTCCATCGACAAGGACCGGCACGCCTGCCGCGTGACAGACCGCGATCAGCTCCACCATCGGCAGCAGGAGCGCGCTGGACGAGGTGATATGGTCGAGCACCGCGATGCGCGTGCGTGGCGTGATGGCGGCCGCGACGGCCGCGACGATTTGCGTGGCATCGGGCTGCGGAAACGCAATCGGCGCCTCCACGATGCGGGCTCCGGTCCGCTCGGCGAGGTAGTGAACCGTGTTGCGCACCGCGCCATAGGCGTGGCTCAGGATCAGGATCTCGTCATCCGGCGCGAAGTCGAGCGAGCGCAGGACGGCGTTGCAGCCACTGGTGGCATTGTCGACGAAGACGAGGTCCTCGCCCTTCGCGCCGAGAAAATCCGCCAGCGCGTCCGCCGCATGCCGCAGGGCCGCAGGCAAGACCGAGCGCATGAAGAGCGAAGGCTGGCTCTCCATTTCCCGGCGCCACGCGTCCTGGGCGGCGAGAACGGTTTTGGGCGTGGCGCCATAGGCACCGTGATTGACCGTCAGCTTGCTCCAGTCGAGCAACCATTCCCCGCGGATCGAGGCGCCGAGCTCGACAGGTTTGGGCGGGACGGAGGTGGCGGTCGCGTTCATTGCTTGCTCACCGCTTCAGGCCAGAGGCCGCGATACCCTCGATGATATGGCGCTGGAACATCAGGAAGGCTGCGAAGACCGGGACGAGGCTGAGCACCGACATCGCAAAGAGCGGCCCCCAGGCCGAGCGGCTCGTCGCATCGACAAAACCGCGCAGCGCCAGCGGCACCGTGTAATTGGCAACATCGGTGAGATAGAGCAGCGGCCCGAAGAAATCGTCCCAGGTCCAGATGAAGGAGAAGATCGCGGCCGCCGCCAGGACCGGCTTCGACAAGGGCAGCATGATGCTCCAGTAGATCCGCCAGGGTCCGCAGCCGTCGATGACGGCCGCCTCGTCGAGCTCCCGGGGGATGCCGCGGAAGAACTGAACCATCAGGAAGATGAAGAAGGCGTCGACCGCCATGAATTTCGGGACGACCAGCGGCCAGAACGTGTTCAGCCAGCCGAGTTTCTGGAACAGGACATATTGCGGGATCAGGGTGACGTGATAGGGCAGCATCAGCGTGCCCAGCATCGCCGCGAACCAGAATTTCCGCAGCGGAAACTCGAGCCGCGCGAAGGCGAAGGCGGCGAGCGAACAGGCCGCCAGGTTGCCGACGACGGCCAGCCCCGAGACGATCAGCGAATTCAGGAAGAACCGGCCGAAATTGATGCCGAGACCGTACCAGCCCTCGACATAGCTCGCCAGGGTAACCGCCTTCGGCCAGAGCGAGAGATCGCTGAATATCTCGTCTTCCGGCTTGAAGGAACTGCTCAGCATCCAGAGCAAAGGATAGAGCATCGCCAGCGAGGCGAGCGCGAGCGCGATATGCTTGGGAAGCGCCCGCCACGAGCGGTCGATCGCCTCCGGCGCGAGGCGGCCGTCAGCGCTGATCGTCTTCATAATAGACCCAGAAGCGTTGCGAGAAGAAGGTGAGCGCCGTGAAGGCCGCAATCGTCAGCAACAGGACCCAGGCCAGGGCCGAGGCATAGCCCATGCGGAAATAGGCAAAACCCTGCTGATAGAGATAGAGGGTGTAGAACAGGGTCGAGTCGACCGGTCCGCCGGTGCCGCCGCTGATGATGAAGGCCGGCGTGAACGCCTTGAACGCCTCGATCGTCTGCAGGACAAGGTTGAAGAAGATCACGGGGGCGAGCAGCGGCAGGGTGATGCGGGTGAGCTGTTGCCGCCGCGTCGCGCCATCGATGCTGGCTGCCTCGTAGAGATCACGCGGAATCTGGCGCAAGCCCGCGAGGAAGATGATCATCGGCGAGCCGAACTGCCAGACGCTGAGCAGGACCAGCGTGTAGAGCGAGGTTGCCGGATTCGAGATCCAGCTCGGCCCGTTGATCCCGAAGGCGAACCAGAGGAATTCGTTGACGAGGCCCTCATAGCCGAAGACCTGCTTCCACAGGATCGCGACCGCGACGCTGCCCCCGAGCAGCGAAGGCAGGTAGAAGATCGCCCGATAGATGCTGAGGCCCCTGATGCCACGATCGAGGACCATCGCAACGGCCAGCGCGAAGGCAAGCTTCAGCGGCACCGACAGCACGACATAGGTCAATGTCACGCTGACCGACGCCCAGAATTTCGGGTCGGAGGAGAACATCCGCTGATAATTCGCCGCTCCAACCCATTGCGGCGCGCGCAGCAGGTCGAAGTCGGTGAAGGACAGATAGAGCGAGACGAGCGTCGGGCCGAGCGTGAACAGCACGAAGCCCGCGAGCCACGGCGCGAGGAAGAGATAGCCGGGCAAGGCATTCCTGACGCCGTCCCAGCGACGCCGGGCGACACGGCCCGGCGCGGAGACGGCAAGACTGGCACTGTGAGCCATGGGTGATCAGGCTTTCGAGAGGATGCGCTCGGCCTCGGAGACCAGTTGCTCGGCGGCTTGTTGCGGCGTGAGCTGCTTGAACCCGACCTTCTCGGCCGCCTGACGGATCAGGGCGGTGACTTCGGCCGCGCCCTTCGGTGGCGCCGGCGGGAGCGGTGCCGGTCCGCGCTTGCTCAGCTGCGAGAGATGCTCGACCTGCATCTGCCCGCCCTCGTCGAGCTCCGGCGCCAGCAGGGCGCGGATCTTCTCCGACGGCGAGACGCCGCGCTCGACGCCGAGCAGCTTGGCCCCTTCGGGCTTCAGCACCATGAAGTCGATCAGGGCTGCAGCGGTCTTCGGATCGGCCGCAGTCGCCGAGACGCAGAGCATCATCGAGGGCTTGAGATACTCGCCCGGCTTCTCGCCCTTGGGATGGAAGGCCATCCCGACCTTGCTCTTGCTGACGGCCTGGTAGCCGACGATCTGGTTGCTGTTGGTGAAGGTGATCGCGGCCCGGCCCGTCGTCAGCAGGTCGCTGTCGATGGTGATCTTGTCGGTCGCAGCGAGATCGGCGGGAACGATGGCGCCCCTGCCCCGCATCTCGGCACAGAGCGCGAGCCAGGACTCGGCGTCGTCGCGGGTGAAACCGAGACGCCCGTCCTTGTCGTAAAGCGTGCGGCCGCGCGTCAGCACCCAGTATTCGAGCTCGGGCTCCATCACGCTGGGATCGGCCGAGCCGAAATAGCCGCGGCGGTTCGCCTTCTTGGTGATGTTCTCGCCCAGCGTCGCGAATTCGGCCCAGCTCATCTCCGGGTTTGGCGCGGCAAGGCCGAGCTTCTCCAGCATCGTCTTGTCATAGAGCAGGACGTCGCTGTTCATGCCCATGGGGATGCCATAGAGCTTGCCGTCGATCTTGCCGGCCTCGAGCACCGAGGGGACATAGTCGCTGGGGTCGATGACCGAAGGGACGAGATCGTCCAGCGCCCGCAGCGCGCCGCGACGCGCATATTCAGGCAGGTAGCGGTAGTCCATCTGAATGATATCGGGCGCGTTGCCGCCGGCGACCTGGGTTGCCAGCTTGGTCCAATAGGCATCCCAGCCGACAGTCTCGGGAGCGATCTCGAGCCCGGAACGTCCCAGCTTGAAAGCATCGATCGCGGCCTGCGTCCGGCGCGCCCGGTCCGTTCCGCCCCACCAGGCGATGCGCAGGCGGCCCGGCTCCGCGGCAGCCGCCGGCGAGGACAGCGCGCCGGCGCCAGTCAGCTTCAGAATGGCCGGCGACGCAATCAGCGCCCCGAAACGCAACACATCACGCCGTGATGCCTTCATGCCCATTTCGCTCTCCCTTGGTACCCTGCTTCGGCCTTGATTCTCGCTCGTCCACGAGAGGGGCCGCACAGTTGTTGTCGCGATTTGTTGCACGGTTCCAGCATCGGTGCAACGATGCACCAACACCAAAAAGGGGAGAAACCAAGGGGTGGCGACGATTCTCGATGTGGCGCGGATAGCCGGAGTCTCCGCTTCAAGCGTCTCGAATTTCCTGAACGATCGCCATGCGAAGATGACCCCTGCCACGCTGGAGCGCATCCGCAGCGCAGTCGCGGAACTCGGGTACAAGCCGAGTTCGGCTGCACGCCAGCTGAAGACCGGGCATTCGGCGGTGATCGGGCTTCTGGTGCCCTCGGTCGCAAACCCGTTCTTTGGCGAAATCGCCACCGCCATCCAGCATGCCGCGCAGGCCAGGGGGCATCAGGTCATCCTCTGCAACACCTACCGGGACCCGCACCGGGAAACCGAGTTTGCCGAGGAACTGGCGGCGTTCGGCGTTCGCGGCATCATCACCGGATCGTCCCTGCTGAACCCGCAGCATCTCTCAGGCCTTGCCGCCAAGGGACTTGCCATCGTCGCCTTCGAGGGCAATGCCGCCTTGTCGGCAGCCCAGGGCATCACCGTCGTATCGACCGACAATGCGTTGGCAACGACGCTTGCTGTGGATCATCTCGTTGGTCTGGGACATCGGCATATCGCCTATGTCACGGGACCGCTTCAGACGGCGGTGCGCGCAGCGCGTCTGAACGGCTTCAGGACGGCAGCGCAGCGACATGGCCTGGACGGCTATGTCCATGAGATTTCGCTGCCGCCCAACGAGTATGGCGACGACATGATCGCGGAACTCGGGATCGATGCCGGCCTCGCCATCGCAAAGCTGCAGACCCGCCCGACCGGCGTGATTGCGATGAACGACCTGCTGGCGATCGGCCTCGCGGCGGGCTTGCGCGAACAGGGCCTGGCGATTCCCGACGACATCTCGCTGGTCGGGATCGACGACCTGTTCCTGGCCCGCCTGATGAACCCGCCGATGACCAGCGTCAGACAGCCGCTCTCGGCGATGGCGCATGCCGCGATCGACTGCCTGCTCGATGCGATGGGACAATCGCAGCCCGTCCAAAGCCGAATCTTCCCCCCGGAGCTGATCGTCAGGCAGTCGACCGCGCCAGCCATGCCGCACAAGCCGAACGGGCGAGGCTAGCGGAATCTCCTGCAAAGCGGGCCCTGATCCCATGTGTCGAGCCGTGCGAGCCGGTCTCGCCGTGCTCAGACAAGCGAGCGACCTTTGCAGATGCGGCCACGCTGCCACAGATCAAGCGCGAGGCGGCGCGCAGAGGGGCTTCCTGTCCGACCCTGGCGCGCGGTCGCGCAGGATCCATTGGATTGAATCCGACGCTTCCCCCCCGAGACCGTCCTCACAGCTCGGGAAAGAGCGGCGCGGCGATGTTCGTTTGCAGACGTTCGGAAGGTCACGGGAGAGTGGATTGCTGACGTGCCTCCAGGCCGACCGAAAGGGCTGGGTCGCGCCAGGAGTTGACATTGAGTCGTCGCCCGAAAGCGGACCGACGCGGCGTAGCTGCCCTAGGATCGAAATCGCCCCTAAGCAGAGGAGATCCCGACCAAGCCGGGCATTCGTTCGCCCGCTCGCCGAAACCGCGCTGGAGGCATCGGGCAATTTCTTCGTATCGACGCGCCTAGAGACTTTCCTTGAAGGATAGATAGCTTCAATAACCGCAAAACTGCCACCATATGGTCACTAAAACACCAGCTCAACCTCAGTCTCTGACCGCATTCGTGTTGTGGAATTCTTCGACTATCCAATGCTCATGGAAAGAAATCCGATGCGAAAATTCATAACAGCTGTGGTCGGCGCTACGTTCATTCTGGCAGGCAGCGCAAATGCGCAGAGTCCATCACAATCCACGCCTCCGGCTGCATCACCGCAACGGGAACGTGCTACTATCAAAACGGTGAGCGTCGTCGATATCGATGAGCTCCCGGCTGCGGCCCAAGCGCAGGTGAACCAGGCACTGACAAACCGTTCGGCCGACGAGATCCAGAAATTGCGAGCGGCCATAGAGAATGCGCCGGAGTTAAAATCGGCGCTCGCAGCGAAGGGCTTCACGTCACGGGACGTGGTCGTTGCCCAGCTCGATGAAGATGGCGAGCTGACCATCGTTGCAAAACGGGCGGGCTGACCGCCGTTTGGCGCGCATCCTGCCTACGCGGCGTCGCGAGCCGCATGCCATGCGACGAAAGGGCCTATCCGCATGGTGACAATCTGAAGCGCCCGCGCTCTTTCTAGCCAGGCATTCATGATTGCCACATGCGGGGCCGCAATACGGCACCGGACTCGCGAAATCACCCCAGAAACTCCGAAGAATGGTCATGCTGCGCCGTTTGCATGGGTCTGCGTCGCTCGTTCCGACCTGGCGCGGCGGTCCAATTGTCCCAGGCGAGTGGCGTTCAAGATTGCCCGATACCGTCGCGCACTCAGACTAGGAGAAGCCGATGAATGGCGTGAAACTGTCCTCGATTGTGCTTGCGATGTCTGCCGCACTTGCAGGGCCCGCTCTGGCGCAGGGCCTCTCGGTCGATACCCAGACTCGCGGCAAGGCACAGGGCACAATCGGCGGTCCCGCGACCTCAGCCCGCGGAAATGCCGATGTCGATGCTGAGGTCGTGGCCCCACGCACCAAGGCAGGCGTCAGCGGGCATGGCAGCGCTGGAGCCAAGGCTGGGAAGAAGGCCAATGGTGCTGCCGGCGCATCGGGAAACACGAAAGTCGACAAACTCGACTAGTCCGTTTCTCCTCGAGCCCAAATCGGGTTGGGCAGGATAGGCCTGCCAACCGAACAAAGAGTGAGGCGCGCGGTCGATGGCCCGGCCTCACTCGGCAATTTGGCCAGTCACTCCGTCATTCTGACTGCAGCCTTCATGCCGTGATGGGGCGCGAATGATGGCTCCATGCAATTCCAGAGCGCCTGGGTGGCCAAGACCATCCTTCTGAGAAAATCTGATCCAACATAACCTCGCCGCCGCTCCGAAAGGTGGGCGGGCTCGCCTGTGCGTTTCAGTTTTCGAACAATAATCGAAATACACAACCATAAATCGGTCACTTCCTACCGTACAATCGTAGGTAGGAGAATCGCATGTACAAGCTATGGCGTGATGTTTTTCTGTTTGGTGGGGCGGCCCTGGCGCTAGTCAACGCGATGGTGTTGGCTCTCGATTTCGTAGATTCGCCCCAAGACGGCAGGGAGGCTTACGAATTGGCAAATTCCGCCTCCGGGGAGCCGCTCTTTGCTATGGCCTTCGGTCTGGTCGCAGTCGCCGTCAGTTGCCTCTGGCGGTAGCAATCACTTCACAACCCATCGCCTGGCCCGCCGCTCTGAAAAGGGGTGGCGAGCCTCTTTGCGTTGATGGTCAGGCAGCGTCTTTCGGCTTCATGCGCGCCGATACGGCATCGAGAGCGCGTCAGCCTGTTCACGGGTGGCTTGCCCAGCGTAGCCCGGAAATGCGGGGTACTCGTGCAGAACAATCAGGTCTTCACGCCGTCTCAGCCCTTCATCTTGATGAGCCGCAGGCGCTCGATCTGAACTCTCAGCGCCGCAACCGCAGCCTCGCCACGAATGCCCTTGATGCCTTGGCTCTCGCGGTCAAGGGCGCCGGGGACGCCGTCGAGGATCTCGACGCGCTTCGCCTCCGGGAGGGAGAGCAGATACTCAACTTCGCATTCGTGCCGCCACTCCCCCGAATCGGAGAGAACCTCTCGACCAAAGAGATAGGACCACACGATGCGAGGAACGGGCCTGGCCGCCGCGAAGCTCTGGCGGGTCACAGGCCGCCTGGACATGTCGATTTCGAATGTGGCGCTCATTGTGGCACCCCAACGCTGTCTATTCGACTTAACCCTGGAACCGGATCGCGTGTTCCGCGCCGACGAAACTATTTGCTCGCGCCCGGAACCCGCAGGGACCGCTGCGCGTTTCATTTCTTAGCCCAAGAGGGGTGAACTGGCCCGCTGTGTGAGGACGCTGCGGGTCCTTTTTTGTTCCTATGCTCTCGCCGACGGAACAGCCGAGGCAAAGTCCGTTTTCTCTGCGTGCTGGCCGGCACTCTCCACAGCCCGCACCGCCTCGGGCCCGCCGCTGCCATACGGCGGGGCTTTCTTTGTTGCATTATGACCACGGTCGCAGCGGACCGCTCGGTGCGTACCGTTCCGCCCTTGTGTTCTTTTTAGATGTTTTAAACTGTGTGCATCGCATGGGAGAAAGCGATGCCGTTCCGTTCGATCGTCGCCACGCCAGAGGAACTCGCCGGGATCGTCGCGGCGTTCGAGGAAGCGTGGAGCAAAATCGACGCCCGGGATTCTATCGATCCCGTGAGCGTTCCTGCCCAACGCGAGCGTCTTGGGTACATCATCGCTGGTTTGTGGGCGGCGGGCCAAACGACCGATCTGACTGAAGTCGCTGTTCGACGGTTCGAAGAAACTGCTGTGGCTTCTAAAGCTCTAGGACACAGGGCGGAACGCCAAAAAATCTCTGACAAATAATTAGGTGCACCGCGGAACCATGGGTTTCGCTATGGGTTCGCTACGCGTGTTGGCGCCTGCCGCGGCGCCGGCGCGGCCTAAGCGCCCCGCCTAACTCCGCCCAGAGCGGCGGGGCTGCTCTTCGCGTGGCGGAATGCCTGGGAGCATCCCTGGGAGAATGAGCCATGCCGCTGCACTCGTTCAACCCGCCCGTCGTCGTTCAAGCCGACCGGCCCGGAGTGGGCTCTTCTATCACCGACGTCGAACGAGCAGCAGAGTTCTTGCTCGCCTGGAAAGCTCTTGGTGCCGGCCCGAAGTGGCAAGACGCTGTGCGCGCCTGCAAGGGCGCCATCAGCGGTGCCGGAACCGTGGAAGACGCGCGGGCAGCGTTCGAGGAGGCGGCGCGGGAATGTGACCGCCTTATTGGGTCGCTGGGTAGTGCGCTACGCCCAGTTGGGGCGTGGCGCTGAGCCATTCCTCTAGGAATGCAACGAGCGCGACCGGCTCAGCTTCCTCTCGCGTATCCTCGAGGCAGGCCGTCAGCTGTTCGACGCGCGCGACGGCTCGAAAAATGTCCAAGTGATTGTTGAGCCAGGTTGGACCACGGGCAGCATCTCCTGTCATCCTGTGCGCACCGGCTCCCGAGCCTCATAGACGGCGATTGCGGCCTTGAGCTTTTCCAGTTCGAGAGCCTCCACCGACTTAGGCTTGGCGTCCTCGATTTCACCGATGCGCTGAAGCGCATACCGGTAATCCTCATGGCATTTGACGCAGGCAGTGGGCGTATCCGGTTTGAGTTCGGCCACCGCGGTCATTGGATTTCTCCTTCCGTGGCTGATGCCGGAAACTTATCCCGAGGATTGCCGAATTCAAGAGGTTTCACATCTCCCAAAATGGCCCGCCACCCTTTCGGAGCCGCGGGCCATTTCGTGTTTAGAGCGGACGTACTGGCTTCGCCGCCGGCTCGTATTCCCGCGCGGCGAGTCTCAGGATTTTTCGCTCAATGGATCGCACTGAGCCAGGCTTGGCCCCTTCGAGCTCTCTGATACGCTGCCAAGTTCTCCGATAGTCGGCAGAGGTCTTAATTGTGAAAATGGGCGCCTTAGGCCCAGCGCTGGAATTGGGCATTATGCGGCCTTCCCTATTGGTAGAGTTCAGGCACCGGAGCGCAACGGTGTCTGGCGACATCACCCCTGGGGCGGTCACTGCATTGCGCCATACCGTGCCAGCAAGACAGGATCATGGCGCACGTCCCGCGCCGGCCAACGTTCGGTCGCCCGCCTGTTCGGCGCCGTCCATGACAGCTTTCGGCTGATTGGTGTCGCGGTGCGCTGCTCAGTCGGCAACGCGAACAAGTGTGACCCGGACTTTGATCCCGGGAGCGTCCGGCGACTCGCCCAGCAGGGAAATCGTGCCCTCGATGGCCACTCCTGTAAGGCTGACAGAGAGGTCGTCCTTACCAAACACGCTTTCAACAGCCAGAGTCGGGGTATGCCGGGTTACACGGATCTCGGCGCTAAAGGCATCTCGATCCTCTTGATAGCTTCCGACGTACAGCATTGCTGAGTTGCCTCCGCGCAGCTTGCCGCCGCGGATCACCACGACACCGCTGCCGATACCAAGGGTAGTCCCAAACTCCGCTTTATAGGTGCCTTCTTGGACGGCCATGTTTGGTCTCTCCCCAAAATGGGCGATTCCGCCCTCGCTCGCTCACAAGCTCGGAGACAATGATCCGGCGACAGCCGCGCCGTTCAAGGAGACGCTATTCCAGCCGAACCATCCCGACCAGCAGGTGGTCAGCCGAACGTCCTAACCGCCTATAGGTGCCCCCTGACAAACCCTTTAGACACTGTCGCCGCGGGATCCTCGGCAAGCATCTTCAGGTCATGCAGCAGGGCACGTACCTGCATTCCGGCTCGCGGAGTTGCGAAGGTCGTGGGAGGGTGGAGAGAGGACGCCAGTTTGTCTGGGCGCGATCCTTGGCCGGCGCGATCTCTCGTCCCCTGGGCGCGGACGTCGGCTTCGGACGGACGTAGACCTTGCCAAGTCCGGCATGACCCAGGGATGGTCGACCGTTCACGCGGTCGTCCGGAACCTCATGAAGCGTTGGCCTTCGTAATCCAATTCACCGTCGGCAACGAATCCAAGTCGGGCAAGGCCCTTCACTCGCGACCTGCTCGGCGGCAGCAGGATGCTGACATTGCCGATGCCAAGCGCGGTCCGACGGTCCATGAAGCCACGAAATAGCTCGGCGCCGTGCCCCCAGAATTGGGGAAGCAGAACGAGAGCGAGGTCGGCGCCATCTGCCTCTTTCTGAAAACCACCCCAGCCAGCAAAGCGGTCGTCAATGCGAATGGACCATGGACCATAGCCGTTTTGATGCCACTGGGCGTCCTTGCCCTTGGCCCAGTCGCGGGCAGATGCGTCAGTCCAGCTGCCATCGGCGAGCGGCATGTGACGGATGACATCAGGATGGTTCAGCAGAGCCAGCCAGTCGGAGGTGGGGATGTCGGCAAAGCAGTGGAGGGTGAAGGCCATAGCCTCCTCCCTATCACGATGGCCGGTCGAGGCGAGCACTGACCAGTGGCTTGAACGCTTGGCAACCCGCCTGCGGACCGTCCTTCCGGCTCGCAGAAGGTCGCCGGGGCCTTGCCCACGATAAGATGTTCCGAAGGTCACGGGAGAGTGGCAAGCGGCCGTTGGTCTCGTCCGGCCGCGCAATGCAGACAGGCGCACGCCCCGCCCTTAGAAATGAGCGGGAAGCATGGCCTTCCCGGAGAGAGACAATGAACTCAGGCACTCCAAAAGCGGCCGGTGTAGCCGGGAAATCCCGGGCGAACCTGGCTCTTGCCTGGCTCTTCGCCATCTCCCTGGCTGGCATGGCTGTCTGCCCGGCAACCGCGCAGCCGCTCTCCGCGGAAGAGGCTCGCGCCATTGCCAAGGAGGCCACCATCTACGGCTTCCCGCTCGTCGACAATTACCGCATCCAGTATTCCTATTTCGTCGATCGCGGTAACGCCGAATTCAAAGGGCCGTGGAATACGCTCAGCAATACCGCTCGGGTCTACACGCCCGACGACAAGGCGATCCAGTCGCCAAACTCCGATACGCCCTATTCGTTCCTGGGCGCGGATCTGTGGGCGGAGCCTCTGGTACTCACGGTGCCTGCCATCGACAAGGAGCGCTACTACTCGCTCCAGTTCATCGACATGTACACATTCAACTTCGCTTATGCAGGCAGCCGCGCCACTGGCAGCGATGCAGGAAGCTTCCTGCTGGCCGGCCCGAACTGGAAAGGCGAGACACCCGCCGGCATCAAGTCGGTGATCCGGTCTGAAACCGAGTTCGCCTTCGTCATCTACCGTACACAGCTGTTCAATCCCGCCGACATCGACAACGTCAAGCAGATCCAGGCCGGCTACGAGGTCCAGCCGCTGTCGCAATTCCTTCGCCGGCCAGCCCCAGCCGCCGCGCGCCCCGTCGACTTCATCGAGCCGTTGAGCGCCGCCGATGAAAGGACCTCGCTCTCATTCTTCAGCATCCTCAATTTTGTCCTCCAGTTCTGCCCGACACATCCTTCGGAAACGGAGCTCATGGCGCGTTTTGCCAAGCTCAATATCGGCGGTGGCAAAACCTTCGATCTCAAGGCGTTTTCCCCCGAGATTCAAAAGGCGGTCGCCGACGGCATGGCCGATGGCTGGGCCGCGTTCAAGGAGTTCAAGGAGACACAGATCGACACTGGCAAGCGCACCAGTAGCGATAGCCTCGGAACACGCGAATTCCTGAACGGCAGCTATATCGACCGCATGGCCGCGGCCGTGCTCGGCATCTATGGCAACTCGAAGGAAGAGGCGATCTACCCGCTTTATTTCGTCGATAGCGAGAAAAAGCCGGTCAACGGCGCTAACAGATACACGCTTCGCTTTGGCCCGGACCAGCTACCGCCAGTGAACGCCTTCTGGTCGCTCACGGTTTATGAGCTTCCGTCGAGCCTCCTTTCGGCCAATCCACTCAACCGCTACCTGGTCAACTCTGCCATGTTGCCCGACCTGAAGCGCGATGCCGACGGTGGCGTGACGCTCAATGTCCAGCACGACTCGCCAGGCAAGGACAAGGAAGCCAATTGGCTGCCGGCGCCCGCCGGTCCGTTCTTCGCGGCGATGCGCCTCTATTGGCCAAAACAAGCAGCGCTCGATGGACAGTGGAAGGCTCCGCCAATGAACAAGAGACAATGAGGGTCACATGCTTCTGCAGGCTGCTGCAGTCATCAACGATCGACCGCAGTCGCTTGCGATCATTCGGGCTCAGAGGGACGACACCACCAGTACGCATCGCGCAGACGCGCACCATGCCGCGTGGACACACAACCCGGCCTCCTTTGTGCCGATCGATCAACCAGGCCGGCTTCGTCCGCCTGCCCTAGCGCCGCGCGCCCTGGAGGACGCTGGCGATCAGCACGCCGACACAGCCCAAAACCAGCAGCAACCCCGTGCTGAAGGCGCTGCCATGAATGGCGTGGACGAGGAGCCAGCAGGCCCCGACCACGGCCAGGATCGAAAGCGCAAGCTTCTCGTCATCGACGAACAGGCCGACGAACTCCCGAACAATCAGACGCAGCAGGGTCATCGGGCCATCTCCTGAGGCTCAATTTTCTGGGGACGACGGGCGAGCGGGACGAGGCTGAGCCCGATGGCCAGGAACATGGCGGCCAGCACCAGGATCGCGAGATCATGGCCGGGCCAGGCGACGCCGAGCCCCTCCCCGGTCCAGTAGACGCCGAAGGCCGAGAGCATCACGCCGACGCCGAATTTGAGCGTGTTCTCCGGCACGCGGGAGAGCGGCTTGTGGACGGCAAGCCCGATGACGAGAACGAGCGCGCAGGCCGCAACCGCGCCGAACGCCGCCGGCCAGAGCAGCCCGCGCCCGGCACCGACCGCGATGACGATGAAGACGACCTCGACGCCCTCCAGCACGACCGCCTTGAAGGCGGCAAGACCCGCGATCCAGTCGCGCCGCGTGGCATCAAGGCGCGCGGCCTCGGCAAGACTGGCCGTCTCGCTGGCGAAGGCGCGGTCCTCGTCATGCAGGGCGATGATGCCCGCGGCACGCAGGATCGCCTTGCGCAGCCAGCGCAGGCCGAACAGCAGCAGCAGGACGCCGATGACGAGCTGAAGGCCCTGGAGCGGGACGCGGTCGATCACCGGGCCCAAGGCCAGGACCAGCAGGCCGAGAACGCCGAGCCCTGCCGCCGTCCCCGCCAGGGCCGGTCGCCAGCCCTGCACGGTTGCGACCGCGAGCACGATGGTGAAGGCCTCGACCACCTCGACCAGCGAGGCGAGGAAGGCGGCGGAGATGGCGGGTGCGGCGGTGGCCCATGAGATCATGGCTGTCGCTTTCGTTTCGCAGGCCGCGCAGCAGAACGGGATCTTTCGGCGCGACCGTGGTATGATCGATACGCGATATTCCGTTCAGTATGATTGTAACGATCGTAACATTCAAGAGGATCGAAGAGAGACGATGACGGCGCTGGAATGGTTGCTGCTGACCTACAAGGTCCCCGCCGAGCCCGCACGGAAGCGGATCTCGATCTGGCGCAAGCTCAAGGGCATGGGGGCGCTCTATCTGCAGGGCGGCGTCTGCATCCTGCCGAAGACGGATGACCATCTGCGGCGCCTCAAGATGCTGGAGAACGAGATCGCCGAGGCCGAGGGCGAAGCGCTGCTGCTGGCCACCGTCGGTCTCGACCAGAAGCAGCAGGACAAGCTCATCGCCCGGTTCAATGCCGATCGCGACGACCAGTACAAGGAGTTCATCGAGAAATGCATCGCCTTCGAAGAGGAGATCGCGGAAGAAACCCGCGTCAGGCATTTCACCTTCGCGGAGCTCGAGGAGAACGAGCAGGAACTGTCCAAGTTCAAGACCTGGATCGCGAGGATCCAGAAGCTCGATTTCTACAAGGCCGATCGCGCCGAAGAGGCCGCTGGCCGGCTGACGCGGTCTGAAGCCATTCTCGACGCTTACGCGCATAATGTCTTCGCGGCGCAGGAGGAGAACATGTCTCCCGAGGCGCCCAAGGGCCAGAACGATTCCAGTCAGACTGCGTAGCAGCCTGGTCTAAGAAATGACGTGAAGACAAAGCGATAAGGCATTGCAGAGGATTCGGTTTTCACCGGAAACGCTCCCGATCACGCTGCGTTTGGACGTAATTGTCCAAACGCAGAAAACGTGATCGACTCTCGTCGTTTAGAGCATGCTGATTGCGAAAAACCGTGCCACTTTTTCGCAACATGCTCTCGCGGAGAAGCATCATGACGGCCGCCCCGCACCATGCCGGCCCGATCCCGGCTTCAGACTGCCTCTGGAGCGGATGGTACGCTTGGCGGCCGGTCTTTCCGAGCGACGACACCGGGCCGTTCTGGCTCGAACAGGTCTGGCACCGGCGCAACCCCGTCACCGGGCGCTATGAATACCGGACCTTCCGCACCGAGGCGGACAAGCTGCGCGAGATGACCGAGCGGGTATTCTAGCCTTCCGTCCGGCAGGACTAAGCGGCGCAGAAGCGTTTTCCGATCAGGTTGCATCGTCGCCTGCTGCGTCATGCTCCCAGCAAAGGACCGCGTTACCCCTCCAGCGCCCCGATCATCTCCACCCGCGTCGCATGCCGGCCGCCCTCGAACTCGGCGGCCAGGAACGCATCCACGATATCGAGCGCCAGCCCCTCGCCCACCACGCGCACGCCAATCGACAGCATATTGGCATCGTTGTGCTGGCGGATCATGCGGGCTGAGAATGTGTCGGCGCAGACGCCGCAACGGATGCCCTTGACCTTGTTCGCCGCCATCATGATGCCCTGGCCGGTGCCGCACAGGATGATGCCAAGCCGGCAATCGCCGGAGGCGACGAGCCGCGCCGCCGCTTCGCCATGCCTGGGATAGGGCGTGCTCTCCGGCGTCGTCGGCCCGATGTCGACCGCCACCCAGCCCTGCGCCACGACATGAGCGGCGATGGCCTGCCGGAGCTGAATGGCAGCGTGGTCGCTGGAGAGAACGATGCGGTTGCTGGCTGTCATGGAGACGTCGTCCCGTTTCCCGAGGCAATTTTGCGGCTTGGCCGCGTTGGATCAGCTGCTTCCTGTCCGGTCAATTGCCCGGTTTTCGACTGATGGCACAGACCTCGTCGGACGTCATGCCGCCGACCTGCGATCACAAACCCACGTCACCACCGACACCGTCACCTTCACTCTGGTTTTGGGTTCCAAGGCATCGGCCCGAAAAGTGGATTGCGGTTTTCGGGGCACAGCCGATGCACGCATAAAGGGTTAGATCATCGGACCGGATAGGATTTCCGATCCGATGATCTAACCTTTCTCCTCCACCGTCGCCTGAGCGATCTGTAGCTCCCGGTCTCCGGATTGGGACGCGACGATAGGGCCGAGCGCGACCGCCCCGACGCAGAGCAGCACGGTCAGAGCGATCTTCGCCGTGGCGCGGAGCGTCGCGCCGGTCCGCATCAGCGCGAGCGTCTGCAGGCTGAAGGACGAGAACGTGGTGTAGCCGCCGCAGAGCCGACCATCGCGAAAAGCCGGATATTGTCCGAGACCGGGAAGCGACCGCTCGCCAGGGTCAAGGTGCCGAACAGGCCGATCACGAAGGAGAGGCCTGAGACCTGGCGGGACAGGCAGCTCACGCTCCGCCTTAAGCGACCATTCCATTCTGTTGGCGCGGCCGCGAGAACAGAAGTCGGTTCATCTCAGGAACGAAGCGAACAACCTCGAAGCCCGCCTTCTCCAACACTTTCCGCGAGCCCGCGTTCTCGGGGTGTGCGAAGGCTCGCACCTCGGGTAGCTTCAATTGGTTGTCGGCCATGCGCAACGCCGCCCAGACCAGCTCCGAAGCATATCCGTTTCCCCAAGCGCTAGGGTGGAACCAGCACCCGACTTCGCAGCCCCATCCCGGATCAAACGGATCGTCATACAACCCGCCCCAACCAATCAGTTTGCCGCTCGTCTTTTCGATGACGGTCCAGGGTGCATAACCTTCACGCCGCCGCCTCCATTCATGAACCGCAATCCGACGACGGCAGTCCAATACAGTCTCGTCGACATGGGTGTGCTGCATCGCTCCCTTGTTCCCGAGAAACTCAAATAGCGACGGGGCGTCGGAGAGACGAGAAGGGCGGAGCAGCAATCGCGCGGTTTCCATCTGCAATCGAATCTCCTCAGCTCGCCCCCCAAAATGAAGGAAGAACCACGAGCTTTCCACCCAACGAGGAAGCCTTGCCTCCTGCTGCCCAATAGAAAAGCCCGCCGAAGCGGCAGGCTGCATCTGGACGCACCGCTGGTTAAGCGCGGCAGGAATCATCAGCCTTCGCAGGCGGATACAGGGGAGCCCCATCCCTATCCCCTCCAGCACATCGGCGCGGGGTGACAAGCGGCACAGGCCGGCAGCGCCGTGGCTACGGCGCGACGATCACGCGCCGTCCGACGAGCCGGCCAGCCCTTCGACGCCGCAGAGGTTTCGCAAGGCGCCCAAGAGGAGGAGGCGCAGGCAGCTTCGCGACCGGACCAGCCCGACCATGCGCCGGCATAGCGCGCCGGCGCATGGCTCAGACACCTGCTCCGCGGCCAGATCTGCCTTGCCGATCAGCCTTCGGATCTGGGGGCGTCCCTGCGCATCACCAGATTGGCTCTTCGCGCCTAATCTCGCGCTTTGGCGAGCTTGGACGGGAGTGCCTCCAGCTCGTTTGCTCCCAACTGCAGCGGCCCCAGCCTGACGACCAGTTTTCCCAGCCGGCCGGTCAGCCTGAAGGGCACCTGGTAGTCGGCGTCTTCCACCGACGTCCGGGTGTCGACCCCGACGTCAAAGGTCTCGTCGATGGTCGTCAGGAAGGGAATGGTATGCGGTATCGTCCTGTTCGCCACCTCGGCGTCGTCGACCTTCAGGACGCCCGTGCCCCCCTTGCCGAAGCCGGGCCCGTCATAGGCGAAGTCGAAGACGATGGTGTGCTTGCCCGGCGAAAGCGCCGTCGGGGCTTCCCAGCGGAAGCGCTCCAACCCCAGGAGGTTGTAGAGGAAGACCGGCTTGCCCTTGAGCAGATACAGGCCGTAGCCGCCGAAGCGTCCGCCCTCGGTCACGATCATCCCTTCGGCGCCTCCCGAGGGGATCTCGAGCTCGGCGCTGATCGAGAACGACTTGCTGAGAAGGCTGGGCGCATTGCTCGGATCGATGCCTGACACCTCGCCGGAATAGGTGAAGACATTCCGGCCGGCGGTCGCGCTCGGCCGCGGCGTCAGGAGGCGACCGAGGATATCGTTGTCGAGCGGGAAGACATTGTATTTCGCCGCCTCGACAAGGAAGAGTTCCTTCATCTCCCGCAGCTTGTCGGGCATCTTCGCTGCCAGATCATTGTTCTGCGAATAGTCCTCGGCGATGTTGTAGAGTTCCCAGTTATAGCCGTTGATCACGTCCGGCATCTTGCCCAGGCCCATCAGCCAGGGCGGCGCCGGCGGGGTCGTCGCAGCAATCCAGCCGTCGTTGTAGATGGCGCGGTTCCCGAACATCTCGAAATACTGCGTCTTGCGGGTCGAGGGCGCGTTGGCGTTCGCCTTGTCCCAGGTATAGGCCATGCTGACGCCTTCGATCGGCCTCTGCGCGATGCCGTTGACCATCACTGGCGCCTGGATGCCCGCGGCCTGGAGAATGGTCGGAACGATATCGATCATATGGTGGAACTGGCTGCGGATCGCGCCGGCATCCTTGATGCGGGCGGGCCAGGCCATCGCCATGCCCTGGCGAGTGCCGCCGAGATGCGACGCAATCTGCTTGGTCCATTTGAACGGCGTGTCGAAGGCCCAGGACCACGCCACCGACATATGCGGGGTGGTCGTGCTCGAGCCCCAGGCATCGTAGTATTTCAACTGCTCGGCGACCGGCACGTTGATGCCCTGGATCGCGGCCAGGTCGAAGGGCGTGCCGATGGTCGAGCCTTCGGCGCTCGTGCCATTGTCGCCCTCGATATAGATGATGAGCGTGTTGTCGAGCTTGCCCATGTCCTCCACGGCCTTGATCACACGGCCGATCTCGTAGTCGGTATAAGCGACATAGGCGGCGTAGACCTCCGCCTGGCGCGCGAAGAGCTTCTTCTCGTCGGCCGAGAGCGTGTCCCATTTCGGCAGGTCGTCAGGCCAGGGGGTCAGGGCGGTGCTGGCCGGGATCACGCCGAGCCGCTTCTGATTGGCGAAGATCTGGTCGCGCAGGGCGTTCCAGCCCATGTCGAACTTGCCCTTGAACTTGTTGATCCATTCCTGCGTCGGCTGATGCGGCGCGTGGGTGCCGCCGGGCACGTAATGGACGAAGAACGGCTTGTCGGGCGCGGCCGCGTTGAGTTTCCTCATGTGATCGATGGCTTCATCGGCCAGATCGGTCGTGAGGTTGTAGTCGGGCTTGCCGATCCAGGGGAAGACCTGGGTCTGGTTGCGGAAGAGATAGGGCGTCCACTGGTCGGTCTCGCCGCCCATGAAGCCGTAGAAGTACTCAAAACCCATCCCGACGGGCCATTGGTCGAAGGGGCCCGCGACGCTGTACTGGAAGCTCGGCGTATTATGCTCCTTGCCGAACCAGGAGGTGGCATAGCCGTTCAGCTTCAGCATCGCGCCGATCGTGGCGTTCTCGGGCCCGATCACGGAATCGTAGCCGGGATAGCCGGTGGACTGCTCGGTGATCACGCCAAATCCCACGGAATGGTGGTTGCGGCCGGTGATCAGCGCCGCCCGCGTCGGCGAGCAGAGCGCGGTCGAGTGGAATTGCGTGTAGCGCAGCCCGGCATTCGCGACCCGGTCGAGCGCCGGCGTCGGGATGACCCCTCCAAACGTGCCGGACACTCCGTAGCCAGCGTCATCGGTCATGATCAGGAGCACATTCGGCGCATTGGCCGGCGGAACCACAGTCGCTGGCCAGTAGGGCTTGGACTGGGCGGCATCGAGGCCAATCGTACCGCCAAATGCGTATGGCGGCGGGGGCAGATACTTGCCGTCGATCGTCTGGGTCGCACTCGGGGCTCCCGGAGTGCCGGTGATCGTTTGCGCGTAGGCCGCGCCAATGCAAAGGCTCGTTGAAACCAAAAATGAAGTGAAAAGCGGGTGCGAAATCATGGCGTGCCTCATTGGCTTATTCCGAAGTGGGTCGGGCCTCGACGAGGAGGTCCATTTGTCGGAAGCGTGAGCAGCAACGTTCGAGATTTGCAGGCTTGGGTCGTCAGGGGCGTTCTTTGCCCGGAGGGAACGGCGCTAGATAGATTGCAGCCGGCCGCTACAGTAAGCCGATGCCGAGGCGATTGCCATCGATCGTGCGATATCGGCTCACGCGCGGCGAGGGTTTCGCGCCAGGCGAATCTCCGCCAGGAGCGATCACGACGGCCTGGATCTGCCCTGCCCCGGCCCCGCCGAGGCGATGCCTAAGGGAGCCGAGTCCCGCCGGTGGTTAGCGGACACTCCTCAATCTCCGTGCGGCGAAGGGCTCAGAGCAGGAGCGTGCCATCCACGGTCGTGACGCAGGCGCCGCCGACCTGGACCTTGCCGCCGGCATCGACCGCGAGGGTGATGGTGCCGTCGCGCCCGAGACAGCGGCCCTGCGCCGCCTCGTAGCGGGCGCCGCCTGCGGGCAGAAGCCCGCGAGTGGCCCGGAAGACCGCGACGCTGCCATTGCCGCTGCCGCAGACCGGGTCCTCGTTGACCCCGCAGGAGGGCGCGAAGGAGCGGACCTCGATCTCGGGCCCGCTGCCCTCGCGCCGGGCGAAGAGCGTGATGCCGGTCACGCCGAGGCGGCGCTCGAAGGCGGCCGAGCGCGCGAAATCGGGTTTCAGTGCGAGCAGCGCCTCGGCACCGCCAACCTGAGCGACGACCCAGACCGCGCCGACATTGACGATGGCGGGGCTGGCCTCGCGGAGGACACCGTGGCCGATAATGGCCTCGATCTCGGCGACATCGCCGTCCGACAGAGTCGTGACGGTCGCCGGCGGCAGCGCCAGCGTCAGCCGGCGCTCGGCGCCCTCGCCTTCGACCGTGATCTCGACAAGGCCGACGCCACATTCCTGCACCAGCCTGCCGCCGCGCGGGGTGGCGAGCCCGGCCTCGATGATCGCGTGCGCGCTGCCGAGCGTCGGGTGGCCGGCAAAGGGCAATTCGCTTCCCGGCGTGAAGATCCGCAGCCGGTAATCGGCCTCGCTG
>UBZM01000101.1 GCA_900470095.1 Hyphomicrobiales bacterium
GTCGGCCCCGCCAACCACGCCGGCAAGCGAGAGATCCTCGTCGAGGCCAGCGCGTCGCCTTGATCTCCATCTCCTGCGGGCGGAGACGGCGCTGCCGCACTGGCAGCGTCGTGCGTTAGCGACCCTGTCAGCTGCCGGATCGGGACGCGGCACCCTCGCCCGTTCGGCACGGCGAGCGAAGACGGGTACGTTGCGCAGCCGATGCGGTTACTATGCGGCCTTAGCATCGCTCGCACCGGAGGCGACAATGAACCGAGCCGTTCTGTCATTGATGCTGATGTTGGCCGCCGATCTTGCAGTGGCTCAGCCCCGGACCTCCACCGTCAACAGGCCCTGCAGTGCCAGCCGGCACGATGTCATCGCCAACGGCGCAATCGTGCTCGGTACCGGCGGCTATACCTATGACCGCTTCGTGCGCGACCGCAGCTTCTGCGAGTTCGACGAATATGCCGATCCCGCCTGGGTTCCGAGCCGCGACACAGCGAGCTGCTTCGTCGGCTATCGCTGCAAGAGCGGGATGTATGACTAGGGAGGAGCGAAATCCGCGCGCACGGCAAGGCCGCGCGCCTTCGTCTTTCCCATCCCTTGCGCGGAAGGCTGTGTGAGCGGTTGTTCCACGTCTGGCGCGAGCGCGCATGCATCTCGGCCCGGCAACCCGCAACCCTACGACGCCGAAGCTGACATTAGGCTGACACGTCATGTCAGGTTTGCGAGCCGGATTGTCGGGTAGAAACGGCGCCTGAGGTTCCTGGCAGGAGCCCACTGAACTTCGCTGCGCAGACCTTGCCGAATGCAGACCTTGCCGAAGACGGACACGCGATGGGGGGCACTCCAGCGATAGACCCTCGGGGGAGCTTCGTCACGTGGCCGTACCTATCGCTGGGCGGAACTTGAGTGGAGGAACGCGTCATGGGATATGCAGTCGATCCTTACGGGCCGGCACGGAATACCGCTCTGCTTGCGAGCATCACCGCGCTGGAGGCCGCCGTAATCGTGATCCTCGGTCGCGTGGCGCTGCTGGGCGCCGATTCCGTGGAAGAGGCCCATGTCACCCTCTCGGAACTCCGGGCCCATTGCGAGCAAGTGAGGGAGACCTTGCTGTCGATGGCGGTGCCACGCGCTGAGGCCGAAGCGGTCATCTTCAGCACCACCTTCACCCGGGAGCTCGACCACATCTTCGGGGCCATTCGCTTCCGCGCGGCGACATCGCAGTGATAGTGGAAGGCTCCTGAGGCAAATGCCAAGGCGCGGCAGCCCAAGCAGCGGCGCGACCTCCCCCTGAGCGGGAGACGCCCTGACACGGCATCCGCGCGTCATTCCGGATCTCATTCCGGTAGAGCCAGAAGCGGCCTCATCGCTTCATTGATCCAGTGCCATTCGGAGCCCGCCGGGCCTCCTGCATCGTCGCCGCGCAAGATGGCGAGCAGCTGCTGATAGCGGATCGAACGGGCGTGGTGCTTCCGATACTGATCGAGATGCCAATCCAGGAAGGCCCGATCGGGAGCGCGCTTCATTGCGTGGGCTGAGAGTTCAAGCCATTCCCGTGCGATCGCGGCAGCGCTTGCGGAATCCGGCCTTGCACCGTCGTCCATCGCGGCGCGAACCTTGGCGAGGGTCCGGTTCGCGGCTTCGGCATAGGCGGCGGGATCGAACTCAGCGGTCCACATGGCCCCGGCATTCGCCCGCATCTCTGCCATGTAGCTTTCATCGGTGATGATCGCCGTAAGCTCGGCCCAGGCATCGATCTGCGCGGGCGTCGGATCATCCGGAAGCTCGGGTGTGCTGGCCTCGATCATCTGGCGCTTCCAGGCATCGTCCATCTGCGCGCCTCCGGCGACCTCGTCGTAGAAGCGCTCGACCAGCAGGCGAAACTGGGCATTGGAAAGGGTCGTCACGGTCCATAATCTCCTGAGATCGGTTTCGGTGGGGTCGGGCGACTTCAAGGTCGCGCGCAGGACGGCGGCGACGCGGCGCTGCGAGGCGATCTCCGCCTCCAACGCGCGAAGGCGCATGGTCAGAACGTCCGTCAACGAAAGCCGCCTCGACAGGATCTTTCGGATGACTGCGAGGCCGAGCCCGATATCGCGCAGCGCCCGGATCAGATCGAGACGCGCGACATCCTCCGCGGAATACACACGGTAGTTGCTAAAGGTCCGCGTCGCCGGCGGCAGCAATCCGCTGTCGGAATAGAACCGAATCCGCCTGACCGAGACGCCGCTGAGCTTTGCAAGCTCGCCAATCGTGTGCCGTTCTTCCTTCATGGCGTTGTCCTAGGGCCTCCACCGGATGGAGGGTCAAGCGCTGCCGGAACTGGCGGCCGACCGATTGAGGGCATCCGCGCATTGCAGCGTCTCGCGACGCTGCTCTACCGTGCGGCCATGCCGCGTCGCGGCAGGAACGGGAGCGCCCGCGATGGTCGGCGAACGCAGCGACATATTCGGGTTTGCGCCCGTCCATGATGCGCCGATCCCCTATCTTCAGCGTGTCAGCACTTACTATCAGGCGCTGGGATATGGTCAGCCCTACGCGTGGGCGCATTACGCCGCGGTGCCGTTTCAGGCTTTGGCGAGGCCGCTTTCGGAATGCCGGGTGACGATCATCACGACGGCTGCCCCCTACCAACCGGACAAGGGCGATCAGGGACCGGGAGCGCCCTACAACGCCGCAGCCAAGTTCTATTCCGTCTATTCCGCCGATACTGATGACGAGCACGACCTGCGCATCGCCCATGTCGCTATCGACCGTACGCATACGACCGCCGAAGATCTCGGGAGCTATTTCCCGCTGGCCGCATTGCGCCGAGCGGCGATCTCAGGGCGGCTCGGCTCGATTGCGCCGCGCTTCCATGGCTTGCCGACCAATCGCAGCCACCGCGTGACGCTCGAGATCGATTGCCCGGAGATCGTCGCCCGCTGCACGGCGGATGCGGTCGATGCAGCGATTCTGGTGCCCAATTGCCCCGTCTGCCATCAAAGCGTCGGTCTCGCCGCCCGGACGCTGGAGGAGAATGGCATCGCGACCGTTGTCATGGGCTGCGCCAAGGACATCGTCGAATATGTCGGCGTGCCGCGCTTCCTGTTTTCGGATTTTCCGCTCGGCAATTCCGCCGGACGACCGAACGACCGCAGTTCCCATGACGTCACGCTCGATCTGGCTCTGGCCACGCTGGAGCGGGCACCGGCGCCAAGGACCACGGTGCAGTCCCCATTGATCTGGGGGGCTACCCCGGACTGGAAGCTGGACTATTGCAATATCGAACGTCTCTCGCCCGATGAGATCCGGCAGCGACGGGCCGCCTTCGACGCGCAGAAGGAGACCGCCAGGGCAATCCGTGAACAGGCGCCGGGTTGAGACTTCCGCTCTGGTGTGAAGCAGCGGCAACGCCGCAGAGCGCCGCTCGCAATTGACGCTGGCGCCGGATCTGCCGCAGGCTTTCACCGGAAATCGCCGCCCCGCCCCTGGCCGGATCAGAGCGATGCCCTGGAGGAGCGCGGCTGATGACGGTTGGCAAGGATTTGGCAGATGCCGCGAAAGTGCCCGGGAGCGAGGCGTGCGTGCTGCGCTACATGCTCGAGCGCCAGGCCAGGACAATTCCGGATCGGCGTTTCGTCCAGTTCTGGCCCGGCGTGACCTGGAGCTATGTCGAAGCGCTGCGACAGGTGCGTTTGCGCGCCGCCGCCCTTGCCGCAGCCGGCGTGAAGCAGGGCGACCATGTTCTGTGCTGGATGGGCAATGGCCCCGACCTGCTGGCGACCTGGTTCGCGATCAACTATCTCGGCGCCGTCTATGTCCCGCTGAACACCGCCGCGCGCGGCCGCCCGCTCGAATATGTGCTCGACGATGCCGACGCCAGGCTGATGATCGGCCATCGGGCGCTGGTGCCGAGGCTGGCGGAGGTCAATCCCGGCAAGCTGCGGCAGGTTCTGCTGGTCGGCGAGAGCGAGCATCCGGCGCCGCAGCTCCCAGGCGTCACCGCCGCGCCGTTCGAGCCCCCCACGGTGGTTGCGGACGATGCCCTGGCGCTGGAGCGCGCGATCGAGCCCTGGGACACCCAGGCGATCATGTACACCTCCGGCACGACCGGCAATGCCAAGGGCGTGATGTCGTCCTATGTGCAGCTCTACACGATGGGGCCCGACGCATTCGACTGCATCGGCCCCGAGGATTGCTGCCTGGTTTGCGGCCCGATCTTCCATTGCGGCTCGACGCTCTATGTCTATGCGATGCTCGCCTGCGGCGGGTCGATCGGCATGGTCCGCGAGTTCCGCACCGCGGATTTCTGGGATGCCATTCGCGGCACGGGCAGTACGCTGGTCTTGCTGCTCGGTGTCATGGCGACATTCCTGCTGAAGCAGCCGACCGGCGAGCGAGAGCGCGATCACCCGCTGAAGAAGGCCTTCATCGTGCCCTTCGGCGAGGACGCGATCTCGTTCCGCGAGCGCTTCGGCGTCGATCTGCACACCGTCTACAACATGACGGAGATCGCCAGTCCGCTCAGCGCCGGTCCCGGCATTGCAGAACAAGGATTGGCGGGATTGCCACGCCCCTGGTTCGAGTTGCGGGTCGCGGATGTCCACGACCGGGAGGTGCCGAGGGGCGAGGTCGGCGAATTGCTGGTTCGTTCGCACCGGCCCTGGGCGCTGCTGAAGGGCTATTATGGGAATGCCAAGGCGACGGTCGCGGCGATGCGCAATGGCTGGTTCCACACTGGCGATGCCTTTCGCCAGGTGCCGGACGGGCGCTTCTTCTTCGTCGACCGGCTCAAGGACGTGATCCGCCGGCGCGGCGAGAACATTTCCTCCTTCGAACTGGAGAGCGAGATCCTGGCCCATCCCGGGGTTCGCGAGGCGGTTGCCGTCGCGGTGCCGAGCGAGCATGGCGAGGATGAGGTGCTGGCCGTCGTCACCCCGGTCCCAGGCGGCGCGCTCGACCAGACCGAGCTTGTGAGCTTCCTTGCGGAGCGCATCGCGCATTACATGGTGCCGCGCTTCATCCGGGTCGTGGACGAACTTCCGAAGACGGCGAGCGGCAAGCTGCAGAAGCATGTTCTGCGCAGCGAGGGCGTCACGGCCGATACATTCGACCGTGACGCCGCCGGGATCCGGATCAGATCCGAGCGGCTCGGCTGAGCCGCCTGGCGCGTTGGATCATCGGACCGGATACGTGATCCGCTCCGAGGACCCCACCTTCTGTGTCCGCATCAGCGTTCCCGAAAACCGCAATCCAGTTTTCGGGCCGATGCCTTTAGAGCGGCTTCAGGTTGGCCTCGATCTCCCGGCGCTTCGGCTCGAGGAAGGGCGGCAGCGCGAGCTTTTCGCCCATCGTTTCCGCCGGCTCATCGGTTGCGAAGCCGGGACCGTCGCTGGCGATCTCGATCAGGATTCCATTCGGCTCGCGCAGATAGAGCGAGCGGAAATAGAAGCGATCGACCGGACCGCTATTGGGATAGCCGGTGGCGCGCAGGCGCTCCGCCCATTCATCGTACTCGCCGAAGGTCGGCGTCCGCAGCGCGAGATGGTGGACACCGCCCGCCCCTTCGCGTGCCTGTGGCAGGTCGGGCTCTACCGCGACATGCAGCTCCGCCGCCGGCCCGCCATCGCCGACCTTGAAGACGTGGATGTCGCCGGTCGCATGAGCCGCGTCGCGATAGTCCGCGATGCGCTCAAGGCCGAGCAGCTTGCCCAGCACGAGCTCGGTCCGCTCCAGCTTCGGCACGGAAATCGTCACCGGGCCAAGGCCGCGGATCTGATGTTCGGCGGGCACGGAACTCCTGTCCCAGGCCACGAAGGGAATCGCACCGCCATCGGCGATCAGCGTCAGGCGTTGGCCTTCCGGATCCTCGAAATCGATCGCGGCGCGGCCATTGATGGCACGGATATCCGAAACCGTGACGCCAGCCGCCGTCAGCCGCTCGCGCCACCAGTCCAACGACGTCTCGTCAGCGACGCGCAGGGAGGTGCGGGTAATCGAATGGGTGCCGCGCTTGGCCGGAGGAGCCGGCCAGTCGAAAAAGGTCAGGTCGGTGCCGGGCGAGCCGGCGCCGTCGGCGTAGAACAGATGATAGGCCGAGGTGTCGTCCTGATTGACCGTCTTCTTGACCATGCGCATACCGAGCGTCTCGACATAGAAGCGCCGGTTCTGCGGCGCGTTGGCCGAGATCGCGGTGACGTGATGGATGCCTGTGAGCTTCATGGGTGACCTCCTGATCGCTTCCTTGGCCCGTTGGCCAGTGTTCGCAGCAGAGATAACCGCTTTCGAATGCAACAACAGATCGCCTGTTGCCACGATGACATTGCGGAAATGCAATAAACTGGACTGTGCCCGCGAGTGGGTCAGGCGGGTTGCCCCGTCATTCCCATGATACAGGGCCGGCACGAGCCAGGACCATTGTTCCCGAACGAATGGTGGCCGGCGAGGTTCCGGGTTGCGACCGGCTCAGCCTGTCGTCAGGATTCGCCGGTCGGTGCCTTCGAGCACCACGCAGGTCAGCTGCCCCGTTTCATAGGCGCGCGTGTCGATACCGATGCGGTTCGGGCGGATGACCGGGGCAGTCGTCGGCGTATGCCCGTGAACCACGACGAAACCGAAATCCTCTTCGCTGTCGAGAAATTCGTGCCGGATCCAGAGCATGTCCTGTTCGGATTGCTCGCCGAGGGGAATGCCCGGGCGGATGCCGGCATGCACGAAAAGATAGTCACCGCAGCGCCAGTTCAGGGGCGCCTGCGCGATGAATGCGGCGTGGTCGGCCGGTTGCGCAGCGAAGAAGCGCTGCACGATCTGACGGCACGCCAGATCTTCCTCGACCTCGTCGAACTCGGCCACGTCGATGCCGTAGGATGCCAGCGTCTCGACGCCGCCAAACCGGCACCAGCGCAGCACGAGATCGGGCGCATGGCGAATGCCGAGCGTGTAGTCCTCATGATTGCCGCGCAGCGTGACGAGCTCGCGTTCGCGCCGCTTGTCGATGAGATGAGCGATCACGCCAGAGGAGTCGGGACCGCGGTCGATATAGTCGCCAAGCATGACCTGGATGACGCGCTTGCCTGAGGCTGAACGGGCATCCGCTTCAATCTGGGCCTCGAGCTCGCGCAGCAGATCGAGGCGGCCATGGACGTCGCCCACCGCATAGATGCGCAGGCCGTCAGGTATTGCCGGCTGGCGGCCGGCGAGCGGCGGGTTGGCGGCATCCATGGGCTCGGCTCCGGCGGTATCTGATCGCCGGCCTTGTCGCCCGTCGTCTCGCGCGCGGCAAGGGTGAATGGCTAATGTGCGTCCGCGTGCCGCCCCGGCTTGCCCTTGAGCTTGAGCTCGGTCAGGTCCTCGCGCTCGCGCGGCGTGTTGCGCATCAGCTGGTCTTTGCCGGGCTGGTACTGGACCGGTTGCGCTGTATCGACGCCGTACCAGGCCGCAGCGCGCAGGACGAAGGATGGATCGGCCAGGTGCGGTCGGCCCAGCGCGACGAGATCGGCGCGGCCCGACGCAATGATCGTGTTCACCTGATCGGCCGTCGTGATATTGCCGACGCACATGGTGGCGATGCGCGCCTCGTTGCGGATGCGGTCCGAATACGGCGTCTGGAACATGCGGCCATAGATCGGCCGGCTGTCATTCACGGTCTGCCCCGTGGAAACATCGACGAGGTCGCAGCCTTCCCCGGCAAAGGCGGCCGCAATGGCGACTGAGTCCTCAGGCGACAGGCCGCCTTCCTTCCAGTCCGTGGCCGAAATGCGAACGGACATCGGCTTCTCCCGCGGCCAGGCCTCGCGCAGCGCCCGAAACACCTCGAGCGGGTAGCGCAGGCGGTTCTCGAGCGAGCCGCCATAGGCGTCCGTCCGGTGGTTCGTCAGCGGCGAGAGGAAGCTCGCCAGCAGATAGCCATGGGCGCAGTGCAGTTCCAGCATATCGAAGCCTGCCCGCTCGCCGCGCTTGGCTGCGGCGACGAACTCTGAACGCACGCGGTCCATGTCGGCGCGCGTCATCTCGCGCGGCACCTGGCTCTCGGGATAATAGGGCAAAGGCGAGGCCGAGATGATCGGCCAGGCCCCTGCGGGAAGCGGCCGGTCCATCCCTTCCCACATCAGCCTGGTCGCGCCCTTGCGGCCGGCATGCCCGAGCTGCAGGCAGAATTTCGCGGCCGAGTTCGCGTGAACGAAGTCGACGATGCGCGTCCAGGCCGCCTCCTGCTCGTCGCTGTAGAGGCCGGTGCAGCCGGGCGTGATGCGGGCGTCGGGGGCGACACAGGTCATCTCACTGACGATCAAGCCCGGCCCGCCGATGGCCCGCGAGCCATAATGCATCAGGTGCCAGTCCGTCGGCAGGCCCTCTACCGCCGAATACTGGCACATGGGCGAGAGCACCATGCGGTTCTCGACCTGCATCTCGCGGAGCCGGAACGGCTGGAAGGCGGGTACCACGGGGGAACCATCGCGCTTGCGCCGCGCCGTGGGGCCGACCTCGTCTGCCACAAGCGTGTCGATGGCAGCGACGAAGCCGGGCGCGCGCAGAGCGAGATTGTCATAGGTGATCGCCTTCGAGCGCGTCATCAGACCGAAGGCAAAACGCAACGGATCGAAATCCCAGAAGCGACGCAGCTGCTCGAACCAGACCAGCGAGACATCCGCCGCGTGCTGGATCTTCTCGACCTCTTCGCGCCGGGTCCGTTCGTAGAGCGAAAGGGCGGCGGAGACGTCGAGCTTCGCTTCGCCGAAGGCACGATGGAGCGCGATCGCGTCCTCCATGGCCAGCTTGGTGCCCGACCCGATCGAGAAATGCGCAGTCGCTTTGGCGTCTCCGATCAGCACGACGTTGTCCGAGACCCAGTTCTCGCAGCGGATCATCGGGAAATTGCGCCAGAGCGAGCGATTGGTGATCAACCGGTGCCCCTGCAGCTCATCTGCGAAGATGCCTTCAAGGACGGTGGCCGAGGCGGCTTCGTCCATGCCCTCCAGACCAGCTTTTGCAAAGGTCTCGGGGTCCGTCTCCAGCACCCATGTCGAGCGCCCGGCCTCGTACTGGTAGCAATGGGCAATGAAGAGCCCGTGCTCGGTCTCCTTGAAGAAGAAGGTGAAGGCATCGAAGGGGCGGGTCGAGCCCATCCAGGTGAACTTGTTCGGTCGCAGATCGACCTGTGGCCTGAAGCGTTCCCGCCAGCCTTCGCGGATGCGGCTGTTGATGCCGTCGGCCGCGACCACGAGATCGAAGTTGCGCTTCAGTGCTTCGATGTCATCGGCTTCCGTTCCGAATTTCAGCGTGACGCCGAGCTGCCGGCAGCGCTCCTGCACCAGCATCAGCAGTGAACGGCGCGAGCAGCCGCAAAAGCCATTGCCGGAGACACGATGGAGCGTGTCCTTGAAGCGGATCTCGATATCGTCCCAGTAGGCGAAATTGTCGACGATCGCGCCGTAGCTTTCAGGGTCGGCCGCCTTGAAGGTATCGAGCGTCTGGTCGGAAAAGACGACGCCGAACCCGAACGTGTCGTCAGGCTGGTTGCGCTCGAAGACCGTGACGTCCAGCGCCGGCCAGTCACGTTTCATCAGCAGCGCGAAATAGAGTCCGGCAGGACCGCCCCCGACGACCGCAATGCGCATCACCCATCCTCCCAGGCTGTGACGGATATTATTTTAAGCCTGAAATATTTTTTCCTCAAGAGGGATCGCCACGGCTTCGGCACGGAGGGCGGTCACGCGTCCAATCCTATGCGTATTCCGCTATTGCCGTGCGCAATTCACGATCATGGGCTTGTTTCAAGCCTCGCTTGCAAATTGCTTCAGACCTAAAATATATTGTTCGGCATGAGGAGGCTCGGCGTCATGGACCTGGCGGGACGACATGCTCTGGTGACGGGCGGCGGGCGTGGCATCGGGCGGGCTGTTGCCGGCGCGCTCAAGGCGGCCGGCGCCCATGTCTCGATCATCGGCCGCAGCGCGGCGACCCTGCAGAGCGCCATTGCCGAGGGCGATGCCGACAGCTTTGCCCTCGCCGATGTCACCAATGAGGCAGCCGTTGCGGCGGCGGTTAGCGCTCTCTCCCGTGAACGGCCGCTGGATATCGTCGTCGCCAATGCGGGCGGGGTCGAGACCGGCCCATTCCTGAAGAGCGACGCCGAGCGCTTCCGGCGGATGCTGGAGCTGAACCTGATCGGCACGGTCAATGCCTTCCGGGCCACCCTGCCCGGCATGACCGAGCGCCGCGAGGGCCGGCTGATCGCGATCGCCTCCACCGCCGGACATCGCGGCTATCCCTATGTTTCGGCCTATGTCGCGGCCAAGCACGCGGTGATCGGGCTGACGCGCTCGCTCGCGCTCGAGACGGCCAGGTCCGGCGTCACGGTGAATGCGATCTGCCCCGGCTACACCGATACCGACATGGTGGCGGACAGCATCGAGGCGATCACCGCCAAGACGGGAAAGCCGAGCGAGCAGGCGCTGGCAGAGCTGGTCAAGGGCAACCCCCAGGGCCGGCTGATCGCTCCGGAAGAGGTGGCGGCAGCCGTGCTCTACCTCTGCGGTCCCTCCAGTGCCGGGATCACCGGCCAGTCGATCCTGATCAATGGCGGGGAGTTCTAGAACGATGGAAACACCCTCCCCCGGCCTCATCCTCGACCGTGAGACCAAGGCAAGCGAGCGTCCCGGCGATCACAAGGACGAGCTCAGGCTTTGGCTCAGGATGCTGACCTGCTCGACCCTGATCGAGACCGAGATTCGCAACCGCCTGCGCGAGGAATTCAAGACGACGCTGCCGCGCTTCGACCTGATGGCGCAGCTCGACAAATCGACGACGGGCATGACGGTCGGCGAGGTCTCGCAACGGCTGATGGTGTCGAACGGCAATGTCACCGCCGTGGTCGCCGGCCTGCTGGCCGACGGGCTGGTCGACAAGCGCCCGGCGGCGCAAGACCGGCGCGTCCAGGTGCTGACGCTGACGGCGCTGGGCCGCAAGAGTTTTCGCGCCATGGCGGAGCGGCATGAAGGCTGGATCGCCGAGCTCTTCGCCGGCCTCGACCAGCCCGAGATCGTCCAGCTCTTCCGCCTTCTCGGACAGACCAAGGCCTCACTGCACCAGGCCATCAAGCGCCGCGCCGATGAAGCGGCGGGCCGGGGAGAGAACGCATGAGCATCGCCAACGCCACCACCTTGCCGCTCGCGGGGTTCCGGCCGGCGCATTTCGGCCTGTCGGTTGCCGGCAAGGTCGCAACGGTGACGCTGAACCGGCCGGAGAAGAAGAACCCGCTCACCTTCGAGAGCTATCGCGAGCTCACCGATTTCTTCCTCGCCGCGCAGAAGGAGGAAGCGGTCAAGGCGATCGTGATCACGGGAGCCGGCGGCAATTTCTCCTCCGGCGGCGACGTCTTCGAGATCATCGGGCCGCTGGTCGCGATGGACACCAAGGATCTGCTGAAATTCACCCGCATGACCGGAGATCTGGTCAAGGCGATACGCGGCTGCCCGCAGCCGGTGATCGCGGCGATCGACGGCATCTGCGCCGGCGCGGGTGCGATCATGGCCATGGCCTCGGACATTCGCTACGGCACGCCCGAGACCAAGATCGCCTTCCTGTTCAACCGCGTCGGCCTTGCCGGCTGCGACATGGGCGCCTGTGCGATGCTGCCGCGCATCATCGGTCAGGGCCGGGCGGCCGAGCTGCTCTATACCGGCCGTGTGCTCAGGGGGGAGGAAGCCGAGCGCTGGGGCTTCCTCAACCGACTCGTCGGCAAGGAAGCGCTGCTCGGCGAGGCGCAGGCACTCGCGGGCGAACTGGCGGACGGGCCGACCTTCGCCAACGCGATGACCAAGCGCATGCTCGAGATGGAGTGGGCGATGTCGGTCGAGGCGGCGATCGAGGCCGAAGCCGTGGCGCAGGCGCTCTGCATGCAGACCGAGGATTTCGCCCGCGCCTATCACGCCTTCGCCGCCAAACAGAAGCCGGTCTTCGAGGGGAACTGAGATGATCGGCATCGGCATTCTCGGCGATACGCTCGACTGGCCGTTCTTCGAGGATCGTCATCGCGCCTTTGCCAGGGATCTCTCAGATTGGGCCGACGCCACTCTCCCCGGCCTGCCGCATGACGATGTCGATGCCGCCTGCCGGGCGCGGGTGAAGGCGCTTGGCGAGGCCGGCTTCCTGAGAGCCGTCGTGCCGGCGGCGCATGGCGGGCTCGGCGAGTCCCTGGACGTTCGCACACTCTGCCTCGCCCGCGAAATTCTTGCGGCGCGCGACGGGCTCGCGGATTTCGCCTTCGCCATGCAGGGGCTTGGCACGGGTTCGATCTCCCTTGCCGGATCGGAGGCTATGCAGGCCCGCATCCTGCCAGGCATCCGCGACGGCAAACGGATCGCGGCGTTTGCGCTTTCCGAGAAGGAAGCCGGCTCGGATGTCGCTGCGATGGCGACGACGGCTACGCCCGATGGCAACGACCATGTCCGGATCGACGGCGAGAAGACCTGGATCTCGAATGGCGGCATCGCCGACCACTATGTCGTCTTCGTACGGACGGGTGAGGCGCCCGGCGCGCGCGGGCTCTCTGCCTTCCTGGTCGAGGCCGACACGCCCGGCCTGAGCATTGCAGAGCGCATCGATGTGATTGCGCCGCACCCGCTTGCCACGCTCCGCTTCGACGCCTGCCGGGTCCCGGTCGGCAACCGGATCGGCGGGCCCGGCGACGGATTCAAGGTCGCCATGGCCACCCTCGACATTTTCCGTTCGACGGTCGGTGCCGCGGCGCTCGGATTCGCCCGGCGCGCGCTGCACGAGACCGTGTCGCACGCCAATGGCAGAAAGCTCTTTGGCGGAACGCTCGGCGATCTCCAGCTCTCGCAGGCCGCGATCGCGGACAGCGCGGCCGAGGTCGATGCCGCTGCCCTGCTGGTCTATAGGGCGGCCTGGACCAAGGACAAGGGTGCGCCGCGCGTCACGCGCGAAGCTGCGCTCGCCAAGCTCGTCGCAACCGAGAACGCCCAGCGCGTCATCGACCGCGCCGTGCAGATCCATGGCGGGCTCGGCGTGACCAGGGGCGTCAAGGTCGAGGAGCTCTATCGCGAGATCAGGGCGCTCAGGATCTATGAGGGCGCCAGCGAGGTGCAGAAGGTCGTCATCGCGCGCGACCTCCTGAAAGCGCATGCCATGAGCGGAGGCTGAGATGGCGCAGGCGGAGTTCGTGCGGTCGGGACATCTGGACGGTTTCGCGCGGGACAACCTGCCACCGCGCGAGAGCTGGCCCGACCTCAAGCTAACAGATGCCGGTCTCTCCTATCCCGAGCGGCTGAATGTCACGACCGAACTGCTCGATCGTCACGTCAGCGAGGGCCGCGGCGACCGTGTCGCCATCATCTCGGATCGCGAGGTCTGGAGCTATGCCGAGCTCGCCCAGCGTGTAAATCGCATCGTCAATGTGCTGACCCGCGATCTCGGAATGAAGCCGGGCAACCGTGTGCTGCTGCGGGCCGCCAACACACCGATGATGGTCGCTGCCTATCTCGCCGTCCTGAAGGCTGGCGGCGTCGCGGTCGCGACCATGCCGATGCTGCGAGCCGGCGAACTCGCCTATCCCATCCGCAAGGCGAAGATCACCCTTGCCCTGTGCGATCACCGATTGATCGATGATCTCCGGACGGCCCAGACGCAGACCCCGGAGCTCCCGCACATCGTGACCTGGGGCGGCGGCACGCCCGCCGATCTCGAAACCCTGATGGCGCGCGCGGGCTATGAGACCGCCACTGCCGCCGATACCGCCCGCGATGATGTCTGCCTGATCGGCTTCACGTCCGGCACCACCGGCGAGCCGAAGGGCACCATGCATTTCCACCAGGATCTGCTCGCCATTTGCGACACCTATGGCGCGCGCGTGCTGAAGGCGGCACCGGAAGACCGCTTCATCGGCTCGCCGCCGCTCGCCTTCACCTTCGGGCTCGGCGGACTCGTGCTGTTCCCGATGCGGATCGGTGCCGCGATGGTGCTGCCCGACAGGGCCGCCCCCGCCGATCTCGTCACAGCGATCGAGCGCCACAAGGCGAGCGTCTGCTTCACGGCGCCGACGGCCTATCGCGCCATGCTCGACAAGCTCGACGGCCGCGATATCTCTTCCCTGCGCATCTGCGTCTCGGCCGGGGAATCCCTGCCCAAGGCGACCTTCGAAGTCTGGCTGAAGCGGACGGGGCTGCCGCTGATGGACGGCATCGGCGCCACCGAGATGCTGCATATCTTCATTTCCGCGCCGCGCGAGGCGATAAGGCCGGGCGCCACCGGCCTGCCCGTTCCTGGCTACGAGGCGCGGATCGTCGACGAGGCCGGCAATCCCCTGCCCGATGGCACGCCTGGACGCCTCGCGGTGCGCGGCCCGACCGGCTGCCGCTATCTCGCCGATCCCAGGCAGGCGAAATATGCGCAGGACGGCTGGAACATCACCGGCGATACCTATCTGCGCGATGCGGACGGCTATTTCTGGTACCAGGCGCGCTCGGACGACATGATCATCTCTGCCGGCTACAATATTGCCGGGCCGGAGGTCGAAGCCTGCCTTCTCACCCATCCCGATGTCGCCGAGTGCGGCGTGGTGGGGGCGCCCTGTCCGGACCGGGGCCAGGTCGTCAAGGCCTATGTCGTGCTGCGCGATGGCATCCGCGGCGATACGGCCCTCGCCAAGGCATTGCAGGAGCATGTGAAGGCGGGTATCGCGCCCTATAAATACCCGCGCGCCATCGCGTTCGTCCCGGCCCTGCCGAAGACGGCGACCGGCAAGCTGCAGCGTTTCGCACTGCGCCAGTTGGCGCTCACCGAGACCTGATTCCCCCAAGAACAGGCCGAAACGGCCGAAGACCGAGGCTCCGCCATGTCGAACCTTCCAGCATCACGCGCGATCCTGCCCGAGGGCTGGCCGGTGCCGCGCGGCTATGCCAACGGCATGGTCGCCGAAGGCCGTGTGCTCGTGACAGGCGGTCTCGTCGGCTGGAATGAGCACGGTGTCTTCGCCGAGGGGTTTCTGCCGCAGCTCCGTCAGACCCTCGCCAATATCAAGGCTGTGGTCGAGGCCGGCGGCGGGCGCATCGAGGATATCGTGCGGCTGACCTGGTATGTCACCGATATCGAGGCCTATCGCGCCAGCCTGAAGGATATGGGGCCGATCTATCGCGAGACTCTCGGGCGGCATTTTCCGGCGATGGCGGTCGTTCAGGTCGTCGCGCTGGTCGAGCCGCAGGCGCTGATCGAGATTGAGGCGACGGCGGTGGTCGCGGGCTGAGGACGCTGCGACCCGCCATCCTGCATCCGGCGAAACGATCTCGATCGATCAGATGCCGGCGCCGTCCTGAAGCGCGGCTGATGGGTGCTTCTGCCACAGCCGGGCATGAAGGCCGCGCAAGGTCGGGCGCAGGGCGAGGTCGCCGAGCGCGAGGACACCCGAGACGCCGGGCCGGCCGGTCAGTGCAAGGGCTGCTCCGAACAGTCCTGCCGTGCTGAGCAGGCGCCAACTCACGGCGCTCCACCAGAGCCGCCGATCCGGCGTGCCGGGAGCGCCGATCAGGCGGTTGCGCGCCTGTCGCAGGCGGTCGGCCGTACCGAGCGCCTCCGCCGGGTTCAGGCTTCGCCCCGCGCCCGGCTCGGCGACCACGAAACCAAAGGCGACCGTTTCGTTGCTGATCCGATCGATCAGGATAAAGCCGCCGAGATCCCGGCTCTCCTGATAGGGCAAGGTGGCCAGCGGCCGGTCGAGCCGCAGCGTCACCAGGCCGATCCCGTTCATGCGCAGGACCTGCGCCGGCACCGGCTTGAAGCCCTCGATGTCGATGCTGTGATCCAGCGCGCCGATCGTGGCGTTCACGGCCTGGGTCGCGAGCTTCAGCACGAACTGACCGCCCTCCAGCATGGCGCGCTCGCCAGTCCATAGCAGCCGCGCCCGGAGCTCGCGCCGGACGGGAACCGGGCTCGCCGCGGAAGCGATGACGTCCCCGCGCGAAATGTCGATCTCGTCAGCCAGGGTCAGGGTGACGGCCTGCCCCGCCGCCGCGTTGCTGGCTTCGCCTGACGGGGTAATCAGCCGCGCGATCGTGCTGCTGCGCCCGGACGGCAGCACTGTGACGGCATCGCCGACGCGGGCACGGCCGCGGGCCGCTGTGCCGGCATAGCCACGGAAATCCAGATCGGGTCGGTTCACCCATTGCACGGGCAGGACGAAGCCGGCCTCGTCGCGCGTCTCCTGTTCGACGACGATGGCCTCCAGCAGAGGCAGCAGCGCCGGCCCCTTATGCCAGGGCATCGCGGCTGAGGGACGCATCACGTTCTCGCCGTCTCGCGCCGAAACCGGGATGATATCGACCGACGTAAAGCCGAGGCTCTTCACCGCCGCGCGATAATCCGCAGCGATCCGGTCGAAGACCGCTTCGTCGTAACCGACGAGATCCATCTTGTTGATCGCAACCACGACGTGGCGGACGCCGACCAGCGAGACGATGAAGGAGTGGCGGCGCGTCTGCGGCAACAGGCCCTTGCGGGCGTCGATCAGGATGATGGCGAGATCGGCGGTCGAGGCGCCGGTCGCCATGTTGCGGGTATACTGCTCGTGGCCCGGCGTATCGGCGACGATGAAGCTGCGCTTCTCCGTTGCAAAATAGCGATAGGCGACATCGATGGTGATGCCCTGTTCGCGTTCGGCCGAAAGCCCGTCGACCAGCAGTGCGAAATCGGGCTCCGCGCCTTGCGTCCCGAATTTGCGGGAATCGGCATCGAGGGCCGTGAGCTGATCGTCGAAGACCGCACCGGCCTCATAGAGCACGCGTCCGATCAGCGTCGACTTGCCGTCATCGACCGAGCCGCAGGTGATGAAGCGCAGCAGAGAATGCTGGGCGGTTTCGCTGAGCCCCGAGGAGTCGTTTGCGGGGAGCGGAGCCGTGGCGCCCGGGCGCTTCTTCTCGGCGGCGACAGCCATCAGAAGTACCCTTCCTGCTTCTTCTGTTCCATCGAGCCGGCGCCGTCATGGTCGATGACACGGCCCTGGCGCTCGGAGGCGCGCGAGGAGCGCATCTCGGCGATGATGTCGGTGAGGCTTGCGGCTTCGCTCTCGACCGCACCGGTCAGCGGGTAGCAGCCGAGCGTCCGGAAGCGGACCATGCGGGTCTCGACGACCTCGCCGGGCGCGAGTTCCATGCGCTCGTCGTCGCGCATGATCCAGGCTCCGTCGCGGCGCACGACAGCGCGCGGTGCGGCGAAGTAGAGCGGCACGACCGGGATGTTCTCGAGCGCGATGTAGTCCCAGACATCGCGCTCGGTCCAGTTGGAGAGCGGAAAGACGCGAAAGCTCTCGCCCTTGTGCTTGCGGGTGTTGAAGAGCTGCCAGGGCTCCGGGCGCTGGTTCTTGGGGTCCCAGCGATGCTCTGCGCTGCGCAGCGAGAAGATTCTCTCCTTGGCGCGGCTCTTCTCTTCGTCGCGCCGCGCGCCGCCAAAGGCGACATCGAATTTGTGCAGGTCGAGCGCCTGTTTCAGCCCTTGCGTCTTCATCACGTCGGTATGGACGCGCGAGCCCGAGGCGAAGGGCCCGATACCGGCCCTGACCCCATCCTGGTTGACATGGACGATCAGATCGAGCCCGAGCCGACCGGCGGTCTCGTCACGGAAGGCGATCATCTCACGGAACTTCCAGGTCGTATCGACATGGAGCAACGGGAAAGGTGGCTTGGCCGGATAGAACGCCTTCAGGGCGAGATGCAGCAGAACGGCGGAATCCTTGCCGATCGAATAAAGCAGCACTGGCTTGTCGCAGGTCGCCACCACCTCGCGAATGATGAAGATCGCCTCGGCTTCGAGCTTCTGCAGATGGCTCAGCTGGATCATGGTCGCGCCTCCGCCGCAGTGGCAGCCTTGGCCTGGACCAGATTCCCGTCCGGCCCGACATGTAGGCCGCATTCCTTGGCCGCGTCGTCCTCCCACCACCAGCGCCCGGCCCGCTCCGGCTCGCCCGGCGCGATCGCACGGGTGCAGGGTTGGCATCCGATCGAGATAAAGCCTTTTTCATGCAAAGGATTGAGCGGGATTCCTTCAGTCTTGGAGAAACTCAGCGCGGCCTCGCGCGACCAGTCGAGCAAGGGGTTGAACTTGATCAGGCCGCGCTCCGTTTCGACCTCCGCGAGCGCCACACCGCCGCGCGCCGCCGACTGGTCGGACCGCAAGCCGGTGATCCAGATCTCCGCCCCGTCCAGGGCCCGGCCGAGCGGTTCGACCTTGCGGATGTCGCAGCAGGATTTGCGGGCCTCGCGGGAGGCATAGAAGCCGTTGATGCCGTTCTGACGGACATAGAGCTCGATCGCGTCATGGCGCGGGTAGAATGGCCGGATCGCCAAACCATAGCGGCGCTCGGTCTCCTCCCAGAGACCGTAGACCTCGGGAAAGAACCTGCCGGTGTCGAGGGTGACGATCTCTATCGGAAGCCCGGCACGAGCGATCAGATGGGTGAGGACCTGATCCTCGAGGCCGAAACTGGTGGTGAAGACGATCCGTCCCGAAACCGCCTGGCGCAATCCGATGAGACGGTCGCGCGCATCCGACTTGCCGAACGCGCGAACGAGGTCAGCAGTGCGCTCGGGCAAGCCAATTGCCTCAGTAGGCGCGCCTTGTCGGGCGGATAGGCGCGGATCGATGGGGTCTCTGGCCATGGCCTTGGCCGCCTGTATTGTTCTGTAAATCGAACAATTCAGCTATACCCGAACGCCCAACGGGGCAATTCACTTGAGGTAGTGTGGTTTTTCTTATTTCACAAATTGAAGAGAAGAACCTTTCGCCGATGCTGGCGCCTCAACGGGTATGGCCATGCCCGGAGACGAAGGCCTCAACCGCAATGCGGCTGGGCGCCGGCGCTCCAGAACGGCGCATCCTCGCCAGCGCGCGGAATGCTGCGGCGATCGGTGGCCCGCAGTTCGGCCGGCAAGGCCACGACGCTCTGCCACCAGCCATGGGCGCATTCGGAGCGGAAGGCCATCTGGTCGCTCAGGCTCGTGCCGATGGCGCGGAAGCCCGCTTCCAACGCAGCAACGGCAACCCGGATCGCGGCCTGCGTCTGCTCCGTGCTCTCGCGCGCGTCGGCGCAGAAGGCAGCGGTGAAGGCAGTGACGTCATGGGCCAGCTCGGGATAGGCGCCGGCATCGAGGCTCCAGGCCTTCATCCATTCCCGCGAGACGAGCGCGACCGCCTCATCGAGCGGTCGCGTGACGACCTTGCTGGCCGTGGTCCGCATATGGCGCATCAATTCGGCACGCGCATGCTGGTGGCGCGCGGCGATCGCGGCCTCCTTCATGCGCGCAATCGCGGCCTCGGCCTCGGCGAGACACTCGTCGACCGGATGGGTCATGATCCAGCAATCCTTAGGGCAAGCGGGCGAGCGCATCGATCATGCGCTCGAACAGGCGGTCGGCGTCGACCTCGTTGACGACGAAGGCGTTCGCCGGGCGCTTCGTCCTGCCGTTCCAGTCGATGGTCGAGCGGCCCCGGACATTGCCGACGAGCTCGATTTCGACATGACAATCACGGCCCTTGAACAGTTCGGGCCAGAGCAACCAGGCGATGACGCATGGGTCGTGCATGGGGTGGGCAGCCGTGCCGAGCCCGCCCGGACGCGGACGCGTCAGCATGCCATGAACCGCCCGCCCCGTGCGGGTACCGAGCCCGTCCAGTCGCGCCATGGCCGCCGACGAGGCGATCGCCTGATGCGTCGCATGCAGGCCAAACAGCGTGACAGGAACGCCCGCTCCGAGGACGATGGCCGCGGCATGCGGATCGACATAGAAATTGAACTCGGCCGCCGGTGTCATGTTGCCTAGGCCGATGGCCCCGCCCATCACCACGATCTCGCGCAGTCTGGGCGCAAGCTCCGGGGCGAGGCGCAAGGCCATCGCGACATTGGTCAGAGGGCCCAGCGCGCAGATCGTGATGCTGCCATCCGTGGCCGCGCGCAGGATCTCGACGATCCCCTGGACGGCATGGCCGGGAGCCGCCGACGAAGCGGCGGGCGGCAGTCCGGCGCCGCTCAGGCCGTCGGGGCCGGACACGAATTCCGCGGTCTCGAGCGGCTCCAGCATTGGCTGCGCCATGCCCGCCTGCACGGGTACATCGGGGCGCGCCGCCAGATCGCGGACGCGCAGCGCGTTGGCGGTGGTCAGGTCGATCCCGACATTGCCCGCGACCGTGCTGACCAGGCGAATGTCGAGTTCGTCCGGCTGCGCAAGGGCGAGCAGCAGGGCAACAGCGTCGTCCTGCCCGGGATCGGTGTCGATGATGATCGGCCGGGTCATCTCAGGCCGCCAGCGCCGGGGCGGACATGATGAGATGACTGAGATCGTCGGGGCTGAGATCGCCGATCGGCAGGTCGTGCAGCTTGCGACCGCTGCGCAGGATCACGACCCGGCTCGCCAGCGCGACCACGTCGCGCATGTTGTGGCTGATGAGCAGGACAGTGCGCCCCTCCGCCTTGAGATGGCGTACGAGATCAAGCACCTGCGCCGTTTCCTTGACGCCGAGCGCAGCGGTCGGCTCGTCCATGATGATGACCTCGGCGTTCCAGCGAAGCGCCCGCGAGATCGCCACCGCCTGGCGCTGCCCGCCGGAGAGCCGCTCGACCGGGCGCGTCATGTCCTCGATCTGCACCGACAACCGGCGCAGATAGCCCCTCGCCTCGTCCGCCATCCGCGCCTTGTCGAGCACGCGCAGGAAAGGCAGCACGAGCGGGCGCGTCAGCTCGGCGCCCATGAAGACATTGGCGGCGATCGACAGGCGCGGCGCGAGGGCAAGCTCCTGGTAGATCGTCGCCACGCCCTGCTCGAGTGCGTCATGCGGCGAGCGGAAATGCACCTCGCGGCCACGCAGGCGAATGGTGCCGGCGGTCGGTGCCTCGGCACCCGACATGATCTTGATCAGCGTCGACTTGCCGGCGCCATTGTCGCCGCAGATCGCCAGCACCTCGCCGGCATGGACGTCGAGATCGATACCGCTCAGTGCCTGGACGGCACCGTAATTCTTGCCGATCGAGCGCATCGCGAAGATGGGCTCCGAGGCCGCCTTGTCTGTCATCCGCATGCTCTCCGGAAGGCGCGCAGCGGGCCGGCGCGAGGGCCGGCCCGGACGAGGACCACCCTATTTCAGGAAGTCCTTGACGTTGTTCTTGTCGACGACGACCGCGTCCATGAAGAGATAGGGGCCGGTCGTGATCGCGCTCACCGGCTGCTTCTTCACGGCGATGGCCTCGACAGCCTCGACCGCCTTCACGCCCATTTCCTCGAAGGGAACGGTGACGGTCGCGAGGAAGGTGCTGTCCGGGTCGGCAATGCGACGATAGGTTTCGGCGCCGCCATCAACGGAAACGAGCGGAATTTCGCCCTTCTTCACGCCCTGCGCCTTGAGCAAATCGTCGATGATGTAGGCCTGACCGTCAAAGGAGGCCCAGATACCGTTGATCTTGCCCTGGTTGCGCAGGAGCAGCGCCTGCACGCCGCTGCGGACATCGTCGCGCCAGCTTTGGGTACGCGCCATGCCGTGCTTGCCGACTTCCTTCACCGCGGTGTTCTCGGACAGGACGACGTCGAGCACCTTGCCGCGAATGCGTGAGGCGATATTGCCGTCGAAACGCACAGACATCAGGTTTCCGGTGTAGCCCATCTGCCCGAGCAGATAGAGGGCTGCGTCCGCACCGACCTTGTATTCATTGGTCTGGATGTCGAACAGCGAGTACGGCCCGGCGCCGGACTGGACCGTGATGACCGGGATGCCCTTGTCCTTCGCGGCCTTGAACTGGGCTTCCGCCTCGACCGGCTTGCCCATGGCGACGATGATGGCGTCGACTTTCTTGGCGATCAGCGCCTCGAACTGCTCGGCGTGCTTCGGCAGCGCGCCTTCGGAATTCAGCAGGGTGACGTTCCAGCCCTTGGCCTTGGCCGCAGCCGCAGCCGCATTTGCAACGCGCGCATGCGTCTCCGAGGTGAACTGGAAGCCGATGACGCCGAGCTCGAATGCGGAGGCGCTGCCGACGCCCCAGGCCAGCGCCAGACAGCTGGCTGCAACCATCTTCACGAACTTCATGACTACCCCCTCCAGACCGCGCGGATGGCTGCGCGGCGTTGTTGCGTTCAAACCTTGAAGGCTGCCTTCCGCACCACGCTCGCCGAGAATGCGACCGAGCCGATGATGATGATGCCGAGCACGATATCCTGCACGTAGTAGGCTGCGCCCATCAGCACGAGCCCGTTGCCAAGAACCTTGAGCACGAGCGCGGCAAAGACCGTGCCGGCCACATTGGGCTTGCCGGGCTCGAACATCGTCATGCCGAGCAGCACGGCAGCAATGGCGTAGAGAAAATAGTCGCCGGCCATGTTCGGAGCGGCGGAGGACAGGCTCGCCGCGAGCAGCACGGCGGTGATCGAGGCGAAAACGCCGGCCAGCAGCAGGCCAAGCCGCTTCATCCGCATGGTCGCGATGCCTGCGAGCCGCGCCGCCTCATCCGCCTCGCCGGTTGCCGCCATATGGGCGCCGGTGCGGGTCCATTTCAGCAGCACATAGGAGATGCCGGTCGCCGCAAGCAGGAACCAGATCAGATTGGGCAGGCCGAGCGTCGTTCCGCGTGCCAGGCCGGTGAAACCGGTCGGCCAGCGCCCAACAAAGGCGACGCCCTGCGTGATCATGAAGGCAAGCCCCTTGGCGATGGCGGCCGTGCCCAGCGTCACGATCAGCGAAGGAACCTTCAGCACCGTGACGCCGAAACCGTTGAAGGCCCCGAGCCCGGCGCCCACCGCAAGAGCGGCCAGGACCGCGATCGCGGGGTCATAGCCCGCCTGGATGAACCAGCCGGCGGCGACTGCAGCCAGGCTCGCGACCTCGGCGATCGAGAGATCGAGCTCGGCGATGGTCAGGGCGAGCGCAAAGCCGAGTGCAAGGATGGCGAGGAAGCTCGTGTCCTTGGCGATGTTCAGGAGGTTGCCCGGGCTCGCGAAATTCGGCGCGAAGGCGACGAAGAACCCAATCAGGGCGAGCCCTGCCAATGCAGTGCCATGCCGTTCGACAAGCGTGCGCATTCAGTGCGTTCCCCGCAACGGAAGCGCCATGCGGCCTCCGGGCGTCGCAAAGGACTGATGGGGGGACAGGATCGAAGGTCGGGGCATCATGTCATGACAGCGGGCGAGCGGGCATTTCTTCCGAACCGGCCGAAGCCGTACCGAATGGAACAACCCAACCCTAGTGCGGCGCCAAGGCGAATGCGAGCCGGCGCAACGGGTTGAGACCGAATTCTCCACGTCCAATTGCGCAACGTCAGGCCCCTGCTGCTCGCGCCGCCTCTCACTCGCGCCAACCGGCGAGCTGACAACCGATTGGAGCCAGAGCCTGCTCTGCCTGTCGGAAGAGTGCAAACAGCCGGTCATAGGGTTCGCGTGAGGCCGGGTTCGGTTGGTAGACCCGCGCCAGCCTGACAAGCGCTTCTTGTGCTGAAGCGAGATCCGGAAAGCGTCCGAGAGCGGTCCAGGCGACGATGGCGGCGCCGAGCAGACCATGCTCTTCGCCTTCGACGACGCCGACCGGGCGGCCGAGGATATCGGCCTTGATCTGGCACCAATGGGGATTGGCAGCCCCGCCACCGCCGAAGCGAAGTTCCGCAATCGGACGGCCTGACGCTGCCTCGGCACGCTCCAGCACGACGCGATTGAGGAAGCCCACTCCCTCCATCACAGCCCAGGCCAGGTCGACCGCGCGGTGGCGGCGATTGAGCCCGACCAGAGCCCCACGTAGCGACGGGTCCCAGTAAGGCACGCGTTCGCCCTGGAGATAGGGCAGGAAGATCACTGGATCGGGATCGCGCTGTTCCGCAAGGATGCGATGAAGCTCGCGACCGGCCTGCGCCGGCTCGCCCTGGAAGCGCCCGAGCAGTTCGAGCAGCCAGATCAGCGTATCGGCCCCGGTCTGGCTCGGTCCGCCGAGCTGGGTGAGGCCGGCTCCCCAGCCCACGGTCATCAGCCCCTCGGCCCACGCTGCCCGGGCGTTGACGAGACCCAGCACTTCCGTCGTCCCGGACAGGTTGTAGCCGAAATCCGGACGCAGGGCGCCCAACCCGACCACGCTCGCCCATGTGTCGTTCGCCATGGCGATCACCGGCCGGCCGGCAAGATCG
>UBZM01000015.1 GCA_900470095.1 Hyphomicrobiales bacterium
TTTTCCGACAGTTCCGTGACTTTTTATCTCGGCTCGCCCATCCCGACTTTATCCATCGCGCGCGTACGAGCGCCGCGCGCCGCGCACGTACGTAGCGCCCGCAAAGAGCCGTAATCGACAGCCAAAGCCCCGCAGCGGCGCGGTCCGCGGATTGATTCCGGGCTGCGACGCGGGCATGGTCGATATCAGGCGCGTACGCGTGCAGCAGATGCGGCTTCTTCGGCATTCCGGCCCGCCCGGGTTCCGGACCAGGATCAGGATTCTCTGACGACCAGCGATGAACGCCCATCCCGAGCTCAGCACGCCAGCAGAACCGCTATCGCCGGAAGCCGCCGCGCTTCTGGTCGATCTCGGTATCGAGCCGCCGATCCGGCCCGATGGAGCGCCGCATCAGGCGCTGGACCGGCGTGGCGTTTCCTTGCGCTGGCTGGCTGCCTGCGCCCTGGTCGGCTCCTGCGGTGCGGCCCTGCTCGGTGGCGCGATCCTGGTCGCGACCCGTGGCGACACGAGTTTCCCCGAGCAGCCCGAAATGGTGACGGCACGCGGCCCGTCCTCAGCCGGCCTGGGTGGCGGGGCACGCAAGGCAGACAAGCTGGTGACCGACCAGCCCGTCATGGCAGCCCGGCACAGCGCTCGCGCCCCCATGTCCCAACGCGTTGGCGACCGTGAGGTCATCCGCGTGCGCCCCTTCGTGCGGCTTGCCTCCAACCTGTCGCTGACCACCGGCGTCTACGCGACGAATATTCCGCCCTTCAATCCACTGCGCCTGTTTGCGGAAGGTGGCCAGCCCGCCGAGCGCTATGCTGAACCGGCCGGCGACATGCCGGATGCCGACGTCACCATCGTCAAGCGCGACCTCTCCACGATCGCGATACCGGCCGGCCGCCCACGCCTCGGCGACCCAGACGTGATCAAGCAGGTCGAGGAAGAGCGCGCCAACCAGGCCGTGGCCGGCCGACAACGCCCCTTGCCGATTCCACCGCAGCTGATGCTCAGCCGCACACTTGGCGGCGGCGCAGCGCCCAGCGCCACGAACGACCTTCTTGCCTATTCTCCGGCCACGGACACGCGCTTCTCCGGCATTGAGGTGCGCGTCGTCCCTGAAAATGTCACCAACGCGCTGAAGACACCCATCGCCGCATCGCGCGAGCCGCTTGTCGAAGACAAGCTGCTGATTACCCGGCGCGGCGAGAATTTCGAACAGGTCCTGCGCAATGCCGGAGCCCCGGCCGAGCAGATCAGGGCGATGATCCAGGCCTTCAGCGGCAAGGTGCGCGTTGCCGCATTGCCGGACGGCCAGGTCCTGCAAGCGCTGTTTGCCCCCGGTCCCCGGCCAGGCGATCCGCGTCAGATCGTGCGCGTCTCGCTGCTCACAAACGGCCAGCCCGAGGCAACGATCGCAGTCAACGACCAGGGCACTTTCGTTCCGGTCTCGCTGCCGAAGCAGGAGATCGTCGGCACGCCACGCAAGGCCATCTCAGAAGACGAGGAGGACGAGGAGGATACTGGCGGCGCCAGACTCTACGAGAGCCTCTACGAGACCGGGTTGCGCCACGATCTGCCGCGCCCGATGATCGACGAGCTTGTTCGGATCTTCTCCTACGACCTGGACTTCCAGCAGCGCGTGCGCGGCGGCGACAATCTCGAGGTGATCTTCACCGAGGACGAGGAAGGCGAGCGTGGCGAAATCCTGTCGGCAACGCTCACCATCAATGGCGATACCCGCCGGGTCTTTCGCTATCAGTCCCCTGAAGACGGCCTGATCGACTATTTTGACGAAGAAGGTCGCTCGCTGAAGAAGTTCCTGCTGCGCAAGCCGATCACTGATGCCGAGATGCGCTCCGGCTTCGGCATGCGCTACCACCCGGTCATGCGCTATTCGAAGATGCATACCGGCGTCGACTGGGCCAACCGCATCGGCACCCCGATCCTGGCCGCCGGCAACGGCACGGTGATCAAGGCTGACTGGGCCTCCGGCTACGGTCGGCGGATCGAACTCCAGCACGCGAACGGTTATGTCACGACCTATTCGCACCAGTCGGGCTTTGCCAAGGGCATCGCTGCCGGCGTGAAAGTGCGCCAGGGCCAGGTTATCGGCTATCTCGGCAATACCGGCCTCTCCACCGGGCCGCATTTGCATTACGAGGTCATGGTCAACGGCAATTTCGTGAATCCGATGAAGATCCGCGTTCCGCGAGGACGCGAGCTCGAAGGCAAGACACTGGCCGAGTTCAAGCGCCAGCGTGACGAGATCCAGGGCTTGATCGTGCGCTCGGGCGGCGTGCTGGCCCAGGCGCGCTAGCCCCCTCTCGAGACTGACCGAAAACGCGGCACGGCCATGCCGCCATTTGCGCCACCGCTTCCTTGACTTTGCCTGCTGCAAGACCGATCGCGAGGGGCGCCTTCGCGCTCCCGCTCATCGAACCTGTCGCGCCGATGCTCTCCTCCCTGCTTGTCGTCCTGCCCGTCTTCGGCCTGATCGGCCTCGGCTATGTCGCGCGCTGGACGAAGCTGGTCCGCGAAACGACCGGCGAGGGTCTTTCGGACTTCGTCTTCGTTCTGGCTGTGCCCTGCCTGCTGTTCAGGACGCTGGCCAAGGCCGACATCCCGGCGAGCCAGCCCTGGGGCTACTGGATCTCCTATTTCACCGGCCTCGCCATCGTCTGGGCCTTGGCCATGGTGATTGCGCACCGCGTTTTCAGCCGCAAGGGGCCGGAACTGGTGGTCTCGGGTTTCGCCGCCGCCCAGTCCAACACGGTCTTCGTCGGCGTGCCGATGATCCTCAAGGCCTATGGCGATGCCGGCGCGGTGCCGCTCGGCCTGCTGCTGGCGATCCACCTGCCTGTGACGATGACGGCGGCGACCCTGCTCGCCGAGGGCCGCTCGGCGTCGCTGAAGATGATGGCCCGCAGGCTCTTCACCCACCCCATCATCATCGGCATCCTGCTCGGATCGGCGGTGCGGCCGGTGATCGACTTCATCCCAGCCCCGCTCTGGACATTGGTCGACCTGCTCGCCGGTGCTGCGGTCCCTTGCGCCTTGATCAGCCTCGGTATCGCCATGCGGCGCTATGGGCTGGAATCCGGTCTCGGTCTGCCGGCCGTGCTGAGCGCTCTGAAGCTCGGACTTCATCCGCTGATCGTCTATCTGCTGGCGACCCGCGCCTTCGATATGCCGGCGCACTGGTCAGGCGTCGCAGTGCTCTTCGCCGCCTGCCCCTGTGGGATCAACGCCTATCTCTTCGCCGAGCGCTATCGGCAGGGTGTCGCCGATGCCTCGAGCGCGATCGCGCTCTCGACCATGCTCTCGCTCTTTACCACCGCTGCCTGGCTGACCTGGCTCGGCGTCGGCTGAACCGCCTATGCATCGGCCCGAAACGTAGGTTGCCGCTTTCCAGCCGAAGCAAACACAGAAGATCACCCCCGAGGGGCTAGGCAAAGCCGAGCCGCGCGCGAATGTCCGCGGCCGTAGCACCTTGTGCCCTCAGCTCCGCGAGGCCTTCCGACATCCGGCTTTTGGCGAGCTTCTGGCCGGTCTCGTCCTGTAACAACCGATGGAAGTGGTAATGCGGCGTCGGCAGGTCGAGCAGGCGTTGCAGCACGAGATGGATATCGGTCGCCGCTTCGAGATCCCGTCCGCGCACGACGTGCGTGACGCCCTGAAGCGCGTCATCCGCGACCACGGCAAGGTGGTAGCTGGTCGGCACGTCCTTGCGTGCCAGAACCACATCCCCCCAGCGCGCGGGAGCAGCCGCTACACGCGTCACCCGCCCATCCTCGTCGAAGTGCGGATACCCGACTTCCCCGCCGATCGCTGCCGCCGCCCGCCCTATCGCCAGCCGCAACACATGGGCCTCGCCGCTGGCGGCACGCTTGCCCGCCTCGTCGGGAAGCAGCGTGCAGCAGGTCCCGGGATAGAGCGGCGATCCGTCGGGATCGCGCGGCCAGGGCCGGCCCGTCTCCGCTTCCTTGGCCTCCACCGCACGCATGATCTGTCCGCGCGAGCAGAAGCAGGGATAGATCAGCGCCTTCGCCTGCAGCCGGTCGAGGGCGACGCGATAATCGTCGAAATGTTCGGACTGCCGGCGGATGGCGGCGTCGAAGCGGATGCCGAGCCAGGCGAGATCCTCATGGACGCCTTGCTCGAATTCTGGCCGACAGCGCGCAATGTCGATATCCTCGATGCGCAGCAGCAGTCTGCCGCCCAATCGCTTGGCCAGGCGCTCATTCATCAGCGCCGAGAAAGCGTGGCCGAGATGCAGCCGGCCGTTCGGGCTCGGCGCGAAACGAAACACCGGTCTGTCGCAATCGCGTGAGGACGTTGCCATGGGCCCTCTCTATGGTCTGGCCATGACTGCGCCAAGCCTTCAGGCACAGCCAAGTCTTGAGGCACAGCCAAACCTCCTGACGCGCACTGCCACCATCCCGGTTCAAGAAGCGACGATGAACAGAATCACCTGCGACGCCGACCTCGAAGAGGGCATGGCCGCGCTCCGCCCCCTTCACCCGAGCTGGAGCGCCATCATCGACCGGACCGGCCTGCCGCCGCTGCGTCGCCGCGAAGGCGGCTTCAAGGGGCTGGCATCGATCATCGTGGCGCAGCAGCTTTCGGTGGCGAGCGCGCGGGCCGTCTGGACCCGGGTCGAGTCGGTCCTGACGCCGCTCACACCGGAGCGTGTGCTCGCTGCAAGCGACGAGGATCTGCGGCTGTCCGGCCTCTCGCGGCCGAAGCAGCGCACCTTGCGAGCCGTCGCCGGGGCCATCGCCGAGGGAACGCTCGATCTGGTGTCTCTGGAGGGCGGTACGCCGGAATATATTCACCAGCACATGACCGCCGTCTCCGGCATCGGACCCTGGACCGCGGATATCTATCTGTTGTTCTGCCTCGGACACCGAGACGGCTTCGCGGCCGGCGATCTCGCCATCCAGGAGGCCGCACGCGTCGCTTTCGGCTTGGAGGCTCGCCCAAAACCGGGCGAGCTGCAGGAGATGGCCGAGGCCTGGCGCCCCTGGCGCGGCGTCGCAGCCAGATTGCTCTGGGCCTACTATGCCGCACTGAAGCGCCGCGAGGGGATCAACGCCTGAAGCATCGGTCCGAAAAGTGGATTGCGGTTTTCCGGAAGGCCGATGCGAGCATTGGAAATTGGATCATCGGACCGGATACGACATCCAGAACCGATGATCCAGGAGCCGGATCTTAGCCGCGAACCACTTTGAGCGCGGCCTGCGCGGCCGCGCGCAGGAAGCCCGAATCGCTCATCACGGTGACCAGCCTGGCTCCCATCTCCACGCCCTCCTTCGCCCTCTCGGCGGTGGCGGCATAGAATGCGACCGGCTTGTTCACGGCAGACGCGCGCGCCACGATGTGACGCAACGCCTCGTCGACCTCCTTCGCCGAGGCGTTGACCGACGCTCCCCCGGACAACGCGATCGAAAGATCGGATGGGCCGACGAACAACGCGTCGATACCTTCAAGCGCCAGAATATCGTCGAGAATCGCCATGGCCTCGCGCGTCTCGATCATCGCGAATGTCATCGAGAAACGATTGGCGGCCTTGAGATAGCTATTGGCGTCGAGCCCCGAGGCGCCCAGGCCGCCATAGCTGCCCCAGCTGCGTTCTCCGAGCGGCGGATACTTGGCATAGGCGGCCAGACGGCGCGCATCCTCCATCGTATTGATCATCGGCGCGATCACGCCCGAGACGCCCGCATCGAACAACTTCGACACGTTCTGGAATTCGCCGACCGCGATCCGCGCCAGAGCAGGCTTTCCAGCGGCATTGATCAGCGGGATCGCCCGGATGACCTCGCCAAGCGTGATCGGCCCGTGCTGCATGTCGAGCGTGACGGCGTCAAAACCTTCCTGCGCGAGCACTCCGGCAATGCTCGGATCGGGCAGCCCGCACCAGGCGGACAGGAGCGTGTCGCCCTTGGCGAGACGATCGGCGAGCGAGGACAAGACGGTTGGCTTGGCGGAAGACATCGGCGTTTTCATCCGGTTGAGCCCGCTCTTGAATCACGGCGGGACGAGGACAGTGGGCAGCAAACTCGCACAAAAACAAACGGGCGCTCATGCGCCCGTTTCAACCACGTCCTGCGTTTGGTGAACCGGGCAAGCCGATTCACGTGAAACAGGGATTTGATGCTAGCGCCCAGCCTGGACTTCCTCAGCGGCCCGGATCAGAAGTTCGGTCATCACGCGGCGAATCTCCTCATCCGCAACCGCGACGCTCGCAGTCGCAAAATCGGACCTGACCTTGCGCAGCACGTCATCGTCGCCGGCCTCCTCGAAATCGGCCAGCACCACGGACTTCGCGTAGGCGTCCGCTTCAGCGCCGCTCTTGCCGAGCTTCTCAGCTGCCCAGAGGCCGAGAAGCTTGTTACGCCGGGCCGTCGCCTTGAAGCGCAGCTCCTCGTCGAGCGCGAACCTGTTCTCGAAGGCATCCTTGCGCTGATCAAAAGTCGTCATGCGGGTTAAGTCCTCTCGCGGGCTCCGGTGGCTTCTCTGAAGCGATATAGGATGCCCCAGCGCGCAGGGCCAGCGCGGATTGCGCTCCGGCGATCAGGCTCTCCGCCCGGTTTGTTGCGTTTGCAGTGCAGAAGCGCCATATAGCGGTCGCGGGGGTGGCCGATCCGGCTATGCTCGCGTTGAACCGGACCAATCCGCAATCCAGGCCGATCGCGTCCGAGCGCAGATCTGAGGCGAGGCTTGCGAAGGACCGGTGGAACAGGGGCCACGATCCCGCCGCGGGCAACCGCGACCAGAGAAAGGCCGATTTTGGATTTCCTCAAGCCACGGTACATCCCGATGAATCGCCGCCGTCGCATTTACGAAGGCAAGGCGAAGGTCCTCTATGAGGGACCGGAGCCCGGTACGCTGATCCAGCACTTCAAGGACGACGCCACCGCCTTCAACGCCAAGAAACACGAGGTGATCGACGGCAAGGGCGTCCTGAACAACAGGATCTCCGAGCACATCTTCTCGAATCTCAACGATATCGGCGTGCCGACGCATTTCATCCGCCGGCTGAACATGCGCGAGCAGCTGATCCGCGAAGTCGAGATCATCCCGCTCGAGGTGGTGGTGCGCAATGTCGCCGCCGGCTCGCTCTCGACCAAGCTCGGTCTCGAAGAGGGCACCCAGCTGCCGCGCTCGATCATCGAGTTCTACTACAAGAACGACGCGCTGAACGATCCGATGGTCTCGGAAGAGCACATCACTGCCTTCGGCTGGGCGACGCCCCAGGAAATCGACGACATCATGGCGCTTGCCATCCGCGTCAATGATTTCCTCTCCGGCTTGTTCCTCGGCGCCGGCATCCGCCTCGTCGACTTCAAGATGGAATGCGGCCGGCTCTGGGAAGGCGAGATGATGCGCATCGTCGTCGCCGACGAGATCAGCCCGGATTCCTGCCGGCTCTGGGACATCAAGTCGAAGGACAAGATGGACAAGGACCGCTTCCGCCGCGACATGGGCGGGCTGATCGAGGCCTATACCGAAGTCGCCCGCCGCCTCGGCATCATGGGCGAGAACGAAAAGGCGGGCCCTGCCGCCGGACCTCGCCTGGTGCAGTGAGCGCTGGCGGAGCCGTGACAGCGAATTGCAAACGGGGGCGCATGCGCTCCCGTTTGCTTTTGGCTGCGCTGCTCGGCGGCCTGAGCCTGCTCACCGCCTGCAGCAACCATTTCGGACATGGTCTTGCCGAGCTGGCGGCCGATCGGGGCTGGCAGCCGCTGCCGATCGGCTCCTGGGTCGTCAATGACGGCCTCGAGCCCCGTACCATCGTCTATTGCGCCGGCGCGCACTGCCTGCGCCCCGCTGTCGCAGCCCTGATCGCCGTTGAAGGCCGCAAGGCCGACGAGTTCGAACGAGGCCTCGCCACCGATCCCGCCCGTCTGGCCCGTGAATTCTCGAAGCCGGTCAATGCTGACAAGGGCACGAAACCCAGGGCCGCGGCGGCCACGATCAAGAGCACCACCAGCGTTTCCCGCTTCAATGGCGGCGGTGCGTCCGGCCTGCTCGTTGAAATTCGCGGCAAGGGCGAGACCGGTCTGCTTGCGGCAACAGCGATCCTCTATGGCCGGGAGGCCGGCAAGCTCGTCATGGCGATCGCGGTCAGCAACGATGCCGAGGCGGCGCAAAACTATGCACGCGCCGCCTGGCGCAGCCGCTGATTCGCCGTGAAGCCCTGACATGTGGTTGAGCCCGAACCGATTCGCCGCTAAGGCACCCCGCAGAAGCCCTGCCCGGAGAGCACAATGAAAGCCCGCGTCACCGTCACCCTCAAGAACGGCGTGCTCGATCCGCAGGGCAAGGCGATCGAAGGCGCTCTGAAATCGCTCGGCATCGACGGTGTCGGCTCGGTGCGTCAGGGCAAGGTCTTCGACATCGAGATCACCGCCGGCGACAAGGCCGCCGCCGAGAGTGCGCTCAAGGATGCCTGCGAGAAGCTGCTCGCCAACACCGTGATCGAGAACTATCGCGTCGAAATCGGAGCGTGAGACGATGAAAGCCGCCGTCGTCACTTTCCCCGGATCCAATCGCGAGGGTGATGTCGCCACTGCCCTGCGGCAGGCCGGCGCCACCGTCACCCATGTCTGGCATGCCGACACGGAGCTTCCGGCCGGCACGGATCTCGTCGTGCTGCCGGGCGGCTTCTCCTATGGCGACTATCTGCGCTGCGGCGCCATCGCCGGCCGAGCCCACATCATGGATGCAACGCGAGCCCATGCGGCGCGCGGCGGCTATGTGCTCGGCATCTGCAACGGCTTTCAGATCGCCTGCGAAGCGGGGTTGCTCCCGGGCGTCCTTGCCCGCAATGCCAATCTGAAATTCGTCTGCAAGCGCCAGCATCTCACCGTCGAGCGCGCCGATACCGCCTTCACCCGTGCCTACGCCAAGGGCCAGGTGATCGATGTCTGCATCGCGCATGGCGAAGGCAACTACATCGCCGATCCCGAGACGCTGGCCCGGCTCGAAGGCGAAGGCCTGGTTGCCTTCCGCTACGCCGACGCCGATGGTCAGGTCACGGCCGAAGCCAACCCGAATGGCTCGCTGAACGGCATTGCCGGCATCTACTCGCCCGGCTTCAATGTTCTCGGACTGATGCCGCATCCGGAAAACCTGATCGATTCGCTCACTGGCGGCACCGATGGGCGCGGCATGTTCGAGAGCCTGATCAGCGGCAAGAAGGCAGCCTGACCGGCTTCCCCGTCATGCTCGGGTTTGGCTCGGCATGACGGACACGACTTTGGCCAGGCGGCCAGGCTCACTTCGCCAGCGCAGCCGCCTTCGCCAGCAGCTTCTGCGCGCTGTTCACATCGAGCGCGCCGACATGCTTGTCGACGATCCGCCCGTCAGGGCCGATCAAGAAGGTTTCCGGTACGCCGTAGACACCCCATTCGATTGCGCCACGGCCGGCGCGATCGACGCCCACGGCCGAGTAGGGATTGCCGAGCGCTCCCAGGAAGCGGCGGGCATTCTCGGCTTCGTCCTTGTAGTTCAGCCCGACCACCGCGACCTTGCCCTGCTTGACCACAGGCGCCTCGGCCATCGCGACAAGATGCGGGTGCTCGACGCGGCAGGGCGCGCACCAGCTCGCGAAGACATTGACGATGGTGGCCCGCCCCTTGGCCAGGTCGGCCATGGTGAAGGCAGGGACCGGCTGGCCGTCGCGCTGCAACCCTTCGAGCGCGGTCAGCGCGATCGTCGGAGCCGGCTTGCCGATCAGCGCCGACGGAACCTTGCTGGCATCCCCGCTGAACAGCCCGACCAGGAAGACCAGGGACAGTCCGGCAAACAGGATCAGGGGAATCAGGAAAACCAGCGGCGAGCGCCGGCCTGGCGCGCTCTCGACCTCGCTCACGACAATGCCTTCCCCGAACGGCGGCCGGCGCCGCGCTGTTCCAGCGCGTCGAGAGCCAGCCTTTGCGCGCGGTGATCGCGCCAGGTCATCAGAATCAATCCACCGAGGATCATCACGACCGACGCATAGGCGGTCAGGATGTAGCCGGCATGCGGTCCAAACGCGCTCATATCGCGACCTCCGCCGCCAGCCGGTCCAACCTCTCGGCCTCGAAGATCGTCAACGTCCGGACCCGACGGCGCATGATCTCGGCCCGCATCGCGACGAGATGCAGCGCCAGCGCCAGCAACGTGAAGCCGACGGCCAGGATCAGGAGCGGCCAGAGCATGGCGGGATGAATGGTCGGCCCGCCGGCGCGGAAGACCGATGCCGGCTGGTGCAGCGTATTCCACCAGTCGACCGAGAACTTGATGATCGGCACATTGACGAAGCCGACCAGTGTCAGGATCGCCACCGCCCGCCCGGCACGCGAGGGATCGTCGAGCGTGCGCCACAGCGCCATGATACCGAGATAGATCAGGAAGAGCACGAGCACCGAGGTCAGCCGCGCATCCCAGACCCAATAGGTGCCCCACATCGGCTTGCCCCAGAGAGCCCCGGTGATCAGGCAGATCAGCGCGAAGCAGGCGCCGATCGGCGCTGCCGCCTTCTGCGCAACATCCGCAAGCGGATGGCGCCAGACAAGAGTGCCCAGCGCCGAGACCGCCATCATCGAGTAGAACATCAGCGCGAGCCAGGCGGCCGGCACATGCACGAACATGATGCGGATGGTCTCGCCCTGCTGGTAATCCGCCGGCGCGACGAAAAAGGCGAGATAGAAGCCGACGGCAAGCAGCAACGCCGCCGCGCCCACGAACCAGGGCAGCAGCCGGCTCGACAGGCGCATGAAACGCGTCGGGTTCGCCAGTTCGATCAGGCTAGCCATGCGGCCCTTTTGCTCTTCATTTGACGAGTGAGGATGTAGCAACCGGCTTCACGCTTCACAATCGCAGCCGATGGCCATGGCGTCGCAGCCTAGTCCGCCTGCCGGAGCGCTGCGGCAGCCGCGATGGTTCCGATCACGAGAGTCGCGAGCGACAAGGCGCACAGGATCAGGAACGGCGTCAGGAAGGGAACCGTGCCGCCAAGCGCGCTGTTCGAAGCCGAGACGCCGAAGATCAGCACCGGCACGGTCAGCGGCGCGACCAGGATCGGCAGGATCAGGCCGCCGCGTTTGAGGCCGGCCGTCAGTGCTGCCCCCGTGGCGCCAATGAAGCTCAGCGCTGGCGTCCCGACCAGCAGCGTCCCGGCGACTGGAAGCATCGCCTCGGCCGGCAACGCGACCAGCAGACCAAGCAGCGGGGCAGCCAGAGCCAGCGGCAGGCCGGTCGTCAGCCAATGCGCCAGCCCCTTGGCCAGCACGGCGAGTTCCAAGGGCAGGGCCGAGGCGCGGATCAGGTCGAGCGAACCGTCCTCCTCGTCGCCCTGGAACAGCCGGTCGAGCCCGATCAGGGTCGCAAGCAGCGCTCCGAGCCAGAGGATCGCCGGACCGATCCGCGAGAGCAGATTGAGATCGGGCCCGAGCGCGAAAGGCACCAGCACGACCAGCGTCAGGAAGAACACCAGTGCGAGCTCCCCGCCTCCGCCGGCACGGGCCGCCAGGGCGAGGTCGCGTTTCAGGATCGCGAGGAACGCTTCGCTCACGGCCCGATCCTCATCTCGCGCGCCGCCTCCAGGCCGAGCGGACCATGCGTCGCAGCCAGAATCGCGCCGCCCGCATCGAGATGGGACTGCATCAGCCCGACCAGCATCCGCTGCGAGGCTGTATCGAGCGCCGAGGCCGGTTCATCGAGCAGCCAGAGCGGCCGCCGTGAAACCAGCAGCCGCGCCAGCGCGACGCGCCGGCGCTGCCCGGCCGAGAGATAGCCGACCGGCAGCGCCGCGACATGCGGCAGGCCGATGGCGGCAAGCGCCTCATCGGCGGGGAGCCCGGGCTCGCCGAGGAGTGCCTGGACGAAATCGAGATTCTCGCGCGCTGTCAGCGCCGTTTTCAGTCCGTCGCGATGACCGACGAGGTGGATCTGCTCCATGAGGGGCGCATCGCCGATGCCCGTGACCCGCAAACGTCCCGCAGCAGGCCGCAACCGCCCGCAGATCATCGCGATCAGGCTCGACTTGCCGGCGCCGTTGCGGCCGGTGAGCGCAATCGCCTCCCCGCTCCCGAGCGTGAAGTCCAGGTTCTCGAAGACCAGCCGCCCGCCCCGGCGGCAAGCCAGGTCTTCGGCGCTCAGCGTGAGTGGGGGGTAGGAAATCTGCGTCAAGGCCAGGGCATCTTCCCGTGCGTCAGAAGCTGCCACGCACGCGTTTCGTTCATGTAGCGGGCTTCTTGGAATTGATCTATAGAACGCTCGGCTACGCCGCACGCCGATCCGGCGCGGGGCTCGGGCACTCCCGGGGCGGCGCGCGCGTCATGCGCATTAGGCCTTCGATCTGGCCTGCCCGCAAGGGCGACCGAATCGCGACCGCAACCCCTTGATCAGGATTATGCCCGCATGGCTAACCAGGATTCCTTCAAGTCCCGCAAGACGCTCGACGTCGGCGGCAAGAGCTACGTTTATTACTCCCTGCCCGACGCCGAGGCCAACGGCCTTCCCGGCATTTCGAAGCTCCCCTTCTCGATGAAGGTTCTGCTCGAGAACCTGCTGCGCTTCGAGGATGGCCGCTCGGTCACCAAGACCGACATCGAGGGCTTCGTTGCCTGGCTGTCCGACAAGGGCAAGGCCGGCAAGGAGATCGGCTTCCGCCCGGCACGCGTGCTGATGCAGGATTTCACCGGCGTCCCGGCAGTGGTCGATCTGGCAGCGATGCGCGATGGCGTCGTCGCGCTGGGCGGCGACCCGGCCAAGATCAACCCGCTCGTCCCGGTGGATCTCGTCATCGACCATTCGGTCATCGTCGACGAGTTCGGTACGCCCAAGGCTCTCTCGCAGAATGTCGAGCTGGAATATGAGCGCAACGGCGAGCGCTACCGCTTCCTGAAATGGGGCCAGGGCGCCTTCGACAATTTCCGCGTCGTACCGCCCGGCACCGGCATCTGCCATCAGGTCAATCTCGAATACCTCGCCCAGACCGTCTGGACCCGGACCGAGACGATCGACGGCAAGGAAGTTGAGGTCGCCTATCCCGACACCGTCGTCGGCACCGATTCGCATACCACCATGGTCAACGGCCTGGCCGTGCTTGGCTGGGGCGTCGGCGGCATCGAGGCCGAGGCCGCCATGCTCGGCCAGCCGCAGTCCATGCTTCTGCCCGAGGTCATCGGCTTCAAGCTCACCGGCTCCCTGCGCGAAGGCATCACCGCGACCGATCTCGTGCTGACCGTCACCCAGATGCTGCGCAAGAAGGGCGTCGTCGGCAAGTTCGTCGAGTTCTTCGGCCCCGGCCTCTACAATCTGACGCTCGCCGACCGCGCCACCATCGCCAATATGGGCCCGGAATACGGCGCGACCTGCGGCTTCTTCCCGGTCGACGCCGAGACGATCGACTATCTCACCACCACCGGCCGCAAGTCGGACCGGATCGCGCTGGTCGAGGCCTACAGCAAGGCGCAGGGCCTGTTCGCCACCATCGAGACGCCGGACCCGGTCTTCACCGACACGCTGGAACTCGACCTGACCACGGTCCAGCCTTCGATGGCCGGCCCGAAGCGCCCCGAGGGCCGCGTCGACCTCGGCGCCGTCGCCAAGGGCTTTGCCGCCGCGATGGACACCGAATACAAGAAGGGCGCTGAAATCGCCCGCCGTGTTCCCGTTGAAGGCCGTGCCCATGATCTCGGCCATGGCGACGTCGTCATTGCCGCCATCACCTCCTGCACCAACACCTCGAATCCCTCGGTGCTGATGGCCGCGGGCCTGCTCGCCCGCAACGCGGTCGCCAAGGGCCTGACGGTGAAGCCCTGGGTCAAGACCTCGCTCGCCCCCGGCTCGCAGGTCGTGGCGGAATATCTTGCCAAATCCGGCCTCCAGACCGACCTCGACACGCTCGGCTTCAATCTGGTCGGCTTCGGATGCACCACCTGCATCGGCAATTCCGGCCCGTTGCCTGGGCCGATCTCGAAGGCGATCAATGATCAGGGCCTGATCGCGGGCGCCGTGATCTCCGGCAACCGCAATTTCGAAGGACGCGTCTCGCCGGACGTCCAGGCGAACTACCTCGCCTCGCCGCCGCTGGTCGTCGCCTATGCGCTGGCCGGCAGCGTCCAGAAGGACCTGACGACCGAGCCGCTCGGCACGGGCAAGGACGGCCAGCCCGTCTTCCTGAAGGACATCTGGCCCTCCAACAAGGAGATCCAGAGCTTCATCGCCCAGAACGTCACGCGCGCCATCTTCGAGGCGAAATATGCCGACGTGTTCAAGGGCGACCAGCACTGGCAGGACGTGAAGACCCCGGAGAGCCAGACCTACGCCTGGGACGATGCCTCGACCTATGTGCAGAACCCGCCCTATTTCCAGGGCATGGGCAGAAAGCCTTCGCCGGTCACCGAGATCGTCGGCGCGCGCATCCTCGGCCTGTTCGGCGACAAGATCACGACCGACCACATCTCGCCGGCCGGCTCGATCAAGGCCGCCTCGCCGGCGGGCAAGTACCTGACCGAGCACGGCGTCGCCGTCGCCGACTTCAACCAGTACGGCACGCGGCGCGGAAATCATGAGGTGATGATGCGCGGCACCTTCGCCAATATCCGCATCCGCAACCACATGATGGGGCCAAACGGGCGCGAGGGCGGCTACACCATCCACTATCCCAGCAAGGAAGAGCTGCCGATCTACGACGCGGCCATGCGCTACCAGGAGGAGAAGGTCCCGCTGGTCATCTTCGCCGGCGTCGAATACGGCAACGGCTCCTCGCGTGACTGGGCGGCGAAGGGCACCAACCTGCTCGGCGTCAAGGCCGTGATCGCGCAGAGCTTCGAGCGCATCCATCGCTCGAATCTCGTCGGCATGGGCGTCGTCCCCTTCACGCTGCCGGAAGGCACGAGCTGGGCCTCGCTGGGCCTGAAGGGTGACGAGAGCGTCACCATCAAGGGGCTCGCCACGGTCAAGCCGCGCCAGATGCTGGAGGCGGAGATCACCTTCGCCGACGGCACTGTGAAGAATGTCCCGATTCTCTGCCGCATCGATACGCTGGACGAGCTCGACTACTTCAAGAACGCCGGCATCCTGCACTACGTGCTGCGCGGCATCGCGGCGTAGTCCGCGCCCTGCCCTGGCTCCGTCTGACGGCGCCGGGGAGATCGACATGCAGGGTCGGCCTCTGGCCGGCCCTGTTTCGCCTTGCGGCGCCTCCAGTTGTCCTCGCGCAGGCGTAGGTGTAATGGGGCGTCACAGCCATCCTTGGCGGGGGGCTTGGGGCAGGCGCGCGCCAGCGCGCCCGGATGTCCGCCGCCACAATCCAAGACGACGGGAGCACCCGCATGTCCGCCACGTTCGAGACGGTCGCCGGTATCATTTCGGAGACCTGCGATATTCCTCGCGAGAAGATCACGCCCCAGAGCCACGCCATCGAAGACCTCGGCATCGACTCGCTGGCTTTCCTCGACATCGCCTTCGCGATCGACAAGGCTTTCGGCATCAAATTGCCGCTCGAGCAGTGGACCCAGGAGGTCAACGAAGGCAAGGCGCCGGCGGAGCAGTATTTCGTGCTCGAGAACCTGTGCCAGCGCATCGACGACCTCGTCGCGGCCAAGAAGGCCTGAATTTCGCTCGCAGGGCCGCCGCTTCGATGAAATCGCGAGGCGGCCTTGAGACGGACACCCTCTCCCGATAGAGCATGATGCAGCCGAGCCGGGCGATCCCTCGCCCGCTCGGCGCATCTGTTGCTCGCCACCCGGTCAGGACCCGCATGCGCCTCGAATATTTCGACATGATCGACACGGTCGTGACCTTCGATCCGTCGCAGAAGCGCATCGCCACACGTTCGACCGTGCCGAGCGCGAGCCCCGTTTTCGAGGGGCATTTCCCCGGCCATCCGCTTGTACCCGGCGTCCTCCTCACCGAGACCATGGCCCAGGCTTCCGGCTATCTCCTGCTCGCTCTCAACCAGTTGCAGCAGATGCCGTTCCTGATGATGGTGGACAAGGCGCGCTTCCGCACCTTCGTCGAACCCGATGCGGTGCTGGATGTCAGCGCCGAGCTCGTTCACGAGGGCTCGGGCTACGCCGCCACCAAGGCAAGGATCGCGATCGACGGCAAGCCGATCTGCGATGCCGAGCTACGTTTCCGCCTGATGCCGTTCCCGGCCGACATGCGGACGCTGATGGAGCAACGGATCGCGGCGATCGGCCTCGTCCCGGAACGGAATTGACATGATGCGTGACGTCGTCATCACCGGCATCGGCCTGGCCTCCAGCCTGGGCGAAGGCATCGAGACGCATGCAGCGGCTCTGGCCTCCTCCGTCGCACCGATCGTCGATACCGAGAGTTTCGCCCCTTATCCCGTGCACCGGCTGAAGCCGCTCGAACTCGACCGGCAGATTCCGAAGAAATCCGACCAGCGTCAGATGGAGCCATGGCAACGGCTTGGCGTCTATGCCGCTGGTCTTGCCCTCGATGCTGCCGGCCTGAAGGACGACGCCGAAGCCAAGAGCGAACTCCAGGTCATTGTCGCGGCCGGTGGTGGCGAACGCGATCATGCCGTCGATTCCGCGATCCTGACCGGCTTGCGCGGTGCAAACCAGCCTGGCGCCTTCCTGAACGAGCGGTTGATGGGCGACCTGCGCCCGACGCTCTTCCTGGCGCAGCTCTCCAACCTTCTTGCCGGCAATATCGCGATCGTCCACGGCGTCACCGGCGCCTCGCGCACCTTCATGGGCGAAGAGCAGGCCGGCGTCGACGCCATCCGTACAGCCCATGCCCGCGTCGCCTCCAGCCAGGCAGAAATCATGCTGGTGGGTGGCGCCTATAATGCCGAGCGTCGCGACATGCTGCTGCTGCTCGAGGCCGGAGGCTATTTGCGCAAGGGTGATTTCGCACCCGTCTTCGAACGGCAGGATGTGCCGGGACTGATCACCGGCAGCGCCGCAGCGTTCCTCGTCCTCGAATCGACCGAGCGCGCCAAGGCCCGTGGCGCGAAGGTGCTTGCCGGCCTCAGCCATGTCGCGGCTGACCGCGCGCGCCGCAGCGAACAGGGTGCGGTCGAGGCCTCGTTGCGCAAGCTTGTTGCCGGTTTCGGCACGGTGTCGTCCTCAGCCCTCGTCATCTCGGCGGCGACCGGCGCGGCCGGCGTCACCAGCGAAGAGGCATCGGCCATCGCCAGCCTGCCCGCGGCCAAGCGCGTTGCGGCGGGCGATCTCGTTGGCCACAGCCTCGAGGCTGCATTCCCCATTTCGGTTGCCCTTGCCGCCATCGCTCTCGCCAACGACCAGGCAAGCGAAGCGATCGTGACCGGCGCCGGCCATTGGCGCGGAGAAGGCGCGGCGCGCCTCGTGAAAGCGTGAGGACATCGCCATGAGCGCACAGCATCGCGACTCCAAGGGCCGCCCCGTCGTCGCCGTCACCGGATTGGGTGTCGTCACCTCGCTCGGCCAGGGCAAGCAGACCAACTGGGAGGCGCTGACCGCCGGGCGCTCGGGCATCCACCGCATCGAGCGCTTTCCGATCGACGGGCTGCGCACGACCATCGCCGGCACGGTCGATTTCCTTTTCGATGCACCTTTCACGGCGCCTGAGCTCTCCGAGAAGCTCGCGACGCTCGCCGCGGAGGAAGCCGTGAGCCAGAGCGGTCTCGGCTCGGACGGTGATTTTCCCGGCGAGCTCTTCATGGCCGTCCCTCCCGTCGAGATGGAATGGCCCCAGAAGCAGGAACTGGCGCAGGCCATCGACGGCGACGTCGATTATGATGGTTTGCTGCGCGCCGCCGCCACGCACAAACACAAGCCGATGCATGAGCTCTTCCTGTTCGGAGGCGTCGCTGATCACATCGCCGACCGATTTGGCACCAAGGGTTCTCCGATCTCGCTCTCGACGGCTTGCTCCTCCGGCGCAACCGCCATCCAGATGGGCGTGGAGGCGATCCGGCGCGGCGAGACGAGCGCGGCGCTGTGCGTCGGCACTGACGGCTCGGTGCATGCCGAGGCGCTGATCCGCTTCTCCCTGCTCTCGGCATTGTCGACCCAGAACGAGCCGCCGGAAGGCGCATCCAAGCCGTTTTCCAAGAACCGCGACGGTTTCGTCATGGGCGAAGGGGCCGGGGCGCTGGTTCTCGAGGATTACGACCATGCCCTGGCGCGGGGCGCGACCATCCTCGGCATCGTCGCAGGTTGCGGCGAGCGCGGCGACGGCTTCCACCGCACGCGTTCGAGCCCGGACGGCAAGCCCGCGATCCTCGCCATGCAGGATGCTCTCGCCGATGCCGGACTGACGCCGGACGATGTCGACTACATCAACGCGCATGGCACCTCGACGCCCGAAAATGACAAGATGGAGGCGATGAGCTGCTCCGCCGTCTTCGGCGAGCGCATGGCGCGCCTGCCGATCTCCTCGAACAAGTCGATGATCGGCCATACGCTCACGGCCGCCGGTGCAGTCGAGGCGGTGATCTCGCTCCTGACCATCGCCAATGGCCGCATCCCGCCGACGATCAACTACAATCAGCCCGACGCTGCCATTGCACTCGATGTCGTGCCGAATACGGCGCGCGACGCCAAAGTCAGGACCGTCATTTCCAATTCCTTCGGTTTCGGCGGGCAGAATACCTGTCTCGTGCTGACCGCCCCCCCGGAGCCGGCATGACCCGCATTCTCGTCACCGGCGGCGCCAAGGGCGTTGGCGCCGAGATCGTGCGCGCGCTCGCAGCCGCAGGCCATGATGTCGATTTCACCTATCGGTCATCGGCCGATCAGGCGCTGGCGCTGGCAGCCGAGATCGGGGCGGCGCATCCCGGCCAGGCCGTTCGCGCTCTGCCGCTCGATCTCACCGACAAGCGCGCCCTGGACACATTCTGCGAGGCGGTCGAGGGCGACAGCTATTTCGGCTTCGTCCACAATGCCGGACAACCCTATGACTCGCTTGCAGCGATGATGGTGCAGGACAAGGCCGAAGCGATCATGCAGGTCAATTTCTGGGCCTTCACGCGTCTTGCCAAGAGCCTGATGCGCGGCATGCTCCGCGCCCGCAGCGGACGCATCGTCGCGATCGGATCCGTGGCCGCGCTGCGCGGCAACCCGGGCAACGCCGCCTATGCCGCCTCGAAGGGCGCGCTGATTTCCTACGCCAACACACTGGCCGTCGAAACCGGCAAGCGCGGCGTCACCGTCAACGTGATCGCGCCGGGCTTCATCGATACCGACATGATGGCACCCTACGCCGCCTATCGGGAAAAGATGGAAAGCCAGATCCCGGCCGGCCGCTTCGCGAAGCCCGAGGAGATCGCCGGGCTCGCCGCCTTCCTGATGAGCCCCCCGGCCGGCTATATCACCGGCACCGTCCTGCCGATCGATGGTGGCCTGACGGCACAGCTCGGCGTGCATCGCTGAGCGCGCTCGGCCGGCAGATGTGTATTTGAAAGGCTCGACATGCGTTCCCTCCAGCTCTTCGGCGACCGTGACCTGCGGCTGACCGAAATCGACCCGCCACCGCCACCCGCCGCCGGCGAGGTGCAGATTCGCGTGCGTGCCGTCGGCCTGAACTATCTCGACGTCTGGGGTTTCCGCGGCATGGCCTTCGCCAAGCGCAAGATGCCTCAGGCGGCCGGCGTCGAGGCCGCTGGCGAGGTTGTGGCTGTCGGCGAGGGCGTCAGCCGTTTCCGGGAGGGCGACACCGTCACCATGTACGGCGCCGAGACCTGCGGCCACTGCAAGGCCTGCCGCGAGGGTCGCGACAATCTCTGCGAGAATGTCGCCGGCATCATGGGCTTCCATATCGACGGTTTCGCCCGCGAGTTGATCAACCGGCCCGAGCGCCTCGTGATCAAGGCTCCGAAGGGCGTGTCCTTCGAGGAGGCCGCCTGCGCGCCGATCGGCTTCGGCACGGTGCAGCACATGCTCTTCGACAATGCCAAGCTGGAGCCGGGTGAATCCATTCTCGTTCATGCCGGCGGCTCCGGCATCGGCACCGCCGCGATCCTGATGGCCAAGGCGATCGGCTGCACCGTCTACACCACTGTCGGCGACGACGAGAAGGGCGCCAAGGCCAAGGCTCTCGGCGCCGATTTCGTGGTCAACTACAAGACCGAGCGCTTCGAGGGCGAAGTGCGCCAGCTCACCAAGCGCAAGGGCGTCGATGTCGTCTTCGAGCATGTCGGCGCCGATACCTGGAATGGCTCGCTGCTTTGCCTGAAACGCGGCGGCAGGCTCGTCACCTGCGGCGCGACGTCAGGCCCCTCGACCACGATGAACCTGATGCAGCTCTTCCAGCAGCAATACCGCATCTTCGGCTCCTTCGGCTGCCGCATCGAGAACATTGCGCAGTCGCTGGAGAAGATGGCGGGCGGCATGAAGCCGGTGATCGACTCGGTCTTCCCGCTGGAGGATTTCGAGAAGGGGCTCGCCCGGCTCGAGGGCCGCAAGGTCTTCGGCAAGGTCATTGTCGCCTTCTGAGCCGCGGGATTCGCGCGCCGGACTTGACCGTCGCGCATTCCTGACGCAAGTCGCGCGGCTGATGCCGGGCCTTTCCGGCTCTTCGGAAAGAGGCCCTCGCGGCATTGAGACGTTTGAAGCACTTCGCGGGCCGGCTCGTCGCGGCCGTCATGATCGGCCTGATCCGGGCTCTGTTCGGCTTCCTGCGCCTGCTTGGGCCGGAACGCGCCAGTGATCTCGGAGGCTGGCTGCTGCGCAGCGTCAGCCCGCTGATTCCGGTCAACCGCGTCGCACTGGCCAATATCCGTGCCGCCTTCCCGGAGAAGAACGAGGCCGAAGTTCGGGCGATTGCGCGAGGCGCCTGGGAGAATCTCGGCCGCACCGCCGCCGAGTACGCCCATCTCAAGACCCTCTTCGACTACGACGACGACAACCGGGACGCTCCCTCCCGGGTCGAGGTCTCCGGCATCGAGCATTTCATCGCGCTGAAAGATGACGAGAAGCCTGGATTGATCTTCTCGGCGCATCTCGCCAACTGGGAGCTCCCGGCGATCTGCGCCGCGGCCTACAAGCTCGACACCACCGCGGTCTTCCGCGCCCCGAATGACCCGGCGATCGCCAACGTGGTGCACGAGATCCGCTCCGGCGCGATGGGCGGGCTTGCCGCCGCGAAGCAGGGCGCCGCCTTCGCGATGCAGGGCGTGCTCGAGAGGGATGGCCATCTCGGCATGCTGATCGACCAGCATTTCACGCGGGGCGTGGTGATCCCCTTCCTGGGCCGCCCGGCTCTGACCAACCCGATCCTCGGCAAGTTCGCACGCCGGTTCGACTGCCCGGTCCATGGCGTGCGGGTCATCCGGCTGCCGGGGCAGCGCTTCCGGCTGGAACTGACCCCACCACTCGACCTGCCCCGCGACGAAACCGGCGAGATCGACGTCACCGGCGCCATGGCGATGATGACCGCGGTGGTCGAAGGCTGGGTACGCGAGCACCCTGAACAATGGCTCTGGATGCACCGGCGCTGGCGGCCGAACATGATCAAGGCCGCTGCGCTGGCGAATTACGGGGATACGACCTGGCCGCAGCCCAAATTCAAGGCAACGTGATTTCCAAGTGAGGCTTATTGAGCGCTTTGGTAACATCTCGCAGTCAGCTTGAAGCCGAGTTTCGAGAATGACCCGCCGGTTACGCCTCTCTTCTGCCTTCCTCGCTGCCCTCACGATCGGCGGCGCGACAGCGCTTGCCCAGACGCCGGTCAAGCCGCCAAGGGCGGTGATCGAGCTTTTCACCAGCCAGGGCTGCTCATCCTGCCCCGCGGCCGACGCCCTCTTCATCGAGTTGGCTAAGGATCCGAGCCTGATCGCCCTTACCATGCCGGTGACCTATTGGGATTATCTCGGCTGGAAGGACACGCTCGGCCAGGACGTTTTCAGCAAGCGCCAGAAATATTACGCCAAGGGCCGCGGCGACGGCCAGATCTACACGCCCCAGGCCGTGATCAACGGCGCTTCGCACATGGTCGGCTCCGACAAGGCTCTGATCGAGCGATCGCTCAAGGATCATGCGAGCTCGGCTCTGCCGATCTCCGTCACCCTGTCCGAAGCCTCGGGCCACCTGAGCATCAAGCTCGATCCCACCGGCGCGGGGAGCGAGCGCGCCGGCGGCATCTGGCTGGTGCCGATCTCGCGCCTCGTCACGGTTCCCATCGAACGCGGCGAGAACAAGGGCAAATCGGTGACCTACGCCAATGTCGTGCGCGGCATCGTCAAGATTGGCGAATGGGCTGGGGCGGCAACGACGATGTCGGTCCCCCTTGCGACGACACAGCTTCCGAATGCCGACTCTTATGTCGTCCTGATCCAGGGCGAGCAGCCCAATCGGGTGATCCTGGGCGCCGCGCGCAGCCCGCACTGAGGCTTCAGAGCAGGACCACCTTGTTCGGCAGCTCGTCGACGTCATCCGCCGCTGGCGGCGCATGGCGGGCCAGAACACTGCCGACGGCTCCAACCGCATCGATCAGGCCCTCGCGCAAGCGGTCTTCCTTCGCCGCCGCGAGCAGGGGCTCGATGATGCCGCGCCAAGTCGCCTGATCGATCGTCTCGTCGATCCCGATATCCGCGACGATTTCGGCATAGCGTTCCTGCAGGGCAATGTAGAGCAGGACGCCGGTGCGTCCGCGCGTTCGGGTGAGGCCGCGCGCCGTGAACTCGCGGAGCGCCACATCATGAGCCCGCCGGCGCTTGATGAATCCCGGCACGAAGCGTCCGCCACGCCCATACCAGAGCAGCGTCGCCATCAAAATCGCGGCACAAACGAGCTGGATCAGGAAGATTCGAGGAGCGCTGGTGGCCGTCAGCATCAGCAACGGCCAGGGCACGAACAGCGCCAGCACCAGTGCCATCACCAAAGGCACGGTGCGGTAGCCGCTTGCAGCGCGGTCGATCACCACGACGATCTCGCCGGAGGTCAGGCTTTCCGCCTGCCTGACCGCTTCCGCGATCGCCTCCTGATCTTGCGTATCCATCACCAACTCCCCGAAGCGCCGCCGCCGCCGGACGAGCCTCCGCCTCCTGAAAAGCCCCCGCCAGAGCCCGAACCCCAGCCGCCGCCACCGCTCCAGCCGGAGCCCGTACCGGTGCCCCAACCGGAGCTGGTCGGCGGCAGTGTCACCCAGCGGCCATCGCGCATCCGGTGTTTGCGCCCGCTGCCTTGCTGGTTCAGCCCACGCAGGATGCTGACCACGACGATGAAGATGAAGAACATCACCAGGATGACGGCAACATCCTCCGCAATGCTGCTGTCATCGCTGCGGACAGTGGCACGGCGCTGCCATTCCTCGGCATCGCCAGCAAGAATGCTCAGGATCGCGTCGACGCCGCCCTCGATGCCGCCGGCAAAATCACCCGTCTTGAATTTCGGTGCCACCGCGGTGGTGATGATGACCTTCGAGAGCGCGTCCGTGAGCGCGCCCTCCAGTCCATACCCCACCTCGATTCGGACCTTGCGCTCGTTCGGCGCAACCAGCAGCAGCACGCCGTTATTCCTTGCCTTCTCACCGAGCTGCCAGTGCCGGAACAGGCGATTGCCGAAATCCTCGATGTCGTAGCCCTGGAGCGACGGCAAGGTCGCAACCACGACCTGATCGCTGGTCTTCGCCTCATGGGCCTGCAGCTTCTGCTCAATGCGGCTGCGCGCCGCGGCATCGAGCAGATTGGCGTTGTCGACGATGCGGCCGGTCAGGTTAGGAAAACTGGGATCGGCAGCGAGCGCAAAGCCGGCCCAGAGCAGGACAAGCAACAGGGAGAGATAACGGAGAACCCCTCCCCCTTCTGGAAGAGGGGCGGCCCGACCTGTTTCGCGAGCGAGCCGGGGCACCCCGGGCGCCCCTTAAAACTTCACCTCCGGCGGCTTCTCTGCGCCCGCTGTCGCGGTGAAGGTTTCCATCGCCTTGGCACCCCAGAACAGCCGCGCCCAGATCACGCCTGGGAAGGTGCGGATCTCGGTGTTGAAGCTCTGCACCGCCTGGATGTAGTCGCGCCGGGCAACCGCGACGCGGTTCTCGGTGCCTTCGAGCTGGGACTGCAGGGCGAGGAAGTTCTGGTTCGACTTGAGCTCCGGATAGCGCTCGACCGTGACCAGGAGCCGTCCCAGAGCGCCCGTCAGGGCATTCTGCGCATCCTGATACTCCTTGAACTTCGCGGGATCGGTGATGGTCGAAGCGTCGACCTTGACCTGCGTCGCCTTGGCGCGCGCCTCGATCACCTGGGTCAGGACCTCACGCTCCTGCGAAGCATAGCCCTTCACGGTCTCGACCAGATTGGGGATCAGGTCGGCGCGGCGCTGATACTGGTTCTGGACCTCGCTCCAGGCCGCTTTAGCCTTTTCCTCGAGCGTCGGCACATTGTTGATGCCGCAGCCCGCGAGCACGAGGCCGAAGAGGGTGACGGCCGCAAGCGCAAGGCTGCGTCGACGAACGGTGGAGAGCGCGAACGACATGTCGATGCCCCTTTTGGCAGTGATCGAGCGATCGATTCGGAGCTTAGCGCTCCGCTCGAGCGGGTGAAAGGCAGCTCGCACAATCACCCGTTGCGTTATCCGGACCTTGCACCGCAGCCTTTCCGCTGCTGGGATGAGCGTCAGCCTGCAGCGGGAGATCGCCAGCATGAACTTCTCCTTCTCCACATCACGACGCGCCGCACGATCAACCCTCCTTGCGCTGGCCGCTGCCGGCGCCTTCTGGGCGGGAGGCGCGGCCTCACAGCCCCTTGCGCCCGCGCCCGAAGCTGCGACCGGCCGGATCGCCAAACCCGCCGGCACCGCGCAGCGCTACATGGCGGCCGCCGCCAATCCGCTCGCTGCCAGCGCCGGCCGCGACATCCTGCGCGCCGGCGGCAGCGCGACCGACGCTGCGATCGCGATCCAGCTCGTACTCAATCTGGTCGAACCGCAGAGCTCGGGCATCGGTGGCGGTGCCTTCTTCGTGCACTGGGACGAGGCCGGACGAACCCTCGTCACGCTGGACGGCCGCGAGCGGGCTCCGCAGGCAGCCAGGCCCGACCGTTTCATCGGCCCCGATGGCAAGCCGATGAAGTTCATCGACGCGGTCGTCGGCGGCCGTTCGGTCGGCGTGCCCGGCACGGTCAAGCTGCTGGAGGAGGCGCACAAGCGCTGGGGCAGATTGCCCTGGGCCGCAGTCATGGCCCCGGCGATCAAGCTGGCAGAAGACGGCTTCACCATCTCGCCGCGCCTCAACGGCCTGCTTTCCGGCGAGACAAATCTCGCAAAGGACCCGCGTGCCGCCGCCTATTTCTACGAGCCGGACGGCAAGGCCAAGGCGGTCGGCACGGTCCTGAAGAATCCGGCCTTCGCCGCAACGCTTCGTGCCATCGCCGAGAGAGGGTCCGACGCCTTCTACTCCGGGCCGATCGCCGAGGACATCGTCTCGACCGTGACCGGTCACAAGACCAATCCCGGCGATATGACGCTCGCCGATCTGCAAGCCTACAAGGTCGAGGAGCGAGAGGCCGTCTGCGGTTCCTATCGGGTCTGGCGGATTTGCGGCATGGGGCCGCCGAGCTCCGGCGCGATCGCCGTCCAGCAGATGCTCGGCATCCTCGAAACCCAGAACATGGCCCGGCTCGGCCCTTCAGCCGAAAGTGCACACTGGTTCAGCGAGGCAGGTCGCCTCGCCTTCGCCGATCGCGCGCTCTTCCTCGCCGACCCGGCCTTCGTCAGCGTGCCCGTCAGCGGCTTGATCGACCGCGATTATGTCCGCTCGCGCGCCGGGCTCGTCAGCCCCGACAAGTCGATGGGCCGCGCCAAGGCCGGCGATCCTCCCAACAAGCGGGCCCAGCTCTTTGCCCCCTCGGACGGCATCGAGAACGGCACGAGCCATATCTCGGTGATCGACGCAGACGGCAATGCGGTCTCAATGACCACGACGATCGAGGATGGTTTCGGCTCACGGCAGATGACCAAGGGCGGCTTTCTGCTCAACAATGAGCTGACCGATTTCAATTTCGCTCCGGAGGAGGAGGGCAAGCCCGTCGCCAACCGCGTCGAGGGCGGGAAGCGCCCGCGCTCGTCCATGGCGCCGACCCTGGTGTTCGATGCCTTTGGCCGCCTCTACGCCGTGGTCGGCTCCCCCGGCGGCAGCCAGATCATTGGCTTTGTCGGTAAGACGCTGGTCGCCCTGCTGGATTGGAAGATGGATCCGCAAGCCGCCGTCGACTTCGCCAATTTCGGCAGCCGCAATGGCCCCACCGAGCTTGAAAAGGGCACTGAGGCCGAGGCCTGGAAGACAGCGCTCGAGGCCAAGGGCCATGAGGTCAGGCTGCTGGAAATGACCTCCGGCATCCAGGCGATCGTCAAGACCCCTGAAGGCTTTGTCGGGGGAGCCGATGGCCGGCGCGAGGGCGTGGCGATCGGCGACTAAAGCATCGGCCCGAAAAGTGGATTGCGGTTTTCGGAAAAGCCGATGCAAACACAGAAGGCTACATCATGCCCGGGCGAATTCCGGGCCTCATCGGCTTCGGAGTGTCTCGGGTCGGCGCTGCGCCCGAGACACGCAGCAGGCGCTAAGTCTGCCCGAGCGGCGGGCGCTCCCCACCCGCGCCGCGTCCCGCGATCAGCCAGTAGACGAAGCCGGTGGCGGCCCCGACCAGGAACAGCGCTGCGATGATCTGTGTCTCGCTCGCCGTCGGTGCGCGTGACAGCCGCAGCATGGCGAGCGGCAACAGCGCCGCGAGCGTGCCTGTCAGTCCGCTCTGGATGAGCCCGCTGCGGATGCGGAAGAGCTCGGAGCCGACCGCGACGAGCACGACCGGCGCGACCATGATTGCAAAGCCCAGCCGGCCGAGCAGCGTGAAGGCGGCTTCCGCCGTGGGGCCGGGATCGAAGCCGCTCTCGGCCTGGGCGAAGAGCGCTGAGAGCAGACGCTCGAAGCCGCCGCCGATCAGCAGAGCGATGTCAGGCGAAACCACGCTGGCGATGAGCAGGGCAAACATCCCAAAGCCCATCGCAACGAGCAGCGCGAACGGAATCAACAGCAGCCAACGCAGCATATGTCAGCCCGCCAGCGCCGCAGCTTCGGCCTCGCTCTGCTCCAGCATCAGCCGGGCACGAGCCGAGAGCTTTTCAGTCTCGCTCTTGAGCTGGCCGCAGGCGGCGAGGATGTCGCGCCCGCGTGGTGTGCGCACCGGCGAGGCATAGCCTGCGCGGTAGACGATCTCGGAGAAGCGCTCGATCCGGTCCCAGTCAGAGCATTCATAGCGCGTGCCGGGCCAGGGATTGAACGGGATCAGGTTGATCTTGGCCGGAATGCCCTTGAGCAGCCTGACGAGCTCGCGCGCCTCGGCATCGCTGTCGTTGACGCCCTTCAGCATCACGTATTCGAAGGTAATGCGCTTGGCGTTGGACAGGCCGGGATAGTTGCGGCAAGCCTCGAGCAGGTCGCGGATCGGATACTTCTTGTTCAGCGGCACCAGTTCATTGCGCAGGTCGTCGCGCACGGCATGCAGCGAGATCGCCAGCATCGTGCCCATCTCCGCGCCGAGCGCCTCGATCTGCGGCACCACGCCGGAGGTCGAAACCGTGATGCGGCGACGGCCGAGCGACAAGCCCTCATTGTCCGAGATCACGTCGATCGCATCGCGGACGCCGTCGAAATTGTAGAGCGGCTCGCCCATGCCCATGAAGACGATGTTCGAGACGAAGCGGCCGCCGTCATTCGGCACGAAGGCGCCCTCGGGCGGGGTGCGCCCGGGGAAGTCGCCGAGACGATCGCGCGCCACCATCAGCTGCGCCACGATCTCCTCGGTGGTGAGGTTGCGCACCAGGCGCTGCGTGCCGGTGTGGCAGAAGGTGCAGCTGAGCGTGCAGCCGACCTGGCTCGAGACACAGAGCGTGCCGCGGTCGACCTCGGGGATATAGACGCATTCGATCTCGGCACCACGATCGCGTGCGCCGACCGGCGGCATCCGCAGCAGCCATTTGCGTGTGCCGTCGCTCGAGACCTGCTCGGCCGTGACCTCCGGCAGAGCGAGCGTGAAGCGCTCAGCCAGCGCAGCGCGCAAGACCTTGCTGATCGTCGTCATCGCGGAGAAATCGCGGGCGCCGTAATGATAGATCCAGTTCCAGAGCTGGCCGACGCGCATGCGCCGCTCCTTCTCGGGAACGCCGATTTCAGCCAACGCATCGGACAGGCCGGCGCGCGTGCGCCCCACCAGCGAGGCAGGTCGCAAAACGGGTTCGGCCGCCGGAGCGGGGGAAGCAGGGACGGACAGGGACATCGGAACTCGGGCTCAAGCGGGCATCAAGCGCCCGCGCTCGGCGGGCTCATATCATAATCCGCATAAAGCGCGAAATCGGCGGAAATGCGCCGCCTGCCCGCGCTACTTGCAGGCGTCTTCGGCGCGCTTGACGATCTGGTTGAGGCCGGCGAGCGAGTATTTGTCGCTGGTCGGATTCCCGCGCTTCGACGTGCCCTTGACCTCGAGGCTCGCGCCCTTGCGTAGCGCGTCGAGCATACGGCCTTCCTCGGCCGGATTCTTGAGCCACATGTTCTGGCCCTTGGCGACCAGCGCGAAGCGCTCATTGCCGATGATCGCCTGATGCTCGACATCTTCCTTGAGATCGAAATTCATCACCAGGCTGATCTCATTGCGCACCCCTTCGGTGGGGCGGCTGGAGACGAAGAGCATGCCTTCGACATCCTTGAGATTAGCGGGAATGCGGGTTTCCGCCTTGGAAAGCGCGTAGCAGACCTTGGATCGCCCCTGTTGCGACGAGAAAGCCTGCCACTTTCCGGCAGTCTCGAGCAGCATCGCCTGGGCCTGGCCCGAAGCCGCAGCCCGTTGCGCCGGAGCAGGCGCTCGCTGCGCCTGGGCCGGGGACATCAGAAGCGGCAAGGCCAGCGCGACAAGCGCTGAAGCCAGTTTCGCGTGCCGGGTGGCGGTGACGCCGGTTCGGAAGTAGTTGAGAATCATCGACCGCCATCAATCAGCAGAAATGTTAACAGCATCTCTATTTCCGAAGCATTTTGCGCGGAATCTCAAGAATGCCTGAACCATAGGATGTCACGATCCTGGCGAAAATGCGAATATGACGCTGCCGCGAACAAGGTTCCGTCCGCACCGGGGCCGTGGCACAATCCGCCGGGAAACGGGCAGTGACCAGCGTTGTCTGGATGGTATCGCGGGTACAAGCCAGGCTAAGGACGGTGCGAAGAGATGAAAGCACTGCTTTGCGAGACCCACGGGCCGGCAGAAAGCCTGGTGATCCGTGAACTGCCCGATCCGAAACCCGGCCCGGGCGAGGTCGTCATCACCGTCAAGGCGGCGGCGCTGAACTTCTTCGACACGCTGATCATCCAGAATCGCTACCAGACCAAGCCGCCCCTGCCCTTCTCGCCAGCAGGCGAATGCGCGGGCATCATCAGCGCCATCGGCCGCGATGTCGAAGGCTGGCGGATCGGCGAGCGTGTCGCCGTATGGCTCGGGCATGGTGGGGCGCGTGAAAAGGTCGCGGTCTCCGCCCGGGCGATCGTGCGCGTGCCGGATACTCTTGATGACGCGCAGGCTGCCGGGCTCTTCGTGACCTATGGCACGGCGATGCACGGCCTCATCCAGCGTGCCGGGCTCAAGGCCGGCGAGACCCTGGCCATTCTCGGCGCGGGCGGCGGCGCGGGTCTCGCCGCCGTCGAGATCGGCGCCTTGCTCGGCGGCCATGTGATCGCCTGCGCCTCGTCGCCGGAGAAGCTTGCGCTGGCACGTGAACATGGCGCCCAGGAGGAGATCGACTACAGCATCGAGGATGTGAAGGCGGGCCTGCGCCGCCTGACGGAGAACCGTGGCGTCGACGTGCTCTACGACACGGTTGGTGGCGATCTCGCCGAGCCGGCATTGCGGGCCATGGCCTGGGAGGGGCGCTACCTCGTTGTCGGCTTTGCCGGCGGCGCGATCCCGAAGATTCCACTTAACCTGCTGCTCCTCAGGAGCTGCGACCTGCGCGGCGTGTTCTGGGGTGAGTTCGTCGCGCGCGAACCGGCGGCGCATCGCCGCAACATGGAGCGACTGCTGGAATGGGCCGCGGCCGGGCGCATCAGCGCCCATGTCCACGCCACCTTCCCGCTCGAACGCGCTGCGGAAGCGTTTGCGATGATCGGGGATCGCAAGGCGCAGGGCAAGATCGTCCTGACGCCCTGAACGGGGCTCAAAGCCCCGCCAGCGTGTCCTGCGCCTTCTGGCGATGCTCCGGTGTGATCGACCCCGCAACCGCGGCGATCGCAGCCGCCATCACGGCCGCATCGTCGCTGAAGCCAATGATCGGCATGATGTCGGGAATCGCATCGATCGGCAGCACGAAATAGCCCAGCGCGGCCAGCAACGTCAGCCGAACACGCCGGGGCGTCGCCGGATCGCGGGTACAGAAATAGGCTGCCAGCAGATCCTCGGCAAAGGGGATGCGCTTGGCGACCCGCTTGAGAAGGCTCATCAGATCGGCGCCGAAACGCGCTTCGTCGCGCAGGCTCCGCCGGATCGCCGCCATCTCTTCGGCGCTGAAACGCGAACTGAAACCCTCGCTCATTCCTCTCTCTCCGTGCAAGGACCTGAAACCCCGGCCCAGTGCGGAATACACATTTCCCGCGCCGAAAATGTGGCCCTGGTCGCAAGGCTGCACAAGGGTTGCGCCAAGAATCGTCCTTGGAGCGGCCGATGGCGCGGATTAAGGCTGGTCCAGCCATTTTTGCGAACAGGGACCTGACATGAAGCTCGATTCGTCCATCGCAGCCGTCGTCACCGGCGGCGCGTCCGGCCTCGGCGAAGGCACCGCACGCATGCTCGCCGCCCAGGGCGCGAAGGTCGCCATCTTCGACATGAATGCCGAGCGCGGCAAACAGGTGGCAAGCGAAATCGGCGGCATCTTTGCCCTTTGCGATGTCTCGAACGATGCCTCGGTCGACGAAGCCCTGCTCGCGGCTCGTCAGGCTCATGGCATCGAGCGCATCCTGGTGAACTGCGCCGGAATCGCCCCAGGCCGCCGTGTCGTCTCGAAGAAGCGCGAGACCGGCGAACTCGTGGCCCACGACCTCGCGACCTTCGAGAAGACGCTCGCCGTCAACCTCGCCGGCACTTTCCGCATGATCGCACGCTCGGCGCTCGCGCTCGCCGCGGAGCCACCGATCACGCCCGATGGCGGGCGCGGGGTCTTCATCTGCACGGCTTCGGTCGCGGCCGAGGATGGCCAGATCGGCCAGGCGGCCTATTCCGCCTCGAAGGGCGGCATTGTCGGCATGACCCTGCCGATCGCGCGTGACCTCGCCCAGCTTGGCATCCGCGTCATGACGATCATGCCCGGCCTGTTCGAGACCCCGATGTTCGCGTCGGTGCCGGATGACTATCGCCAGGCCCTGGAAGCCTCGATCCCGCACCCCTCGCGTCTCGGCCGTCCCACCGAATATGCCGCACTGGTCAGGAGCATCGTCGAGAACGACATGCTGAACGGTACGGCCATCCGCCTCGATGGCGCGATCCGCCTCGCGCCGAAATGAGGTGCCGCGTCAAACAATCCTGAGGGCTTCGCCGCTTGTCCGGTCACGGCAGCGGTCCACCCGCTTCGGTTACGCCGCAGACGCTGAAGAGGCGTGGCGCGGCGCGGTCCATGGCGCCGGCCGCTTCCTCGCAGATGGGCGAGGCCACAAAGGCGCCGGCAGCCGTGTCGATCCGTAACGGGGAGGTCACGACACGCTCCATCTCGCATCAAGTCATCCATCCGATGCCAAATGGAGGATCTGCCGCCCCCTTTGCAGTGCCGCCTATTGTCCGGGCGCCGCAGGCGGCTTGATCTCATGCTTCAGGATCAGCGGCGTCTGAGCCAGGGCAAAGGCCATGGTCAGAGGCATCACGCCCCAGACCTTGAAAGCGACCCAGAAATCCTGCGTCTGCGTGCGCCAGACGATCTCGTTCAACGCGGCAAGGACGAAGAAGAACAGGCCCCAGCGGAAGGTGAGCTTGCGCCAGCCTTCCTCATCGAGCTGCAGGACGGTTTCGAGCACGAGCGCCAGCAGCGAACGCCCGAACAGCAATCCGCCAAGCAGGATGCAGCCGAACAGCGTGTTGACGATGGTCGGCTTCACCTTGATGAAGAAGGCATCGTCGAGTGCCAGCGTCAGCCCGCCAAAGACCGTCACCACCACCGCGTTGACGATCGCCATGCGCGGCAGATGGTGCAGCAATACGCGCGACAGGGCGAGCGAGACGAGCGACGCCACGATGAAGATGCCGGTCGCAACAAAGATGCGCCGGTCCTCGGCGATGCCGAACAGGCGGTCGCCATAGGAATTGGCGAAAAAGAAGATGGCCAGCGGCCCGAACTCGAGGCTGAGCTTGAGCAGCGGGTTAACGCCCTTGTCCTTTGTCGTCCCGGCCAGACTCTCGCTCACGCGGCTTCTCCCAATCCAGCGACCGCTCGTGCAAAGTCACGAGCGGAGAATGGTTCCAGATCCTCGACACTCTCGCCGACGCCGATGAAATGAACCGGCAGGCCAAACTGGGCGGCGAGCGCCACGAGGATGCCGCCGCGCGCCGTGCCGTCGAGCTTCGTCATCACCAGCCCGGTCACGCCAGCTGTCTCGCGAAAGGCCTCGACCTGCGAGATCGCATTCTGGCCCACCGTCGCGTCGAGCACCAGCAAGGCCGCATGCGGCGCTTCCGCGTCGAGCTTGCGGATCACCCGCACCACCTTGGCGAGCTCGTCCATCAACCCTGCCTTGTTCTGCAGCCGGCCGGCCGTGTCGACGAGAAGGATATCGACCCCGTTGGCCCTGGCTTTCTGCAGCGCCTCAAAGGCCAAACCCGACGCATCCGCACCCTGCTGACCAAAGACAACCTCCGCACCCGTGCGCTCGCCCCAGACCTTGAGCTGCTCGATCGCAGCTGCGCGGAACGTATCGCCCGCAGCGAGCATCACCGACTTGCCTTCGGCACGGAATTTCGCAGCCAGCTTGCCGATCGTCGTCGTCTTGCCGGAGCCATTGACCCCGACCATCAGGATCACGAACGGCTTTTTCGTGGCGTCGATCGTCAAGGGATGCGCCACCGGCGTCAGAATGCTCTCGACCTCGCGCGCCAGGATGGCCTTCACCTCCTCCGGCTCGATCTGCTTGTCATAGCGTCCCTCGCCCACCGCCTTGGCGACGCGCGCCGAGGTGGCGAGGCCAAGATCGGCCTGGATCAGGATGTCTTCGAGATCCTCCAGCGTGGCGGCATTGAGCTTGCGCTTGGTAAAGAGCTCTGTGATGCCGGTGGTCAGCGCCGAGGAGGTACGGGAGAGCCCGTCCGCCAGCCTGCGCCACCAGCTGCGCTTCGGCTGCGGCACCGGGCTCGGCTCCGCAGGCTGTCCGGATGCCATGGGCGAAATCGGCGCGGGTTCGGGCTCCGGTTCGGGTTCCACCTCCGGCATCGCGATCGGCAGGGGCGCAGCCTCGCCAATCAGCAGATCGGGCGCTATTGGGGCATCCGGCTCAGCCTCAGGAGCCGGCTCGGCCGCGGCATCCGGCAACTCCGGGGGGGGCTCGGCTACGCTCTCCGGAGCAGGCTTGGGCTGTTCCTGCTCCAGCCCGAACAGCCTCGAAAAGAAGCCGCGCTTTTTCGGTTCGCTCTCGCTCATCACTCGTCCCGTCATCCTGCAGGCCGGGCGCCCGAGTTGCGCCACACCGCTGGTTTGGATAGCGCAATGCCATGAGCAGCCCGGATCAACCAGCAATTTCGCGAGACACCCCAGACGCGGCCCTGCCGGTGCCACTGCTTTATCGCGACGCGATGATGCTGGTGATCGACAAGCCCGCCGGCCTGCCCTCGCATCGCGGCCCGCAGGCAAGGCGCCGCGTCATCCCCGTGCTGACCGATTATCTCGACGCCCTGCGCTTTGGTCTGCCACGGCGACCGGAAGCCGCCCACCGGCTCGACAAGGATACATCCGGCTGCCTCATCCTCGGCCGCCATCCACGCGCGATGGCCGAGCTCAACCAGTTGTTCCGCGACGGCCGCATCGACAAGACCTATTGGGCTATCGTCGAGGGAGACCCCGCGGACGACGAGGGGTTGATTGATCTGCCCCTCGCCAGGCGCTCTCCCGAACGCGGCTGGTGGATGAAGGTCGACCCGGAGGGGTTGCCGTCACAAACCCGTTATCGGGTGCTGGGTCGCGCGGACGGTTTGACATGGCTCGAACTCGAGCCGCTCACCGGCCGCACGCACCAATTGCGGGTGCATTGCGCAGCCTCGGGCTGGCCCATGCTGGGTGACGAAGTCTACGGTTCGGCGCCGCGCGACGGCGGACCAGGACTCCAGCTCCATGCCCGCGCTGTCAGCGTTCCGCTCTATCGCAAGCGCGAGCCGGTCAGAATCGAGGCCCCCCCGCCCTCGCACATGCTGGAGGCGCTCGGGCGCTGCGGCTGGAGCAAATCTTTCGGGAATCCTAACGCCGCTGCCAAACAGGACGAACCGTCATCAACCCTTCGCTAATTTCAGCTTGCTATCGCTAGGGGACAGCAACCGGAGCGTGCATTGATGCCGGAGATAGCGACCTTGAGCGGCAGAGCCGGACCCGGCGGGATCATGACGCTCGAAGCTGCGCGCCAATCCGCGCGTGAGGCCGGTCCCGATGCTCCGCTGTCGACCCTGCTCTGCTGGGTCGAAGACTATCTGATGAAAGGTCATGTCGATCTCGGCCGGACCGGCGCCGTCTGCCCTTTCACACGCCAGGCCGCCCGGCTCGATACGGTTCGCCTCGGCATTTCCGATGAGCGCGCCGCGGGCGAGGAGGCGGCCTTCGCCCAGGTTCGCAGCGGCTTCAGCACGCTCGACGCCATCCCGTGCAAGCCCGGCATGCGGCATTTCCGCACGGTGATCATCGGCTTTCCGAAATGTGACACCCCGGACGGCATTGCTATGCTCAAGCGCGTCCAGGACCGTCACAAATTGTACTCGCTGCGGCGCAACCGCATGATCGGGCTGATGCATGCGACGTCGGAGGCGCCGGGCCTTTGGAATTCCGACTTTCGGCCGCTGCGCGCGCCTCTGCCTGTCATCGCCATCCGCCACATGGTCGAGCATGACGCGCCCTTCGCCGCCAGGCACCCGCTGTTGCTCCTGCCTTATCTCGCCCGCTTCCCGATCGCAGGGTCGAAGCGGCTGATCGCACATCTGCGCGCCGGAGCCCAATGATGAGCAAGCGGCGGGAAGGCTCCGAGATCGGCGGAGCCGTGACGACAGAAGTCATTACCGAGCGCGATGGCTTTCTCGCGCTCCAGCCGGAATGGGACGCGTTCTTTGCACGCACCGCCCTGCCGCATCAGGTCTTCCAGAGCCACGTCTTCCTGAAGCACTGGGCCGCGCATTATCTCGAGGGCCATGGCCGGCTCAGTATCGTGATCGCACGCCGCCAGGGTGTCCTTGCAATGATCTGGCCACTCCTCCGGCAGCGCCGCTGCAGCCTGGAGACGCTGCGTTTCATGGGCATCCCGGTGGCGCAATTCGGTGACATCCTCGTCGAAACCGGCCCCGACCGCGATGCTCTGGTGCGAGCGGGATGGCGCGCCGTGCGGGGGCTGGGCGCCGATCTGTTCGAGGCGCGCAAACTGCGAGCAGACTCCATTCTCGCCGCCTCCGGCCTGCTCGGTGAGGCCATGCCGATCGAGCAGCTCAACGCACCCTTTGCCGATCTGGTCTGGCGGGTCGGCACGAACGGCCCGAGCAGCGCCTACCCGGCCCGCGAACGCTCGAATTACCGTCGTCGCCTACGCCGGCTCGAGGAACGCGGTGCGATCAGCTTCGAGGCGCCGCCGCCCGGTCCCGCCGCCGCAGCTCTTGCCGGCGACGCCGTGGCATTCAAGCAAGCCGCGCTGCTGCGCCATGGCACCGTCGCGCCGACGATCGACGATCCACGCTTCGCGGCCTTCTTTCGGGATTTTGCCGGAGATGCGGAGGGGGGAAGCTCGCTGCGCGTCTCCGCGATATGCTGCGACGGCGTCCCGATCGGCATCGACCTCTCGCTTGACTGCAAGGGCCGCAGCTTCGGCCATGTCCTCGCAGCCCATCCGGACTTCGAGCGTGGCGGCGTCGGCAGCATCCTGATCCATCACAGCTTCGCCAGCGCCAGGGCACGCGGCAATGCCGTGTTCGACCTGCTGGCCCCGTCGGATGCCTACAAGCTCGAACACGCCGACGGGCAGACCGGTGTCCGCGACCTTCTGCTGCCGCTCTCCCTCAAGGGGCGGCTCGCCTGCAGCGTCGGTTTCCAACGCTTGCGGCCCGTTCTGAAGAGCGCGGCCAAGCGACTTCCACCCGGTATTGCGCGCCGTGTCGCGGTCTGGGGCAGGGCCGGCTGATCAGCCGGCCATGGCGTCCATAGCGCGGGCGAGCTTGACGTCGAGCTCGGTCAGCCCGCCGGCATCATGCGTCGCCAAGGTCACCTCGACCGTCTTGTAGACATTCGACCATTCCGGATGATGGTCCATCCTTTCGGCCAGCAGCGCCACACGGCTCATCCAGCCGAACGCCTCATTGAAATCACGGAAGATGAACCGCTTGGCGATGGCCTCACGACCCTCGACCAATTTCCAGCCCACCAGTGTCATGAGCGCTTCGTTGCGTGCGTCGGCACTCAGTCGCTTGCGCATGATCATCTCCGCTGGAAATCGCTTCGCGGCAGCCGATTGGGGTAGGTGGGGCCAAGCGGATAGGCAGCTTCAAGCACGTAAGGCCCGCCGCCGATCGAATCCCGCGATGACATCAGGGCGAAGCGCCGGGCCGTGAAGGCGATCGGCCGTACGATGGGATGCATCGCCAGATAATGCGCCACCTCGACGGGTGAGGTGTCGCGCAGCCGGGCAAGCGTGACATGCGGCACGAATTTGCGCCCTTCCGCCGGTAGTCCGAGGCGGCGCATCAGGCGTTCGATATCGGCCTGGAGTTCGCTGAGCTGGCGACTGGGTTGCACCCGCGCAAACACCGCGCGCGGCTTGTCGCCCCCGAAACTGCCCAATGCGTCGAGCATCACCTCGAAGGGCTGCGTCTGCAGATCGGCGAGAAAGCTGTCGACGTCATGGGCCATGCGGCGGTCGACATCGCCGAGGAAGCGCAAGGTGACGTGATAGTCGGCCGGCTCGATCCAGCGCGCTCCAACGAGTCCGCCGCGATGCAGCGTCAGCGTCGAGGCGACCTCGGCGGGTATCTCCAGAGCTGTGAACAGCCTCGGCATGCCGAATCAGTGCCAAGTTTTTGTGACTCTGGCGAGACGAAAAGCGATGGGCTGCAGGAAAACCTCTGCAAACCTTCGCCTCGTCGCCCCGCCATGAGCCACACTTGCTTCAGGGACAGGGGTTTCCGACCAATTGGTGAATCGCGTCGATCTTTGCTTCGACCTCAGGCGAAAGTGCGACATCGATCGAACCGATATCGGTTCGCAATTGTTCCATTGTCGTCGCGCCAATGATGTTGGCCGTCACGAAGGGGCGCGAATTGACGAAGGCCAGCGCCATTTGCGCCGGATCCAGACCAGCCTCGCGGGCAATCGCGATGTAGCGCTTCACCGCGTCTTCCGCGCCGGCAGCCTCGTAGCGCTGGCCGCGATTGAACAGCGTCGAGCGCGCGCCGGCCGGCTTGGCTCCGTCCAGATATTTGCCGGTGAGGTAGCCCTGGGCCAGCGGCGAATAGGCCAGCAGGCCGACCTGCTCACGCATCGCGATCTCGGCCAGCCCCGTCTCGAAGGTGCGATTGAGCAGGTTGTAGGCATTCTGGATCGATTGGACCCGAGGCCCCCCGCGCATTTCGGAATCGCGCACGAAACTCATCGTGCCCCAGGCGCTCTCGTTGGAGAGACCGAGATGACGGATCTTGCCGGCCTTCACGATCTCGCCGAAGGCGTCGAGTTGTTCAGCGATCGACGTCTCGCCATCGGGCGTTTCGAAGGCGGCCTTGCTGAAGCGCGTTGGGTTCGAGCCCCACGGCATCGCACGCTCGGGGAAATGCAGCTGGTAGAGGTCGATATAGTCGGTCTGCAGCCGCTTCAGGCTCTTGTCGACGGCCTCGAAGATCTGCTTGCGGTTGATGCGGGTCGGTCCGCGATCGTCCCGGAACCAGTCATTGGCCGAACGGCCGACGATCTTGGAGGCCAGAATCACCTTGTCGCGGTTCTTCCGCGCCTTGAACCAACTGCCGATGATCCGCTCCGTCGAGCCCTGTGTCTCCGGCCGCGGCGGAATCGAGTACATTTCTGCCGTATCGAAGAAATTCACGCCCTGCGCGAGAGCGTAGTCCATCTGCTCATGGCCTTCGGCTTCGGTGTTCTGCTGGCCCCAGGTCATGGTTCCAAGGCAGATGACCGAGACCTGGAGGTCGGTGCGCCCGAGGCGGCGATATTGCATGGTCAGACAACTCCGGAAGATTGCGCGCAGCGGCGCTCATGGGGTGGGAAGCGATTTTCGGGCCGATCGGCATGAGGCGTACGCCGCCCTGCTCCGTGGCGGCGCATCGGTCCGGAACGGAAGGATCAGGATTTCGGGCGGATGGTCTCCAGGAAGCGCTCGACCGTCGGCAAGATGCGCTCGACAATGACGCGCACGCCTTCGGCGGTCGGATGCAGCAGATCCGGCTGGTTGAGCGCGCGATCGCCCGCGATGCCTTCGAGGAAGAACGGATAGAATACCAGCGCGTGTTTCTCGGCGAGTGCCCTGAACAGCCCGTCGAAACGGCCGGTATACTCCGTGCCGAGATTGCGCGGAGCATACATCCCGGCCAGCAGCACCGGGATACCGCGCGCTTTCAGCCGCGTGATGATGTCTTCAAGCGCCTTCTCCGTCACCGCCGGATCGAAACCGCGCAGCGCGTCATTGGCGCCGAGCTCGACGATGACGCCGTCAGTCCCGTCGGGCACGGACCAGTCCAGCCGTTCAAGGCCGCCCTGGGCGACATCGCCCGAGACCCCGGCATTGGCGATTTCGACGGCGTGTCCCTTCTGGCGCAAGGCTTGCTCGAGCACCGCCGGGAAAGCCGCACTCGCCGGCAGGCCGTAGCCGGCACTGAGGCTGTCGCCAAGCACGACAAGCTTGAGCGGGCGCGGTGTCTGGGCTTGTGCCATGGCTGAAACCGGAAGAACCACCAAAAGCGCCAGCCAAAAGGCCGCAGCGCAAAAAGCACGGGCAAATGATTGGACAAGCGCGGGTCCGCGCCCATATCGGGCGTCGGGGCGTAACGCGCTGAGGCCCCATCCCCATCGCGATGCGATGCGGATGGACGTCGTCGATGGCATTGAAGACAGGATCATGTGGCGATGAGTGATAAGTCAGCCCCGGCGATCGAATTGCGGGATGTCCATCTTAGTCTGGGGCGTGCAGCCGCCCGCGTCCATATCCTGAAGGGCGTTTCCTTGTCACTGGCTGCCGGCGAGGCAACCGGGCTGGTCGGTCCTTCCGGATCAGGCAAATCCACCCTGTTGATGACGATGGCCGGGCTGGAGCGGCCCGATTCCGGACTGGTGAAGGTGGCGGGCCAGGATCTTGGTCAGCTCGGGGAAGATGGCCTTGCGGTTTTCCGCGGGCGCCAGATCGGCATCGTCTTCCAGTCGTTCCATCTCGTTCCGACCATGACTGCGCGCGAGAATGTCGCTCTGCCACTCGAACTTGCGGGCGCAGACGATGCGTTTGCCCGGGCTGAGGCCGAGCTGCGCAATGTCGGGCTCGGCGATCGCATGGACCATTATCCGGCCCAGCTCTCCGGCGGCGAGCAGCAGCGTGTCGCGATCGCCCGCGCCGTCGCGCCTGATCCGGCCATTCTCGTCGCCGACGAACCGACCGGCAATCTCGACGAGAGCACCGGCCGCTCGATCGTCGATCTGATCTTCGCGCTGCGCCGCGAGCGCGGCGCGACTCTCGTGCTGGTCACGCATGACCTCTCGCTCGCTGCGGCCTGCGACCGGACGGTGCACCTGCGCGCCGGGCGGATCGAAGTCGATGCCGATCTCGCCGTCGCCTGAGCCCTCGTCATGCACGCTCCGGTCAAGCCCACCGCTGCCACCCCCCGATCCCCTTTTGGCCCGACACTCGCCCTGCGCCTCGCCTGGCGCGATCTGCGCGGTGGCCTGCGCGGATTCGGCGTCTTCATCGCCTGCCTCGCACTCGGCGTCATGGCTATCGCAGCCGTCGGCTCGGCGTCGCGCGGCCTGACGGAAGGGCTACACCGCGAAGGGCGACGCATTCTCGGTGGTGACGTCGCCTTCAGCCTGATCCACCGCGAGGCCACCACCGTCGAGCGCAGCTTTCTCGAAGGACGTGGCGCGCTCTCGACCATCGCCACCATGCGCGGCATGGCCAATGCCGGCGACAAGGGCGCGGCCCTGATCGAGCTCAAGGCGGTGGATTCCGCCTATCCGAGCATCGGCGAGGTCGTCAGCGAGCCGGCTGCCCCACTTTCCGATCTGCTGTCCCAGAGCAACGGCAGCTTTGGCGCCATTGCCGATCCCGTCCTGCTTGGTCGCCTCGACCTGAAGATCGGCGACACGATCTCGGTCGGCAGCGCGCGCGTGCAGCTGCGCGCCAGCCTCGTTTCCGAGCCGGACAAGATCGCCTCGGGCGTCGGCTTCGGCCCTCGCCTTCTGGTTTCCCAGGACGCCTTGCGTGCCACCGGGTTGCTCCAGCCGGGCAGCCTGGTGCGCTGGACCTATCGCGTCTCGCTGCCCCCCACGGCGTCCGATGATACGGCCCTCGAGCGCCTCATTGCCGATGCCGGCCGCCAACAGCCGGACGCTGGCTGGGAGATCCGCTCGCGCGCCAATGCCGCACCGAGCTTTCAGCGCAATCTCGAGCGCTTCACGCAGTTCCTGACCCTGGTCGGGCTGACCGCCCTGCTGGTTGGCGGCGTCGGCGTCGCCAATGCGGTGCGGCGCTTCGTCGAGGCCAAGAAGCTCGATTTCGCAACCCTGAAGGCAATCGGCGCAACCGGCGGACATGTCGTCGCGATCCATCTCACTGAGGTGATGATCGTTGCGGCGTTTGGCATCGCGATCGGCCTTATGCTGGGCGCCGCCGCCCCCTTCGCGCTCGGCTATGCGCTTCGCGACCTGCTGCCGCTGCCCTTCGAGCCGACATTGGCGCCGGGAGAGCTGGTGATCGCAGCGCTCTATGGCCTGCTGACCGCGCTGGTCTTTGCGATATTGCCGCTCGGCCGGGCGCATGACGTGCCGGTCTCAGCCCTGTTCCGCGACCAGATCGAGCCGGATCTGCGCCGGCCCAGGCTGATCTATCTCGGTGTTTTCCTCGCGGCTCTCATCGGTCTCGTCGGTGTCGCCGTCGCCTTCGCCTATGATCGCCGCATCGCACTGCTCTATATCGCCGTTGCCGCTGGCATCTTCCTGCTGCTGCGCCTCGTCGCCTGGAGTCTGATGGCTCTCGCCCGCCGCAGCCCGCGGCCGCGCAACCCGGCCCTGCGGATGGCGCTCGCCAATGCCCATCGCCCCGGCGCATTGACACCCTCGCTCGTGCTCTCACTGGGCCTCGGCGTCGCCTTGCTCTCGGCGCTTGCCTTCATCGATGTCAGCCTCACCCGGCAGTTGACCCAGTCGTTGCCGGACAAGGCGCCGAGCTTCTTCTTCCTCGACATCCCGAACGGCCAGAGCGCGCGCTTTGACAGCTTCATTGCCGAAGCGAGGCCAGGCGCCACGCTCGAACGCGTCCCGATGATGCGGGGCCGCATCACCAGCCTCAACGGCGTGCGCGCCGAGCAGATCAAGGCCTCCGAACAGGCGGCCTGGGTCCTGGATGGCGATCGCGGCATCACCTATGCGGAAGCCATGCCCGAGGGCTCGACGATCACCGCCGGGGAATGGTGGCCGGCAGGCTATCGCGGCGAACCGCTCGTCTCCTTCGATGCGCCGATCGCCGCCGGGCTTGGACTCAAGGTCGGCGATAGCGTCACCGTGAACGTGCTTGGCCGCAACATCACCGCGCGCATCGCCAATCTACGCACCATCGAATGGCGCTCGCTCGGCATCAATTTCGTCATGGTATTCTCCCCCAACACCTTTGCCGGCGCGCCGCACACCAATCTCGCGACCGTCACCTCCGGGACCGACGCGACGGCCAGCGCCGATGCGCAGCTTCTGCGCCGGCTGGCGGTCGAATTCCCGTCGGTCACCGCCGTGCGGGTGAAGGACGCGCTCGAAGCGGTCAACACCATCGTCAGCCAGCTCGCGACCGCGATTCGCGGCGCCTCGGGCCTGGCGATCGCATCCAGTCTGCTGGTCCTGGCAGGCGCTCTCGCGGCCGGGCAGCATGCGCGGCTATACGACGCGATGATCCTGAAGACGCTCGGCGCGACACGTCGCTTCATACTTTCGTCGTACGCCCTCGAATATGCCGGAATAGGTTTTGTCTCTGCCCTGTTCGGCGTTGTCGCCGGCGCTTTGGCAGGCTGGGGGGTCGTCACCCAAGTGATGAAGATAGAATTCGTCAGCGATCCGACCGGCGCGATCCTCGCCGCGACTGCCGCGATCGTGGTTACCGTCCTGTTCGGATTGTTCGGAACCCTAAAAATACTGTCGAAAGCGCCAGCTTCTCATCTGCGGAATTTATGAGAACTGTCGCTTTTGCCTCGAGGATAGACATGGACCGCTCGCGCCATTGCATCAAGCCGGGCTCGGTGATCTATGCAGGCGGCGCTCTTAACCATGGCGGCCTCTTGTAAGGTCGCCCAATCCCCCTCATATTCCGCGTTGTCGCCACGATTTTCGGCGATGGTGGAGATCGCGGAGGCGATGTCCGCCCCGGAATTCTACCTGTGAGGGAAATCGCTCTATGAGCAACTTCGACCGCAATGCTCCAGTCTGGGGTGCCGGCCGCGCACAGCAGACCAGCGCCGTCGAGATGGATCAGGGCCTGCGCTCGTTCATGCTCGGCGTCTACAACAACATGTCGATCGGTCTGGCCATCACCGGCCTTGCCGCCATCGGCATCAGCATGCTGGCGATCGCCGGCGTCTCGCCGACCGGCAAGGTCACGGCGCTGACGACATTCGGCCAGGCAATCTATCTCAGCCCGCTCAAATGGGTTGTGATGCTGGCCCCGCTCGCTTTCATCTTCTTTTTCTCGTTCAAGGCCGAGAGCATGAGCTCCTCGACCGCGCGCGCCATGTTCTTCGCCTTCGCGGCGGTGATGGGCGTGTCGATGTCGTCGATCTTCGTCGTCTTCACCGGCGAGTCGATCACCAAGGTGTTCTTCATCACGGCCGCCGCCTTCGGCGCGCTCAGCCTTGCCGGCTACACCACGAAGAAGTCGCTTTCGGGCATGGGCTCCTTCCTGATCATGGGCCTGATCGGGCTGGTGATCGCGTCGGTGGTCAATATCTTCCTGGCCTCGAGCGCGCTGTCCTTCGCCATCTCGGCGATCGGCGTGCTGGTCTTCGCCGGCCTGACCGCCTGGGATACCCAGCGCCTCAAGGAGATGTATCTCTATTCCGACATGGATCCGGAATCGGCCGCGAAGCTCTCGGTGAACGGCGCGCTGTCGCTCTACCTGAACTTCATCAACATGTTCCAGATGCTGCTCTCGCTGTTCGGCACGCGTAACGAGTAAGCACCACCTCGACCCTTGCGGGTCGCGCGAGCCCCGGCTGCAAAGCCGGGGCTTTTCTTTTGCGTTCTTCGCGGTCCATCTTGACCGGATGGAGCCCATCACGATCAGGGACGGTCGCATCGACGACATCCCCGTCATCACCGCGATCTATGCCGACGCCGTCCGGAATGGCACCGCCTCCTGGGAGCTTGAACCGCCCTCGACCGGCGAGATGCAGCGGCGCTTCGAGGCGCTCGTTTCCGATGGCTATCCCTATCTCGTCGCGACCAGAGGCGAGGATCTGCTCGGCTATGCCTATGCCGGCGCCTATCGCCCGCGGCCGGCCTATCGCAGCACGGTGGAGGACTCGATCTATCTCTCGCGGCAGGCACAGGGCTTGGGCATCGGCCGCGCTCTGCTGAGCGCGCTGATCGCAGCATGCGAAGCCCGAGGGTTCCGGCAAATGGTCGCAGTCATTGGCGACGGGAATGGCGCCTCGGTCGCCTCGCGCCGCCTGCATGAACAGGCCGGCTTCGCGCTCATCGGAATCGCCAGGGCCGTCGGCTACAAGCACGGCCGCTGGCTCGACCAGATGCTGATGCAGAAGGAAATCGGCGACGGCAGCCGAACCGCGCCGCGTCTCAACTCACCACGCTGAGCTTCTTGTCGACCACCCGCAGGACACGGCTGAGATCCGAGCCGCGCTTCAGGATCAACCCGGTCGCCGCAACGATCGAGTACGCACCCTGGCGCTTGGCAAGAGCAGGATCCTTGACGATCCGATAGAGCGGGACCTCGGAGGTCCGGCGATAGACCGAGAACTGTGCCTTGTCCTTCAGGAAATCGATGGCGTAGTCGCGCCACTCACCGGCAGCGACCATCCGGCCGTAGAGATTGAGAAGCTCTGAGAGTTCCCGGCGATCAAAAGTAACAGCCGCCGGCTTGGCCGGACCGGGGAAGGCAACCACCGCCCCGGCCCCGTGCGATTGCGGCGTTTCGCTTTCGCTCATAGCGCCTCCCGATCGGCGATCCGGCACGGCCCGATCGCACTTCCCGTTGGGCAGGATGATGCGCCCCAGATGCTGCGCTGGCAAGAGATCGAGGCGGGCCGCAAAAGAATCACGCCTTCGTCAGTCACGCCGCATTTTCGCCGCGAACGCGCCAAGCGATGGCCAAGTTGCCGGGCTCAACTCCGCTCGTTGCCTCGACGGCCCGGCCTCATCGAGTTCCGGATACGTCAGCCCCCCAGCCCCCCGGGCGCGGTGGGGTCGGGCCTATCGGTTCGAGGCTACCTCAACGGCTGGCGGTTTCCGCTGGCCGTTTTCTTTTGGTGGGAATGCAGCCTCTTCAGCGATTCTGTCGGTGGTATTCGGCATTCGGCCGCATATCGACGGCCGAGGCCATCCGGTTCGACATGTTGAAGAACGAAGCGACCGCACCGACATCCCAGATGTCACGTTCGCCGAATCCGACCCCCCGCAATGCTTCGCGATCCCCTTCGTCGACGAGATAGGGCGTCTCGCTCAGCTTCACGGCAAAGTCGAGCATCGTGCGATGGCGGGGAGAGAGTTCGGCCGCGCGATAGTTCATGGCCATCAGCTCGCCGAGCACAGGATCCCCCGAGAGCTGACGCACGGCGGCGCCATGCGCCGTCAGGCAGTAATAGCAACGGTTCACGCTCGACACGGCAACCGCGATCATCTCGCGCTCGAGCTTGGAGAGACCGGAAGGGCCAAGCATCAGATCGTTGTAGAACGCGGCGAAGGCCGTGAGCTTGGCGTCGTCATGCGCGTAGGCCAGCAGCACATACGGCACGAATCCGAGCTTCTCCTGGCATTTGGCGAAATAGGCCTGATTCTCGGCCGACAGCTCGACTTCCGGCAACGCAAGCGCCATCACTCTTGGCGGCTCATCCTGCCGAGTCAGAAGCTCACCGACCTTCGATTTGTCATGCTTGTTCGACATGGTGCGTTTCCTGTTGTGTCGGCGGGGTTGAACTTTCGACAGGATCTGCCGCGATGTTCGCACGGGCGACCTTGTTCGTGCGCATGATGCGACGAAAGTTGAAAGGCGCCGCAGCCTATGTCATCGCTGCGGCAAAATAACCGAGGGTTCTGGGGATGGCTAAGCGAGTGACGAATGCAACGATCGAGGCTCTGGCCGCGGTCGAGGCCGCAGCCTCCCAGAGCGGAACCGGCATGCCGGCGGAGTTTCCGAAGCTGCTCTATGGCCGCGTCGTTGCCGAAGATATCGTCGCGCTCCCGCCTGATCTGCTCGCCCGGGCCGCCGCTGCCGCCTACCAGCATCTGACCGCGAAGCGCCGGCCCGGCACGCCGAATCTGCGTTTCCGGGACGAGGCGTTCAGCGAGCATGGCCGCGAACGCCAGATCACGATTCTCGAGGTCGTGAACGATAACAAGGCCTTCCTGCTCGACTCGACGCTGGCTGAACTGACCGAGCAAGGTTACGAACCCCGCCTCGTCGCCCACCCCATCCTGGCGGTCGTGCGCGATGCCGATGGCGCTTTTCACTCGCTTGCTGGCGAAGCGACCGGGCGTGCTCCGGAAGGCGCGCGCCGCGAGAGCCTGATCCATATCCATCTCGACCGCATCGACACGCCAGAGGCGCGCGAGCGCCTGAAGACCGGTCTCGAGCGGGTCTATGTCGATGTCGGCCTCGCGGTCGACGATTGGGCTGCCATGCGCGGGCGAATCACCGAGGTGATCCAGGCCTATCGCTCCAACCCGCCGCCGCTTGCCGAGGACGAGGTCGCTGAGGCCCTGCAATTCCTCGAATGGATCGCCGGCGATAATTTCACGCTTCTCGGCATTCGAGCCTACCGTTTCCCGGGCGGTGATGCGGCTGCCGACCCAATCGACAGTTCGGGCCTCGGCATTCTGCGCGATCCTTCCGTGCGCATGCTGCGCAAGAATCGCGAAATGGTGGTGATGACGCCGGAGATTCGCGCCTTCCTCGCCAAACCGCAGGCGCTGATCATCACCAAGGCCAACGTCAAGAGCCGCGTGCATCGCCGCGTCCATCTCGACTATATCGGCGTCAAGCTCTTCACCCCCGATGGCCATCTCGATGGCGAGATGCGCATCGTCGGCCTGCTGACCTCCAACGCCTATACCGGCAGCGCCCGCGCCATTCCCTATCTGCGGCTCAAGGTCGCGCGCGTCGCCAAGAACACGGGCTTCGACGCCGCGAGCTATTCCGGCCGCGCGCTGCTCAACGTGCTCGATGCCTTTCCGCGTGACGAGCTTTTCCAGATCGACGGCGAGACCCTCGAACGCTTCGCGCTCGATATCCTGCAGCTGACCGAGCGCCCGCGCATCCGCGCACTGGCCCGCGTCGACGAGTTCGACCGCTTCGTCTCGATCCTCGTCTTCATTCCCAAGGATCGATACGACACCCAGGTCCGCCGCCGCGTCGGCGAATTCCTGGCTCGGATCTATGAGGGGCGCCTCTCTGCCGCTTACCCCGCCTATCCGGAAGGCCCGCTGTCCCGCACCCATTACATCATCGGCCGCGACGAAGGCCGCACACCGAGGGTCGATCGCACCACGCTGGAAGCCGGCATTGCCGCGATCGTGCGGACCTGGGCCGATGGCCTCAAGGACGTGCTCGACGAGCAGAAGGCGGGCCCGGCGGCACGGTCGCTGACCGAGCGCTATGCCGAGGCCTTTGGCGCCGCCTATCGGGAGCGTTTCTCGGCAACCGATGCTCTCGAAGACATCGACATGCTGCAGAAGCTCACGCCGGAGCGGTCGCGCGCGGTCAATCTCTATCGCCGCGAGGGCGATACCGCGGCACGGGCCAATCTCAAGGTCTTCTCGAGTGGTTCGCCGATCTCCCTCTCCGCCCGCGTGCCGGTGCTCGAGAACATGGGCTTCCGCGTCGTCAACGAGCGGACCTTCAACCTGACGCCGGCAGCCAATGGGGTTGAAGCGCCTGAGGCCGCCCGTGTCTGGCTGCACGACATGACGCTTGAGCGTGCCGGCGGAGGCGAAATCGATGTCGCCCGCCTCGATCCGACGATCGAAGCAGCCCTGATGGCCCAGTTCCGTGGACTGGCGGAATCGGACCGTTTCGACCAGCTCGTCCTTGCCGCCGGAATCGCCTGGCGCGAGGCGGCGCTGCTGCGCGCGCTCGGTCGCTATCTCAGGCAGGTCGGTGCGCCCTACGCCCAGGACTACATCGCCGATGCACTGACCCGCCACCCCGGCATCGCCTCGAAGCTGATCGCCTATTTCGTCGCCAAGTTCGACCCGCATTTCGATGCGAGCAAGCGCGAGAAGGCGATGCAGGCCGAGCGTGACGGCATCGAAGCTGCGCTCAACGACGTCACCAGCCTGGACGAGGACCGCATCCTGCGGCGCCTGGTCAACCTGATCGAAGCGGCGCTGCGCACCAATTTCTTCCAGATCGGACCGGATGGCTATCCGCGCAGCACGATCTCGCTGAAATTCGAATGCGCCAGGCTCGACGACCTGCCATTGCCGCATCCGCTCTACGAGATCTTCGTCTATTCGCCCCGTGTCGAGGGCGTGCACCTGCGCTTCGGCAAGGTCGCGCGCGGCGGCCTGCGCTGGTCCGACCGGCCGCAGGATTTCCGAACCGAGGTGCTGGGCCTGGTCAAGGCTCAGCAGGTCAAGAATGCCGTGATCGTGCCAGTCGGCGCCAAGGGCGGCTTCTTCCCCAAGCAGTTGCCGCCGGCGAGCGATCGTCAGGCCTGGATCGCGGAAGGCACGGAGAGCTACCGCATCTTCGTCCGCACCCTGCTGGAACTCACCGACAATCTCGACGGCGAGACGGTCATTCCGCCGGCCGACACCGTGCGCCATGATGGCGATGATCCCTATCTCGTCGTCGCCGCAGACAAGGGCACCGCGACCTTCTCCGATATCGCGAACGCGCTTTCGATCGAGAAGGGGCATTGGCTCGGCGATGCCTTCGCCTCTGGCGGTAGCCAGGGCTATGACCACAAGAAGATGGGCATCACCGCACGCGGCGCCTGGGAGGCCGTGAAGCGGCATTTTCGCGAGATCGACATCGACATCCAGTCGACCCCCTTCTCGGTCGCGGGTGTCGGCGATATGTCCGGCGACGTTTTCGGCAACGGCATGCTGCTCTCGCCGGCGATCAAGCTTGTGGCCGCCTTCGACCACCGCGACATCTTCCTCGACCCGGAGCCCGATCCCGCAGCGTCGCTGGCCGAACGCGAACGCCTGTTCGCGCTGCCCCGCTCCTCCTGGCAGGACTACGATAAGTCGCTGATCTCCAAGGGCGGCGGCGTATTCTCACGCCAGGCCAAGAGCATCCCGCTCTCCCCGGTGCTGCGCGCGCTGCTTGATCTCGACAAGGCGGAAGTCACGCCACCCGAACTGATGACCGCAATCCTGAAGGCGCGGGTCGATCTGCTCTGGTTCGGCGGCATCGGCACCTATATCCGCGCGACCGACGAGACCGATGCTCAGGTTGGCGATCGCGCCAATGACGCGATCCGGGTCGCCGGCGCCGATCTGCGGGCCCGAGTCGTCGGCGAGGGCGCTAATCTGGGCTGCACCCAGCGCGGCCGCATCGAAGCCGCGCGCAACGGTGTCAGGATCAACACCGATGCCATCGACAACTCCGCCGGCGTCAACACCTCCGACGTCGAGGTCAATATCAAGATCGCGCTGGCTGGCCCCGTCCGCGACGGGCGCCTGCCTGAGAAGAAGCGCAACGCCCTGCTCGTCGACATGACCGACGAGGTCGGCCTCCTCGTCCTGCGCAACAACTACCTGCAGAGCCTGGCGCTATCGCTGACCGAGGCCCAGGGCGCGGCGGCAACGCCAGCGCTGCGCCGCCTGATGCTGACGCTGGAAGCTCAGGGGCGCCTCGATCGCTCGGTCGAGTTCCTGCCGACCGATATGGTGCTCGCTGAGCGCGAGAAGCGGGGCGAGGGCCTGACCCGGCCGGAACTTGCCGTGCTGCTGGCCTATGCCAAGCTCGCCCTCCACGATGCCCTGCTGGAATCGGCCATTCCGGACGATCGCTATCTCAACAACGAGCTCGCCCGTTATTTCCCGAAGGCATTGCGCGACCAGTACGGCGCCGAGATTGCCAGCCACAAGCTACGTCGCGAGATCGTCGCAACCCAACTCGCCAATGCCATCATCAATCGTGGCGGCCCCGCCATCGTCTCGACCCTGGCCGGCCAGACACGTGCCGACGCACCGGCGATCGCCGCGGCCTACGCGATTGCGCGTGACTCCTTCGATCTGATCGCCTTGAACGCCGCAATCGATGCGCTCGACGCCAAGATCCCTGGCAAGACCCAGATCGGGCTATACGCCGCAGCTCAGGAACTCGTCACCGACAGGATGAGCTGGTTCCTGCGTCGGGGCGCCGCCAAGCCGGGTTCGATCGAGCAAACGGTTGCGCATTACGCGAGAGGCGTCTCGGCGCTCGCCGGCGAACTCGACAGCCTGCTGCCCGAGGCGGCCGCCCAGGCGCGCACGGCCCGCATCGCCGTACTCGTCTCCGAATCAGTGCCTGAACCCCTCGCCGCGCAGATTGCCAGCCTGCCCGCGCTTGCCCAGGCAACCGACATCGTTGACATCGCCGACCGGACCAAGCGGTCGATTTCCGAGGTTGCGCGGATTCATTTCGGTGCCGATTCGGTCTTCGGACTGTCCAGCCTCGCGGCTGCGGCCGCAGCCGTGCCGGCAAGCGATGATTATGAGCGCCTGGCCCGCGACCGCGCCATCGAAACGCTGGTCGATGCTCATGCCGGGCTGACGCAGGAGATCGCCTCGGGCGCAACCGGTTCCGACACCCTCGACGGCTGGCTGGCCGAGCGTGGCGCTGAGGCCGATCGAACCCGCGCAACGGTTTCGGCGATTACGATGTCGGGCCTCTCACTGCCGAAATTGATGGTCGCAGCCGGCATGCTCGCCGATCTGCCCAGAAAGCTCTGAGAAGAGACCATGACCGAGACCGAACGCGACATGCCTGCCACCCGGATCGATCCGAAACTGCTCGAGATCCTGGTTTGCCCGGTGACCAAGAGCACGCTCGAATACGATGCGGCCAGGCAGGAGCTGATCAGCCGCGCAGCCAAGCTCGCCTATCCGATCCGCGACGGCATTCCGATCATGCTGCCGGAAGAGGCACGGCAGATCGAGGGATAGATCCCACTCTCCAGGCGCCTTCGGAGCGATCAGTGTCATGGTCGGGCCTGTCCCGACCATGACCGTCTCGTCTTAGAGCGCCTCGCCTCTGAGCAGGCGCGGCGGTTCCCCAGCCAGTCCCGCCGCCTCCCGGATGAAGAAGCGTTTCAGCCCCGGCATCCGATCGACCAGCCCGAGCCCGAAATCGCGGGCCAGGCGGAATGGCGTCACGTCATTTGAAAACAGCCGATTAAGCCCGTCAGTCACAGCGCCCATCGCGACCGTGTCGAAACGCCGGGCGCTTTCATAACCTCCGAGAACGTCGGCGCTGCCTGGATCGAGTCCGAGCCGTGCCGCATCGACGATCGCCTCGGCCAGGGCCGCGACATCCTTCAGCCCAAGATTGAGCCCCTGGCCGGCAATCGGATGGATCAGGTGAGCGGCGTCGCCAAGCAGCGCCAGCCTGTCGCCAACGAAGCGACGCGCCACGCCAAAGCCGAGCGGCATCGCCGTGACCTTGCTCTCCAGCGCAAGCTCACCAAGCTCCAGTCCGAAGCGCCGCTCGATCTCGTCGAGCATATCGGCCTCGTCGAGCGAGAGCAGCGCCGCGACATTCTCCTCGCGCTCCGTCCAGACGATCGAAGAGCGGTGCCCCAGCCTGCCGCCGTCGCTGAGCGGCAGGATCGCGAAGGGCCCGGATGGCAGGAAATGTTCGACCGCCCGCCCGTCATGGGGCCGCTCATGGCTCAGCGTCGCAACGAGCCCGGACTGGTGGTAGGACCAGCCGACCCAGCCGATGCCGGCACGTTCGCGCAGCCGCGAACGTGCGCCATCCGCGGCTACGAGCAGCAGCGCCGTGATGCGCTCGCCCCCCGCATAGGTGATCTCGATGGCGTCGTCCTGCGCATCGAAGCCGCGAACGCCCTCCGGCCGCATCTCGACATTCGCTTCACGGCAGGCGCTTAGCAGCGCAGTCATCAGCGCCATGTTCTCGACCATGTGGGCGAAGGATTGTCCGGGTTCGATCTCGCCGTCAAAGGTCAGGAAGACCGGGCGCACCACGTCTGGATTGCGGCTGTCGGTTATGACCATTTCCGTCATCGCGGCAGAGCTGACAGCAATGGCTTCCCAGACGCCCAGCACCTCCAGCATGTTGCGTGCCGCTGCCGCCACGGCGTAGGCACGGTTGTCCTGACGCGGCGGTGCCGCAAGTGCCGGGTCCGCCAGGACGATCGCATAAGCCTCGCCGAGCGCGCGCTTCAGCGCCAGCGCCAGCGAAAGCCCGGCGACGCCGCCACCCGCGATCACGATCCGCCTGTCGGAATGGCCGGTCTGCTGCCCCATCGTCCTGCTCCTGCGCCTCATGCCGACCACGCCTGGACCAGCGCTTGACGACGCCCGGTGCGTCGGTGCTGATGCGGAGGATACGGCGGAACCGTCTTCGGCTCAGCCGGCCCGCCCGTCAATCCGCCCGCCAGTCGAGCCTGAAGAACCATGTCCCAGATCAGCGACTCCCTGATGTCGATCCTCGACCTCGAGCGGCTGGAGCGCAATCTGTTCCGCGGTCGCAGCCCCAAGATCGGCTGGCAGCGGGTCTTCGGCGGGCAGGTCATCGGGCAGGCTCTCTACGCCGCCTGCCAGACTGTGGAAGGCCGCAAGCCGCACTCCCTGCACGCCTATTTCCTGCTGCCGGGCGACCCCGAGACTCCGATCATCTACGAGGTTGAAAGGCTGCGCGACGGCCGCTCGTTCACGACACGGCGCGTGCTGGCGATCCAGCATGGCGAGGCGATCTTCTCGATGTCGGCTTCGTTCCAGGCCGAGGAACCCGGCTATGAGCATCAGATGCCGATGCCGGACGTGCCGATGCCGGAGGAGCTGCCGAACCGGGAGGAGATGCAGCGCAGCGTATTGCCGCATATGCCCGACGCCGTGCGCGCCTATTACCAGCGCGAGCGCCCGATCGAGATTCGGCCCGTAGAGCTCCAGCGCTACGCCACTGGCGAGAAGATGGAGCCGAAGTTCAATGTCTGGATCCGGTCGATGCAGCCCTTGCCCGATGATCCGGCGGTCCATCAGAGCGTGCTTGCCTATGCGTCGGATCTGATGCTGCTCGATTCGAGCCTCATCGCGCATGGCAAGACCGTGTTCGACAGGCAGATCCAGGGCGCGAGCCTCGATCATGCGCTCTGGTTTCACCGCCCCTTCCGCGCCGACGACTGGCTGCTCTACGCCCAGGACAGCCCCTCGACCTCGGGCGCGCGCGGGTTCTCGCGCGGCCTCGTTTTCGATCGCCAGGGCAAGCTCGTCGCGTCCGTGGCGCAGGAAGGCCTGATCCGGCCGCGCCCGGACCGGGAATGAGCGCTTTCTAAGCACAAGCACAGCAACCAAGCATTTGCCTGTTTATTAGGCAATCACCCCGCGCCGAGAGGCGTGACGGGGCGTTTTTCCTTGGCCCATCCGCTCATGGGGCCCCTCCGGCAGTTGGCACGGGCCTTGAATTGACCGGCCGTGACGTGCGTCGGGCTACCGTCGCGCGCGAAGCGCAACGCGATCGCCGGGGCTGACATCCGGGCGGCGGAAACGGGGAAACCCAAGCATGAAAATCGTGATGGCTGTCATCAAGCCGTTCAAGCTGGAGGAGGTGCGCGATGGGCTCACCGCCATCGGCGTGCATGGCCTGACCGTGACCGAGGTGAAGGGATATGGCCGGCAGAAGGGCCATACCGAGATTTATCGCGGTGCCGAATATGCCGTGAGCTTCCTGCCGAAGATCAAGATCGAGGTCGCCGTCTCGGATGAGCTCGTCGGCAAGGTGATCGAGGCGATCACTGCCGCAGCCCGTACCGGCCAGATCGGTGACGGCAAGATCTTCGTCTCGTCGATCGAGAAAGCCGTCCGCATCCGCACCGGCGAGACCGACGGCGACGCCCTCTGATCCTCTCGATCTCAGTCCAGGAGTTTCCAACGATGAATTTCAAGACCCCATTGCGGGCCGGGCTGGTCGGAGCGGCGCTGGCCGCGACCACGGCGGTCGCGCTGGCCCAGACAGCAGCGACTCCCGCGGCGCCGGTGCCGAACAAGGGCGACACCGCCTTCATGATGAGCTCGACCGTGCTCGTGCTGCTGATGACGATTCCCGGCCTCGCCCTGTTCTATGGCGGCCTGGTGCGCAGCAAGAACATGCTCTCGGTGCTGACCCAGGTCTTCGCCATCGTCTGCATGGTCAGCCTGCTCTGGGTGATCTACGGCTACTCCCTCGCCTTCACAAATGGCGGCGGCCTGAACGATTTCGTCGGCGGCTTCTCGAAGGCTTTCCTACGCGGCGTCGACGGCAACTCGGTCGCGGCGACCTTCTCGAACGGCGTCGTCATCCCCGAATACGTCTATATCTGCTTTCAGATGACCTTCGCCTGCATTACGCCGGCCCTGATCGTTGGGGCCTTCGCCGAGCGGATCAAATTCTCGGCGCTGATGCTGTTCACAGCCCTGTGGGTCACCTTCATCTATTTCCCGATGGCCCACATGGTCTGGTACTGGGGCGGTCCCGATGCCGTCGGCAATGCGGCCAAGGCCGTCGCTGAGGCGGGTCCCGATGCCAAGGCAGCCGCGACCGCGGCGCTCGACGCCGTCAACGCCGATGCCGGCATGCTCTTCAAATGGGGTGCGCTCGACTTCGCCGGCGGCACCGTCGTCCACATCAATGCGGGCATCGCTGGCCTCGTCGGGTGCATGCTGCTCGGCAAGCGCGTCGGCTACGGCAAGGAATTGATGGCCCCGCACTCGCTGACCATGACGCTGATCGGCGCAGCCCTGCTCTGGGTCGGCTGGTTCGGTTTCAATGCCGGCTCGAATCTCGAGGCCAACGGCACCGCCGCGCTCGCCATGATGAACACCTTCGTCGCCACGGCGGCAGCAGCGCTCGGCTGGCTCTTCGTCGAGTGGGCGGCCAAGGGCAAACCCTCGCTGCTCGGCATGGTCTCGGGCGCGGTGGCCGGTCTCGTTGCCGTCACGCCGGCCGCCGGCTTCGCCGGTCCGATGGGTTCGATCGTGCTCGGTCTGGTCGCCGGCGCCGTCTGCTTCGTCTTCTGCTCCACCGTCAAAAATGCGCTCGGCTATGACGATTCGCTCGACGTGTTCGGCATCCACTGCGTCGGCGGCATCATCGGCGCGCTGGCCACCGGCATCCTGGTCAATCAGGCGCTCGGCGGCGGCGGCATCCCGGACTATGTCTCCAAGCCGGGCGAGCTCGTCACCGCGGCCTATGAATTCGGGCCGGCATTCCTGGCCCAGGCCAAGGCCGTTCTCTTCACGCTCGTCTTCAGCGGCGTCGGCTCGCTGATCCTTTACAAGATCGTCGACGTCGTCGTCGGCTTGCGCGTCACCACGGATCAGGAGCGCGAGGGTCTCGACATCGCCGAGCACGGCGAGCGCGCCTACAGCATGTGAGCGCGTCCACCGCTTCACGTGAAACAGGCCCCGGCGGTCTCCCGCCGGGGCCTGTTTCATGGTAACTCCGCCCGAAGAAGCAGACCGATCGAACCGCCCGACAGGCGTCCCCTTCAAGGTTAAGCGGGTCTTAACCTGACCTTCATACCCTGATCGCTGGAGGCCGGATTGATACGGCCTGTAGTCCTGTGGAAGGCGGCCCGGCCGGCATGCGAACAATCCGACGCTCCTCATCCCTGATCGATCGCCTGCCCGATCCCGCGCGGGAATTCCTGTCGCGACGGACCTCGGAGATGGTCGGGCTCGGGCTGCTGGCGCTGACCGCGGCCGTGGCACTCGCGCTTGCGACCTGGGCCGCCGAAGATCCCAGCCTCAACAACGCTACCGGCGGCGCCGTCAACAACCTGCTCGGACGCCCGGGTGCGATGATTGCCGACCTGACCATGCAGATGATCGGGCTCGGCGTCATCGCCATGCTCTTTCCGCCGCTGATCTGGGCGTTGCGCCTGATGCGCTTTCACCTGTTCGACCGTGGCGCACTCAAGCTCGGTCTCTGGGTTGTCGGCATCGTCGCGACGGCNNGCCGTCGCGAGCGCCCTTCCGGCGACCCCGCGCTGGCCCTTGCCCACCGGGATGGGTGGCGTGATCGGCGACGGCCTGCTGTTTGGGACACGCAATCTCGTCGGCATCGCAGGCAGTGCACTCGGCGGCCTCGTCGCCTTCCTCTATGCCGGCATCGCAATTCTCGCCGTGACCGCCGCAGCGGGCTTCGGCTTCGTCACCGACGAAGATCCGGTCAATGACAGCGACGATGAAGACGAGTCCTGGGCCGAGACCGAGGAGCGTCGCGACGACGAGCCTGGTTTCGCCGTCATCCTCGTCGGCTGGCTTGCTCATGGCGCGATGGCGCTCAAGGGAGCGATCCTGCGTCGCCTGCCTCATCCGCCGGAACCGGCCGTCAGTACCGGCCCAACCGGCAACCAGCCCGTCAGCCGCGTGCGCCGCGAGCCGCAGTTCAACGAAGCAGCCGCGCGCGCCGCGCCACCCGTCTTCGCTCCCGAGCCATTGCCCAATCCGCGCCCGGCCAGTCGCGTTGTCGACCTTCCCGACGCTGATTTCGAAGACGATGATGGACCGCAGGACCTGCGCGATCTCAACGCTCCGCGCGTCACCGCCCGGCCCGCTGCTCCCAAGCCCGGCAAACGCCTCTCGCGCGAGGCGCAGCCGTCCCTGCTCGATCGCGATCATTTCGAGCTGCCGCCGCTGACCTACCTTGCCGAGCCAAAGAAGCTTCCCTCGACAGCGATCTCGACCGATGCGCTGGAGCAGAACGCGACCCTGCTCGAAGGGGTGCTCGAGGACTTTGGCGTGCGCGGCGAGATCAGCCAGGTCCGCCCGGGCCCGGTCGTGACGCTCTACGAGCTCGAGCCGGCGCCGGGGACCAAGTCGTCGCGGGTGATCTCGCTGGCCGACGACATCGCCCGCTCGATGAGCGCGATCTCGGCGCGTGTGGCCGTCGTCCAGGGCAAGAACGCCATCGGCATCGAACTGCCCAA
>UBZM01000022.1 GCA_900470095.1 Hyphomicrobiales bacterium
CGCCGAGCTATAGCTCGGCGCAGATCATCGCTCCTTCGTGGCTGCGTCGTAGCTCAGGCTCCAGCCGTTGCCCTGCAGCCAGACCCGCGCGGAGGATTTTTCGGCGCCGCGCCTCAGGGTGCGCACAAACTCCGCATCTCCGCCGCCGAACGCCGCCCATAGGGCCGCCTGCTCGGCCGGGGTTCCCGCCAGGGCGCCCTCGGCGCAGACGAAGGATGCCATTCCCAACCAGGCGACGCTGAAGCTCTCGCCATGCGGTTCAACCAGGTAGCCCGCGCCGCGAAAGGAATGTCGCCCTCTCCTGCCCCTTGCATCGACCGGCGCGGGCACGCCAAGCGGGAAGATCAGCCGGCCGCCGGGCGCGAGGCGATCGAGCCATGCCTCGGCCGGGCGCGCGGCAGCGAAATTGACATAGATGCAATCGACCGGCTCGCACGGCCATTCGGCGCCGTCGCCCTTGACGACCGTGACCGAGGGCTGGTCCGCCAGATTGCCAGCGGCACGCTCGGCCAAGGCCGGATCATACTCGACCGCCAGCACCTGTCCTGAAGGGCCGACGAGCTCTGCCAGGATTGCCGTATAATATCCGGTGCCAGCGCCGATATGGACGACACGCTCGCCCGGGCGCGGCCTCAGTGCGTTCAGCCAATGGGCATGAAGGCTTGGGCTGCCATTGTTGACGCCGCGCTCCGGCGCCAATGCGATCAGGACATCCTGATAGATGACGGTCGGATCGCTGGAGGTCAGGACCGCATAGCCGCCGCCGCGCGACATATGCCATGGCGGCGGGCCGATGAAGCGCTCGCGCGCGACTGCCGCAAAGGCGCTCTCGAGAGCAGGATTATCGACGACACCGACGCTGGCGAGCATTTGCCGGGCATAGGCGCGCCGTACGATGGCGAGCTCCCGCTCGTTCGTCCTGCGCTGTTCCGGCACGGAAGCCCGCCTGCCCTTGTCACCACATGTCGAGGGCTACCCTGGCCTCGTCGGACATTCGGGACTGGTCCCAGGGCGGATCGAAGGTCATGTTCACCGTCACCGAGGCGACGCCCGGCACGGCACTCACCGCGTTCTCGACCCAGCCCGGCATCTCGCCGGCAACCGGGCATCCTGGCGCGGTCAGCGTCATGTCGATCGCGACCTGGCGGTCATCGGCGATATCGACCCGGTAGATCAGGCCGAGTTCATAGATGTCAGCCGGAATTTCCGGGTCGTAGACCGTCTTCAGCGCCGCGACGATATCGTCGGTGAGACGATCGATCTCCTCCGGCGGCAGGCCCGAGCTCGCTCCCATGCTGGGGGCGTTCGGCTTCAGCTCTTCGGTGGCGCTCTCACTCATCACAACAATCCCGTTCAGGCGAAAAGGCTCTCGGCCTTCCGCAACGACTCGACCAGATGGTCGACCTCTTCCAGCGTATTGTAGAGGCCGAAAGAAGCCCTGCAGGTCGACGTCACTCCATATCGGGCCAGAAGCGGCATCGCGCAATGGGTACCGGCTCTGACTGCAACACCTGCGCGGTCGATCACGGTCGCAACGTCATGCGCATGCGCGCCCTTCAGCTCGAAGGAGACGATCGCCCCCTTGTTCGCAGCCCTACCGAATATCCGGATCGAATTCATCTCGCCGAGCCGCTGCATGGCGTAGCTGGTGAGCTTGGCCTCGTGGGCAGCGATATTCTCGCGGCCCAGCGCCATCATGTAGTCGAGCGCGGCACCAAGCCCCACGGCCTCGACGATCGCCGGCGTACCGGCCTCGAAGCGATGCGGAGGGTCGTTATAAGTGATCGTATCCTCGCTGACGGTGACGATCATCTCGCCGCCGCCCTCATAGGGGGGCAGCTTTTCCAGCCATTCGCGCTTGCCCCAGAGGACGCCGGAGCCCGTCGGCCCATAGGTCTTGTGGCCGGTGAAGCAATAGAAATCGCACCCGAGGGTCTGCACGTCGACCGGCAGATGCACCGCGCTCTGGCTGCCGTCCACGACCAGCGGAATCCGATAGGCTTGGCAGATGGCAGCAACCTCGGCGATCGGAACGATCGTGCCGATCGCATTCGACATATGGGTCAATGCCACGATCTTGGTGCGCGGCGAGATCAGCTTCTCGAATTCCTCAACGAGGAAATTGCCGTCCTCGTCGATCGGCGCCCATTTGATCACCGCGCCGTGCCGCTCGCGCCAATAGTGCCAGGGCACGATGTTCGAATGGTGCTCGAGGATCGAGAGGATGATCTCGTCGCCTTCCTGGATACCGAGATGGCGACCAAGAGACGAGGCAACCAGATTCAGCGCACCGGTCGAAGACCGGGTAAAGATGATCTCTTCGAGATGGGCGGCATTGAGGAAGCGGCGCGCGCTTTCGCGCGCCGCTTCATAGGCCTCAGTCGAAGCGTTGGCGAGATAGTGCAGGCCGCGATGGACATTGGCATAGTCCTCGCGCATCAGCCGGCTCATCGCATCGATGACGACATTCGGCTTCTGCGCGGAGGCCGCATTGTCGAGATAGACCAGCGGCTTGCCGTAGACCTCCCGGCTCAGGATCGGGAAATCCCGGCGGATGGCAGCCACGTCATAAGGCTTCACCGGCGCATTCATGGTCAGGCCTTTCCAGGATTGCGTGGCCTGTCGGCGACGAGCACGCCGGCATGGCCCCAGTCCTCGCGCTCGATCTCCTGAATCACGACATGAGTGTTGTCCGGATTCTTGCCGAGCACGCGCACGAGTGTCTGCGTGAACTCCTTGACGATCTCGGCCTTCTGTTCGCGGGTCGCACCCTTGGTGATCTGGAGATTGACGTATGGCATCAGGCTGCCTTCCCGGCTGTGTGCTCGCGGTTGGCGAGCCAACCTTCGACTTCGCCCATGATCAGGTCGCGCAATGCCTCGTCGGCAACGAACTCGACCGCCTCGCCGGCAAAGGCCTGCAGAACCAGCGCCTCGGCCTGAGGCCGCGGCAGGCCGCGCGCCATCAGATAGAAGAGCTGCTCGCCGTCAATCTGCGCCACGGTGGCGCCATGGCCGCAGACCACGTCGTCGGCGAAGATCTCGAGCTCGGGCTTGTTGAACATGGTCGCACCGTCGTTCAGGAGCAGCGCGTTGCTCTTCATGCTGCCGTCGGTCTTCTGCGCATGCTGGCGCACGATGACCTTGCCCTGGAAGACGCCGGTGCCTTCGCCGCCGATGATCGACTTGAACAGCTCGCGGCTGGTGCCGTGAGGGACTTCATGGTCGACCACAAGCGTCACGTCGGAATGCTCCTGGCCCCCGAGCAGGTTGACGCCGCGTAGTCCGACTTCGGTGTGCTCTCCGGCATAGCGTACGAAATGCTGCTGGCGGACTGTGCCCGCGTTGCAAATCAGCGCGAAGGAGTCGAACTTGGCATGGGCGCCAACGGTCGCGAGCAGGCTCAGAACCTGCACGGTCTCGGCCGGTTGGCGCGTCACGAGGCGGATGTGCTGAATCTCGCTTTCGTCTCCGGCTTCGAAGACGATCGCCGTGTTGATTTGCGCAGCTTTCGCCCCCGCGCTCTCGCTGATCTCGACGATCGAGCCCTTGACGCCCTTGCCGGCAAGCACGACCGAGCGGCTGAAGATCGCCTGCTCCTCGTCGCCGGAGGCGAGCGAGATGATCGCGATCGGGGCAGCGAGTTCGGTGCCTTCCGCGATCTCGACCAGGACACCGTCGCGCATCAGCGCGGTGTTGAGCATCAGGCCCGTATCGCCCTCGGCGACGCCGGGGCCAGACAGAATCCGCGTCAGATCCTCGCGCGGTGAAACCAGCGCGTCGGCCAACGCATGAACCGCGACGCCCTCGGGCAAGGCATCGAGGCCCGAAAGCTCGGCATTGAAGGCGCCGTCGATCAGGACGAGCCTGAGGCCGTCCAGCTTCAGCGTGGAAAGGCGGTCACGCACGGCCTGGGTTGCAGCATTGCCGTCGGCAAGAGGCTTCGCTTCGCGCAGCATCATGCGCAAATCCGTATAGCGCCAGGCTTCGAGCCGGCGATGCGGCAGGCCCTTGGCCTCAAAGCCGGCGAAGGCGTCTTCGCGCAGCTTGCGAACCGGCCCAGCTCCCGGCAGCTCAGCCTTCACATTGGCGAACTGCTGGGCGAGAACCTGCTCGGCCGCGGTCTTCAGCGGGGTGACGATGGCCATCAGGCGGCCTCCCCATAGGACGCGTAACCGCTCTTTTCGAGTTCCAGGGCGAGTTCCTTGCCGCCGGTGCGGACGATGCGGCCCCTGGCCATGACATGCACGGTGTCCGGGACGATATGCTCGAGCAGGCGCTGGTAGTGGGTGATCACCAGGAAGCCGCGGCTCTTGTCGCGCAAGGCGTTGACGCCGTCGGCGACAATCCGCAGCGCGTCGATGTCGAGGCCGGAATCGGTTTCGTCAAGGATGCACATGGACGGCGCGAGCAGCGCCATCTGCAGGATCTCCATGCGCTTCTTCTCGCCGCCGGAGAAGCCGACATTGAGCGGGCGGCGCAGCATTTCACGATTGATGCCAAGGCCATCGGCAGCAGCGTTGACGCGCTTGATGAAGTCAGGCGTCAGCAATTCGTCCTCGCCGCGAGCCCTGCGCTGCGCATTCATCGCCGCCTTCAGGAAGGTCATCGTGGCGACGCCGGGGATCTCCAGCGGATACTGGAAGGCCAGGAAGATGCCGGCGGCGGCGCGGGCATCGGCCTCCATCTCCAGCACGTTCTCGCCATTCAGCAAGATCTCGCCGTCGAGGACCTCATAGTCCTCCTTGCCGGCGATGACATAGGACAGGGTCGATTTGCCGGAGCCGTTCGGCCCCATGATGGCAGCGACTTCGCCGTCATTCACGGTGAGGTTCAGGCCGTTCAGGATCTGGGTGTCCTCGTCGGCGATCTTGACGGTCAGGTTGCGAATTTCGAGCATTGGTCAGAGTTCCGGTTTCTGCCGCGTCGCGCTCGGTCTTGTGCCAAGCATCCGCGGCTGGTGTCTGTTCAAGAAGGGCGTGGCTGGTCTGGACATGCCAGACCATGATGTCGCGCTAGCCGACGGAGCCTTCGAGCGAGATGGTGATGAGCTTCTGCGCCTCGACGGCGAACTCCATCGGAAGTTGCTGCAGCACCTCCTTGACGAAGCCGTTGACGATCAGCGCCACCGCCTCCTCCTCGGAGAGGCCGCGCTGCTGGCAATAGAAGAGCTGGTCCTCACCGATCTTCGAGGTCGTAGCCTCATGCTCGAAGATCGCGGTGGCGGTCTTCGCCTCGATATAGGGGATCGTGTGCGCGCCGCACTGGTCGCCGATCAGCAGCGAATCGCAGTTGGTGAAGTTGCGCGCGCCCGTCGCCTTGCGATGCGCAGAGACCATGCCGCGATAGGTCGAGTCCGACTTTCCGGCCGCGATGCCCTTGGCGATGATCTTCGAGGTGGTGTTGCGGCCGAGATGGATCATCTTGGTGCCGCTATCGACCTGCTGCATGCCGTTCGAGACGGCGATTGAGTAGAATTCGCCGCGCGAGCCGTCACCGCGCAGGATGCAGGACGGGTATTTCCAGGTGATGGCGGAACCGGTCTCGACCTGCGTCCACGAGATCTTCGAGTTCTTGCCGCGGCAATCGCCGCGCTTGGTGACGAAGTTGTAGATGCCGCCCTTGCCCTCGGCATCGCCGGGGAACCAGTTTTGCACCGTCGAGTACTTGATCTCGGCATCATCGAGCGCGATCAGCTCGACCACCGCTGCGTGGAGCTGGTTCTCGTCGCGCTTCGGCGCCGTGCAGCCTTCGAGATAGCTCACATAGGAGCCTTCCTCGGCGATGATCAGCGTGCGCTCGAACTGGCCGGTGTTCTGCTCGTTGATGCGGAAATAGGTCGACAGCTCCATCGGGCAACGCACGCCCTTGGGGATGTAGACGAAGGAGCCGTCGGTGAAGACCGCGCTGTTCAGCGTGGCGAAGTAGTTGTCGGTCACCGGAACGACGGTGGCGAGGTACTTCTTGACGAGCTCGGGATGCTCCTGGATCGCCTCGGAGATCGAGCAGAAGATCACGCCGGCCTCGGCCAGCTCCTTCTTGAAGGTGGTGACAACCGAAACGGAGTCGAAGACGGCATCGACCGCAACGCGGTTCTCCGGCGCGACGCCAGCGAGGATTTCCTGTTCGCGGAGCGGAATGCCGAGCTTCTTATAGGTCTCCAGGATCGCCGGATCGACCTCGTCGAGCGATTTCGGCTGCGCGCCCATCTTCGGCGCGGCGTAGTAATAGATGTTCTGATAATCGATCGGCGGGTAGTTGACGCGCGACCAGGTCGGCTCCGTCATCGTCTTCCAGCGCCGGAAGGCATCCAGCCGCCATTCCAGCATCCATGCCGGCTCGTTCTTGCGCGCCGAGATGTAGCGGACCGTATCTTCGGTCAGCCCCTTGGCGGGCTTATCGACTTCGAGCTCGGTGACGAAGCCGTATTTGTACTCGGTCACGTCAATCGACTTGACCTGATCAATGGTCTCCTGGACCGCTGCCATATTCAGTCTCCAGTCGCGGGTTCAAGGCCCGCCGGTTCTTTCAAGATAGTCGCCGGAACAGTCAGGCCGCCGCCTGCCTCTCCCGACCGGTGTTCGCGGCAAGCGCCTTCGCGTATGCCGCAAGGAAATGAGCGATGTCGGCCTCGGAAGTGGTCCATCCTAGGCTCGCCCGCAAGGCCCCTGCACTCATGACAGGGTCGACGCCCATGGCATCCAGGACATGCGAGCGCTTGACCTTGCCCGAGGAGCAGGCCGAGCCGGACGAGAGCGCTATGCCAGCGAGATCCAGCACGATCAACGCGGTTTCCGCCTTGATCCCCGGCGTCGCGAAGGCGCTGGTATTCGGCAGACGCGGAGCAGCGTCACCGAACAGGACCGTCTCCGGTGCGAGAGCAAGGATTCCAGCTTCCAGCGTGCTGCGGAGGCTCGAAAGCCTGGCCGCCTCTATCGCGATTGCCTTGCCGGCGATCTCGGCAGCAATGCCGAAGCCGACGATGCCGGGAACGTTTTCGGTGCCGGCACGCCAGCCGCGTTCCTGCCCACCACCGCGAACCGGCTTGTCCGCAAGTTCGTAGGCGCCGCTGCGGAGAACGATCGCGCCAACACCCTTCGGGCCGCCAAACTTGTGTGCAGACAGCACCAGAGCATCCACCCCCAGTGCATTGATATCGATAGAAATCTTGCCGGCAGCTTGAACCGCGTCGCAGTGCAGGAGTGCGCCGTAACGCCTGGCAATGACCGCTGCCTCGGCAATCGGCTGAATGACACCGGTTTCGTTATTGGCAAGATGCAGCGACACGAGCGCCCGCGCGCCGGGCTGCTCGCTGGCCAATCTCTGCAGCCGTGCCTCGAGCCAGGCCAGATCGGCGAGCCCCGCGGCATCGACCGGAATGGCTTCCGCGGCACCGCCTGCGAAGCGATGCCCCTCGCGGACGCAGGCATGCTCGGTCGCGCTATAAAGCAGCAGCGAGCCTGGCACGCGGACGCAATCGCGCCCGCCGCTGCATTCCATCAGCCCCGGCGAAAGCACCGTCGCATTGGCCTCCGTGCCGCCGCTGGTGAAAACGACATTGGCCGGCCTTGCGGCGCAAAGCTGTGCGACCTGCTCCCGTGCCTTCTCGACAGCCGCCCGCGCCAGCCTGCCCTCGCCGTGGACGGAGGATGGATTGCCGGGCATGCGCAGCGCGGCCAGCATCGCCTCCGCCACGTCCGGACGAACCGGCGTGGTGGCGTTGTGGTCGAGATAGCTGCGGGCTGACCCGGTCACGTTTGCGAAGCTCCGATCCAGCATCGGCCTGGCCGGCACGAAATGCTTGAAATTGCACCCCTGCGCCGTGCTATAGCCGCCCATCCAACCGGCCGTGTTCCGGGACCGCAGGTTCGCCAAAACGGCAAACCGCTCGTTTGTTCCGGTCTTGTTCACGGCTGTTAGAACTATTCTAAGCGCTTGATGTAGGGCGCGAGCGGCAGGTCCGTCAAGGGCAGCGGGACATTTTGGACGGCAGTTTGCCCCCGATATGCCGGTTGCGCGCGGCTCTGCCCCAACAAAAGGCGAGTGTGATATGCCCGAGGTGATTTTCAACGGACCGGCCGGACGGATCGAAGGTCGCTACCAGCCCGCAAAGAAGAAGGGCGCCCCGCTCGCCATCATCCTGCATCCGCACCCTCAGTTCGGCGGCACGATGAACAACCAGATCGTCTACAATCTGTTCTACACTTTCGTGAACCGCGGCTTTTCGGCGCTGCGCTTCAATTTCCGCGGCGTCGGCCGCAGCCAGGGCCATTTCGACCATGGCGCCGGTGAACTGTCGGACGCCGCCGCTGCGCTGGACTGGATGCAGGCGCTGAACCCCGAGGCCAAGAGCTGCTGGATCACCGGCGTCTCCTTCGGCGCCTGGATCGGCATGCAGCTGCTGATGCGCCGCCCGGAGATCGAGGGCTTCATGTCGATCGCCGCGATGGCGAACCGCTATGATTTCTCCTTCCTGGCACCCTGCCCTTCCTCCGGATTGTTCGTGCACGGTTCGGAAGACCGCGTGGCGCCGGTCAAGGAGGTCATGGCCGTGATCGAGAAAGTGAAGACCCAGAAGGGCATCCAGATCGAACACGCCGTCGTCGAGGGCGCCAACCACTTCTTCGATGGTCGCGTCGACCAGCTGATGGAGGCGGTCAGCCTCTATCTCGACCGCAAGGTCGGCCCCGAGATCAGCAAGGCCGAACAGGAACAGGTCTGAATTCAGCCCTCATCCCAGGGAGTCGCGAAGCGGCATCCCGAAGGGCAATCCAGTGCGCGCTGGAGACATCCTTCGGGACACGATCCGCGGTCGCTCCTCAGGATGAGGCCGCCTTATGTAAACGAGCTTTCGCCATGACGACTTTCAAATCCGATCTCCTGCGCGTTCTCTCCGAGCGCGGCTATGTTCATCAGATCTCCGATCCGGAAGGGCTCGATGCGGCTGCGCTGAAGGGGCCGATCAGCGCCTATATCGGCTTCGACGCGACGGCGACGTCTCTTCATGCGGGCTCGCTCATCCAGATCATGATGCTGCACTGGATGCAGGAGACCGGTCACAAGCCAATCGCACTGATGGGCGGCGGCACCTCGATGGTGGGTGACCCGTCCTTCAAGGACGAGGCGCGCAAGCTGCTGACGATCGAAGACATCGAGCGCAATCTGGCGGGTATCCGCAAGGTTTTTGCCCGCTATCTCGACTTCGATGGCGCGGCGAGCATGATGAACAATGCCGACTGGCTGCTCGGGCTCAACTATCTCGAGTTCCTGCGCGATGTCGGCCGACACTTCTCGGTCAACCGCATGCTGTCCTTCGATAGCGTCAAGATGCGGCTTGACCGCGAGCAGTCGCTGTCCTTCCTCGAATTCAACTACATGATCCTGCAGGCCTACGACTTCGTGGAGCTGAACAAGCGCACGGGTTGCGTGCTGCAGATGGGCGGCTCCGACCAGTGGGGCAATATCATCAATGGCATCGACCTCGGCCACCGCATGGCGAATGTGCAGCTCTACGCGCTGACCTCACCGCTGCTGACGACGGCCTCCGGTGGCAAGATGGGCAAGACCGCCAACGGCGCCGTCTGGCTCAATGCCGATCTGATGAGCCCCTATGAGTTCTGGCAGTTCTGGCGCAATACCGAGGACGCCGATGTCGAGCGCTTCCTGAAGCTCTACACCAAGCTCCCGATGGACGAGATCGCCCGCCTGGCTGCCCTGGGCGGTTCCGAGATCAACGACGCCAAGAAGGTGCTCGCGACGGAGGCCACCGCATTGCTGCATGGGCGCGAGGCTGCGGAAGCGGCCTTCGAGACGGCGCGCCGGACCTTTGAGGAGGGCACGCTCGCTGAGGACCTGCCGAGCGTCGGAGTCTCGCGGGCCGTTCTCGACGCAGGGCTCGGCGTCCTGACCGCGTTCGTCACCGCCGGCCTGGTGCCCTCGACCGGCGAAGCCCGCCGGCAGGTCAAGTCCGGTGGTCTTCGCGTCAATGACGAGGTCGTCACCGATGAGCGCGCGGCGCTGGGTGCTAGCCATCTCTCGCCGGAGGGCGTGATCAAGCTCTCCTTCGGCCGCAAGAAGCACATCCTGCTGCGGCCGGAATAAGCGGCTCCAAGTCGCGACACCAAGTCGCGACACTGAACCAGGCTCAGCGCTGGGCCTGGCTCGGCGCCGGGACCGGTGATCTGGTGGGGCGCTCCAGGGGGGCCCCCCCGAGCGGATCGACGAAACGACGCAGAATGCCGGGCGCGATCGCGGAGAGCGGATTGATCGACATGGTCGGCGCGCTGGCAGATCCCGATATCCGGAAATTCAGGGCGAACAAGCCACCATACTGACCTCCGCCAAGGATCATCCCCACGACCGGCACCTGCGCGAAGGCATTGTTGAAGGCATAGCTCGGCACGAAGGTGCCGCCGATATCGACCTTGTCGCGACCGTAATCGACATTTCCCTGAAGCGTGAACCCGATCTGCTGGCCCCAGATTACCATGTCCGAGACATCCAGGCGGCTGGCAGATCGGGTGAATTCCGCCCTTAGCTTGGTGAAGGCCACCTCGCTGGCATCGATGCGGCCTCCTGCTCCACCAACGCGATCACCGGACAGGGCCGTCACCGCCTGCTCTCCGAGGACCCGCCGCAACGCCGGCTCGTCGCGCACGACGAAGTTGCGGAAGAGCAGCTCCCCGCTTTGGCGCGTGTCGCCGGGGCCCAGCGTCAGGACCAGATCGCCCCCGTGAGCCCGGCGGTAGAAGTCAAAGAAGCGCAGCACCGAACCGCCATTCTCCGACTGCAGGACGAGTGTGCCGGCGCCTTCGCCTTGGCGGGCCTGCCTTGCAGAAACGCTCGCCCGGCCGATGCGACCGTCGAAATTCAGGGAGCGCAGGTCACCATTTCGCTTCGAGAACTTCAGCACGCCGTTGCCGATCGCCTCGTTGTTGAAGCCGGTCAGGATCGGCACGTCGAGATCGACATCGACGTCGTTTCCCCGCGCTGCGTTCTTGTCGCCTCGTGCCGCGGGAGCCGCACCGACCTGCAGGTCACGAATGAAGGGCCGCACATCGGCAACCTGCCCGCGGATCACCAGCTTCGTTACCGTACCGTCACGCTTGGCCTCGACCTTGAGATTGTCGCCGGGGGATATCCGAAACTGCGAGAGGCTGGCCGCCTCAAATCCGCTCTGCTTGTTGAGTTCGATCTTGCCGCGGATCAGGACCGGCAACGCATCGAGCGTGAAATCATCGAGATCGGAACCATCGGCATCGACGATGTAGTTGAAGGTCGCTTTCCCCGCCCGCCCGGCGGGCTTGGCGAAGCCGGGGATCACCCCATCGATCGCAGTCTTGGTCAAATCGAGTTCAACGCGCGGCGCGGCGTCTGCGCCCTTCCCTAGCTGTTTCGACACCTTGACCTGCACGGGACCGTTGACGCCAAGTTCCGGCCCGAAGCCGCGCTTCTGGCGGGCGGCGTTGTCCAGCGTGAAGCCGAGCGTCGCTTCGCCCTGTCCCTTCGCGTTCTGGCGGATCTCCATCTGTGCGCGCTCGCCGCCGACGCGGCCTTCGCCCCGGATCGAAAGACCAGTTCGATCGAATCCGACGGTGAAATTGGCTGCTTCGAGCTTCTCTGTGCCAAGCAGTGTATCAGAGGCTACGTTGGAGAGCGTGCCTGAGCTCTGGACCACGACGTCGGAGGGCTGGATTTCGGCGACCATCGGCAAAGCGATGACGGTCTTCAGGTCACTGCTGCCACGGATCGACGCCGGATCGCCTGCTCCAGGATTGAACTCCTTGAGCGCGGGAAAGGTGAAGAGTGCAGCAACCGCGTCAGCCGGCCCGACTGAGCGGAAGCCGATCTTGGCCTGGGGACGCGGCGCCCAGGTATCGAGCATGCCAAAGCTGCCTTCGCTCAACGCAAGCTTGCGGCCATCCCCCAGATCGGCTGTCGCCTTCGGGATGGTAAGCTGGACCGTCCGGCCCGTCGCGGTACCGTTGACCGCGCCGTCGATCAGCGGCGGCAATCCCGGCCCCGGCAGATAGCGCACATTCGTCGCGTCCACCGTCACGAGCAGCGCCTTGTCGGGCATGCCTGCGCCTCGCAGCATCCGGGCGTGATCTTCTGCCGGCAGGTCGACCTTCACATCCACCGCTATGAGACGGCCTGCGGCCACCTCACGGCTCAGCGAGGCGTGCAGATGGGGCGCAGTCCACTCGGGCCAGATGGCAAGGGCGGCCCGCGCGTCCGAATCCGTCGCCCGGACCCAGAACTGCTGATAGGGTGATTCGCCCCGCTTCTGCACAAGCCCGGTCATGTCGACCGCGATCAGCGGGCCGCGCAGTGAGAAACTCTCGATACGGACCTCCCCGGCTGCGCTGTCGAGGACGATGCCGCTCTGAATGCTGTCGATGGCGACTGCCGGATCCGAGCCGATTCCGGATATCTGCCCCTTTGCGTCCAGCCCGACGCGCCAGACGCCATTCTCTCCACGCAAGCTACCGGAACCGCGCAGCACCGTCGGACCAGCCTTGAACTCCGCCGAGGTCACGCGGAAATCAGCCAGCCCCGTTCCGCTCTCCAACTCGACATGCGCAGTATCGACCGAGATCGGTGCGACCGGGCTGTCACGAAACGCGATCGTGCCGGGAAGGATGTCGAAGCGCGCCGACATCTTGCTTTCGCCGCCTGGGCGCTGAGCCAAGGAGATCCTGCCCTTCATCGACAGCCCGTTGATCGCGACGCTCGACGTGCCCACGGCGAGAGCAACAGCCTCGGCCGGCTCGAAGCGAACGACATCGATCTCCGCCCGCCGCGTGCCATCCGGATCGGCCGACAGATCGACAACGAGTTCCTTCCAGCGCGAGCCGGTCCGGCCCTTCATCGTAAGGCGGCTGACGCCGTTGCCGACACGCGACAATCTGATGTCGACATCCTCGAGACTGGTCCTCTGTCGACCATCGGGATCGACCAGCGCCAGCCTTGCTCCGCGCATGCCTGCCGTTTCGAGCGCGCCTAGAAGACCGTCTCCGGCAGCAACCGTCGCGACGGCCTCCATGATGTTGGTAAAGACGTTCCAATGACTGGCATCTGGAATCGCAGGCGGCTGCACCACGGGTTCGGGGGGGGCCGCATCCGCATTCACGATCAACGCGCCGTCATGATTGACGCCGAGGCGCATGTTGACGCCACGCAGGTCGACCGACACCAGCCGGATTTCGCCGCGCAGCAGCGCCAGCGGCACATAACCGAGCACGGCCTCCGGCGCACGGAAGGCCGCACCGCTGCGGTGGCGGAACGAAACCTGCCTGACCCTGAGCTGGGCATGTCCGTCGATCCGGCTGAGCTCCGCGCTGCCAGCCTCGACCTGCCAGTCTGGTCCGAGCCGCTCTGCAATCGCAGCTGAGATTCGGCCCTCCAGGCCCGAGAGCGGGATCATCCCGGTGACCAGCAGAGCGCCAGCCGCGCCCGCCAGCGTCACCACAGCAACGGCCACCGCCACCACGATCGTGACAAGCCCAGCCTTCGCGCGCCGTGCGACCGCAGCGACCTCGTCGCAGGTCGTGCTTTCGGGGGGCACAACCCGCGGCGGCTCCTGACCGACCTTGTCGTTACGTTCGTTCACCAAGGACTTTCGCGTTCTGAAAGGGGCCGAAATGCGACTTCGGTCCGGCTTCACCAGATTCTATGAGTCTTCGCCGGCCTGAATGGCCCTAGGCGGGTTACACGGATGTTGCGGCCAGACTAACCGATTCGGCTTTTGCTCCATCCAGGCTGGCTGGCGCATGAACGGGCGGCACACTCTGCCCATCGATTCTTTGCGCTCCTTGCAGCGCGATCGCGACGAAAGGAAGGCAATTCATGGGCTTGCAAGTGGGCGATCTCGCGCCAGAATTCACGTTGCCGAGGGATGGCGCAGGCACGGTTTCGCTCGCGGACCTCAAGGGACGCAAGGTCGTACTCTATGCCTATCCAAAGGACGATACTGAGAGCTGCACAAAGGAAGCCATTGCTTTCAATGGCTTGCATGCGGAGTTTGCCGCAGCAGGGGCCGATATCATCGGAATCTCTCCCGATCCGATCAAGCGTCACGATCGCTTCAAGCAGAAATATGCCCTCACCTTCCCGCTTGTCGCCGATGAAGCCCGCGCAGTGCTCGAGAACTACGGCATCTGGGTCGAGAAGAGCATGTATGGCCGCAAATATATGGGCGTGGAGCGAACCACCTTTCTGATCGATCAGGACGGCCGCATCGCGCGGATCTGGCCGAAGGTGAAGGTCGCGGGCCATGCCGAGGAGGTCCTGGCGGCCGTCCGGGCGATGTGACAGCGGCAGAATGCTGAGCCGGCGCCGACGATTTGCAAAGGATTAACCCTAACAAGGTCTACTCGCATCATCGGCAGCGTTACATCCGGTTTTGCGTATGACTCATCCCGCCTCGCCTGGTCCGGCCCTTCCCGTCACGGGACTGGCCTCACACAAGAGCTACACGATCCGCCGTTCGACGGCCTTCGCGGGCCTCTCGCTGCTGGCCCTTACGACCGCCTGGAGTGGTGTGACGGGCTGGTACATCCTCAGCAAGGACGACATCGCGGCGCGGCTGATCGCCCGCGAGACCACCCGGCAATATGCCTATGAAGACAGGATCGCGGCGTTGCGCGCCGATATCGACCGCCTCGCCAGCCGCGCCCTGCTCGATCAGGATGGCGTCGAGGCTCGTGTCGACGAACTGGCCACGCGTCAGGCCGAGCTGGAGAGCAAGCAGGCCCTGGTCGCTGCCGTCACCGAAACGCTGCAGGCCGGCGGCATTGCATCGCCTGCAAAGGTTCCGCTGCGTTCACGCCTGATCAAGGCGGAGGAGCCGATCCGCGCCTCCAGCGTCTCAAGCTTCGCGCCGATCACCTCAAGCAAGCCGATGCCCGCTCCCGACGTTCCCGGGCTCCGCAGCTCGGAAGAGCACAAGAGCCTACCATGGCAATCGGGCGAGGCGGAGGAAGCTCCGCAAGCGCCCGCGCAACGCGTCGCGGAATCGCTGACCAGGCTTGACCAGTCGCTGTCCGAGACAGCCACGGCTCAACTCGCCGCGCTGCGCCATATGGAACAGTCACTCGCCGAATCTCAGAAAACACTGCGCGGGGCGCTGGCGGAGACTGGGCTCGACACCGACAAGCTTGCCGCGACGACGACAATCGCCAAGGGTGTCGGCGGCCCCTTCGTCCCCTTCAAGGTCGATGCGTCCGCCGGTCCCTTCGAGGCCTCATTGAGCGCCCTGCAACCGCGCATATCGGCGGTGTACCGGCTGCGCGGTCTTGTCGAGCAATTGCCCCTTCGCAAGCCGATGCAGGGCGAAGTCGACATGACCTCGAACTATGGCTATCGCGTCGACCCCTTCACCCGCAGCCCGGCGATGCATACCGGTATCGACTTCCGCGCCGAAACCGGAACGCCGATCCGCGCCACCGCGCCCGGCAAGGTTGTCTCAGCTGAATATACCGGCGGCTACGGCAACATGGTCGAGATCGAGCATGCCGGCGGCATCACCACGCGCTATGCTCACATGTCTGCCATCAGCGTTTCAGCCGGGCAGATTGTGACGAGTGGGACCGTGGTCGGCAAGGTTGGCACGACGGGGCGCTCGACCGGCCCGCACCTGCACTACGAAACCCGGATCGAGGGCGAGCCAGTCGACCCGACACGCTTTGTCCGCGCCGGAAGCAAGCTCGCCAGCCAGCTTTAGAGCATCGGCCCGAAAAGTGGATTGCGGTTTTCGGGAGAGCCTATGCAATCAAGGAAGGTAGCCCATAGGACTGGATATAAAACCCGGTGGGCTAGAAAGTCATCGTCGCCGCGTTGATGACGCCGGCCGCAAGCGAGGCGGCACCAAGAAACAGCGCAGCGGCCAACTCGCCGGCAGCGATCCGCGCTGACAGGTTGGGCAGCACGAGCCTGACCAGGAAGTAGACCAGCAATTGCACGACGAGGGCGACGATGCCCCAGACCACGAGGTCGACGATCGTCGTTGCATGGACCACGGCGCTCGACAGCGGCAGAGCAAAACCTGTGAGACTGAGCCCCAGCGAGAGTGCCGCCGCGACGTTGTTGCGGCGGATCAGGCCGAATTCATTATGCGAGGTCGCCAGGGTGTAGATCAGCAGATAGACGGCGACGAGCCCGAGCGACGCTGAAAAGAAAAGTGCAAAATCCGGCAGTCGCGCCAAAGCTTGGCCGAGCATCGTCATCCCCCGAGTGATTCTGTGCGCGATCCTGCGCTTCAGTTCGCCTCGAACGCAACCGTGCAACCCATGGCGGTGCGCGCTTCAGTTCGCCTCGAACGCAACCGTGCAACCCATGGCGGTGCCGGTCGGCACAACGATGCGGTTACCGATCTGCAGCCACTCGACCTCAGCCGCGCCCAGAATCCTACGCACCACGTCGAGATCGTTCACCACGACCGCGAATCCGGCGAAGTGCGGATCCTTTCTCCCCTCCTCGACACCAAAGAGCTGGTAGGCGGCATGCGGCGTCAGAATATCGACGCGACCGCGCGGAAGAGCAGCGCTGATGCCGAGCGAATTGGATTTCAGACTACGCTCGCCAGTGAAGGCCGAAAGGAAAACGTGGTGGTCGGTAGGATTCTCCGCGACCATGACTGCAGAGGCCAACGCCTGTACGCCGTTCTGATGCTGCTGGAAGGCCGGATTCCAGAAATTCTGCGGCTCGTGCTGCTGGCAGACGAAGAAACCGCAAGCGGGCGCCAACGCGTTACGGGCAAAGGCCAGCGAGAAGGCGACACGGACCTCGTTGCCATCAGGACTGCGCGCCTGCCGCTCAAAGAAAAACGGCTCGTAGTCGCCGATGCCGGCTGCTTCGAATATCTGCGCGTCGGCCTTCGCATCGCGACTTTCGAGAACCAGCATCGACAGGCCCTCTGCCCGGGCGAGCTGATCGCGGACGAAGGCTCCGAAGGAGAAGCGCCGATGGGCATGGGGTGGAATGGCCCCGGAGTCGCCGATCGTGATCAACTCCAGGAAGGCCCCCGGAAACTGAACGATGCGGTTCTCCGTGCCCCAGGGGTGTCGATTGCGGGCTCCAACCCTGAAGCCCATCTTCGCGTAGAGTTCGCCGGCAGCATCGAGGTCACGCACGCCGATGACGAGATGATCGAGGCCACGTGGCCGATTGGGCTGGGACATGTCGCGAATCGCCGTTGCTCAGGCCGCGCGTTGCGGTCTCAGGCGCCGGCTGTAGCAAGCTTTGCCGAAGCGGTCACGGCTCGATGTAATGCGGCACGAAGCGCGACGTGTTCTTGGTGATCGGCGTCACATCCTCGCGGATGCATAGCCCGCAGGGTTGCGAGGCGACGAGCCATGAACCCAGCACGGCATGGTATCCGGCGAAGGAGGCGAGCGGCGCGGCATCCTGAAGGATGAAGCCCTCCGCCCCATAGGGGCCGTCATCGCTGTCCAGCACCGTTCCACGTTCGACCAGCGTGATGTTGGCGCCCTCGCGGGAGTAGAGAGGCTTGCGGACATAGCGGGGTTTGAGCTCCGCGCAACGCGGATCGCCCTCGAAGTGGGCAGGCAGCAGATTCGGGTGGCCGGGCTCCATCTGCCAGAGGCAGGCAAGCAGGCCCTTGTTGGAGAGAAGGGCCTTCCAGGGCGGCTCGATGAACTGACAGCGCGAGCCGGCCAGGGCGTCCGCGTAGCTCTCCCGGAAGAGCCACTCCCATGGATAGAGTTTGAACAGCGTCTCGATCGGCAGGTTGGCTCCGTCGCAGAATCGTCCGTCGGGGAGCAGTCCGATCTCCTCGATGAAGGTGAAACGCGCGTCGAGGCCGGCCTGCACCGCGCAATCCTGGAGATAGTCGACGGTGCCCTTGTCCTCGTTACTGTTCTGCACGCAAGTCAGGTGCAGCCGATAGGGCGAGGGCTCGCGCAAGGCCGCAAAGGCGGCGATCAGTCGTTCGTGCAGCGAGTTGAACTGATCGCTATCCGGCGGGAGGGCACCCCGTGCCATGGCCTGCTCAAGCCAGTCCCATTGCACCACGCTCGTTTCGAACAGCGCGGTCGGCGTATCGGCGTTATATTCCAGCAGCTTGGCCGGCCCGCTGCCGTCATAGGCCAGATCGAGCCGACCATAGAGGTTGCGGTCGCCGCGCTGCCAGCTGTCGCGGATCAGCGGCCAGTGCAGCGGCGGAATTGCGAGCCGGGTGAGGATCTCCTCGTCGGCGATCGCGCGCTCGACGAACGCGAAACAAAGCTGCTCGATCTCACCTGTCGGCGCCTCGATATCGCGCTCGATCTCCTTCAACGTGAAGGCGTAGGCAACGCTCTCGTCCCAGTAGGTCTCGCCGTCGAGCGTATGGAAGGCAAAGCCCAGACGCTCGACCTGCGTCTGCCAATCCCGACGTGGTGCCAGTGAAACCCGCCGCATCTCAGGACGACGAGGAGGAACTGTAGGAGCGGGAGGTCGAGCCGAAACCGCCGCGAGAGGCGGCGCTCGGCATGCTGGCGACGCCGGTCGACGAGACATTCCGCGCGACCAGAGCCTGTCCCGAGGTTGTCGAATAGGCGCGCGAACGTCCGCCTGTCCCGCCACCTCCGGACGATGACGACGAGGATCGGGCCTGCCGACATTCATCAGCCAGACTGCCGGGCGGGCAGGCCTGGCGCGTCGGCGGCAGCAACGGCTGGGCTGCACCGCCGCCCTGCGCGAAGCTGCGCGCGAGCATAATTCCGGCAAGCGCCGGAACAACGACCTGCGCGCCGTTCCAGACCGCGCTCTGACAGGAACCGGAGCCATACTCGGCTTCGCAGGCGCTGGCATTGGTGAACTTCTTCGCGTCGCGGAGGTGGTTCGCGGAGGCTTCGTTGAAGCGCTGCTCACATTGGCTGCCGGACATTTGCCCGGCGGCGCGGCAATCGGCGAGCGAGTTGTAGACGAGCGCATCCTCGGCATCGTCGTCAGAGCGCGGCCACGCTATCGCGACCAGCACCACCCCCACCGCGGCCAATCCGATCTGCGAGGAGCGTTTCATGACCGCCTCCCCCTCAAACCGTCATGCTGGCGGCCGCCAGCGTGCCGCTGATCACCGCGATCACCGCCAGCATCGCGGCAGACGGGAGGCGATCCTCCTGGATCTTCTTCGAGAGATCAGGAATCAGGACGCGAGCAAGCCCATAAGCCGCAAACTGGATCAGCATGGCGGCAAGCGCCCAGAGCACGCAGTCTGCAATACTGCTCGCCTGTGCGATCGCCCTTTCGAGCGGGATCGAGAAACCGGCGAGATTGCCGCCGAGTGCTATCGCGGCGGAGAGATTGCCCGCCCGGATCAGGGCGATTTCGTCATGGGCGGTCAGCCGCATGTAGACGAGAGCGAAGCCTGTGATCAGCGCGGATCCGACCACGAAATACAGCAAAAAGGCCGGCAAACCGGCCATCGAGACCGCCATATCGTTCCCCCCCGAGTCGCTAAGCGACTATAAGCCGCCGGTGGCGCTGCACCAGCGGCTTGTCGGGATATCGAGGTGAGTGATCAGGCCGGAAACTCGCGCCGCCCGTCTCGGATCAGACCAGGCGGCTCTGTACCACCGCTGCCTCGACGAAGCTGGCGAAAAGCGGGTGAGGCTCGAATGGCCGCGACTTCAGCTCGGGATGATACTGCACGCCGATGAACCAGGGATGGTCGGGATACTCGACCGTCTCGGGCAGAAGGCCGTCCGGCGAAACGCCGCAGAACTTCAGGCCATTCGCCTCAAGCCGCTCACGATAGCCCATATTGACCTCGTAGCGGTGGCGGTGGCGCTCGGAAATTTCGGTCGAGCCGTAGATTTCGGCGATCTTCGAGCCGGGGCTGAGCTTCGAGGCGTAGGCGCCGAGCCGCATCGTGCCGCCCAGATCGCCGCCGGCCGCACGCATCTCGAGATCGTTGCCGCGCATCCATTCGGTCATCAGGCCGACGACAGGCTCCTCGGTGGGACCGAACTCGGTCGAATTGGCCTTCTCGATATGAGCGAGGGAACGGGCGGCCTCGATCACCGCCATCTGCATGCCGAAGCAGATGCCGAAATAGGGAACCTTGCGCTGCCTGGCGAAGGTCGCAGCCTTGATCTTGCCCTCGGCACCGCGATGTCCGAAGCCGCCGGGAACCAGGATGCCATGGACATGCTCCAGGAAGGGAGCCGGGTCCTCCTTCTCGAAGACCTCCGATTCGATCCAGTCGAGATTGACCTTGACCCGGTTGGCGATGCCGCCGTGCATCAGGGCCTCGATGAGGGACTTATAGGCGTCCTTCATGCCGGTGTATTTGCCGACGATGGCGATCGTGACTTCGCCCTCGGGGTTCTTCACGCGCTCGGAAATGCGCCGCCAATTGCTCAGATCAGGCGCTTCGCCAGCGTCCAGGCCGAACGCCGCCAGAACCTCGGTGTCGAGCCCTTCGGCATGATAGGACAGCGGCACGTCATAGATCGAAGCAACGTCCCGGGCCTCGATCACCGCGGTTTCGCGGACATTGCAGAACAAGGCGAGCTTACGGCGTTCCTCACGTGGGATTTCGCGGTCGGTGCGGCAGAGCAGGATATCGGCCTGGATGCCGATCGACCGCAGCTCGGCAACCGAATGCTGGGTCGGCTTCGTCTTCAGTTCTCCGGCCGTCGGGATATAGGGCAGCAGCGTGAGATGCGTGAAGATGCACTGGCCGCGCGGTAACTGCTGACTGATCTGGCGAATGGATTCGAGGAAGGGCAGGCTCTCGATGTCGCCAACCGTTCCGCCGATCTCGACCAGCGTGAAGTCAAAGTCTTCATTGCCCGTGAGGACGAATTCCTTGATGGCGTTGGTGACGTGCGGAACGACCTGGATCGTCGCTCCGAGATAGTCACCCCGGCGCTCCTTGGTCAGGATGTCCATGTAGATGCGGCCGGTAGTGATGTTGTCGCCCTTGTTGCAGGGCCTACCGGTGAAGCGCTCGTAATGCCCGAGATCGAGATCGGTCTCGGCTCCGTCATCGGTGACGAAGACCTCGCCATGCTGATACGGGCTCATCGTGCCCGGATCGACATTGAGATAGGGATCGAGCTTGCGCAGGCGGACCTTATAGCCACGTGCCTGCAGGAGAGCTGCGAGAGCTGCCGCCGCGAGGCCCTTGCCAAGCGAGGATACCACGCCGCCGGTGATGAAAACGTACCGCGTCATGGGAGATCACCTTTAACGCCTGGGTTTCGATTCGCTAAGCGCGTCCTTGCAGACCCGCCCCGCTGTTTATGCTTGTCCACAACAGAGAAGGGCCGGCCTTCCGCCAGCTCTTCCCCAAAAGAGAAGGGCCGGTTTCCCGGCCCCTGCCCCGTCCTCGTCACTGCTGCGGCGCTGCCGGCGGCGTCGGCGGTTGTGAGCCGCCCTGATTCTGCATCTGGCGCAGCTGGTCGAGCACCCCGCCTCCCGCGTTGGGAGCGCTCGGACCGGTCGGCGCCGCGGGAGCGGTGGTGCCCGGCGCGCCGTCGATGATCGAGCGCTGCGTCCGCCCATGGGTGGCCATGATCGCCAGAGCAATCGAGGTCAGGAAGAAGAGCCCGGCAAGGATCGCCGTCGCGCGGGTCAGGGCATTCGCCTGGCCGCGGCCGGTCATGAAGCCGCCGACACCACCGCCACCGCCCGAACCCATGCCCAGGCCGCCGCCTTCGGAACGCTGCAGCAGGACCACGCCGACGAGCGCGATCACGATGATCAGATGGATGACGATGAGAACGTTCTGCATGATCCCACGAAATAGGTATGACGCGGGCCGCCACAAGAGTGCCCCACGCCGCATGTCCGCCAATTGCGGGCTCGGCGGCGCACATAGCATGCAGTTGCCGGGTGGTGCACCCGGCAACTGCATGCTA
>UBZM01000016.1 GCA_900470095.1 Hyphomicrobiales bacterium
CCGTAACGCAGCCCGCCAGAATGCCCGCCCATAGTCAGAACCCCGCCCCTGCCGGCGCCGCCAATGGATCGGATGCGCAGCCTGCAGTTTAAAATTGCTGAAAACTAAGCTTTATCAATTCAGTAAAGCCGACACTCGATAGAAATAGAGTCGAATGCTGTCAATCGATTCTCAATCAATTGACCAACAATAGAATTCATCCAATTGAGACTCGTCTTAATTTATAGAAATTCTATACTGCGAGCGCCAATTACGGAACCCGACCCCGCTCACGCTCTCCTCCCGATCTCGTGATTGCCGTGATCCGGCCGCAAAGCGGGTTGCGTATTGCAACGCACAAGCAGTCGCGCATCATGGCGCCCGACCGCTGCGGACAATGTTGATGATGCTCGACCGCCGGACTTTCCTGATGGGTTCAACTGCGCTTGCCGCAACCGCTGCCGGCGCGCCCGGCCCTGCCTTGGCCGGTGATCTCGATGTCGTCGTCATTGGCGCGGGGGCAGCCGGCATCGCGGCGGCGCGCGAACTGAAGGCGGCCGGACGTCAGGTCGTGATCATCGAAGCGCGCAACCGAGTCGGTGGCCGGGCCTTCACCGACACCTCGCTTGGCGCCGCCTACGATGCCGGCGCGATGTTCATCCACTGGGCCGAACGAAATCCCTGGGTGAAGATCGCGGCCGATCTCGGTATCCCAACACCGAACGAATCCTGGGGCAGCGGCTTCCAGGTTTTCGCCGACGGGCNNCCCGGACATGACGCCCGTCGCCACCTCCGGGCTGCTGCTCTCGATCGGCGAGGAATCCGATCGCATCTCGGCGCGCGACTACCAGCGCCTGTGGAGCGGCGACGACTTCGTCGTTCCCTCGGGCTACGGCAATCTGGTCGCACGCCATGGCGAAGGGCTCGATATCCGCCTTGGCGAACCGGTCGAAACCATTCGCTGGGACGGGCCCGGCGTCGAGATCACGACGCGCTCGGGGACGCTGAAGGCGCGCGCCTGCATCGTCACCGTGCCGGTCGGCGTTCTGAAGGCCGGCGACATCCGCTTCACGCCTGCGCTGCCTGCCCGAACCCGCGACGCCCTGAATGGCATCGGCATGGGCGCCCTCACCAAGATCGCGCTGAAGGTCGAGGGTGATCGCTTCGGCATCAAGCCCGGCATGAGTTATCTCGAAGCCGGCTCGCCCAAGGCCATGATGAATGTCGACCTCTTCCCGGACGACAAGGACATCGTCATCGCCTATTGCGGCGGGGACTATGCGCGCGACCTCTCCCGCGCGGGAACAGCCGCCGCACGGGATCATGTGACCGAGCTTTTGGCCAAGATGGTCGGCGAGAGCTTTCGCAAGGCCGTCACCGGCGTGTCATTCCCCGCCTGGTGGACCGATCCGTTCTCGCATGGCTCCTATTCGGTCTGCCGTCCCGGCTTCGAGACGGCCCGGGACAGGCTTGCCGAACCGATCGGCGGCCGCGTCTGGCTCGCGGGCGAGGCGACGGCCGGCGGCGGTGCGATGACGGTAGGCGGCGCGACCTTGGCGGGGCGGGCGGCGGCAGCGGCCGTGGCGCGGCTGAAAGCTTAGCGTCCCAGTTCCAGCTCCCAGTTCTGCCCCACCAGATCCTGCCCGAAGGAATGGTGCCTCTCCTCGACAACGAGCCTGAACCCAGCGGCGATATAAATGCCGCGCGCCGCGTGCAGGATGTCGTTCGTCCACAGGGCCACGCGCCGATAGCCAGCCGATCGCGCGAAGCCGATCGCCTCCTGCACCAGCGCCTTGCCGAGACCAAGCCCCTGCCCGCGCTTCTCGACCAGCACGAGCCGAAGCTTGGCGACTTCGTCCGACTCTCGAACCACGAAAGCCGAGCCGACCGGCAGCCCGTCGAGCTCCGCAATGAAGCAACGCTCCTTGCCGGGCTGGAACTCCCGCAGGAACTTTGCCGCGATCTCGGCAACCAACGCCTCGAAGCTGATGTCCCAGCCATAGTCTTCCGCATAGAGCCGGCCATGCGCCGATATCACCCAGCCGATATCGCCGGGCCTGTGCTCACGGATGAGCGGTGGCCGCTTCCGCTCCCCGACATCGGACAATAGCCGCTCGGCGGTCTCCAGCGCCTCGACCAGATCCGCCCGCGCCGACTGTCCGAGCCGCGCCAGGATCGAGCCAGCCTGATCGCGTGACGCTTCATCCAGGGGCCGAAAGGCGTCGCGCCCCTCTCGCGTCAGCAGCAGGTGCGAAGCCCGCCCGTCGTTAAGGGAACGCTCGCGCCTCAGCCAGCCGGCAGCAGCAAAGCGCTTCAGGATGCGGGAGAGATAGGCGGGATCGAGGGCAAGCTCGCGTGCCAGCTCGCTTGCGAGCCAATCGTCACGTTGAGCCAACTCATAGAGCACGCGCGCCTCGGTCAACGCGAAACCGGAGCCGTGCAGGCTGCCACCAAGTGCTCCAATCCAGCGCGTGTGGAAGCGGTTGAAACGGCGGATCGCAGCGATCGCGGGGCTATCTGTGGCGGCCATGATGATCTCCGAGGATCAGAATCATGCCAATTAGTGGACGAAGTCAATTAAATTGAACCATGGCGGCCAGGAGTTCCTTGACCACTCCTTAACCGGGCTCTGGCCCAATGAGGCGCTCATCCATCTCCTGTGCAGGCGCCGACGCATGCGGGTCGATCTTCTGGCCGGAACAGCCTATGGCGCAGCCGTGATGCCACGCCGCCAACCCACCATTCTGGTATTCGATTCCGGGCTCGGCGGCCTGACAGTGCTGGCCGAGACCACGCGCGCCCGCCCGGACGCACGCATCGTCTACGCCGCCGATGACGCCGGCTTCCCCTATGGCCGGCTCAGCGAAGCGGAACTCATCGACCGCGTTCTGCAGGTCATGGAGCGGCTGATCGCGCGCTGTCATCCTGATCTTGTGGTGATCGCCTGCAACACCGCCTCGACACTGGTGCTGCCAGCGCTACGCGCCCGCTTCACCATCCCCTTCATCGGCACCGTCCCGGCGATCAAGCCGGCGGCCGAGACCACCCGCAGCGGCCTGATCTCGGTCCTGGCGACGCCTGGAACCGTCGCCCGCGACTATACGCGCGGCCTGATCGAGGCCTATGCGGCGCGCTGCGAGGTCACGCTGGTCGGCTCGGCCGGCCTCGCCGGCCTCGCCGAAGCCGCGCTCAAGGGTGAATCGGTCGACGACGCGGCAATCCTTGCGGAACTCGAACCCTGCTTCGTCGAACGCAACGGCGTGCGGACCGACGTGATCACCCTCTCCTGCACGCATTATCCACTGCTGCTCGAACGCATGCGCCGGCTGGCACCCTGGTCCGTCACCTGGATCGACCCTGCCCCGGCCATCGCCCGGCGGGTTTCCCAATTGCTGGGACCTGCAGTGCCCTCAACCTTCAGCGCGGCAGGCGATGCGCCGGCGATCTTCACGAGCGGGGCCGGCATCAGCGGACCGCTGCGCATTGCCCTCGTGGGCTACGGGCTGTCCCAGGTCCTGATCGAGCCATTTCCGCTGATGAATTGAGCAGAAATCCCCAGGCAACGCCCCAAGGGATTTGACTTGCGGGGGTTCCTGCGCCTATAGGGCTCTCGTCGCGCGGGTCCATCAGGGCCCGCGTGGCTTTTTCCGCACCCGTGATCCGCTCGTCGAGAGCCGGATCTGTCGCCCTGGTAACGGGGACAGGAGGGCGCGGTCCTCAACTCGCGAACCAAGAGGACACGCGATATGTCGAAGCGTCATGAGGCGAAATACAAGATTGACCGCCGCCTCGGTCAGAACATCTGGGGCCGCCCGAAGTCCCCGGTCAACCGTCGTGAGTACGGCCCCGGCCAGCACGGCCAGCGCCGCAAGGGCAAGCCGTCGGACTTCGGCACGCAGCTGCGCGCCAAGCAGAAGCTGAAGGGCTACTACGGCTCGATCTCCGAGAAGCAGTTCCGCCGTTACTACGCCGAGGCGATCCGACTGAAGGGCGACTCGGGCGAGAACCTCGTCGGCCTGCTCGAGCGCCGTCTCGACGCGGTGATCTACCGCGCCAAGTTCGTCCCGACGGTGTTTGCTGCTCGCCAGTTCGTCAACCATGGCCACGTCACGGTCAATGGCAAGCGCGTCAACATCGCGTCCTACCAGGTCAAGCCGGGTGACGTGATCGCGGTGAAGGAATCCTCCCGCCAGCTCGCCATCGTGATCGAATCGGCTGCGCTCGCCGAGCGCGACGTGCCGGACTACATCGATGCCGACCACACCAAGTTCTCGGCCACCTACACCCGCACCCCGACCCTGTCGGACGTGCCCTACGCGGTGCAGATGGAACCGAACCTGGTCATCGAGTTCTACTCGCGCTGATCCTGCATTGCAGGCTCGGGCTGCGAAGCTCCGATCGGAATCAGAAAAGGGCGGCTCTTCGGAGCCGCCCTTTTCAATTTGAGCCCTCGGTAGGTGCATCTTGCTACCCAGACGGGGGAGCACGACACATTGGACCGCCCATCAGACGGCTTCCCCAAGCAGCGCCTCAATCCGGCGCGATATCGATACCGCTCCACGCCGGATGGCCGGCGGGGCTCCGGGTCCAGAAGGCGATGTCATTGAACTGGATGGTCTGCGAGACATCGGGCAGTGCATCGCGATAAATGCCGAAGCGCGGCTGCGCGTCGATGACCGGCTTGCCTGCCTTCGTCATGCCGTAGCGCGGATATCCGAGCACGCCGCGATAGGCAGGGCAGGAGCGCCCATCGAGCCAGAGCTGCAAATGACTGTCCCCGGCCTTCTGGCTCGGCCGTATCGAAACATTGACCCGGTGCCAGCCTCCCGGCGCGATGGGCCAGTCCCCGCAGAAATGGACCTGCCCGACGCTGTCGCCGCATGTCTCGGTGCCGGCAACCTTGGCGCGGAAGACCGGGGTCTTGCCGTCCGAATCCACCTCGATCTTGAAGAGCGGATTGCCGGGATCGCAGATCTCTTCTCCGCCCCTGCCCTTCTCGTAGCGCGGATCGATATTCTGCTTGATCTGTTGGATGACGGTGCGGTTCTTTCGCGTCAGCCACGGGGCCTCGACGCGAAACTGAAAACTGTACCAGGTCGTCGTCTCGAAGCGGATGAGCTCGTGCGTCATCTGGATTTCGGCGCGCTCCGTTGCCGAAGAGCCAGGATCGGGATCATAGGCATCGCCCGGCTTGACGGTCACGCTGAGGACGCGCCCACCGTCTTCAAATCCCCGTTCCCCGACGCATCGAATGCGATCGGCGCGGACGGATTTATCAAGCAGTGACGAAATCTTCCAGTCCTCGGCGCCGATGCACGCCGTCTCGAAATCCGCCTGGAACGCCGGAAGCACCTCCTCGGCGCGGCCGAGCGCGGGACAGAGCAAGGACAGGGAGATCAGCCCCACCGAGGCAAGAAGGCGAAGAACCACAGCGTCTCTCATGCGTTGCCCCAAACCCCGCCCAGATCCCGCATGGAAGCTATCTCAACCTTGCGCGGGATCAACATGTTTGAGCCCCCGGTATTGAAGCAGGGGAGCACCACAGGCTCCGGATCAGAGTTGCAGGATTGGCCACAGGGCCTGAGCAAAACAGCAAAAGGGGCGGCCCGCAGAAGCCGCCCCCTCTATCGCGCACGCCAACATGGCCACGCCGCCGCCGGATTATCTCTCGTCAGAGATGCGAACCGACCTCGTCGCGAAAGAAATAGCAGCAGAGCCCGACGCAGCCGATCAGGATCGAAAGACCATACGGGCCGAACAGGCAGAGTATGAAAACGAAGGCGATGAAAATTCTCATCAGCCAGGTGGACGATTGAGCCATCATGAGACGCCCCTCTCACGAGAGTTACTGAGAAGACCCTAGGCGCTCAAAAATGAACTCAATTTGAAGGATTATGGTAAACTCTCGTTTTTCATGACCGCGGTCGCGTCAACCTTCGTGGCCCAGCTCTTCCGCATCGTCATCCGGACCGCTCCCACCGACAGCAGAACGGAAAAAGGCGGCTCCAAGGAGCCGCCTCGTGAAGGTGATCGCGCCGCGATCAGTTGTTGTCGTCGTCGTCGCTGTGGTAGCGGCCGCGACGCGAGCCGCGATCGTCACCGTCGTGATCCCGGCCGCCGCGTCGATCCTGCCAGCGATCGCGCATGTTCTCCCGCATCCGCTCCATGCGAGCGCGCCCCTCGGAAAATGCTTCGCGCACAGCCCGGCGCGCCACCGTCTTCTGCTCGTCGCTCAGGGTAGACCAGAGCGGACGAACGGCATCCGCGAGTTCCTTGCTGCGCGTGGCACGAGCGGCCTGGCGGCTGGCCATTGCGTCCAGGCGCTCCATGATATCGGCATGGCGGAAATTCTCACGCTGCTCGCGCATCGCCGCGAAACCTTGGCGACGCTGCTCCATGCCCTTCTTCACCGTGTTCTCGACCGCATCGAACAATGGGACCTGCTCGGGTTTGAGCTTCATGTCGGTGCGCAATTTGGCAAAGCGCTCAGTCATGCGGGTCTGCGCGCGTTCGAGCCGCTCCTTCATGCGGGCTTCCATCTGCTCGGTGCGGCGCTGGTCGCGCTGGTCGGTACGCTCCTGCTGTGTCATGTCGCGCGAGGATCCGGAGCCGCTGGCGGGCGGAACCGGCTGAGGCTGCGCGACCGCGAACGTCGCAGCCAGAGCGGCTGCCGACGAAGCTGCGATAAGTGCGATGCGTTTCATCCTGGGTCTCCGTTTGTCGTATCGACAAGGTCAGGTCGCTGGCGGGTCTCGAAGCCGGTTCGCGATCATGGCAAGGCTGACCTCGCGCCCCTGACCCTGCGATGGCGCAAGCATGAAAAGATCGTAATGTAGCGATGACGCGCCAGCGAGCGCGAAGTTCCCGCCAACTCTCCCCGGTGTCATTCCTCGTGATGCGCAACCTGATCACCGATGTCCGCGGCCTGCTCGTCGGGCAAGCCCAGGACCTTGCCGCAGCGACCGGCGTCACCGTCGCTCTGTTCGACCGCCCGACCGTAGCCTCGGTCGCCATTCTCGGCGGCGGTCCCGGCACCCGTGATACCGCATTGCTGGAACCGGAAATGACAGTCGAGCATGTCGACGCCATCGTGCTCTCCGGTGGCTCCGCCTGGGGGCTGGCAGCGGCAGACGGAGTCATGGCAACGCTTGCCGCCAACGGTCGCGGCTTCCCGGTCGGCGGCGTGCGCGTGCCGATCGTGCCGCAGGCGATTCTGTTCGATCTCCTCAATGGCGGCGACAAGGGCTGGGCCAAGGGCAATGGCGCAGAGGCGCCCTATCGGGCGCTGGCACAGACGGCAGCCGCGACTGTCGGCACTGACTTTGCTCTCGGAAGCGCCGGCGCCGGCTACGGTGCGACCACAGCCACGCTCAAGGGGGGACTCGGCTCGGCCAGCGCGCGCGCCGCCACCGGTCAGATCGTGGGCGCGCTCGTCGCCGTCAACGCCGTTGGCAGTGCCACGATCGGCGACGGACCTTGCTTTTGGGCCGCCCCCTACGAGCGCGAAAGTGAGTTCGGCGGCCTGGGCTGGCCTTCCCTGATCTCGCCCGATGACCTCAGGCTGCGCTTCAAGGGCGGGGCCGGACAGAACACCACGATCGCGCTCGTCGCGACCGACGCCGCACTCACCAAATCGCAGGCGAAACGGCTGGCGCTTGCGGCGCATGATGGCTTGGCCCGGGCGCTCAGGCCAGTCCATGCACCGCTTGACGGCGACATCGTCTTTGCGGCGGCGACCGGTCATAGCGGCGCGCCGTCCGATGCCTTCGCCCTGGCAGAACTCTGCGCGACCGCCGCCGACGTCCTCGCTCGAGCCGTCGCGCGCGGCGTCCACGCTGCAACCGCCCTTCCCTTTGCCGGAACCAAGCCCGCCTGGCGCGACAGGTTCGGGACCTGACGCTCGCTCCGCTCCGGCGGCGTTTACCACCTGGAAAGGCAAGACTCCGCATCATTCACGTGTAGTTGCACGGCCCTATCTTCGCTGACCGCTTCGCGCCGCTCGCGCGATCACCGATACAGGCTGCAGCATGCGTGAGATCGCCTTTGGCGCCACGTTTGGTCTCGCCACGGCGCTGGCTGCGCTCCTCGCGGCAGCATGGCCAATATCCGGCCGACCGGTCGCGTCCTATTTTCCTCCGGGCACCACAGCGGCCGAAGCAGCAGCAGCCATCGAGCAGGCGGGCGGGCGCCTGCTCGAGTTCGGAGAGACACCCTCCCTCGTCATCAGCATCAGCGACCGCCCCGACTACACCGTGGAACTCTATCGCTTGGGCGCCTGGCTCGTGGCCAGCGCGGCATTGGCCAGACTTTGCGTGAACCGCTCTGGGAGGCGCCGTACATGAAGAATGTCGAACAACTCAGAGCGCAGTTCGCCTATGTGCTGATTGGCGTGCTCTGGGCAAATGTCGTGCTTCTCGCGCTGACCAACGGCTTGACCGACCACGATAATTTCGAACTTCTCCTCGCAGCCGACGTCGGGCTTGCCAGCCTGGGAACTCTGGCATGGTGGCTCGATGGGACGAACTGGCTCGCCCGCCAGGTCACCTCTGTCGCCACCATGGGACAGGTGATGCTTCTGGTCTACGCGTTCAGCGGCCACCCTTATCAGGCCGACATTCATATGTACTTTTTCGCCATGCTCGCCGTGCTCTCCGGCTGGCTCGACTGGCGCGTCTTCGTGCCGACAACGCTTGCGGTTGCAGCCCACCACGGACTTCTGAGCGCGATCAATCCGGCCGCCGTCTTCCCGAATGGCGGCAGTCTCGGTCGTGTGTTCCTCCACGCGGTGATCGTCGTGGTTCAGGCCGCAGCCCTCGGTTGGATCGTCCACTCGCTCCGTGCCGCCTTCATCGCCTCCGAACACGAACGACAGGCAGCAACCACCGCGCAGCTCGCCGCTGAGGAAGCCCGGCACGAAGTTGCAACGACGACGGAGCGGGCAGCCACCGAGCGGCGAACGATCCTGTTCGCGATCGCCAGCGACTTTGAGAGCAAGATCGCCGGCATCGCGCGGGATGTGATCTCGTCCGTACAAACAGTCAGTGCCGCCGCCCAGCAGATGATGAGCGGCGCCACACAAGTCGCGGAACGCTCGAAGGCCGCCGCGGCCTCATCGCTTCACACCTCTTCGAATGTGATCGCCGTGACACAGGCGACCAGCGAGCTTGCGGCCTCGATCAGGGAAATAGACAAGCAGGTTGCCGAAACCACGCGTATCGTCGGCTCAACCACGCAAAACGCGCAGACCGTGTTGACGACGGTCAATGAGCTTTCGCAGAAGGCAGATAATGTCGGCACCATCGTCGGCATGATCTCGACGATTGCGGCGCAGACAAATCTGCTGGCCCTCAATGCCGCAATCGAAGCTGCTCGCTTCGGTCATTCCAGCAGTGGCTTTGCGGTCGTTGCTCAGGAGGTCAAGGCGCTGGCCCACCAGACCTCGCTGGCGACAGAAGATATCCAGCGCCAGATCGAAGCGATCCGCAACTCGAGCGGTGAAACCATCCGCGCCATCGACACGATGAACACGACGATCGGCTCGCTCAACGAGGTTTCAGCGGCAGTCGCGACCGTCGTCGAACAGCAGAACGCAGCCACCTCGGGAATTGCCCGCAACATCGAGGCTGCAGCACACGAGACCATCGCGACCTCCGGCAATATCGAGTTCGTCAGCAAGGTGGCAGCAGAAGCCGGTCAGGCAGCGGCCTTCGTGGCCGAATCCGCCAACAGGCTGGCCGCCCAATCCGCGCATCTCGACACCGAGGTCGCGCAGTTCCTGGGTCGAATCCGGGCAACCTGATTCTGACGCAGGCGCAGCCGCAAGCCCGGGCTCTTTTTCCTCAGGGTTCGCCTGATTCGAACGCCGCGTGGTAGCGGACTTCGCCCGCCGGTAGCGGCCCGCCAAAACCAAGCACCTGGAAATACTCTTTAGGCACGTCGGCAAGCCAGAGTTGTGACTCGACAGCGAAACCGAAGCGATCATAGTATCCCGGAGCCCCCAGCAGGACACAACCCTTCGCGCCAACCGCTTTCAACCTGTCGAGCCCGGCGCGCGCCAGAGCCTGCCCTATGCCTCTCCCCTGCATGTCCGACCGAACAGCCAGGGGCCCGAGACCGAACCAGCCAAGCCCCTTCCCGTCGATGGTGACCGGAGAGAAGGCAATATGACCCAGGAGCGCGCCGCCATCGGCGGCGACAAGGGACAGCGCCAGCACATCGGCCCCGCGCAAGCCATCGACGATCGCGGCCTCCGTCTGGCTGCTGTGGGAAACGTCCTTGAAGGCGGCGGTAATGAGCACCCGGATTGCGGGAATATCAGCGGGTTGCTCATCGCGGATGATCATGTTGCGTCCTCGCTTCTCGCAAGAGCGGAAGGGCCCATGACGGGCCCTTCCCTTGGTCTTACCGGTTGTCGGCTTGCGACCGCACTGCAAGTCGGCCCCGTCGCGAGATGCGATAGGGCCGCCCCTGCCTCGATTCGATCATCCGCTTGCGCCTGAGGCTCCCGAAAAGCTCGAGCGTGCAGTTGGTCAGCACGTAGCCCTCATGTGTGAAGCAGTCGACATGGTGGATGCGGCCATCATCGCCGCGATGGTGGCGGATATGCCCGCCCTGGGCCAGCACGTGCAGCACGCGCTGCTCGCCCCTGGAGATATTCATGTTTGTAGAGCCTGTGCATGAAACCATGACAAGCGCCTGAGCCTCATGCAGGCATTGAATGCTGCATTTCAGACCCGGCGCTGCATCACGTTCCGCCGAAGCGAAACGTCACCGGGTTCCCGCACTCTCAAACATGAAATTCCCCAACACGATCATTTCCGCGCGCATAGGCGCGGGAGGACGGGCGTTTAGAGCACGCTCCTCCTGACGTCAACCGCCGCCGGGACCGTTTCCCGCCTGCGCCGAATGCGCTATGGGGATCACATGTCGACAGATGCATTTCTCCAGCGGTTCGGTGCGCCGGGCACGCCTCAGCCCGATCCCGTTGCCGCGGCGCAAAGCGCGATGCGCAACGCCCTGCCCAAGCGCTTCTACGAAACCGCGAGTGTGCTCGAACGCGACGGGCTCTTCCATGTCGCGCTCGATGGCAGGACGGCGCGGACCCCCGCCCGGAATCCATTGGCCATCACCTCACGTCCGGTCGCCGAGGCGCTCGCCGCGGAATGGCAGGCACAGGGCGAGCGGATCGATCCCGCCATCATGCCGCTGACACGACTGGTCAATTCCGCGCTAGATGGCGTGTCCGACCAGCATGAGGCCGTGCGTGCCGAGATCGTACGCTATGCCGGCAGCGACGCGCTCTGCTATCGCGCCAGCGAACCGGACAATCTGGTCGAGCGCCAGCGTGATGTCTGGGACCCGGTCATCGCTGGCACCGAGACCGCCCTCGGCGCACGCTTCGCCGTCACAGAGGGCGTGATGTTTGCCGCGCAGCCGGCCGACTTGCTCGACGCCGTCGCCCGGCGTGTTGCCGAACTTTCCGCGCCACTGGCGCTCGCCGGAGCGCATAATGTGATGACCCTTTCAGGCTCGGCCATTCTCATGCTGGCTCTCGCCGACGGGCGGCTGGACGAAGAACAGGCATGGACTGCCGCCCATCTCGACGAGGACTATCAGATCGAGATCTGGGGACAGGATGAGGATGCCGCGGACCGGCGGACGATCCGCCGCCAGGAATTCGCGGCGGCCGTGCTTCTGCTCCAACACGGATAGCGCAAGCCCGAACGAACGGCTGATGGACAGCACCGCCTTCGCCGCTTAAGCCGGAACGCAGGCGTTCTGACCGGCGACGGGGCATTTCCATGAAGGACATTCTCGAGCAGCTCGAATCCCGCCGCGAGGGCGCGCGCAAGGGCGGCGGCGACAGGCGCATCGAGGCGCAGCACAAGCGTGGCAAGCTGACCGCTCGCGAGCGTATCGAACTCCTGCTCGATCACGGCTCTTTCGAAGAATTCGACATGTTCGTGCAGCACCGCTGCGTGGATTTCGGCATGGAGAAGGGTGAGAAGATCCCGGGCGACGGCGTCGTCACCGGCTGGGGCACGGTCAATGGCCGTACCGTCTTCGTCTTCTCCAAGGACTTCACCGTCTTCGGCGGCTCACTCTCCGAAACACATGCCCAGAAGATCACCAAGATCCAGGACATGGCGCTGAAGATGCGGGCCCCGATCGTCGGCCTGTTCGATGCCGGCGGCGCCCGCATCCAGGAAGGCGTCGCGGCACTCGGCGGCTATGGCGAGGTCTTCAAGCGCAATGTCACAGCCTCGGGCGTCATTCCCCAGATCTCGGTGATCATGGGCCCCTGCGCTGGCGGCGACGTCTATTCCCCGGCCATGACCGACTTCATCTTCATGGTCCGCGACACCAGCTACATGTTCGTCACCGGCCCGGAGGTGGTGAAGACCGTCACCAACGAGACCGTTACGTCCGAGGAGCTGGGCGGGGCCAAGGTCCACACCTCAAAATCCTCGGTGGCCGACGGCTCCTTCGAGAACGATGTCGAGGCGCTGCTGCAGGTGCGCCGGCTGATCGACTTCCTGCCGGCCAACAACACGGTCGGCGTCCCGGAATGGCCGAGCTTCGATGTGCCTGACCGCGTCGACATGAGCCTCGACACGCTCGTGCCGGACAATCCGAACAAGCCCTATGACATCAAGGAACTGATCCTGAAGACGCTCGACGAGGGCGACTTCTTCGAGATCCAGGCGGCCTATGCCGGCAATATCGTCACCGGATTCGGCCGCATCGAGGGCCGCACCGTCGGTGTCGTCGCCAACCAGCCCATGGTGCTGGCAGGCGTGCTCGATTCCGATGCCAGCCGCAAGGCGGCCCGCTTCGTGCGCTATTGCGATGCCTTCGAGATTCCCATCGTCACCTTCGTCGACGTGCCGGGTTTCCTGCCGGGCACAGCGCAGGAATATGGTGGGTTGATCAAGCACGGCGCAAAACTGCTCTTCGCCTATAGCGAATGCACCGTGCCGCTGGTCACGGTCATCACCCGCAAAGCCTTTGGCGGCGCCTATGACGTGATGGCCTCAAAACATATCGGCGCCGACGTCAACTATGCCTGGCCGACAGCGCAGATCGCGGTAATGGGCGCCAAGGGCGCGGTCGAGATCATCTTCCGCGGCGGCGATGCCGAGACCATCGCCCGCCAGACCAAGGAATATGAGGACCGCTTCATGTCGCCCTTCGTCGCCGCCGAGCGCGGCTATGTCGACGAGGTGATCATGCCGCACTCGACCCGTCGCCGGATCGCCCGGGCCCTGGCCATGCTCAGGACCAAGAGCATCGAGCGGCCCTGGCGCAAGCACGACAATATTCCGCTGTGAGCTGACGCTCGACCCGCCGGTTCAAGGGCAATCGATGCGCGAGCCGACCCGCAGAGCGTTCCTTTCCGGCGCTGCCGCTGGTGCCGCCTCAGCATTCGTGCCGACAACGTCGGCAGCGCGGTCTCGCGAGGTGCTCAACGATGCGAGCCGCCTGAACACTGTTCCCGTGTTCAGGCATTGGATCACGAAAGCCGAAGCGGAGACCGACTTCCTTGCGCAGCTCCGGCGCGAGTTAAAGGACGCTGCCGCAGCCAAGCGCCCCGTCTGCGTCGGGGCGGCTCGTCATTCGATGGGTGGCCAGAGCTTGCCCCGCAACGGCTCGGCGATGACGTTCAATCGTGACTTCTGTGAAGTCGATCGAGCGGCGAGAACCGCAAGCGTTCATGCTGGCACGCGTTGGTTCGAGGTCATCGCACATCTTGACAAAATTGGCTTTTCGCCAGCGGTCATGCAGTCGAACAGTGATTTCGGCGTCGCGGCCACCTTCTGCGTCAACGCCCATGGCTGGCCAGCGCCGTATGGGCCGTTCGGCTCGACGGTACGCTCCTTTCGTATGATGCTGGCGGACGGCTCGATCGTGACTTGCTCGCGTACGGAGAATGCCGAGCTCTTTACTCTCGCGATGGGCGGCTATGGACTTTTCGGGGTCATTCTCGATCTTGAATTGGACATGGTGGAAAACCTGCTTCTGGCTCCGCGCCAAGAGGTGATGCCAACGAGCGAATTCGCTGCCCGCTTCGTCGGCGCCATCGAGAAGGATCCAGCCGTACGAATGATGTACGGCCGACTGAGCGTGGCCAAACGCGGCTTCCTCGATGAGGCTCTGCTCGTCACCTTTCGTCCCGTACCGACACCACCGACAGGCCTGCCGGCAGCCCCGCGTACGCATCCGCTTTCGAAAGTCATGCGTGGCGTCTACCGCGCGCAAATCGGATCGGAATCCGCAAAGCAGACGCGCTGGTTCGCCGAGACTATGGTCGGTCAGAAAGTCTCCTCTGGCACAGCCACGCGCAATGCCCTGATGAATCAGGCCGTGGCCAACTTGCAGGGGCACGACCGGCATAGAACTGACATTCTGCATGAATATTTCGTGCCGCCCGAACGTTTCGGCGAATTCGTCGCGGGCTGCCGGAATATCATCCCAAAGGCGCAGGCAGAGTTCTTGAATGTCACACTCCGCTATGTCCTGAAGGACGAAATCAGCCTGCTCAGCTATGCGGCCACGAACCGCATAGCCGCGGTGATGTCCTTCTCACAGGAGATGACGCCGGAGGGCGAGGCAGACATGCTTCGCCTGAGCGAAAACTTGATCGATCTTGCAGCTTCGGTCGGCGGTAGTTTCTACCTGCCCTACCGTCTGCATGCCCGGCCGGATCAGTTGGAGCGGCTATACCCGCAGCTGACCCAGGTCTTGCAACGCAAGCGCCATTACGATCCGGGTCTCCTCTTCCGAAACCTCATGTGGGACACCTACTTTGCAGGTTGAAGGCCCTCCGGTTGACCTCATTGCGGCTGCTCACTGCAGCGCCTGAACACCACGCTCGCATTCACTCCGCCAAAGCCGAAACCGTTCGAGATAGCATGCTCCATCTGGAGCGGTCGTGCTTGCCTGGCCACGAGATCGAGCCCGGCCGCATCCTCGTCCGGATTGTCGAGGTTGAGCGTCGGCGGAGCGATCTGGTCACGCAGCGCCAGGATCGTGAAGATCGCTTCCAGGCCGCCGGCAGCGCCGAGCAAGTGGCCGGTCGCCGATTTGGTGGCGCTGATCGCGATGCTGCGCTCCGAACCGAAGAGGGCCCGGATCGCAGCCAATTCGCCTCGGTCGCCAACCGGTGTCGAGGTCGAATGCGCGTTGAGATGACGGATATCGGCCGGCTGCAGACCGGCCTGTTTGAGGGCGATCTCCATGGCCCGCCGCGCACCCGAACCGTCTTCCGGACCTGACGTGATGTGATAGGCATCGGCGCTGGTGCCATAGCCGGTGATCTCAGCCAGAGGCGCAGCGCCCCGCGCCTGCGCATGCTCCAATGCCTCGATCACCAGCATGCCGGCCCCCTCGCCCATGACGAAGCCGTCTCGGTCCCGGTCGAAGGGGCGTGAGGCGCGCTCGGGCTCGTCATTGAAGCCGGTCGAGAGAGCACGCGCCGCAGCGAAGCCACCAAGCGCGACAAGATCGATGCAGGCCTCGGCGCCGCCGCAGAGCGCAATATCGGCCTCTCCCGCCCGGATCAGCCGAGCCGCATCGCCGATCGCCTGCACGCCGGCGGCGCAGGCCGTGACCGGCGCACCGATCGGCCCCTTGAAGCCGTGGTCGATCGAGACATGACCAGCCGCAAGATTGACCAGGAAGGACGGGATCGTGAAGGGCGAAAGCCGTCGTACTCCGCGCGTATCGGTGATGCGCACCGCTTCGGCGATCGCTGGGAAGCCGCCAATGCCGGAGGCGATGACCGTCGCAGTACGCTCTCGCTGCACGTCATCGGCCGGCGCCCAGCCGGCCTGCTCCAGCGCCTCCTTCGCCGCGACCAGCGCGAACTGAATGAAGCGATCCATCTTGCGCTGATCCTTGGGAGCGATCGCGCTGTCTGGATCGAAGCCACCCTCGGCGTCCTCCGCCTTCGTCGGCACGACACCGGCAACCTTGGCCGGCAAGGTCTCGACAATGCTGTCAGGCAGGCGCCGCAGCCCGGAACGACCGGCGAGCAGCCGCGACCATGCCAGTTCGGTTCCACAGCCCAGGGGCGAGACAACGCCCATACCGGTTACAACGACGCGGCGCATCGGCAGATCCTATTCGATGTGAGAGGAAGAGAGCGGTCGCAAACCTCTCTGCGCGGCAATGTGCCGCCGCATCTGTTCGCTGGCTCGCGGACCGGGAATGAGAGCGACATTATCGGACGTGATCGGCGTCGCGCTGGCAGCATCGACCAGAATCGGTTCGAGCGGCTTGCCGGAATCGCGCCCTGCCAGCAGCAGGGACACGCCCTCGGGAGCGAGATGCCGGTTGCCCCAGGCGAGCATTGCCGCAATCACTGGGAAGAAGTCCTGCCCCTTGGCAGTAAGCAGGTACTCATATCGCCTTGGCCGCTCGCGATAGAGCCGCCGCTCGAACAGGCCGCTTTCCGTGAGGTGCTTGAGACGGCGGGCCAGCATATTGGGCGCAATGCCGAGACTCGCCTGAAACGCGTCGAAGCGCGTGAGCCCCTGGAACGCATCACGCAGGATCAGGAGGCTCCACCACTCGCCGACGGTTTCGACCGTCCGTGCGCAAGGGCATTCGGAGAGTGAAGCGGGCCTGGATTGCATGCTCACCCCGGCTAGACCAGTTACTATCTTTTTGCAAGTAACTGGTCTGACCGGAGTGCAGGGGCCTTTCGCACCGGGGCCGCTAACCCGGGGTTCGAAACGCCTCATCCGTCCAGTCGAGCAGCTTGCCCAGAAAGCGCGAGGCCGCCGGCATGAAGAAGCTGCCATGATGGTAGAACGGGTCGAGCGTTGTCACGATCATGCGCCCGGCCCCACCGCCAACATGACAATGGTCGTAGAGGATCGAGCCGCCCTTGCCCTGCGGGTCGCCGTCCGGCGTGATGTCCACCAGTGAGGTCGCCCCCGGCGGTGGCGTCAGCAGGCCGTGATAGTGCCAGACCAGCTCCTTCATCCCGACATGGCGGAAGAGTTCGTGATCGGGCGCGACAATGCGGTGGCCGGGATCGCCCCCCTGCTCCAGCCACCACCAGAAGTTGGTTGGGCGGAACTCCCAGGAGACACCGGGCGCCCATTGCTGGGCGCTGTTCTCGCCTAGTACGATCAACGTGCCGCCACCCACCAGATAGTCGAGGAGGATCGGGCGCTTGCCACGCAGAACGCCCGGATGGATGCGATCCGCCACCATCAGGGCATCGCAGCCGGCAAGGTCGGCCGCGGTCAGTTCAGGTGCGTAGATCGTCCGGTCGAAGCGACCGCCGAGCCGCTCACCGTAGATTGCTTCCTGGTGGTAATAGGTTCCACCGTCCAGCACCGCGAGTGTCATGCTGCCTCCGATGGCTTGGCGATCCAGTCGAACAGCTGCGGCATGATCCGCTCCGAGCTGTTGCCCGAGCCGAAATAACCCCACAGATCCGCGCCAGCATGGACGAGCAACCGTCCCCCCACCGCCGGCCGACAATCGAAATCGACCGGGCACCGGCTCGGCCCCAGGCTGTTGATGATGCGCGCACCGGGCGGTGGCGGGTTGGAGCCGCGCCCATAGAAGCCCGCCACGCCACGCCGCTTCGAGAGATCCGCGGGATCGACGCCGGCCCAGACCGGGTGGTCCGCCTCTCGGTTCACCACGAGATCATCGACCCGATAGCCGTGGATAGGCTGGAACGGCGAGAGTTCGGCCAGGAATGGGTGCCCGATATGGCCGCAGACGACGATCGTGCCGCCGCCGCCCAGGAAGGCTTCGAGTTGCCCCCGACGCGAGGCAAGATAGCGCTGGTCCGAATGCAGGCCGAGCAGCAGGGCGCGCGTGCGGGAAAGCACGGTCCGTTCGAGATCGTAGAACGGCACGAGGTCGATGCGCGGGCCGAGCGCGAGATCGGTGATCAGTGCCTGGGCACCGGTCTCGCTCTGCTCGCAATCAAGGAGGATGGCGTCGATCACGGTTTGAACGCCATCGGATCGATGAGGTCGCGGCGCATGTCGATGGTCTTCTGCAACATGCCGGCCTCGATCATGAAGGATTGATCGGCTTCAAGGTTCTTCACATCGGCATCGGTCATGGCGAGCGTGAAATCATACCAGGGCAGCTGCTTGCGCGCGTCCTCGACCGAAATCTTCTGGTCCTCGGCTGCGATCTTCAGGGCTTCATCCGGGTTGGCCTTCATGAACGCGAGAGCCTTGCCGTGGGCCGCGAGATAGGCCTGGACCAGGTCTGGATGGTTCCGAAGAAAATCGGCTCGTACCGCGATCACCGAGGTCGGAGCGATCAGGCCTTCGCCGCTCGCCAGGATACGTCCACCGGCAGCTTCGACTTGCAGGGCATTGGCGCCGGCCAGCGTCGCCGCATCAACCTTGCCCGCTAGAAGTGCTGCCCGCGCCGCCGGAATATCCATGTTGAGATACTCGACATCGCCGAGCTTCATGCCATTGGCGGCCAGCGCCGCCGCCAGGAGCTGGTTCAGCGTCGTCCCCTTGGGACCGCCCACGCTCTTGCCCTTCAGATCCTTGACCGAAGCAGGGCCGCTCGCCGTCGTCATCACAAAGAAAGCCTTGGGCGAACGCGAATAGGCGGCAATCACCTTGAGGTCGACGCCGTTCGCCCGCCCGAGAATGGCCGAGGTTCCCCCCAGCACGCTGGCAATATCGACCGCACCGGCAGCAAGCGCCTGGATCTGCGCCGCGCCCGAGGTGATCTCGGGATTCTCCACCTTGTTGATGCCTGCAGCGGCGAAGGTTTCTTCGAGGAAGCCCTTCTTGCGCATGATGATGGAGGGAACGTTGAAGGGTGACGCTACATAAGTGACGCGCACGCTCGATGGCTTGTCGGCAGCACGGACCGAGATCGCAGGCGCAGCCGCGACGACGACCGCAAGGGCAATCAGCTTCAGAAGTTTCATGACACAATCTCCTTCTGTGGAGGATGCCCGCTCGTCTCGAGCAGGCGCTCGAGCACGGCACGGCGGTGGGCGAGCAACGCGGGGTCCGTGGCGTCTCGCGGGTAAGGAAGATCGACGCGACGCAGACCGACGAGTCGGCCCGCCGACAATTCGGCAATGGCCTCACCGAGCAGAACCGCCTCCTCAACGTCATGGGTGACGAAGACGACGGTCGGCCGGCGCTTGCGCCAGATTTCGACGAGCTCTTGCTGCATGGTGCGCCGCGTGAAGGCGTCGAGCGCACCAAAGGGCTCGTCCATGAGCAGAAGGTCCGGTTCGAGGACGAGCGCGCGGGCAATCGCGACCCGCTGCGCCATGCCTCCCGAGAGCTGATCGGGGGTCGCCTCTGCAAATCCAGAAAGCCCGACGAGGGCCAACGCTTCGCTGACGCGCTGATCGATGACCTCTTGCGGGATGCGGCCGCGGAGCCCGAACCCGGCATTGCGCGCGACGCTGAGCCACGGCATCAGCCGCGGCTCCTGGAAGACATAGCCGATGCGCGGACGCCCGCCGCCAGCAAAATTCAATGTGCCGGACGTCGGCTCGGCAAGCCCGGCCAGGATGCGCAGCAACGTGGTCTTGCCGCAGCCGCTGCGCCCGACGATCGCGGTGAAGCTGCCGCGCGGCAGATCGAGATCGACGCCTTCAAGAGCGGCGACGCTGCGCCCCGCCACCGAATAGCTCATGCCGAGATTGCGCGCCTCAAACACGGCCGAGCTCCAGATGGAAGCGCAGCCAGGGCGCGCTGCGGCGAATAGCAGCCCGAGCCAAGGCATCGGCGATCAAGCCGAGCACGCCAATGACAAGGACCCCGACGAGAACGATGTCGGTGCGCGCCAGATTCTGGGCGTCGATGATCATGTAGCCGAGCCCCGAACTCGACGCGATCAGCTCGGCTCCGACCAAGGCCCGCCAACTGTAGCCGAGCCCGATCCGCAGACCGACGACGAGGGCCGGCAGCGAAGCCGGAAGTACGATTCGGCGCAGAATCTCGAAGCGATTCAGACCGCAGGCACGGCCGACCTCGACGAGCTTCGGATCCGCCTGGGCGATCCCGCCCAGAGCCCCCAGGAAGATCGGAAAGAAGCAGGAGAGCACGATCACGCCGATCTTCTGCACTTCGCCGATGCCGAGCCACAGGATCAGCAGGGGCAGCAGCGCAAGCGGCGGAATTTGGCGCAGGAATTCGAGGGCTGGCTCGACCAGCGCACGCAACCGCGGAAGCAGGCCGAACAACAACGCAAGGGGCAAGGCACTGGCGACGGAAAGGCCGTAGCCGAGGATGACGCGCTGCAGGCTGATTGCCACATGCCTGGCGAGGGAGCCGTCGGCGATGAGCTGGCGTCCCGCTTCCACAACCGCAGCTGGCCCCGGCAACAGGAAGGGCGAGACGAGACCAGAAGCGCTGGCCACAGACCAGAGCAGCCCCAATAGCAAGAATATAGGTAGTCCCTTGGACACGGCTACTACGATTGTTTCAGCGCAAGGCAGCGGCGCTCGCGCGACTGACTAGCATTGTTTCGCAGAGTATCAACAACATTAAGATCGAAATCACACGAATATTAATTATAATTATTCCAATGAGAAATATACGCTTTCGAAAACCGACGAATAATCACCCGCATACTTTGCAGACCGAAGAAGGCTGCGCGCCTGGCGAGCATTCCCACTCGACAGCATTCCTCGCCCAGCCTCCTGGCTTGCGACCGCAGGCATGACTCCAGAGAAATAATCGTCTAAGGCGGCGCTCGCCCCCAAGAGAATTCCCGCTCTCGATGCTGTTCAATTCCTTCGTCTTCCTGCTCGGCTTCCTGCCGCTTGCACTGGCCCTGCACTGGCTGGTCGAGCGTTTTCAGCCAAGCCTGCGGCTGCCTGTTCTGGCGCTCCTGTCCTTTGTCTTCTACGGCTATTGGGACTGGCGCTTCGTCCCGCTGCTCGCTTTCTCGATCCTGCTCAACTGGTGGATCGCCGAAGCCTTCCTGAAGACCAAGCGAAGCGGCCTGATTTCGCTGGCGATCGCACTCAACCTCGCCGTGCTGGCGCTGTTCAAATACTTCAATTTTTTCGCTGAGCTCGCAGGCATGGTTCCGGGATTACCCGTCCCCAAGCTTGATCTGGCGCTTCCGCTCGGCATCTCCTTCTTTACCTTCCACCACGTGATGTACCTGACCGATCTCAGGCGCGGCGAGGCGCCGCGCTACGATCTGGTGCGCTATGCGCTCTACATCGCCTTCTTCCCGCAGGTCCTGGCCGGACCGCTGGTGCGCTGGCGCGAGATCATGCATCAGTTCGACGAACGACCCTATTTGCGGTCCGACTCGGCCGAACGCATCGCACGTGGGCTGATGCTCCTGACTGCCGGTCTCGCCAAGAAGGTGCTGCTCGGCGACCCACTGGCCGAATACGCCAACCCCGTCTTCGCCGCGGCTGCCGCCGGACAAGTCGTTTCAGTCGCCGAGGCGTGGCAAGGCACGCTCGCCTTCACCTTCCAGATCTATTTCGACTTCTCCGGCTATACCGACATGGCGCTCGGCCTGGCCCTACTCTTCGGCATCGTGCTGCCGCAGAATTTCGATGTGCCCTATCGCAGCATCAGCATCCAGGATTTCTGGCGGCGCTGGCACATGACGCTGTCGCGCTTCCTCCGCGACTACCTCTACATCTGGATGGGCGGCTCGCGGAAAGGCCTGCCGACCCAGATCTGGGCGCTATTCGCCACCATGGCGCTCGGCGGCCTCTGGCATGGCGCCGGCCTCACCTTCATCGCCTGGGGCGTCGCCCATGGCGTGGCCCTGATCGTCTGCCTGCTCTGGCGGCGCGCCAAGCTGCCGATGCCGGCGCTGATCGGCTGGGCCCTGACCCTGCTCTTTGTGACGCTGTGCTGGGTCTTGTTCCGCGCCTCCTCCTTCCCGGCGGCGCTGACGATCTACAAGGGCCTTTTCGGCTTCGCGCCGATCGGCTCCGGCTTCAAATGGCGCGCTTTGCTGCCTGCAGCCGCCTTTGCGATGCTCGGCCCGACCGCATGGGCCCTGGTGCACCGGCTGCCGCCGGCGCGGTGGATCGCCGTGCTGACGGCAGTGCTCTTCGTGCTTGTGTTGTTCAAGATCGGCGACGACGCCAATTATGAATTCATCTACTTCCAGTTCTGAACGGCTCAGCGCCGAGGCCAAACCCGCCGCAGGAATGCGCTGGCAGCGGTTTATCCGTGTCTCGCTGACTGCGGGAGGCCTTTTGCTGGCCGCCTTCTTCGTCTCAGCCATCCTGATCGACCCCTATGACAGCGGGCGCTCACCGCTGTCGTTGAAGCAGGGTGTTCGTCCGCAGGGACCGCGCACAGCCGCCGCCAGCCGCGGCCGCGACCCTGCATTTTCGGGAGCGATATTCGGCAATTCCCATATCCAACTGGTCAAACCCGACCTGCTGAAAACGCTGACCGGAATCCCCTTCGTCTCGCTGATCGCCCCCGCGACAGGCCCCAAGGAGACGCTGGTGCTGATCGACTGGTACCTGCGCCATAGGCAAGAACCGGCCAAGGCTCTGGTCATCAGCGTCGACCACACCTGGTGCACGCCCGACCCGGCCATGCCGGTCAGCAAACCCTTCCCGTTCTGGCTCTTCAGCCGCAATTTCGCGGAGTATCTCTTCGGATTGATGCGCTACGACATCGTCGAGGAACTGCCACGCCGCATCCGATACGAGATCACGAACGCGCCGGACCGCGCTCGCCCGGATGGATACTGGGACTATGAGGCTGGCTATGTCGGCCTGGGATATGTCGAAAAGCCCGAGCTTCGACGCAGGTTGCTCGAGCGCCAGGATATGAGTGGTGGTAACGAGACCGGACCTTTCCCGGCGGCCACCGCGCTCGCTGCTCTTCTTGAGGCAGAATCAAAGGGCGCTCCCGTGGTGCTGGTGCGTCCGCCGCTTCATATTACCGCGCTGCCGGCACCTGGCAGTCCCGAAGGGCGGGCCGAGGCGGCCTGCCGGGCCGCTTTCCAGGCTCTAGCTGACGAACGCCCTGCAACGAAGCTTGTCGATCTGCGTCGCGACACGCCCCTGATCCGTGAGCCTTCCAATTTCTTCGACCATAGCCATTACCGTCAGATTGTCGCCCGCGAGGTCGAAAACAGCATTGCCGTGGCGCTCACGTCTCTGCGATAGGCTCAGCAAAGATGCCTCGAGAACGACGGATTTCATTTTTATGACAACGACTTCGCGAGATTGGTTGAAACTGCATCGATCGCGATTGTTACTGTCTCTCTCCCTCGCTATAAGGGCGCCAAATCGGCGGCCCGACTAAGGCAGAGTCGGTAGGCACGCCGGAAACAGACACTCAGAGAGCGCGCCTATGTCGAAACAGATCATCCTGGACGCCGACTACCGACCCTCCGACTCCGAACCCTTCATGAACGAGCGTCAGCGCGAGTACTTTCGCAGCAAGCTGCTCGCCTGGAAGGAGGAGATCCTCAAGGAAGCCAAGGAGACGCTGGTCACCTTGCAGAGCGAGAGCGAGAATCACCCCGATATCGCCGATCGCGCCTCATCCGAGACCGATCGCGCGATCGAGCTGCGCGCTCGCGACCGTCAACGCAAGCTGATCGCCAAGATCGAAGCTGCGATCGCACGGATCGACGAGGGCAACTACGGCTATTGCGAGGAGACCGGCGAGCCGATCTCGCTCAAGCGTCTCGAGGCCCGGCCGATCGCAACACTGTCGCTGGAGGCGCAGGAGCGTCACGAGCGCAATGAACGTGTTTTCCGCGACGACTGAACCTTCCCCAACATCGAAAGCCTGGAGAAGGCCTTTCGCCCTCGGCGAAAGGCCTTTTTGTTGGAATGGAGGAAACCCCACGCGGGAGGCGCGGGGTTTCAATGGATACCAACCGTAAAAGCTTGGGGAGCGTGGCTGGCATCCGGGACAGGGGCTTGCCTCGGGAGGAAGCAGCCCGCCGGCCAGGGAGGGAAAGGCGGGGAGCGTACCTCGCCTGGCCGGGTTTCTCGAAAGGCCGTCAGAAGGGCAACAGGATATCCATGACCTGCTGGCCATAGCGAGGCTGCTGGACATCGGTAATCTGACCGCGGCCTCCGTAGGCGATGCGCGCCTGGGCAATCTTGCTTGAATCGATCGTGTTGTCGGATTCGATGTCCTCAGGCCGGATCACACCGGCAACGATCAGTTCGCGCACCTCGAAATTGACCCGGATCTCCTGCTTGCCTTCGATCACGAGATTGCCGTTCGGCAGGGTTTGGGTCACCACGGCAGCGACATTGGTGGCAAGCTGCTCGGCGCGGCGGACCGAACCCGAGCCTTCGCTCGAGCCCTCGGAGTCGAGCTTCAGCAACTCACCCGCGCTGGAACCGTCCGGCAGGAACTTGTCGAGCTTGTTCTCGAATCCCATGATCCTCGCCGCGCCGAAATCCTCGCCGTTCTTGCGGCTGCGCTTGGTGGTGTTGTCGAGTTGGGCCCGGTCGGTGACCTTGACCTTGACCGTGACGAGATCCCCGACCATGCGGGCGCGCTGGTCCTTGAAAAAGGCGCGCGAGCCTGTCCGCCACAGCGAGTTCGGCGCGAAGGAGGCATGCTCGACCGCCGGCATCGGCATCTGCACGGGCTTGTAGCCCTTCATCGCAGTCGGATCCTCGATCGGCGAGAGCGCCGGCGCCTGGCCGACATTGGCGAGCCGATCGGCGGCGCCGCAGGCGCTGAGCGTGAGACCGAGCGCCAGGACGCTCGAGAACCGGAGGAGCTTGACCTGAGACATGATGATGTTCCGCATTTTCGTCACTACTGCGCGTTGGCGACGCGGCCGATGCCGGCCGATTTGACCGTGATCCGGCCGGGACCGCTGACCGTGCCCTGCAGCACACGCTTGGATTGGGGATTGGTGACGCTGACGACATCGCCCTTTGCGCCAGCCTCTCCGGCGCGCCCACGCATGGTGAGAAGCAGGCCCGGCGCCTCGTAGACGATGGTGACGAGATCGCCGCGGCCGACAATTTCCTCGCGCTGCACATCGCCATTGCGCAGCGGCATTCCGGCCATCAGCGCACGTCGCGCAACCTTGTCGACCGCTCCCTTGATCTCGGCAATCAGCTCACCCCCCTGGCCTTCACGCGGGCGCCGCTCGACAATCACGTCGGCGGCGGTCAGCGTCTCGCCCCGGGCAATGGCGCGGAGCGGAACCACGACTTCCGTCGTTTCGACCAGATGGCCCGAGATCCGCACAGGCTTCAGGCGCAGCGCGGCGCTACCCGGCACCGTCAGCAGGGCCTGGAGACGACGCGAGCGGGCGTCGTAGCTCAGGTCGACCACCGTCATGGCGCCGGTCAGTTCGGGCTCGACCGCGATCGAAGGCGTGCCCCCGTCCACGGCCAGCGCAAAAATGCGGCTATCGACGCCGAAGCGCTCCAGCAGGCCGGTCTTGACCGCAGCCTCGACATCGGACGCCATGACGCGGCGAGCCGCGCGGGTAACGACAACCTGGGCGATGCCCTGGCCGTCGATATCGCTCGCCTCGCGAATGAGGCCGCCATTCCTGGCGGCTTCGATGATACGAGCGGCCTGGATCGTACCGGTCTCGCCGAGCGCCGGCGCGCGGAAGGCCGGCATGGCAGCGTCCTGCGCAGAAAGACCGGCGATCAGATCGCCGAAGGTGACGAGATCCCGCGAGAGCGTCAGTTCGTTGCGCAACTGCATCCGGCGTAGAACCGGGGCTGGATGCGCCTTTTCGACCGGCAAGGCAGCCGTTGCGACAGGCGCGGCCTGGTGCGGCTGGGCCGCAAGCGCGGTTCCAGCGAAGAGCAGGGAAACAAGGAGGCTGGAGGAGCGGATCATGAGCACGGTCCTCACCCGCGGAACATCTGCGTCGTCGCCGACAGCATCTGGTCGGCGGCGGTGATGACCTTGGAATTCATTTCGTAGGCACGCTGGGCCGAGATCAGGGAGGACAGCTCGATGACGGCCTGCACGTTGCCTTCTTCGAGCGAATATTGCTGGAGCGTGCCAAACCCCTCGGCGCCGCCGACGCCATCGATCGCCTGGCCCGAGGCCGCCGTTTCGATGAAGAGGTTGTCGCCGAGCGATTCAAGGCCGACCTTGTTGATGAAGCGGGCAAGTTGGATCTGCCCGACCTGCTGCGGCGCGGTCTGGCCGGGAAGCCTGACCTCGACCGTGCCTTGCGCGTTGATGCTGACGCTGGTCGCATTGTTCGGGATCGTGATGCCCGGCTCGACCTGATAGCCGTCGCGGGTCACGAGCTGCCCCTGCGAATCGAGATCGAACGAGCCGTCGCGGGAATAGGCGGTCCGTCCATCCGGCATGCGGATACGGAAGAAGCCCTCGCCCTTGACCGCGAGATCGTATTCCTTCTCGGTCGACGTCATGTTGCCTTGCGTCATCACGCGACCGGTCGAAACCGTCTTGACGCCCGAGCCGATGAAGGTGCCTGCCGGCACCTGCGTGTTCTGGTCGGAGGTGGCTGAGCCGGCCCGACGGAAGTTCTCGTAGAGGAGATCCTGGAAGTGGACGCGCTGGCGCTTGTAGCCAGTGGTGCGCACGTTGGCGATGTTGTTGGAGATGACCTGAACGTTGAGTTCCTGGGCCATCATGCCGGTCGCGGCGGTCTGAAGGGCGCGCATCGTGCTGGCTCCTTTTCCTGTCAGGCCTGCTGGTCAGCGAGGCGCGAGATCGCCCGGCTGCGCAATTCGTCGGATTTGGACATCAGGTTCGCCATGCTCTGGTAGGAGCGCTGGACCTCCATCAACCGCGTCATCTCGATCACCGCCTTGACATTGGATGTCTCGACCGCGCCGGGCTCGAGCCGGGCCAGCGGCCCGGCCGGCTGAGCGGGGGCGGTCGAAGCGAAGAGATTGGTGCCGTCGCTGCTCAACGCAGCCGGATTGGCGAAGCGCACCTGGCGGAGCTTGCCGCGGGTACCGAGATTGGTGGAGACCGTGCCGTCGGCCGCAATGCTGGCGCCGGTTTCGGTATCGCCGAACTGGATCGGGCCGCCCTCTCCCAGGACCGGCTGACCGCCTTGGGTAACGAGCTGACCACGGCCATTGATGGAGAGCGAACCGGCACGCGTATAGCGCTCGCCCTGCGGGGTCTGCACCACGAGGAAATTATCGCCGCGCAACGCCACATCGAGCGGATTGCCGGTGCGCTCGATGACGCCCTGGGACAGATCGACCGGGGTGCCTTTGTCGATGACATAGGACAGCTTGCGGTCAGGCGCCTTGAAGCCCTCGGCGCTCGCCTGGGGCATGAGAAACTCATTGAAGCGCGCCGAACGCGCCTTGAAGCCGTTCGTGCCGACATTCGCCACGTTATTGGCGATAACATCCAGCTCACGCGCCAGAGCCATCTGGCGCGACAGGCCGACGAGAAGCATGTTCTCCACGGCGGTAACTCCCGATCATGTCCCGCGAAAGCCTCGACGCTCCCCAGCGCAGCCTTCGCAGAGCAGTCACCGCAACCACCGTGCCAACGTGGTTAACCGATATCATCATGTTGAAATATAAGGTATATTTCCCCATCCGGACTGCGCCGACCACTCGGCAACAGCGCGTCGGCGGGCAGAAACGACCCGGCAAAAACTGCCGTCCTTAACGAGACATTAACCCTGTTTCGTCAGATTTGCGGGAGTGAGCCGCCCAGAATGGAGCCGCGCTCCGGACCCGGGCAGACAGGTATGGCCAAGAAGACCAAGAGCAGCGACGACGAGGCGCCAGCAGGCGCCGACGCGCCGAAGGCGGGCAAGAAGAAGCTCGTGATGATCGTCGGCGGCGTGGTGCTGCTGGTCGCTCTCGGTGGCGGTGGCTGGTTTTTCCTGAAGAAGCCTTCGCCAGAACAGCTTGCGGCGGCCGAAGCGGCCAAGAACGTCAAAAAGCCGGCAACCTTCGTCGAAATGAAGGACATGATGATCGGCATTTCGAGCGGCGGCCAGCAGGACCGACAGCCGATCATGAAGATCAAGGTTGTGCTCGAGATGGCGGATGCCAAGGCCTCCGAGGAGATCAAGCCGCTGCTGCCCCGTGTCGAGGATGCATTTCAGGTCTTCATGCGCGAGCTACGGCCCGCCGATCTCGACGGATCCGCCGGAATCTACCGGCTGAAGGAAGAGCTTCTGCGTCGCGTGAACGTCACCGTCTATCCGGCCAAGGTCGAAGCGGTGCTGTTCAAGGAACTGCTGGTCCAGTGAACCGGCCTACCCGATCCCTGACCATCAGCCGAGCGTCCCATGGCCGATAGCGAACTCGAACAGACCGGCGGGCTTCCCAAGGACCAGCCGCTGACGCCGGAGAACATGGCGGCGGAATGGGCCACCATGCCCGACACCGTCGAGGAGGAAGGCGAGGCCGAAGGCGGTACCGACCGCCTGATGAGCCAAGACGAAATCGACACGATGCTCGGTTTCTCTGCCGGAGATGACAAGGACAGCCGCAATGGCATCCAGGCGATCGTCGAATCCGGCTCGGTCTCCTATGAACGCCTGCCGATGCTCGAGATCATTTTCGAGCGTCTGGTCCGGCTGCTCTCGACTAGCCTGCGCAACTTCTTCACCGACAACGTCGAGGTGTCCCTCGAGAGCATCCGCTCCGTCCGCTTTGGCGACTATATCAACTCGATCTCGCTGCCCGCCATGCTCTCCGTCTTCAAGGCAGAGGAATGGGACAATTTCGGCCTGATCACGATCGAATCCTCGCTGATCTACTCGGTGCTGGACACCATGCTCGGCGGCAAGCGCGGGCAGCCTGCCCCGCGGGTCGACGGACGCCCCTTCACGTCGATCGAATTCAATCTGCTGAAGCGCGTGATCGCACTCGTGCTGAGCGACGCCGAGGCGGCGTTCCAGCCACTCTCGCCCGTGAATTTCAAGGTCGACCGGATCGAGTCCAATCCGCGCTTCGTCTCGATCTCGCGCCCTGCCAATGCGGCAATCCGGGTCGAACTGCGCTTCGACATGGAAGGGCGCGGCGGCTCGCTGCACATCCTCCTGCCTTATGCGACGATCGAGCCGATCCGTGAGCTGCTCCTCGAGAGCTTCATGGGTGAGAAGCTCGGCCGCGACCCGATCTGGGAAAACCACCTTGCGACCGAGGTCTGGCAGACCGACGTCGCGGTGAAATGCGTGCTGCACGAGACCCAGATGCCGCTGAAGCGCGTGATGAAGCTCGAGATCGGCGACACGCTGATGTTCGACGCCCGGCCGGATTCGGTGGTCTCGCTGCGCTGCGGCGACTTCATGGTCAGCGAAGGTCGCATCGGGCGCGTCGACGACAAGATTGCCGTCCAGGTCGTCAGCCCGCTGCGACGCTCCAAAACGACGATCGCCGCCTTTGACAGCGCCACCAGCCATCTCGGCTCGCCGATCTGACGCCCGGGGACAACGCCATGACGATTACCCTTATCGCCGATGCGCTGGTCGCCAGCCTCCTCGTCGCCACCATCATCACCTGCTATGTCCTGTCCAAGCGAATCGAACGGCTCAAGGCGGATGAAGGCGCGATGCGACAGACCATCGGCGCCCTGATCTCCGCCACCGACACGGCCGAGCGCGCCATCGCCGGCCTGAAGCTGACGCTTGGCGACTGCGACCGGACGCTGGCCGAGCGACTGCGTACCGCCGAGCGCTATGCCGCCGATCTCGCAGCCCAGGTCGAAGCCGGTCAGGACGTCATGGAACGCATCGCCCAGATCGTCAGCGCCGCCACGCTGGTTGCGCCCAAGACAGCAGATCCTGCGCCCGAGGCCGCCGAAGAACCAACCGTCTCGCGCCTGACGAATGCCGCACACGCAGCCGCTGCGATCAGGGCCCGCGCCGCCAAGCGGCTGGAAGGTCAGGCGGCGTGATCGAGAGGCCCCGCCTCATCCCGGCAGTGATCCTCGGCGCCATGGGCCTCCTGGCGCTGAAGCTGATCGCCTGGACGTCGGAGCCGTATCCCGCCAAGGGACCCGCCAGTGCGCAGGCGTTTCCGAAGACCCAGCCTGCCACACAGCCTCTCAAGACGGAACCTGAAGTCTGGGGCCTCGCCAAGGTCATCGCCCGCGCACACGCCCCCGATACGTTCCTCGACCCCGAAACCACCGGCACGATCGAGAAGCCCAAGGCCAAATCGGAGGAAGAGGCGAAGGCCGAGGCCGCACGCGCCGCCAACCCGAACAACAAGGCCGATGTCCTCAATGGCACCGCCAGGACCACCTCGCCTGCCGAGCGCGCGATACTGGAGCGCCTCGGCGAGCGGCGCGAGGAGATCGAGGCGCGCATGCGCGAATTGGAGATGCGCGAGCGCCTGCTCGACACGGCGGAGAAGAAGCTCGACGGCCGCGTCGGCGACCTGAAGCAGCTCGAGGACAAGGTCGACGGCCCCAAAGCCAAGCAGGCCGAGGAAGATAGCAAGGCGATCAAGAACCTCGTCATCATGTACGAGACCATGAAGCCGAAGGACGCCGCAAAGGTCTTCGACCGGCTGAGCCTCAGTGTCCTGGTTCCCGTGGTCCAGCAGATGAACCCGCGCAAGATGTCTGATGTGCTCGCGGCGATGTCCCCGGATGCTGCCGAGAAGCTGACCGTTGCCTTGGCGACCCCGGCGCGCGCGCCCAACCTCCCGCGCCTTGCCGCCGAAGCGGCCCCCCTGTCGGGCAACGAACTGCCCGCCGTCGCGCTGCCGCAACGGCGCTGAGCCCCCGGCGTCCTTAACCCAGCATTATCCTTGACGCCTTACCGTCGATAGCGCTCGGGCTGCCGCCTTGCGGTCGTGCCGGGCACTGGTGTCGCGTTGCGTGAGTGTACCGGTTTGCGTTTCCCGCGTTCTCTTGCCTTTGGTGTCGGACTGACTGCGCTTGGCGTTGCCGCCAGCCTGTCCGTGCCCGCGCTTGGCGCCACGGCGACCTTGCTGGGTGCCGCCATGCCGCCCGGCTTCGGGCGCCTGTCGCTGACGTTCGACGAGCCGATGCCGGTACGCGTCCGGGTCGCCAATGGTGTCCTGATCGTCGCCTTTGGCGGTCCCGTGAAGATCGATGTCAACAAGATCGCCAAGGAACTCCCGGACTATGTCTCGATCGCGCGGATCGACCCCGACGGTCGCGGCATGCGCTTTGCTCTCGCCCGCCCGTATCGGGCGAACCTGATCGAGGCTGGGGACAAGGCTTTCATCGACCTGCTGCCGGAAACCTGGAAGGGTCTGATGCCCGGACCTCCGCCCGAGGTCATCGCCGCCCTGGCCGAGCGCGTCCGGCTGGCGGAGGCCCGCGCCCGCGAGATCGACCGCCGTCCGCCGCCTGCGCCCAAACCTCTCCTGCTGACCAGCGCCAAGCTCCCGACGCTGGAGCGGCTGATCTTTCAGGCGCCCGCGGAAACCAAACTGGCCCATGAGCTTGTTGACGGCACGCTCAGGCTGACCTTCGATCAGAAGCTCACGGTGGAGCCGTCCGCGATCAGGTCAGCCCTGCCGGAGCGGGTCGGTCTCGCCTCGACCGAGACCGGTATGGGGAGTACCCAGCTCGACTTTTCCCTGCCCAAGGACTGGCAGGCCCGCAGCTTCCGCGACGACGACCGGCTCGTCGTCGATCTGCTGCCGCCGGCCAAGGGCGGCGTGCTCAGCCTGACCGGCCTCCAGGCAAATGCCGCCGAGCAGCCGGACAAACCGTCCGCGCCTGCGGTCAAGCCGGCAGTCGCAAGCGAGGCGGCGGCGCCGCAGCAGGCCGCGCCAGCCGCCAAGCCAGCCGCAGAGCCAGCCGCGCCCGCCATCGACCCCACACCTCAGCTCGTGAAGGTCCAGTCATCGACCGGTCAGGATGGCAGCCGCATCGATTTCCGCTTCCCGCGCCCGACCGGGGCTGCGGCCTTCGTCGATGCCGGCCTGGTGACCCTCGTCTTCGACACCCGCGATACGATCGACCCCGCGAGCTTCCGGCAGATGCTTCCGGAGCTGATCGAGGAGACCGTCGTCACACGCGAAGGCAAAGCCACGTTGGTGAGGCTGCGCCTTTCCAACCAGCAACTGGTGCGCTTCACCGATGACGGCACCGGCTGGTCGCTCGGCTTCGGAGAACAGGCAGGCAAGCCGACGAACCCTGTTACCCCTGCACGCACCGTCGATGAGCGCGGACAGACAATCCTCGCCGTTCCGTTACCCGGCATGACCGGCGTGCACTGGATCGAGGGTGGGACCGCGGGCATGCCGATGGCCGTCGCAACCGCGTTGGGACCAACCCGGGCCGTGACCAAGCCTTACCGCTTCGTCGAATTCGGCTTGATGCAGACCGCCCATGGACTCGCCGTCATGCCGCGCTCCGATGATATCGTCGTTCGCGCCGGCACCGAGCAAGCCCTGATCGGGCGCGCCGGCGGACTGACCGTTACCCTCGATCTTCCGCAGAGCGAAGAGGACAAGACGAAGGCGCCGGTCGCGCCCCCCCCGCCCCTGCTCAGCCCGGAGCTCTGGGCGAAGCTGCGCGTTGCAGCCGTGCGCGAACGTGCGCGCGATCTTCTGCGCGATGTCGCCGACGCCTCGCGCGGTCGCAAATCCGAAGCACGGTTGGCTCTTGCCCGCTTCTATGCCGCCAATGGGCTGATGCCGGAGGCCGCGGGGCCGCTCCAGGCGATGCTGGCCGACGACGCTGCGATGCGCGGCAATCGCGAGGCTCTTTTCCTGAAGGGCGTGATCGCGGCGAAGATGCACCGTAACCCCGAGGCTCTCGCAGCTTTCGAGGCCGGCCCGCTCAAGGAAGATGCCGAGGCGGGGCTCTGGCGCGCACTGATCGAACAGAGGCTCGGGCGCCAGGCACAGGCGCTTGCCGGTTTCCGGCGCGCGGAGGCGACGCTCGATGGCTACCCAGATGATTTGCAGGTGCAGTTCCGCCCGGCTATGGCACGCGCAGCCATGGCGATGCAGGATATGACGACGGGAGAGCGCCAGATCGAGCGGCTCTCGGAATTGCCGCGCGATCTTGTCGACAAGGATGAGCTCGCACTCCTTCGCGCCATGCTCGATGACGTCAGCGGTCGCCCGGAGGCCGCGCTGAACGGCTACAAGCCGCTCTTCGAGGCCGTGAGCAGGCCGGTCGCGGCGGAGGCGCAACTGCGTGCCATCCGACTGGTCCAGACCGAGAAACGCCAGGACATTTCACCGGACGAGGCGACCCGCAGGCTCGAGACCGTGTCGATCATCTGGCGCGGCGGCGAGATCGAGATCGAGGCTTTGTCCGAGCTCGGCCGACTCTACACTGCGCAGCACCGTTGGCGTGACGCCTTCCAGATCGCGCGCCGCGCCAACAACAACTACCCCGACAATCCGCTGACGCGCCGCCTTCACGACGAAACGGCCCAGCGCTTCGCCGAGATCTTCAGCAACCGCGACGGAGCGCAGGAGCAACTGCCGCGCATCGATGCGCTGGCCCTGTTCTACGACTTCAAGGAATTCCTGCCGATCGGCCGGCGCGGCGACGAAATCGCCCGCCTGCTCGCCGATCGGTTGGTGGAACTCGACCTCCTCGACCAGGCGAGCGAGATCCTGCGCTACCAGATGCAGGCCCGCCTGACCGGCGCCGCACGGTCAACGGTGGCTGCACGCCTTGCCATGATCGCGCTGATGAACGGCAAGCCAGCCGAGGCGCTGCAAGCGATCTCCTCGACGCGGCTGATCGAGCTGCCGGGCGACGTCAAGCGGGCACGGCTCCTGCTCGAGGCGAAGGCCCTCTCCGATCTCTCGCGCACCGATCAGGCGCTCGAGATGCTGGAGATCGAACGCGGCCCGGAAGTCGACCGCCTACGCTCGGACATTTACTGGACGGGACGCCGCTGGCGCGAGGCTGGCGAAGCGCATGAACGCATTCTGGGCGAAAGCTGGCGTGGCAACGCGCCGCTGAACGAGCGCGAGCGCGCCGACGTGATGCGCGCCGCGGTCTCCTACGTGATGTCGAATGAGGCCCTGTCGCTCGACCGGCTGCGCACGAAATTCGCTGCCAAGATGGCCGAGAGCACGGACGCCCGCACCTTCGCCTTCGTGACCGGGGCCAACCGCGCCAATGCCGCCGATATCCGCGAAATGGCGCGCGCCGCTTCCGGAGCCGACAACCTGTCCGAGTTCATGAGGGCCTATCGCGAGCGCTATCCGGCCTATTCCACCGCTGTCCGCAGCCGGCCCAAACCCGAGCCCGAACAGGCGACACCGCCCAGTTCGACCGGTGCCGAGGCAAGTCCGGACGCAGCGCCAGGCCGCGGTTGACCGCTACGTTCCGTAACTCTTGATCAGCGATCCAGTGACGAGGCCCCAGCCGTCCACCAGGACGAAGAAGATCAGCTTGAACGGCAGGGCGACTGTCACCGGCGGCAACATCATCATGCCGACGGACATCAGGATCGAGGCCACCACAAGATCGATGATCAGGAACGGCACGAACAGCAGGAAACCGATCTCGAAGGCCCGGCGCAACTCCGAGATCATGAACGCCGGCACGAGGATCTGGATCTGGATATCCTCCGGCTGCGTCGGGCGGGGCTCGCGCGACATCTCGATGAACAGCATCAGGTCCTTCTCGCGGACATGCTTGAGCATGAACGTCTTGAAGGGCACGACGCCGCGATTATAGGCCTCCTGGGGCTGGATCTGCCCGGCAACCAGCGGCTCGACTGAGACGCGGTAGGCCTCGCGCAATGTCGGCGCCATCACGAAGCCGGTGAGGAACAGGGCCAGCCCGACGATCACGGCGTTGGGAGGCGCCGTCTGCGTGCCGATGGCCGAGCGCAGCAGGGACAGCACAACCGCGATCCGTGTGAACGACGTCACCATGATCAGGATCGACGGCGCCAGGGACAGCACCGTGATGACGGCGATGAGTTGCAGCGCCCGCTCGGCGACGCCCCCACCTTGCCCGAGATCAAGCGAAAGCGTTTGCGCCCGAGCCGGCTCGCAGAGCGCAAGCGCGACCATCGCGCCGGCACAAGCGACGCGGCAGCCGCGACGCCATCTTGCATCCGTCAAGGTCAGGATCACGCAAAGCCGCCATCAAAGCCCGACTCAACCGATCGGGCGAGACGACGCTAGGGCGCTGATGTCCGCCAGGGCAACCAAACTGGCGGCCTCAGGATCGTCGCAGCCCGACAATCCTGTTGATCATGCCCGTCCGATCAGGACTTCGACTTCGGATCACGCCCCAGCAGTCGCGCGAACTCGGCTTCGATCGCATCGACCGAGAACGGATCGATCTGAATAGGCTTCTCCTCCGGCTTCGATTCGGCCTTCGGCTCCTCAGTGGCGGGAACGGTGGGCGTCTCGATCTTTGGCTCGACCCCGGCCTGGGACTCGGCGATCTCCGCCTCAGCCTCCGTATCGGCCTCGTCCTCGCTGACCTCCAGCGCGTCTTCCTCGTCCTTTGGCGACAGCCTGTCGCCATGCTCCACAGGTGCCGGCGCGGAATGCACGACCGGTGCGGGCTCCGGCGGCTTGGGGGCTTCTTGAGCTGGACGGAAGGGAGCGGGCTGCGGCTCGACGACAGGCACCGGCGGCGTCACCACATCCGAGGGCTTGGGCTTCAGGCCGAGAGCCATTTCGAGTTCGGCCGCAACATCTGCCGGCACCCCAACGGGGCGCCCGAAGACGGGCGGAGGAGCCGTCGGAACCGGAGAGAGGACCGGCGCGGCTGCTGCGGGCTTCGGCTCTTCAGGCTTGACCGGCGCGGGCGGCGTCACCGGCGGGATCTCCGGAGCCGGGGTTGCGGGCACCTGGGACGATCGCACAGCCGAATGCGGACGCTTCAGCGCCTCCTCGAGCTGACGGGCCATATCGTCGAGCTCATCGGAACTCACGCTTGGCGCCGGGGCCTGGTTGCGACCGAAATTCGGCGCCTGCGAGGCTACGATTGCAGCTCCTGCAGCGAGACCGGCCATGCCGGCCGCTGCAGCGCCTGCCGGCGCCACAGCCGGTTCGACGCGCGCAGCAGGCGCAGGCGTACGATGCGGTAGCGGCGGCAGGCTGTCCGGCTGCGGGGCAGCGGCCGGCGCCGGAGAGGCGCGGCGCGTTTCCTCCTGCAGATCGGCACGAAGAGCCTCGAAACCGAGCGCCGGGTCAATCGCCAGAGGGCGTTCAAAGACCGGGGCCTCGGCCTGCGCCGGGACCGCAATCCGGCCGCTGCTGCTGCCGCGCACGATATTGGTCTCGACCACCACGTCGGAGGCGCCGCCGATCATAACCAGATGCTCGACATTGTCGCGTCGGATCAGCACGAGCTGTCGCTGCCGGTCGAGGTCATGGATATCGACCACCCCGAGGCGAGGCTGTCGGGCGCGGCCACCGCCCTGCCCTCCTATCCTGAGTCGCCCGCCGGTGATGCGCCGCAACAGGAAGGCGAAGAGCGCCACCAGAATCAGGACGATAGCGAATGCAATGATCCAGCGGAGGCCGGTCGAGAGTTCGAAGCCAAACAACGTCTGCAAGGTTTGCCTCATGTGCGACGGCGACAGCCCTTGGCGGACCGCAATTCCACCCAAGGTTCAACACGTTGGCTATAGCATAACGCCCGCAATTTCGGGAAACAGGGTTAGCACTTGGTTAATTTGGTGCACCGGTTTTGTGGATTTTAACGCGAAATTAACCAAGCACCCGGCAATATTTTCCCAGTGGATCGCCTGTCAGGACGGAATCGCAAACCGGCTCCGACCACGCCATCCCCTCAGGAAACGGGACAAACTCCATGTCTGGCAATGCTTTAGGCACTGGCGGCAACCTGATGCAGGCGTTGAAGACGCGCATGCATTGGCACCAGTCCCGGCAAAAAGTGCTGTCAGAGAATGTCGCCAACGCCGACAGCCCCGGATTTCGCCCGATGGACCTCAAGGCGCCGGCCATCGGCACGGCTTCGTCCGGCGTCTCGCTGGCTCAGACCTCTGCCGGCCATATGGGCCCCTCGGGCCAGCGCAACGGATTCGATACCGCCAAGGCGCCCCGCTTCGAGGTCACGCCCAATGGCAACGGCGTCAATCTCGAGGACGAGATGATGAAGGTGGCCCAGAACCAGTCCGACTATCAGCTCGCCGCCTCGCTCTACAGCAAGGGACTGGGACTGATGAAGATCGCGATCGGCAAGGGCCGCTAAGGCATCGGACGCAGGAGCAGAAGCCTCATGGATCTTCTCAAGAGCATCGCAGTGGCGACGTCGGGCCTGCGCAGCCAGTCCGGCCGCATGCGGATCATCGCCGAGAACCTGGCCAACGCCGATTCGGGGCCGGATCGCGCCGGCGTCGATCCCTATCGCCGCAAGATTCCGACATTCCAGCGCCGGGTCGACCGCGAACTCGAAGCCCAGGTCGTCGATCTCGGCCGCGTCCAGCGCGACCAGAGTGCCTTCCGGACGAAATTCGAGCCCGGCAACCCCGCCGCCGACGCCACCGGTAATGTCAGCATGCCGAACGTGAACTCACTGGTCGAGACCATGGACATGCGCGAGGCACAGCGCAGCTACGAGGCGAATCTCAACCTGATCTCCTCCACGCGCCGGATGATCCAGCGCACCATCGACATCCTGCGCGTCTGACCGGCGCCAGCGGAACGGAACCTCGCACCATGGCCACATCCAGCTTCGCCGCCGGCGCTTATGCCTCGACGCAGGGTCTCGGCGCCGGCAACCTGATGCGCAAGCCGCTCGGTGCGGCCGCCGGCGCCAGTGCGGGCATGACCGATTTCTCCTCGCTCATCGGCAAGGCGCTGGAAGCAACCGCCGATGCCGGCCGCAAGAGCGACGTCCAGACCGCGAGCGTGGCCGCTGGCCGCTCCGACATCGTCGATGTCGTCACCGCCGTCGCAGAGAGCGAAGCCGCGATCGAAACGCTGGTGGCGGTTCGCGACCGCGTGATTGCAGCGTATGAGGAAATCATGCGGATGCCGGTCTGATTCCCGGCTCGATCAGGACGAAACCATGACCTCAGGCGCCATCCTCGACGTCGCGCGCGACGGCATCGTCGTCTTCCTCAAGGCCGGCGGTCCACTCATGATGGTCGCGCTCGGGGTCGGCCTCGCCGTCTCGCTCGTCCAGGCCCTGACGCAGATTCAGGAGCAGACCCTGATCTTCGTCCCCAAGATCATTGCGGTCTTTGCCGCCATGATGCTGTTTCTGCCGTTCATGGGCGATGCGCTTGCAGGTTATATGGGGCGGGTCGCCGTCCGAATCGCCACGGGCGAATGAACCTTTCGCTGCCGCGACCGGCTCTGGGGCTGCCGCAGTGGCGTCCCGAGTGGCGCAAGGGTCTTGCCGGCACGATGCAGATCGCGATCCTGCCCGAGATCGGCGCGCTCTTCGTGCTCGTCTTCGCACGTGTCGGCACCCTCGTGATGCTGATGCCCGGCATCGGCGAACGCTTCATCTTCTCGCGCGCGCGGCTGTCGCTGGCCTTCTTCATCGCACTGATGATCGTCCCCATGGCGCGCACGATCATCACCCCGCCCGGCGACATGCCGGCACTCGTCGGCCTTCTCATCAGCGAACTCCTGATCGGATTGACCATCGGGCTCAGCGTGCGCCTTGTGATGGCTTGCCTGCAGAGCGCGGGTGCGATCGTGGCCCAGACCATGGGCCTGGGTTTCGCGATGACGGTCGATCCGACTGGAGGCATGCAGAACCCGTCGATCGGCAACTTTCTGACGATGCTCGGCATCACGCTGATCCTGGTCACCGACCTCCATCACGTCGCCATCGCGGCGATTCATGAAAGCTATCGGCTCCTACCGCCTGGCGGCTTTCCGGATGTCGGAGATATGATGACCCTGGCGATCCGTGCGGCGACGCAGGGCTTCGCTCTCGCCGTTCAGATTTCCGCCCCCTTCATCGTCTTCGGCTTGCTCTTCAATCTCGGGCTCGGCGTGCTGGCGCGGATGATGCCGCAGCTTCAGGTCTTCTTCCTCGCCGTGCCGGCCTCGATCCTCGGTGGCATGCTCGTGTTGCTCGCCGTCGTCGGCGTGATGATGGGCGTCTTCCTCGAGGATCTCGGCAACTTCCTTCGCCAGTTCACCGGCAACTGAGGAGCGGCGATGTCAGAGGACGCCGACAACGAGGACAGAACAGAAGACCCGACTCAGCGAAAGCTGGACCAGGCAATAGAGAAGGGCGACATCGCCCGCTCGCAGGAGATCGGCACCTTCTTCGTCCTTTGCGGCTTCACACTGGCGCTCCTGGTCGGAGCCGGCTGGTCGGCGAGCAGTGCGGCGCTCTCCCTGCGCTCCTTCCTGATGAACGCGCATCAGGTGCCCTCCAGCGGCGAGGCCTTCTTCAACGTCACCAAGCAGGGCGTGATGACCGGCTTCATGGCGCTCGGCCTGCCCTTCGCCTTCATCCTTTGCGCCGGGCTTGCAGGCGCACTGATCCAGCACAAGCCGCTCTGGACCGTCGAGCCGCTGATGCCGAAATTCAACCGGATCTCGCTGATGGCCGGGGCCAAGCGGCTCTTTGGAAAGGAGGCCTGGGTCAATTTTGCCAAGGGCCTCGCCAAGATCCTGCTGATCGGCACCGTCGTCGGCCTGACGCTCTGGAAGGAACACGACCGGCTCGAGAGCTTCGCACAGATGAGCGTCGCCGCGATGCTGCCGGCGACGCTGTCGCTGACGATCAAACTCATGGCGAGCGTGCTCGCGCTCTTCGCAGTCATCGCGATTGGCGATTTCGTCTATCAGCGCTTCAGCTGGTACCAGCGTCAGCGTATGACCAAGCAGGAGCTGAAGGAGGAGTTCAAGAACTCCGAAGGTAATCCCGAGGTCAAGGCGAAGCTGCGTCAGATCCGCGCGCAGCGGGTGAGGAAACGCATGATGGCCGCGGTCCCGAAGGCGACCGTGATCATCACCAACCCGACCCACTTCGCCGTCGCACTTCAATACGAACAGGGCATGGGCGCCCCGCTCTGCCTCGCCAAAGGCGTCGATGCGCTCGCCCTGAAGATCCGCGAGGTCGCGGGGGAGCATCGCGTGCCGATCGTCGAGAACCCACCGCTGGCCCGCGCGCTCTATGCCACAGTCGATATCGACGAAGAAATTCCTGTCGAACACTATCAGGCCGTGGCCGAAGTCATCGGTTACGTCTTGCGCCTGAAGGGTCGGCGCGCCTAACTCGCAATCTGCGCGACCTGCGCGCTAAGCCCCTCGCAGGCGGCGATGAGGCATGAAACGGGACGGACCAGCCGCATGAGCGGAACCACGGCGACAACCGCGATCGATCGCTCCGACAAGTCAGGCCATATCGGCCTGATCGTGATCCTGCTTGTCGCCAGCGTGCTCGTCGGAGCCGCAATCGCGCTCGGCTTCATTGCCAATGAATGGGCGCAACCGCTGATCCTGGGCCTGCTGGCCCTGCTTTCGGTGATCGGTGTCTTCGGCCTCTTCGCCTTTTCGATCGGCCTCGTTCAGTTTTCGGGCCGTGCAGCGCGCAACGACCTGACCAAGGCCATCGTCGACAGCGCCGATGACGGCGTCGTCGTCACCGAAGGCGAGAACCGCATCGTCTACGCCAACGAAACCTATCTGGCGCTGGCCGGGGCGCGCGGAGCCAGCGACATCAAGCCGGTCGAGCGCCTGTTTACCGGTCGCCCGGAGGTGTCGGAAGCGATCTACCGCTTGGCGACCGCTGCACGCGATGGCCGCCGGCTGGCGGAGGAAGTCCGGCTCGAGCCCGCCCTCAATGGTCGCGATACCGTCGGCTGGTATCGAATTCGCGTTTCCCCCGTGCGCCGCGAGGGCAAGGCCGCCATGCTCTGGAGCGTCTCCGACGTGACGCCCGAGCGTGAGCGCCAGGAGAACGCCTTCCAGGAACTCCAGCACGCGATCGATTATCTCGATCACGCACCGGCTGGCTTCCTCTCGATCGACGCCGATGGCGAGGTGCCCTATATCAATGCCACGCTCTCGGGCTGGCTCGACTATGACCTCGCCCGCTTCGGCTCGGGCGGACTGCATCTCGACGACATCGCAACCTCGAACGCGGCTGCCCTGATCCAGGCTATTCGCGGTCAGCCCGGCGATGTCCGCGTCGAGGTCCTCGATGTCGATCTGCGCCGGCGCAATGGCACGACCCTGCCAGTCAGGCTGCATCATCAGGTCGCCTTCGGCAGCGATAGCCGCGCTGGCCCCTCTCGCACCCTCGTACTTAACCGGACGACCGGCGAAGCTGGATCCGACGGGCGCAGCGATGCCGAAGTGCGCTTTGCCCGCTTCTTCCACTCGACGCCGATGGCGATCGCCACCGTTGACCGCAACGGTGCGATCCTGCGCTCCAACGCCGCCTTCACCCGACTGACGCAGCAGGGCCGCCAGCCCGCTATGATCCAGGATCTCGTCGCGCCGGGCAGTCTTGACGAGGCGCTCGCGGCGACGATGGCCGGCAGCAGCGACATCGCCCCGCTCGATGCCAACCTCTCGGGCGAGGACGGACGCTCCGCCAAACTTTATCTCTCTCCGGTCGCAGCGACCGAGGACAGTGATGGTGAGCGCGCCATCGTCTATGCGCTGGAGACCACCTCCGAGCGCAAGCTCAAGGACAATATCGACCAGGCCCAGAAGATGCAGGCCGTCGGCCAGCTCGCCGGCGGCATCGCGCACGATTTCAACAACGTGCTCCAGGTCATCATCAACGCGTCCGAGTTCCTGCTCGCCAGCCACAAGCCGACCGATCCGTCCTTCCCCGACATCATGCAGATCAAGCAGAACGCCTACCGGGCGGCCTCGCTGGTCCGGCAGTTGCTCGCCTTCTCGCGCCGCCAGACGCTGCGCCCACAGGTGCTCGAACTCGGCGATGTACTCTCCGATCTCTCGCTGATGCTGAAGCGCGTCGTCGCTGACAAGGTCTCGCTCGACATTCGCCAGGGCCGCGACCTCTGGCCGGTCAAGGCCGATCTCGGTCAGCTCGAACAGGTCATCGTCAATCTCGCGGTCAATGCGCGCGATGCCATGCAGGACGGCGGCAAGCTGCAGGTCCGCACACGCAATGTCGCTGCGGAGGAATGCGCCGGCTTTAGCCACCAGGCCTTGCCTGCTGCCGACTATGTCATGCTCGAAGTCGAAGACAGCGGCACCGGCATCCCGGCCGAACATCTCGACAAGATCTTCGAGCCCTTCTTCACCACCAAGGAGGTCGGCAAGGGCACGGGCCTCGGCCTTTCCATGGTCTACGGCATCGTCAAGCAGACCGGTGGCTTCGTCTTCGTCGATTCGACCGTCGGCAAGGGCACGACCTTCCGCATCTTCCTGCCGCGTCACGTGCCGACGGAAGAGGAGATCGCCGCCGACAACGCCGTCAAGGAGGCGCCCAAGAAAGTCGCAGCCGATCATACCGGCGCCGGCGTCATCCTGCTGGTCGAGGACGAGGACGCGGTGCGGGCCCTCAATGCCCGCATGCTGATCTCGCGCGGCTATACCGTGCACGAAGCGGCCTCGGGCGTGGAGGCGCTCGATATCTTCCTCAAGCATGACGGCAAGATCGACCTCGTCGTTTCCGACGTGGTCATGCCTGAAATGGATGGGCCAACCCTGCTTGGCGAGCTGCGCCAGCGCAACCCGGCCACCAAGGTCGTCTTCGTTTCCGGCTATGCGGAAGAGGCCTTCCGCAAGAACCTGCCGGAAGGCGAGCAATTCCACTTCCTGCCCAAGCCCTTCACGATGAAGCAGCTGGTCGAGACGGTGAAGGCGGCGATGAGCTGAGGCGCGAGGCTGCGCAGATAGCGAGGCGCAGCGTCCTCGAACGATGCGGACAGCGCGATGTCGGATAGGAATTCACGCAGATACCTGGTCCTGCTTCTCGTCCAGACCCTCTGCGCGATCGTCGTGCTCTCCAATATGCGGGGCATTTTCCTCCTGCTGATCGACAATATCGGAACGGTTGTCACCGCCTCCCTCGGCGGTGCGTCGCAGATGATGCTTGCGGTCGTGATCGGCCAGGCCTGCTACTGGTGGCGCTTGCGCCATGTGACCATCCCGGCCAGCTATCGCGGCCTGGTGATCGGCCACTTGGTCTCGTTCGCCGCCAGGATCGGCTTCATCTTCGGCGGCGCTCTGTTCTCGCTCTATTATCTGCGGCACGTCCCGGTACTCGATCTTGGCTATCTCGATCTGAGCTGGCGCGGCGCGCTCCTGATCGCCGTCATCTTCGCGCTCTACTGCTACACGCTGGAGCTCGAGCGGCTCGGCAACGCGATGCAGGTCCGGGCCATGCAGGCGAAGGGCGACAGCCGGATTTGAACAGCCGTGCGTGGAGGCGATGAACGAGAACAAAAAAAGAACTTGAAGACAAGAACAAACCGTGACCATATTTGCTCACGGCGCACATTGAGAAGTGATCGCGCCCCTGCCATAAGGAGCGCACGTTGTGAATCAGGCAAATCTCCGGCTCGTGGAAGGCTCTTCGATGGACAAGGCTAAGGCGCTTGATGCGGCGCTCTCGCAGATCGAACGGGCTTTCGGCAAGGGCTCGATCATGCGCCTGGGCAAGAACCAGCAGGCGATCGAGATCGAGACCATCTCGACCGGCTCGCTCGGGCTCGATATCGCGCTCGGCGTCGGCGGGCTCCCCAGGGGCCGCGTCATAGAGATTTACGGACCTGAATCCTCCGGCAAGACCACGCTTGCGCTGCACACCATTGCCGAGGCCCAGAAGAAGGGTGGCGTTTGCGCCTTCGTCGATGCCGAGCACGCACTCGACCCGGTCTATGCCCGCAAGCTTGGCGTCAATCTCGACGATCTCCTGATCTCGCAGCCAGATACCGGCGAGCAGGCGCTCGAGATCACCGACACCCTGGTTCGCTCCGGCGCCATCGACGTGCTGGTCGTCGACTCCGTTGCGGCCCTTACGCCCCGTGCCGAAATCGAAGGCGAGATGGGTGATGTCCAGCCCGGCCTCCAGGCGCGCCTGATGAGCCAGGCCTTGCGCAAGCTCACCGCGTCGATCTCGCGCTCGAACTGCATGGTCATCTTCATCAACCAGATCCGCATGAAGATCGGCGTGATGTATGGCTCGCCCGAGACCACGACCGGTGGCAACGCCCTGAAATTCTACGCCTCGGTGCGCCTCGACATTCGCCGCGTCTCGACGCTGAAGGAGCGCGATGAGGCCACCGGCAACCAGGTCCGCGTCAAGGTCGTGAAGAACAAGGTGGCGCCGCCCTTCAAGCAGGTCGAGTTCGACATCATGTTCGGCGAGGGCATCTCGAAGGTTGGCGAACTGATCGACCTCGGCGTCAAGGCCGGGATGGTCGAGAAGGCCGGAGCCTGGTTCTCCTTCGACAGCCAGCGCCTCGGCCAGGGGCGGGAGAACGCCAAATCCTTCCTCAAGGCCAATCCGGACGTCGCGGCGCGCATCGAGGCCACGATCCGGCAGAACTCCGGCCTCGTTGCCGATCGCATTCTCGATGAGGCGACACCGACCGACGATGATCTCGACGAGGGCGACGCCTGAGCCTCATCTCCGCGTCAGCGGCAGGGTATTTTCGTCGGGCGGCCTTTCGGGGCCGCCCGTTTCTTTTATGTGCCAAGGCCTTGTCACGGGATTTCTGGACAGGCGCAAAGCCGCTGACTAGAACCGATCCCCAACAGCAGGCCCGCCCGGCCACCCATCCTGAAGCAGAGTTCGAATTGCGATGAGCGGCGTCAACGAAATCAGGTCCACCTTCCTCGATTATTTCAAGGCGAACGGCCATGAGGTGGTGCCGTCGAGCCCGCTCGTGCCGCGCAATGACCCGACGCTGATGTTCGCCAATTCAGGCATGGTGCAGTTCAAGAACGTCTTCACCGGACAGGAAAAGCGCTCCTACCAGCGCGCCACGTCAGCGCAGAAATGCGTGCGTGCCGGCGGCAAGCACAACGACCTCGACAATGTCGGCTACACTGCGCGTCACCACACCTTCTTCGAGATGCTGGGGAACTTCTCCTTCGGCGACTATTTCAAGGAACAGGCGATCACCCACGCCTGGACGCTGGTCACGCGCGAATTCGGCCTGCCCAAGGAAAAGCTGACCGTCACGGTCTATTCCGAGGATGACGAGGCGCACGCGCTCTGGAAGAAGATCGCCGGGCTTTCGGATTCGAAGATCATCCGGATCCCGACCTCGGACAATTTCTGGCGCATGGGCGACACCGGCCCCTGCGGCCCCTGCTCCGAGATCTTCTACGACCATGGCGACCATATCCCCGGCGGCCCTCCCGGCTCGCCCGATGAGGACGGCGACCGCTTCATCGAGATCTGGAACCTCGTGTTCATGCAGTATGAGGAGGCCGCTGGCGGCATCCGCACCAATCTGCCGCGCCCGTCGATCGACACCGGCATGGGGCTGGAGCGTGTCGCCGCGGTGCTCCAGGGCACGCACGACAATTACGAGATCGACCTCTTCGCGACCCTGATCCGCGCCATCGCAGATATGACATCGGTCTCGTCGGACGGGCCGATGAAGGCGAGCCACCGTGTCATCGCCGACCACCTGCGCTGCTCTGCCTTCCTGATCGCCGACGGCGTTCTGCCCTCGAACGAAGGCCGCGGCTATGTCCTGCGCCGCATCATGCGTCGCGGCATGCGCCATGCCCAGTTGCTCGGCGCCAAGGAGCCGTTGCTTCACCGGCTCGTGCCGGTCCTGACCCGAGAAATGGGCCAGGCCTATCCCGAGCTGCTGCGAGCAGAGGCGCTGATCACCGAGACCCTGAAGCTCGAGGAGACGCGTTTCCGCACCACACTGGCGCGCGGCCTCTCGATCCTCGACGATGCTGCCAAGGATCTCGGCGCCGGCCAGAAGCTGAAGGGCGACGTCGCCTTTACGCTTTACGATACCTATGGCTTCCCGCTCGATCTGACTCAGGATGCGCTCCGGGCCCGCGATATCGGCGTCGATCTCGACGGGTTCGACGCGGCGATGCAGCAGCAGAAGGCGAAGGCGCGCGCCGCCTGGTCCGGCACCGGCGAGGCTGCGACGGAAAAGCTCTGGTTCCCGCTGCGTGACCGCGTCGGCGCCACCGAGTTCCTCGGCTACGACACCGAAACGGCCGAGGGCGTCGTCACCGGGTTGATCCGCGACAATGCGGAAGTCGAGAGCCTGAAGGCCGGCGAGACCGGCTTCGTCCTGCTCAACCAGACTCCGTTCTATGGCGAGTCCGGCGGCCAGGTTGGCGATACCGGCACGATCACCGGGGCGGGCTTCTCCGCACAGGTTTTGGATGTGCAGAAGAAGCTCGGCGACATCTTCGCCCACGCCGTCAGGGTCACTTCGGGCGAAATCAAGCTCGGCGCGCCTGCTGAGCTGACGGTCGATCATGCTCGCCGGAGCACGATTCGCGCCAACCACTCCGCGACCCACCTGCTGCACGAGGCGCTCCGGCTCGTCCTTGGCGATCATGTCGCCCAGAAGGGCTCGCTGGTCTCGCCCGAGCGGCTGCGCTTCGACTTCTCGCACCCCAAGCCGATCTCAGAGGCCGAGCTGGCCCAGGTCGAGGATATCGCCAACGCCGCCGTGCTGCGGAACGAGCCGGTGGCGACCCATCTGATGAGCGTCGACGAAGCCATCGCTTCGGGCGCCCGCGCCTTGTTCGGTGAAAAATACGGCGATGAGGTCCGTGTCGTCTCGATGGGGACGACCGAGGCCGGCAAGGCTTTCTCGGTCGAGCTCTGCGGGGGCACCCATGTTTCGCGCACCGGAGATATCGGCATCGTCAGCATCGCAGGCGAAAGCGCGGTGGCCGCTGGCGTGCGTCGTCTCGAGGCAGTGACCGGCGCGGAAGCCCGGCGCCAGCTCAACACCGATGCCAGGCGTCTGCGCGACCTCGCCGCCCTGCTCAAGGTTCCCGCGGCCGAAGCCGAGACGCGCCTCGCCGCCCTGGTCGAGGAGCGCCGCAAGCTCGACCGCGAACTCACCGAGGCGCGCAAGAAGCTCGCGATGGGCGGCGGCGGTGCAGCCGAGGATCCGATCCGCGAAATCTCCGGCGCCAAGCTCCTGGCCCGCGCCGTCACCGGCGTCGAGATGAAGGATCTGAAGAGCCTCGCCGACGAAGCCAAGTCTCGCGTCGGCTCGGGCGTCGTCGCCATTGTCGGCGTCGCGGAGGACGGCAAGGCCGGAGTCGTCGTCGGGGTTACCGAGGATCTGACCTCGCGCTTCGACGCAGTGGCGCTGGTGCGCGCTGCCTCCGAGCAGCTTGGCGGCAAGGGCGGTGGTGGGCGTCGCGACATGGCGCAGGCCGGGGGCCCGGACGGCGCCAAGGCCCAGGCTGCGCTCGACGCCGTCGCAGCTGCGATGAGCTGAGCGGGTTCGGGCGACGGAGAAGACGAGGTGCAGTATCGTCTCGCCGCCACCGTTGCTCTTGCCCTGGTGGCTGCGAGCCCTTCGGGCTTTGCCCAGCAAGTGCGCTCCCGCCCTGCCACACCGGCCCAGACCGTCCAGCCAACCCTGTCGGCCTCGCGTAGCGCGATGGCCGGCTCGATGTTGACGGTGTTCGCCAGCAAGGCGCCGGCGCAATCGCAGCTCGCCATCGCGCGCCCGGGCGATCCTGCTGAATCGGCCATCGTCTCGGTCATCCTCGGCGCCGTGTCCGCAACCGCGATCACCACGCCCGGCGAGCCCGGCAGCTATGAACTCCGCCTCATCCGCCAGGATTCCGGCAAGCCCGAAATCCTGGCCAGGCAGCCCCTGGCGGCGACGGTCCCTTCGGCGACCTTGGCGGCGCCCGACCGGGCCAAGATCAAGACAAGCGTCCCGGTTCGCGGAATCGGCCCCAATGGCGAGCGCGATCGCGTCGTCATCACCGCGCCTGATGCAGCCGTGGACGCGACAGGCCCCTCCTTCTTTCCGGCAGAGAATGTCGAAGCGCTGCTGGAAGCACCGGACAAGCCGGGCAGCTATGAACTTCGCTATGTCATGAACGCACCGCTGAGCAGCCAGCGTATCCTTGCTCGCCGTCCCCTCGCGATCGAGTAGCGATCATCCCGGGCACATGCCCGGGTATCGCGATCGGAAGTCTCAAGGCGTGCGATAGCGCGGAGCTCTCCGAACGTGACGGCTCCACAGTGAGTTTGCTGGTCATCCCGCAGAGGCCGCCCAACCGAGCGACCAGGTTCCCTTCGTCGAGGACGGATGTCAGCAGCAGCACGTGCGGATCACCCCGCTGACGTCACGCCAGCGGTTTGGCTTGGTCAGCACGGCACGACATGTTGTGTCGTCGCATGCACCTTGGTCCCGACAGCAAAAAGCGCCCGGATCGGGATCCGGGCGCTTCAAGTCATTCAATCAGGATCGCAGGGCTCAGGCAGACATCGCCTTGCGCATGTTCTCGCTGACCTTCTCGAGGAAGCCAGTGGTCGAGAGGAACTTCTGGTCGGGACCGACCAGCAGCGCCAGATCCTTGGTCATGTCGCCGGCCTCAACAGTGTCGACCGTGACCTTCTCGAGCAGCGTCGCGAACTTGGCGAGTTCGGCATTGTTGTCGAGCTTGGCGCGGTGGCTGAGGCCACGCGTCCAGGCAAAGATCGAGGCGATCGAGTTGGTCGAGGTCTCCCTGCCCTTCTGATGCTCGCGATAATGGCGCGTCACCGTGCCGTGGGCGGCTTCCGCCTCGACGGTCTTGCCATCCGGCGTCATCAGCACCGAGGTCATCAGGCCGAGCGAACCAAAACCCTGGGCCACGGTGTCGGACTGCACGTCGCCATCGTAGTTCTTGCAGGCCCAGACATAGCCGCCCGACCACTTCATTGCCGAAGCGACCATGTCGTCGATCAGACGGTGCTCATAGGTGATGCCGAGCTTGTCGAATTCAGCCTTGAACTCGGCCTGGTAGATTTCCTCGAAGATATCCTTGAAGCGGCCGTCATAGGTCTTGAGGATGGTGTTCTTGGTCGAGAGATAGACCGGGTATTTGCGGATCAGGCCGTAGTTCAGCGACGCGCGAGCGAAATCCCTGATCGACTCGTCGAGATTGTACATCGCCATGGCGACGCCGGCGTCGGGAGCCTTGAAGACCTCCTTCTCGATCACGGCGCCATCGTCGCCGACGAACTTGATCGAGAGCGTGCCCTTGCCGGGGAACTTGAAATCGGTGGCGCGGTACTGGTCGCCATAGGCATGGCGGCCGATGACGATCGGCTGCGTCCAGCCCGGAACGAGGCGCGGCACGTTCTTGCAGATGATCGGCTCGCGGAAGATCACGCCGCCGAGAATGTTGCGGATCGTGCCGTTCGGCGACTTCCACATCTGCTTGAGGTTGAACTCCTTCACCCGGCCCTCGTCCGGGGTGATGGTGGCGCACTTCACCGCAACGCCGTGCTTCTTGGTGGCGTTGGCGGCATCGATCGTGACCTGGTCATTGGTCGCGTCGCGGTTCTCGACGGACAGGTCGTAATAATCCAGCTCGAGGTCGAGATAGGGGAAGATCAGCGTGTCCTTGATCTTTTGCCAGATGATGCGGGTCATCTCGTCGCCGTCCATGTCGACGACGGGATTGGCGACCTTGATCTTGCTCATGTGATTTCGACCCCTGCTGCTGGCCAGTCTGGAACGTTTCCGGGCTGCAGCCATAGCTCCGCAGCCCGCCCGCGCGCTTCCTAGCGGGTTACGTGCCACTGGGGAAGCACGGCTTTTGGCCGAGTTGCCCAAGGCCTCGTGCTTCGCTGCTTCATGCTGCACTGCCGCAAAAACTGCACCTTCCCGTTCTAGCGTCGGTTTCAGATCGCCGCCGAGGAAGAATGCCGACTTTGTATCACCGCCCCTGCAGTATTCGTGCTGGCCGGCCCATCGGGGCTCGGGCCGGCATCGTTGCCCTCCTCCTCGCCACGGGCTGGGCGGCGAAGGCCAATGACGATGGTGCCTACAGCCCGCGCTTCCCCATTCCCAAACCTATCCTCACCCACGAAGAGCCTGAGGACGCGGTCGAACCACAGGCTCAAGAGGCACAGGACGATCTGGACGTCGTGCCGTTCGATCCGGCTCTGAGCGCGCGCGCAAACTGGCCCGCCACGCCGAAGGCCAACCGGCAGTTGCCCAGGGAAATCCCGCTCAGCGTCATTCGCCAGGGCTTTTCGACACGTGGCCCGGCAGGGTCTGCGCCCGAGCGGAGCGTCGGCCTCCAGCTCGGAGCCGACACGTTCTCGATCTCGACCAAATTGATCGCACCGCCCGGGCGCGAGCAGGTCGGCGACGCACGCATCGACTGGAAATTGGCCCGGCCCGTCGCCAACAAGGGGCCCGGCTTCATCTGGACGATCTCGACGGGAGGCGGCAGCAGCACGGCCGGAAAGCCCGAGCAGAACGCCAATCTGCTGGTCGGCTTCCGCCATCAGCTTCTTCAGCATCTGACCATGAGTTCGCAGCTCTCCATGGCCGGCAGCTATGTCTTCGCCCCCGACGGCGGTCCGCACTCGACCCTCGTGCCTGAGGTCAAATTGACCGCCGACCTCGCAGCCCTGGCCGATCTCTCCTGGGAGGCCTCGCTGGATCTGGCGCTGGCACGCCAGATGCCGCTGGTCGCGAGCCAATATGAGACGCGCGGCACCGCCCTGCTGCGCCTGAAATACAGCCTCGAATGAAGGGACCCTGCTCTGCCTTTGCCGGCCTTCCGTGATCGCGCCGGTCGCTCTAGCCTTGGGGTATGACAGAGACTCCCGCTCCCAAATTCGCTCTCGTAACCGGCGGTACACGCGGCATCGGCGCAGGCGCTGCGCTCGCGCTCGCCCAGGCCGGCTACGAGGTCATCGCCACCGGCCTCACCGATGAGGAGGTCGCAGCCTCTCCGCCTCACCCCGCGATCCGTCACGCCAAGCTCGATGTGACCAGGGATGATCAGGTCGCGGCCATCGTCGCGCTCTGCCCCCGGATCGATGGGCTGGTGAACTGCGCCGGCATGATCCAGCGCGGCGGCAAGGAATTCGAGATCGAGGCTTTTCGCCTGACCATCGAGGTCAACCTCACCGGGTCGATGCGGATGTGCGTTGCAGCCAAGGACAAGCTCGCCGCCAATGGCGGAGCGATCGTCAACATCGCCTCGATGTTGACCTTCCACGGCTCGCCCTTCGCCCCGGGTTACGCCGCATCGAAGGGCGGCATCGGCCAGCTCACCAAGTCGCTCGCCGCCGCCTGGGCGCTTGAAGGCATCCGCGTCAACGCCGTTGCTCCCGGCTGGATCGCGACCGAGTTGACCAGGCCGCTGGTCGAGGACGCTGCCCGTTCGGCGCCGATCCTGGCGCGCACACCACAGGGTCGCTGGGGCGAACCCAGCGATGTCGGCGGCGCCATAGCCTTCCTGCTCTCGGATGCGGCCAGGTTCGTGACCGGTGCCATCCTGCCCGTGGATGGCGGGTATCTCGCCATCTGACACCACCTGCATCGGCAGAAAACACCAAACGCAGCAACGACATAGAACCGCTTCCGGAATCACCCCGGCAACGACTTGAATCAAGATCTCAGGCAGGAAACGCCATGACCAAACCGAACCCCATGCCCGTAGAGGCGAGTGTCGAAGAGCGGTGGACGCCCTATCGCCACCCCCAGCCGAAGGATTCCCCTCCCGAACTGATCGTGCCCAATGTCATTCCAACCGACGAGCGGGTCTGGGTCCCGGTCGATGACAATGTCTGGTTCCGCCCGCTGCTCTTCTGCGTGACGCGCGGCTACTGGATGAACCTCCTGAAAGTGCGCCGCGCCGGCGTGCTCTCGCGCCACCGCCACCCCCTGCCCGTGCACGGCTATGTCCTCAAGGGAAAGTGGCGCTACCTGGAGCACGACTGGGTGGCGACGGAGGGGTCCTATGTCTACGAGGCGCCGGGCGAGACCCATACGCTCGTCGTCGACCCGGACGTCGAAGAGATGATCACCATGTTCCAGGTCAATGGCGCGATGATCTATGTCGACCCCGACGGCAAGTGCCTGGGCTATGACGACGTCTTCACCCGCATCGACAAGTGCCGCGCGCACTACGCGAGCAACGGACTGGGCGCGGAGTACGCGGACCAGTTCATTCGCTGACGACCCGTTTCCGTGCCGGATCGACACGCGTCGGTTCGGCAGAGTGGGCGAATCCTAAACGGTCTCTCGGCTAGTTCCGGTCAAACCGACCGAAGCCTGTGCCACCTCTGGAGAACCGTTTATGCGCGCCATCCTCGCCCTACTGATGTGGATGTCGGCGGCCAGCTTCCTCTCGCCAGCCAAGGCGCAATCGGACTTCTATACGGCGACATCTGCCGAAATCGCCGGAGGGCGTCCCGGAACGTTGATCCGGACCGAGATTCTGAACGGAACGCCCGAAGGCGCCAGCGCCTACCGGATGCTCTACCGCTCGATCGGTCTCGACGGACGGCCGATCGCCGTGTCAGGCGTCGCGGTCGTCCCGCCCGGCCCCGGTCCGGCCGAGGGACGCCCGGTCGTCGCCTGGGCGCACCCGACGACCGGGGTCCAGCCGCAATGCGGACCGTCGCGCTCCGGCGGCATTTTCCAATCCATTCAGGGCCTGCGTCCGATGCTCGCGCGTGGCTACATCGTCACGGCAACGGACTATCCCGGCCTGGGCGCCCCGGGAATCCATCCTTATCTGGTCGGCGCCAGCGCGGCCCGCTCCGTCGTCGACTCGGTGCGCGCAGCCGCCCAGCTTCCCAATGCCTCCGCCGGACGGCGCTTTGCCGTCTGGGGCCACTCGCAGGGTGGGCACGCGGCGCTGTTCACCGGCACCCTGGCGAAGCGTCTCGCACCGGAACTCGACCTCGTCGGCGTTGCCGCCGCCGCGCCTGCGACCGAACTCGCAACATTGCTGTCCGACGACATCGACACGGATGGCGGCCGGAACCTGACGGCAATGACCTTGTGGTCCTGGACGCGCGTCTACAAGGCGCCCCTGAACAAGATCGTCAGTTCGGAGGCGATCCCGATGGTCGATCAATTGGCCGCGGATTGCCTGGAAAGCCTGACGGACATCTTCAGCAGGCTGCGCCCGACCAAGGCGCTGGAGCGCCGCTTTCTTGTCGACAACGCCTTCGCCGAGCAGCAGCCTTGGCGCGCGCTTCTCAGCCGCAATACCCCCGGCCTCCTGCCGCGCAGCATCCCGGTCTATCTGGCACAGGGCACGAGCGACACGCTCGTCCGGCCCCAGGTGACACGCGATTACGCAGACAAGCTCTGTCGCGCCGGCAGCGCGGTGCAATTCGAAGCTTTATCGGGCGTCGGCCATCTCCTCGCAGCGCGTGACAGCGCCGAGGCGGCCATCGCCTGGATGGATCAGCGCTTCAAGGGCGTGTCGCCGCCGAGCGTGTGCGCCCAGTCGCAGTAAAGGTCTCGCTGCGACCGCTCGGTTCTGATCGGGCCAGCGGCAGGTTCGAAGGCTACTGCATCGGCCCGAAAAGTGGTTTGCAGTTTTCGGGAAAGCCGACGCAACCACAAAGCGTTAGATCATCGGACCGGACACGATTTCCGGTCCGATGATCTAACGCCCGAGCTTGGCGAGCTCGACCGCCGCCCGCAGCTCGATATGAGCCAGCACATCGTCGAGGCGCGGATCATCGGTCGTCTCGCGCCGCAACGACAGCGTCGTCTTGAGGCGTTCCAGCTCGGCAATCTGGACGCGGCCGGAGAGGAGCGCAGCCTTCAGCCTGTCGAGCCCGTCGAGAAGGTCATGCCCGCGCCTGGCCTGACGCTTCTTGCGCTCCTGCGCATCGCCTTCGGCCTGGACCGCGAGCAGGAGGTCGAGCGAACCCGCATTGCTGACCGTGCTTCCCTGTGTCGCCGTCGCGGATTCGCGGCCGGGCAATGAGAACGACGCCGCGCCGGCCCGCCGCGTCTGGCTGGCCGAGCCAGCCCCGATAACGGGCGTGCGCGGGTCGATACGGATCATGACAGCCTCGGTTGACGATGCGCCAAGCCTTGGACCCGCATGGTTAACAAGCGGTGAATCGCCCGGCAAAAACTGCCGATCCGGCAGGAACGACATAGCGACAACGGCAAGCGCCAGACAGAGCCAACATTACAACAGGCTGGCAAATAAGGGTTTTCAGTAAACCAGCAGTTGGCACGCCCCTCGCAAGGCATGAACCACTACTGTCTCATTCACGCCGGTGCCCGATGGTTCGCCTGCCCTCCCTGAAACGCCTTGTGACGCCGCTGGCCGCGCTGCTGGCTATCGGCCTGTCCTGGGCGGCGGAACCGGCGCAGGCGCTCTCCCGCATCAAGGACCTCGCCGCCGTCGAAGGCGTGCGCAGCAACCAGATCCTCGGCTATGGCATCGTCGTCGGCCTTAACGGCACCGGCGACACGCTCAACAACACGCCGTTCACTAAGCAGTCGCTCCAGGCCATGCTGGAGCGGCTCGGCGTCAATACCCGCGGCGCGAATATGCGCACCGCCAATGTCGCCGCCGTGATGGTGACCGCGAACCTGCCGCCCTTCGCCACCCAGGGCACGCGCCTCGATGTCACGGTCTCCGCGCTGGGTGACTCCAAATCGCTGCAGGGCGGCACGCTGCTCGCAACGCCGCTGCTCGGCGCCGATGGCGAGGTCTATGCCGTTTCGCAGGGGCCGGTCGCTATCTCGGGCTTCTCGGCCGAGGGCGACGCCGCCAAGATCACGCGCGGCGTGCCGACGGTCGGCCGCATCGCCAATGGGGGCATGGTCGAACGCGAGATCGACTTCGCGCTGAACAAGCTGAAGACGCTGCGGCTCTCGCTGCGCAACCCGGACTTCACGACAGCGCGTCGCGTCGCCGCTGCGATCAATGATTTCCTCGGTGGCGATGCGGCGGAGCCGACCGATCCCTCAACCGTCGTGCTGCAGATCCCGCCACGCTTCCAGGGCAACATGATCCGCATGCTGACCGAGATCGAGCAGTTGCGGGTCGAGCCCGACCAACTCGCCCGCATCGTCATCGACGAGCGCTCCGGCATCATCGTCATGGGCAAGGATGTCCGTGTCTCCACCGTCGCCGTCGCGCAGGGCAACCTGACGGTGACGATCAGCGAGCAGCCGGAAGTCAGCCAGCCCGAACCTTTTGCCCGCGGTCGCACCACGGTCGTGCCCCGCACCAACGTCAAGGTCGATACCGAAGGCGGCAACAAGCTCGCCCTCGTCAAGGAGAGCGTGACGCTCGCCGAGCTCGTCGACGGACTGAACGCCCTCGGAATCGGCCCGCGCGACATGATCTCCATCCTTCAGGCGATCAAGGCCGCCGGCGCCCTCCAGGCAGAAATCGAGGTGATGTAATGACCGCCGCACTCGCCCTTCCCGCTGCGAAACTGGCGCTCGGCGTTGCCGGAAGCCTCGTCAACGGCCTGGCAAACGCGCTCGATCCCGCCAAGGCGAAGGCCAAGAAGCAGGCCGACGAGTTCGAGACCGTCTTCCTCGAACAGGTCACGGACAAGCTGATGGCCTCCAGCGAGACCGAGGGGCCGCTCGGCGAGAACGGCACCGGCGGTGGCGTCTATCGCTCAATGCTGACCCAGGAATATGCCCGCAATCTGCAGCGCGCCGGTGGCATCGGCCTGTCCGATCCGATCATGCGCAGCCTGCTGCAGGTCCAGGAACAGGCCACCGCGGCGACAACGACCGGAGCTGCCCGTGTCGCTGGCTAGGCGTGTACTGGACGAACGGCCGCGCATCGCAAGCGCTCTCGAGGCGCAGGCTCTGATCGAGGCGGTACTGGAGACGCTTGGGGCGCTGTCCCATGTCGTTGGCGAGGAAACCGAACTGGTTCGCGCCGGCAAATTGTCGGACGCGATGGAACGCGAACCGCGCAAGACCGAGCTCGCCGGCATCTATATGCGCGGTGTCGAGCAGGTGAAGCTGAACGCGGTGGCACTGGCACGCTTCGTCCCCGATCAGGTCAAGCGCCTGAAGGCCGCTCATATCGCGTTCCAGGACCTGATCGAGATCAACCAGATCGTACTTGCAACCGCGCGGGCGGTCTCGGAATCGATCGTCCGCGATCTCGCCTCCGAGGCGAACCGCCCGATGCGAGCCGCCGGTTACGGTCCGACCGCAACTGTGGGAGCCGGCGCCTTTGTGCGACCGAACTCCGGGCCGCTCGTGATCTCCCGCAGTCTCTGAACCGCGGGGGGAGCCAGGAGGCGACCTTCCCCCCGGGAAGCCCCGCACTAATGCGGCGGCTGCCACGTCAATCGTCAAAATTTACCTAATCTCCTTACGGAAGATTCAATCTCCTCCGCCATTGTCGATATGATGCGAAGGGTGCGGCTTGTCCGCGCCTTCCGTACGACGGCCGCGAGGGGCGGCTGTTATCCGACTCCAGAAGGAGTGAGTGATGGATTTCGGGGCCTCGACGAGGGCGACAGCGGTCGGCGCCTATCACGTGACCGCCAGAAGCGATGCGGCGGCGACCAAGGGCAGCATCCCGGTCGAACTGCCGGCGGCGCAAACCGTCCAGTCGACAGCGGCAGGCGAAGCCGTCCATCTCGACCTGCAGGCCCGCTCTGAGCAGGCTCGGCGTGATGCCGCCGCCGCGAAGCAGAACGCGATGCTCGACGATCAGTCGACGCGCCAGCGCGAAAGAGATCTGCGCGACGTCATTGAGCGACGCCTTGTGATCGACCCCCGCACCCGAACCGTCGTCCTTCAGAAGAAGAACAAGGCGACCGGCGAGATGATTTCGCAGCTTCCGGATGAGATGCTGCTGAGATTACGCGTTTATTCGCGGGAACTCGCCGAACGCTCCCGGCAGGCAGACGAGACCGCCGCCCGGCATTATATCGAGCGAAGCGCCTGACGCGCAGCCGCGTTTCTTCCCGTTTGCAAATCACCGCCCGCTCATGCGGGCGGTCTGCGTTTGGAGCCAGCGAAGCCTGATCAGGCTCTTATCGAGCACTTAACCATGCCGCGGCTTTGCCCAATCTCGCGGCAATTCGATCGGTGAAATTTACCAGTCGTTACGGGTTGGCGACCGAGTGTCCTCCGGTCGCGGCCAGAAGGCCACGACGCCAGAAGGCACCATCCCAGAAGGGTATTCTACAATGGCTACCGTTTCCGTTTCTGCCGGCGTCCGCGCCGCGCTCGGCTCGCTCGGCTCCACCAAGACCGAAGCTCAGCAGGCCCAGTACCGCCTCGCCACCGGCAAGAAGGTCAATTCGGCCGTCGATAGCCCGGTCAACTTCTTCACCGCCGCCAGCCTGAACGATCGCGCCGGCCAGTTCACCGGTCTGCTCGACGGCATCTCCAACGGCATCCAGACGATCCAGGCAGCCTCCAAGGGCATCGACTCGATCACCAAGCTGGTTTCGTCGCTGCAGTCGACGGTCAAGCAGGCTCAGAACGAAGCCGCCGCAAACCGCCCCACGGTCGCAGGCACAGTTGCTCTGGGCAAGGCCTCTGAGGCGACAGCGACGAACAGCTCGATCCGCGACGTGGCGCTAAACAAGGTGCTTCAGGGCACTGCGGCCGATGCAACGGCGTCCTCCGGCGGCAACCTAGGTTTGGCTGCTGGTTCGACAACGATCCGCCTGACATCAGCCAGCGCGACGCCCGTTACCTATGACATCACCATTGGCGCGACGACGACCGTGCGCGACCTGGTCGAGAATATCAACAAGTCGGGTATCGCGACTGCTTCAGTCGGCAATGACGGCAAGCTTTCCGTGATCGGAACTGGTTCCGACGCCCTGTCGGTCCAGGCTGGTGCTATCGCTGGCGCACCACCTGTCTTTACGGCAGGCGCAGCAACCGAGAACGAATTGCTGTTCGGCACTGGAACTGTCACCACCGCCGTCACCAAGGCCGGCTCCTCCGCCACGCGCACCTCGCTCGTCGCGCAGTTCAACGACCTGCGCGACCAGATCGATGCGCTCGCCAAGGATTCCGGCTTCAACGGCATCAACCTGCTTGGCGGCGACAAGCTCTCGATCACGCTGAACGAGAAGACCGGCAGCAACAAGAACAAGATCGACGTGCAGGGCGATCTGCTGACGTCGGAATCCCTGGGTATCGGCAAGGCCAACGATCTCAAGGTTTCGATCGCCGGCGAATTCAGCCTGCAGAACGACAATGACCTCGCCAAGGCAGCCGATTCTCTGACCAACTCTCTCTCATCGCTGCGGGCCACGTCGTCTTCACTGGGCTCGAAGCTGCAGGTCGTTCAGACCCGCCAGGACTTCAGCAAGGACCTGATCAACACGCTGACCCAGGGTGCCGACAACCTCGTCCTCGCCGACACCAACGAGGAAGGCGCCAAGCTGCTCGCTCTGCAGACCCGCCAGCAGCTTTCGCAGACCGCCCTCACCCTGTCGAACCAGGCTGACCAGGCCGTCCTGCGGATGTTCTGATCCTTCGTCCGCAGAAGCGGGCATGCCCACAGAATGTGGGCCGAAGACAACAAGCGGCGGGGCGCGAGCCCCGCCGTTCTTATTTGCCGGCGCCCTATCGTCGCAGATCGGGCCGGCAAAGCGCCGTTTCTGGCGGAATTAACGGAATATTATCCTTAACGAGGAATTGTCGGGTCCACAGCAAAACCGGAGCAGCGCAGAATCGCGCTTTCAGGGGACCACGATGGCCAACACGATCCTTTCCAGCGGCGTCCGCAACAACCTCCTGACGCTTCAGCAGACGACCGCGCAGCAAAGTGTCATTCAGAATCGCCTCGCCACGGGCAAGAAGGTCAATTCGGCCATCGATAATCCGGTCAACTACTTCACTTCGTTTAATCTGAACGATCGTGGTGAGCAGTTGACGGGCTTGCTGGACGGCATTTCGAACGGCATCCAGACCATCACGGCCGCGTCCAAGGGCATCGACTCGATCACCAAGCTGGTTTCGTCGCTGCAGTCCACCGTCAAACAGGCTCAGAACGAGGCCGCTGCAAACCGTCCGACGGTCGCCGGCACATTGGCCCTCGGCAAAGCCTCTGAGGCAACCGCGACGAACAGCACGATCCGCGATGTGGCGCTAAGCAAGCTGGTTCAGGGCGCAGTATCCGATGCAACGGCGGCTCTGCCAGGTAACGCCGGATTGGCTGCTGGTTCGACGACGATCCGCCTTACATCGGCCAGCCCGACCCCCGTCACCTACGACATCACCATTGGCGCGACGACAACCGTGCGCGACCTGGTCGAGAATATCAACAAGTCGGGTATCGCGACTGCTTCGGTCGGCAATGACGGCAAGCTGTCCGTCATTGGAACCGGTTCGGACGCCCTGTCGGTCCAGGCTGGTGCGATCGCTGGCGCGCCACCTGTCTTCACGGCAGGCGCAGCAACCGAGAACGAATTGCTGTTCGGTACGGGCACTGTCACCACCGCCGTCACCAAGGCCGGCTCCTCTGCCACGCGCACCTCGCTGGTCCAGCAATTCAACGACCTGCGCGACCAGATCGATGCCCTCGCCAAGGACGCCAGCTTCAACGGCATCAACCTGCTCGGCGGCGACCGGCTCTCGATCACGCTGAACGAGAAGACCGGAAGCAACAAAAACAAGATCGACGTGCAGGGCGATATGTTGACAGCGGAATCGCTGGGCATCGGCAAGGCCAACAATCTCAAGGTTTCGATCGCCGGCGAGTTCAGCCTGCAGAATGACAATGATCTCAACAAGGCGGCAGATGCCTTGACGAACGCAATCTCATCACTTCGGGCCACCTCGTCCTCTTTGGGGTCGAAGCTCGCCGTGGTGCAGACGCGTCAGGACTTCACCAAGGAACTGGTCAACACGCTGACGATCGGCGCAGACAAGTTGGTCGCCGCCGATCCGAACGAGGAAGGCGCCAGCCTGCTCGCGCTGAACACGCGCCAACAGCTCTCGCAGACCGCGCTCTCGCTGGCCAACCAGGCCGACCAGGGTGTGCTCCGGCTCTTCGGCTGATCACGCCGAAGGACCGGACCTCCCCTCCCAAACGCCAGAAGGCAGGATCGTCATGGCTCTCAAAGTCGAGCTCAAGCCAAACGAGCGCATCATCATCGGCCAGGTGGTGATCCGCAACGACGAGCAGCGCACCCGTTTCTTCATCGAAGGCGACGCGCCGATCCTGCGCGAGAAGGATATTCTCACCGCCGCGAGCGCCGACAGCCCGGCGAAGAAGATCTATCTCGCCATCCAGCTGATGTATCTGGCGCAGGACCCGACGCATGAGCACGAGACCTATTTCGAGCTCGTGCGCGACTTCATGAAGGCAGCGCCAAGCTCACTGCCGCATATGACCGAGATCAATAACCGCATCTTAAGCGGCGATCTGTACAAAGCACTCAAGGCAGCCAAACAGCTGATCGCCTACGAAGCGGAACTCATCGAGAATGCAACACGGGTTTAACGCGTACGCCTCTGCCGCCAAGACTGCCCAGTCTGCCGTCTCCCCTCGCGAACTCGAAGCATCCCTGCTCCTGAAAGCCGCCGTCCGGCTTCAGTCGATCACCGATGATTGGCTCGGCCGTCAGCGAGAACTCGACGACGCCCTGAACTATAACCGCAAGCTCTGGACCCTGCTGGTCTCGGCCGTCATCGCCGAGGACAACCCGTTGCCGGTCGAGATCAAGCGCAATATCCTGGGCCTCGCCAATTTCATCTTCAACCAGACCTTTCGCATTGCCGCTAGTCCGACACCGGAATCCTTGACCGTGCTGATCGGGATCAACCGCGACATAGCTGCCGGCCTGCGCGGACGCTGATCCGCCGGCGCGCCAGGCATCAGCCGAAACCCCAAACGAAAACGGCGCCAGATTCGGGCGCCGTTTTCGTTTCTGCTTCGCCTCGATGATTCAGATATAATTCGTCAGCGTGAGCTTCGAGAGGATCGCGGTCGTCTGGTAGCTCGCCTGGAGACGTGTCTGCAGCGCCAGGATCTGCGTTGCCACCTCTTCAGTTGTGACCTCTTCGACCCCGGCGAGCGTGGTCGTCAGGTAATTCTGGGTAGCGGTATGGCGCTCCTTGGCGCTGGCCAGGGCTTTCTGCGCCGTGCCGAGCTCGACGATGATCTCGGCCGGTTTCTGGGTGCCGTTGGCGTAGCCAATCGTGTCGTTGACGCGCTCGGCCAGGGCTTCGTAGCGATCCTTTGAATTGGCATCGCCGGCCGGGAAGGTCTCGGCAGCGAACACGGCAAACTGGGCCAGCCCAATCTTGAAGGCCTCTTCATTGGCGCGGGCGCCGATGCCGACGGTCTCGGTCTGATCGACCTGCACCGTCGAGGTCGCGCGCGCCGAACCCGGCGCATCATCGCCCTGGTACCAGATCACCGTATTCGCCGCAGTGCCCGGCGCAGGCGCGGCCGTCGCGGTGGCGAAGGGCGGGCCCGGTACACGCACCGGCGGATTGCTGGGACTGCCGTCGAAGAAGTTCTTGGCCGCGACCTGGGCCGACGAGGCCGAGAGCGTCGTCTGGGCCTCCTTGCCGAACGTGGCCGAGACCGAAGCGCGCAGATTGGCAGCCGTGGCGTTGACGTCGGCACCGATCTCGAACGTATCCGCCGCGTTGCCACTGGTCCCGGGTGCACGCGCCGTCAGGACGATCTCCTTCTGGGTGCCATCGGGCAGATCGACTTTGAAGCGCAGCGTGTCGCCGGGCTGCGGTTGAGCAGCGACATTCACGGAAATGTCGGCCGGCGGACCCGCGGTATAGGTCGGCACCAGTCCCGCCGAGGTCGTCGTGGCGGACTTCAGCTTGAAACCGTAATTGGGATTGGCGGCCTCTTCCGCGATCGTCGCGGTCGTGCCGGCGCCACCCGCCGTGAGGCGCCCGAGCCCGGTCACGCCGAGATCGGCCTCCTTGCGCTCGGCGATCAACTGCTTCAGCCCGGCGCGGCCGGCACCATCGCCATCCATGATCAAGGAATAGCTGACCACCGGTTCGATATCCGACGTCCGCCCCGAGAACAGGTAGCGCCCGCCGACATTGGTGTTGAGCAGGTCGAGCGTCTGCTTGAATTTCTCTTCGGCCAGCAACTGCGGCGCCGTGCGGCCGCTGGCACTCTCGACATAGCTGCCGGAGCGCGCATCATTCTTGGTCTCGGCCGTCATCTTCGCAAAATTCTCGACCACCTTGGTCGAGAGCTTGAGATTGACGTCGGCAAGCTGGATCCCAGAGAGCCAGGAATCCAGGGAGGCCTTCTTGGCGTTGAGGTCCAGGCTGGTGCGCCGCTCGATTCCGAGATCGCCATAGCTGGTGACCTTCTTGCCGGTATCGAGCTGGCGCTGCAGGTCATCGAACTTTGCCCGGGTCGAGACGAATTCGCTCGGCCTGGCGGCGCGATAGGCTCCGGTGCCATAGGAGGTAATCGTCATGATGGCGTCCCTCAGACTCTCATCAGCATGTCCATCATCTCCTTCACGGTGGAGATGATGCGGGCATTGGCGGCATAGGCGTTCTGCAACTCGATCAGCGTCGCCATTTCCTGGTCGACATTGACCTGCGAGGTCTCGGCGAAGCGGCTCTGCACGGAGGCAAGCGCCACCTGCTGGCCTTCATCGAGGCGCTTGGCATTTTCGACCGCCTGCCCCTGCGATGCGACGACGCGCTGCACAAAATTCGAGACGGTGATGTTGGAGGTGGCCGTCGAGCCGTCGAGGCCGACCGCGTTGGTGACGCTTCGCAGTCCCTTCGTCAGCCGGTCGAGCAGCATCTGCGGCCGGGTGGCGTCGCCCTGCGGCGTCGCTGGCGTGGTGTTGAAGACGACCAGCTTCGAGCGGTCTGCGATCAGGCCAGGATTGACCGTGATACGGCTGGCAAAACCCACGGCCTGGGACCGACCTTCGAACGAGCCGGTATAGGCGCCGTTGCCGTTCCCGGCGTCGACGAAGAAGGGCAGTTCGGGCGATCCGTTGGCACCGGACAAGCTGGTAGCGGTCGGTCGCGCGGTCAGGCCGAGCACGTCGCGGGTATTGCCCGCTCCGTCGTCGACGATGCGCAGCATCGAACCGGTGTTCGAAACCGTGAACCCGCCGCCGATCGCGGCCTGGATCTGAGCTGCCACCGAAGCCGGCCCGCCCGAGAAATCAATGCCGACCACGGTGTTGTTGGCATCGCCGCTGGCCGATGCCGGCAGCGGCAGCGATGCGCCGGATTCCACACGAACGAAAGTAAAGCGCCGCGTCGCCCCACCAGGAGTGACCTGGTAGTCGAGCGTCACGCTGTTGCCGGACTGAAGCCCGGCGAGGTCGACATCGAAGCCTGACGCCGCGCCTGCAGTAACGGCAGTTCCCGCGATTTCCCGATCAGACAAGGCGCTCGAGAGCTGCGCGGCCATCTCGTCGAGCTGGGCCTGCATCTGCACCAGCGTCTTGTCACGAAGCTCGAGATTGGCCGCAATTTCCCCTGACCGGAATACCTTGTTGGCGATCGCGTCGATCTGGTTGCCGGAATTGTCGGTCATCGTGATGGTGCCGACACCACGCGTCGCCGCGTTAGGGCTCCATTGCGACTCCGGGCCAAGCGCCGAGCGCCCGTCGAAGCTGAACTTCACCGCCGGACGGCCGTCGAAGATCTGGGCACCTGATCCGGTGACGATGCTGAGCGAGCCGCGCGCATCCTCACTGGTCTTGATGTCCATGTATTGCGAGAGCTCGGAGACGATCCGGTCGCGCTGGTCTTTCAGACCCGCTGTCGCCTGGTCGGTCTGCCCCTGCACGATCCGGGCATTGACGCTGGTCAGCGAGTCCAGCAGCTGGTTGATCTGGTTGACGGCACCGCCGATCTTCGTCTCGGCCTGGGTGCGTTCAGCCTGAACGCCGGCAGACAGCCCGTTCAGGCGGTTTGCGAGCTGGCTGGCTGCATCGAGCACAGCCGTGCGGTTTGTATAGGATGACGGGTCGTTCTTCAGCGCCTGGAGCGAGGTGGTGAAGGAGCTGTAGACCGAATCCAGCGCCGTCGCGCTTCCCGGTGCTCCGAATAGCTTGTCGAGGTTCGAGAGCGCATCCGCCCGGGTCGAGGTGTAGGCGGCGCCGGCGCTTTCCTGCCAGAGCTGATGCTGGACGATCTTGTCGAGCAGGCGCTGAACGGCCGTGCTCGACGTGCCGATCGTCGCGCCGCTCAGCGTATCTGAGGTGCCGACGACGCGCCGGACATAGCCGGCGACGCCGGCATTGGCGACATTCTGCGAAACGACGCCGATACCGGTCTGCGTGACATGCAGCCCGGAAATCGCGGTGCCCAGGGAAGTACTCAGACCCATCGTCAACTCCTGCCGTCACCGGCGATCCTCCTGGATCGCCCGGAACCGCCTCCGCCGGCGGTCAAGGCCGCTCAGCGGATGATGCTGAACACGTCGCGCAGCATTTCCTGCGCAGTGCTGATCACCTTGGTGTTGGCCGAGTAGGCCTGCTGAGTGACGATCATCTTCGAGAATTCGTCGGCGATGTCGGTGTTGGATTGCTCGACATTTCCGCCGATGAGCTGGGAGGTGCCGAGACCGATGATCGGCGGTCCGGATTCAATTGTCTCCTCGAAGGCGCCACCGTCGAGGCGCTTCAGGGCGTTGCCGGCGTTGAAGCGGGCCACCGAGAGCTGAGCCATCGCGACGACCTGGCCGTTGCTGAAGGTGCCGATCACCTGGCCTTCGGCCGAAACCGAGACGCGATCGAGCGTGCCGGCGGTGTAGCCGTCCTGGCGGATGCTGCGCGCGTCGATCTGGCCGCTGACATCGCCGTTCTGGGTCAGGCCATTGCCGCCGGTCGTGAGGTTGATGCCGGAGATCGCCGTGCCCGCGATCGTCATGTTCGGCAGCGTGATGTTGCCGCCGGCGGGGCTCGTCATCTGGCCGGTGGTACCGAAAGTGATATCGACATTCGCATTGCGATAAGCCACGGCGCCGCCCGTCGCGCTGGTATTCTCGGCAACGAAGAGGTTCCAAGTGTCGACGGTCGCCGGAACGGCCGGCGGACCCACCTGGGCCGGCGCCGCATTCGTGGTCTTGGCCCAGCGCAACTCGACGCTCGTCGCCTTGCCGAGCGCGTCATAGACGGTAACGGACCCGCCCGCGATGGAATCGCTCAGGAATCGGGTGACGTCGGCGCCGGTCACGAGACCGGTTCCGCCGGCGGTCGTGGACAGCGGATTGGAGGTGTAGCCGGTGGCCTTCAGCAGCTCGGAACCCGGAACTGTGGTCTTCGCGTTCGTCGTGCCGGGATAGGCCGGGATATTGGCGCGATACTCGATCGAGGTCGTCGCCTTGGCCGGGAACTGTTCCTTGGTGATGCGCAGCACTTCTGGCTGGGTGCCGACCAACTGGCCCGTGACGGCGTCGATCTTCAGCCCCTTCAGATAGTAGCCCGCGCCATTCACCAGATAGCCATTGGCATCGAAGTCGAAATCGCCGCGGCGGGTATAGAGATTGCTGTTGGTGAACTGGGTATTGGCTCCAAGGCCGCTCTGGCGCTGGTCGACGACGAAGAAGCCATCGCCGTTGATCGCAACGTTGGTGTCGATGCGCGTGGCCTGGAGATCGCCCTGGATCGTGTTGGTCGCGCGGCTATAGGCCGCGACCGAACCCGCGATCTGGCGATTCAGAGCCGAATCCGGAACCAGATCCGAAAACGTCGTATCGACACGCTTGAAGCCGGCCGTCCGCGAATTCGCGATATTGCCCGAGATATTTTCGAGCGCATAGGACTGCGCCTGCATGCCGGAAACTGCCGTCGTCAGCGCGCTGAAGACACCCATGATACCCTCGCCTCAACCCTGGCGCCCGGATGGGCGCCCAATACGTCGAGGCAGCCACTGCACGGCCTGTGCCATGCAGCAGGATTCTATTTTTCAACGACTTGGATGGTTTCGAAACCGTATCACGGTGAATTCCGCCCGGCAGTTTCCGTGCCGGCCGGCAAATCTTGCCGAGCCATGACTCAACTGGAAGCAGTGCCGCGCCAGGACGGAAGGTCGCTTGCAACATCCGACAGGGTCGGTGGCTTGGCTTCGATGAATGGCAGGGGCCGACAGACGGCGAGCGCAGCGAGCCCGACGCGCGCCGTCAGCAGGCCATTGAGCACGCCCTCGCCGAGCTTGGCCGACAGCCGTGCGGCGAGCCCCTGCCCGACCACCTGCTGAACCAGTGCATCACCGGCCGCGATGCCGCCTGTGACCACCAGATGCCCCAGCACCTGCCGCGCCAGCCGCAGCAGGCCCAGCGTCCCGGGACGGCCGGCATAAATGCCGGCGATCGCTCGCAGCAATCTGGCGCAGGCCACGAGCACGAAGACGATATCGATCAGGGCCCGGGGGCTGACAGCCGTAACCAGCGAGACCCGGCGCGCAGCCAGCGCGATCTGCGCCTGCGCCGCAGCATCGAGCGGCGTCATCAGGCTCCGCTCCGCGACCGTCAGAACATCATGCGGCGCAAAGAGCTGAGGCAGGCTGTCCTCCAGCTCTGCCCTGTTCTTTGCGGTCTCGGGCCGCGCAGCATAGAGGCGCTGGAGTTCGCCCGTGATCGCCTTGGCTTCGTCGAGAGTGCCACCGGCAAGCACCGCGGTGGCACGCAGCCGCAAGGACTCGACGCGCCGCTCGCGGAGGATGTCGCGCAGAACCTTGCCCAGCATCACTAGAAGGGCGAGCACGGCGACCGCCGCCGAGGCCAATGCCGCATAACCCAGCACCGGGCTCTCATTCATCAGCGAGGAGATGGTCCGCTCGGCCCAGACGCCGATCGAGAGCGTCAGGAAGGCGGACAGGCCCGCAACGAACACGCTGCCCCAGCTGAGGCCCCTACGGTTCGCAGCCGGGACGGCGGCCGGCTCGACCGGGTCGAGCGGTTCGCTTTCGGGCAGGACAGCAACTCCCGTCGTCATGCGTGGAGCGTCCTCGCCCGGCACGGTGGCATCGAGACGCACGGCGAGGGGAGTCTTGCTCATGGGTCCGCCTCCCTCCATCACGCCAGCCTGTCACCGATCAGGAATTCGAGCGCACGGTCGAGGCGAATCTGCGGCGGAGGCTGGCTCCGCCCTCCCGCATCCGGCAGCACCAGCGGCGGCCTGAAGCGGGGCGCCCGCACCTGCCAGGACTGCGCCTTCGGATCGAAGATCGCCTCGGGCCGCTCAGGCAGCTCGCCCGGGAAGATCGCCGCTTCGGCGATGCCGTCGAAGACCTCGTCGCCGACCCTCTCGGCCGCCTCCGGCACGCCCGCGATCGCCGGCAGGTCCTCGCGTCCCTGCTTGATCCTGACTTCCCTCGTCGCCCGGACCGCCGCCAGCGCCATCGCCTCGACCTTGGCGCCGGCGCCTTGCGCCCGCGCGGCCGCGCGGGCCACGAGATGTGACATCACCGCCGCCAGCCGGTCGTGACTGGTATGGTGGATATGGTCGGCCTTCGTCGCCGCGAAGAGGACGCGCTCGATGCGTGGCGCGAACAGGCTCGTCAGCCAGGAGTTGCGGCCGACGGAAAAAGCCGTGAGGGCCTGGCCAAGCGCCGTTTCAAGATCGGCGAGCGCCGGTGGGCCGGCATCGAGGGCCGCCAATGCATCGACCAGCACGATCTGCCGGTCCAGGCGGGCGAAATGATCACGGAAGAACGGCGTCACCACGACCCGCTTATAGGCCTCGTAGCGATCTGCCATCAGCCCTGCCAGCGTGCCTGGCGCGACCTCGGTATCGGGAGCAATCTCGAGCGGCGCGAAGGTCAGCGCCGGTGAACCTTCGAGATCACCCGGCATCAGGAACCGCCCCGGCGGGGTCACGGCGACGGCTTCCGGATCGGCGCGCAGCCTTGCGAGATAGGCCTTGAACAGATCGCTCGCGGCTTCCGCGGCGAGTTCGTCAGGCGGCCCCGACGGATCGCGGACAGCAAGGTCATCGAGCCAGGGCTTGGCTGAACCGATCCGGTGGGCCTTGCGCGCATCTGCGATCGCCTGCCGCGACCAGGTCTTGTAGTCGACGCCGATCAGCGCGAGGTCGAGCAGCCATTCGCCGGGATAGTCGACGATATCCAGTGTCAGCGTCGCCGGCCCCTTGAACCAGCCGGACGCTCGCTCGTAGTCGATCTCGACCCGCAACTCCGCAATGCGCCGGGTCGACTCGGGCCAGCGCCGGTCGGGGCCTGACAGGGCGGCGCGGTGAGCCTCATAGGGAAAGCGCGGCACATCGGGATCCGGTTGAGGCACCAGCCGCACACGCGTGATCCGGCCATCGGCCGCCGCCTTGAGCACCGGTAGCCTGGCGCCCTCGATGAGATTTTGGATCAGCGCCGTGGTGAAGACCGTCTTGCCCGAGCGCGACAGTCCGGTGACTCCCAAGCGCAGGCGCGGCCGGGCTAGTCCAAGCAGGCTGTCACCGAAGGCCAGCGCAGCATTGCGCGCCTCGTCGAGATAGGAGGGGGGGCTCATGCGGTAAGGAACGGAGCAGGACCGCTCATTCGTCCGGCCCCTCACCCAGCGAGGCGGGTGTCACGAAACGCTCGAGCCGGCCGCCGCGCGGCGCGACATCACGCCAGTCTTCAACGGCGAAATCGAGCACGGCCAGTCCACAGGTCGGGTATTTCTGTGCCATTCGCGCCGCCGCATAACGGTCACCATGGCCCGTCAGCTTGGCAGCCAATTCCTCGAAGCCGGGATTATGCCCGATCATCAGCAGCGTGCGGACATTGGCTTCGGTGTCGTGGACGACCTGCAGCAACCGCTCGGGCTTGGCCTCGTAGATGCGCGGTTCGAGATGGCTTCCGGGTCGCTCCGGCAGCATTGGCCCGACCAGTTCCCAGGTCTCGGTCGTTCGGCGCGCAGGCGAGACCAGCACGAGATCGGGCAGCAGCATCTCTTCTGCCAGATAGCGCCCCATGACAGGGGCTGCTTCGCGGCCTCTGACCGCTAGCGGTCGCTCCCGATCGGTGAGACCGGTGGACCAGCTCGACTTGGCGTGGCGAAGAAGCAGAAGGCGCAGCATAATCAGAACCTAACCATCTGCTTCGGGTTTTGCGAGAGGCCTCACACTCCTCTCAGGCCTCCGCGGTCCCGCCGCCCTCCTCTTCGCCCGGCTCGTAGCGCAGCAGGTCGCCGGGCTGGCATTGGAGCGTGTCGCAGATGCGCGAAAGCGTATCGAAACGCATGCCACGGACCTTCCCGGACTTGAGCTGAGAGACCTGCTGCTCGGTCAGGCCGATGCGCTGGGCCAATTCCTTCGAGCGCATCTTTCGACGCGCCAGCATGACATCGAGTTCGACGATGATCGGCATCGCCCTGTCCTACACGAAACTCTGATTCTCGTCAGAGAGGCGCATTGCCTCGCGCAGCACCAGCCCGAAGGCGACAAGGACTGCGCCCGCGGCGAGCGCGCCGAACATGCCGGGATCGAGCGTGATTGCAAGCTGCCTGCGGCCGGCCGGATTATCATAGGTCAGCGCCACGCTCTGCAGGGCCCGCGCAACCGGGGTCGCTGCACCAAACAGAATGAGCAGCCAGCCGATCCGACTGAGTTCGACGGCATTGACGACTTCGAGGACCCGTCCCTTTCCGAAGCGCCCGAACAGGTTTGCCAGACGCAGCATCGCGTAGATGAACAATCCCGCCGGAACAGTGCCGACAGACAGTGCCAGCCAGTAGCTGCGCATCGCCGTCGTCGGCGGCGCGACAGTCACGCCAATAGTGCCGCGCGCATGATTGGCGAGGCTTTCAGGGTCGCTCCACAACCAGGCCATGCCGAATCCCATGAGCAATGCTGCGGCATAGCTGGCGAGCCGTGCTGCCATGCTGACGCGCTTCAGCCTGGCCAGCGGCGCCTCGCTCGACCTCAAAGTGCTTTCCGCGCTCATTTAATTCTGCCCTCGATTGACAAAATTAAACTAATAGATGAATTTTTGAATGTCTAGGCCACAACCTCATTTGAAATTAACGAGCCTCATCATGCGTCCCTCCCTGTCCGCTTCCATGATCGTGGCCGCCTTTGCCGGCGCGTGCGGCCATGTCCCGCTGAGTTCCCTGCCGAAACTGTCGCGGATCGACATGCGCAGCACGACCCTGGCCGATCTGCGCGCCGCCATCAGCCTGCCGTCCGATATCCGCCCTTTGCCGGGCAGCGTCACCATGACGATCGTGATCAACCCCAGGGACGGCGGACGCCATGAGCGCAAGGTCGTGCTGGAGGAAGTGCGCGACGCCACCGAACTCGCCGCAACGCCGGTCATGGTCTCGCCGGGACGGCGTCTGACCGTGTTCCGACTCAGCCCCGCGGATGCAACCAAGCTCTCGGTCTTCCGCGAGGAGCTGCTTGTCGGGGCCAGCAACAGCGGCAATCGCGGCTCGCTCGCGCTCGGTGCCGACAAGGCCTGTCGCACCGGTGAACTCGGCAACAAGCCAATCCTGATGACGAGCTATCTGAAGACCTCGGAAACGCAAGACTATGTCGTGGTCGCGCGCGATTTCGACCTGCGCGAAGCGGTGCGCGCAGTCGACCCCAAGATCGATCTCGCGGTGGCGATCCCGCCCTGCGATCCCTGAGCGGTCAGCCGCTCAGCGGCTCTCCCGCCTCACCATGAAGGCGAGCTTCTCGAACAGGCTGACATCCTGCTCGTTCTTGAGCAGCGCTCCGTGCAGCGGCGGGATCAGCTTGCGCGGGTCGCGCTCACGCAGGACCTCCGGGCCGATATCTTCGGCGACCAGCAGCTTCAGCCAGTCGAGCAGCTCCGAGGTCGAGGGCTTCTTCTTGATGCCCGGAACCTCGCGCACCTCGAAGAACAGGCGCAGCGCCTCCTCCATCAGCCGCTTCTTGATACCGGGGAAATGCACCTCGACGATCGCCTGCATCGTCTGCGCATCGGGAAAGCGGATGTAGTGGAAGAAGCAGCGGCGCAGGAACGCGTCCGGCAGTTCCCTTTCGTTATTGGAGGTGATGATCATCACCGGGCGCTGCGCGGCCCGAACCGTCTGGCCGGTCTCGTAGACATGGAACTCCATGCGGTCGAGCTCAAGCAGCAAGTCGTTCGGGAACTCGATATCGGCCTTGTCGATCTCGTCGATCAGCAGCACGGGTCGTTCGCTCGAGGCGAAGGCGTCCCAGAGCTTGCCGCGCTTGATGTAGTTCGAGATGTCGGACACCCGCGGATCGCCGAGCTGGCTGTCGCGCAGGCGGCTGACCGCATCATACTCGTAAAGACCTTGCTGGGCCTTGGTCGTCGATTTGATGTGCCAGGTGATCAGCGGCGCCTTCAGAGCCGATGCGATCTCCTCCGCCAGCACAGTCTTGCCGGTGCCCGGTTCTCCCTTGACCAGCAGAGGCCGCTCCAGCCGGATCGCCGCGTTGACTGCGACGGTGAGATCCTCGGTTGCGACATAGGAATCGGTGCCGGCGAAACGCATGGAAACCCCTTCGAACGATGCGGGCGGACGCTACGGGCCGTCTCCGGGAACGGCAAGTTTTTTGCTGGAGTCCGCACAAGCGCTTGTATCGCAAGCTCTTGGACCGCAAACATGAATCGCCCCTGAATCGGCAGTGCGAGGATAGCTTGGCAGCCACGATCGACCCCTCGGCCTATAAAGACGCCATCGTCGTCCTCGCCACGGCCGGCGTAATCGTGCCATTTGCCAAGCGCTTCCGTGTCAATTCGATCGTCGCCTTCATGGCCTGCGGCGCGCTGCTCGGCCCGTTCGGCTTGGGCGGCCTCGTCTCCTCCGTGCCGTTGCTGCGCACCATCACCGTGTCCGACGCCAACGCATTGGCCGGGCCGGCCGAGATCGGCGTCGCCTTCCTGCTTTTCGTCATCGGGCTCGAGCTCTCCTTCGAGCGGCTGATGACCATGCGCAGGCTCGTCTTCGGCCTCGGGCTCGGGCAGGTCGCGTTCTCTGCCGCGATCATCGGCGGCTTTGCCTTCCTGCTGAAGCAGCCGGCGGCCGCGGCGTTGATCATCGGCTTCGGCCTTGCCTTGTCCTCGACCGCCATGGTCGTCGAACTACTCTCGGCAAGGCGCCGCATGATGACATCGGCAGGCCGGACCAGCTTCGCGATCCTGCTCTGCCAGGATATCGCAGTCGTGCCGCTGCTCTTCCTCATCGCCGTCCTCGGTGCGCAGAATGGCGGCTCGCTGGTCGCCGGCCTTGCGCAGGCCCTCGTGCACGCCTTCGCAGCGATTGCAGGCATCGTCGTGGTCGGGCGCCTTGCGCTTCGTCCCCTCTTTCGTCTCGTTGCCTCGACCGACAGCTCCGAGAGTTTTCTTGCCGCAACTCTGCTGGTGGCACTCGGCACGGGACTTGTGGCGGCAACGGCCGGCCTCTCCATGGGCCTCGGCGCCTTCATCGCCGGCCTGCTCCTGGCTGAGACAGAGTATCGGCGTGCCATCGAAGTCACGATCGAGCCGTTCAAATCCCTGCTGATCGGCGTCTTCTTCCTGACCGTTGGCATGAGTGTCGACCCCGCGCAGCTCGCCGCTGAGCCCGCGATCATCCTCGGCATTGCCGCCGGCCTTCTCCTGACCAAGGCGCTGGTTGTGCTGGGCCTGGCCCGGCTCCTGTCTCTCTCCGCCTCGACAGCGATCGAAGCCGCGATCATGGTCGCTCCGGGCGGCGAGTTCGCCTTCGTGCTGCTCAACGCGGCTGTCGGCGCGAAGCTGGTCGATCACCACGCGGCAAGCCTCGTGCTTGCCGCGGTATCGCTCACCATGGTGACGTTGCCATTATTCGCCCGTGTGGCACGCCACATGGCGGCACGCTTCGCGGCACCAGTGGCCCTGCCCGAGGAAGCGACGATCCTGCCGCCGGACGATCATGCGGGGCGCGCGATCGTCATCGGTTGCGGCCGGGTCGGCAGGCTCGTCGGTTCGATGCTGGAAGAGCACAAGAAGCCCTATATCGCCCTCGACTCCGATCCGATCCTGATCGCCGGCCAACGGCGCGCGGGCCGGCCTGCCTTCTTCGGCGACGCGACCAAGCCAGACTTCCTGAAACTCTGCGGCGTGGTCGACGCAAGCGCCCTGATCGTCACGATCCACAACCACCGTGCGGTCGATGAGATCGTCAAGGCGGCAAGGGCTCTGCGCCCCGATCTCATCATCGTGGCGCGCGCCCGCGACGCCTCCCATGCCCGGCATCTCTACGAGCTCGGGGTCAACGACGCAGTGCCGGAAACCATCGAGGCCAGTCTGCAATTGTCGGAGGCAGCGCTTGTCGGGCTTGGCGTGCCGATGGGCCTCGTCATCGCCTCCGTGCACGAAAGACGGGACGTGTTTCGGCGCGAGCTCAAGCCCGCTGCTGCTCCCGCGCCTGCGCTTCCCCGGCACGGACGTTCGCGAAGGTTGTGATGCTCTGGGCCGGAGCGCGCTGGGAGATCCGCCGGATATGTCCGTAGAACTGCTCAGCACTGCTTTGCCAGCTATGGCCTGCGGCAAGTCCCAGGCAGGCTTCGCGCGGAATGCGCAGGGCCGCTAACGCTGCGCCGCGCAGATCCTCGTCCAGCACGGCAGCACCGCTGCCGGCAAAGACATCGCTCGGCCCCTGCACTGGAAAGGCCGCGACGGGCAGCCCGCTTGCTGCGGCTTCGAGCAGCACGATGCCAAAGGTGTCGGTCAGGCTCGGAAAGACGAAGACATCCGACGACGCATAGATCGCAGCCAGTTCCGCGCCCTCGCGCGTGCCCAGGAACGTCACGTCCGGGAAGGCGCGCTGCAGGTCGGCGCGCGCCGGGCCGTCACCGACGACGACCTTGCTGCCGGGCAGGCGCAGCGACAGGAAGGCATCCAGGTTCTTTTCGACCGCGACGCGCCCGACACTGAGGAAGATGGGACGCGGGAGATCGAGCACGCTTGCCTGGCGCGGATGGAACTGCTGGAGATCGACGCCTCGCCCCCAGCGCAGGATACGCTCGAAGCCGTTCTCTATCAGTTCGGCCTCGACCGTCGCGGTCGAGACCATGACCCCCGCAGCCGCCCCATGGAACCGGCGCAGGAACTGGTAGCTCCAGCGTTCCGGAATGGGCCAGCGCGCCGCGACATATTGCGGGAACCTTGTGTGGTAGCTCGTCGTGAACGTGCGCTTCTGGGCGAGGCAGACGGCGCGGGTCAACCAGCCGATCGGCCCTTCCGTCGCGATATGGATATGATCCGGCCCGAAATCGGAGATGCGCCGGGCGATAGCGCCCTGGGTTGCCAGCGCGATGCGGATATCGGGGTAGGATGGCAAGCCAATCTGCCGAAACCCCTCGGGCGTCAGCATATGCGGCGTCACGCCGAATGACGGCCCGGCCTCGGCCATCCGCTCCAGCGACCGGACGACCCCGTTGATCTGGGGGCGCCAGGCGTCCGTCGCGATGAGGACGCGCATCAGGCCGCCTCGCTGACCAGGGCCGGCAGCGGGATCGGCCGCGCGGGCTCGCTCTTCAGCCGGTATTGCGGCCAGCGAATAACCTCGAAGCGGCCGTCATGATGTTCGACCACCGCCGTGCAGCTTTCGACCCAGTCGCCCGTATTGATGTAGGTGAGCCCGTCGATCTTGCGATGTGCGGCGTGGTGGATATGGCCGCAGATCACGCCGTCCGCACCATGGCGGCGCGCCTCGGCGGCAAGGCAGGTCTCGAACTCGCCGATATAGTTGACCGCGTTCTTGACCTTCTGCTTGGCCCAGGCCGAGAGCGACCAGTGCGGCAGGTGGAGCAAGCGACGGACCTTGTTGACGACCGTATTGGACGCAAGCGCGACGGTGTAGGCCCAGTCGCCTAGCAGCGCGAGCCATTTGGCGTTGCGCACGACCAGATCGAACAGATCGCCATGGATCACCAGCAGGCGCTTGCCGTCGGCGGCCTCATGCAGAGCATGGTCGGCGATGTGGATGCCGCCGAACTCGCTCCCTGCGAAATCGCGCAGGAAATCGTCGTGGTTGCCGGTGATGTAGATCAGCCGCGCCCCTTTGCGCACCTTGCGCAAGAGCTTCTGCACGACATCATTATGCGCCTGCGGGAAGTACCAGCCGCTCTTCAGCCGCCAGCCGTCGATGATGTCGCCGACCAGATAGATCTGCGGGGCATCATAGGCCCGCAGGAATTCGAGCACGAGATCGGCCTGTGCTCCACGCGTTCCCAGATGCAGGTCGGAGATGAAGATGCTGCGAACCTGCTTCGCCTCGTCCTCGTCGCTCATGCCGCCAGCCCATCTTGTTGCATTGCTTGCGGCGTGTGTCTGATTTGCATTGCGCTTTGATGACGCAGACCGCAATCCATGGTTCTGCTCGGCTGGGCATCAGCAAAAGCTCCGGAGAAACGCGATGGATTTGGGTATTGCCGGCCGTACGGCCATCATTTGCGCCTCGAGCAAGGGACTCGGCCGGGGCTGCGCCGAGGCTCTCGCCGAGGCCGGATGCACCGTGGTCATCAATGGCCGCGACGCGACCACGCTGGAGGCCACGGCAAGCCAGATCCGGGCGAAATATGGAGCAACCGTGATCGCCGTTGTTGCCGATGTCTCGACCCGCGCTGGCCAGGACGCGTTGCTTGCCGCGGCGCCGGAGCCGGATATCCTGGTCAACAACAATGGCGGCCCGCCGCCGAAGCCATTCCGCGAGATCTCGCGCGAAGCACTTCTCGAAGGCGTCATCCAGAACATGGCGACACCGGTTGAACTGATGCAGCGTGTCGTCGACGGCATGATTTCGCGCGGCTTCGGCCGGATCGTCAACATCACCTCGATGAGCGTGCTGACGCCCTTGACGGGGCTCGATGTCTCGTCGGGAGCACGCGCCGGTCTGACCGCCTTCTTCTCCGGCGTGGCCCGCGAGGTCGCCTATGCCAACGTCACCATCAACAACATCCTGCCCGGCATGTTCGATACTGATCGGTTGAAGGGCTCGACCACCAAGATGGCGGCGATCAAGGGGATCACGCCCGAGGAAATGACGAGGGGGCGCATGGCCGAGATTCCGGCGAGGCGCTTTGGCAATCCAGAGGAGTTCGGCAAGGCCTGTGCCTTCCTGGCAAGCGCCCATGCCGGCTACATCACCGGTCAGAACCTCTTGATGGACGGCGGCGTGTTCAAGGGCACGTTCTGAGACGCGGGCCAGGCCACCATCAGCCCCGGGCAGCGTTACTCTCCGGGGATTCATTGTTGGTCCCTGCCGCGCAAGAGCGGGATGCTGCGCCCTTTGACGGCACGCATGCGTCACCACGGGCATCAGGGTTGCATGCATTGCGCTTGGACCCGACGCGCGAACGTGATCTAGAGGGACCAAGTCTTTTATAAGACTCTCTCCCCCGACACGTACACGCAGCACCGTTGTCTCCTCTCCTCGGCATCACGCTCAAGCTGATCTCGGCTTTGTCCTTCACCCTGATGTCGGCTGGCATCAAGGCGATTGCGGCGCGCTATCCGACAGGGGAACTCGTTTTCGTCCGGTCCTTCTTCGCGCTGATCCCGCTGCTGCTCTGGCTGGGCTGGCGCGGCGAAATCCCGGCTGCCCTGAAGACCAAGAACCTGCGCGGCCATTTCAAGCGCGGAGTGATCGGCTCGACCGGCATGTTCTGCGGCTTCGTAGCCTTGAGCTTTCTGCCCCTCCCGGACGCGGTCGCGCTCGGCTATGCCGCGCCGCTCGCAGTCGTCGTACTTGCCGCTCTGGTGCTGAAAGAGCGTGTTCGGATCTATCGCTGGAGCGCGGTGACCATCGGCTTCATTGGCGTGCTGATCATGCTGTCCCCGCATCTCGGCAGTTTCCAGGTCGCCGGCGACAATGCACCGGCCATCGGCGCGGCTTTCGGCCTCGCCGGCGCCTGCTGCTCGGCCTTTGCCTCGATCGAGGTGCGGCAGCTGACCATGACCGAGCGCACTGGCGCGATCGTCTTCTATTTCACGCTGATGACGACGACACTCGGCCTCTTCACGATCCTGCTCGGCTGGCGCATGCCCGATCTTCAGGATGCCGCGCTCATGGTCGCGATCGGCATCCTCGGCGGCCTTGGCCAGATCTTCCTGGTCCAGGCCTATCGCTATGGCGACGCCTCGCTGATCGCGCCGTTCGAATATTCGACCATGCTCTGGGCGGTCGCGATCGGCTGGTTCGTCTTTGGCGACTGGCCGGCTTCGGCTGTGCTCGTCGGCGCAGCCATCGTCATCGCGTCCGGCATCTATGTGATCCTGCGCGAGAAGCAGCTCGGCCTCCTCAAGCGGGAGACGCGCGAGGTCGGCCCGACGCGGGCGACCTGAGAACTCGCGCAAAATCATGTGAAGAGGCCCTGGACGAAGCCCCTTCTCGGCTGTCGCCCGCCCCTCCTCGGCTTGCTCCTTCCAACTGGAACAGGCATTGTCCGGTTAGACAAACGTTTGTTCGCTTCCGCAAACGAACAGCATTCGTGTGACAGGTATCAGGATGGGTATCGAGACCAAGGAACGTGGCGGGCGCGAGCTCGAATCGGGAGCCCAGGTCATCTCGGGTCAGCTCGGCAAGACGATCCAGCGCCTGCGCAAGGCCTATAATCTCTCGCTTTCCGAACTCGCGGAGCAATCGGGCGTTGCCAAGTCGATCATCAGCCAGATCGAGCGTAACGAAACCAACCCGACACTGGCGACGATCTGGCGTCTCTCGCAGGCCCTCGACATTTCGATCGAGCGTGTACTGTCGAGCGGCGAAGAGGAAGCCTTCATCGACAAGACCACCCGTGCCGATACGCCGATCCTGGTCTCAGAGGACGGCAAGCTCAGGCTCGCCATCATTGGCTGGATCAAGACCGTCGAGTGGCTGCAATGGTACGATGTGCAGGCCGAACCCGGCGGCGAACTCGACTCCGAAGGTCATCAGCGCGGCTCGATCGAATCGCTCTCCGTGACCTCCGGCGAGTTCGAGGTCGAAGTCGGGGACGTGATCCAGCGCGCCAAGGCTGGCGAGACGCTGCGTTATCGCTGTGACCGCCGCCATATCGTCCGCTGTGTCGGCGACCAGCCAGGTTCCGCCCTGATGGTCTGCATCCTCAAGGCAGCGGTGATGGAATAGGCGCCAAAGGGTCGGCCCGAGAGGTTCATTGCGGTTTTTCGAAAAAGCCGCTGCGAATGCAGAAGGTTAGATCATCCCGGGCGCCCAAAGGCAGACCGGAATGACATTGCGGACCTAATCGGCAATTCGGCTGCGCGGCCTATTCGGCCTTCTTGGGCCGTGGTGGGCCGGCGACCGCCGGCAGCGACTTGATGAACTCCGCCATCGCCATCCGATCGGCATCTGACAGCTGCGCAATGTTGCGCACCACCGGCGCCATGCTGCCGCCGACGCTGTCGAAGCTCGGCGTGAAGCCGGTCTTGAGCATTTCGGCGATCTCCGACTTCGACCAGTTCGCCAGTCCGTCGGCATGCTGAGTGATGTTCGGCACGAAACCCTTGCCCTCCGGGTCGGGGCCTCCGGCAAAGCGCGTCGACGGAATGATCGCGCCCAGCGCATTGCGGTTGGAATGGCATTCGGCGCAATGGCCCGGTCCCTGCACCAGATAGGCGCCCCGGTTCCATTCCTCGCTCTTCGTCGGGTCCGGCCGGAACGGCGTGCCATCGAAGAACAGCAGCTTCCAGCCGCCGACAGCGCGGCGGATATTGAAGGGGAAAGGCAGATCGTGCCCTGGTGCACGCCCTTCGACCGAAGGCAGGGTGCGAATATAGGCGAAGAGATCGGCCAGGGCTTTGGGTGGCATCAACCGGTAGGAGGTATAGGGAAACGCCGGATAATAATGCTGTCCGGATGGCGAGACGCCAGTCGCCATCGCATCGACGAAATCCTTCACTCCCCAGTTGCCGATCCCGTCCCGCGTATGCGGTGAGATGTTGGGTGCGTGAAACGTGCCGAAGGGCGAGGGCAACGCAAGCCCACCGCCAAGCCGGAGCTTGTCATCCTGGCCGGGCGTTGCATGGCATGAAGAGCACCCCCCCGCCGCAAAGAGCAGTTTGCCATTCTCGACATCCGGCGGCGGCAAGGTACCGATCTCGGGCGCCGGCGAAACGACGCGGGGATCGGTGAAAACATAGAAGCCGGCTAGTCCCAACAGGATGAAAATGCCGAGCGTGAGGAATAGGCGGCGCATCAAGCGTTTCCCGGTTTTGCTGGTACCTCAACGCTCCGAAGACTTCAAAAGTTCGAAGCGCAGGCCTGACAGGAATGGGCGGGCTCATGGAGGAGCCCGCCCATCAACCCATGTTCGAGCGCGCCGCGCAACCGCGCGGCGCTGCTGAACTTACTTCTTGATGCGATAGACCTCGTGGCAGGAGCCACAATTCTTGGTCGCAGCGCCAAAGGCAGAGCGGAAACTGTCGAGGTCCTTGGCGGCGGCGCCACCGGCCACGGCTTCGGTTTCGAACTTGGCGAGAGCGGTCTTGAAGCCCCCCTGATCCTCCCAGATCTTTGGCCCCGCCGTGGTCTCGCCGCCCGACTTGGCCGTTTCCGGGTACAGGGCCGGCAGCCTCTTGGCTGCATCAGCGTAAACCTTGAAGATCATCTGAACCTTGGCGGAATCGAAAGCTGCCTCGCCCTTGGCGATGGCCGCGCCCTCGCGCGTTGCCGCGCCAACGGCCTTCATCGCATCGCGGCGCTGGGCGATAGGGTCAGACTGCGCGACGACGGCCGAAAGGCCGAGAATGAGGCCAGCAGCAACGACTACGGTACGGATCATGCGGGACTATCCTTTTCGGGGAGATGCGGTGCCGGACAGGCTCCGCTTAGAACTCCTCCAGATCAGCCTATCCGCATGACAGCGCCAAGTCGCATTTTCGTGAACGCACCGGAATTTGCTCCAATCAATCCCGCGCCAATGCGGACAGGTTGCCCACAACCTTGCGGCAGTTTGGAATGGCCGGCGTGCAAGGCAAATACTAAAGGGCGGACTCCAGTATGGAGACCGCCCTTAACCCAAGTCTGATCGCGCGCCGCGGCAGACGCAGCGCCAAGAAATCTATTTCTTGATCCGATAGACCTCGTGACAGCTGCCACAGTTCTTGGTCACGTTTCCAAAAGCAGAACGGAAGCTGTCGAGGTCCTTGGTGGCACTCGCCGCGGCTACTGTGGCCTCCGTCTCCAGCTTGGCAAACCCAGCCTTGAAGCCGGCTGGATCCTCCCAGATTTTGGGCCCGGCCGTGCTCTCGCCGCCCGTCTTGGCAGTATCAGGGAAAAGGCCGGGCATCTTCTGAGCCGCGGCAGCGTAGACCTTGAAGATGGTCTCGCTCTTGCTCGCGTCAAAGGCGGCCTCGCCCTTGGCCATGGCCGCGCCATCGCGCGTGGCGGCGCCCACTCCCTTCATCGTATTGCGACGCTCGGCAATCGGATCCGATTGGGCAATCACGGTCGAGAGCGTCACAACTAGGCCGGCGGCGACGAGTACGGTACGTATCATGCGTAAGCCTCCTCCCGGAAAGCGCGGCGTCGAGCGCGCCGCTTAGAAGCCTTCCAGATCAGCCGATCCGCATCACGACGCCAAGTCGCATTTCCGTGAACACATCGGAGTTAGAGGCGCTTACGCCTGGATCACTGCTGATAGCCTGCAACTTTCAACGCCCCGAACACCTTCTTCGGCGTCGCGGGCATATCGATCGCCCGGATACCGGCTGCGCGGTCGAGCGCGTCCACCATCGCATTCATCACCGCCGGACAGGCCCCGATCGCACCGGCCTCTCCGGCCCCCTTCACGCCGAGCGCATTGGTGACACAGCGGACATTGCGGGTCTCGAAATGGAAATTTGGAACGTCGACCGCGCGCGGCAGAGCGTAATCCATGAACGTCGCCGTCAGCATCTGGCCGGAGCTATCGAAGCGAATTTCCTCCATCAGGGCCTGGCCAATCCCCTGGGCGGCACCACCATGGACCTGGCCCTCGAGCATTAGCGGGTTCAGCGTCACGCCAAAATCGTCGACCACGACATAGTTGGCGATCTCGGTCGCGCCTGTGCCGGGATCAACCTCCAGCTCGCAGATATGCGTGCCATTCGGATAGGTCGCTTCCGGCGGCGTCCAGCTCTGATGGACCCTGAGCTTGTCAGCCGTTGCTCCAGGCAGAGCGGCAATGGCCTTGAGGTCGAGCGCCTTGTCGGTGCCGACGATCCGCACCGCGCCATCGACGATTTCCAGATCGCCGATACCAGCCTCGAGTTTTTCGGACGCAAGCTGCTTCAGGTTCTCGGTCAGGATCGAAGACGCCTTGTCGAGCGCAGCGCCTCCCACGGGAATCGAGCGCGAGCCGCCGGTGCCGGAGCCGGTCTCGACCCGGTCGGTATCGCCCTGGACAACGCGGATGCGGTCCATCGGGATATCGAGATGCTGCGCGACGAGCTGCGAATACGCCGTCTCGTGCCCCTGCCCGTTCGACTGGGTGCCGATCAGCACTGTCACCGTGCCGTCCTTCTCAAGGATGACGGTCGAACTCTCCGGACCGCCGCCGCCGCAGGCCTCGATATAGCAGGCCATGCCGATGCCGCGAATCTTGCCGGCCTTGGTCGAGGCCTTGAGGCGCGCCTTGAAGCCCTTCCAGTCGGCGACATCCATGGCGCGGCGCATATGCCCCTCGAACTCGCCGGAATCATAGACCGGCCCGGTCTGGGTCGAATGCGGCATCTCCGCTGGCTTGACGAAATTCTGCGCCCTGACGGCGTCCGGCGTCTTGCCGGTTTCGCGCGCGATGGCATCGACCAGCCGCTCGATCAGGTAGGCGGCCTCCGGACGCCCGGCTCCGCGATAGGCATCGACCGGCGTGGTGTTGGTGAAAACCCCACGAAAGCGCACATGCACGGCCGGAATATTGTAGCAGCCCGGCGTCATCGTCGTGCCGACCCAGGGGATGAAAGGTCCGTACTGCGAGAGATAGGCGCCCATTTCCGCGGCGAGATCGACCTTGAGGCCGATGAACCGGCCCTTCTTGTCGAGCGCCATCGTAGCCGTGGTCAGATTGGCGCGACCATGGGTGTCGGCAAGGAAATGCTCGGTTCGGTCCGCGACCCAGCGCACCGGGCGTTTCAGCTTCTCGGCCGCCACCATGGTCAGCGGGTATTCGCGATACATGAAGATCTTGGTGCCGAAGCCGCCGCCGACATCGGGCGTGATGACGCGGATGCGCGAGGGATCGACCTTCAGGATGTAGCCGGCGAGGATATCGCGCGTGCCGTGGCTGCCCTGGCTGCCGAGCGTCAGCGTCCAGCGTTTCGAATCCTTGTCGTATTCGGCGATGCAGGCGCGCGTCTCCATGTAGTTGGAGGCGAGACGGTTGTTGACGATCGTGACGGAAACGATGCGATCGGCCTTGGCGAAGGCCTTCTCGGTCTTCTCGGAATTGCCCTGCTCGGCCTCGAAAGCAACATTGCCCTCACGCCCCGGCCAGACCTGCGGTGCCTTGGGAGCGAGCGCTTCGGCGATGCCGGTGATCGAAGGCAGGACCTCCCAGGCAATGTCGATCGCCTCGGCCGCGTCGCGGGCCTGGCTCAGGGTCTCGGCAACGATGAAGGCGACCGCCTCGCCGACATGACGCACCGTATCGGTCGGCAAGATCGGCACCGGATTCGGCTCCACCGATTGGCCCGTAACCGTCGTGATCAAGCCCTTGCACGGAATGTCGCCGAGATGCGCCACGTCCTCGCCGGTCAGGACCAGCTTCACGCCCTTCATCTTGCGGGCGGCATCCTTGTCGCGGATCGTGAACTTCGCATGAGCGTATTGCGAGCGTAGCACGAAGGCATGCAGCGCTCCCTCGACGGCGATATCGTCGGTATAGCGCCCCATCCCGGTGGTCAGGCGGTGATCCTCGACCCGGCGAATGGGCTGGCCGACTCCGAACTTCATGGGGCGCATGGGCTTACATCCTTGAAAGTACGAAAATCTCGAAACCGTCGCTTAGGAAACTGGAGCAGGATCAGCGTCGCGTCAGCCCCCCGGAGGCAGAAAGCTGCGATGCATCACACGCAAGGCCCGGTCCTATTGCTCGACGGGCTCGCCGCGCATCGCCCAGTCCTTGAAGCCACCACGATAATGGCTGTCGATATCGAGCCCGGCCGACTGCGCGAATTCCAGAGCCCGCAGCGAGCGCACGCCGGCCGCGCAGGAGAACACGACGCGCTTTCCAGGCGGATTGGGCAGGTCGGCAGGGTCGAACTGGGACAGCGGCCGCGAGACCGAGCCGGGAATATGCCCCGCGGCGAATTCCTGCGGCTCGCGCACATCCACGATCAGAATGGAATCAGCCGCGAGGCCGGCTTTGATGTCCTCGATATCGAGATCGTTCACGGTCACTGCTGCCATCCAGTCCAGGCTAATCCAGTAGCTTCACCAGATAGAGCGTGAGGGCTGGAAATGCCACCACGATGCCAAGCCGGATGATATCGGAGAGCACGAAGGGCAGCACCCCGCGATAGATCCGCGTGACCGGGACGTCACGCGCCAGCGAAGCGACGACGAAGACATTGAGGCCGATCGGCGGGCAGGTCATCCCGATCCCGACTACGATCAGGACGAGGATGCCGAACCAGATCGCGATATCGTCGACAGGCATGCCGAAATCGAGTGCGGTCACGATCGGGAAGAACACCGGCAGCGTCAGCAGGATCATGGCAAGTTCGTCCATGACGCCGCCGAGCACGATGTAGAAGACGAGCAGACCAACCAGGACCGAATAGGGTTGCCAGCCCGATGCAGCGATCATCTCGGCCGCCGCGGTCGGCACCTGGGTCAGCGCCAGGAAGGCGTTGAAGATCTCGGCTCCGAGCAGGATCGCAAAGATCATCGCCGAGGTCTCGGCCGTCTGCAGGATCGCCTCGGCGATCGCCTTCAGGCCCAGCGTCCGCCGGAACACGCCGATCATCAACATGACAAAGGCCCCGACCGAGGCACCCTCGGTCGGTGTAAAGATCCCGCCGTAGATGCCACCGACCACGACCAGCGCGACCAGCATCGCCGGGATGACCCCGAGCAGTGGGCCGAGCCGGTTGCGCCAGACGATCCGCTCGTGCGCCGGACCGAGTGTCGCGTCGAGCCGGGTCATGATCGCGATGGTGATGCAATACATCGCAGCCGCCATCAGGCCCGGGATCAAGGCCGCCTTGAACAGCTTGGCGATGTTCTGCTCGGTCGAAATCGCATAGACGACCAGGATCACCGAGGGCGGGATCAGGATACCGAGCGTGCCGCCGACGGCGGTGACGCCGCAGGCGAAGCCGGGGTCGTAGCGGTAGTGCCGCAGTTGCGGCAGCGCTGCGCGCGCGAAGGTCGCCGTCGTCGCAACCGAGGACCCGCAGATTGCGCCGAAGCCCGTACAGGCCCCGATCATCGCCATCCCGAGCCCGCCACGGCGATGGCCGACGAAGGCCGACGCGGCCTTGAACAGGTCGGATGCCAGGCCCGAGCGCTCGGCGAAAGCCCCCATCAGCACGAAGAGGGGAATCACCGACAGCGTGTAGTTGGCGAAGATCTGATAGGGCGTCGTCTTGATGTAGTTGAGGAAGGGCTCCAGCCCGTTGAGCTGGATGTAACCGAGGCCACCGACCAGCATCATCGCCAGCCCGATCGGCAATCTGACGGCCATAAGAGCGAGAAGCGCGACGAAACCCGTGATGGCGAGGGTGAAGCCGCTCACGCGCGCGCCCTCGCCAGCCGGCTGGCGCTGACGAACGAGGTCAGAGAAACCAGTGCGGCCAGCACGGCGCAAATGGCGATTGGAAGATAGCTCGGCACCTGCAGCACCATCGTATTCTCACCGCTCGCGAAGGCCGCCAGTGCGCCGGCAGCGAGCCGCCAGGCGATCAGCGCCATGACCAGGCCATAGACGATATCCCAAAGCGCATCGATTGCCCTTTGCCAGCGCAAGGGCAGCTTCAGCGTGAAGGTGTCGACGAAGATGTTGCCGCGCCGAAGCTGGCAATAGGGCAGAAAGCAGAAGGCGGCGACCGCCGTCGCCATCTGCACCAACTCGAAATCACCCGGGACGCCAGCCGCGCCGATCAGGTCGCTGCGCAAGGTCACGCTGACGACCACCATGGTCGCCAGCGCAATTAGCAGAACGCCACCCGCGATGGCGATCCCACGCACCAGAGCATCGAAGCCCGGCATCGTTGCCTCCCGGCCTCTGACCGCCATGATGCGCCGTCAGGCCGCCTTCTCGTGCTTGGCGAGCGCCGCCCTGGCGCTCTCCAGCAGCTTCGCCCCGTCGAGCCCCTTGTCCTTGGCGGCCTTGACCCAGCCGTCGATCACCGGTTCGGTCGTCTTGCGCCAGCGCGCGGCCTCGGCTTCGTCGAGCGTGGTGATGGTATTGCCGCGCTTGCGAACCACCTCGGAGACCACGACCGCCTGCTCGTCCCAGACCCTGCCGGCCATGGCAGCCGCAACAGCGCCGGAGTTCTTGTCGAGAACCGCCTTCAGTTCAGGCGCAAGCGAATCGTATTTCGCGCGGTTCATCGCCAGGATGAAGGTCGCGACATAGAAGGTCGGCGAGCCCGGAATCTCGGTGTGATACTTCACCAGCTCCTGGACCTTGATCGACGGCACGACCTCCCAGGGCACGACGCAGCCATCGATGACGCGCTGCGCCAGCGATTCCGGCACCTGCGGAATCGGCATCCCGATCGCATTGGCGCCAAGCGTCCGCAGGGCTTCGCCGGCAAGGCGGGTCGGGAAGCGCAATTTCAGACCCTTCAGGTCCTCCATCGTCTTCACCTGCTTGTTGGCGTGGATCAGCCCGTGATCATGCGCCCAGAAACAGATGGGTTTGACGTCCTTGAACTCGTCCTTGAGGTTCTGCTCGGCGTAGTCCGTCAGAGCCAGCGAATTGACCAAGGCCCGCTTGTTCGAGACGAAGGGCAGCTCGAAGGCTTCGATGCCGGTGAAACGTCCCGGCGTATTGCCGGGCAGCGTCCAGACGATATCGGCAACGCCGTCACGGGCCTGGTCGAAGAGCTGCGGCGGCGTTCCGCCAAGCTGCATCGACGGGAAGATATCGATCTTGATGCGGCCATTCGATTCGGCCGCGACCTTGTCGGCCCATGGCTTCAGGAACTTGGAATGGCCATTGGCGACAGGCGGCAGGAAGTGATGCATCTTCAGCGTCACCTCCTGCGCATTGGCGCGAGTGACACGCATCACGGCCGGCGCGGCAACGGCCGTGCCGGCAAGCGTCAGGAATTTGCGGCGGTCAAAAGTCATTCATCCCCTCCCCAGAGGCCTGCTCAGGCACAGCATGACAGTCCATTCCCGTAAGGAATGCCTTGTCTGCCTTATTGGTATGACAGATGAGCGCCAAAGCGCGACTGACGCAAGTGCCGTCCGCCTGAAATTGAAGCGGTCACGGCGAGCCTCAAAACGGCATGCGGGTAACGCCGCATGCCGTTGATTGAAGGGGGTGGAAGCGGATCAGGCCTTGGGCGGAATACGCAGCACCCAACCGGGCAAGATCAGGTCGGGATTTTTCACCGGCGGCGTATTGGCCTTGACGATCTCGGTGTATTTCGCGCCCTGCCCCTTGCCATAGTGCTCCTCGGCGATCTTCCAGAGCGTATCCCCCTTCTTGACCGTGTAGAACACGGCAGCCGGGGCCTCCTTCGTCACCGCCAACTCGGACTCGACCTGCGCCACGCCTGTCGTGTTGCCCAGTGCAAGAATGATCTTCTCGGCCTCTTCGGTAGAGACCGCCTTGCCGGAGACCTTCACCTTGTCGCCGTCGATCTGGATATTGACGTCGGAGGGCAGCCCGTGCCCTGCCAATTCCTTCTGCAGAGCGTCGGGGGTCGCCGCCTGCGCCGAGCCACCGAAGATCTTCGCACCGGCTTCCTTGATGAAACTGAACAGACCCATAGCTTATCCTCCAGTGTCGGGGTTGGTATGAAGCCCGCTTGCCCCTGCAAGTTCAAGTTGAATTGCGTGATGCCGGCAAAGGGGGCGATATGCCGGCACGTTTCACCATGACATGGCAGATTGCGCGCTGCGGCAGCTTCCCTCCATGCCTGCGGGCTGGCAAGAAGCTCGCGTCCTCAATGGAAGGCTCTTCCCATGTTCACCTTGGCCCAGGCCCAGACCATCCTCGCCAGCACGCTTGCCCATGCCGAGAAATCCGGTTTCAAACCGCTCGCGATCGCCATCATCGATGCGCGAGGCGCGCAGAAGGCCTTCGCGGCACAGGACGGCACCAGTCTGAAACGCGGCGAGATCGCACTTGGCAAGGCGCATGGCTCCGTGGCGCTCGGCCTCGGCTCGCGCGCCCTGCACAAGATGGCGCTCGAGCGCCCCTATTTCATTGAAGCAGCAACCCATGCGGTCGGCGGATCGCTCGTGCCGGTCCCGGGCGGCGTGCTCATTCGCGATAGCGCCGGCGTGCTTCTCGGCGCGATCGGAATCTCAGGAGACACCTCGGACAATGACGAGGCCGCGGCCGTCGCCGGGATTTCCAGCATAGGCCTTGTTGCTGACACGGGCGCCTGAAACAGGAAATTCTTCTCTTTTCCGGCTGCCGCCCATGCTCGGGCGGGGGTTTTCATTGCATCGCAGCAGGATTTGCTGCATCGGCTCCCGCGCATGGCCGCAGGGAACATCCCGAGGGAATTCACGATGAGTGCCGATATTGCCAACGAGAACGTCGCCGAGAGCGAGGTCATCGAAACCGACGTCGTGATCGTCGGCGCGGGTCCGTGCGGCCTGTTCGCGGTGTTTGAACTCGGTCTGCTCGATATCCGCGCCCATCTCGTCGACATCCTGCCGAAGGTCGGCGGCCAATGTGCCGAGCTTTATCCGGAAAAGCCGATCTATGACATTCCCGGTTTTCCGATGGTCACGGGCCAGGGCCTGGTCGACAATCTGATCGAGCAGGTCAAACCCTTCGGCCCGACCTTCCATCTCAACCAGATGATCGAGTCGCTCGAGCCGACCGGCACGGCGGAGGCGCCCCGCTTTCGGGTGCGCACCGATGCCGGCACCGTCTTCAACACCAAGACGGTGCTCGTTGCCGCCGGGGGCGGATCGTTCCTGCCGAAGAAGCCGCCGATCCCGGGAATCGAGGCCTATGAAGGCAACAGCGTCTTCTACGCCGTCCGGAAGATGGAAGCCTTCCGCGACCGCGAGATTCTGATCGTCGGCGGCGGCGATTCCGCGCTCGACTGGACTCTGAACCTGCAGCCCCTCGCCAAGCGAGTGACACTGATGCACCGTCGCGACGATTTCCGCGCTGCGCCGCATTCGGTCGAGCAGATGCGGGCACTGGTCGCAGACGGCAAGATGGATCTGAGGATCGGTCAGGTCACCGGCCTGAAGGGCGACGGCACCACGCTGGAAGCCGCGATCTGCCGCGACAGTGCCAACGAGGCCTTCGAGGTCTCCTGCAATACCCTGCTGCCCTTCTTCGGGCTGACGATGAAGCTCGGCCCGATCGCGAGCTGGGGTCTGAACCTGCACGAGAACCTGATCCCGGTCGACACCGAGAAATTCGAGACCAATGTGCCTGGCATCTTCGCCATCGGCGACATCAACACCTACCCCGGCAAGCTCAAGCTGATCCTCTCAGGCTTCCATGAGGCAGCGCTCGCCGCCCAGAAGGTGCACCGGTATGTCTATCCGGAGAAGCGCTTGACCTTCCAGTACACCACCTCCTCGACCAGCCTGCAGAAGAAGCTCGGCGTCGCCTGAGGGCTAAACAAAGCGAAGCCCGCAAGGCTTCGCCTCGAACAATTTGGGGCCCGGCGATGCGTTCGTGTCGCCGGGCCTTTCTTCTTTGGGGGGCGATCTGACGCATCGGCCCAAAACTGGATTGCGGCTTTTCGGGAAAGCCGATGCAAACGCGGAAAGGGTAGTCCATCGGACCGGATACGAGATCCGGTCCGATGGACTAACGAACCAGGGTCGCAGTCTGCGGCGCTTGGCCGTGGTCGCGGCTTTCGAACCAGCCGCCATCTTCATAGAGACGCGGATTGGGCGTCGTGCCGGATCCCGCCGCGACGCGCGGCTCGGCAGCCGAAGGAGCCTCCTCCGGCACGATCGGTTCGACGCGATCGCGCAGCTCTGCAATGGCGCCCTCGACCGGCTTGAAACTGAAGCGCACGGTATGCGTCCCCGCCGGCACCTGCACGGCACGGAACACCACATTCGCCCTCAGGATATCGACCTCCGCACCGTCGAGCTCCGCCCGCCACCATGGATGCCAGATGTCGTTGAGCAGAACGAAACCAGGCTTGTCCGTCGTGACCGTGATCTCGACTTCGGTGTTCTGATAGCGCGTCAACTTGACCTCGGCTTGCGCCGAAATCGGTCCTTCCGGCACCGCATCCGGCGGTACGCTATCGAGCAGCACAACCTGCTGTGGATCGATGTCGGGCCACTGGCCCGCCGATTTCATGCCGTCGAAATCGGCGAGTTGCCAGCCGCCGACGAACATGGCGCGCGGCAGGGCCCGTGGGTTCTCGTAGATGTAGCCATCCCCCGTGAAGGCGATGAGCTTGAGATCATCCGACTTCAACGCGTGATCGACCTGACCGATCGGAATACGCGTCGCGATGTAGCGCAGGCCGAGGAGATCGGCGAGGCGGCAGCGATAGGAGGGGAAAAGCGGTGTGAACTTGCGCTGGTCCGGCGCGGCGATCGAGTCACGCGTGCCGACCGCGTCCGAGAAATCGGCCAGCCGCAACGGATTATAGCCGAGCGTATGGTCAAAGCCGTGAACCATCCCGACATTCGGCCATTCGAACCCCATGCCGAGCAGCTCGACGCGGTCGCGACGTGGCGACCCGGCCGGCTGGGCAACCAGTTGCTTGAGAAGCTGAACGGTCTCGTTCTTCGTCTCCTGACGGAGCACGTCGTAGAGCTGCGGGGACAGCGCAGTCGAGTCGTTGGGGCCGTTATTGACGCCAAGGTCGGCCCCGACGGCGCCGGCGACCACGAGCACGCTGGCAAGCGGCGCCAGCGCTCCGCGCCAGCGCGTCAGCGCGACCAGCACCAGCGCAGCCCCCGCAAACCAGAAGGCCGCCGAAAGGCTCGGCCACCAGGCATCGGCAAGATGCCCCTCGCGCTTCGAGACGAGCAGGGCCGCAGCGACGAGCCCAGCGACGACCACACCGGCAACACCGAGATCGCGATGCAGTGAACCGAGACGCTCCTCGCTCAGAAGGCGATGCAGCACGTAGCCTGCGAGCAGCGCACCAAGCGCACCGATCAGGAAGGTCGCATCGGCCGGACGCCGGAAGACCTTCACGCCCGGCAAATACTCATAGGCCGCCTGAAACAGCGGTGTGTACCGCCCGAGCGCGAACAGAACCATGAAGACGAAGAGCAGCGTCAGCGGGCGGATCGCCCTGTCCCAGAGCCAGCCGCGGCTCAAGCCCGGCGCGATCAGGAGCAGCAGCGGCAGCGCGCCGACATAGACCTGCCCCATATTCTGCGACAGGAAGAGTTCCTTGGCATCCCAGGCCGGGCTGTAGGGCCCCCAGAAATCCACGGCCGGATCGCGCGCACCGAAGAGATCGGCCACGAAGGCCGTCAGTAGCGACGCCGGATGCAGCGAGCCGCGCCCTGCTTCGATGAGATCGACCTCGGGACGCGTCGTCGCCTCGGCGAAAAGCCAGGTCCAGATCAGCGGCAACAGGATCGTCGCAAGTCCCGCGACGCTCGCGACCGAAATCGGCGCGAGGCTCGCCCGGACAGCGGCCCAGCCGCCGGAAAACCAGTGCGCGACGACCATGCCGATCAGCACATAGGCCCCGAGGAGCGCCACCTGATCGGGCTCCAGCACCATCATGCCGGCGGCAAAGCCGGCAAGCGCACCAGCGCGCAGCGACCCGCGCTGCAGCATGCGCGCCGTCAGCCAGAAGGCGATCGCAAAGAACGCAAGGCTCGCGATCTGACCGACATGCTGCACCCGCCACGCGGCCGAGGCGCCAAAGGCGAAGACGAGCGCAGCAAGCAGACCGCCGGCAGGGTGCCAGCCGCGGTCGCGGAAGAACATCAGGAAGGCCAGCCCGCCAACGAGCAGGTGCGCCAGCACATAGGCATCGACCATCCGGAAGCTCGGCGAGGGCGTCAGCAGCGCAAGCAGGATGGCGGGCGAGAAGATCAGGGATTGCGGATCGGCAACCTGCGGCGAACCGCCGAAGACATTATGCGTCCAGAAGGGCGACTGGCCGCTATGCAGAGCCTGGGCGAGAAACTGGATCTGGGCCTGGAAATGCGCCTTGGCATCGAAGGGAATCGTCACCGCCCCCGAAAGCCAGGGCCAGCACAGGATGCTCCACGCACAAACAAATCCCAGGGCCGCCAGCCAATAGCCGGCGACCTGCCCTTCAAACCGCTTCACCCGGACCCCCAAGGTCCCCCGGCACGGACGGTCCCGGTGTGGGAACCTTCTTCCAGCCCAGTCAGTATTGCTGACCTTGGCAAGGCCCACGTGAACCGAAACTGAATGGGTTCACATTTTCGTGCCCCGGTCGAAAACAGGCTGAACGCTTTGGAAAGTCCGGCGCTTCAGCGCTGCGCGGCGAGCCACGCTCCGAGCGTACGCCGCTCTGCCTCCGTCATGCCGGTCAGATTATTGGGCGGCATCGCATGGGTCATCACCGCCTGCGTCCGGATCGCGCGGGCCTGAACGGCGATCCGCTCCGGCTCATGCAGCCAGATCCCCTTGGGCGCGGTCTGAATACCGGGCCAGGATGGCTCCGGCGCGTGGCACATGGCACAGCGTCCCGTCACGATGTTCGCCACCTCGGCGGGCGGCAAGCTCATCCCCGCCAGAAGTACCGGTCTGGCTGGCTCGATCGCCTTCAGGCCAAGCCGTTCGCGCCCGCCGGGTGACGATGCCATCGCCAGCCAGAAGGCGAGCCAGAGCGCAACCAGCGCAACGGCCCAGGTCCACCACGGCGATTTCGCGTGGTCGGCGTGGCGGACATTGTAGAAATGCCGGATCAGTGCGCCCGCGATGATGATCAGCGCCACCAGGGCCGGGATGATCGCCGAATTTGCATAGGTGACGGGGTAGTGGTTCGACAGCATCAGGAACAGCACCGGCAGGGTGATGTAATTGTTGTGCGTCGAGCGTTGCTTGGCCTGCTTGCCGAGCCGCGGGTCGGGCTTCTCGCCTGCCGTCAGGGCGGCGATGACCTTCCGCTGGTTCGGCATGATGATGAAGAAGACATTGGCGGTCATGATCGTCGCCATCAACGCACCGGTATGGATCAGCGCGCCACGCCCTGAGAAGACCTGGCTAAAGGCGTAGGATGCGGCGATGACATAGCCGAAGCCGAACAGCCCCAGCACGACCTCGTTCCTGCCCAGCGGCGACTTGCAGAGCCAGTCATAGAACAGCCAGCCCAGGGCCAGCGCGGCGATGCCGATCGCGCCGGCAGCGAAGGGCGACAGCGCCATGACCGCCGGGTCGATCAGATAGAGCTCCGACTGAGCGTAATAGACCCAGACCAGCAGGAAGAAGCCCGAGATCCAGGTCCAGTAGCTCTGCCACTTATGCCAGGTCAGCTCCTCCGGCATGCGCGGCGGGGCGACCAGATATTTGCGCATCTCGTAGAAGCCGCCGCCATGCACCTGCCAGGCGCGCCCGCCCTCACCTACTGGGATGTCGGCCTCGGGCCGCAGGGACGCGTCGAGATGGATGAAGAAGAAGGATGCACCGATCCAGGCGATCGCTGTGATTACATGCAGCCAGCGCAGCAGCATGCCACCCCATTCCAGCAGATAGGCGTCAAGCATGGGAAAGCCCCTCTCGCGCAGGGCGCGCAATTGATTGACAGGGCCGAATCCGGGATGGAACCTTCATGATGCGTCCAGACTAGGGTTGGCCTTTTTCTGAACGCAAGCTTCGCCACGAACAGCACACAGCATCAGCGGTTCGTCCGGCACGTTTTCAAGGGATTGGATTGGGATGGGACGTCTCTCGACCCATGTGCTCGACACGGTCAATGGCAGGCCGGCCGCAGGACTGACGCTCGCTCTCGATCGCCTGTCATCCGACGGCAAGCGCGAGCGCATCGTCGAGACCACGACCAATGCCGATGGACGCACCGACCAGCCCTTGCTCACCGGAGAGGCCGTCCAGCCCGGCACCTACGAACTCACCTTCGCGCTCGGCGCCTATTTTCGTTCGCTCGGCACCGCCATGCCGGAGCCGGCCTTCCTCGACATTGTGCCGATCCGCTTTGGCATCGCCGACGCGGACGGCCACTACCATGTCCCGCTCCTGGCCTCGCCCTGGAGCTATTCGACCTATCGCGGCAGTTGAGGCATCGGCCCGAAAAGCAGGTTGCGGTTTTCGGGAAAGCCGATGCAACGCAGAAGCCTAGACATCGCCGCCCGGACCCAATCCTGGCGCGTCCCAACCACCCTCGCGAGCATCAGCCATGAGCGACCAGACCTACCCCCGCGACCTCGTCGGCTATGGCCGCAATGCCCCGCATCCGCATTGGCCGGGCAATGCCCGCATCGCCGTGCAGTTCGTGATCAATTACGAGGAAGGCGGCGAGAACTGCATCCTGCATGGCGATGCGGCCTCGGAGGCCTTTCTCTCCGAGATCGTCGGAGCCGCCCCCTGGCCCGGTCAGCGCCACATGAACATGGAGTCGATCTACGAATACGGCTCGCGTGCTGGCTACTGGCGACTCTGGCGCATGTTCACCGAACGCCACCTGCCGGTGACGGTGTTCGCCGTTGCGAGTGCGCTGGCCCGTTATCCCGGGATCGTAACATCGATGAAGGAGGCAGGCTGGGAAATCGCCACCCATGGGCTGAAATGGATCGATTATCGCAGCCTCCCCGCCGAGCAGGAGCGCGCCGATATCCATGAGGCGATCCGCATCCAGCGCGAACTCACCGGCGAGAGACCTCTCGGCTTCTACCAGGGGCGTTCATCCGAGAACACGACACCGCTGATGATGGAGGACGGCGGCTTTCTCTACACCGCCGACGCCTACGCTGACGAACTGCCCTACTGGATCACAGGACCGAAGGGCCCGCAGCTCACGGTGCCCTATACGCTCGACGCCAACGACATGCGCTTCGCCACGCCGCAGGGCTTCAACACCGGCGAGCAATTCTTCACCTATCTCAAGGATTCCTTCGACACCCTCTATGCGGAGGGAGACGAGGCGCCGAAGATGATGTCGATCGGGCTGCATTGCCGGCTCGTGGGCCGCCCGGGGCGCGCCGCGGCGCTGGCCCGTTTCCTCGATTATGTCCGCAGCCATGATCGCGTCTGGGTCGCGACCCGGCTCGATATCGCCCGTCACTGGATCCGGCAGCATCCGCCGGCCGGCGGCTACCAGCCATCAGAACTCCCGAAGGCCCTTTTCGCCGAGGTTTTTGGCCGGGTCTGGGAACACTCGCCCTGGATAGCCGAAGCAACCTATGACGCCGGTCTCTCGCCCAGCGAGGACAGCGCGGAAGGCCTGCACACGGCCATGGCGAAGGCGATGCGCTCCGGTTCGCGCGACCAGCAGCGCGCACTCCTCCTCGCCCATCCCGACCTCGCCGGGAAGCTCGCTGCCGCGAAGGAACTCACTCCGGAATCCACGGTCGAACAGGCCTCGGCAGGCCTTGACCGGTTGTCCAGCGACGAGCGAGCGCGCTTCACCGCGTTGAACGAAGCCTACAAGGCTCGCTTCGGCATACCCTTCATCATCGCAGTCAAGGGGCTCACCAAGAACGAGATCGTCGCCGCCTTCGAAGAGCGCCTGAAGAGCACGCCGGAGCAGGAATTCCTGACCGCGCTGGTCCAGGTCGAGAAGATCGCGCTGCTGCGGTTGCGGGACCTGCTGCCGCCAGGCTGAGGGCGCTACAGCCCGCTGACCAGATGGCCGCCATCGACGGCAACGACCGAGCCGGTCATGAAGCGGGCTGCGTCCGAGCAGAGCAGCAGGAACGGGCCGTCGAGATCGGCGAGGTCGGCGGCGCGGCGCATCGGAATGCGCCTGATCAGGGCCTTGCCCTCATCGGTCTCGAAGAAGGCGCGATTGAGATCGGTGACGACATAGCCCGGAGCCAGCGCGTTCACCCTGATCCTGTGGCGCGCCCATTCTAGCGCCAGCGCCTTGGTCATCTGGACCAGTCCCGCCTTCGAAATCGCATAGGGCGCGACGCTGAGCGCCACGCGCTCGCCGAGAATCGAGGCGATATTGACGATGGCCCCGCCGCTGTCCTGCGCGGCCATGAAACGCGCCGCCGCTTGCGCGGCAAAAAAACAGCCCTTCAGATTGATGTCGAGATGCGCGTCCCATTGCGCCTCGCTCAGGCTCAGCGCGCGCTCGGGATCGGCAACGCCGGCATTATTGACCAGCAGATCGAGGCCACCCATTGCAGCGTGCGCTTCCGAAATGCCGGTCTCGAGCGCGGCGACCGATCCGATATCGAGCGCGAGCGGCGTCACCTTGCCCGGCAATCCAGCGCAGGAACGAGCCAGCTCGGACAGCCGGTCGAGGCGGCGCGCAGCGGCGACGACATGCGCACCTCGCGCCGCGAGAAGCCGGGCGAAATACTCGCCGAGCCCCGAAGACGCGCCGGTCACCAGCACGCGCTTGCCCTGCAGATCCTCGAACATGCCGCTTCCTTACCGCTCTCCGATGCAACGCGAAGGGACACCGCCGCAATGCAGGGGTCAACCGGCCTATAGACTGTCCTCAGCGGCGGCGGACCGTGCTGCGCTGCGGAACAGGCCGATCTCATCCGCGTTCTCAACAAGGGTGCGGCCAGGAGGGATCACATGTTCCGGATTCTATTGATCATCGCCGTCATCGCCATCGGCTTTGACGCGGTCGTTCATCAGGGCGCCTATACCCGCGAGATATGGCTGGGCCTTGTCGGCCTGACCAACTCCCTGCTGGGCAGCATCAAGCAGTGACGCCCGGGTGCGGAGCACTCAGGCTGCGGCACGCTCCTCGACGAGGATCGCGATCGCATCCAGCATCTGCGTGTCGTCGCCAGCCATTCCGTCCATCGCCGCCATGCGGATGATGACCGTGGCGGCGACCGTTTCCTCGACCGTATCCTCGGCATAGGCGTAGAAGATCGTGGCGTGCTGACCGTCGCGATGGCAGCGGCCTTCGATCTGCTGCAGCTGGATCGCGCTGTGCCGCATATCGTGGACGACCAGCGACCGCTCGCGCTCGCCCCCGGCCATCTCGCCGCGATGCAGGGAGATCGACTCGGTCACCGTAAAGACGACGACGTCGAGCGCCCCGGTCTGGAAGGCAAGCCGCGTCTCTTCATTGGCCTGCCCGCTATGCTCGCCATTGATCTCGCCGACCTTCCAGCCGCGCCCACGCAGCGTCTCCGTCAGCATGCCGCTCGTCTCGAGAAAGGCGACGGAAATCGCGACCTGTTCGTCATTGCCGAGCAGATCCTCGACGAAATCGGCAGTGCCTGGAATACGCAGCAGGCTCGCCTTCTGGCGGAACCGCAGATCGGCGGCCCAGCCCGCCGGCTTGCGGGTCGAACCACCGGCAAGGCCCAGCTCGCGCCGGAACTCGCGCCATGTGGCGTCGTAGAGCCGACGTGCCGACGCATCGAGCGCAATCGGCGCCAGTTCGCGCTGCACCTCTGGCCAGCCGGCGATCTCTTCCGGCCGCCGGCGCAGCCCGATGGCGTTCTCGCCCCTGTACAGCAGGTCCGACATGAGCTTCCGGTCGGCCTCGTTCGACTCCCAGCTCCAGTTCTTCCAGCGCCCCTTGGCCCTCCCGATCTTCAGGCGCTTCATCAGCACGCGAAAACCGTCGAGATCGGCGCTCGGAGCACCGGCTGCCTGGGCCAGCAGCGATCCGAGATAGGAGAGCTCGTGCGGCGACTGGCCCGCGGTCGCACTCATGTAAATCGCGAAGCGGGCCGCCGCAGCCATCTGACGGCAGACCAAGCCTTGCTGGGAGTTCGGATTGCGGATGCGATGGGCCTCGTCGATCACGACGATCGGCCAGATCCGCTTCGGCGTTCCGAGTTTGGCGAGCTCGTTGTTCTTCGCCCGCGTCGAGCGCTTCTTGCTGTCGGTGGGGGCTGCAAGCAAGGACTTCGTCCGCTCGAAATTCATCAGCGTGATCTTCTTCGGCGGCAGGCCGGAATGCGCGATGGTGCGCCGCCATTGCGGGATCGCGCCCTTGGGGCAGATCACCAGCACCTCGTCCTCCGGCATCGCGGCAACGGCGAGCCAGGCCGAAAGCGTCTTACCGAGTCCGGTCAGATCGCCGAGCAGGAAGCCCGGCTTGCCGGCCGCCCGCGCGGCAAGGATCGCATCGCGCGCGACAAGTTGGTGTGGGTGCGGGATCATGATCTCCGACGGCGCCACGCCTCTTCCGGTCGGCTTCGTCATGCTCCCTCGGCTTCCCTTGTTTGGGCAGGCATGGCCGCCTGCACGGTGCGCGGCGTCGCCGCTGCAGCCACGGCGTCGGCGGCTTGCAGTTCCCCGATCAACAGGGTGATGAAGTTCGTCACCAGCCGCGGCAGCACGCGGCCCGACATGGTCTGCACTTGCAGGCTGCGCGGCGGCAACTCGCCATCCCTGAGCGGCAGCGCGACGACCGAGCCATCGCGGACCGAGGCGCCGAAGGAGATGCTGCTGGCGAACATCACTGCGCCACCAAGCTTGCAGAGATGTCTGAGGCTCGCGACATTGGTCGTGACCAGAACCGGGTCGACGGTCAGGCCCCGTGCCGAGAAATAGATATCGACGATCCTGCGCACCGTCGCCTCGCCATCGAGCACCCCGATCGGATGGGCGAAAATGTCCTCGATATGGATCGGCGTCTTGCTCGCCAGCGGATGATGCGGCGCGACAAAGGCATAGGTCTGGGCCGCACATTGCCAGTTGATCGTCACCCCGCGCTCCGGCTGCAGCACGAAGGTCAGGCCGATATCGATCGAACCCGTGCGAATATGCTCGGTCACGACCTGGGGCGATATCACCTTGAGATCGAAAGCAACATTGGGATGGTGCCTCCGGAAGTTGTAAATGACTTCGGGGATGAAGCTGACGGCAAAGCCCTCGGTGACGCCGAGGCGGATCAAGCCCTTGCTGGCGCTGCGCAACTCGCGGATTTCGTTGACGATCTGCTCGCTCTCGAGCTCCAGGCGCTGGGCATAGGCGGCAAGCGTCTGGCCGGCCTGAGTCAGGATCATGCCATGCGAGCGCCGCTCGAACAGGCCGGCGCCGAGTTCCTTTTCCAGATTGGCGATCTGCCGGCTGACGGCTGAGCCGGCAACGCGCAGCCGCTGCGCCGCGGCGCTGACGGACCCTGTTCGCGCCACTGCCAGGAAATATCGCAAGGCCGGAGTTTGCATGATCGGGCTTTAGCGATGCTTTGCCGGTTCGGCAACGATCCCTTCTATTCATTCTTATGGCGGCAAGCGCTTTCCTTAGGCAGATTTCAAACTGCGTACAGAGCGACGGATCACCGTTGCCGCACGTGGCTACACCAAGACGAGCGATAACGCTGCGAGGGGAAGAAGTATGAGATTTGTCACGAAAGCCATCGCCTTGGCCCTGGCTTCGACGGCTCTGGCCGCAGCGGGAGCGGCCACGCCGGCATTCGCCCAAAAGGCCGCCAACACCGTCCGCTTCGCCTATGATCAGGCACCTGAGAACGTCGACCCCTTCTTCAACAACGTCCGCATCGGCGTGATCATCGGCGCCAATGTCTGGGACACGCTGGTCTATCGCGACCCGGTCACCAACGAATACAAGGGCCAACTCGCCAAGAGCTGGAAGCAGATCGACGACAAGACCATCGAGTTCGAGCTCCGCGAAGGCGTGAAGTTCCACAACGGCGAGGAATTCGACGCCGATGACGTGGTCTACACCCTGAATTTCGTCGCCAAGCCCGAGAGCAAGGTCGTCACCCAGGGCAACGTCAACTGGATCGAGAAGGCCGAGAAGCTCGACAAGTACAAGGTCCGCCTGACCACCAAGGAGATCTTCCCGGCTGCAATCGAGTATCTCGCCGGTCCGGTGGTGATCCATCCGAACGAGTATTACGAGAAGGTCGGCCCCAAGGGGCAGAACGAGAAGCCGGTCGGCTCGGGCCCCTACAAGGTCACGAACTACGTCCCCGGCAAGTCGATCACCCTTGAGACCAACAAGGACTACTTCAAAGATTCGCCCAAGGCGCAGGCCAAGGTCGGCAAGATCGAAATCCGCTTCATCCCCGACCGCCAGACCCAGATGGCCGAGATGCTGTCGGGCGGTGGCGACCTGATCATGCACGTGCCCAAGGATCAGGCCGACCAACTCAAGACCGTGCCGATGCTGCAGGTCGTCTCCGGCGAGACGATGCGCATCGTCTTCATGCAGATGAACATCCTCGAGAACACGCCCTCCCCGGCGCTCAAGGATGAGCGCGTCCGCAAGGCGATTATCCACGCCATCGATCGCGAGGCGATGGTCAAGAACATCGTCGGCGACGGCTCACGCGTCATCAATACGATCTGCTTCCCCTCGCAGTTCGGCTGCACGGACGAGGGCGCCGCGCGCTATCCCTACGACCCCGCCAAGGCCAAGGCGCTGCTCGCCGAGGCTGGCGTCAAGGACCTCACGCTCGATATCGTCGCCTATCGCGAGCGCAATCAGACCGAAGCGCTGATCGGCTATCTCCAGGCCGTCGGCATCAAGACCAACCTGCGCTTCCTGCAATACGCCGCGATGCGCGAGCTGATCGCCACCAACAAGGCGATGCTGACGCACCAGACCTGGGGCTCGTTCTCGGTCAATGACGTCTCGGCCAACACGCCGAACTATTTCGCCTTCCGCAGCGAGGACATCACCCGTGATCCGCAGGTCCGCGACCTGCTGAACAAGGGCAACAACTCGGTCGCGCCGGAGGTCCGGAAGGAGGCTTATAAGGAGGCGCTGAAGATCATCGCCGACAAGGCCTATGCCGCGCCGCTCTATTCGCTGCCGGTCTATTACGTTGCAAACAAGGACCTGCTCTTCAAGGCCTATCCGGACGAGCTCGTCCGCTTCTGGGAGATGAGCTGGAAGTAGCACGCTCTCCGCTCCGATCGAGCCAAGCGTCTCCCCGGATCGGTGCTGATCGCGCCGATCCGGAATCCATGCCAGAGCGTCACGGACGGGGGTTCAGATGTGCATCCCGGCTTGCCGGTGCGCTCGGGCCCGGATGACCAGGGATTCCATTCCCCATGAACATCATTGGAAGCACCCCGTGTTAGGCTTCATTCTCAAACGGCTGGGCCTGGCGTTGCTCGTTGCGCTTGCCGTCTCGGCCATTGCCTTCTTCCTGTTGCGCCTGTCAGGCGATGTCGCGGTCGCGATCGCCGGCGAGGGCGCGCGGCAGGCCGATATCGACCTGATCCGCGAGACCTACGGCCTGAATCGGCCGATTGTCGTCCAGTATCTCGACTGGCTCTGGCGGACGCTCTCCGGCGATCTCGGCACGTCGATCTATTTCAAGACGGACGTCGCCTCGCTGGTGATGGCCAAGCTCCCGGTAACGCTGATCCTCGGCCTGACATCGCTCGTCTTCGCGCTGCTGATCTCGATTCCGCTCGGCGTGCTCGCGGCGATCTACGCCAATAGCTGGATCGATCGCGTTGCCCTGGGCATCGCCGTCGTCGGCCAAGCGATGCCGAACTTCTTCTTCGCGCTGATCTTGGTGATGCTGTTCTCGATCACCTTGCGCTGGCTGCCGGTTTCCGGCTCCGATAGCTGGCTGCACTATGTCATGCCGACCGTGGCGCTCGGCTACTACGCAGCGCCGGCCTTCATGCGGTTGATCCGCGCCGGGATGATCGAAGTGCTCTCCGCAGATTACATCCGCACCGCCCGCGCCAAGGGGCTGCCCCCCGGAAAGGTCGTCTTCAAGCACGCGCTGCGTAACGCGGTCGTTCCCGTGGTGGCGCTCGCCGCCGTTCAGCTTGGCTTCCTGCTCGGCGGCTCGGTGGTGATCGAAACGATCTTCGCTCTCGATGGGCTCGGCTACCTCGCCTACCAGAGCATCACCTACAAGGATTTCCCGGTCATGCAGGTCGTCGTCCTGCTGCTCTCGGTCGTCTACGTCCTGCTTACGCTTGCGGCCGATATCGCCAATGCCTGGCTCGATCCGCGCATCAGGGTGGCTTGATCATGAGCGAAACCGCACTCTCCGCTCCCGACGCGCCCGAGCTTTCCGAAACCCGCAAGCTGCTGCGCCGCATGCTCGGCCAGAAGGCCTTCGTCTTCGGCGTCGGCCTGCTGCTGCTCTTCATCGCAATCGCACTGCTCGCGCCGGTTCTGGCGCCGCATGATCCCTATCTGCAGAACCTGACGGCCCGCAATGTGCCGCCGTTCTGGTACGAGAAGGGCAACTGGGCCCACCCGCTCGGAACCGACCCGCTCGGGCGCGACTATCTCTCGCGCCTGCTCTACGGCGCCCGGATCTCGCTGCTGATCGGCATCAGCGTGGTCATCATCTCGGGCCTGATCGGCACGACGATGGGCCTGCTCGCCGGTTATTTCGGCGGCCGGATCGACATGCTGATGACGTTCCTGGTGACGACGCGCCTGTCGATGCCGGTGATCCTGGTCGCGCTCGCGGTCGTCGCCATCGTCGGCTCCTCGCTCTGGATCGTCATCCTGGTGCTCGGCCTGCTGAAATGGGACCGGTTCGCGGTCGTCATGCGCAGCGCAACCCAGCAGGTCCGCTCGCTCGACTATGTCGCCGCCGCCCAGGCCGCCGGCGCCTCGACCACGCGCATCATCCTCGGCGAAGTGCTGCCCAACATTGCGCCGCATCTCATCGTCGTCGCCACGCTGGAAGCAGCAAGCGCCATCCTGCTCGAAGCGGCGCTCTCCTTCCTCGGGCTCGGCGTGCAGCCGCCCCTGCCCTCCTGGGGTCTGATGATCTCCGAAGCCAAGGCCTACATGTTCTTCTCGTTCTGGCTCATCGCCCTACCAGGCACGGCGCTCGCCGTGCTCATCTTCGCGATCAACCTCGCCGGTGACGGCCTGCGCGACGTGATCTCGCCGGAGGGTCGCACCTGATGCAGACCTCCGACAACACCGTGATTCTGGATGTCGACGGTCTCACCGTCGACATCGCCACCCCGCGCGGCCCGCTCCATGCGGTCCGCGATCTCTCCTTCAAGGTCGAGCGCGGCAAGACACTCTGCCTCGTCGGCGAGTCCGGCTGCGGCAAGTCGATGACCTCGCTTGCGATCATGGACCTGCTGCCGAAGGCCGCGAAGCGCAGCGCACGCAAGCTCGGCTTTGCCGGCGAAGACCTCGCCAGGGCTGGCGCCAAGTGTATCAACAGCCTGCGTGGCAACCGCATGGCGATGATCTTCCAGGAACCGATGACGGCCCTCAATCCGGCCTACACCATCGGCGACCAGATGACCGAGGCCTATCGCCTGCACAAGAAGGCGAGCGAGACGGAGGCACGCGAGCGCGCCACCCATCTGCTCGACAAGGTCGGCATCGCCAACGCCGCGCAGCGTCTCGGGCAGTATCCGCACCAGCTCTCGGGCGGCCTGCGCCAGCGCGTGATGATTGCCATGGCGCTGATGTGCGGCCCGGAACTGCTGATCGCCGACGAACCGACCACCGCGCTCGACGTCACCATCCAGGCGCAGATCCTGAGGCTGCTTGCCGACCTCCAGCAGGAGCTCGGGATCGCCATGGTGCTGATCACGCACGACCTCGGCATCGTTGCGCGCATCGCCGACTGGGTCGGCGTGATGTATGCCGGGCAGATCGTCGAGGAAGGCCCGACGGAAGCAATCTTCCGCCAGCCGCGCCACCCCTACACCCAGGGACTGATCGACTGCATCCCCGTCCCCGGACGGACCGAGCCGGGCGGCAAGCTCGGCGTCATCCCCGGTGTCGTTCCCTCGCTCGTCGGCGAGATCAGAGGCTGCAGCTTCCGCGATCGTTGCAAGCATGCACAGCCCTCCTGTGCGCAAACCCCACCCTTGCGCCACCGGCCTGACGGCCAGAGCTGGCGCTGCATCCTGGAGGACGCGGCATGAGCGGCGCTCTCTCGACTCCCAACCTCGCGCAATCCGAGATCCTGCTCGAGGCCCGCGAGCTGACCCGTTCCTTCTCGGTCAGCCAGGGCCTGTTCAAGGGCAAGCGCACGCTGCACGCGGTCAACGGCGTATCGCTGGCGATTGCCAAGGGAGAAGTGCTCGGCATCGTCGGCGAGTCCGGCTGCGGCAAGTCCACGCTGGCGCGCATGCTGCTCGGCCTGCTGCCGCCGTCGAGCGGCGAGATCGCGCTCTCCGGTGAGAATGTCGGCAAGCTCGGGCGGCTCGGCATGGCCAGGCGGGTGCAGCCGGTTTTCCAGGACCCGTATTCCTCGCTCAACCCGCGCCGCACGATTGCCTCGATCGTCGCGCTGCCGCTCGCGGTGCAGGGCCTTGGCACAGCGGCCGAGCGGCGCAAGCGCGCCATCGAGATCCTCGAGAAGGTCGGCCTTCCCAGGCGCTTCGCGGACCGGTATCCGCGCGAACTCTCGGGCGGCCAGCGCCAGCGCGTCGCCATCGCACGTGCGCTGATCCTCAACCCCGAGATGGTGGTCTGTGACGAGCCGACCTCGGCGCTCGACGTCTCCGTGCAGTCACAGATCCTCAACCTGCTCAACGACCTGCGTAGCGAGCTTGGCCTGACCTATGTCTTCATCAGCCATAATCTCGTGGTGGTGGAGCATATCGCGACCCGCGTCGCCGTGATGTATCTCGGCCGAGTCGTCGAACTGACCGACACCGCGACCCTCTTCAAGGCACCGCGCCATCCCTACACCAAGGCGCTGCTCGCCTCGGTGCTGACGCCGGAACCGGGCAAGGGCATCCCGGAAACCGGTCTCGGCCTCGCTTTTCCCGACCCGCTCAACCCGCCGCCCGGCTGCCCCTTCCATCCACGCTGCCCAGCGAAAATGGCGCAATGCGTGACGGTGACGCCCCAGCTGCGCCAGGACGAGAGCGGGCTGGTCGCCTGCCATCTCTACGAATCCGCCGCCTCAGGCGCGACTGCATCCTGACATCCAAGGAGACGACCATGACCCGCGCCAAGGCGATTGCGCATGCATATGACTATTTCGACAGCGGCAAGTTCAAGAGCGACCTTGCGCGCCTCGTGGCAATGCCGACCGAGAGCCAGAATCCCGAGCGTGCTCCGGTTCTGAGCGAGTATCTCGAGACGGAAATGCAGCCGCTGATGGAATCGCTCGGCTTCACCTGCAAGACGCTGAACCATCCGCGCGCCAAGGGCCCGTTCCTGTTCGCCGAGCGCATCGAGGACTCGAGCCTGCCGACGATCTTCGGCTATGGCCATGGCGACGTGATCCGCGGCCTCGACAAGCAGTGGAGCGAAGGCCTCTCGCCCTGGACGCTGACCGAGCGCGGCGACCGTTGGTATGGCCGTGGCGTCGTCGACAACAAGGGCCAGCACGTCATCAACATCAACGCCCTGCGTGCCGTCCTCGAAACCCGCGGCAAGCTCGGTTTCAACGCCAAGTATCTGATCGAGATGGGCGAGGAATGCGGTTCGCCCGGCCTGCGCGAACTCTGCACCGAACAGAAGGAGCTGTTCAAATCCGATGTTCTGATCGGTTCGGACGGGCCGCGCCTCAATGCCGAGCGCCCGACAGTCTTCCTCGGCTCGCGCGGCGGGGTCACCTTCGATCTCACCATCAATGCCCGCGAAGGCGGTCACCATTCCGGCAACTGGGGTGGCATCCTCTCCGATCCCGCCATCCAGCTGGCCCATGTCATCGCTTCGATCGCCTCCCCGACCGGCCAGATCCGCATCCATGAATGGGTGCCGAAGGAGCTGCCCGAGCCGGTGCGCAAGGCGCTCGCCGATTGCGAGGTCGATGGCGGCCCGGACGGCCCGGTGATCGATCCGGAATGGGGCGAGCCCGGCCTCTCGCCCGCCGAGCAGGTGTTCGGCTGGTGCTCCTTCGACGTGCTGGCGATGAAGTCCGGCGTGCCGGAAACTCCCGTGAACGCCGTGCCCCCGAGCGCCTGGGCCCGCTGCCAGCTCCGCTTCGTGGTCGGCATCGATCCTCAGAAGGTGCTGCCGGCGCTTCGCCGTCACCTCAAGCGCCACGGCTTCGGCATGGTCGAGGTCACGCTTGCGCGTGACGAGATCTTCAACGCCACCCGTCTCGATCCCGAAGACGCCTGGGTGCACTGGGCGCTCGCCTCAATCGCCGAGACCACCGAGAAGAAGCCGGCGCTGCTGCCCAATCTCGGCGGCTCGCTGCCAAACGACATCTTCTCGGAAATCCTGGGCCTCCGCACCATCTGGGTACCGCATTCCTATCCCGGCTGCTCCCAGCATGCTCCCGACGAGCACCTGCCCGTGGCTATCGCGCGCGAGGGTCTCGGCATGATGGCGGGCCTCTACTGGGATCTCGGCGAGGGCAACACGCCGGCGCTCTGAGGCCTATTCGACAGGCTTAGGCGGCTCTCTGTCGGGCGGCAGATCGAACGGTGTCGCCGGAGGCCTCTCCGGCGGCACATTCGGCGGCAGCTCCGGCGGCGGATCACGCGGAACGCCGACCGGCTCCTCCTCTGGCGGCGATTCGACCGGCGGAGCCGGCGGCACTTCTGCCGGCGTCAGGGGCGGGGCCTCCGGCGGCGGAAATGGCGGCTGCGGCACGCCCGGTGAGGTGAGCCAATCGGTGGTCGTCGCGGACATCACGAACTCCTTGTTCGGTATCAACGCGTCGAAGCCGCGAAGGTTCGCCGTCCGCATTATGGCGGTGCCGGGAACAATGGCGACGATTGCGACTTGTTTCGGCAGAATCCTCAAGCCTGATGGGATTTGCCAGGACCTCGGCAGCCATGAACAGGGCAGATTGGCCACGCGAAAACTCCGCCCGCCTCGGCGACGAGCGATTTGCAGCAGCCACGGCCAGTGCAGACAGCTGTTATTCCATCGCCGAAAGACCGCGGCCGGCCCGCCACGGGCTCCGGCATTCCGAGAGTGGAGCTCAAGACCCGGTCGATAGCCTGAGCGCCGGTGGCGCCACGCGACAAGGAGCGGTGGAGCTCCCCGCCGATCAAGGCCCCGAAGAATCTCCGGACTCGGTCCCTGCCTTGGAGCGAGAGCCATCTCCATCCGAGGATTGATCGTCCTTCGGTAGCCGTCCCTGCGCCCAACGCTCGATCGAATGGTCGATGACGAGCAGGGCGAGCGCGATGGCGGTGCCCGTGAGCGCCACCAGCCATTGACCAAGCCCGGCTGCGGAGCCAAGCGCCGCCGTCACCCAGACGGCCGCAGCTGTCGTCAGCCCATGCGGCGTGCGGTCGTTCTCGCGCCGAATGATGACGCCCGCTCCCAGGAACCCGATGCCGGTCAGGACGCCTTGCACGACGCGGCTAGCGGCATCGGGGTGAGGCGCCCCGTAAAGTTCACCGCTGAAGATGGCCGCTGCGGCCGCCGCGCCAACTCCGACAAGGCCGAAGGTGCGGATGCCGGCGCTCTTGTGCCTCAGCGTCCGCTGCCAACCGACAGCGACGCCGGCAAGCGCACCGCAGAGCAATTTCAGGACAATGTCGAGTTCGGTCAGCATGCGAAGCGAATCCCGACGCCACGGCGAAGCCTCATTTCTCTACCCGGCAGCGGAACTGATCAACAGTGCAGGAAGAACCGGGCAAGACTTCTGGCGCCTGGGTCTCGCCTCGCTGCTTCCAGCCCCGCCGTCAATTAACGTACAATGACGTGAAATATAATAATTGCCGTTGATCTGCGCGCAATGCTCATATTATAAGCAGCGCTCCCGACCGATCGGACCAGCGCGGGCAGCGTGAAACTCTTCAGTCCCATTCTCGCCGGCGCTACGATCTCGGAACGTCTGATCGCCTGTGCGGGCGCATTCGTCGCCATCGCGTTGACCGCCGCAGCCGGCCTGCTCTTCCCGGCGCCTTCTCCATTGGTTGTTGCACCGATTGGTGCCTCAGCGGTCTTGATTTTCGCCGTTCCGACGAGCCCTCTTGCCCAGCCTTGGCCCGTCATTGGTGGCAACGTCATCTCCGCCTGTGTCGGTCTCTGTGTGGCTTGGGCTGTTCCCGACATCACCCTCGCCGCTGCGCTCGCGGTGGCGCTTGCGATCGCCGTCATGTCGGTCACACGGTCGCTTCATCCTCCCGGCGGCGCGGTTGCGCTGACTGCCGCACTTGGTGGCTCGGCTGTCGCCAAATGGGGCTCTCTGTTCCCGTTGATCCCCGTCGGGTTGAATTCGCTGGCCTTGGTTGCGCTCGGGGTGGCATTCCATGCCCTCTCGCGCCGCTCCTATCCCCATCGTGCAGCACGAGCCGAGCTGAACAAACTCCCTATTGGCTCAGCTCAGCCCTTCAGTGCCGCGGACATTGACGAAGCTCTGGCGCAAATGGGCGAGACCTTTGACATCGCGCGCGATGATCTGGACCGGTTGCTGCAATATGCGGAGGCAAATGCGGCACGCCGACAAGCCCGGACGTCCTGAACGTCAGCATCGAGCGCTGGATTGCACCGCCGCCGGGCTTGTCTATTGCTATAGGGCGCTTCGCTTGTCTCGCCATGCTCGGCGTCGCGGCGGCGCCCCCGCATTCTGGATCTGGACCACGTCATGCTGAGCGCGTTTCCGCGGATCGATCTCGTCGGCGGCCCAACGGCGCTTGAGCCGATGCGCCGCATCGGCCGTGTGACCGGGCATCCGCAGCTATGGATCAAGCGCGACGATTGCATGCCGCTGGCCTTCGGCGGCAACAAGGTGCGCAGCCTCGAATTCTGGATCGGAGAAGCGCTCGCACGGAAGAGCGACATGTTGGTGGTGGCCGGCGGCCTGCCCTCCAACCAATGCCGGTTGGCCGCGGCGGCGGCGGCAAAAATCGGCCTCGACATGCTCGTGCTCTATGCCGGAGACGCATCGGCTCCTCTGCGCGGCAACGCCCTGCTGACGGAGCGCCTGGGGGCGGAGATCCGGCTGCTCGGGCCCGTTGGCGAGGAGGAGCGTGGGCGGCTGGCACGGCAGACAATCGCCGAACTCGAGGCAGCGGGACGACGGCCCTATCTCATTGGCGATCCGGTTCTGGGAGCGTTGGGCTATGTCCGGGCGGCGCAGGAGTTATCCGAACAGGCCCAGGCGCTGAGTCTCGATCTCCGGCACATCGTACTTCCCGGCTCGATGGGCGTGACGGAAGCGGGAATGATCTTCGGAGCGGCCGTCCTCGGACTGCCGTGGACCTTCCATCTGGTCAGCGTCGAATACGACGCTTGTACCCTTCGGCGCCGTCTCGACGCTATCCTGCGCGACCTTGCTGGGCTTGTTGGCCGAGCCCTGCCATCAGATTGTCTCGACCGCATCCGCATCGACCTCGGACAACTCGGCAAGGGATATGGCGTCCCCACGGCGGCATCGGTTCAGGCGGCAGCTCTCTTTGCCCGACATGAGGCGCTGATGCTTGAACAGACCTACGTGGCCAAGACCTTCGCCGGACTTCTGAAGCTGGCGGAAGACCACGTCATTCCTCCTGATGAAGCGGCCTGCGTCCTGCACACCGGCGGAACGCCCGCGATCTTCGAGCAGAGCTGGTCTGACTGATCCGGTCCTCGCACATGGGACCATATCAAGCGGTGCTCACCCAAGCCGCGACTTCAATGTAGCTCGCGAGGGATCGGAGCGCCCGTTCTGTTCCACTTTTTCGGCGATATATTGCCGGTCTGTGGCATGCGCATCATCAGACCAACGGATAGCGCATCGGGCCCCTATCCAGCGTGTTGGCCATGCATGGCGCAGCAAAATATCCGCATGGCTCGACGCTGACCAGCAGACACAGACTGCCAAGGCTACCCTCGTCCCAGTCGAAGAAGGGTTCACCTCGACGGCGTCGATCGCCATGGATAGCCGGCAACTCAGATAGCTCTTCAACTCACGAAGACGAAACGCGTACCCGTATAGGCTCTCAGCAATTTCCTCGGCATTTCTGCTTTGGCCAGCTCGTAGAACGGTTCGCCCGAGCAATGCAGCGGGATTATGTAGTCGGGATTGATCTCCTTGAGGGCGGTGATTGTCTGCCGCAGATATTCCTGCTGATACGGTGCAAGATGGAATCCGCCGATCACCGCATGGATTTTGTTGATACCGGATGCCGCTTGAGCTTGCTGGATCGCATTGACCACACCGCGATGGCTGCAGGAGGTCAACACGACCAGTCCCCGGCCCTTCACATTGAACGCGGTCGCGAGCTCATGCCGGAATTGATCGGGAATTGTAGCCTGCGTCCGTTCAGCTTCGGTCAAGCGCTCAGGGTTGCAACCTAAACCGCGCTCCAGCCCAATCTTCATGGCGCTGGGAGAAAGCAGCTTCTCAAAGCTCTTCTGACCTATCTGGCCCGTGGTAAAGCCATGGTCGCCCACGAGTGCCGACTTCTCCGCATACGTCACCGCCAACTGGGCCTCTTCCAACGCCTTGCGATCAAGCACGCCAAAGTCGCCACGGACGGGGGGCGCCGTCCATTCTCGCGCACAGAAGCAGTCTTCGCCTCCAACATAGAATGGAAGCTGGGGCCTCAGCTTCCCCTTGTTCCGCTGCAAGAAGCCGACAAGGCCACCGAAATGATCGTAGTGGCCATGGCTGAGTACGAGGGCATCGAGTAGGGTGGGGTCGATGCCCAGGAGTTCGATGTTGTTATTCAGCGCCTCCGGGGTGAAGCCGAAGTCGACGAGGATGTGGCGCGTCTCGCCGCCGCGCTGCGACTCAACGTGCACGGCAAGACCGAATTCGCTCACCAGTGTCTTTCCGGGTGGATGGGTACCGATGCCCCATCCGAAGTGCTGGATATCGACGCTATCTGCTTTCCTGCTGGGTGCGACAGCGAATTGATAGCTATCCGTCACCACACGGACCGAGACCCTATCAAGTTCTGGAACTGACCCAGCGATCCCCTCGGCCTTAACAGACTTCGAGCTGCCGAGCAGTCCGGCGAGCAATGCGCTGAAAGCGGCGGCTCCGCCCCCGCAGACAACTGCCCGCCGATCAATGTCTTCGCAAACGAACTGCGATCGGCCGGCTTGGGGCCCGAGAGCGAAGGAACATGAAGTTTTGTGCGACAAGATTGCCATGACCACCTCCCGCCTCTGGCTGCGACACCAGCCGTCGATGGAGGCGCGGGACGCAGCGGACCAAATCCTGTCGGCGGCGTCGGGCGTCTGGAAGCCAGAACACTGGCATGAGCGCCGCCGGTCGGCAACTCGTGGATATCCCTCTTGGCGGGTTCGGCCGCAGGCAAAGCGGATAAAGCCTGGCATCCGCCGTGATCGTCATTCGCGTCGATATCGCCGAATAGGCGGGATTCTTCGCCAATTGCCGCTATTATTCAAGGCGGTCAATCAGGCGCTGGCGTCTCTGAAATTTGAGATCGTTCGACGTCTTAGCGGGAGTGGGTACGTAAGCGAGAGACTTGAGGTCCGACATGGCTGTGTTCATCGGATGCGCCGGACAACTCAATTGAACTCACCTTTATAGGCAATCAATCCTAGCGCCGTGTACGATGAAGGCTCGTCGGCCTGAAGCTATCCCGCCATATAGCTTCGCCAACGCAGCGATTCTGCCAATCAGCTTCGCCACGCAAACGCAGGGAGCTTTCAAGCGAAGGGCGCCAAGCTTGCCCCCGGGCGCAGAAGGCAAAGCGGCCCTTGAACCGCCTTGGAGCTTTTACCGGTTTATAACTTCTCTGGGCGGTGCGACCTGCCCCGACAAACCTCTAAAAGCCGTTTGATTTCAAGAGGTTCGTGGTGGGTGATGTAGGGCTCGAACCTACGACCCGCTGATTAAGAGTCAGCTGCTCTACCAACTGAGCTAATCACCCATACGCCACGAAGACGTTGCCTTTCTGCCGGCCGGAACCGCGTCAGGCAGGGGGCGTGTAACAAACGCCCCCTGCCCTGTCCACCCCGTTTGAGCAGAAAAATGCACTCCGGCTAAATGCCTGTGTGCAACTGCGAGAAATCCTCACGCCGTGCGGCGATTGAGCAGGTGGTAAAGTGCGATCGCACCAAAGGTGGCGGTGCCGATTCCGCCGAGTTCGAAGCCGAAAATCGGCAGTTTGAGATCGCCGGCACCGAGGATCAGCGCGGTTGCAACCGTGATGAGATTCTTCGGCGCGGAAAAATCGACCTTGTTCTCGACCCAGATCCGGCCTGCAGTCGCGGCGATCAGGCCGAAGACGACGACGGCGAGACCGCCCAGCACCGCGACCGGGATCGTGCCGATCACCGCGCCGAATTTGGGCGAGAAGCCGAGCACCAGTGCGATCACGCCCGCAGCGACGAAGACCAGGGTCGAATAGACCCGCGTCACCGCCATCACGCCCATGTTCTCGGCATAGGTCGTGACGCCCGTGCCGCCGCCCGATCCGGCGATGATGGTCCCCAGCCCGTCGGCCATGAAGCCGCGTCCGATCAGCGGATCGAGGTTGCGGCCGGTCATCACGGCGATGCCTTTGATATGCCCGAGATTCTCCGCGACCAGGATGATCGCGACCGGAGCGATCAGCGCCATCGCCTTGAAATCGAAGACCGGCGCAACGAAATTCGGCAAGCCGAACCAGGGCGCGGCGGCAATCTTTCCGAAATCGATTGTCGGAGCGCCGAAGGATGAGGCCGTCGCGGCGTAGACCACATAGGCCGTAAGGCCGCCGATCAGCACCGGCAGCCGCTGCGCCAGCCCGCGCCCGTAAACCGCCACCAGGGCGACCGCGACGACGGTGAACAACGCGATCCACTTCGTATAGGGGCTCGCCGAGATCATGTTCATCGCGACCGCGGTCAGGTTGAGACCGATCGCGGCGACAACCGCGCCGGTGACCACGGGCGGCAGCAGCTTCTCGATCCAGTTGGTGCCGACAGCCTGCACGATCAGGCCGATGGCGAAGTAAAGTGCGCCGCAGGCGATGATGCCGCCCAGCGCCACGCCGATATTCGCGTTGGGGCCAGCCCCGGCATAGCCGGTCGCCGCGATCACCACGCCGATGAAAGCGAAGGATGAGCCGAGATAGCTCGGCAGCTGCCCCCTCGTGATCACGAAGAAGAGCAGCGTCGCGATGCCTGAGAAGAAGATCGCGACATTGGGGTCGAACCCCATCAGCAGCGGCGCCAGAACCGTCGAGCCGAACATGGCGACGACATGCTGCAACCCGGCGACAATGGTCTGCCCGGTCGGCAGCCGCTCATCCGGCATCACCGCGCCGGTCGTTTTCAATGTCCATTTCGGAAAATAGCCAGCCATGCCTCACGCTCCCCAGCCAAGCCGCGACCATGCTCGCGTCACGAAGCCTCATAGAAGGCAAGCGCGATGCCGCCGCCAAGACGGCGGCGGTGAAATCGTTGTGATTTCAGGGGAAAACCAGCTTTCCTCGGCGCATCAGGAGGCGATCTGGGTTTGCCGATGGTGGCTCTGATCCCCGCGCTGGAAGAGACGATCCGCCGGCAGCGCCATGTCCGGATCAATATCAGCCCCGGTCCGAGCCTGGGACAGGGCCATGGCCAGGGAGGTTTCATCGAGCGCCGGCATGCTGTCGAAGCCAGGCATCACGAAATAGCTCTGCTGGTAATCGTCGATGCGATAGAGCGTACGCATCACGCGGACAGCATCGAAGGCAATCCGGTTGGGTGATCTGCTCTCGAGCGCGAAGATCGTCTCCCCCGGCGAGGAGGCGATGCCGGCACCGAAGATGCGCAGGCCGGCCTTGGTCTCGATCAGGCCGAACTCGACGCTGTACCAGTACAGCCGCGCCAGCCGCGCAAGATCGGCGGCATCATACAATCTCAACCCCGCCTCGCCATAGGCCGCGACGAAATCGGCATAGGACCGGTTCATCAACAGCGGCACATGGCCGAAGATGTCATGGAAGATGTCCGGCTCCTCGATATAGTCGAACTCCTCCGGGCGCCTGATCCAGAAGCCCGCTGGAAAGCGGCGCGCCGCCAGATGCGTGAAGAAGACCCGGTCCGGCACGAGCCCCGGCACGGCCACGACCGTCCAGCCGGTCGCAGCTTCGAGCACGCGGTTCAGGTCGCGAAAATCTGGAATGCCATCGGCAGCGATGCCAAGCGCGGCCAGTCCCTTGAAATACTCGTCGCAGACGCGGCCACGGAGCAACTCGGCCTGGCGCCGATGCAGCCGCGACCAGGTTTCATGATCCGCCCTCGAATAGGCGTCGAAACGCTGATCGACGATGAAGTCTTCCGGTATGTCATGCGGCTTCAGGCCGGAGCGGGAGAACGGATCGGTCGACATGGCGCACCTCCCTGACATGAAGGGAAGATGCGCGGAGCCGGCGGTCATGTCCTGACTATTTCTTGTTCTTCGGCGCATCGGCTGGCAGGATATGACGCAAGGAATTGAATTGAGGTCCGATCATGCCCCATCATGCGGCAAGGCCCTCTCGGCTCGACGAGACCGACCGGCGCATCCTGCGCGCACTGCAGCGTAATGGCCGGATCACCAACGCAGCGCTGTCTGAAGAGATCGGCATGGCCGCCTCGCCCTGCCTGCGCAGGCTGAAGGCGCTGGAAGAGGACGGCATCATCACCGGCTACCGTGCGGAACTGGACCGGCGCGCACTCGGCCACGGCGTCGAGGCTTATGCCTTCGTCAAGCTCTCGCAATCCGACCCGGACTGGCGAACAAGGCTGGTCGAGAAGCTCAAATCCTTCGAGGAGGTGATCTCCTGCCAGGCCATGACCGGCGAATGCGACCTGCTCGTGCATATCGTCGCAGATGACATCGAGGCCTATGGCGAGTTTGCGATGCAGCGCCTGCTGACCCTGCCGGGCGTTGCGGACATGCGCTCCTCCTTCGTGCTGGCGACGATCAAGGCGAACGAGGGCTGGCCGGTGTGAGGCCGTGCGGACGTCTCGCTCGGGTCATGCTATTCTCAGCTCCTATGCTCGCCGCGCAATCGCGGCCAAGCGGAGCGTGATGGGGAGGCCGGGCTCATGGCCGCATCCAGTGCCTTTGGGGATTTCGAGCATACGGGCTGGGGCACCGCGACGGTCGCGCTCGCCTATCATCGCAACCTTGGCGAAGTGACGTCGGGTTGCGTCCCCGAACTGATCCGCGCCGCCGAACTGAGATCTGGAGACAGGGTTCTCGATGTCGCCTGTGGCGTGGGCTATGTGGCAGCCGCCGCACGTGATCGCGGCGCAGACGCCATCGGCCTGGACTTTTCCGCTGTCCAGATTCGGCTGGCACAGCAGACCTATCCGGGAATCCGCTTTGTCGAGGGCAATGCCGAGTCACTCCCCTTTGCCGAGGGTGAGTTCGACGCCGTCCTGAACGCCTTTGGATTGCCCCACCTGCCCGATGCGGACAGGGCACTCACTGAGGCCCGCCGCATTCTCAAACCCGCCGGGCGTTTCGCCTATGCCTCGTGGTGCGACGCGACGAAGTGCATCGGTTTCTCGATGGTCTATGACGCCATTCACGCCCATGGCTCCCTGGACGTGGGGCTGCCTCCCGGCCCCAACTTCTTCAGCTATGGCGAACCGGGCTTCGCCGCACAGCTGCTCGCCCGAGCCGATTTCGTGAATATTTCAACCGTGGAAGTCCCGCTGGTCTGGCGCGTCTCGTCTCCCGACGCGATGATCGACGCCATTTCATCCGGTACGGTCCGCGCCGCAGCTGTCCTGCGCCGGCAGCGCCCGGAGAACCTGACCAGGATCAAGGAATATCTGCGCGAACGGGTGTCCACATATGAGCGCAACGGCATCTATGCCGTGCCGTCGCCCGCCCTGGTCGCCAGTGGTAGCAAGCCCGGCTGAGGTCTCTTCCCCGGTCTCGTCCCATACGGCTGGAACATCACCACCGCCTTTACCGCAAGCCCCCGGGACGAACACATCGTCTCGCCCCGAGGCCCGCAGCTGAAGCGTGGCAACTACTCCGCGGCCGCCTGCGCATGCACGCGTGCGCCACGCGCGATCAGCTTATTGAGCGCCGAGAGATAGGCCTTGGCCGAAGCAACCAGAGTGTCGGGATCGGCACCGCGGCCAGTGACCGACGCACCACCGTCGGAGAGCCTGACCGAAACCTCGGCCTGGGCATCGGTGCCCTCCGTCACGGCATGGACGTCATAGAGTTCCAGATGGGCCTCGTGCGGCACGATCGCCTTGATCGCCTTGAAGACCGCGTCGATCGGCCCATTGCCTTCGGCTTCTTCGGCGACGACGCGCCCTTCGACATCCAGCTTCATCATCGCCCGCTGCGGGCCACGCGTGCCGGCGATCACCGTCAGCGAAACCAGCTTCACGCGGTCATGGGCGGTTGCGATGTTCTCGTCGACCAGCGCTTCGATATCCTCGTCATAGACGTGCTTCTTGCGATCGGCCAGGGCCTTGAATCGGGTGAAGGCGTCCTCCAGCTGGTTGTCGCCGAGATCGTAGCCCATCTCCTTCAGCTTGGAGCGGAAGGCGGCGCGCCCCGAATGCTTGCCCATCACCAGTGAGGTCTTGGTCACGCCGACCGAGGCGGGCGTCATGATCTCATAGGTCTGCTGGTGCTTCAGCATGCCGTCCTGGTGAATGCCGCTCTCATGGGCGAAGGCGTTCCGGCCGACGATCGCCTTGTTGTACTGAACCGGGAAGGAGCAGGCGGTGGAAACCGCCTTCGACGCGCGCATCAGCATGGCCGACTCGATGCCGGTATCGTAGGGCAGCACGTCGCCGCGGACCCGCAGCGCCATCACCACCTCTTCCAGCGCCGCGTTGCCCGCGCGCTCGCCGATGCCGTTGATCGTGCATTCGACCTGCCGCGCGCCGCCCTCGATGCCGGCCAGCGAGTTGGCCACAGCCAGGCCGAGATCGTTATGGCAGTGCACCGAGAAGATCGCCTTGTCGGCATTCGGCACGCGCTCGCGGATCGCGCTGAACATGGTGCGATACTCGTCCGGCGTCGCGTAACCGACGGTATCGGGCAGGTTGATCGTCGTCGCACCGGCCTTGATCGCGGTCTCGACCGCCCGGCAGAGATACTCGATCGGGGTGCGCGTCGCATCCATCGCCGACCACTCGACATCCTCGACCAGGTTGCGCGCCTGGGCGACGGTCCTGGTGATGATCTCCAGAACCTCATCCTCGGTCTTGCGCATCTGGTGCTGCAGGTGGATCGGCGAGGTCGAGACGAAGGTGTGGATGCGCGGCTTCACCGCGAAGCGGACGGCTTCGCCTGCACGAGCGATATCGGCGCTGATGGCCCGCGCCAGCCCGGCGACGGTCGCACGCTTGATCCGCTTGGCGATTTCCGAGACAGCCTCGAAATCGCCGTCGGACGCGATCGGGAATCCGGCCTCGATGATGTCGACACCCATGGCGTCCAGCACATCGGCGACCTCCAGCTTCTCCTCGAAGGTCATGGTGGCGCCGGGGCATTGTTCGCCGTCACGCAGCGTGGTGTCGAAGATCAGCACCCGGTCCTTGGAGGATGCAGTCTGGGAAGCGTTGGTCATGGTCGTGATCCTGAATGGGTCGCGCCGCGGTCGTTCGGATGGGCGCGTTAGGTCTGGAAGGCGGTTCTCGTCACTCCCCTGAGCGCCCAGGCATGCATGCCCGGCCGGCCCTCAGGGGCGGCTAAGGAGAAGAAGCTGACCAAGGCCAAGCGGAGCGCGCATGCCGACCGTCCGCGCAGCGGCGCGGCTCAGGATCCAGGCATGGGTGGCAGATGCGGCCACGGGCGTTCCTCGTTCGACTGGACACGATGTAACCGAAAGCACCCGCGGTGCGCAAGCATGTGACGCATGCGAAGTTTGCAACGTCGTCCCGGCCGGAGTCTCGCTATCCTGCCCGGGCCGCAACTGTTGGCGCGGCACGCATTGTCCGCTCCCTGCGAATCGCATTCGATCGCCGGGCAGTTGGGGAGAGATATCCGATGATGCGCTACGACCGCCGCACGATCGGTCTTGCGGTCGGACTGACCTGCCTTGCAGGCTATGTCGATGCGCTGGGCTTCATCAGCCTTGGCGGTTTCTTCGTGTCCTTCATGACAGGGAACACGACGCGGCTCGGCATCGAACTCGCCAACGGCCATCTCAGCGGTATCGCGCTGGCAGGCGGCATCATCATGCTCTTCGTCGGCGGCGTGGTGCTCGGCTCGCTCGTCGGGCATTTTGCCCGGACGAGGCGGCACACCGCCGTGCTGGCAGCTCTGACGATCTGTCTCTTCATCGCTGCGCTGTCCGACAGGCTGGGGGAGGCCGGCATCAGCATCGCCATGCTCGCCGTCGCCATGGGCATGGAAAACTCCGTGTTCCAGCGCGACGGCGAGGTCACGATCGGCCTGACCTACATGACCGGCACGCTGGTGAAGATGGGGCAACGCATCGCCGGGGCCCTGCTTGGCGGCTCCCGCCTCGCCTGGCTGCGCCATTTCACGCTCTGGCTTGGGCTGCTGAGCGGAGCGGTGGCCGGCGCTCTTGCGCATCACACGATCGGACTCGACGCAATCTGGCTAGCGGCCGCTTTCTCGGCGTTCCTGGCACTGGCTGCCTCCCGCCTCCTACTGACCGACTGAACGGTGAGCGCAGGTGATTGGAACGGCGCGGGGAATCGGTCATTGTCCCGGCCATTCGCCAGCCGGAGCCTGCATGCGATGCGCGCCACTTCGTTCTTGATTCCCCCCCTCGCCGGCTTCCTGCTCGCCGCCTGCCAGACAGCCGGACCACCGCCCGCCCCGGCACCGGAGCAGGCAGCACCAGGCGTGACGCCCAGCACCTTCCGCATGCCGAGCGGATCGGGCTGCTCGGGCGAGGTCGAACGTTTCCAGGCGGTGATGGATAACGACCTCGCGACCGGCCACACCACCAAGGGCGTGCACAGCCGCGTCAGTGCCGAGATCGCCAATGCCCGTTCGACCTGCGCGGCAGGCAATGACGCTGGCGCGATCTCTCAGGTGCGCGCCACCAAGTCACGGTTCGGTTATCCGTAAGGCTTGTCAGCACCACGCGTCATGGTCGGGTTTATCCCGACCATGTCGACTTCCGTCCAAGCATCACCCTTCGCCCCGGCGGTTCAAGACGGGGATGGTCCGCGTGATGACAGCGTGCGCTTCGCCTACGCCGCCAGGCCGCGCTTCTCCAGCAGGGCATCCGGCGTGGGCAGCCTGCCCCTGAAGAGCGTGTAGGCTTCAGCTGGATCGCGCGTATCGCCCGCCGAATAGATGAATCGCTTCAGCTTGCCGGCGATATCGGCGGCGAAGACGTCTCCGGCCTCGATGAAGGCGTTGAAAGCGTCGGCATCCATCACCTCGGACCAGAGATAGCTGTAATAGCCGGCCGAATAGCCGTCGCCCGAGAAGACATGTGTGAAATGCGGCGTGCGGTGACGCATGATGATCTCGGCCGGCATGCCGATACGCTCCAGCTCTGCCGCCTCGAAGGCTAGCGGATCGACCGTTGCCGGATCCTTCAGCGAATGGAAGGCGAGGTCGACCAGCGCCGACGAGGTGTATTCCACCGTCGCAAAGCCCTGGTTGAAAGTCTGCGCCTTCTTGATCTTGTCGATCAACGCCTCTGGGATCGGCTCGCCGGTCTCGGCATGCAGGCAATAGGCCTGCATCACCTCGCGCGTCAGGAACCAATGCTCGTAGAGCTGGGACGGCAACTCGACGAAATCACGCGAGACCGAGGTGCCGGCGAGCGAGCCATAGGTCACGTCGGACAAGAGCCCATGCAGGGCATGGCCGAACTCGTGGAACAGAGTGCGCGCATCATCGATCGAAAGCAGTGCCGGCTTGCCTGCCGCGGGCTTCGCGAAATTGCAGACGTTGACGATGATCGGCCGAACCTCGCCGCCGAGCTTGCGCTGGCCGCGATAGGCGCTCATCCACGCGCCCGAACGTTTCGATGCTCGGGCGAAATAATCACCGAGGAAGAGCCCGATATGCCGGCCGCCCGCCTCGCGGACCTCAAAGACGCGAACGTCGGGATGATAACCCGCGAGATCGCGCTTCTCCTCGAAGGTCAGGCCGAAGAGCTTGCCCGCTGTGTCGAAGGCTGCAGCGATGATACGGTCGAGCTGGAGATAGGGCTTCAGCACCGCCTCATCGAGCGCATAGGTCTTCTGGCGCACCTTCTCGGCATAGTGGCGCCAGTCCCAGGGCCGGATCGGGCCATTCTCGCCCTCCTCCTGCGCGAGCAGGGCAAGGTCAGCCGCTTCCTTCGCAGCCCGCGCCTTGGCCGGCTTCCAGACCAGTTCGAGCAGCCCCCGGACATTCTGCGGCGTCTTGGCCATGGAATCGTCGAGCTTGAAATGCGCGAAGGTCTCGAAGCCGAGCAGCTTTGCCTTCTCGGCACGCAGAGCCACCATCTCCGCGACGATGGCTCGGTTATCCGTCTCGCCGCCATTCTCGCCGCGCTTGCTCCAGGCCACGAAGGCCTCCTCGCGGAGCTCGCGGCGGGTGGAGAAAGTCAGGAAGGGCTCGATGATCGAACGTGAAAGTGTAACCGCATGCTTGCCGTCATGGCCCCGGTCGCCAGCGGCATGAGCCATCGCCGCCCGCAGGAAGGGCGGCACGCCCGCGAGCTTGGCCTCGTCATCGAGGACAAGAGCATAGGAGGCCTCATCCTTGAGCACGTTCTGGCTAAACTGCGTGCCGAGCCCCGCCAGACGCTCGTTGATCGCGGCAAGGCGCTTCTTTTCCTCGGAACCAAGCTGCGCACCCGAGCGAACGAAGCCGCGATAGGTCCGTTCCAGCAGGCGCTTCTGTTCGGCGTCGAGCCCCAAACTCTCGCGCTTCGCGAAGACGGCATCGACGCGGGCGAACAGGGCCGGGTCCATCATGATTCCCGACCAGTGCCGCGAGGTGACCGGTGACATCTCGCGTTCGATCGCCTGCAGCGCCTCGTTCGTGTCGGCGCCGGCAAGATTGTAGAAGACACCGCCGACACGGCTGAGCGCGCGGCCCGATCGTTCCAGAGCTTCGATCACGTTGGCGAAATCGGGCTCTGACTGATCGTCAGAGATCGCGGTTATCTCCGCCTTGTGCTTGGCCAGAGCCGCCTCGAAAGCCGGCGTGATGTGTTCAGGCTTGATCACCGCGAAGGGCGGCAGGCCGAAGGGCGTCTCCCAGACGGCGGCGAAGGGATTGTCTGCGGGTAGCGGCAAGGCTTCTGGCGCGGTCATCTCGTTCCGTTCCGGAAAATCAGGGGATGGTCAGTCTTGAGCGTAGATATGGGCGAGATAGCGCCGCATGAAAGGCGGCATGTCGAGATGCTCGCTCTCGGCGAGATTGCGCACGATCACGACATCGGAGAGTTCAGGCTCCGCCTGTTCCCTGATGCGTGACAGCATGATCTCGCGCGCTTCCTCGGCCGACCAGGACAGCGCCACCGGCCGCATGAAAGCGACGCGGCCGGTCATGATCACCGCCGTCCAGCTTTCATCGACGTCGATTTCGCCCAAGGTCAGTCCGGTCTCCTCGCAGAGTTCGCGTGTGACGCTGCCGGCAAGGTCGAGCGTGCCGTCGTCCCTGAGATCTTCGCGATCCGGCGTGCCGGCAGCGAAATAGACCTTGCCGGCATTGGCGGTGTGATCACCCATCTTTCCGCAGAGAAAGGCGCCATCCGCCGCCCGCAGGGCCGCCATCGCATAACCGTTGCGAACCACCGGGCCGGGATGACCGAGATCGCGCCAGGTCATGAAGGCGGCGTAGTCCGTCTCGAAATAGCGCGCGCTGAACACGCCATCCGCGATCGCGCCACGATGCTGCAGCATGATCCGGCCATTGAACATTGCCGGCTTGCCTGCGCTGATCTTGGCCCAATGCGTGGCGATTGCGTCGTGGTTTTCCTGCGCGAAGGCCCAGTCATGCGGCTCGACCACGGCCTCGACCCGCGCGAGCGGAACGATCGTCCCGTCGATAACGCCATTCATCATTCGGTTCCGTTCACAGCAGCATGCCCTCGCTCACCAGCACAGCTTCCCCGCCAATGCTGGCCGAAACGAGTCCACCGCGCTCGACCCGCAGGCTGAGTTCAATCTGCGACGGTCGCCCCATCTCGTAACCCTGCTCGATGACGAGGCGATGCTCGCCATCACCGGGACGATCGAAGGCCATCACGGCGGCGGCAAAGGCGGCGGCGGCTCCGCCGGTCGCGGGGTCTTCGCCGATGCCCATCCCCGGCGCGAACATGCGGGCATGGAAGTGATGGCCCGCATCGCGGGTCTGCCGACAATAGACGAAGGCGTTGGGATGCTCGGCGGGCTTCATCACCGTATTCCACCGCATCATGTCGAGCGTGATGCGGCCCATCGCCTCGAGACTCGCCACCGGAACCAGGGTGAAGCCGACGCCTCCGGAGAATACGCCGGGCTCATGGGCATCGAAGCCAATCTCGGCCGGATCGAGCCCAAGAGCACTGGCAATCTCCGCCGCTGCGGCCGCCTCTCCGATCCGCTCGGGCAAGCGCGGCAGGGTGAAGACGGCCCTGCCCCGATCATTCCCGACCGAGACGTCGCAGGAAACGGCACCGATCCGCTCCTCCAGCACCAGCTTGTCCTTTGCCCTACCTTCCTCAGCGTCACGCAACGCGAGCAGGACAGCGGTACCGACGGTGGGATGGCCGGCGAACGGCAACTCCCGGCCGGGCGTGAAGATCCGAATGGCGGCACGGTTGCCGAGCTCGGCGGGCGGCGCGACGAAGACCGTCTCGGACAGGTTGAATTCGCGCGTGATCGCCTGCATCGCCTCGGTGTCGAGGCCCTCCGAGTCCAGCACCACCGCCAAAGGGTTGCCGGCATGACGGGCCCGGGTGAAGACATCGAGCGTAACGAAGCGGCGTTTCACGGCAACCCTCCCTTGGTGACAGGCACGACCAGATCGATGGTCAACGGGCAATGATCCGATGCCTTCGGCCTGTCCCAGCCGACGCGCGGATAGCGGTCGCTGCAGGTCGCAAGCCGCGCCATTGAACGATCGGGCTCGCGCGGATCGAGCGGCACGCGATAGGGCAAACCGCGCCGGATCATCTGCATGGCCGGATTGGGGTTCGCAGCCGCCAGCGCCGGCGACAGCAGGATATGGTCCAGCGGCATATGGCTGTCGATGAGCCGCTGCTCGGCCTCCGACCAGTAGCGCCGGAAATGCGTCCACCGCTCATGCTGGGGCAGATGCACGATCGGGTCGACGGCGAAATCCTCGAGCAACGGCTCGATGCCGCTATCCCCTTCGTCGACCAGCTCGCCCAATGGGCCAAGGCCATAGCGATAACCGTTGAGATCACCCAACACGATCCAGTTGGCCTCGCGCCAAGACGCGCCGAACCAATTCTTGATGATGTGCCTGACGGCCAGGGCCTCCGCCCGCCTGATCGGCAGGGTCTCCTGCCGGCCATCGTCGCGGCCATTGTTCATTGACTTGAAATGGCAACCGAACAGGGTCAGCGAACGGTCACCAAAGCTCAGCTCGACGGCGAGGCAATCGCGGGCAAAGACCCTGTCGCCCGGCCTGATGCCGAAACGCGCGAGCGAAGGATCATAGGCACCGGCCTGGCCGAAACTGAGGTCCTTATGCGAGACGACACGGACCGCCTGCGGCGCCAGCAGATCGCGCCGGGCGCCAAAGCCGATATCGATGTCGCGCCTGTCATTGCCGTCGATCAAGGCGAAATGGCCATAGCGATAATCGGCGATGCGATGGACGTAATTGGCGAAGAACGCCTGCAGGCTGGCGAGTGAGTCCACTTCCTGCAGCATCCAGATATCGGCCTGCGCCTCGGCGATGGCGAGTGCCGTCATCTGGCGCTTGTCATCCTCAAGCGCCACCGCGAGCGAGCGCTCGACGGCATCGCGCTGATCGGCGCGCGGAAAATGAAAGAGCGACATCGCCGCGGCGGTGTCGATGCGTCCGCCATTCTCGAAGCGGTGACGCGTCAGCAGGTTTTCGACATTGAAGGTGCCGACGCGCAGTTTCATCGAATTCAGCCTGCGGCTCAGATCGCTTGAGGCGTGAAGAGCTGCGAAGGCGTCACGAACTCGTCCTGTGCGGCAACCGTCAGGATTTCGCGCGAGCCGGCCTCCTTCGTCCGCTTCAACAGGCCGTAGATCGAGGACGAGGCCTTACTGAGGGCAGCGGCAGCCGATCCCTCGCGCATGTAGTGGACAAAGAAGAGCGCGGCGATCGCATCGCCCGCACCATTGACACTGATGTCGATCTTCGGTGTGCGCACCCGGAAGGCGCCCTTGGCGTCAGCCGCCATCAGGTCGATCGCATCCGCTGGCGTTTCTTCCGTGACCAGCGATGTCACCAGCACGACTTTCGGCCCGGCATCGCGCAGCGTTTCGACGGCGCGGTGCGCGTCGGCAATGGTCTTCACCTCGATATCGGTCAGGAGTTCGAGCTCGAATTGGTTCGGCGTGACGATATCGGCGGCCGGCACCGCTTGTTCGCGCATGAACTCGGGAATGCCCGGCCGCACGAAAATGCCGCGCCCGACATCGCCGATCACCGGGTCGCAGCAATAGAGCGCATCGGGATTGGCCGCGCGGACACGTTCGACAGCAGACAGGATGGCGTGGCCGATATCGGCCGATCCCATATAGCCGGAGAGCACGCCGTCGCAGCCCGGCAGCACACCGCGCTCGGCAATGCCTTCCATCACCTCGTCGATCATGCCGCCCTCGAAGACCCGGCCTTTCCAGTCCCCGTAGCCCGTATGATTCGAGAACTGCACAGTATGGATCGGCCAGACCTCGACCCCGAGTCGCTGCATCGGGAAAACGGCGGAGGCATTGCCGACATGGCCAAAAGCGACATGGGACTGGATCGAGAGGATGTTCATGGCGCGCAGCACAAGCCTTCAACGAAACGACGCGGCGAACCTAGCGGTTGCCGCGCCGGGCGCAAATCGAAAGCGTTGATGCAGGCGATGACAAACGCAGATCAGGCAGAGCCGAGACGCAGCACGCTGGCTGTGTCCGTGAACTGCGTCAGGCTTCTGACCTTGCCGTCCTCGACGGTGATCAGATCGACCGCCTCGAAGCTCTGGGTACGACCGGTCGGCACATGGGTGACATCGGCGCTCCAGTGAAACGAGGCGCGATCGCCTTCGACGAGCAGGCCCAGCGTCCTGAACTTCGAGAAGGCGAACGTGCCGATCAGCCCCGCCATCTGCTCCCGAACCGCGGCACAGCCCGTCTGTGGGCTGCACATGGCCCCGAGATTCTCCGCTCCCATGAAATGGAACCGGCAATCCGGGTGAAAGAAGGTCATCACTCCATCGAGATCCCCCTGCACGCGTGCCTCATAGGCACTCAGGAGCAAGGTCTCGATCGCAGCGCGCTCGGTCATCTCGTCTCTCCCAACGGAAGAGCCGAGATTGACCGGCGCGCAGCAAGGAGTCGAGAGCTTACGATCCGGCGGCGGCCTTCTTCGCAAAGCTGTCGATGAAGGTCTTGCTCAGGTCGACATTCGAGGTCGCAAGCTCAGGATCGAGCAACTTCAGCGAGTCATACATGCTCTTCATCGCATCTGGCGTGGAAATGCCGGTGCGCGAATAGCTTTCCTGCGAGTTCTTGACCGCGCGCAGATAGAGCGGCTTGTCGCCGAGATGGTATTCCGCGGGGACGAGATCAGCGACGTCCTCAGGCTTGGCCGTCTCCAGCCATTTCAGGGACTTGACCAGCGCGTTGACGAGCTTTTGGGTCGTGACCGGGTTCTTCTCGGCGAAATCATTCTTGAGATAGAGCACGGCGGCGGGGTTCGAGCCGCCGAACAATGCCTTGGTACCGGCCTCGGTGCGGGTGTCGATCAGCGCGACGACATCGCCATCCGCTTCGAGCTTCGAGGTCACGGGATCGAGATGCGAGATGATGTCGACCTGGCCCTGCTTGATCGCGGCAACGGCACTCGCGCCGGCACCGACTCCGATGATCGGAGCGTCGGTCGCCTTCAGGCCGGCCTTGACCATGGCATATTGCGCGGTCAGCGAGGTCGAGGAGCCGGGCGCGGTGACGCCGATCTTCAAGCCCTTGAAATCGGCCGCGGATTTGACCTTGTCGGCAAGCTCCTTGCGCACGGCGATGGTGATCGCCGGGAAACGACCGAGCTCAACCACGGCGCGGATGTCCTGGCCCTTGGCCTGCATCCGGATGGTATGCTCATAGGCGCCGGTCACGACATCGACCGAGCCGCCGACGAGGGCCTGCAACGACTTCGCGCCACCGCCGAAGTCGTTGATCGTGACGTCGAGCCCCTGCTCCTTGAAGAAGCCCTTCTTCTCCGCGACCGTCAGCGGAAGATAATAGAGCAGCTGCTTGCCGCCGACGCCGAGCGTGACATTCGGTTTCTCGGCCGTCTGGGCCTGTGCGCCAAACGGCACGAAACCGAGAGAGGTGGACAAGGCGAGCGCGGCAAGCGCGCCGCGACGGGTGAAGCTCATCGAATTTCCTCCTGATCGGATCGGTTTGCGCTTCTGAACTGGCGCAGTCGGCCCCGACGATAGGCGAGATTGCACGGCACGGGCAACCTCGCCTCCCCGATCAGACCGAGGTCCGGAGCGGAACTTTCGTCTGAGTCCCCCCTAAGCCGAATGCAGGTGAGCCCACGTTGCTACAGGGTCCCCTCGTCGAGGAAGGACGCAACCCCCTGCCGCGTCCGGTTGACGACGAGGCGTGTCACATCCGGTCGGGCATAGTGTCCGGCCTGATCGAAATTCTGGCGCTCGCGCCTGACCTCGCGATGATCGAGCGTCGCAACGAGAAGCTCCTCTCGCCCTGTCACGGGCTCTATCACCCATTTGCCGTCCGGCCCGGCGATGCCGGAGCCGCCATCAGCCAGGATCTCGGGGCAGGTTTCCAGCATGGCAGCGGCAGGACTGCCGGCCGGTACATCCTGTTTGCGCATCAGCCCAGAGATCGCCAGCACGTAGTTGCGTCCCTCCCGCGCCAGGAAGCAGGTTGTATCGACCGTGTTGCGGAGGTTCCCCGGCCAGAGCGCCACATGCAGGTTCTCCCCCTGCGCATACAGCGCTGCTCGCGACAGCGGCATCCAGTTCTCGAAGCAGTTCAGCCCGCCAACCGTGAAGGCCCCGACACGGTGCACCTGAAGGCCATGTCCGTCGCCCGGCGCCCAGCTCAGCCTCTCTTCGTAGGTCGGCATCAGCTTGCGATGCACCGACGCGATGGTGCCATCCGCGCCAATATGCACGCGCGAGCAATAGACGCTGTGTCCACCCCGATCTGCCGGGCGTTCGATGATGCCGAGCATGACGGCAACGCCGCAGCGCTCCGCCGCAGCGCAGACCGGAGCCAGGTGGCCAGCCTCGATCTGCACGGCCTGGTCCAGATAATGCGCGTGTATCTCCTTCTGCAGCGAGGATTCAAAACGCGCGCCGTCAGTGTGTTCGATCCAGAAAGGATAACCCGGCACCAGCGCCTCCCCGAATGCGACGAAGCCGCACCCGGCCGCTGCAGCACGCGCGATCCAGTCGACCACCTTCGCCAGGGTGGCATCGCGATCGAGCCATACCGGAGCGATCTGGGCGAGGCCCACGGTCAATCTGTCTGATACGGCGGTCATCGAGCCCCATCCCTGGCCTTGAGTGCGTTGCGGTGGCCGGGTTAAGGACGCGGACAAGATCAGTCCAATTAATCCTGGGAATACCCCTCGATCATGCCACCTAATGTCACTCTGGTGCAGTTGCGTTGTTTCGCTGGCGTCGTCGAACATGGCGGCTTCACCGTCGCAGCCGACCGCCTTTGCCTGTCGCAGTCAGCCGTGAGCCAGGCGGTAGCAGGCTTGGAACGGGCGCTGGACGCGACCTTGCTGCTGCGTGGCCGCGATGGGTTGGCGCTGACGGCAGCCGGCGAAGCGGCACTTGTCGAGACACGTGCGGCACTCGCGGCCGTAGCGCGGCTCGGCACATGTGGCGGCCTTGCCGGCAAGTTAAGCGGCACCTTGCGGATCGGCGTCGTACAGAGCGCAGCCATCCGGCTGCTGCCCGCATGGCTGCGGCGCCTGCGCACCGAGCATCCCGGCATTACCGTGGGCTTGTACGAGGGGACGGATCCGGAGGTCACGGCCTGGGTCCAGGCCGGCGTGGTCGAGATCGGCATCACCAGCCGCACCCATCCTGAATTGTCAGCCCGTCCGGTCTATTCCGACGACTACCTCGTGGTTGTCCCCACCGACCACGAGCTTGCATCCCGCGCCTCGCTCCTGCTTGGCGCTCTGGACGGGCAGCGCATGCTGCTCTCGGGCGGGGGCTGCGAAACGCTCATCCAGGAACTCCTGACCGCGGCGGCCAGCCATCCCGAGATCGCCTGCCTCGTGCGCGACAACGCGACGCTGCTGAGCATGGTGCGTGAAGGGCTCGGCCTGACGATCATGCCCGAGCTTGCCCTCGACGACAGCCGTGGTGTCGTCGCGATCCCCCTCCGCCCGAACCTTCGACGCACCTTGCACGCCGTATCGCTGCCGGCGGAGACGCTCCGCCCGGTCGCGGCAGCCTTCCTGACGCTGATCGAAAGCAGCGCCGCTGCCGGGCACATGGCTCGTCAGCAGCGCCCAGAGGCGGCAGGTGCGGGCTGAGCTGGCCCCGCCGACCTATGTCGTCGTGGTCGCGCTCTGTCCGGGCCGCCAGACCAGCAGCCGCTTCTCGACGAAGGTGACGAGCGAATCGATCACGATGACGAAGAGCGCCAGGATCAGCATGCCGGAGAACACGCCGGTGACATCGAAGACGCTCTCAGCCTCATGGATCTTGTAGCCGAGGCCGGCCGACGAGCCGAGATATTCGCCGACAACTGCACCGACCAGCGCAAAGCCGACAGAGGTGTGCAGCGAGGAGAACATCCAGGTCAGGGCCGACGGCCAGTAGACATGGCGGAAGAGCTGGCGTTCGTTCATGCCGAGCATGCGGGCATTGGCGAGCACCGTCGGCGAGACCTCGCGAACGCCCTGGTAGACGTTGAAGAAGACGATGAAGAAGACCAGCGTGAAGCCGAGCGCCACCTTCGACCAGATGCCGAGACCGAACCAGAGCGCGAAGATCGGCGCCAACACCACACGCGGCAACGCATTGGCCGCCTTGATATAGGGATCGAACACCGCCGCCATCAGTTGCCGGCGCGCGAAGGTGAAGCCGAAGAAGATGCCCGCCGCCGAGCCGATGACGAAGGCGAGCACGGTCTCGGTCAGCGTGATGCCGAGATGGAAATAGATGTCGCCGCCAGTCAGCTGGGTCCAGGTTCGACCGAGGACCTGCAGCGGCGTCGAGAAGAAGAACTGGATCGTCTTGGTGTCGCCGAGCAGCGGATAGACAGTGAAGACATGCCAGATCAGCAGGAACACGACAGCGACGAGGATCTGCAGCGCAAGGAGCGTCAGGCGGTTCACGGGGCGTCTCCCTGCACCAGTTCCTTGCCCTCGCCCATGGCGTAGGCCTTCTGCACCTCGACACGCAGCGACGACCAGATGTCGCGATGAATCTCGTGGAAGGCCTTCTCCAGCCGGATCTCGGCGATGTCGCGCGGACGCGGCAGGGTGACCCTGTAATCGGCAACGATTCCGGCGGCCGGCCCCGCCGACATCACCACGACGCGGTCGGAGAGCGCGATCGCCTCCTCGAGATCATGCGTGACAAAAATCAGGGCTTTTCGATCCTTCGACCAGAGATCCAGCAGGAGATTGCCCATGATCTGCCGCGTCTGCGCATCGAGCGGGCCGAAGGGCTCATCCATCAGCAGAATCTCGGGATTGCGGATCAGCATCTGCGCGAGACTGACGCGCTTGCGCTGGCCGCCCGAGAGCATGTGCGGATAACGATCGACAAAGGCACGCAGGCCGACGCGGCCGAGCCAGTCTCGGGCGCGGGCGTCAGCCTCCGCGGCCGGCACACCCATCGGTTCCAGTGCCACTGCGACATTCTGCAGAGCCGTCTTCCACGGCATCAGCGCGTCCTGCTGGAAGAGATAGCCCGCGCGGACATTCAGCCCCGAGAGCGGCTTGCCGAAGATCCCGACCTTACCGGCAGACGGGGTCAGCAGCCCGGCTGCAGCATTGAGCAAGGTCGACTTTCCACAGCCGGTCGGCCCCACGACCGACACGAACTCCCCGGCCGAGACGGTGAGGTCGATGCCGGTCACCGCCTTGTAGCGATGCCCTCCTGCAAGCTGGAAGGTGATGTCGATGCCGCTGAGATTGACAGCTGGCGCGGTATCCGCCCCGGGCACGCCAGCAGGACCCGCACCAGCGTGCAGGCGGTCTTGAAGCTCCATAAAGCGTTCCCCAACGGCCTGCTGCGCCACGCGCCCTGGCCGAATATCGCGTTCGTTTGGCGAAACTCTAGGTGATCGCCTCCGGAAGGCAACCCAACCTTGGTCTTGCCCGGCAGATTCGCCGCGGAGCGCAGCTGTTGCATCCGTGGCCCGGGACAGCGATAAGCCAGCGCCTTGGCCTGAAAGATTTCGACCCTCATGCAGCAACTCGAAAGCCTGATGCAGGGACTCGTCGAGTTCATGCGCACCAACCAGCAATGGGCGATCCCGATCGTCTTTCTGGTGGCCTTCGCCGAATGTGTCGCGGTGCTGTCCTGGCTCGTACCCGCTACGGTGTTCTTCACCGCCTTCGGCGCGGCGGCGGGAGCCTCCGGTCTTGATCTGGTTCCGCTGGCTTTCGCAGCCTCGCTCGGCGCAGGTTGCGGTTTCTGGATCTCCTATTGGGCCGGCCTCGTGCTCGGCCCGCGCATCGGGGAAACCTGGCCGCTCAAGAAGAACCCTGAACTGCTTGAGAAGGGTCATGCCTTCTTCGAGAAATGGGGCATCTTCAGCATTCTCATCGGCCATTTCTTCGGGCCGCTGCGGGCGGTCATCGCCATTGTCGCCGGCATCGTGAAAATGCCGTTCCTGCCCTTCCAGCTCGCCAACTGGGCCGCCTCCTTCGCCTGGGGCTTCGGCCTGCTCTATGGTGCCGGACGGCTGGCCGAGTTCGTGACGCGCTGACCAAAAGCCGTCCGAACGCTGAACAGCGCATTCAGCGCGGGTTCAGGCCAGAAGGCGCGAATTGGCGGCGTTGCGTCGCGATATCGCCACTCACCAGTGCGAATCTGACGCGGCACGCCGAACGGCTCCAGGCTGCCGGCGTTGTCGAGGCGGGCGACCCGGCGCCTGTCCGATGCTACCCTCCCGGGCAGGACTATGGAGTCCAACCATGAGCCTTTCGCGCATCATCTCGCCGATCGTCGCCCTCGCGCTGACCGCCGGCTTCGCCTTCGCACAACAGCCCACCACTCAGCCGAGCGCCCCCGCACGTGCCCCGGCCCCAGTCGCGACGCCCGCAGCGCCCGCCGCTGGTACCGCCGCCAAGCCTGCACAGCCCGCAGCCGCCGCTCAGGTCAAGAAGATCAACATCAACACCGCAACCGCCGCCGAACTCGACAGCCTCAAGGGCATCGGCGAAGCGCGCTCCAAGAAAATCATCGAGGAGCGCACCAAGGCGAAGTTCAAGGACTTCAACGATCTCGTGAAACGCAGCGTCCTGCCCTCGAATGTCGAGTCCGAGATCAAGGACAAGATCACCTTCTGACCCCCGCTATCCCTGCGAGGAGAAAGGCCTCCGGCGCAAAACGTCGGAGGCCTTTTCCGTTTTCGATGGTCCCGCGTTCTTCGCCAAATCCTGCCGCCTGACGCAAGCGCCCTTCAGTATCCGAAAAGTCCGAACACCGCGGCAAATACGATCACGAGCGACACTGCAAGCAAGGCCCGCGCACAGATAGGGCTGTCAATGACACTGTTCAGGTTCATCGTCCTCATGGCCGCCTCCACGTACGACTGCCCTTTCGAACGCATCGAACTGGAACCGGTTCCACGCCCGGAAAGGCGAGAGGGCGGACACATTACTGCATCCGCCCTCTCGGAATCAATGATTTGTTAACCCTCTCAGGCGCTTGGCGAGTGGTATTGCACCGGCTCGCCAAGTCCGTGGGTCAGAGCCTGAGCCCGATCAGTTCTTGGTCTTGTCGACCAGCGCCTTGGCCTTGATCCAGGGCATCATGTCGCGCAGCTTGGCGCCGACTTCCTCGATCGGGTGCGCGGCCATGCGGGCGCGGGTGGCCTTGAACGAGGTCTGGTTGACCTTGTTCTCGAGCATCCAGTCGCGGGTGAACTTGCCCGATTGGATGTCGGTCAGCACGCGCTTCATCTCGGCCTTGGTCTCGGCGGTGATGATGCGCGGGCCGGTGACATATTCGCCGAATTCGGCGGTGTTCGAGATCGAGTAGTTCATGTTGGCGATGCCGCCCTCGTAGATGAGGTCGACGATCAGCTTCACTTCATGCAGGCACTCGAAATAGGCCATCTCGGGTGCATAGCCAGCCTCGGTCAGGGTCTCGTAGCCAGCCTTGATCAGCTCGACCAGGCCGCCGCAGAGCACGACCTGCTCGCCGAAGAGGTCGGTCTCGCACTCTTCCTTGAAGGTGGTCTCGATGATGCCGGCGCGACCACCGCCATTGGCCGAGGCGTAGGACAGGCCGAGATCATGGGCGTTGCCGGTGGCGTCCTGGTGGATCGCGATCAGGGTCGGCACGCCGCCGCCGCGCTGATACTCCGAGCGCACGGTGTGGCCGGGCCCCTTCGGCGCGACCATCAGCACGTCGAGGTCCTTGCGTGGCTCGATCAGGTTGAAATGCACGTTGAGGCCATGCGCGAAGAGCAGCGCCGCGCCTTCCTTCATGTTGCCGTGCAGTTCGTCGCGATAGATGTCGCCCTGCAGTTCGTCAGGGGTCAGCATCATCATGATGTCGGCGGTCTTGGCGGCTTCGGCCGGGGTCATGACCTTGAAACCGGCTTCCTCGGCCTTCTTGCGGGTGGCCGAACCGGCCTTCAGGGCGATGATCACGTCCTTCACGCCGGAATCGCGCAGGTTGAGCGCATGGGCATGGCCCTGCGAGCCGTAGCCGACGATGCAGACTTTCTTGCCCTTGATCAGATTGATGTCCGCATCGCGGTCGTAATAAACGCGCATAGGTTGCTCCTTGGTCTCGCGTTAGGGTTTTTCTTTGCCCGGAGCGGCTTCAACCGCGCCGTACAGAGTGAGGAATTGATCGGTCGCGCGCGCTGCATCGCGCTCGTTCTCCGCAGGGCTCAACACGAGCGCATCACCCAGCAGCAGCCTGATCTGCACATCGCGCCCGACAAGGCCGAGGAATGTGCGAAAGGCAGTCTCCGTATCATCGAAAGTCAGGAGCCCCGCCTCACGGCCCGCGTCAAGAACCGGCTTCAGGCGTTCGCCGATGGCGACACGCCCGTTCGCCAGCACGATCCCGCCGAGATTGCCGGCCTTCGATCCGGCCTGGCTGATGGCAATCCGGTTCAGTGCAATCGAGGTGTCGCTGGTGATCACATTGAGCCAGTTCGTCGCGAAACGCGTCAGGCTTTCGCGCAGCGTCAGGGCATCGAGTTTCTGGCGATCATAATTGCCGGCGCGCACCTTCGAGGCCTGCCACTGCACGGTCGCGGTCAACAGGCCGTCACGATCGCCGAACCACTTGTAGAGGGTTTCCTTCGAGCAGCTCGCACGCCGGGCGACAGCCGTCATCGTCAGGTGCTCGCCCTTCTCGACCATCAGGCCGAGGACCGCATCCAGCACGGCCTGTTGCCGGGCTGTCAGTCCTTCGCTCGATGTGTCTGGAGTGGCGCTCAAGGATCAGTACCGTACGTTACGGTTCGGTCTCTACAGGAAGGTTTTTCTGAGCGCAAGGGCCAGCCTGCGAAGATCCTCGGCACGGGCCCGGCCGGGTTTCGCTTCCGCCCGGAATGCGTCAATCTGCGCCGCCATCCGCCCCGCCGGTTGGGGCAATTGCGCTTCACGGACAACGCGTTATTCGATCTGGAGATACAGTATGAGCTTGCCTACGGCCGCCGAGACCGTCGCCTTCTGGCGGCAAGCCGGACCGGATAAGTGGTTCGACAAGGACGACGCCTTCGACCAGGAAATCCGCGATCGCTTTCTCGAGGCCCAGCGCGCCGCCGCCGCGGCCAAGCTCGGCTCTTGGGAAGAGACCCCCGAAGGCGCCTATGCGCTGCTCATCCTGCTGGACCAGTTTCCGCGTAACCTGTACCGCGGCTCGCCCGGGGCCTTCGCCAGCGACGATCTCGCTGTAGCGGTCGCCGAGCGCGCCATCGCCCGCGGCTTCGACCAGCACTTCACCAATCCCGAGCGGCGCTTCTTCTACATGCCCTTCATGCATTCCGAAGAGCTGGACCATCAGGAACGCTGCATCGATCTGAGCCGCGCCTCGGGCGATGAGGACAGCACCAAATACGCGATCATCCATCGCGACATCATTCGCGACTTCGGTCGCTTCCCCCATCGCAATGCCGTCCTCGGCCGCGACACGACGCCTGAAGAGCGCGCGTTTCTCGACGCGGGCGGCTTCAGCGGCTGAGGCTGCCGCGGGAGGCTAGCCTCCTCCCGCCTGTTGGCTGGCGATGCGCTGCAGGAAGATCGCCGCAATCGTCAGCAGGAAGCCCGCCCACCACAGCGGCGAGCGCAGGCTCTTGCCGCTGCCGGGGGGTTCGGCCGGCGCCTTGCCATTGAGCCGCTGGATGATCGGCCAGGCGAAGCAGCCGAATCCGGCCGCCCCGAGCGAAAGCGCCACCATATTGAGCGAAGCCGCATCCATCGCCCTAGATCACATAGCCTCAGGGCCACGGCTCATCGCCGCGATGCCCGTGCGCGAGACTTCGGTGAGCCCGACCACGGTCATCAGCTTGATGAACCGCTCGATCTCCTCGGTCGAGCCCGTCAGCTCGAAGACGAAGGAGGTCAGGGAGGCATCGAGCGTCCGCGCGCCAAAAGCCGCCGCAAGCCGCATCGCCTCGACCCGATGGTCGCCCTTGCCGACGACCTTGACCAAGGCGAGCTCGCGCTCCAGCGCCTCGCCCTGCAGCGTCAGGTCGACGACCCGGTGCACGGGCACCAGCCGGTCGAGATGCGCCTTGATCTGCTCGATGACGTTGGCGGTGCCGGACGTGACCACGGTGATGCGCGAGATGTGCTTCTCGTGCTCGGTTTCCGAGACGGTGAGGCTCTCGATATTGTAGCCGCGGCCCGAGAACAGCCCAGCGATGCGGGCAAGAACGCCCGGTTCATTGTCGACGATCACTGCCAACGTGTGGCGAGCGACCGGCTGGATCTTGGGAGCGTTCGGATAATGCGTGGCTGACGTCGGCATCGGACACCTGCAGGAGCTGAAGCGGAATTCGGAACTAGACGTGACGGAGATTGGCGGTGGCGGGCTCGTCGACCTCGTCCTGGGCTACGATCCAGGGTTCGGCCAGGGCGGCCTTCAGCCAGTCCCGATAAGAGGGATGGTCGAGTACCGCGGCCATATAGGCGGCACTGACCGGATCGACCGGGATCGCGTAGGTATCGAGTCTGGTGACGATCGGCGCATACATGGCGTCGGCTGCGGAGAAGGCGCCGTAGAGGAAAGGGCCTCCTTCCGCCTCGCCGAAGCGGGAGCGAGCCTCGCACCAAAGCGCGGTGATGCGTGCGACATCCCTGGCGACGTCGACCCCACGATCGCGTGCAGCAAAGCGCTTGCCGAGATTCATCGGACAGGCCCGGCGCAACGCAAAGAAGCCGGCATGCATCTCGCTGGACATGGCACGGGCATGGGCTCGCGCCGCCCGGTTCCTCGGCCAGACCCCGAGGTCGGGATGGCTGTCATGCAGATATTCCATGATCGCGAGCGTCTCCCACGTCGCGATATCCCCGTCGACCAGCGTCGGCACGGTGCCGCCGCTGCCGGGAGCCTCGGCGAAGATCGCCTCCTTGAAGCCGGGCGCGTCGAGCAGGACGAGCGTCTCATCGAAGGCAATGCCCTTGGCACGGAGCAGGAACCAGGCCCGCAACGACCATGACGAGTAGCACTTGTTTCCAATCAGGAGCTTCATGCCGCCTGGCTCGCCATTTCCTGGCTGAAATCGAGTGCGGCTTCGACATGCAACGCCGTCGTGTCGAAGACCGGGATGTCGAAATCGGCCTGCGAGACCAGGAGGGTGATCTCGGTGCAACCAAGGATCACGCCATCGGCGCCCTGCCTTACGGCCGCTGCGACGATATCGAGATAGCGCGCCTTCGAGGCAGGCTCGATCCGGCCACGGCAGAGCTCCTCGTAGATGATGCGATGGACATCGTCGCGTTGTTCCGCATCAGGAACCATGGCCTCGACGCCGAATGCGGCGAGCCGCTCCCGATAGAAGGCCTGCTCCATCGTGAAGCGCGTGGCCAGCAGCAGCGGCCGCCGCGACGGGCTCTTGCGGATCGCCGTCGCGGTCACGTCCGCCAGATGCAGGAAGGGCACGCGTGTCGCGGCCGTGATCCGGTCCGCGAGCTTGTGCATCGTATTGGTGCAGAGCAGGATACAGTTCACACCCGCCCGCTCCAGCCGGATGGCGCTGTCGGCCAGGAGATGGCCGGCCGCAGCCCAGTCGCCGCTCGCCTGCATCTCGGCGATCGGTGCGAAATCGAGCGAATGCAGCAGCACATCCGCCGAGTGCAGCCCGCCCCGAAGGGCGCGCACCCGTTCATTGAGCAGCCGGTAGTAAACCGCAGTCGATTCCCAGCTCATGCCGCCGATCAGGCCGATCGTGCTCATGTCCTCATCCTCTCGCCTGCTCGCTGAACGTCAGACAAGCTGCTTGCCCTTGGCGTCGATGATATCGCCCGTATTTCCCTCGAAGTCGGGCAGGATCATCTCGTTATGAGCCTTGCCCGACGGGATCATCGGGAAGCAGTTCTCTTCCTTCGCCACGAGGCAGTCGAAGATCACCGGCTTTGGCGTATCGATCATCTCGCGGATCGCGTCATCGAGCTGCTCCGGATCCGAGCAGCGGATGCCATGGCCGCCATAGGCTTCGGCGAGCTTCACGAAATCGGGCAAGGAAGCTGAATAGCTCTCAGAATAGCGCCCGCCATGCAGCAGTTCCTGCCACTGCCGGACCATACCCATGTATTCGTTGTTCAGGATGAAGATCTTGACCGGCAGCCGGTGCTGCACTGCCGTCGACATCTCCTGCATATTCATCAGGATCGATGCTTCGCCGGCGATGTCGACGACGAGGGACTTCGGATGGGCCATCTGCACGCCGATCGCCGCCGGCAGGCCGTAGCCCATGGTTCCAAGTCCGCCGGAGGTCATCCAGCGGTTCGGCTCCTGGAAGTGGAAATACTGTGCTGCCCACATCTGGTGCTGGCCGACCTCAGTGGTGATGTAGGTGTCGCGGTCCTTGGTCAGTTCATAGAGCCGCTCGATCGCGTATTGCGGCTTGATGACAGCGCCGGACTGCTTGTAGCCAAGGCTGTCGCGCGCGCGCCAACCGTCGATCTGCCCCCACCAGCCTTTCAAGGCCTCCTTGTCGACCTGCGGGCTGGTCTCACGCCAGATGCGAACCATGTCCTCGAGCACATGTGCGCAATCGCCCACGATGCCGATATCGATCTTGACGTTCTTGTTGATCGAGGACGGGTCGATATCGACATGGATCTTCTTCGAGCGCGGCGAAAAGGCGTCGAGCCGGCCGGTGATGCGGTCGTCGAAGCGCGCGCCGATATTGATCATGACGTCGCAGTCATGCATCGCCAGATTGGCTTCGTAGGTGCCGTGCATGCCCAGCATGCCAAGCCATTGCTTGTCGGCTGCGGGGAAAGCGCCCAGACCCATCAGCGTCGAGGTGACGGGATAGCCGGTCAGCCGCGCCAATTCGCGCAGCAGCGCGGAAGCGTGCGTGCCCGAATTGATGACACCGCCACCGGTGTAGAAGACCGGCCGTTTGGCCTTGGCCATCAGCTCGACCGCCGCCTTGATCTTGTTGAGGTCACCCTTGACGGTCGGACGATAGGTCTTGTGCTGGTTGTCGCGCGGACGGGTGTACTCGCCCTTTGCGAACTGAATATCTTTCGGGATGTCGACGACGACCGGCCCCGGACGACCATTGGCCGCGACATAGAACGCCTCGTGCAGGATGCGCGGCAGATCCGCGATGCTCTTCACGAGATAATTATGCTTGGTGCAGGATCGCGTGATGCCGACCGTATCGCATTCCTGGAAGGCGTCGGAGCCGATCAGATGCGTCGGAACCTGCCCGGTGATGACGACAACCGGGATCGAGTCGAGCAATGCGTCAGTCAGCCCGGTGACGGCGTTGGTCGCACCGGGACCGGAGGTCACCAGGACGCAACCAACCTTGCCCGACGAGCGTGCATAGCCCTCCGCTGAATGGACGGCACCCTGCTCGTGCCGGACCAGAATGTGCTTCACCTTGTCCTGGAGGAAGAGCGCGTCATAGATCGGCAGCACAGCGCCGCCGGGGTAGCCGAACAGGTGTTCGACGCCTTGATCCTGAAGCGCGCGGACGACCATTTCCGCGCCGGTCATCATCTCGCTCATGTCGTTCTCCTCGGGGGTCTTCGGTTCAGTTCAGGGAAAATGGGCAATAAAAAAGGCCCTCGGAGGGGCCTGGGCGTGCGCTGGCGTCAGGGGCCAAGCGGTTTGTTCAACCGCCCCCCTACCAGCGCACCCGTACGAGAATAAGCTTGCGCATTGCGCCCGACACCCTTTGCAATAGTTGCGGCACGCTAGACGACCGATTTGGCATGGTCAAGCCGCAAAAGCTCATGGCCGTCAGTTCCGAAAATCCCATGACGAAAGGGAACACTTTTTCAAGAACGGCCTTGCTAAGGTCCTTGCGCGCGAAACGGGGCCGCCATGTATCAGGAAGTGCACACCGAGAATATTGTCGAACGCGCCCATGCGCCAGAAGTGGCCGAACTTCTGCAGCGCTTTGCCCTGCATGCGCCTGGCGCAGGCGGCGTGCCTTACGAGGCGCTGCTCCAGGACCTCATGCCCCGCTTCGGCGACGATCTCATGGTCTGTGTCCCGACCGGAGACGGCGACTATCGCTATGAGCATTACGGCCGCGAAATCACACGCTATGTCGGCGGCAGCAGGCAGGGCGAACGGATCTCGCAGATGACCCCTCAGGTCGCCCGGTTCACGATCCAGTGCTATGATCAGGCCCTGATGCACGGCAAGCCGACGTACACGGTGCATCGCTCGCTCAAGACCGTCCGGGTCTGCCTCTGGGAGAGACTCGTCCTGCCGACCACCGGCGCCAATGGTGACCGCTTCCTTGTCGTCTTCAGTCGGCCGCTGCAATTCCGCGAGGAACTGCTGACCACGGTTCTGGAAACCTCGCCCAGCGGCATTGTCGCATTGCGGGCCGTGCGCGACGATGACGGCAACATTGAGCGCACGATCATCATCACCGCCAATCGACGAGCCGCTCTGATGGCCGGTCATCCCGACGAGAACCTGCTCGATACGGACGCCCGCACGAGCCTGCCCTTCCTCTCTGACGCCATGATCTGGCGCCGCTGCCTCTATGCCATCGAGCTGCGCCGCAATGACATCTTCGAATCCAGCTTTACCGTGAATGGCCGTGAGATCTGGCTCCAACTCGCGCTGGCTCCGCTCGGCGATGGGCTGGTGATCACGCTCACCGACATCTCCGAGCTGATGATCGCCAACCTGACGCTGCAGAGCCGTGCCGCGACGCTGGCGCTCGAGATCGGGCGGGAGCGCGCAACCCGGCGTGCGCTGTCACATGAAATCGGCCAACGCGAGGAACGCGAGCAGGAACTGCGCCGCCTTGCCGAGACAGATCCGCTGACCGCACTCCTCAACCGGCGCTCCTTTATCGAGAAGGCCAATCTCGAAATCCTCGCCTGCGAAACCGATGGTGACGATGCGTCCCTGATCATCGTCGACATCGACCACTTCAAGAGCGTCAACGACACCCATGGCCATGTCGCGGGCGATGCGGTGATCAGAGCCTTCGCCGATGTCCTGCTAGGCCTGGTCAGGCCCGAGCGCGATCTGGTGGGGCGTTTCGGCGGGGAGGAGTTCGCCGTCTTCCTGCCGCGCACGGGCTCCGCCGCCGCCATGCGCATCGCCCATCGAATCCAGGATGCGCTGGCGATGCGCGAGCTGCCGACCTCCGAGACGATGTCCCTGCGTGTGACCGCGAGCCTCGGGGTCGCGACCCGCGAGGGTGCGGAGAGCTTCGCGGAGTTCTTTGCGCGCGCCGACAGCGCCCTATACCGCGCCAAACATGAAGGCCGTGACTGCATCCGCTTCGCTGGGACAGACGTCGCCGAGGCCGCCTGATCTCAGGCCGGAGTCTTCAGCTCGCGCAGCGCAAAGCCGAGAGCCGCCTCAGGCGCTACCGCGGACCAGCCTGCCATCTGGTGACGGAACCATGTGACCTGCCGCTTCGCATAGGCGCGCGTGTCGGCCTGCCCCCTCGCAATGGCTTCATCGAGGCTGAGCGTCCCGTCGAGATAGGAGATCAGGCCGGGCACGCCATGCGCGCGCATGACCGGCAGGAGGGGATCGAGCCCGCGCGCCCGTAGCGCCGCAACCTCGTCAAGGGCGCCCTGCCCCATCATCTGCTCGAAGCGTCGATCGATGCGAGCGCGCACCAGGTCGCGTTCGGGAGCAACGAAGAGCCGGAGCAGCGCGCGCCCGTCCAGCGGACCCGGCTTTCGTGCGCCCTGAAAACTCGCCAGCGACCGTCCGGTCGCCGCAAAGACTTCCAGCGCTCTCATGATCCGCATGCGGTCGCTCGGCCGCAGCCGCCCGGCCATGACGGGATCGCAGCTTTGAAGTTCGCTATGAAGCGCAGCCGTCTCGCGCGCCTCGGCATGGGCACGAAAGGCCGAGCGAACCTCTTCGGGCACCGGCGGGATTTCCGAAAGGCCCTCGGTCAGCGCCTTGAAGTAGAGCCCCGTCCCGCCGACCAGCACGGGAAGCGACCCGTTGCCCGCGAGCTCGTCGAGGATCGCGCGGACATCGGCGACATAGCGCATCGCCGAATGGTTCACGGCGCCGTCGACATGGCCATAGAGACGGTGAGGAACCATCGCCTCATCGTCGATCGTCGGCCGCGCGGTGATGATCCGCAGATCGGCATAGACCTGCATCGAATCCGCATTGACGACTGTCCCGCCAAAGCGGCGCGCGATCTCGATCGCCAGCGCGGACTTGCCGCTCGCCGTAGGACCTGCGATGAGCACCGCCCTGTACGCCACGCTCAATCGGTCCTTCTCATGCTCGTCGCGACACTTGTTTCCGCTCACGGCCAGGCGCTGGTGAGCGACGCCCTGCTGACGCGTCTCGCCAATGCCGTATCCGGCGTAACCCGGCAAGCCCGCCTCGATGGCGAGGTCGCAGCAGACCTCTTCGCGGATGGGCCGGACGTACGCAAGCTCGAAGCCGAGATTCGTGCAGCGCTCGACGGAAGCGCGGTCGATGTCATCGTCCAGCCGGCTGCGACGCGCCGCAAGGCGCTGTTCCTCGCCGACATGGATTCGACCATGATCGGTCAGGAATGCATCGACGAACTTGCAGCCTATGTCGGGCTCAAGGACAAGGTCGCAAGCATCACCGAACGCGCCATGCGTGGCGAGATTGCTTTCGAGCCGGCGCTGCGCGAGCGCGTGGCGCTGCTGAAGGGCGTCCCGGCATCGGTCGTGGACGAAATCATCCGCGAGCGTATCACGCTGACTCCCGGAGGCCGGCAGCTGGTACGCACCATGCGCGCCAACGGGGCCTATACTGCGCTGGTCTCGGGTGGCTTCACCGTGTTCACGGGCCCGCTCGGCGCCACCATCGGCTTCGACGAGGATCGCTCCAACACGCTCCTCGTCGCAAACGGCGTCCTGACCGGCGAAGTCGAAGCCCCGATCCTCGGCAAGCAGGCCAAGCTGGACTCGCTCGTCGAACTGCGCGAGCAGCGCAGCCTTTCACGGGCAGCAACCTTGGCCGTCGGCGACGGCGCCAACGATCTCGCGATGCTCGGCGAGGCCGGGCTTGGCATCGCCTTCAGAGCGAAACCGGCGGTTGCGGCCGCGGCAGATGCCCGGCTCGACCACGCGGACCTGACGGCTCTGCTCTACGCGCAGGGCTATCGCGGCGACGAGATCGTCAAGCACTAATCGACGATGAACAGCTTCGCGCCCCTGGGCGCCCGCGAGCGATGCGCTTCGGCCTGATCGGCGACCTGATAGCTCATGCCAGGCCGGAGCGTGAAGGCGCGCCCGTCCTCCAGCAATGTTTCCAGCTCACCTTCGAGGCAGAGCAGGACATGCCCCTTCGAGCACCAGTGGTCCGAGACGTAGCCCGCGGTGTACTCGACCATGCGCACCCTGATCGCATTCTCCGAGGGCCCGAAGAAGCGCGTGCGCCAGATCGCCTCGCCCTCCTCGCCGGGATGGCGTTCCGGTTCCACTGAATTCCAGTCGACCGTTCCGAAAGGAATCTCGCTCATCCGCATCGCATAGCCACTCCGCTGCTCGTCGTCCTGATCGCACACCGGACAGAGCGTAACCAATGCAAATTGCTCATCGGCGTGATCGCAATCCGCAGACATGAAAAGGGCGGCCACGAGGGCCGCCCTTGAACCTGTCGAAGACCGGGTTGGTCAGTTCATTGTGACTGCGACGAACCGGACCTCGCCCTGCCCGTTCGCGACCAGAAGCAGAGCCGACTTCTTGCCCTCCTTCTTCAGAGCATCCAGGCGCTTGGTCACGTCCTCCGGCGAGTTCACCGCCTCCTGGCCAACCTCGACGATCAGTTCACCGATCGAAATGCGCTTATCGGCGGCGTTGGAATTGGGATCGACCTTAGTGATCACCACGCCCTTGGTGCCATCCTTGATCGAGTAGCGCTTCCTGAGCTCGTCCGTCTGCTGCGAGAGTTCCAGACCGAGTGCCGTGGTCACGGCGGGCTTGGCCGGTTCGGCATTCGGCTTGGCGGAGGCCTGCTGGACCTTCTCACCATCCTCGAGGCGGCCGAGCTTGACCGTCTTGACGACTTCCTTGCCCTTGCGGACCACAGTGATCGGCGCATCCTTGCCGACCGCCGTACCGGCGACAATCCGCGGCAGATCGCGCGAATCCTTCACTTCCTTGCCGTCGAATTTGACGATGACGTCGCCAACCTCAAGACCTGCCGGCTTGGCCGGGCCCTTGTCATCGATGCCGGCGACGAGCGCGCCGCGCGCGGTGCCGAGACCGAGTGCCTCGGCGGTGGCGTCGTCGACGCTCTGGATACGGACGCCGAGCCAGCCGCGGCGGGTCTCGCCGAACTCACGGAGCTGATCGACGACATTGACCGCCAGCGACGAGGGAACCGCAAAGCCGATGCCGACGGAGCCGCCGGTCGGCGACAGGATCGCAGTGTTGATACCAATGACCTCGCCGGCCATGTTGAACAGCGGGCCACCGGAATTGCCCTTGTTGATGGCCGCATCGGTCTGGATATAGGTGTCGTAGGGGCCCTGCTGGATATCGCGGTTGCGGGCCGAAACGATGCCCGACGACACGGAACTGCCGAGGCCAAACGGATTGCCGATCGCCATGACGGGATCGCCGATCCGCATTTTGTCGGAATCGCCGAATTTGACGGCGTCGAGCGGCTTGTCGTGCTTCACGCGCAGCACCGCGAGATCGACCTTGGTGTCCTTGCCGATGATCTCCGCCTTCAGGCGCAGGCCACTGTTGAAGATCACCGTGATCTCGTTGGCGTCGCCGATGACGTGGTTGTTGGTGACGATGATGCCGGAAGGATCGATCACGAAGCCCGAACCGGCCGATTGTGACCGTCGCTGCTGCGGCGGCTGGCCCTGGCCCTGCTGGCCCTGACCGCGGCGGTTGAAGAACTCCTCGAACAGATCGCCAAAGGGCGTATCGGGGCCGAGCTGCGGCAGTTGCGGCAGGTTGCGGCTGCGCGTGTCGCTCGTCGTGACGGCCGAGATGTTGACCACCGCCGGCATCACCCGCTCGGCCAGGTCGGCGAGCGAAATCTGCCCCTGGACCAGTGGCGACGCTGCCATCGGCGGCTGGGCCACCGCGGGGGCGGCCAGCAGCGGCAGCGCTGCGACGCCGGCCACGAGCGCGGCCCGCGCGAGCCCGGAAGCGGAAACGGTTTTCAGTGCCATCAATCAGGGTCCTCGTGAAGAAGCAGGCCGATCATGCGGCCAGGATGTTGGCCTAGAGATTGAACCTCAAATTGCGGCGGAAGGGCGACGCACAATCGCGTCACCAGGCATTCCGATCGCCGCTCCTACACCCCAACGCGCACCAGCCAGACGAGCAGCACCCCGAACACGGCTGAACCGATACCGATCAGCCGCATCCGCTCTGCTGGCGTCTCCGCCGCGCTGCGCAACGCATCCTTCGCCAGATTTGGAATCGCGGCGAACAGGATGCCTTCGATGGCGAAGACGAGGCCGAGCGCCGCGATGAAATCCAGCATACGCGACGCTCGCTATCGATCAGGGATTGGCCGCCGGGGCCGGCGTTGCAGCCGAGCTCTGGGGACGTCCCGTAGGGTCGTTGAAGTAGCGGAAGAACGGCGAATCCGGCGAAAGCAGCATCCGCGTGTCCCCCGGCTTGATACTCGCCTCATAGGCCTGCATCGAGCGATAGAAGGTGAAGAACTCGGGGTCCTTGCCGAAAGCCTCGGCGAAGACCTTGTTCCGCTCGCCCTCGCCCTCGCCTCGGATCTCGTCCGAACGACGCTGGGCTTCGGCGACGATCACGGTCGCGTCACGCTCGGCGCGGGCCCTGATCTCCTGCGCCTGCTGGGCGCCAAGCGCGCGTGCCTCGGCGGCTTCGCGCTGACGCTCGGTCTGCATGCGCTGGAACACCGCCTGCGAGTTCGCTTGCGGCAGATCGACCCGGCGCAGGCGGACATCGACGACGGTCATGCCGAAGCGGGCCGCCTCGCGGTTCACGTCGTCGCGGATGCGGCTCATCAGCCGCGACCGGTCGGTGCGAACCACCGAGATGAAGCTGGCATCGGCGAGGACCGCGCGAACCTGACCATTGACGATCGAGGCAAGCTGCGAATTGGCCCGCGGGATGTTGTTCACCGCCTGATAGAAGCGCAGCGGATCGGAGATCCGGTAGCGCGTGAAGGCGTCGACGACTAGCCGCTTCTGATCCGACGCGATGATTTCCTGGGCGGGAAGATCGAGATCGAGGATGCGGTTGTCGAGCAGCGTCACCTGCTCGAAGGGAGCCGGCAGCTTCAGATAGATGCCCGGAGCGGTGACGACGCTGCGGACCGCGCCGAAGCGCAGCACGATGGCCGACTGGGTCTGCTGGACCACGAAGGTCGCGGCATAGAAGACGATCGCGGCGACGGCGAGGACGACGAGCGCACCAATGCGCAGGATGGAACCGTTCATCGGGTCGCTCCCGCCTGCGGCGCACCCGGCGCAGCGCGCCGTTGCTGGAGTTCGTTCAGCGGCAGGTAAGGCACGACACTTTGCCCGTTACCCCTCTGGTCGAGGATGATCTTGTCGGTGCCGCCGAGCACACGCTCCATCGTCTCGAGGAAGAGACGCTCGCGGGTCACGGCTGGCGCCGCCTTGTACTGCAGATAAACAGCATTGAAGCGGCTGGCCTGACCGCGGGCTTCCGCGACGGTCTGCTCCTTGAAGGCTTCCGCCGACTGGACCAGTTGCGCCGCACGACCGCGCGATTCCGGCACGACCCGGTTGGCATAGGTCTGCGCTTCGTTGCGCAGGCGTTCCTGATCGGAGCGCGCCGCCTGAACGTCACGGAACGCGTCGATGACCTGCTGCGGCGGGTCGACCTTCTGCAGCTGGACGAGGCGGATCTGCACGCCAGCCTTGTAGCTGTCGAGCGTCTCCTGCATCAACTGGCGCACCTCGGTCTCGATTGCAGCACGATCCGTCGTCAGCACGGGCTGGATGTTGCGCTGGCCGATCACTTCGCGCATCGCGCTCTCGGCCACGGCCTTCACTGTGCCAGGCGGATCCTGGATATTGAAGACATAATTCTCCGGCGCGGCCGGATCGATCTGCCACTGCACGATCACGTCGATATCGACGATATTCTCGTCGCCGGTCAGCATCAGGCTCTCTTCCCCGACATCGGTCTGGCGCGAGGTGCGCACTGATTCGATGGTGCGGAAGCCGACTTCCGTCGTGATCACATTGGTGACCTGGGGCTTGATCACGCTACCGATCGGGTACGGCCAGTTGTAGTTCAGGCCTTCGCCGGTCTTGCCGATATATTTGCCGAAGCGGAGGTTGAGACCAACCTCGTTCGGCCGGACGATATACCAGCCCGTCATCAGCCAGATCACGATCAGGGCCAGGATGCCGAGAACCAAGCCACGTCCGCCGAGATTGCCGCCCGGCAGCAGATCCTTCAACCGATCCTGACTGCGGCGCAAAATCTCTTCCAGATCCGGTGGCGAACCACCGCCACTGCCTCCGGGGCCCTGCCCCCACGGGCCGCCGCCACCGCCGCCACCACTTCCGCGCTGGCCCCAGGGTCCTCCCCCGCCGCCACCGCTACCGCCGCTCTGGTTGCTCCAAGGCATACTCGTGCCGTTCCTCACATCTGTACCACACGTGCCATAGGCGAACGGCGGCTGTTTGTCAGCGCCCTTAGGGAACGCGTGTCCGTGACTTGGTCATCGGACACGGATTCGTCAACGACGCAAGCCCTTCATCGTCAACGGAAACAGCGTTCAGGCCCGGCGGCGAAAGGTCGCGAAGGTGAAAGCGTGCTCGTCATCGGCACTGCGAGGGTGGTTCTCCTGCTTCACGCGCTCGAACGCCGCCCTGTCCCAGACCGGAAAAAGGGCATCACCTTCGGGCTCAGCGTGAACCTGGGTCAGTTCAACCCGATCGGCCAACGGCAAGGCCTGAGCGTAGATCTCGGCACCCCCCGCGACAGTGACGGAATCCGCGCCCATCGCGAGGCCGAGCCGCTGGCCGGCCTCGATCGCCTCGTCGAGGCCATGCGCGACATGAATGCCGTCGGCATGAAAAGCGGGATCGCGTGTCAGGACGATGGTCTCGCGCCCCGGCAACGGCTTTCCGATCGAGAGAAAGGTCTTGCGCCCCATCAGCACCGGCCGGCCGAGCGTCAGGCCACGAAAATGCCTGAGGTCCGTCTTCAGCCGCCAGATCAGGCGATTATCGTCACCAATCACGCCATTATCGGCCACGGCGGCGATGACCACGATGGGAAGGGCTTGAGGTCCGCTCACACGCTCTCTCCCAGCCGCCGCAGCGCGTCGCCGTCGAGGCGTTTGACCGTCCATTCCGATTGCGCGTTGGCGCCGAGAGAGCGGTAGAACACGCGCGAGGGCTCGTTCCAGTTCAGCACCCACCAGGCGAGGCGCGGCAGCCCCTCGTCGACGCAGCGCTTCGCCAACCCTGCGATCAGGGCCTTGCCAATGCCCTTGCCGCGGAATTCAGGCCGGACATAGAGATCTTCGAGCCAGATGCCATGGCGGCCCGAGAACGTCGAATAGGTATAGAACCAGACGGCGAACCCTGCAGGCGCGCCTTCCCATTCGGCGATATCGCAGGCGACCTTCGGATCTGGCCCGAACAGGGCCTGCGCGAGTTGCTCTTCGCTGGCCGCGACCTCGTGCAGAAGCTCTTCGTATTCGGCGAGCTCCCTGATGAAGGTCAGGACGAGCCCGGCCTCGGTGGGGCGGGCGGGACGGATGGAAAGGGTCATATTGCGATCGGCGCCTTGATACCGGGATGGGGATCGTAGGCTTCGATCGTCACATCCTCGAAACGGAAATCCTCGAGCCGCGCCACGTCCGGATTGAGCGTCAGCCGTGGCAGCGCGCGCGGCTCCCGGCTGAGCTGTAGCCGGGCCTGATCGAGGTGATTCACATAGAGATGCGTATCGCCGAAGGAGTGCACGAACTCACCGACGCCAAGCCCTGTCACCTGGGCGACCATGTGGGTCAGCAGCGCGTAGCTCGCGACATTGAACGGCACGCCGAGGAAGACGTCGGCCGAGCGCTGATAGAGCTGGCAGGAGAGCTTGCCGTCGGCCACGAAAAACTGGAACAGGCAATGGCACGGCGCCAGCGCCATCTTCGGGATATCCGCCGGATTCCAAGCTGAGACGATCAGCCGTCGCGAATCGGGGTTTCGCCGGATTTCGTTCACCAGCCAAGCGATCTGATCGATGGTGCTGCCGTCTGGCGCCGGCCAGGAGCGCCATTGCCGTCCATAGACGGGGCCGAGGTCGCCATTGGCATCTGCCCACTCATCCCAGATGGTGACGCCGTTCTCTTGCAGATAGCGCACATTGGTGTCGCCGCGCAGGAACCAGATCAGCTCGTGAATGATCGATTTCAGATGCAGCTTCTTGGTCGTGACCAGGGGAAACCCCTGCGCGAGGTCAAAACGCATCTGATGGCCGAACACGGCAAGCGTGCCGGTGCCGGTACGGTCGTCCTTGCGGACCCCCTCGCTCAGGACGCGTTGCAATAGCTCGTGATACTGGCGCATGGCGACGCTTCTAGCCGGATTCGCGTGCCATTCCCAAGAGACGGAATCGCATCGTCCAGAGCCATCGCATTGCGAGCAGCGCATGCGCTCACGGCAATGCGATAAGCCGCAAGGAAGCGCCTCAGACCAGCCGAAACAAAGCCATGATTGAACCGCTCCCTGCTTCTGCTCAGGCTAAGGAGAACCAAAATGTCGATTCGCAGCGCAGTGTGGTTCCTGCCGGTCGCCATCCTGCTCTCCTTCCCTGTCGTGGCAGCCAACACCATGCCGCCCCCCGCGCCGAACACCCGCGAGATCTCGATTGCCGAAGCCCGCGAGATCGCTATCGATCACGGCATGGTCTGGATCGAGGATATCGAGCGCCATGGCGGTCGTTGGGAGCTTGGCGGCGTCGACAGCAACGGTGCAGAGATCGCGATCGATGTCAGCGTCAGCGACGGCAGGGTCCTCAGGATCATCCGGGATGAGCCCAATCTCGATATCCCGCCTCGATGAGAGCCGGCGAAATTGCTTCGGATGGAGTGACGATGCTCTCTTTCCCCGCGCGCTCCGAGTGCCTATATTCAGTTTGCCACTCGCAAGAGCGGCTATGGCGATAAACGAACGTCGAAATAAGCCTTTCGGACCCGGGGGCGGTACCCGGCGCCTCCACCAGAGCCCGTACGCGATTCGCGAGACGGGTTCCGGCGGGGGCGAAATAGGATCGACGAGGGTGTAAAGGTCGTTCTTTTGCTCGGCATGGTTCCGCCGTTATCGGGCCATTGCATAGTTGCCAACGACAACAATGCTCGGGTTGCTGTCGCCGCGTAAGCGGTGCTGGTTCCCAAACCAAAGTCCTTACGTTTAGCCGCGTAAGGCGGGGCTCGGAGGCGCCTGGCAACAGAAGCCTCCACTTTTTTATGCGAGGGCCGGCGACTTTCTGCCTTGCTCGGAAGCGGACACGGATAGTCGAAACGATGGTACAGGATATTCTTCGCTACGATCTCATGGTGCAGGACGCGCTGAAGGGTGTCGTACGGAAGATCCTGGCCGAGGCGAGCCGCGACGGCCTGCCGGGCGAGCATCATTTCTACATCACGTTCCGCACGACGGCCCCGGGCGTGCGCCTGTCGCAGCGCCTGCGCGAAAAGCACCCCGACGAGATGACGGTCGTGCTCCAGCATCAATTCTGGGACCTCAACGTCAGCGACCACGCCTTCGAGGTCGGTCTCTCGTTCTCCGGCGTGCCCGAAAGGCTGCTGGTGCCTTTCGATTCGATCACCACCTTCTTCGATCCCTCGGTTCAGTTCGGCCTGAAGTTCGAAACCCAGGACGCTCCTGAAGAAGCCTCCACGAACGATCAGACCGCGGGAGCCGCAAAGGCGCCACGCGGAGCCGGATCCGAGCCCAGCGTGGCCGCCCCGACACCGCTTGCCCTTCCGGTAAAGCCACAATCTGCAAGTGCCACTGCCAAGAACAAGGCAGCCACCGACGACGAAGCGGACCCGGCGAAGGCCGACGTCGGCGCCGATGGTGACGAGAGCGGCGGCGCGCAGGTCGTCAGTCTCGATTCCTTCCGCAAGAAGACCTGATCAGAGCCTATGCCGGACACCCGCACAGAGACTGATTCCTTCGGCCCCATCGCCGTTCCCGCAGATCGCTACTGGGGTGCCCAGACCCAGCGCTCGCTTGAGAATTTCCGCATTGGCGGACCGAGCGAACGTATGCCGCTGCCGCTGATCCATGCTCTCGTGCTGGTCAAGAAGGCCGCCGCCCACGTCAATGCCCGGCTGGGGTTGATCGACCAGCGTGTTGCCGGCGCCATTGGCCAGGCAGCGGATGAAGCATTGGGTGGCCGCTTCGACGACCATTTCCCGCTTGTCGTCTGGCAGACCGGCTCCGGCACCCAGACCAACATGAACGTCAACGAGGTCCTCTCCAACCGCGCCAACGAGATCCTCGGCGCCGGCCTCGGCGCGAAGAGCCCGGTTCACCCCAACGATCAGGTCAACCGCGGCCAATCATCGAATGACTCCTTCCCGACCGCGATGCATATTGCCGCGGCGCTCGAGATTTCGCGCCTGCTGCTTCCGTCCCTGCGCAAGCTCGAACTGGCGCTGCAGGACAAGGCGCAGCGCTTCGCGTCGCTGATCAAGATCGGCCGGACGCATCTCCAGGACGCGACACCCGTCACGCTCGGCCAGGAATTCTCAGGCTACGCCACACAGATCCATCTCGGCATCGGACGGATCGAGGCCTCGCTCGGCGGGCTGCATGCGCTGGCCCAGGGCGGCACGGCAGTCGGCACCGGCCTCAACACGCATCGCGACTTCGCCGCCTTCTTCGCCAAGGAAATGGCGGGGCTTACCGGCCTGCCCTTCCGGCCCGCCGCCAATGCGTTCGAGGCGTTGGCGAGCCATGGCGCGCTGACCGCCGCCCATGGCGCGCTCGCCGCGCTCGCCATGGATCTGTTCAAGATCGCCAATGACATTCGCCTGATGGGCTCGGGCCCACGCTCGGGTCTCGGCGAGATCAGCCTGCCCGAGAACGAGCCCGGTTCCTCGATCATGCCCGGCAAGGTCAATCCGACCCAGGCCGAAGCCTTGACCATGGTGGCCACGCAGGTTCACGGCAACCAGGCGACAATCGGCTTCGCCGCGAGCCAGGGCCATTTCGAACTGAACGTCTTCAAGCCGGTGATCGCCGCCGCCTTCCTGCAATCGGTCAGGCTGCTTGCCGATGCCGCCGACAGCTTCCGCGTGCACTGCATCGAAGGGATCGTCGCCAACGAGGATCGCCTCGCCGAGTTGCTGTCCCGCTCGCTGATGCTGGTCACGGCACTGGCCCCGGCCATCGGCTACGACAAGGCTGCCAACATCGCCAAGGCCGCCCATCACAACGGCACGACCCTGCGCGAGGAAGCCCTGAGGGCCGGTGTCGATGCCGAGTTGTTCGACAGCACGGTGCGGCCCGAGCGCATGCTCGGCCCGTCCTGAACAAGGCGGGCGGTATGGCAGAGATCATCAATCTCCGGCGCGCCCGCAAACAGCGCCAACGCGTAGCGGCCGAAGCCAAGGCCGATCAGAACCGAATCGACTTCGGACGGAGCAAGGCCGAGCGCAGCCTGGCTGAAGCGCGGCGCGAGAAGGCTGCCCGCGAACTCGATGGCCACAAGCTTGCTCCCCCGCCCGACGGCAAGGGCGAGATTCCGCGGTGAGCCGCGAGCGCAAACATTCTCTCGCCATTGCCGGGCACCGCACCAGTGTGTCTCTCGAGGAACCGTTCTGGGTGGCACTGAAGGAGATTGCAGGACAGGAGCGCCGCACGCTTGCTGCACTCGTCGCCGATGTGGATTCCCGCCGCGGCGAGGCCAACCTCTCCTCCGCGCTGCGCCTGCACGTGCTGGCGCATTACCAGCGCCTGGCGGGACGAGGCTGACCTGCATCGCCTCGCCGCCGGAGCCAGCTCCGTTCAGTTGCAAGGCTCTGCACAGGCACGCTGCTTCAAACCGGAAGGCACCTGAAACACGGTGTGAAGCTTTTGTATCGGTCTGGCTACGGGCTCCGCGAGAGCGGACGCGGCACGGGCTCTATCTGCAGCGGCGGGCCCAGCGAGGGAGCCGGTGTCACCGGTCGCAAAGTCTGCTCCGGAAAATTCTCGCGCGGTGCGCCGGGCAGGATCAGTGGACCACCTTGCAATTGAGGTTGGGCTGCTCGCGTCGCCGCGGCACGCGCCTCAGCCTCCGCTCGGCGCCGCGCATCCTCCGCCCGCCTGGTCTCTTCGGCCCGGCGCTGCTCCTCGAGACGCTGCGCCTCAAGAGCGCGCCGTGCCTCGTCCTGGACGCGCGCTTCCGCGGCGCGACGCTCTTCTTCCGCGCGCTTCTCCTCGGCAACGCGGCGCTCCTCTTCCGCCTTCAGGAAGTCCGCGAGTTTGCGATCGTTCTCACGCATCTCGCGCTCGGCGCGCAGGCGGCGCGCATGCATGGCGCGCTCACGTGCATCCGCCTCGAAGGCTTCGACCCGTTCCATCTCACGCGCCAGCGCTCGCGCCGCCACGGCATTCGCGAAAGCGCCGACATCGGTCTCGCGCCGCAGTCCCGATAGCGGCCCGCGCCACGCCACGCCAAGTGTGGGCACCGCCATCGACCAACCCTTGGGCATTGGGCCGAGTGGGCGCAGTCCCAACCGCAGATCAGCCGTCAGCGCCCTGAGGTCGATCACTCCGCTTGCCTCGGCCTGGAGATCCCCGCGCTCGATCGTCAATGGAGCGAGCCGCACGAGGCCTCCGGCCAGCGTGAAGGGCAGCGTGACATCGCCCAGAGGCCATGAGCCTCGGTCGAGCGCATCCGCCAGCCGACTCTGCAAGCGGCCGGTTTCGCTTTCGGATGCATCCTCTCCGGTGCCAGCGATGACGCGGGCATAGCCGCCGGGATCGAACCGGGTGAGGCTCGCGCCTGCTATGGTGAAGGTCCCCGCGCCCCCTAGCCCCGCAACCAGTCGCGCGGGGCTCTCTCCGGAACCGCCGCCCTCAACTTGGCCCGACAGCTTCCCGGCAAGGGCATTGCCGGTGAGCATGGCGAGATCGAGCTGCGACAGGGCGATCCGGCCGGAGAGCTGCGCAAGCCCACCTTCACGCCGTGCCGTTAGCCGCCCGGTGACCTTGCCACCGGCATAGCTTCCCGAGAGCGCCTCGATCTGGATTTCGCCAGGGTTGGCATGCAGGGCGAAAGCCGCATCGTTCAGGGCGATATCGTCACTGACCCCCAGGGTTTTGGCTTCAACCGACAGGCTGATCTCGCCTAGGCCCAACGCCGTGCCGAAACGGGCGGCCGACCAGTTGCTGCCCGGAGCCGCTGCCGCTGTTCCCAGGGACGAGCCGATCACACTCCGCAAATCGGCGCGGGGCAGCGAAAGCTTGCCGGAGACTGGCCCCTCCCTCGGCAAGGTCAGCGTCCCGCGCGCACTGTTTCCGCCAAGATTGGCGACGAGGCCATCAAGCGCGATCTGGTCGGCGTCGAAACGAACCATGCCATGCGCGTCCAGCACGGCATCGGGCAAGGCGCGCGCGAGCCCCTCCGGCAGGATCTGACCGGGACGATCCGCCTGCACGGAGAGGCGTGGCGCATCCGCGCCTGCCTCGCCGTCGACCACGATCGACAGTCCTGGCCCTGCCAGCGATCCGCTGAGGCGAGCTTGCTGACGGTCAAGAACGAGGCGGCCCGGTCCGCCCTGCATCGGTGCCGGCAGGCCAAGAGCGGGGAAGAGCTGTCGACGATCCGCAAGATCAAAGCGCAGATTGGCTCCGGTCCATGTCCCGCCCCGGTCCAACCGAGCATTCAGGGTCAGCGTTCCGGCTTGCGCGCCGCCCTCCAGCAGCAGGGCCGTGTCGCCGGCGACCGTGCGCGTCAGGCGATAGCTGGCATCCAGCTGTGAGAGCCCGTCCCCGGCGCGCCCGAGCGATTGGCGGAGCGCCTCCGGCAGAAGTGGCCCGGCAAGGGCTGCAAGCGCTTCGAAGCGTGGTGCACGAATGCGACCGGTGATTTCGCCCCCTTCCGGCAGCAGAGCACCGGCGCCGTTGACTGAAACTCCGCCGAACCCGTCGACGGCAAGCCGGCTGAGCCGCCAGTTGCTGCCTTCGCGCGCGAGAGTGAGCTGGGCGGTACCGGGTGGTGCATTGCGAAAACGTGCTCCGCTCAGAGACAGGTCGAGCGCCAGGTCGCGCGCCCCGATCAACCCGGCGAAACTCCCGCTTGCTGGCAGGGTATTGAGATCGAGCCCCTGCACCGCAAGCTTTGCCGCCAGCCGATCCGCCGCAATCTCTCCGGCCCCATCCAGCCTGACGCCGGAAGCTCCAGCGACGGTCAGTCGCTCGAAGCGCAGTTGTTCGAAGCCCCAATCGCCGACCGCTTCCGCATCGATCCGCCTCAGATCTGCGATCAGGTCTGAGAGGGCTGGATCGAGCCCGGCCCGCGCCAGCGCCAGCCCGACGCGGCGCGCGTCATCCGCCTTGAGGTTGAGCTTGCCACGAAATCCTGCGGCGTCGATCGCGCCCGTTGCACCGACCAGGGCGCCTGCGACGCGCAGCGAGGCCGATGCATTGGCCAACCCGACCTCGTTCAGCCGCCCACGCACGGCGACAGCCGAGAAATCCTCGCCGCGCCACGCAAGTTGATCGAGATCGAGGCTGAGATCGAGCGCGCCGGGAAGCCCGCGCAAGGCGCGCGCAAAGCCAGCCCGTTCGCCAAGAGCCGTGGCCAGCGCGTCGCCATCCACGCGCCGCGACCGCAAGGCAATCGAGCCTGTGCTTCGCATCGGCAGGAACTGTCCCTCGCCCTCCAGCCGGGCGACGCCGCCGGCAAGATCGACCGTCAGCCCGCTCAGGTCGAGCAGGTGGCTGCCGCCGCTCACCCGCCCCGAGAGGCTGACTGCTCCACCCGGCGCAGCCGTGAACAAACCGTCCAGTCCTGGTGTGACGCCGCCCTTCTCCGTCGGCAGCAGGAAGGCGCCGTCAAAGCTGAGCTGCCCCTCCTCGCCCGTCACGGTGGCCTTGGCGCGCAGACGACCATCGGGCTCTATCGTTCCGGTCGCGAGGCGTAACGACGAGCCGCCGACCTCGCCCTCCATGCGCCAAGGGCCGGCAAGGCTGACCGCGGTGAGTTCCGCAGCGATCGGCGACACTGTGACGGGTTCCTTGCCCGCCTCCCGCCAGATCAGGGCCGAGCGGCGGATGCTGAAATGGTCGAGGCTGGTCTGCACCGGCAGGCCTGCACCAATCGGATGCGGCAGCAGCACCGCGCCTGCATCATTGACGACAAGCGAGAGCGTCGCGCCTTCTACATCAGCGTCGGAGAAACGGAACTCGCCACGTGCAAGCGCGGTCAGCGCCAGCTCAACCGTGAGATGCTCGATCGTCGCGTGGCTCGCCTGTCCGCCCTGATCGCCTAGGCGGACATCGGTCAGGGTCAGCCGCGGCGACGGCAGCAACCTCAGGCCGATGCCGCCGGCAACGCGCGTTTCCGCGCCGAGCGTAGCGCTGAGGCGCTCCTCGATCTGCGGTCGATACAGTCGCCAATCGACAAAGCCCGGTCCGATCAACGCGGCCAGCAATGCCAGCACGAGGAGACCGGCCAGGACGGTCAGGGTCTCACGCACCTCTTTGGATCATCCCTCTTGTCGGCGGTTATGCGATCTTGCCGCCAACTCGCGGCGAGATCACGACATTCCAGTTCCCGATACCGCCGCGCAAGCTGCCTGGATGTCACAAGACCAGGATTTTGCCAGGATTGAGGATATTTTGCGGGTCGAGCGAGCGCTTGAGCAGGCGCATCACATCCAGTGTCGCCGGGCCGTGCTCGATCTCGAGATACTTGATCTTCTTCTGGCCGACGCCATGCTCGCCTGTGCACGTGCCCCCCATGGCGAGTGCGCGCTTCACCAGCCGGTCGATGAAACCGCGGCAGCGCTCCATCTCGTCCTCATCGGCGAGATCGACGAGTGGCTGGGTATGGAAATTGCCGTCTCCGACATGTCCGGCGATCGGGGCGATCAGACCGCTGGCCTCGATGTCGCGCTTGGTTTCCTCGACGCATTCGGCAAGCTGAGAGATCGGTACGCAGACATCGGTCGCAACCGATTCAACGCCCGGCCGCAACGCGCGGGCAGCCCAGTAGGCGTCGTGGCGAGCCTGCCAGAGCTTGGTCCGGTCCTCGGCCTTGGTCGCCCAGTCGAACGGTCCACCGCCGAAGTCGGCAGCAATCTCGCCGAAGCGCTCCGCCTGCTCTTTCACGCCCGCTTCCGTGCCGTGGAACTCGACGAAGAGCATCGTCGTCTCCGGCAAGCCGAGCTTGGAATGCAGATTCACGCCGCGGATCATCACATCATCGAGCAGTTCGATGCGCGCGACCGGCAGACCGGACTGGATCGTCACGATGGTCGCGTCGCAGGCTGCCTTCACTGAAGGGAACGGGCAGACGCCCGCCGAAATCGCCTCCGGGATACCGTGCAGCTTGAGCGTGACCTCCGTGATGATGCCGAGCGTGCCCTCCGAGCCGACGAGCAAACGGGTGAGATCATAGCCGGCGGAAGTCTTCCGCGCGCGGCTGGATGTCTTCACGACCGAGCCGTCGGCCATCACCGCGGTCAGGGAAAGGACATTGTCCTTCATCGTGCCGTAGCGCACCGCATTCGTGCCCGAGGCGCGTGTCGCCGCCATGCCGCCGATGGACGCATCCGCGCCAGGATCGATCGGGAAAAACAACCCCTGGTCGCGCAGATGCTCGTTGAGTTCCTTGCGGGTCACGCCGGCTTCGACGACGCAATCAAGATCCTCGGCATGAACGGCAATGATGCGCTTCATCTGGCTGAGATCGACGCAGACGCCACCGAAAGGCGCGTTGACATGGCCTTCGAGCGAGGTGCCCGTGCCGAATGCGATCACGGGGACACCGTGGCTCGCACAGAGCTTCACGATCTCCGACACCTCTTCGGTGCTTTGCGGATAGACGACCGCATCCGGCGGCTGGTTCGGAATCCAGGTCAGTGTGTGGCCATGCTGCTCCCGTACCGCCTGGCTCGTCACCAGCCGGTTGCCGAATCGGGCGGCGAGCGCCCGCGTCACTGCCTCGATCGCAGCCGGCGACGGCGGCAGGGTTGCGGCAGAGGCGGCATGAGAAGCAGTTGCAAAAAGGCTCATTGTCTTTTTCCGGGCTTGGCGCTTAACTTGGAACTGGTCGGCTTCAGCGGTTGAATCGGACGAGGCAGACCGTAGCGATAGCAGGCGTGTTTGTCCTGCGTGTCGCCGCCGGCGACAAGATCGCCGGGCGCATGGGAGGCGGTGCATCAGGCAGGACAAAGCTCGTCCGGCGGCGTCTTCAAGACGATGGCAGCGTGTCAGTGGAGTTCCGTTCCGCCGCACGCAACAACTTTGCGGGAGGCGGCCATGAAAGACGAGATCCGCGCTCCGGCGCTGTTCTTCTCCCCCTTCGTATCGTCCGCAATGCGGGTCGAAACGCCATGGATCGACTATAATGGCCATCTCAACATGGCCTATTATCACGTGCTGTTCGATCGGGCTGTCGACGAGGTCTTCTCGCTCGTCGGCCTGAACCAGGACTATGTCGACACACGCAACGCGTCCTATTTCGCGGCCGAATGCCATATCCTCTACAAGCGCGAATTGACCGAGGACGATCTCGTGCGGGTCACCGCACAACTGATCGCCTTCGACGAAAAGCGCCTGCACTACTATCTCGAAATGCGGCATGCGAGCGAAGGCTGGCTCGCGGCGACGAGTGAAAACCTCTCGCTGCATGTCGACATGGCGACCCGCAAGGTCTCGCCGTTTCCGCCCGATATCCTGGCCAATCTCGCCCTGATGAAAGCGGCGCATTGTCGCATGCCGCTACCGGCTACGATCGGACGCATCATCGGCATGCCGAAGAAGACGACGATCACAGTCGAGGATCTGCACGACGAGCGCGAGCTCGAAACGCGCCACTGAGAGCGGCAGAGCCGGCGCAGACCTGCCCCTGTCACTGGGCCCGACGCAGCCCCGTCTTCGGCGGTCAGCGGCGGTCGAAAGGAGCGAGATGATCAAGGCAACCTGGAACGGCGCCGTTCTGGCGGAATCCGACAACACGGTCGTGGTCGAAGGCAACCACTATTTTCCACGCAGCGCGATCCGCTCTGAATTCTTCAAACCAAGCGAGACGACGTCGATCTGTCCGTGGAAGGGCACGGCCAACTATCATTCGATTGTCGTTGCCGGCGCTGAGAACAGGGACGCCGCTTGGTACTACGCCGAGCCGAAGGCCGCTGTCGCTGAGATCAAGGACCGCATCGCCTTCTGGAAGGGCGTCGAGATTTCCTGATCAGTCGTTGTGATCGGGGATCTTCAGGACATGCCCGCAGGCCTTGCAATGCACGGCGTCCGGCTCGTGCCGCTGCAGCGCGCATTGCGGGCAGGGAAAGGTGACCTTGTTGGGCCGGAAGATCGCTTGCGCCAGGCGCACGAACAGCGAGATCCCGACGATCATCACCACGATCGAGGTCAGCTTGCCGGCGGTGCCGGGCAAGGTGATGTCGCCGAAGCCGGTCGTCGTCACGGTCGCGACCGTGAAATAGAAAGCGTCGACATAGCCCGCGAAGCCCGCCGTCTCGCGAAAGAAGAAGGTGTAGATGAAGCCTGTCACCACGAACAGGAAGGTCACGATATTGACCATCGCCCGCGCTGCGCTTTCCCACTCGGGATAGCCCGCAGCGCGCAGCCGCTCCCAGATCAGCCCACGCTGTGACAACGACCACAGCCGCAGGATGCGCAGGAAGCCGAAATTCTCCAGCCATTGCGGCGCGAGCAGCGTTGCCAGGATGAAGAGATCGAGCAGCATGCTCGGCTGGCGCAGCAGGCGCGGAATGTTCGAGGAGGCCAGCATCCGTGCGCCGATCTCGATGACCATGATCACTGCGACCGAGTAATCGAGCCAGTAGAAGAGCGGGCGTTCGCGGATCAGCGGTGTCGCGATGAAGAACGCGATGATCAGCAGATCGACGACCGCCGTCGCAAGCTGAAAGCGCACAGCCCCGGGCGAGCGGCCGTGATAGAGCTGACGCAGGCCGTCCCGCAGTCTCTCGACCTGCCCTTCCCTGCGAACAGACGTCGTATTCTCGGCCATCCCATGGCGTTACAGGCCAAAGGATAGCGCGTCCAGCGCCCGCTGCTCAGGCGGCCCGCCGCGTTGCCACGGCATGGATGGCATAGCCGCGAAGGAGCCGCGTTGTACGGCTCTCGGCGCCCTCGATCCGCGACAATTCGGCGATTGCCTCGGGCAGATCATGTCTTGGCGTGACATGGAACAATGTCAGCCAGCAATTCAGGACGGCCCTGAACGACGCAGGCAAGCCGGTCTGGTCGCCGAAATCGACGATATGCAGTGAACCGGTCGCCGTCAGCATCCGCAGCGCCTGAGCGATCACGCCCCGCCAGGGCGGGATCATCGAGAGCGCATAGGAGATGACGATGCGATCAAATCCGTCGCGCCCGAACAGGGCCGGCGCGTCGAAGCAGGTCGCGTCCGCCTGTGCCAGATGGATGTGCTCCGAGAGCCCCGATCTTGCCACGCTTCTCTCCGCCGTCGCGAGCATCTCGGCCGAGACGTCGAGACCGTAACACTGCGTGCCGGGATAGGTCCGGGCGAGCTTGATCAGGTTACGCCCGGTGCCGCAGCCGATTTCCAGGATCGCGCTGCCCGGCGCAGGATCGAGTTCGGCGATGAGCCGGTCCCGGCCAAGCAGATAGAATTTGCGGCTGGCGTCGTAGATATGGCGCTGGTGGCGATACATCCGGTCCATCAGGCCGGCGGCCTCGGTCGTGGCGCGGCCGGCGCTCATGCCGCCGCCCCCTGCAGCACATGGAGATGGAAGGCGCCATAGATCGACGAGCGATCGCGCTCTCCAAGCTCGCGGCTGCGTGCCTCCTCATAGCGCCATTGCGCGAGAATCGAGGCCGGCACCCGGCCGGGCAGCAGTCGCTCATCGGCGGCCGTCCGGAAGATCACGCGTGCGCCGGGTCGCGCCGTGCGCGTGATCTGCGACCAAAGCGCGGTGAGATCCGCGTCATTCATCCAGTCCTGAGCATCGAGCAGCACATAGGCATCGCAGCTCTTCGCAGGCTGGCTCTCGAGAAAGGCCGTGATCGCGCTCTGGTGATAGCCGACGCGGCCGGCCCGCTCTCGAACAGCCGCGAAATTCCGCCTTTCAAGATAGGGCGGCAAGGATGCGTTCTCGTCTGTCGCATAGCCCCGTCCAAAGGCCTGCCGGGCAAAATAGTTCGACTTCAGGTCGAAGCCGCAGGCCAGCCTTTCAAGACGGCGCCGAAGCACGCCACGTATCCCGGCGTCGCCGTCAGCCGCGAGCGCCTTGTACTGCGCCGGCGGGATGCCGAGCCCATAGAGCGAGGCCGGCTGGCGCACCAGCCAACGTACCAGGGGCTTGTCGAAGACGGGAGCGATATGCCTGTCGAACAGGGCGCGCTGCTCTTCGATGTTGCGCGCCTGAAGCATCACGCGCGGATCGCAGCCGAGCGTGCGGCCAAGCAGATGCCCGGCTCCGATGAAACGGCCGAGCAGGCCGTACCGATAGAAATTGCGGGCAAAGACCTGGATGCGCCGGCGGCCGCTCAGGCTGCGACCTTCCCAGTAGCTTCGTGAAACGGCATCGAGGCGTGGCGCGATCTCGCCGTCATAGAGCGCAATATTCGCCTGCGATTGCGCCTCGCCGAAGAAGCGCAGGAACTCCTCGTGGCCTGCCAGGCTGTCGAGCGCGGCGAGCTTGAGCTTGCCGAGCGCGATGTGGGCGCCATTGAGATCGACAGCGCTGATCTTGGCCGGGTTGGCGGTGAGATAGGACAGGATGTTGCAGGAGCCGGACGCGATTGCGACGACATGATCATCAGGGCGCAGGTCCAGCGCCTTCATGTCGACGATCGGGTCTTCCCATATCTGCGGATAGACGAGCCCGGAAAAGGCCAGGGTGAACAGTCGTTCCAGGATGCCCGCCCGTGACAACGGCTTGCTGCGATGCACCGCCGTGGTCAGGCCCATTGTGGTTTCCCGCCGAACCGTACGCGCCGTCTGCATTCTTCGTTCCTCGCGCGGTCCGTTGCGATGGCGAGCCGACTAGAGGAGTCGCGTGACGGTTGGGTGACGCGCGTTGCGGATCAGCTATCCGTGAAGGCGGGCTGACGTAGAGCGCGATCATCCCCATATTCTGCCCGAAACCTTTGAACGGGAGAATGACGATGGGACTGTCCGGACTGTTCGGCGGCAAAGCCAGGGAAGCCGGTGAGTTCGAATTCCAGCTGACCGACGAGGAGTGGCGCCGCCGCCTGACGCCGGAGCAGTACCACGTGCTGCGCGAGCATGGCACCGAGCGCGCTGGCTCCTGCGCCTTGAATTTCGAGAAGCGCGCCGGGCGCTTCACCTGCGCCGGTTGCGGCAACCCCTTGTTCCAGTCCGGCAAGAAATTCGAGAGCGGCACGGGCTGGCCGAGCTTCGACCAGCCACTGGAGGGCGCGGTCGGGATCAGCGAGGACAACAGCTACATGATGCGGCGCACGGAGGTGCATTGCGCCCGCTGCGGCGGCCATCTCGGCCATGTCTTCCCTGACGGCCCACCACCGACCGGACTGCGCTACTGCATCAACGGCGTCGCTATGGATTTCGCTCCGGCTGAAGCCGAGGCCTGAGCCGGATCAGCCGGCCGCGCTCCCTCTTTCGGGAGGGCGGCCGCGCAAGCTCGTGAGTGCTATTCCACAGCCGGGACTGCCCGATGCGCCAGCGCGGCAGCATCGACGGACGCCGGCAGATCGCCGAAATGGCCCGACCAGCGCCCCTCGAGCCGCGTCGCGATGAAGGCGTCCGCGACGATGTGAGGCGCATGGCGCAGCAGCAGCGAGGCCTGCAGCGCCAGGGCCAGCCGCTCGACCAGCCGCCGCGCCTGCCCTTCGCTTCGCACCAGAGTGGGTATCTCCGACTCCAGCGCGCTCAAATGCGCATCGAAGCGATTGTCGGCGCCGGCCGCGGTTCGCATCTCCCCGATCAGCGCCACGAGAGAGCCTGGCTCTCGCTCCAGCGAGCGCAGCACATCGAGACAAATGACGTTGCCCGAGCCCTCCCAGACGCTGTTGAGCGGCGCCTCCCGATAGAGCCGGGCCGTGGGGTTTTCCTCGATGAAGCCGTTGCCGCCATGGCATTCCAGTGCCTCGACCACGACCGCCGGCGCGCGCTTCGAGACCCAGTATTTCGCAATCGGCGCGCCGATCCGCGCCAGCAACCGTTCGCTCTCGCTTGCTTCCTGACGGTCGAGCGCCGCAAACAGCCGAAGGGCGAGCCAGGCTGCAGCCTCGGCCTCGATCGCAAGATCGGCCAGCACGTTCTGCATGATCGGCTGGTCGATCAACCTGCGCTGGAAGGCGCGCCGATGGGCAGCATGATGCGCCGCCAGCGAAACGGCGAGCCGCATCTGCCCGGCCGACGCCGCCGCGATGTCCAGCCGGGAGCCCTGGTTCATGGCCAGGCCGGTGCGCAGGCCCCGGCCTGGCTCTCCGATCATCTGGCCGATCGCACCGCGGAATTCGACCTCGGACGAGGCATTCGAGCGATTGCCGCATTTGTCCTTGAGTCGCTGGATCGCCACGCCGTTGCGCGAGCCGTCCGGCAGCCAGCCCGGCACGACGAAGCAGGAAATGCCCTCGGCGGTTCGGGCCAAGGTCAGGAACAGGTCGGAATGCGGCACCGAGAAGAACCACTTGTGCCCGGTCAGGGACCATGTCCCGTCGCCGTTGTCCTCGGCGATGGTCTGGGTCTGGCGCAGGTCCGAGCCTCCCTGCTTCTCGGTCATTGCCGTGCCGACGGTCGCCCCCGTCTTGGCGGAGGCGGTCGTCTGGCGCCGGTCATAGCGGTTGGAGCTGACCAGGGCGCCCCACTTGCTCCAGAGGTCGGGTTCCCGCCTCAGGACCGGGATCGCGGCATAGGTCATGCTGATCGGGCAGCAGATGCCGCTTTCGCCCTGGCTCCAGAGATAAGAGAGCGCAGCACGCGCCACCTGTGCGCCCGGGCCCGGGCTGTTCCATGCGAGCGAATGGGTCTCCTGCCCGATCGCGAGCCCCATCAACTCGTGCCAGGCCGGATGGAACTCGATCTGGTCGATGCGGTTGCCGAACCGGTCATGCGTCCTGAGTTCGGGCGTGAACCTGTTCGCCAGTCGCGCCAGATCCTGCACCTGCGCCGAACCGACAATGCGCCCCGCCGCGTGCAGGCGCTCCGAGGCCCAGCCTGCATCGAAGGCGGTGGCCGCCGCCTGCAACACGGGATCAGCCGCGAAGGCGTCGTAATCGCACAGTATGGGAACCTGGTTCGTCACGTCATGGGTGGAATGGCGGGAGGCGATATCCACATTCATCGCGGCGCGTCCTGTCGATCGGGCGAGCATTCAACCCCCAACAGCCTTATCCAGCAATCTGCGGCGCAACAGCCTATATTGCCTCTGGAACGAATCACGATCAAAGCGACCTGAAGCCTTGTCCGATCACACCACTTCCGCCCCTCTGCCCCGCCCCGGCGGCCTCGCCGCCCGCGCCGCTGCACAGCCGGCGGCCGGCTATCTGGCAGGCCTCAATCCGGAGCAGCGGCAAGCGGTCGAGGCCACGGATGGCCCAGTTCTGGTCCTGGCCGGCGCCGGCACCGGCAAGACCCGCGTGCTGACCACGCGCATTGCCCATCTGATCGCCACGAACCGCGCCTACCCGTCCCAGATCCTCTCGGTGACCTTCACCAACAAGGCGGCGCGCGAAATGAAGGAGCGCATCGCAAGCCTCGTCGGCCCCGTGGCCGAAGGCATGCCCTGGCTCGGCACCTTCCACTCGATCTCGGCCAAGATCCTGCGCCGCCATGCCGAGCTCCTCGATCTGCGCTCGGACTTCACCATTCTCGATACCGACGACCAGATCCGCCTGATGAAGCAGGTCATCACGGCCGCAGGGATCGACGAGAAGCGCTGGCCCGGCCGCATGCTGGCGGGCTTCATCGACAGCTGGAAGAACCGCGGGCTTGCCCCCAAGGACGTGCCGCCGGGTGAAGCCGGCGTCTTCGCCGGAGGCAAGGGCGGCGCCCTTTACGCCGCCTATCAGGAGCGGCTGAAAACGCTGAACGCAGTCGATTTCGGCGATCTGCTGCTGCACTGCCTGACGCTGTTCCGGGACCATGCCGATGTGCTCGCGACCTATCATGAGCGCTTCCGCTACATTCTGGTCGACGAGTATCAGGACACCAACACCGCCCAGTATCTCTGGCTGCGCCTGCTGGCGCAGGGCCGGCGCAACATCGCCTGCGTCGGCGACGACGACCAGTCGATCTATGGCTGGCGCGGCGCCGAGGTCGACAACATCCTGCGCTTCGAGCACGATTTTCCCGGCGCGGTTGTGGTCAGGCTGGAACGAAACTACCGCTCGACCGGGCATATCCTCGCCACCGCCTCGAAGCTGATTGCCCGCAACGAAGGCCGCCTCGGCAAGACGTTGCGCACCGAGGATGAGGCCGGGGAGAAGGTCACCATTACCGGCGCCTGGGACAGCCAGGAGGAAGCCCGCCTGATCAGCGACGAGATCGAGGCGATGCAGAGCAAGGGCGAAAACCTTGCGGAGGTCGCCATTCTCGTCCGCATCTCCGCTCAGATGCGCGAGATCGAGGAGCGCTTCGTCCATGTCGGCGTGCCCTATCGCGTCATCGGCGGCCCGCGCTTCTATGAGCGGGCCGAAATCCGAGACGCCATGGCCTATCTGCGCTGCGTGGTGAGCCAGACCGACGATCTCGCCTTCGAGCGCATCGTCAATGTGCCGAAACGCGGGCTCGGCGACGCGACAGTGCAGTTGCTGCACAACCATGCCCGCGCAACCGGCCTGTCATTGCTGCAATCGGCCCGTGCCGTGGTCGAGACCGAGGAACTGAAGCCAAAGGCCCGCACCGCGCTGCGCGAACTGGTCGAGGCTTTTGCGCGCTGGTCGACCAAGGCCGAACACATGAAGCAGGGCGAGCTTGCCGAGCAGGTGCTGGAGGAATCCGGCTATACCGAGATGTGGCAGAAGGATCGCTCGGCCGATGCCGCCGGTCGCCTCGAGAACCTCAAGGAACTGGTGCGCTCTCTGGACGAGTTCCCAGACCTGCCGGCCTTCCTAGAGCACGTCTCGCTGGTGATGGATGCCGATGGTGGCGAGGCCGAGGCGCGCGTCAGCATCATGACACTGCATGCGGCCAAGGGGCTCGAATTCGATACCGTCTTCCTGCCCGGCTGGGAGGAAGGCCTGTTCCCGAACCAGCGCGCGCTCGACGAAAGCGGCCGCGCCGGGCTGGAAGAAGAGCGCCGCCTCGCCCATGTCGGCCTGACCCGGGCCCGCAAGCGCCTGAAGCTCCTCTTCGCCTCGAACCGCCGGATTCATGGCCTCTGGCAGTCTAGCCTGCCGAGCCGCTTCATCGACGAGTTGCCGGAGGAGCATGTCGAGGTCGTGCAGGCACCGTCGACCTATAGCCAGGGCGGCTATGGCGCCTCGCGCTTCGACCGCATGGAAAGCTTCGGCTCCTCCTACCAGACGCCGGGCTGGCAGCGCGCTCAGGAGAACCGCGCGCGGAACGGTGGCGGCTCAGGCTTCTCGGACAACAGCGGCCGTGGTTTCGGCCAGGGTGGCTCGGGCTCAGGCCGCCAGCGCGGCCCGGTGCTGATCGAGGGCGAGTTGACGGCGAAATCGACCGGCAGCTCCGCTTTCGATGCCGGCGCCCGTGTCTTCCATATCAAGTTCGGCCCGGGCTCCGTCGCGAGCGTCGACGGTAACAAGCTGACCGTCGATTTCGACAAGGCCGGGCGGAAGATGGTGCTGGACTCCTTCGTGCAGAAGGCGGGCTGAGCAAGCGCAGCCGTCATGTCCGGCGCGCCGATGCAGAGCATCGCCGAAGCGGTTATGCAGGCCCGGATTGCCCCAGGCCGGCTCCGCAGGAATGCCGGCTCCAAGCCAGCAGGATCAGCACGATGCCCGACGTCGCGGTCAATCTGACCGACACCGCCAACCCCGATCTCCACTCGGTGATTTCGCAGGGGCTGCGGGACTACAATGTCGAGATGGGCGGCGTTAGCGACCACACGCCGCTGACGATCACCATCAAAGACAGCAGGAGTGATGAACTGATTGGCGGACTGCTCGGTCGCACCTCGCTCGGCCTGCTGTTCATCGACCTGTTCTATGTGCCCAAGACCCAGCGCGGGTCGGGCCTCGGCAGCCGCATTCTGCAGATGGCAGAGGCCGAGGGTATTCGCCGAGGCTGCCGCAAGGCGGTGCTCTACACGCTCAGCTTCCAGGCGCCGGAGTTCTACAAGCGCTTTGGCTGGAGCGTCTTTGGTGAGATTGCGCTCGAACCGCCCGGAGCGACCCGCTATTTCATGACCAAGGACCTCGTCGCCCCTGCCGACGGCGCATGACATCCGCCCCCGCCCCTGCTATCCCGCCCGCATGCGTGAAGGTCTTCTCCCAGCCACGGTCGCGACCGTGCTCGAACTCTCAACCAGCGGCGACAAGGCGCGCGCGCTGACGGAACTGCTCGGCGAAATCTTTGATCCGACCGAGACGGCCATTTCCTCTTTCGAGATCGAGGACGGCGTCACCACGCTTTCGCTGAGCGCGCCGTGGAAGGTCGAAATCTACTTCGCGACCCATCCTGATGAAGATGCGGTGCGCGACATGCTGCGCCCGATCGTCGGCGACAGCATCGATTCAACCCCCTTCACCACCGTCAACCAGAAGGATTGGGTCGCCACCAGCCTCGACGGGCTCAAGCCCGTACGGGCCGGACGCGTGCTCGTCCATGGCGCGCATGACCGCGACACGGTGCGGGTGAATGATGTCGCGATCGAGATCGAGGCGGCGCTCGCCTTCGGCACCGGCCATCACGGCACCACCGCCGGCTGCCTGCTGGCGCTTGATGCGGAACTCAAGAAGCGCCGCCCGCTGCGCGGCCTGGATGTCGGCACCGGCACCGGGATTCTGGGGCTCGCGCTCGCGATGCAGACGAAGCGCCGCGTCGTCGCCGGCGATATCGATGCCGTCGCAGTCGAGGTCGCAGCGCGCAATGCCCGCGTCAACCACGCGCCAGGGGCGCTCGATCTCTATGTCGCGCCCGGCCTGCTCCACGCCAAGGCAAACCGGCTCGGCCATTTCGATCTGGTCTTCGCCAATATTCTGGCCGGCCCGCTGAAGCGCCTCGCCCCGTCCCTCGCGCGCGTGCTGGCGCGGGACGGAACCTTGATCCTCTCCGGGCTTCTGGCGATGGATGTCGCCGGAATCGTCTCGACCTACCGGCACCAGGGCCTGTTCCTGGCGCGCCAGTCCCTGCGCGAGGGCTGGGCCACCCTGGTCATGAAAAAGGGCGGCGCGGCCCCAAGACCGCGCCGCCCCTACTAGGCCAGCCACCCAAAGTGGGCGTTTGTCGCTTCGAGCTCAGGCTCAGAAAGCGATGTGGCCATACTTCTGTTCCGCCTCTGCCTGCAGGGCGCGAGCGTCGTGCCAGACGGCGGCGGTGAACTTGGCCGTATCGACGACCCATTCGAAAACATGCTTGACGATGGCGATCATGGTCTTGGTCCTTTTCTGCGCGCGGGCGGCCCCTTCGGGCGCGGCGCTAGAAATCAGCGATTGAACGGAAGCGCGGCGTCGTTCTTCAGCGCCGTTTGCGGAAACCCGCCGAGCACGATCTCCGCCTCGTTGACGAGGTAGGAGCGCGCACGCAGCTCACGAAAGGCGGAGCGGCGACGGCTTTCGATCATGGCGACATAGAGGCGCTGCCAGAAGCTCAGCCCCGCCGTGTTCACGGCTTTGGCGGCGGGCAGGGCGTCGGTCGCATTCAGTACATAGGTCACAGGTCCATCTCCTCATTCCAAACGAAGGACAGTCCCGGTCGCTTCCTCGTTCTCTTATGCAACCAAAGTGGTACTTCTTCGCACTTGCGAGAAGATGATTTCGCAGATGCGAGATATGCATAGAATGCATGCGTATCCCCAAATTCCATTAACATTTGACGCCAACTGCATAGCGAAGAGGCACAGCGCCCAAAGCAGCGGCCTTGCGGGCCTACGGACAAAGCAGGGCAGGATGCTGCATTTGCGCTGGCCTTCCGCCGGTTCTGACGCGACGATGGCGGATATCGCCATGCTTGGACCCGCCATGACCGAATCGCCCGCGCACAATTTGCCGACCTGCCGCTTCCAGTCCTTTTCCGAACCGAGCAATCCGGCCGAAGTCGCGCCCCGCGTCGCGGCCCTGCGCAAGGCGCTCGCTGCACAAGGCCTGGACGGGTTCATCGTGCCCCGCGCCGACGAGCATCAGGGTGAATATGTTCCGGCCCATATGGCGCGGCTCGCCTGGCTCACCGGCTTCACCGGCTCGGCCGGCAATGCCGTCGTGCTGGCCGACAAGGCAGTCCTGATCGTTGACGGCCGTTACACCATCCAGTCAGCCGAGCAGACCGACACGCAGGTCGTCGCGCCGGTGAAGATGGAAGAGACTCCGCTCGAACGCTGGATCGAAGCGAACCTGCCCGCGGGAGCGAGACTGGGTTACGATCCCTGGCTGCACACTGTCGATGGCGTCGCCAGGCTGGAGAAGGCGGTCGAGGCTGCCGGCGGCACGCTGACCGCCGTTTCGCAGAACCCCATCGACGCCCTCTGGAGCGATCGCCCGGCCCCCCCAGCCGCTGCGGTCAAGGCCCATCGCAGCGACTATGCCGGTGAGACCACCGCCAGCAAGCTTGCACGCATCCAGGAGGCGCTGACCAAGGCCAAGGTCGACGCATTGGTCATTTCCGACCCGCATGCCCTGGCCTGGACCTTCAATATCCGCGGCGGTGATGTCGAACACACACCCCTGCCTCTGGGCTACGGCATCATACCGCGCGAAGGCCGGCCGACCGTCTTCCTTGCACCGGAGAAAATCACGAACGAGGCTGGCGACGCCATCGGCGCTGTCGGCGAGATCGCCGCGCCTGCAGCGCTGGAGCAGCAGCTCAAGGCGCTGGGCAAGGCCAGGGCCAAGGTCCGTCTCGACCAGGCGACGGCTGCCGCCGCGCTCGCCACTCTGATCCGCGAATCCGGCGGCACGCCCGATGCCGGCGCCGATCCGATCGCGCTGATGAAGGCAAGGAAGAACGGGGCCGAGCTCAACGGCACGCGCGCCGCACATCTGCGCGATGGCGCGGCCGTGGTGCGCTATCTGACATGGCTCACGCGCGAGGCACGGAAGGGGACCCTCACCGAGATCGATGCGGTTGCAGCGCTGGAGGCCGAGCGGCTGAAGACCGGCCTGCTCAAGGACGTCTCCTTCACCACCATCGCCGGCGCCGGTCCCAATGCCGCCCTGCCCCATTATCGCGTCACGGAATCGAGCAATCGTCGGCTCGAACCTGGCATCTTCCTGGTCGATTCAGGAGCACAATACGAGGACGGCACCACCGATATCACCCGCACCATTGCGGTCGGCACGCCGACCGCCGAAATGCGCGATCGCTATACCCGCGTGCTCAAGGGCCATTTGGCGATCTCGCGCGTGGTCTTCGTCAAGGGAACATCGGGCGCGCAGCTCGACGCGCTGGCCCGCCTGCCGCTCTGGCGGGCCGGCCTCGACTTCGATCATGGCACCGGTCACGGCGTCGGCAGCTATCTCTCGGTGCATGAAGGACCGCAGCGGCTCTCCAAGCTCGGTACGACGCCGTTGGAGCCGGGCATGATCCTCTCCAACGAGCCCGGCTATTACAAGCAGGGCGAGTACGGCATCCGCATCGAGAACCTGATCGTAGTCGAGGAGCGGAACATCCCCGGCGGCGACCGCACGATCTACGGTTTCGAGACCATCACCTGGTGCCCCTACGAGCGGGCGCTGATCGAGCCCTCGCTGCTCGATGCGGGCGAGATCGCCTGGATCGATGCCTATCACGCACAGGTCTGGGCCAAGCTCAGCCCGCAATTGGAGGGCGACGCGAAGGCCTGGCTGGAAGCGGCCTGCAGGCCGCTATAGGCAAAGGCCACGTCCGTGACGCGGCCATCCGCCATCGCCGGGCTTGCCCTGATCGTGGCGGATGGTTGAGGTGTTTTCCTAGACCATCCTCAGCCCGACCACGGCCAGCACTCCAACGGCAACGACAGCCAGCAGCGGCAGCCGCGTTGCGGCGAGTGCGGCGAGGAGTGCGGCTCCGGTCTCCGGCCAGCCGGTCGCCAGCGCACTCGGCGCGATGACCGCGACCAGCACCGCCGGTGGAATGGCGTCGAAGGCTGCCTGCGCCCGCGGGGAAAGATCGAGCCGCCCGGCCAGCGCCAGTCCGGCGATCCGCGTCAGATAGGTGACGGCCGCCATACCCAGGATGGCGACGAGATTCAACGTGTCGAGCGTCACGACTTCACGCCCTCCGCAAGCACAGCTGGCTCTGTCCCCGCAGCCAGCCAGGCGGCCAGCAGACCGCTCAGCGCCCCTGCCGCGACATGCCAGGGCGGCCCGACGAGCTTGTAGGTCAGCGCCGATGCGATACCGGCGGCCGCCACCGTCCAGAACGTCACCCTGCCCTTCCAGAACGAGGCGACCAGGGCGATGAACAGCGCCGTGAAGGCAAAATCGGCCCCCAGATTGCGCGGGTCGCCCATTGCCGCTCCTACTGTCGCGCCCATCGTCGTAGTCATCAGCCAGCATGAAACGAAGGGAACGATCATGCCGAACCAGTAGGCGGGCGTGAGTTGCCGCACGCGGGCGCGCTTCTCGGCCAGCGCCCAGTTCTCGTCGGCCATGTAGTACAGACCCATCAGCTTCTGGGCCGGGCTGAAACGCCCGAGCTTTGGCGCGATAGACGCACTCATCAGCACATGGCGGGCATTGATCAGCAGGGTCGAGAAAATGATGGCAAAGACCGGCGCCGGGCTTGCCCAGAGTTCCACCGCAGCGAACTGCGCCCCGCCGGCGAAGACCAGCGCCCCCATGACGAAGACCTCGAGCGGCGAGAGGCCCTTGGCCGCCGCGAGCGCGCCAAAGAGCAGGCCGATCGGAACCGCAGCCACGGCGGCCGGCCAGATATCGCTGAAGCCCAGACGGGCATCGTCGAGGACGGACATGCAAACAGCCCTTCAGGCCAGATGGGCAGCGCGGAAAGCGCCCGGGGTGACGCCGAGCCGCGCCTTGAAGGCGCGGGTCAGATGCGCCTGGTCGCAAAAGCCGGTCGCCGCCGCAACGTCGCCGGGCATCTCGCCACGGCGCAGGCGTTCCCGCGCCCGACGGACGCGGATGTCGACGAGATAGGCGTGCGGCGTCAGGCCGGTCTCGCGACGGAAGGCCCGGATCAGATGATGTCGTGGCAACCCGCTCCGCCGCGCCATCTCGGCCAGCGACAGGTCCTCGTCATAGCGTTGCTCAAGCAGCGCACGCGTCTCGGCGATCGGCCCGCGCTCGCGCCCTACCGGACGCACCGAAAGATCGGCATGCCGCGCCAGGCAGAAGGCGTAGGCGCGCAAAAGCCCCTCTTCACCCGCCAGGGCATCGCCGCTTTCCTCCAGCAGACGGTGCGCGGCAGAGAACAGTGCGGCAGCCTCCGGGTCGTGAACGCAGGGTTCGGCGAAGAACGGCGTGCCAAGCACCTCGTGGCCGGTCAGCGAGGCCGCAACCTCCTGCATCAGTTCGACGGTAGGATAGGTCATGCGGTAGCGGTAGCCATCGGCATGCGGCAGCCCGTCATGGACATCGAGCGGATGGTTGAACACCATGTCGCCGGCATGGGCGTAAAGCCGCTGGCCCCGTGCGTGCCAGATTTCGCAGCCCGCTTCGATCGTGCCGATCGCATAGGTCTCGTGCGCATGCGGGGCGTAGGAATGCGTCTGGAACTTCGCCGACAGGCATTCCAGCCCCGCGAAACGTGAGGCCGTGAAGATGCGCGCGTGCTCCCCCGCCAGCAGCGGAGTCTCCAGCAGCGCTTCGCCTTGGCTGATCAATTCCATGGCCGGCAGGATACAGCGAATACCGGCCCCGTTGTCTTGAAGAAAAGTGATGGCGACGATCACACGGACCATCGCCATCCGATCTCAGCCGGCCAGGGCTGGCGCCGCGCCGCTGGCGGCCGGGGGCTCGCGGCCCAGGCCGAGGACGAGGGCAGCACCGAGCAGCGTCGCGGTGGCGAGATAGCCGACGGCCCCCAATGCGCCGAGATGGTCGACCAGCAATCCACCGAAGATCGCTCCGCCCGCAATCGCGACCTGGAAGGCGGCGACGAGAAGGCCGCCCGCAGCTTCAGCCTGATCGGCCGCGACGCGCACCGTCCAGGTCTGGATGCCGACCGGCAGGAAGCCGAAGGCGAAGCCCCACAGCGCAATCGCGAGGCCGGAAACGACGATAGAGGCGCCGAAGAGGAGCAGCGTGAGCGCTGCCAGGCCAATGGCGAGCGAGCCAAGCACGACGGCGGCCTTGACGCTGCGTGCGACAACGGCGCCGCCGGCGAAATTGCCGAAGAAGCCACCGACACCATAGGCCAGCAGGACCAGCGAGATCGCTTCGACCTTCAGCAGCGGCACCTGCTCCAGGAACGGGCGAACATAGGTGAATCCGGCGAAGTGCCCGGAGATGATGACCAGAACGGCGAACAGGACCAGCCGGATGCTCGGCCGCCCCAGCAGCTCGAAGAGGGTACCGATGCTTGGCGCAGCCAGCGGCGGCAACTTCGGCAGCGTCAGCACCTGGGCGAGCAGCGTCACCGCGCCGATCCCGGCGGAAATGGCAAAGACGGCGCGCCAGCCGATTGCCTCGCCCAGATAGGCGCCGATCGGTGCGGCGCTGACCGTCGCGACCGAGACGCCGGTGAAGATGATCGACATCGCCCGCGGCAGCAGCCTTGCCGGGACCAGTCGCATAGCGGTTGCGGCCGCCATCGACCAGAAGCCACCAAGGCCGATGCCGAGCAGCAGGCGCGCGAAGAGAAGCGTCGTCAGCCCGGTGGCGACCGCAGCCAGCAGGCTCGATACCACCAGCAGCGACGTCAGCGCCCACATCACGATGCGCCTGTCGATGCCTCTGGTCATAATCGCGGTCGCGATACCGGCGACCGCGCCGATGACGGCGGTCGCCGTCACGGCCTGTCCGGCCGCTCCGTCGCTGATGCCCAGATCGGCAGCGATCGGCGTGAGCAGGCTTGCCGGCAGGAACTCGGCCGTGACCAGTCCGAACACGCCCATGGTGAGCGAGAAGATCGCCGGCCAGGCCGCCTCGGTGCGTTCCTCGATCTCGGCGGGGATGAATTGCGGGTCGGCGGTGGCGGAAAGAGTGTCGGACATAGCGGTCTCCAGGACGTCGGACCCGACAAGTAGAGATGACGCCCTGGAGCTTCCATGTTAGGAAATCCGCAATGCTTGATCATTCGTCCAGAATTCCATGACCGATCCGCTGACAGAAATGCTCCGTGGCCTGCGGCTGGAGGGCGTCGACTATGCTCGCTTCCAGATGACCGCCCCGTGGGGCCTGCTCTTTCCGGCCCAGCAGGCGGCGCGCTTCCATTTCGTCGCCGAACGCGGCTGCTGGCTCCGGACGCCGGAGAATGACTGGGTCCGTCTCGAGCAGGGCGATGCGGTTCTGCTGCCGCGCGGCGCCGAGCATGCTTTGGCGAGCGCGCCCGGCGCCTGCACCAAGCCGCTCGGACAATGCCAGCTCCAGACCGTCTGCGGCGACATCGCCGAAGCGCGCGGCGGCGGCGACGGCGAACAGACGATGTTCTTTAGCGGCAGCATGAACTTCAACGTCGATGGCCAGCACCCGCTGTTGCGGATGATGCCCGAACTGATGCGGATGCACGAACTTGCCGCCAACGAACCCGGCATCCCGCCCCTGCTCACGACCATGGCGTGCGAGCTTGCGCTCGACCGCGTCGGCGCCGGCAGCATCCTCACCCGCCTGGCCGACGTCGTCGCCGCTGCGCTGATCCGCTCCTGGGTCGAGCGGGGTTGCGGTGATTCGACCGGCTGGGTCGCCGCGGCGCGCGATCCCGATATCGGGCGGGTCCTGGCCGCGATCCATCTCCATCCGAGCGAGGACTGGACCGTCGAGGCGCTTGCCCGGGTCATGCACGCCTCGCGCTCCGCCTTCGCCGAGCGCTTCGCCAGCGTCGTTGGCGAGACGCCGGCCCGTTACGTCGTGCAGGTCAGGATGCATCAGGCCCGGCAATGGCTCGTCCGCGACCGGATGAAGATCGCCATTGTCGCGCGCCGGCTCGGCTATGAATCGGAGGCCGCCTTCAGCCGCGCCTTCAAGCGCGTCATCGGTGCCCCGCCAAGCCACTTCCGAGCGGCGGAAACGGACGGGTTGCCGGCCTTCGACGGCGATTCGCGGCCGGGCTCGGCGCCGCCGCAGCAGTTCGGCGGCACGTAACGCAAGCCTCTGTGAGTTTGGGTTAGGGCCTGGCGCGCGCCGGGCCTCGCCGTCACTCTCGATCGCCGCGATGAATGCGTGCGGAATCGGCAAGACGGCCGGAACTATGTGCCGAGGAAGCGGTTTTCCCTTCGACCGCCGAGTGCCCGCTGGGCGGCGCTGTGATCCGAATGGACACCATGATCATGACAACCAGATCTCTCGCTTTCGCCGGCGCAATGGCTCTCACGATTTTCGCTTTACCTCTGACAGCGAGCGCTCAGGGCGTGCCGCGTGGGGCTGCCCAAGGCGCCGATATCGGCAACAGAGCAGCCGGAGCGGTCGGCGGCGTTGCAGGAGCGGTCGTTGGCGGAGTCGCCGGAGGCGTGGTTGGCGGTGTAAAGGGCGTCGTCGGCATTCCGCAGAACACCGGTACCCAAAACAGTCATCGCCACCAACATCGCCGCTGATCGCCTTAGCTCGTATCCCGTTTAGACAGTCTCGTCACGGCGGGAGCGCCGCGACGAAACAAGCCGATGGCAAGCGGCTTCAAGCAGCTTCAGGTGCGCACGAGGGTAAACCAGCCGGCCTCGTCGATCACCTTGACCCCGTGCTTCGCGGCGTCCTTGAGCTTCGAACCAGCTCCGGGTCCGGCGACCAGCAGGTCGGTCTTCGACGAGACCGAACCCGCGACCTTGGCGCCGAGCCGCTCGGCCATGGCCTTGGCCTCGTCACGGGTCATCTGCTCCAGCGCGCCGGTAAAGACGACGATCTTGCCGGCAACCGGACTTGTCGAAGCGACCGCCTCCAGCGGCTGCGGCGTTACCTGGGCCAGAAGCCGGTCGAGCGTTTCCTGATTATGGGCCTCGGCGAAGAACTCGACCAGCGCCTCGACGACGGTCGGCCCAATGCCGTCGATGGCATCGAGCGCCTGCCGCTCGTGGGATTGCGGGTCAGCAGTGGTGGCAGCCTCGCGCAGGGCCCCGAACGATCCGTAATGTCGTGCCAGCAGCCGTGCCGTGGTTTCGCCGATATGGCGGATGCCGAGGCCGAAGACGAAGCGGTTGAGCGGCGGCCTGCGCCGATCCTCGATCGCATCGAACAGCTTCCTCACGCTTTGCGCGCCGAAGCCTTCCTTGTCCTTCAGCTTCTTCAGGTTGGCAGCGTCGCGGGCCGCCAATGTATAGATGTCGGCGGGTTCCCGTACCGGCAGGTCTGGATCGGTGTGGAAAAACTCGATCTGCTTGTCGCCGAGCCCGTCGATATCGAGCGCGTCGCGCGAGACGAAATGCTTCAGGCGCTCGACCGCCTGAGCCGAGCAGATGAGCCCCCCGGTGCAGCGGCGGACAGCATCTTCCTTGCCCGTGCGCGGGTTGATTTCGCGCGTCGCATGGCTGCCGCAGACCGGGCACAGCGTCGGGAAGACATAGGGCTGCGAATCCCGCGGCCGCTTGGCCAGATCAACGGATTCGACGCGCGGGATCACGTCGCCGGCCCGCTTCACAGTCACCGTGTCGCCGACACGGATATCGGCGCCGTCGCGGATCGGCTGGCCCTTGGAATCGAAGCCCCGGATGTAATCCTCGTTGTGCAGGGTGGCATTGGTAACGACGACACCACCCACTGTGACCGGGCGCAGCCGCGCAACCGGGCTGAGCGCGCCGGTGCGCCCGACCTGGATGTCGATCGCCTCGAGAAGGGTGGTCGCCAGTTCCGCCGGGAATTTATGCGCGATCGCCCAACGCGGCGCACGCGCGACGAAGCCGAGCCGGGTCTGGAGCGCGAGATTGTCGACCTTGTAGACCACGCCATCGATATCGTAACCCAGCGTCGCACGCTGGGCCTCGATCGCGCGGTAATGCGCCAGGAGCTCGGCGACACGCTCGCAGCGGCGCATCAGCGGGTTGGTCTTGAAGCCCCAGCGCCGGAAGGCTTCGACCACGCCGAACTGTGTCGCGGCTGGCAGTTCCGACATCTCGCCCCAGGCATAGGCAAAGAAGCGAAGCGGTCGCGCGGCGGTTATCGAGACGTCGAGCTGGCGCAGTGATCCGGCTGCAGCATTGCGCGGATTGGCGAATTCGCGCTCGCCCTTCTCGCGCTGGCGATCATTGATGGCCGCAAAATCAGCATGGCCGAGATAGACCTCGCCGCGGACTTCCGCGACCTCCGGCACATCGTCCCCGACGAGCGCGTGCGGGATCTCCGAGATGGTGCGGGCATTGAGCGTGACATCCTCACCCTCTTCTCCGTCGCCACGCGTGGCCGCGGAGACGAGTTCGCCCTTCTCATATCGCAGCGACAGCGAGAGCCCGTCGATCTTGGGTTCGGCCGTGATTGCGAGCTCGGCATCGTCCTTGCGCCCGAGGAAGCTGCGGATACGCACGGCGAAGTCCGCGATGTCCTCATCCGAGAACGCATTGGCGAGCGAGAGCATCGGCACGCGGTGGCGGATCTTGGCGAATTTCGAGGACGGCCTGGCGCCAACCTTGTCGCTGAGCGCCTCGGCGCCCTTCAGCTCTGGAAAAGCGCCCTCAAGGGCGACCAGCCGCCGACGCTTCGCGTCATAGACGGAATCGTCGAGGATCGGCGCATCCTCCTGGAAATAGGCACGATCGGCCGCGGCGATCTCGGCGGCCAGCAGTTTGTGCTCGGCACGCGCCTGGCGAGGCGTGAGGTCTTCGACGGGTAAGGGTTCGGCTTCGCTCATGACCATTGTCTTAGGCGAGTTGCTGGAGTCGAGAAAGACCATCGCCAGTTCGCGTCTCACCATCGTGTTCGCATGGGCTTGCGACAAATTCCGTCATCAGGCGTATAATGACGGCGCTGGAATTGGATGCTCGACGCCTTCGGCGACTTGACCCAAGGATCGCGTCAGGACCGCCATTGCGCACCGGGCCAGAACCGGGAGGACTGCCGATGGCCAATCTCGACAGCATGATCTCCAATGCTGACCGCAAGACGAATGCGCCTGCCAAGCCTGTCATTGAGCCACGCGTGCGCACCATTACCACGGCCGATCTGCGCGACGCGCTCTGGCGCGGCTATGAGGACTTCATGGCCCAGCCGAGCCACCTCGTCTTCATCGCGCTGATCTATCCGATCGCGGGCGTCGTCATCGCTCAGCTCACCGTGAGCTATAACATCTTCCCCTTGCTGTTCCCGCTGCTGTCGGGCTTTGCCCTGCTCGGCCCATTCGCCGCTATCGGCCTCTACGAGATCAGTCGACGCCGGGAACGCGGCATGAACTCCTCATGGGCGCATGCCTTCGCGATCCTGAAATCCCGCTCGATCGGGACGATCCTTGCGCTCGGAGCCTTGCTGACCGGACTCTTCATCGCCTGGCTGCTCTCCGCCTGGCTGCTCTATCGCTGGCTTCTTGGCGGCATGCCCGTGACATCGATCAGCGGCTTCATCAGTGAGGTGCTGACGACACCAAACGGCTGGACCATGATCATCGTCGGCAACGCGCTCGGCGCGCTCTTCGCGATTACCGCCTTTTCGATGACCGTGATCTCCTTCCCGCTGGTGCTCGACAAGCATGTCGATGTCGCGACGGCGATCCGCACCTCGGTTTCCGCGGTCGAAGCCAATCCGCGCGTCATGATGATCTGGGGCCTGATGGTCACCGGCCTGCTCATCCTCGGCTGCCTGCCGGTGCTGGTCGGTCTCGTCCTGGTCATGCCGATCCTCGGCCATGCTACCTGGCATCTCTATCGTAAGGTCGTCGAGAAATAGTCCATCTCGTGCAACCGGGCCGGTTCGGCCCGGTTGCACCGAGCCCATTAAAAAATCTCCCGCAGCTTTGAACCTGACTCGCGGCTTCCGCGACCAAAGGTCATGAGGCTGCATCCCGCGGCCTCGCACAAAGCCAAGGGAGAGATTTCATGACCGCCCGCACGATCCTCACCGGCCTTGCCACCGCCTTCGTTCTTGGCACCGGTTCCCTCATTGGCGGCTCGCTGGCCACCGCCACCTCCGCGCAAGCCGCGCCTGGCTGGCACGGCCCTGGCCATCACGGCCATTTTGGCCACGGTTTTCATCATCCCCGCCCCTGGGGCTGGGGCCGCCCAGGTTGGGGCTACAGGCCGGTCTACGCCAGCACCTATTACGGCGGCTGCTACAAGGTGTTCCGCCGTGGTTTCGTTCCCGGCGTCGGCCCGGTCGTTCGCCCGGTCACCATCTGCCGCTAGACGCCCATGAATTCGTCTGAAGAGGGTGTCGGAGCGATCCGGCTCCCTCTCGACGTACCGGGTGGCGATATCGTTCAGCAGCCCAGCCCACACGACCTTCGGGGTTCCCTCGCGCCTGCCCCCAGCCAACTCCGTGTGGGAACCTTTGCTCGCCGCACTGGTTCAGTTCTCGTCACAGCAGAATGGTGACGCTGAATCACGCGGGCGCCAGCAGCCCGATCCAAGCCGGGGGCTTCTCATGAACAACATCATTTACATCGTCGGCCTCGTCGTCGTGGTCCTCGCCATCCTGTCCTTCCTGGGCCTGCGCTGATCCCGGGCTGTGCCTGAGGGAATCCGATAAGGGCAGGTTGACGAATACGAAGGCCCGATGGGGACGCCTTATCGGGGGACCCGGCATTTGACCGGCGCCGGCCCGCCACCATCCCGAGCCGCACCCTTCGCTCGCGAGGCCCGCTTCTGCACCGCCGCAGAAATGGCCCAGAACGCGCTGCCAGCACCTGCTCAAGACGGACTGCATCACCGAAACAGGAAACGCCCCCTCCCAGCCTGGGAGGGGGCGTTTCTGAATGATCTCAAGCCCTGTCGCGAGCGCCGATGAATAACCGGGCCGATCAGCGATCGTCCCGACGCGGCTTCTTGCTCTTGAACGGCTTGCCGGCAGGCTTGCCGCGCTCACCACCCGCTAATCCGGCGTCGGGCTTGCCATGGCCGAAGCTCTTCCCGCCATGGCTGGGCTTGCCGGAAAAGGGCTTGGCGCCAGCAAAGGGCTTGCCCTTGGCGAAGGGCTTGTCCGCGGGACCGGTCTTCTTGTCGAAGGGCCGCTCGCTAGGCCGCAGCACGGCGTTCTCGTCATAAACCGGGTCGCGATCGCGCCGGACGGGATCATAAGGCTTGCCGCCATGCGCCTTGGCGCCGAAGGGCTTGCCCTTGCCTTCGTAAGGCTTCTTCTTGCCGGGGAATGGCGCGCTCGCCCGTTCATCCTCGGCGCGCGGCGCACGCGTATGGCTTGCCTTTTCGGCAAAGGGCTTGGCCGGGCGCCGCTCGGCTTCCCCGGTCACGGGCTCGATCAGGATCTTGTCACGGTCGGTCGCGCTCGCCAGTGACGCGAAGCGCTCCGCGACATCCGCATCGATCTCGACCTTGGTTTCCGTGTCGAAGATGCGGATGGCGCCGACCTCGTCACGGGTGATCTTGCCGCGGCGGCAGAGCATCGGCAGCAGCTGCCTGGGATCGGCGCCGTCACGGCGGCCGATGTTCAGGCGGAACCAAACCGTATCGCCACGCGGCCCGGCCTTGTGAGGCCTCTCGCCTTGCTCGCGGTCACGCTCGCGCGGGCGGGCGTAATCCTCGGTGCTGCGCACCGGCCTGCGCTCTTCGCGCCCGAAACCGGGATCACCGACTTCCTCTGCGGCCGGCAGGCGCGAACGATAGACCCTGACCAGGGCGGCCGCGATTTCCTGCGCCGAGCGACCGGCGAGGAGGGCCTCGACCATGCCGGCATCATCTTCGCTCACCTCGCCGGTCAGCAGCGGATCCTGCAGCAGCCGCTCCTGATCGAGCGCCCGGATTTCCTCCTGCGTCGGCGCACCGGCCCAGACGGCCTCGACCTTGGCCTCGGAGAGCAGCATATCGGCCTTGCGGCGCCGAGACGGCGGCACCAGCAGCACGCTGGTGCCCTTCTTACCCGCTCGGCCCGTCCGGCCGCTGCGGTGCTGCATGACCTCCGGGTCGTTCGGGAGCTCGGCGTGAATGACCAATGTCAGGCCCGGCAGGTCGATGCCGCGCGCAGCCACGTCGGTCGCGACGCAGACGCGAGCACGCCCGTCGCGCAGCGCCTGCAGCGCCGAATTGCGTTCGCTCTGGCTGAGTTCGCCCGAGAGCGCCACGGCCGAAAAGCCGCGCTCCAGCAGGATCGCCTCGAGATGGCGTACCGCGTTGCGGGTATTGCAGAAGACCAGCGCGCAGGGCGAATCGTGGAAGCGCAGCAGATTGACGACAGCGAGCTCGGCTTCCTTCGGGAAGACACGGATCGCACGATACTCGATGTCGGCATGCCCGGTAGCGGAACCGGCCACCTCGATGCGCAGAGCATCACGCTGATAGCTCCTCGCCAGAGCGATGATCGCCTTGGGCAGGGTCGCGGAGAAGAGCAGGCTGCGGCGCTCCGCCGGAGTCGTCTTTAGGATGAATTCGAGATCGTCGCGGAAACCGAGATCGAGCATCTCGTCGGCCTCGTCGAGGACGACGGCCCGGAGCGCCGAGACATCGAGCCTGTGCCGCTCGATATGGTCGCGCAACCGGCCGGGCGTGCCGACGACGATATGCGCTCCCTCGTCCAGCAAGGCGGCCTCGCGGCGCGGATCCATGCCGCCGACACAGGAGATCACCCGGGCGCCGGCATGCTTGTAGAGCCAGGCGAGTTCGCGCTGGACTTGCAATGCCAGTTCGCGCGTCGGCGCGATGATCAGCGCCAGGGGCTGCCCGGCACGGCCCAGGACCTCGGCGCCATCCAGCAGGGTCTCGCCGATGGCAAGCCCATAGGCGACGGTCTTGCCGGAGCCCGTCTGCGACGAGACCAGAAGGTCGCGTGCGGCGGCCGCTTCTTCCAGAACGGCGTTCTGGACGGGCGTCGGATCATTGTAGTTGCGTTCGGCGAGCGCACGCGCGAGCGGCGGGCTCGTGGGAAGGAATGCCATCGTTAATCGGCCTTGAGTTCATGCGCGCGGCGTGATGCGGCGCGGGAGATCGTGAGGCAGGCATCGCGGCGCGTGAAACGCAGCCATAACACCATAAGCCAGTCTGTGCCGCTCTTAGAGCAGAATTCGCAGAAAGGGAATGCGGATCACGCTGGGGTCAGGCTCGCGCCGCCGCGCCATGCAGGCCAGCAGCATCGAGCAGACGGGCGGCGGCGGCCCTCGCCTCCTCGGTGATGCTCGCACCGGCAAGCATGCGAGCAATCTCCTCGCGCCGTGTCCGATCCTCGAGCGGCGTCACGCGCGTCACCGTGCGAGAGGCCTCGTCGTTGTCCAGCGCCGATTTGGCGATCAGGAAATGCCGGCCGGCCTTGGCCGCGACCTGCGGCGCATGCGTCACCGAGATGACCTGCACCTGTCGTGCCAGACGCGCCAGTCGCTCTCCGATCGCATCCGCGACCGCACCTCCGACTCCACTATCGATTTCGTCGAAGACCAGTGTCGGCGCCGAACCGCGCTCGGCAAGCACGACCTTCAGGGCGAGCATGAAGCGCGAAAGCTCGCCCCCGGACGCGACCTTCATCATCGGGCCAGGCCGGGTGCCGGGATTGGTCTCGACCCAGAATTCGACGCGATCAAACCCTTCCGGGCCCCGCGCATCCTCGTCACGATCGATATGAGTGATAAAGCGCGCGCGCTCCAGCTTCAGCGGCGGCAGTTCTGCCTTGACGGCATTGTCGAGACGCAGCGCGGCCTCGCCGCGGGCAACCGAGAGTGCCCGCGCCTTGGCAAGATAATCGGTTTCCGCCCGAGCGAGCTCCGCTTCGAGCCGGGACAAAGAGCCCTCGCTCTCGTCGAGTTCGGCAAGGTCGGCACTCATCCTGGCCGCAAGATCGGCGAGCGCCTCGACCGGAACGTCGAACTTTCGGCCCGCTGCTCGTAGGGCGAACAACCGCTCCTCGACCCGTTCCTGCTCGCGGGGATCGTACTCCGCCGCACGCATCGCCACCGTGAGCGCTTCGCCCGCTTCTTCCAGCGCCACGATCGCCGTATTGAGCGCTGCCATCGAGGGATCGACGAGCTCTGGTGCCTGCGCGGCCCGCCGCTCCAGCCGGCGAAGCACCGCCGCAAGAGCGGGAATAGCGGAAGCCTGGCCACCGACCGCCTCATAGGCATCGGTAAGGTCCCGCGCCACCTTCTCCGCCTGCATCATGCCCTGGCGTCGGTTGGCCAGTGCATCTTCCTCGCCCGGCTCCGGCGCAAGCTTGCCAAGTTCGGCCACCGCGTGGCGCAGGAAATCGGCCTCCTTGCGTGCGGCCTCGACACGAATGCGCTGCGCCTGCAGGGCCTGCCGCGCGCGCTTCAGCACATCGCTGGCCGTTGCCGTGATCTCGGCCTGTCCTTCGAGGCCGGCAAACCCGTCGAGGATGGCGCGGTGCTGAGCCGCATCGGTCAGGGCCCGGTCATCATGCTGGCCATGGATCTCGACGATCGTGCTACCGATCAGCCGCAGGATCTGGACGCTGACCGGCTGGTCATTGACGAAGGCGCGCGTCCGTCCATCGGCATATTGCACCCGCCGCAGGATCAGATCGCCATCGGTGTCGATCTCCTGGGCCTGCGCCAGCTTACGAGCCGGATGGGCGAGCGGCAGATCGAAGACGGCACTGACCTGGCCCTGCGCCTCGCCATGGCGCACGAGGCCGCCGTCACCGCGACCACCGAGCGCCAGCGCAAAGCCGTCAAGCAGGATCGACTTGCCGGCACCGGTCTCACCGGTCAGCACGCTCAGCCCGGCGCCGAACGCCAGATCGAGCCGGTCGATCAGGACGATGTCACGGATCGAAAGCTGCGCCAGCATGACGCTCAGCGAGTGTTTGAAGGGAGTGGCATGCGGTCCGTCACCCGACCATGCACCTGCCCGGCCTCAGCGTACGAGGCCGACGACCGAGCGGGTGAAGCCGTTGAACAACCGACTGATATAGGAGCCGCGATCCTCGCGGGGCTCGAGGCCGCCACTCTGAAGCAGGGTATAGGCGTCCTTGTACCAGGGGCTGTCGGGGAAGTTATGCCCGAGCACGGCAGCGGCAGTCTGCGCCTCATTGGTGATGCCCATCGCCATATAGGCCTCGGTCAGGCGCATCAGCGCCTCCTCGACATGGCGGGTGGTCTGATACTTGGTGATGACGTCGCGGAAGCGGTTCACGGCACCGGTATAGTTGCGCTTCTCGAGATAGTAGCGGCCGACATTCATCTCCTTGCCGGCAAGCTGATCGCGCGCAACCAGCATCTTCTCGCGGGTGTCGATCACATATTCGGACTTCGGATAGCGATCGAGCAGTTCCTGCATCGCGGCAAGCGCGCGCTCGGTGCGCTCCTGGTCGCGCGTCGCGTCCGGGATCTGATTGTAATAGGACATCGCCATGATGTACTGCGCGTAGGCGGCATCCGGGCTGGCGGGGTTCTGCGCCAGGAAGCGCTTGGACGCCGTGATCGCGTCCTCCCATTTGGCCGCCTGAAAATTCGTATAGGCAACCATGATCAGGCCCTTCTTCGCGTAGGGCGAGAATGGTGCCTGCTTGTCGATCTCTTCGAACTTCTTGACCGCGCCTTCGCTGTCACCGTTCTGAGCGCGAGACAGCCCCTCATTATAGAGCTTGTCGGCCGGCACATCCGCGACGATTTCCGGCTTGTAGACTTCGGGCTTGTCGAACGGATTGAGCGACGACATCGTATCGCAGCCGCCGAGCAGCAAGGCGGCGCCGAGCGTCAGGGCAACGCCCATCCGCACCGGTCGGGCGCTTTGGGAAGTCGGGTTATTCAGCCGCATGACGCTCACGTCGTCCGTCCTTTTTCGCTCGTCACCGCAAGATGGCGAAGGATGCCTTTACCTCAGACGCAGCGCTCACGCTACCGGGGAAGGCAGGTTACGAACATGCGGGGCCCATGCTGCATTCGACAAAAAACGGGCGAATGCAAGGCGCGCCCTAAACTGTTCGAAAGCTCAGTGCAGATCGGGCGCGAAAGCCGCGGGGGCCGCAGCGGCCATCTGCACGGCACGATGCGCATAAACCGGCTCGGCCTCGACGATCGCGTAATTCGCACGATCCGCGAACAAGGCTTCCAGAACGGTCACATTCATGCGGTGACCACCGCAATAGGAACGAAACTCGCCGAGAATCGGATAGCCGGCCAGCGCAAGATCGCCGACGGCGTCCAGCACCTTGTGGCGAACGAACTCGTCGGCGTAGCGCAGGCCTTCGGGGTTGACCACTTTGTCGTCGCCGATCGCGACGGTGTTGTCGAGCGAGGCGCCGAGCGCGAAGCCCGCCTTCCAGAGCTGCTCGACTTCGCGCATGAAACCGAAGGTGCGGGCGCGCGAAATCTCGCGGGCATAGGCGACCGGCTCGAGGTCGAAGATCTTGCGCTGACGGCCGATCGCAGGGGTGTCGAAATCGATCTCGACATCGAGGCGGAAACCGCTGTCGAGCGGCGCGAGCTCGGCGAAGCCGCGCCCCTTCTCGACGCGCACCGGCTGCAGGACCTTGAGATAACGGCGGTTCGCACCAAGCGTAACGATGCCGGCGTCTTCGATCGCCGTGACGAACTCCGCAGCGCTGCCGTCCATGATCGGCATCTCGGGGCCGTCGATCTCGATCAGGACGTTGTCGAGCCCAAGGCCGGCGCAAGCCGACATCAGGTGCTCGATGGTCGCGACGGAGGCGGCACCGCGATCGCCGATCACGGTGCAGAGCTCGGCGGCGCTCACCTTGTTGTAGCGAGCATGGATGAGGTGCGAAGGGCCGCCCTCGGACTCCTTGCGGAGGAAGACGATGCCGGAGTTCGCGTTGGACGGCTTGAGGCAGATTCCGGCGGGAGCTCCGGAATGAACACCGATTCCCTTCAAGGACACGGGAGCGCGGAGTGTGGTCTGCCGATCAAAATTCATTCCGGTATCCAATCTCGAACGCTAACGATCTCGGCGCACAACGCTACGGGCTGCCTGACGGTCGTTTGCGGTCCTTCAGTTGGGCGGCGCCTGGCGGTTGCCGGTGCCGTCATCCCCCTTTGGGGCAAGCGCAACATACGCCTTAGGTGGATGCCGACAAAATCACGCTTTCTTTCGCTCTGTAACAAGCGAACTCAATCAGAAAAAAATAACCATCCCATTGAAGTATATGGTTTTTCAAACGTAAACAGAGCCCGAAGCGAGGGTTCGCTCCGGGCTCTGTTACAACTGTCGCAGTGGCTGCGGCGCTCAGTTCGCCTGGCGGCGCAGGAACGCAGGAATCTCCAGCTGATCCTCTTCGCTGCTGCGATTCGGCGCAGCACGGCCAAGCTGATCGAGCTGGCCCTGGGCCGGGCGCGAGGCCGGGGCAGCCGGACGACGCATATACTCGGCATGGGCAGCGCTCGGCGCCGGAGCGGCAGGCTGCATCGGCGGAGGTGCGTGGCGCACTGGGGCCTGCGGCTGGGCTTCGTCCTCATCCTTGCGGCCGAAACCAACCGAGGCGAGGCGCTGCATCAGCGACATGCGCTTCTGGTCGGCTTGGGCCGGAGGCTGCGGCACCGACTGCGCGCCGCGGCTCGCGGCGATCTGGTTCTGCGCCGGCATCGGCAAGTCCTCGATCCGGGGCATCCGCGTCGGGCGGACAACCGCACGCTCAGGAGCCGGCGCGATGAAGCTGTCCTCGTGCCGCATCACCGGCTCTTCATGCATCATCGGCAGGCTCACGGGAGCAGCCGCGATCACCGGACGCGGCTGCACCGGCTCGATGCGGATGTCTTCGGCAACGCTCGGCTGCACCGGGGCCGCCTGGCGCACGGTCTCGACATTCACAGGCGCACGCATCTCCAGCATCGGCTCGGCATGAACCGGAGCCGCGGCGCGCGGTGCGGCGGCCGTGTTGCGCAGGCGCGCTTCCGCCTTCAGACGCTCGGCAACCTGGGCGATACGGGCTTCGGTATCATCCATTTCGGCCTGGGTGCTGATCGGCTTGTCGATGCCGGTCGCCACGACGGAGACGCGCACGACGCCCTCGAGCGATTCGTCGAACGTCGCGCCGACGATGATGTTGGCCTCGGAATCAACCTCCTCGCGGATGCGGGTGGCCGCTTCGTCGACCTCGTAGAGCTTCATGTCGCGCCCGCCCGTGATCGAGATCAGCAGGCCACGCGCGCCCTTCATCGAGACATCATCGAGCAGCGGATTGTTGATCGCAGCCTGGGCCGCGGTCAGCGCACGCTTCTCGCCCTGCGCCTCGCCGGTGCCCATCATCGCCTTGCCCATGCCGCGCATCACGGCGCGAACGTCGGCGAAGTCGAGATTGATCAGGCCGGGGCGGACCATCAGGTCGGTGATGCAGGCCACGCCGGAATAGAGCACCTGGTCAGCCATGCCGAAGGCATCGGCGAAGCCGGTGGTCTCGTTGGCGACGCGGAACAGGTTCTGGTTCGGGATGACGATCAGCGTATCGACCGCCTCGTTGAGCTCCGAGATGCCAGCCTCCGCCATGCGCATGCGGCGATGGCCCTCGAACTGGAACGGCTTCGTGACGACGCCGACGGTCAGTATACCCATGTCGCGGGCGACGCGGGCGATCGCGGGGGCTGCACCGGTGCCGGTGCCGCCGCCCATGCCGGCGGTGATGAAGACCATATGCGCACCGGCAAGGTGATCACGGATCTCGTCGATCACCTCTTCTGCCGCCGCACGCCCGACTTCCGGCTGCGAGCCGGCGCCGAGGCCTTCGGTGACCTGCAGGCCCATCTGCACGATGCGCGAAGCACGCGAGAGCGCCAGAGCCTGCGCATCGGTATTGGCAACGACGAAATCGACCCCATCGAGGCCGGCTTCGATCATGTTGTTGACCGCGTTGCCGCCGGCTCCGCCGACACCGAACACGGTGATCCGGGGCTTTAGCTCCCGGATGTCAGGGGCTTGCAGATTCATCGCCATGGTTGCCTCTTTCGATTTCTTGTCCGGCGCCTGGCGGGAGCCGTCCCGATTGCTACGATTTTACTCTTGGGTCGGAACGGCGCCGCGCCGCCCGGCCCGATACCCTTAGAAACTGTCTTTCAGCCAACGCCCGACACGCGAGAAATACCCGTCCGTCCCCGTCGCGAAGTAAGCGCCGCTCGCGCGAGGCTCGAAATGTTCGACATGAGCGACCTGCGGGTAGACCAGCAGGCCGACCGCGGTCGCAAAGGCTGGTCCCTTGCCAGCCTCCGGCAAGCCCTTGATCCCGAGCGGCCGGCCGGTGCGGACCTGGCCGCCGAGCAGCCGGCGCGCCGTCTCCGGCAGACCGGTCAACTGGCAGGCGCCGCCCGTCAGCACGACGCGGCGGCCGGCCTGGGCCGAAAAGCCGGCAGCGTTGAGCCGGTCACGCACGAGCTCGAGGATTTCCTCGACCCGCGGCTTGATGATGCGGATCAGATGCGATTTCGCCAGATGGTTCGGGGTGTCGCGCTCGTCGTCATCAACCTGCGGCACCGAGATCATGTCGCGTTCGTCAGAAGCGCTGGAGATCGCCGAGCCGTGCAGCGTCTTCAGCCGCTCGGCGGCCGAGACACGGGTCGACAACCCTCGCGCCACGTCCATGGTGATGTGATTGCCACCCACCGCAATGGCGTCGGCATGGACCAGATGGCCGCCCGAGAAGACACCGAGGCTCGTGGTGCCGCCGCCCAGGTCGACGACGACGACGCCCATTTCGGCCTCGTCATCGACGAGAACGGAGAGACCGGAAGCATAGGGAGACGCGACGACCGCCTCGACCTCGAGATGGCAACGCTCGACCGCCAGCATGACGTTGCGGGCAGCAGCCGCCTCGCTGGCGACGACATGCATGTCGACCGAGAGCTTGCCGCCGACGAGGCCGCGCGGATCGAGCACGCCCGGCACGCCGTCAAGTGCGTATCCGGTGGGCAATGCGTGCATCACCGCCTTGCCGGGCTTGATCGCATGCGTCGCGGCGACCGCGAGAACCCGCTTCACATCGGAATCGCTGACCGAGCCGCTGCGCAGGTCGACGCTGGCGGCATAATGCTGCGAGCCGATGCGGCCCCCCGTCAGGTTGACGATGACGGACTGGACCTCGACCTTGGCCATGCGCTCGGCCGCATCGACCGCCGCCCGGATCGCGCGCTCGGCGTTTTCGAGATCGATGATGGCGCCGCCCTTCACACCGAGCGAACGCTGATGGCCGATGCCGATGATGCGCGCGACATGGGTACGCCCGCGCAACCGTTCGTTCGCCTCGGCCGGATTCAGCTCGGCGATCAGGCAGACCACCTTGCTGGTGCCCACGTCCAGAATCGACAAGGTCGCGCTCTTGCGCGACGAAAGCGGACGCATCCGTGGTGTCAGGCCCTGAGAGGTGAAGTTCACGCCTCGCCTCCCTTCTTCTTGGTCTTGCTCTTGAGCTGCTCGGCGCGGGTCGCCGCCCCCTCTTCCGTCAACCGCATCACCACCCGGTCGGGCTGGCGCAGGTCGATGGCGAGCAGGTCCTTGTCCAGCAGTCTGAAATCCGATTCGAGGCCAGCAAGACGTTTCACGGCCTCCCCCGGCGCAATCTCCGGCAGGCGGATATCCATGCCGTTGTCGAGCTTGAGGTTCCAGCGCCGGCCGGCAATCAGGCTGGCCGCACGGATGCGCGGTGCCAACGGCCCGGCGTCCGCGAGCAGCGCGACATATTCACGGGCGCGGGTATTGGCGTCGGGCCCGACCACAAGCGGCAGATGCGCAAAGCGACCGTCATCCATCTTGTCGATGACGGTACCATCGGCGGCGATCAGGAAGAGGTCGCCCTTCACCTGCCAGAGGGCGAAGGGTTCGCGCTCCGTCAGCGTGATCGCGATCTCGCTGGGATACAGTTTGCGAACCGTTGCCTGGCGAATCAGCGGCGTCGCCTCGAGGCGACGGCGCGCCTCGTCGGCATCGAAGAAGGCGACCGAGGTCTTCGAATCGATTCCTGCAGCGATCAGGACCTCGATCTCGGACAGCTCCGAGATTCCAGAGATCGTCACCCTGTCGACGCCGAGCCCGACCAGGCGCGCCAGCATATGGCGCGGCTCGCCGTAGTTCTCCTGCATCGTTTCGACATGTCCGCCCTGCACGAAGCCTGTCCCGATACTCAATCCAAGAAACCCAAGAGCCAGCCAGGTCCCGATCCGCTGCGGCAGGCGCTGCCACAGCGGGAGAGCCACCGCGCTGCGCCGCGACGACCGGAACCAGCGGCGCGAACGCTCGCCGACCAGAAGTTGCGGCCCTGCGGCCGGCATCAATGAACGTCGGGCGGGCACCGCCGCCGCATTCATCGATCGAGGGAGGCGTCCTCCACCATCCATTTGACGAGCTCACCGAAGTTCAGGCCCGCGTGGGCAGCCAACTCGGGCACCAGGCTGGTTTCGGTCATCCCGGGCTGCGTATTGACCTCCAGCCAGACGAGAGTGTCGCTCTCGTCGTCGTAGCGGAAGTCAGAACGGCTGACGCCCCGGCACCCGATTGCTTGATGCGCCGTTAACGCACACTCTTCGATCTGCTGGTAAATTTTTGGTAAAATTTGAGCCGGGCAGATGTGGATCGAACCACCTTTCGTGTATTTCGCATCGTAGTCGTAGAACTCGCCGGTCGCCGCCCGGATCTCGGTCACGCCGAGGGATTTGTCGCCCATGATCGCGCAGGTCAGCTCCCGTCCGGCGACGAAGCTCTCGGCCAGCAACATGTCTCCGCAGGGCCAGTCCTCCCGCGCCACTTCCTGCGGAGGGTGTTCGCGCCCCTTCTTCACGATGATGACCCCGACCGAGGACCCCTCGTTGACGGGTTTGAGCACATAAGGCGGCGGCAAGGGGTGTGTCTTGGCGGCTTCGAAGCGCGACAGCGTAACTCCGCGCGCGACCGGAACCCCGGCAGCCGCAACGACCGTCTTCGCCCTGTCCTTGCGCAGTGCAAGCGCCGAGGCGAGCACCCCGGAATGGGTGTAGGGAATTCGCAAAATCTCGAGCAGGCCCTGGATCGTGCCGTCTTCGCCAAAGCGGCCATGAAGCGCGTTGAAGGCGACGTCCGGGCGCAGCCGGTCCAGCACATCGGCGATATCGTGCTGCACATCGATTCGGGTCACACGGTACCCGACGCTCTCCAAGGCCCTCGCACAGCCGTCGCCGGTATTGAGGCTGACCTCCCGCTCGACGGACCATCCGCCCATCAGGACTGCGACGTGTTTGGTCATTGAATCGCTAACTCCGCTTCACCGAGACCCTCGGGGGAGCATGGTTAACGACGCGTTAACGCAGCGGTGGAGAGGCGCTCGAAACATCGCCTCCCACGACACATCCTGCAGGCCATCCAAGGAAGGCGGCTTGCGTTATGCACTCCGCCCAATCGCAACCCCGACAGCTGCTGTGACGGGCGACGGGCGCAGTCCTGGCCGAGCGCCGGCACGTCGACCTGCCACCGGCCATCCCGGCATGCGCGTGATCGCGGTGAAGGCTGATGTCGGGCCGCCGCATCCTCGCGACATCCCCGTGCCCGGCACATGGCTGCGGGGACTGTGGCTGAGCCAGGTCCGCTTCCCTGGCCACGGCATGATCGCGACCGCGCCAGGCGTTGGGGCAATTCGGCTGCGGAACGGCCTACGCCGCGACGCCGAGCCGCTTGATCTCCCAGTGCAGGTCGAAGCCCGAATTCTCCTTGACCCGGCGGCGAACCTCCTCGCCCAGTCCTTCGATGTCGGCGGCCGTCGCGCCGCCGGCATTGATCAGGAAGTTGCAATGCATCTCTGAGACCTGGGCGCCACCGACCCGCAGGCCACGGCAACCGGCAGCGTCGATCAATTGCCAGGCCTTGCCGCCGGGCGGGTTCTTGAAGGTCGAGCCACCCGTGCGCTCCTTGATCGGCTGTGCGGCCTCGCGAGCTGCCGTCACGCGGTCCATCTCCGCAAAGATCGCAGCCTGATCGCCGGGCCGCCCCTGGAACAGGGCCGACGTGAAGACGATGTCCCTCGTCGCTGCCGCGCTGTTGCGGTAGGTAAGGCCCATCTCCGCATGGGAGAGCGTGACGATCTCGCCCTTGCGGGTCACGCCACGTGCAGAGACCAGCACATCGGTGGTCTCGCCGCCGTGAGCACCGGCATTCATTCGCAGCGCGCCGCCGATGCAACCGGGGATGCCACGATAAAAGGCGAGCCCATCGAGCGAGGCATCGGCTGCTGCCCGCGCCACCTTGACGTCCGGCACGGCCGTGCCACTGCGCAACCGGTTGCCGTCTTCGAGCGAGATCTCGCCGAACGCCTTGCCACCGAGCCGAATGACGACGCCGGGAATGCCGCCGTCGCGCACGATCAGGTTCGAGCCCAACCCCACGACCGTGACAGGCAGTTCGGCCGGGAGCCTGGACAACAGATAGGCCAGGTCCTGCTCGTCGGCCGGTGTGAACAGCACCTGCGCCGGGCCACCGACACGGAACCAGGTTAGTCCTGCCATTTCCTGGTTGGCCAGGAGCCGGCCGCGCAATTCGGGCGCGGCTGCGCGAAGATCGGGGGTGATATCGGGGAAGCTCACTGCTTGCCACCCAGCCCGGCGAGTTCGCCCGGCAGCGCGTAGGCCCATTGCGTGATGTTGCCGGCGCCCAGCAGCACGACATAATCGCCCGGCCCCGCGAACTCCGCCACCATACCCGCGAGCTTGTCGGGGGCCTCCAGGGCCAGCGCATGGCGATGGCCGCGCGCCTTGATGCCCGAGACGAGGCTGTCCCGGTCGGCACCAGGAATCGGCGCCTCTCCCGCAGCATAGGTGTCGGCGACGATCACCGTATCGGCATCGTTGAAGCAGGCCGCAAAATCGTCGAACAGGCTGGAAAGCCGCGTATAGCGATGCGGCTGCACCACGGCGATGACCTTGCTCCTGGTCGAGGCGCGCGCCGCCTTGAGCACCGCCGCGATCTCCACGGGGTGATGGCCGTAATCGTCGAAGATCAGCGCGCCGTTCCACTCGCCGGTCTTGGTGAAGCGGCGCTTGACGCCGCCAAAGCCGGCCAGCGCTTCGCGGATTTTCTCGACGGGAATGCCAAGGTCATAAGCGACTGCGATCGCAGCCGTGGCGTTGAGCGCATTGTGATGGCCGGGCATCGGCATCACGAGATCGCGCACGACCTCGTCGCGTCCACGCTTGCGGTCGCGGATCAGAAGCGTGAACCGGGCCTGTCCGCCGGCGAGGTCGATATCGATCAACCGGAAATCCGCCTGCGGGTTCTCGCCATAGGTGACAACGCGCCGATCCTCGATCTGCCCGACAAGGCCCTGCACGGTGGGATGATCGATGCACATCACCGCGAAACCATAGAAGGGCAGGTTCTCGACGAAGGAGCGGAAGGCCTCCTTGATCGCGTCGAAGGTCTTGAAGTGGTCGAGATGCTCGGGATCGATATTGGTGACGATCGCCACGTCGGCGGGGAGCTTCAGGAAGGTGCCGTCCGACTCGTCGGCCTCGACCACCATCCAGTCGCTCTCGCCCATGCGCGCATTGGTGCCATAGGCGTTGATGATGCCACCATTGATCACCGTCGGGTCGAGTCCGCCCTTCTCAAGCAGCGTCGCGACCAGCGAGGTCGTGGTCGTCTTGCCATGCGTGCCGGCGATCGCGACGCAGGATTTCAGCCGCATCAGTTCGGCCAGCATTTCGGCGCGGCGCACCACCGGCAGGCGCTGCTCGCGCGCGGCTGTGAGTTCGGGGTTGTCGCGCTTGATCGCCGTGGAGACGACGACGACCTCAGCCCCCTCGATGTTCTCGGCGGCATGGCCGACGAAGGTCTTGATGCCCTTGTCGGCGAGCCGACGGACATTGGCATTGTCGGACGCGTCCGAACCCTGGACCTTGTAGCCGAGATTATGCAGCACCTCGGCGATACCGGACATGCCGATGCCGCCGATGCCGACGAAATGAATGGAGCCGAGCTTGGGCGGCAGCTTCATGGGTCAGGTGTCTCCTGCGGATTACGGCATGTCGCGAAAAGGTGGGAGCCAGCTTTCCGGTCGAGACATGCCTCAGAACGTGATCCCTGCGACCTGCAGAACCAGGCGGGCAAGCCGGTCGGCCGCATCGGGAATTCCCGCGCTCTTGGCGCTGTCGGCCATGGCAGTCAAGCGCGACGGCTCTGCGATCAGGGCCGAGAGCTCGCCCGCCAGGCGGCGCGGCGTGAATTCCGGCTGCAGGATGCGGATGGTGCCGCCCGCCCGCTCGAGCACTGCCGCGTTGGCGGCCTGGTCCTGATCCAGCGACCCCGGCAAGGGCACCAGCAGCGATGGCCGCCCGATCACGGTGAGCTCAGCGACGGTCGAGGCGCCCGCCCGGCCGATCACGAGATGCGCTGCCCCCATGCGCGTCGGCAGGTCCTTGAAGAAGGGCGCAATCTCGGCCGCGACGCCGAGTTCGGAATAGATCCGCCTGACGCGCTCGCCATCCTCCACGCGGGCCTGCTGCACGATATGGAGACGGCCACGTTCCGCCGGCGTCAGCAGCTGAATCGCCGGCGGCACGATATCGGCCATGATCCGGGCGCCCTGGCTGCCCCCGAAAACGAGCAGCCGCAACGGCCCCGTCGACGGATCGGCATAGGGAGAGACGGCGGCAATGACCGCGGGGCGAACGGGATTGCCGACCTGCCTGCATTTTGCGGCGCGAGCGGCATCGAGGCCACCGACCTCGGCAAAGCCCGTCGCGATGATGTCGACCCGGCCGGACAGGAAGCGATTGGCGCGGCCGATGACGGCGTTCTGCTCATGCACCATCGTTTTCACGCCGGCGAATGAGGCCGCGAGCACCGGCGGAACGGTCGGATAACCGCCGAAGCCGACGACGACTGCAGGCTGCAATGTCTTGATGACGCGGCGTGCGACAAAGACGCCCTTCATCAGTTCGAGCGCGGCACCCGCCATCTTGAGCGGAGACCGACCGGACGGTGTCGCAGCCGGGACCGGGTGAACGGACTCGGCCGGGAAGCCGCCGGCATATTCGACCGCTCGCGCGTCGGTGACGAGCGCGATACGGACGTCATGGCGCTGCAGCGCATGGCTCAGCGCCTCGGCGGGAAAGAGGTGGCCGCCAGTGCCACCGGCGGCAAGAATGACGAGCGGACGCTGTGTCATCTCCGTCAACGCCCAAATTCACCAAAGCCCTCGGCGCGCGGGCGTTTGCGGGTCAGGGCCAGCAGGAAGCCTGTGCCGAGCGCCAGCGAGAGCAGCGAGGAGCCGCCATAGGAAATGAACGGCAAGGTCATGCCCTTGGCCGGCATCATGTGCAGGTTGACCATCATGTTGATCGCCGCCTGGATGCCGAACAGCAGCGCCAGCCCCGTCACCGCGAGACGAATGAAGGGATCCTCGGCCTTCTGGGCCACGAAGAGCGCGCGCAGCACGATCAGGGCGAACAACGCCACCAGCAGGATGCAGACGACGATACCGAACTCCTCCGCCGTGACCGCGAAAATGAAATCGGTATGCGCGTCGGGCAGGATGCGCTTCACGGTGCCCTCGCCCGGCCCTTTGCCGAGCCAGCCGCCCTGAGCAAAGCTCTCGAGCGCGGTATCGACCTGGAAGGTGTCGCCCGAGCCCTTATCCATGAAGCGCTCGATGCGGGCGCGCACATGTGGAACGAGCTGATAGGCGATGAGCAGGCCGAACATGCCGGCGCCACCGAGACCCGCGACCCAGAACCAGTGCAGGCCCGCAACGAAGAACAGTCCGCCCCAGACGAGGCTGACCAGCACGGTCTGGCCGAAATCCGGCTGCAGGACAAGAGGTGTGATCGTCAGCGGCAACAGCGCGAAGGCCATCAGCGTACCCGGCAGATCCGGCCGGCGCATGCCCTCCGAAAAGGCCCAGGCAGCCAGCACGACGAATGCAGGCTTCAGGAATTCAGACGGCTGGACCGAGCCGAGTGGGCCGAGTGTCAGCCAGCGACGCGCGCCCTTCACCTCGACGCCGAAATACAGCGTCCCCACCACCATCGCGAGCGCGACCACATAGATCAGCAGCGCCGAGCGCCGGACCTGCCGGGGCGTCAGGAAGGAGGCCGCAAGGAAGATGGCAAAGGCGGCCAGCAGGTAGAACACCTGCCGGTTGACGAAGTGGAAGGTCGAAAGGCCGAGACGCTCGGCCACCGGCGGGCCGCCCGCCATCAACAGCACGACACCGGAGACCATCAGCGTCACCAGGGTCGACAGGATGATGCGGTCGATCGACCACCACCAGCGACCGCTGAGACTGGGTTCCGCGCGTGAGACCATGCTCTGGCTCCATCAACCAGACGGGCGAAATTCAGCCGCCCGTTTCAGCGAATCACATTGGCAACGATTGGTTAACCGATTGATTCCGACCTGATGCGAACGCCCCTTTTCAACTTGCCTTGAAGCCAGGAAGTGCCTTCACGAGCCCGCGGAACGCATCGCCCCGCACCTCGAAATTCGGGTACTGATCGTAGGACGCGCAGGCCGGCGAGAGCAGCACGGCAATCTCGGCATCCCCCGGATGCGCCGCCGCGTCGCTGGCGGCTGCGGCGACAGCAGCGTCGAGCGTTCCGCTGCGGAGATAATCCACTCGGCCATCGTCATCGAAGGTCATGGCGAAGGCTTCCGTCGCCGCGCCGATCAGATAGGCCCTCGCGATGTTCGGGAAGTAGCGCCTCAGGCTCTCGATGCCGCCCTCCTTGGCCTTGCCGCCGAGTATCCAGAAGATGTCGCGAAACGAGGTCAGCGCCTTCTCGGTGGAATCCGCATTGGTCGCCTTGGAATCGTTGATGAAGACGACGCGGCCGACCCGGCCGAGCTCCTCCATGCGGTGCGCAAGGCCGGGATAGGTCCTGAAACCGGCAGCGATCTCCTCGGCGGTGAGGCCGATCGCCGCGCAGGCGGCAAAGGCAGCCGCCGCGTTCTGCGCATTGTGCGAGCCCCGCAGCGAGCCAATGCCGGCGAGATCGGCGACAACGCGCGGCTTGCCGTCCCGGACCTCGACGATGCGCGTGTCGAGCTTGCCGGCATTGGCCGTGACGCCGGCAAAGACGCCCTCGTCAAGCGGCTGCTCTCCGCTGATCCTCACCAGCGGGCGCCCGGAAGCGGCGCGCCGGCGCGCCATCTGCTTGGAGGCCTCGTCGTCGACGCCAACGATGGCAATGTCGGCGGCTTCGACCATGCGTTCCTTGATCGCGGCATAGGCCTCCAGCGTGCCATGCCGATCGAGATGGTCCGGCGTCAGGTTCATCTGGATTCCGACGCTTGGCGCCAGCGACGGAGTCAGGTCGATCTGGAAGGTCGAGCACTCGATGACATGGACACGCCCCGCGGCCGGCGGCTCGAGGGCGAGAACCGCAGTGCCGATATTGCCGCCCATCTGCACGTCCCGGCCGGCCTGGCGCAGCACATGGCTGATCAGTGCAGTCGTGGTCGACTTGCCATTGGTGCCGGTAATGCAGATCACAGGCGCATCGGGGGCGATCGTCGCCCGCTCACGGAAGAAGAGTTCGATATCGCCGATGATCTCGACGCCAGCGCCTTGCGCCTTTCCGACCGTCCAATGCGGCTGCGGATGGGTCAGAGGCACGCCCGGCGAAAGGATGAAGCTCGCGAAATCCGCCCAGTCGGCGGTTGCCAGATCGACGATGCCGATGCCCTCGGCCGCCGCCTTGTCGCGGCTCTCTGTCTTGTCGTCCCAGGCCGCGACATCGGCACCGCCCGCGATCAAGGCGCGCGCCGTCGCCAGCCCCGAGCCGCCAAGGCCGAACAACGCGACCTTGCGGCCAGAAAATACGGTCACCGGCGTCATGATCAGCGCAGCTTCAGCGTGGCGAGGCCGACCAGAGCCAGCACGACGGAAATGATCCAGAAGCGGATCACGACCTGCGGCTCGGTCCAGCCCAGTTTCTCGAAATGGTGATGGATCGGCGCCATCAGGAAGACGCGCTTGCCGGTGCGCTTGAAGACGAAGACCTGGATGATGACCGAGAGCGCCTCGACCACGAAGAGGCCGCCGACGATCGCCAGCACGATCTCATGTTTGGTCGCAACCGCGATCACGCCAAGCAGGCCGCCGAGGCCGAGCGAGCCGGTATCGCCCATGAAGATCTGGGCCGGCGGCGCATTGAACCAGAGGAAGCCCAGGCCGGCGCCGATCACGGCGCCGCAGATCACGGCGAGCTCGCCGGCGCCCGGCACATGGTGGATCTGTAGATAATTGGCGAAGATCGCGTTGCCGGCGAGATAGGAGATGAAGCCGAATGTCGCAGCCGCGATCATCACCGGCACGATCGCGAGCCCGTCCAGTCCGTCGGTGAGGTTCACCGCATTGCCGGCTCCGACCACCACGAAGGCGGTCACGAAGGGAAAGAGCAGGCCGAGCGGAATGACCAGTTCCTTCAGGAACGGCATCGCAAAGCCGGACGAAATCGCCGGCGGACCGAGCCGCATGATGAAGTAGCAGGCGATGAGCGCGATCACGACCTCGATCGAAAGCCGTGCCTTGCCGGAAAAGCCCTTATGCGACTGCTTCGTGACCTTGAGATAGTCGTCATAGAAGCCGATGGCGCCATAGGCGGCGGTCACGCCAAGCACGATCCAGACATAGGAGTTGCGCAGATTGCCCCAGAGCAGCACCGCAGCGAACAGTCCCGACAGGATCATCAGGCCGCCCATGGTCGGCGTGCCGCGCTTGGCAAGATGCGTCTCCGGACCGTCGGTCCGGATCGGCTGGCCCTTGCCCTGCTTGATCCGCAGCCAGGAAATCGCGGCAGGCCCGAAGAAGAAGACAAAAAGCAGCGCCGTCGCGGTCGCGCCGCCGGCGCGGAACGTGATGTAGCGGAACACGTTCAGAATCGGGAAGGCCCCGGCGAAATCGGCAAGCCAGACGAGCATCGGCTGTGTTCCTCTTGTCTCAGTCGTCGGCAGGCACGGCAGGGAACCGGGCGGCGATGGCCTTGACGACCAAGCCCATATGGGAGCCGAGCGACCCCTTGACGGTGACGACGTCCCCGGCCCGGATCGCGTCCAGGACAAGCGGCGCAAGCTCGCTCGACTGCGCGGCATAAGCACCGCGCATGCCCGATGGCAAGATGTCGTAAAGTCCGCGCATCAGCGGCCCACAGGCAAAGACCCGGTCGATCGCGTTTCCGGTGATGGGCTCCGCGAGCCCCGCGTGCAGCTCGGGAGCGCTCGGGCCCAGTTCCCGCATGTCGCCCAACACCGCGACGCGGCGGCCTCGTCCCGTCACCGGAATGCGACCCAGGTTCTCGATGGCAGCCCGGACCGAAGCCGGGTTGCCGTTATAGCTCTCGTCGATCAGCGTGAATGGGCCCGATGGCGTGTTCAGCATCTGGCGAGCGCCACGACCAGCAGGCGGCGTAAGGTCGCCGAGTGCGAGCACCGCCAGTGCCAAATCAGCGCCGACAGCCTCGACCGCAGCGAGAACCGCGAGCGAATTCAGCACGATATGCTTGCCCGGGCTGCCGATCCGGTAAGTCACGGGCTTGCCCAGCACCACCGCGTCGACCGTCGAGACATCCGGCTTGAGCGAGCAGGACAGGAGCCTGACATCGGCATCGGTACTCTCGCCGAAGCTGATGATCCGCCCTGCGGGGCTCTCCTCGGCCAGGCGCCTCAGCAGCGCGGCCTGAGCGATGTCGGCATTGACGATAGCGGTGCCGCCCGGCTTCAGCCCTGTGAAGATCGCAGCCTTTTCCTCCGCAATCCCCTCGACCGACTTGAAGGCGGCGAGATGGACGGGCTGGACCGTCGTGACGATCGCGACGTCCGGCGAAACCATCCTGGCGAGAGGCAGGATCTCGCCCGGATTGCTCATGCCGATCTCATAGACGCCATAGCGCACCGAAGCCGGCGTGCGGGTCAGCGTCAGCGGCACACCCCAGTGATTATTGTAGGAGGCGACCGGAGCATGGGTCTCGCCCTGACGGGACAGGACAAGTCTCAACGCCTCCTTGGTGCCGGTCTTGCCAACCGAGCCGGTCACCGCGATGACCGCGGCCGTGAGCTCGGCCCGGCGAGCCATGCCGGCCAATTCCATCGCATGCAGCACGTCGGACACAACGGCGTAGGGCCCCGATCCGGCAAAGCCCGCAGCATGGGCTTCATCGATGACCGCAAGCGCCGCACCCTTTGCCAGCGCCGCCTCGACGAATTCGTGACCGTCGCGTTCACCACCCTTGATCGCGAAGAAGACATCGCCGGGCTGAAGCGTCCGGGTATCGATCGAAGCACCGGTCACGGCTGCCGGCATCTCGCCGCGCAGCCTGGCCCCCATGGCGCCGATCAGACGCTCTCCCGACCACAAAGGCACGCCGCTCATGCTTCGATCTCCGCGATGGCCGTCCGCACCACGTCGTGATCGGAGAAAGGCAGGGTCCGATCGCCTATGATCTGGCCGGTTTCATGGCCTTTTCCCGCCACCACGAGGAGATCCCCAGGCACGATCAGGCCAACGGCGGTACGAATGGCCTCGGCCCTGTCGCCGATCTCGCGCAGCCCCGGGGCAGCCGCGAGGATCTCGGCGCGGATTGCGGCGGGATTCTCGCTGCGTGGGTTGTCGTCGGTGACGATCGCGATATCGGAGCACTCGGCCGCGATGCGTCCCATGATCGGACGCTTGCCGCGATCACGATCGCCGCCGCAGCCGAAGACGCAGATCAGCCGACCGGGCGCATAGGGCCGCAAGGTCGCGAGCACTGCCGCCAGCGCATCCGGCTTATGGGCATAGTCGACGACGACGAGACCGCCGTTGATTTCGCCGACACGCTCGAGCCGGCCGGCCACGCCACGCAGCCCCGCGATCGCCTGCAGTGAAGCAGCTTCGTCTTCGCCGGTTGCGATAGCGAGGCCAGCGGCGACCAGTGCATTGCCGGCCATGAAGTCGCCGACCAGGGGCAGAACGACCTCGAGCTCCCGCTGCTTCACCCGAATCCTAAGCCGTTGCACAAAGCCTTCGCGCACCGCGCCGAGCAGGGTCAGCGTTTCACCAGCCTTGCCGATGCCGATGATCGGATGCCCCTTGGCGACGGCAGCCTGGGCGGCCTCGCTGGCGTAAGGCTCGTCGCGATTGATCACCACAGGCGCTCCGTCCGGCAGCAGCTCCCAGAGCCTGAGCTTGGCTGCGAGATAGTCCGCCACGCTCGGATGATAATCGAGATGGTCGTGCCCGAGATTGAGGAAGGCGCCAGCCTTCAATCTCACTCCGTCCAGGCGGCGCTGATCGAGGCCATGGGAAGACGCTTCCATTGCGAGATGGCTGATGCCCTCCTCCGCGAGCCTGTCGAGCGAGGCGTGCAGCGAAATCGGGTCCGGCGTGGTCAGCGAGCCGTAATCAGCTCCGCGCGACGTCACGACGCCAATTGTGCCGAGGCTGGCCGCCTCATGGCCCAATGCCGAGAAGATCTGTCGGGTGAAATCAGCAACCGAGGATTTGCCGCTGGTCCCGGTCACGGCCACGATCGTATCGGGCTGGCGCGGATGCACCCGCGCAGCCGCAAGCGCCAGGGCCCGGCGCGGGTCGTCGACACGCGCGAAGGGCACCGACGGGTCGAGCTCTGCGGGACGCGCATGATCCGTGACGATGGCGGCAGCGCCGCGCGCAACGGCATCTGCAATGAAGCGCGCGCCGTCTGTCCTGGCGCCGGCATAGGCGACGAAGACGTCCTCCTGCTTAACCTTGCGGCTGTCCATCGCGACCCCACCGACACGGCGGGACGCATCTTCGGCGAATGCCCCGGGGAAGAGTTCACCGAGACTGAATTCGCTGCTGCCCATGATCTCGCCTGTCAGTTTCGTTGCTTCAGCGCGTTCCCCAGGCGCCGAGCTTCGCCATCAGCGGGAACGGGGCGACCGGCGGTTCGAAACGCGGCGGCAAGCCGAGGATCGGCGCGGCGCGTTCGATGACCTTGCCGGTCGTGATACCGGCATTCCAGGCGGCGGTCGAATAGCCCCCGCTCTCGGCATAGCCCTTGGGCTCGTCATAGATCGAGAGGAAGAGATAGCGCGGCTTGTCTGCCGGCACGATCGCCATGAAGGTCGTGAAGTTGCGGTTCTTGGCGTAGCGCCCACCGATGACCTTTTCAGCCGTGCCGGTCTTGCCGCCGACGAAATAGCCCGGGACGTCCGCCTTGCGGGCGGAGCCACGCTCGCCATTGATGCGCATGATGTAGCGCATCGCCTCCGAGGTTTCCGGCTTGATGACGCGAACCCCGAGGCGCTTGGCGTCTTCCTCCGAGCGCTTGATGAACGTCGGAGTGATCAGGTTGCCGCCATTTACCAGCGCCCCGACAGCAGCCAGGGCCTGGATCGGCGCAACCGCGAGGCCGTGACCGAAGGCGATGGTCGCGGTGTTGAGCTCGCCCCAGCGCGGCGGGATGAGCGGCTCGGCGCTCTCGGGCAATTCGGTCCGCATGCGATCGAGCTGGGCCATCTTGCGCAGGAAGGCCTTGTGGCCCTCGACACCGACGGACAGCGCCATCTTGACCGAGCCCATGTTCGACGAATGTACGAACACTTCCGGCACAGTCAGCGTCCGGCCCGTGCCATGGTACTCGCGAATGACATGGCGGCCGAAACGCATCATGCCGCCTGCGGTCGAATAGGTGGAGTTGATGTTTGCCTTGCCGGAGTCCAGCGCCATCGCAACCGTCAGCGCCTTGAAGGTCGAGCCCATCTCGTAGACGCCGACATTGATCCGGTTGATGCGGTCCTTCTCCTGTGCATCGACCGGGTTGCTCGGATCATAATCGGGCAGGGATACCGAGGCGATCATCTCGCCTGTCGTCACATCCATGATCGCACCGGCTGCCGCTATGGCCCGGTACTTCTCCATGCCCTTGACCAGCTCGTCACGCAGCAGGTGCTGCACCCGCAGGTCGATCGACAGGGCCACGGGCTTGAGATCCGACGCCTGGGTCGCGAGACCGGCGCCGTTCAGATCCTGCAGCCCCTGCGAGTCGATATATTTCTCCATGCCGGCAATGCCGACATTGTCGACATTGGCAAAGCCGAGCACATGCGCCGCCGCCGGCCCATTTGGGTAGACGCGTTTGTTCTCGGGCACGAAGCCGACGCCGGGAATGCCGAGGCGATGAACCTCGGCCTGCTGGCGCGGCGTGATCTCGCGCTTGACCCAGATGAAGCCGCGCTTGGTGCCAAGCCGGTCGCGCAAATCCTTTGCATCGAGATCAGGCAGGACGGCGGTCAGCAGCTCGGTCGCCTCGTCCTTGTCGAGGATCTTGCGCGGCTCGGCGAAGACCGAGACGGTCCTGATATCGGTCGCGAGAACGGTTCCGTTGCGGTCGACGATATCGGGCCGTGCGGCCGAGATCGCGTTGGAGGTCGCGCGGCGCAGACCGACCTGCTCGTTCGGCAAGGTGGCGAGCATCACCAGACGGCCGGTAATGGCCAGGAACAGGGCGGAGAAGCCCAGGATCACGAGACCGACGCGGGGCTGGCTCTTCTCGCCGCTCATCCGGAAGACATCGCGCAGGAAGTGCAGCCGCCCGCGCGGCACCGGCTGCCCTTCCTCGATATCGTCCGGACGCTGGTGGTCGGTCGCAGAGAGCTTCGGCTCGGTCATGGGCGGGCTCCCGGTGTGGTGACGCCACTCGTCTTGCGGTCCCTCGGCGTTTCGGTCGGCAGACCGAGGCCGAGATCCTCAAGTTTGCGGCCGATGGAATCCACCTTCGGACCGCGGTTCGGGATATCCGAGGCGCGCACGACCTGCGTCACCGAGAATGGCTGGAGGTCGAGATGGCGCTCGCTCAGTGTCTGCAACCGATCGGGCCGGTTCAGGAACTGCCATTCCGCCTTGAGCACGGCGATCGCATCGCGCTCGCGCTGCGCCTTGGCCTTGAGCTTTTGCAACTGCTCGGATTCGAGCGTCGTCTCGTACTTGATCGTGTAGGCATAGAGCGCCGAGGAGACCAGAGCGCAGATCGCAACCACATGCAGGAGCTTGATCATCCCTGGGATCTCCGGCGAGGCTGCGGTGACGGCACGCCTGCAAGCGCAGTGAGTTCGGGCTCCGGCGCGCGAGCCGGAGCAGCAGTGCGCTGCGCTGCACGCAACTTGGCGGAACGAGCCCGCGGGTTGCTCCGCATCTCCTCCTCGGAAGGCGCGACGGCTCCCCTGGTCACCAGCGAGAAGGTTGCGACAGGCGCTGTCGTGGCCGGCGCATGGCGCGAAGCCGCCGGTGCACGCCCAGATCGGGTCGCCAGGAACTGCTTGACGATGCGGTCCTCGAGCGAATGAAAGGTCACGACGGCCAGGCGTCCGCCCTCGCCCAGCGCCTCTTCGGCCGCGTGCAGGGCCCGCACCAATTCGCCGAGCTCGTCATTGACCGCGATGCGCAAGGCCTGGAACACGCGGGTCGCCGGATGCGCACCGCCGGGCTCAGCCCAGACGATGCTGGCCACGAGTTCGGCCAACTGCTTCGTCGTCGTCAGCGGCGCCTTGCGCCGAGCCTCGACGATCGCGCGTGCGACGCCTCGCGAGCGACGCTCCTCACCGTAATGATAGAAAATATTGGCGAGCAGTCCCTCCTCCGCCTCGTTGACGAGGTCGGCGGCGCTCTGCCCATCCCGGCCCATGCGCATGTCGAGCGGGCCGTCGAAGCGAAAGGAGAAGCCGCGCTCCGCCTCGTCGATCTGCATCGAAGAGACGCCGATATCGAGCACGACACCGTCCAGCGGCATCATCTTGAACAGCCGCGCTTCCTTGGCGAGATCTCCAAAACAGGCCTGCGACAAGGTCAGCCGACCGTTCATTTCGGCCACCAGCCCTGCCCCGCCGGTGATTGCCGTCGGGTCGCGGTCGAGCGCGAGCAAGGTCGCCTCCGGCTCCCGCGCCAGCAACTCGCGAGAATAGCCGCCGGCCCCGAAGGTGCCGTCGAGATAGCGTCCACCCGGTTTGATCGCGAGTGCGTCGAGGGCTTCAGCCATGAGGACCGGAACATGTCGGGTCGATCCGCCAGCGGCCCCGTGATCCCGGCTGCCGTGCCCCGTCATGCGCCTGTCGCTCCCGGTGTCATCGTCATATGCGAACCCAGCGTGCGCTTGACGTTGCGCAAGCGGCTGCGCGCCGCCTCCAGATGCGCCTGGAAGCGAGCCGGCTCCCAGATCTGAAACTTGTGGCCATGGCCCACGAAGGTCACCGCATCGACGATGCCCGCATGCGCCCTCAGGGTCCCGCTGAGCATGATACGCCCTTCCGGATCGACCTTCAGCACCTCCGAGGTGCCGTTCAACGCTGTCGAGAGAGATTCCCACTCGTCCGAGAAGGGGGAAAAGCGGGAGAGAATGTCGTCGATGGTCGCCCGCAGCGCGTGCCCGCCGGCATCGAGCGCTTCCAGATCGAGCGATGGATGGACGTAAAGCCCTTCGTAGCCGTCCTTCGCCAGCACGGCGCGAAAGCTCGCGGGGATCGAAACGCGCCCCTTGGCATCCAGCCGATTGGTGAAATTCGAGACGAAGCGGTCCGTCAATGCCGCCTCCCGGCTCGCTCCCCACCGGCGCGTAACAGCGCCTCGGCGGCGGGTTCGAGGCCTCCCATCGAAGCAGGCATAGCAGGGCCGAGACGCAAGATCCGCGCGGCACACGGACCTTGTTCTGCGTTCTGCCTGCCGGCTTCGACGGGATGATTTGGGATAGCATGGGCAAATATGGGCGTCAATGGAATCGCGTTTGCCGACGCAGTGACGCCGGCCCTGGTTCGCATCACAGCCTGTTAAGGTTAAGCATCCGTAAGCGTGGGCGTTTTCTCGGGAATCCGGGACGCAGAAGCGCCCGCCTGCGGCATCTCGACCGGGCGACCTCGATGAAAAATGTCGGACCGGCTTTACGCGGGTCCGCCGGCAGCCTTGAGCAGCGCCTGGCGCAGCGCGTGCAGGTCTTCGGTCAGCGCAGCGACCCGCTCCGCCGAACCACCGATCGCGCAGCCCATCCTTTCAGGCACGCGACGAGCCTTCTCGCTGAGCGCCCGCCCTGCTTCGGTCAGGCTCAGCCGGACCTGCCGCTCATCCTCGCGGCCGCGCTCGCGGCGGACCAGACCAGCGATCTCCAGTCGCTTGAGCAGCGGCGTCAGCGTGCCGGAATCGAGCATCAATCGCTCGCCGATCTCCTTCACCGTCACGCCGTCATGATCCCATAGGACAAGCATGACGAGATATTGCGGGTAGGTCAGGCCAAGTTCGGCGAGCACCACACGATACAGGCGGGTAAAGGCATGCCCCGCAGAATAGATCGCGAAACAGAGCTGCTCCTCCGCCTTCGGAAGCGGGGTGGCGGGAACCTTCGGCGTCATCATCTCATCGTTTGGCATGGAGCAACGGGCCCTTCAAACTCCAGGCTTCGCGCAGCCGGATCACCGATCCGTGATGCGGCTATCATCTTGTTGACAATTCAATTGCGCACAATCTAAATCGACACGCAAGTTCCCCGAAGCCCCAAATTCCCCGAAGCCAAGGAGTTCGACCATGAAGATCCTCTACACCGCTCATGGCTCCGCCACCGGCGGACGCGAAGGCCAGGCAGCCACCGACACGGGCAACGTCAAGCTGGTGCTGAACACGCCGAAGGAGTTGGGCGGCGGCGGCGGCGACGGCACCAATCCCGAGCAGCTCTTCTCGATGGGCTATTCCGCTTGCTTCCTGGGTGCGCTGAAGTTCGTCGCCGGCAAGGAGCAGGTGAAGATTCCGCCGGAGGCGCGCGTCAGCGCCGATGTCGGCATCGGCCCGCGCGATGACGGCACCGGCTTCGGCATCGCCGTCAAACTGACCATCTCGGTCCCGGGAGTCGACAAGGCCGTGGTCGAGGACCTCGTCAAGAAGGCGCATATCGTCTGCCCGTATTCTCACGCGACACGTGGAAATATTGACGTCGATCTCCAGGTTGCGGCCTGAGGCGGAGCTGCTCATCTGAACACTCGTGGCCGGGCGCCAGCCCGACCACGAGACGATCAAGCCCGGCGCAGGACAGGCGCCGGCATCGTTTCCGGAAGCCTTCGATCCCTCTCGCCTCTGGAACAGACCATGTTCAACCGTCGCAATTTCCTGGCCGGCGCAGCTGCAACCAGCATGCTGCCCGCCCTGCCTGCTCTTGCCCGCGCCCCGCAAGCGGCAGCGCAGGTTGCAGGCATCTATCGCCGCAAGGTCGGCGATATCGAAGTCACTGCCATTCTCGATGGCTATATTCCATTGAATGCCCAGGCCTTCCTCGGCGCGGACCCCACCCAGGTCAAACAGATCCTGGCCCATGCGGGTCTGGGCGAGAGCCTGCCGACCTCGGTCAACGCCTTCGTCGTCAATACCCGCGAGCGGACCTATCTCGTCGACACAGGAACCGGCCTCAACATGGCTTTCGGCCCGACGATGGGACGCGCCGAAGGCAATCTGCGCGCAGCTGGCATCGACCCGGCACAGGTCGATGCGGTGATCCTGACGCATGCCCATCCGGATCATGCCGAGGGCCTGCTGACGGCGGAGAAGACCGCACGCTTCCCCAATGCCGAAGTGATCATCAATGAGACCGAACATGCCTTCTGGCATGACGAGGGCGTGCTCGCCCAGGCGCCGGCCGAAGCCAAGCCCTTCTTCGCCTCGGCCCGCAATGCGCTCGCACCCTATGCGAGCCGCACCCGCAAGGTGCAGCCCGGCGAGGTCGCGCCCGGCCTCAGTCTCGAGCTTGTACCGGGCCATACGCCCGGTCACAGCCTGCTCCGGATCAGCTCAAGCTCCGAGCAGCTCATGCTTGTCGGCGATACCATCCACAATGCCGTGATTCAGACGGCACGCCCCGACATCGCCTTCGTGTTCGATCTCGATGGCAAGCAGGCAGCGGCCTCGCGTAAACGCGTGCTCGACATGGTGGCGAGCGACGGCGTCCTGATCACCGGCTCGCATATCGCCTTCCCGGGCTTCGGCAAGGTGATGAAGGACGGCGCGGCCTTCAAGTTCGTGCCGGCCGAGTGGACCTACGCATTGTAGAGACGCAAAGAGCGGCATAAGCCGCTCTTTGCCCGGCGGGGCTGAAGGTGCCAGCCGGCCTGTAAGCCGGGTTCTGGATGGCCGGCGCATTGCTGCACCGACGTGACGGCCATTCCTCTGGGACGCACATTACTGCGCGCCTCGAGCAACCAACCCGGACGACCAGGCCTGGAAACCGGCCCCCTCCCCCTTGCGGGAGAAGCATCGTCCCTATTCGGTTTTGCTCCCGGTGGGGCTTGCCATGCCGTCCCCGTTGCCGGGTCCGCGGTGCGCTCTTACCGCACCTTTTCACCCTTACCCCACGCCGAGGCGCAAGGCGGTTCGATCTCTGTGGCGCTTTCCCTGGGGTCGCCCCCGCCGGACGTTATCCGGCACCGTGTTTCCGTGGAGCCCGGACTTTCCTCCCCCGCGAACGGGAGCGGCCGTCCGGCCGACTGGCAGCGGCGCTAGTGCGCCCTCCCCCTGCCCGCGTCAAGCGAAGCGGGAGAGGTTGCCCGTCAATTCTGTGCGCTGATCGTGCGGACCTTGGCGCAATAGGTGCGGTTGGCGCCGCTCATACGCTGGGCCATGTGCCCGCTCTGGTATTTCATCACCGTACGGCAGGTGTCGCCACCAGCCAGGCGGTAGGCTTCCGCCAGATACTTCACCGCATAGCGGGCATTGGTCTCGGCATCGAGCAGACCGCTGGCGCTGCCGGTATAGCCCATGCCGCGCGCGGTCTGGTGGCGGATCTGCATCAGCCCCAGATTGCCGGCATTCGAGGCGCGGGGGTTATAGCGGCTTTCGATGCGCACGACCGCGTCGGCCAGCGCAAACGGAACGCCATTGGCGGCAGCATGGCGCGCCACGATCGCTTTGAGCCCATCGGCTCCAGCCGGAGCGGCCAGCGCCGCACGACGGTGGGCGCCCGCCTTGGAGCGGTTTCCACGTTCCGCCGGAGCGGAGGCCGCGGCCTTCGACGTCGCTGAACCGGCCTCCTGCGCAGATGCCTCACGCTTGATTTCCGCGTCCCGGACAATGAAGGCGAGAGCATCGCTCTCGCTGTTCGTAGCAGCCTTGGCAGACTGCAAAGAGGCGAGGCAAATCACGAGCGCGGCAGCTGCACCGCTGGAGGTATATTTCATCTTTTGTGGACCCCATCCATCAGAAAGGCGTTTGATGGGGAGACCGAACTGATCGGAGAATGTGTTGATAATCTGACGTCAGGCAGCGCGAATCTAAGCTATACTCCCTAACAATTTTTATTAATGCCTTTACTACGATAGAGGTATACCCCGTGTATTATCAGACACCGCGAACACGCTGCCAAAGCGTTCGCAACCGGGGCGAGCCGAATCAAACCATTGCCCCATTGCTGACGTATTCCGGGTCGGAAGCCGCATTTATCCTCATTTTCCACGACCCGGAGGATCGCGCGGCCACTGGGAGAGCCCCCGAGCGAGTGCTGGCACACCTGTCCGCTCGATATCTGCCATACCCAGGTTCGCTTCGCCTGGCGCATCCCGGTGGTTTTCGTAGGACTGGGCTTGGATGCCTCGGCTGGACCGGGCAAACTGCGCGCGGGGCTGAATCGGGAGTTGCCTGAACAATGGTTTCGTCTTTTTGGGGCGCGCTCGGTGGCGGCGGCCTTGGACTGGCGCTGGGCGGCCCGCTCGGCGCGCTGGTTGGCGCGCTTGCCGGCCATGTCCTGGTCGATCGCGAGGGAGCGCCCTTCGGCCCCGCGCCGCGCGAGCTGATTTTCACGACCGGACTGGTTGCCCTTTCCGCGAAGATGGCCCGCTCCGACGGTGTCGTCACCCGCGACGAGATCGCGGCCTTCCGGCGCATCGTGATAGTGCCTCCTGAGCAGGAGGCACGGATCGAGAGCCTGTTCGATCTCGCCAAGCAGACAAGCGCCGGCTTCGAGGCCTACGCGACGCAGATCGCCGAGAGCTTCAAGGACGAGCCGGCGCTGCTGGAAGACGTGCTCGACGGGCTCTTTCTGATTGCCGCGGCCGACGGCGCGATCCACGAGGCCGAGCATGCCTATCTGCGCCATGTGGCCGAGATATTCGCGATCAATGCCGCCGGCTTTGCCCGCATCGAAGCGCGCCATATGCGACGGCCGGACGATCCTTATCTCGTGCTCGGCGCCAGCCGGGAGATGAGCGATGCCCAGCTGAAACAGCACTATCGCCGCCTCGTCGCTGAAAATCACCCCGACCGCGAGATCGCACGCGGGCTGCCCGAGGAAGCGATCGCAATCGCTACGCGTCGCCTTGCTGCCATCAATGCCGCCTGGGATCTGATCGAGAAAGAGCGAGGCCTCGGCACCGCCAGACTTCCGGAGCCCGCATGAGCCTCGTTGCCACGCCCGACAGCCGCTTCGCCGCAAAGGTCTTTCCCTCGCCGAACCACGGCGAGCGCAAAGACGCAAACGGCGCCCTCCGACGCCCCGACATGCTGATCCTGCACTACACCGGCATGAGCGACGCAGGCGCAGCGCTGCAATGGCTCTGCAACCCGGTCTCGCAGGTTTCCTCGCATTATTTTGTCTTCGAGAACGGCCATGTGCTGCAGCTTGTCCCTGAAGGCCGCCGCGCCTGGCACGCCGGCGCCTCGCATTGGGCCGGCGAAACCGATATCAATTCCTGTTCGATCGGCATCGAAATCGCCAATCCCGGCCATCCCGGTGGCCTGCCCGATTTCACGTCGGAACAGATGATCGCCACACTCAACCTGAGCCGCGACATCTGCGAGCGCTGGAGGATTCCGCCAGAGCGGGTCCTCGCCCATTCCGATATCGCACCCGGCCGCAAGATCGACCCCGGCGAGAAGTTCCCATGGCGGCAATTCGCGGAGGGCGGCGTCGGCATCTGGTCCGAGCCGGCCCCGATCCGTGGCGGTCGCTTCTTTGCGCGCGGCGAGAGTGGCCAGCCGGTGGAGGCGCTGCAGGCGATGTTTGCCATGCTGGGCTATGGCGTGACGGTCGACGGCATCTATGACGAGAAGTTCGAAGCTGTCGTCGCAGCCTTCCAGCGCCATTGGCGGCAGGAGAAGGTTGACGGCGTCGCCGACGCCTCGACGATCACGACGCTGCGCGACCTGGTGGCGATGACGCGGGGCGCGCGGATGGCATGAGCCGAGAGCTGGGCGCAGGCACGCTCCAACATTGCAGTAAGTTAACTCGCCTGCATGTTCGCTTTCTGGCATCGTCCGGACCCTGCGAACTATGTCCGGCTGCGCCGGGTGACGGGGACAATGACTTGCGCAAACTGGTGATCGCTGCCGGCCTTGGTCTGACCGCCGCAGCAGCAGGCTATTGGGCAATCCGTCCCACAGGGGGAGCAGCGAGCGACGTCGCCTATCGTACGGCGTCGATTGATCGGGGCCAGATCACCGCAGCCGTTCGCGCCACCGGAACATTGACCCCGATGACCACCGTCCTGGTCGGCTCGATGCTGTCGGGCCAGATCGTCGAGATCCTTGCGGACTACAATTCGCAGGTGAAGGCCGGTCAGGTCGTAGCCCGGCTCAACAGCGACCAGATCCGGACGCGGCGCGATGCCGCCGCCGCCGATCTCGCCCAGGGCAAGGCCGACCTTATCGTCAAGCGCGCCCAGCTCGACCGCGCCAAATCGAGCCGTCTCAAGGCCAATTCAACCGTCAAGGATCTTGAAGCACAGCGCGATCGCGTCGCCGCCCAGTTGGCCGATGCAAAACGCACGTTCGAACGGCAGAACGAGCTCTTCAATCGCAACACCGGCTCGCAGCAGAACCTGGACAGTGCCCGAACCCAGGTCGAGATCCAGACCGCCACGCTCGCCTCGACCGAGGCCCAAATCTCCTCGGCCAAGGCCGAACTCAACGGGCTCGACGCCGACATCCTGCTGGCCGAGGGGCAGCTTCAGTCCGGCGAGGCCCTGATCGCCAGTCGCGAAGCCAAACTCAAGGACATCCTGATCGATCTCGACCGAACCGATATCCGTTCGCCGGTCGATGGCGTCGTGGTGCAGCGCCAGGTCGATCTCGGTCAGACCGTCGCCGCCTCGCTCTCCGCACCCGTCCTGTTCCAGATCGCGCAGGACCTGCGCGAGATCGACATCTACGCCAATATCGACGAGGCCGATGTGGGCCGCCTCCAGCCTGGCCAGCCCGTCTCCTTCACAGTCAACGCCTATCCGAACCGCACCTTCGAAGGTCGCGTCAACATGGTGCGGCTGGGTGCGCAGACCATCCAGAACGTCGTCACCTATACCGGTGTCGTGCGCGTCGAGAACCGCGACATGGCACTGCTACCGGGCATGACGGCCAATATTCAGGTGGTCACGGAAGATCGCAGCAACGCATTGCGTGTCCCCAATGCAGCCTTGCGCTTCCGCCCGCCCGGTCAGACGGCAGGACCTGCAGGCGCCGCTGTGTCCCCATCGGGAAGTCCGCAAGCCGGACGCGGGGGCGCCCGCGCCGTCACCGCGCTGCGCGAGCGTCTCGAAACAGAGCTGCAGCCGACGGCCGAACAGAAGCAGGCGATCACCGCGATCCTCGAGGAGCGCCGCGGGCCCGGTCGCGCCGCGATGGCGGGCCTCTCCGAGGATGAGCGTCGTGCTGCCTTCCGCGCCGCTCGCAGCGAAATGCGCACGAAGATCTCGGCCGCCCTCGATCCGGAACGCCGCGCCAAGTTCGAGGCCATGATGGAGGAAGGCCGCGCGTCCTCGCAAAGGGGAGTTCCCGGACGCGTCTATGTGCTCGATGGCGAGGGCCAGCCCAAAGTGATCCAGCTCATGCTCGGCCCAACCGACGGCGCCTATACCGAGATCGTCTCCAGCGACCTCAAGGAAGGCATGCAGGTCCTCGTCGGCGGCGGCCCGCGCAGCGCTGCCGCAGCTGAACCCGCCGGCCGCCCACCGGTACGCGGACCGCGTCTGTTCTGAAGGCAGCCTCATGGCCCTGATCGAAGTGCATGAACTCAGCCGGATCTACAGCCTCGATTCCGGCAGCGTGATCGCGCTCGACCGGGTGTCGCTTGAGATCGAGGCCGGCGATCTTGTCGCGGTGATGGGGCCTTCCGGCTCGGGAAAATCCACGTTCATGAACCTGATCGGCTGCCTGGACCGGCCGACCGGCGGCCATTACCGGCTCGATGGGGTCGCGGTCGAAACCTTGTCGAGCGATGGCCTGGCCGAGCTGCGCAATCGCAAGCTCGGCTTCGTCTTCCAGCAGTTCAACCTGCTGCCCCGCGTCGACGCCTGTGCCAATGTCGAACTGCCGATGGTCTATGCCGGTCGCGACCGCAAGATTCGCCGCGAGAAGGCACTGGCCGCGCTTGGACGCGTCGGGCTGGCGGAGCGCGCTCATCATAGGCCGATGCAGCTCTCCGGCGGCCAGCAGCAGCGTGTCGCCATCGCCCGCGCGCTGGTGAACGAACCGCGCCTTCTGCTCGCCGACGAACCGACCGGCGCACTTGACAGCCGGACCGCGCTCGAAATCCTGGCCCTGTTCCAGGACCTGAACCACGAAGGCGTGACCGTCGTCATCGTCACCCACGATGCCGAGGTCGCGCGCCATGCGCGGCGCGTCATTCGCTTCCGTGACGGGCACATCCTCTCCGATCAGCGGCAGGAGCCCGCCGACGCCCGTGCCGCGCTGACAGCGCTCGACCACGCGCCGCCGGCAGCCGAGGTCGCGGCATGAGCCTTTGGGAAGCCATCCGCTCGGCTCTCTCCGCCATCGGCGCCAACGCCCTGCGCTCGGCCCTGACGATGCTCGGCATCATCATCGGCGTCGCCGCCGTCATCGCCATGGTTGCGATCGGCTCCGGCGCGCGTGAACGCGTCACCGGACAGATCAAGTCGCTGGGTGCCAATCTCGCCATCATCCAGTCCGGCAACGTCACGCAAGGGGGTGTCAGGCTGGGCGCCGGGGCCTCTTCGACCTTGACCGACGAGGATGCCCGCGCAGTCCTTGCCGAGGTCGAGAACGTAACGGCTGCAGCGCCCGTCATCGTCACCCGCGCCCAGGCCGTCTATGCCGGCACCAACTGGTCGACACAGATCACGGCGACCGATCTCGATTTCTTCACCGCGCGCGAATGGGGCGTGGCCGAGGGCCGGCTGTTCGAGCCGGAGGAGTTGCGGCGCGGTGAGATCGTCGCCGTCATCGGCCAGACCGTGGCCAAGAACCTCTTCGGCGAGCAGGATCCGCTCGACCAGATGTTCCGCATCCGCAATGTGCCGTTCAAGGTCATCGGCGTGATGGCGCCCAAGGGCCAGTCTGCCCTCGGGCAGGATCAGGACGACGTCATCTTCGTGCCGCTCGACACCGGTCGGCGCCGGATCATCGGCCGCAACTATGCCCGCGATCGTTCAGTCCAGACCATCATGGTGAAATTTGCCAGCGAGGACGCGATCGCTCCCGGCATCGCGGACACGACTGCTCTGCTGCGCCAACGCCACAGGCTTCCCGAAGATCAGGACGACGATTTCATCGTCCGCAACCTGACTGAGATCGCCAACACAGCGACGGCCGCCGCCACCACCCTCTCCTGGCTGCTCGCCGCCGTCGCCGCCGTTTCGCTGCTGGTGGGCGGCATCGGCATCATGAACATCATGCTGGTCTCGGTGACCGAGCGCACCCGCGAGATCGGCTTGAGGCTCGCAGTGGGTGCGCGCCAGCGCGACGTGCTCGCCCAGTTCCTGATCGAGGCCACGACGCTCGCGACCATCGGCGGCGCCGTCGGTATCGCACTTGGCGTCGGTGCGGCTCTCACCATCGCCCGCATCGCCAACTGGCCCTCGGTCATCTCGATCGAGACGATCCTGATCGCAGTCGGCGTCTCCGGGATGATCGGCGTCTTCTTCGGCTTCTATCCGGCGCGACAGGCGGCACGGCTCGACCCGATCGAAGCTCTGCGGCGGGAATAGCGCGAACGCGAATCCCTGTGGCAGAAAGACCCCGTTAATCATCATCGCCTAGCGTCGACAGTATCGCAGCCGAACGCGCAAAGCTGGTTGCTTGGCGCGTATGCCGAGACCTGAAACCCATGTCGCTGCACGACGCCGAAGCCAGACGCCTTTACGATCAGGCCGCGCAATTGGCTGGGATCGGCGCCTGGGAATGCGAACTCGCCACCGAACAGCTTGCCTGGACAGAGGGCGTCTACGATCTCTTCGGCCTGCCGCGTGGCTCGACCCTGCACCGCCCATCGACCGTCGACCTCTACACGAACGACTCGCGCACCGAGATGGAGCGACTTCGCAGCACGATGATCCGCACCGGCAGGGGCTTCGTCCTCGACGCCAGGATTCTGACCGCCGGAGGGATCAGCCGCTGGATGCGCCTGAGTGCCGACATCGCGCTCAAACAGCAACGCCCCTGGCGCATTTACGGCGCCAAGCAGGACATCACGAGTGAGAAGCAGATGTGGCAGGGGCTGCGTCAGCTCGCCTATAGCGACCCGCTCACCGGTCTCGCCAACCGCCGGGCGTTCGAGGCGCAGCTCTCCGAACTGCGGCGCATCCCGGCTGATGGCAGCGCCCTCGGCACGCTCGCCCTCATCGATCTCGACATGTTCAAGCCGATCAATGACCATCTCGGCCACGCCGCTGGCGATGAATGCCTGCGGCAGGTGGCCCTGCGGTTGGAGGCCACGCTGAGCGACGCGTTGACGATCGCCCGCATCGGCGGAGATGAGTTCGCGCTGCTGATCTGCTCGACCGCCGGCTGGTCTCATATCCTGCACCGACTGAACCAGGCCCTCGCGGCGCTCTCGCGCCCTGTCACCTGGAACGGGCGTCTGATCGAGATCAGTGCCTCGATCGGAGCGACGATGCTGCTCCCGGGCCGACACCATGATCCCGACCGCAGTTTCGCCGAAGCAGATTCTGCGCTCTATGTCGCCAAGGCGTCGGGCCGCAATCGGCTGCATCTCTTCGGCGAGCCCTTGCAAGCACAGCCCAGCGCGGACGCGATGCGGGGAGCCCTTGCGGATATGAGAGAGCTTCGCGCGGGCTGATGCGCTTCAGGCGGCCTCTGCTGCCTGCCCCATGCGTTCCTTAAGACGCAGCCCGACCGCAACGATCGCCTCGATCGCCGGCATCAGCTCCAACCCGAGACCGGTCAGCCCATACTCGGCCGACGGCGGCGAGCTCGGCAGGATTCGCCGCTCGACGATGCCGCGGCTTTCGAGATCACGCAGGCGCTCGCTCAACATCTTGGCCGAGATCAGCGGCATGTCATGGCGCAGCTCGCCGAAGCGGCGCGGACCGGCGCTCAGATACCAGATCACATTCGGCGTCCAGGCTTTGCCGAGCACCTGCATGCAGGTGCCGACGGCGCAGGTCGGCGGCGGAGTTTTCGCCCGATTCTTCCGTATCTTCAACGCCATGCGAGGCTGCCTCCGGTTACCGGAATGATACCGGAAAATGCAGTAACGACAAGTTACTGGGTATACAGAAGTTATCGCCCTGCCTACCCCTGTGCTCACTGGTCAACACGGAGACGCGCACCATGAAGCTCTACTACGCCCCCGGCGCCTGCTCGCTCTCGCCCCACATCGCGCTGCGTGAAGCCGGCCTGCCATTCACCCTCGAGAAGGTCGACACCAAGACCAGGACGACCGAGACCGGCACCGATTTCACCACGGTCAACCCGCGCGGCTATGTACCGGCGCTGCAACTCGACAGCGGCGAGGTGCTGACCGAAGGTGCGGCGATCGTCCAGTATATCGCGGACCTGAAGCCCGAGACGGAGCTCGCGCCAAAAGCCGGAACTCTGGCGCGCGCGCGCCTGCAGGAGGAGCTCAATTTCATCGCCTCCGAGTTGCACAAGGCCTTCGGGCCGCTGTTCAGCACCACGATTGGCGACGATGCCAGGCGCGAAGCCAAGGAGAAGGTCGCCCGGCGCTTCGGCGACGTCGAGCAGAAGCTCTCGGACGGTCGTCCCTATCTTCTCGGCGAGACCTTCAGCGTCGCCGACGCCTATCTCTTCGTCGTCACGAACTGGGCGAACCATACTGGCGTTGCGCTCGATGCCTGGCCGAAGCTCCAGGCCTTCATGCAGCGTCTGACGGGCCGCAACACCGTGCGCCAGGCGATGCAAGCCGAGGGCCTGATCTGAAGGAGGCGCCTGCGATGGATGCCCGCTTTGCCGAAATCGTCGAGGTCCTGACGCACTATTTCGATGGCCTCTATCACAGCGATGCCGGCAAGCTCGCCGGGGTCTTCCATCCGCAGGCGATCTATGCCTGCGCCAGCGAGGGCAGCCTCACTCATCTGACCATGGACGCCTATCTGCCCGTGGTCGCAAAGCGCCCCTCCCCGGCCAGCCGGGGCGCGGCGCGGCAGGACCGCATCCTCTCCATCGAATTTGCCGGGCCAGTGACCGCCCTCGCCCGCGTCGCATGCGCCATCGGGCCGAAATCTTTCACCGATCGGCTCAGCATCGTCCGGCTCGACGGGCGCTGGCAGATCATCGCCAAGGTCTTTCACGTCGATCTGGCGGCCCCGTCTCCCTGGCCGTGCGGTCCGCGAGGTGGGGCCTGAGGGCTCGCGATCGGCGGCGTCCCCGTCACCGAGTTCGGCCGCCTTCGGGCTAAAGCGCCCGAGGCAATCACGCTCGCGCCGGGGCGAAGCGAGCCTAGGCCGGTCCGAGCGGCTTGACGAAGACGGCCTGGCCGTCGAGCGAAAGCCCCATGTCGCGCCAACCATGCTGGCGGTAGAAGCGGGCGGCGCGGGTCGTCGCGCCTGTCGTCAGGTATGCTTGCCGGTGACCGTTCCCCGCAAGCCGCTCCAACGCCGCATCCAGGAGTGCGCGACCGTGGCCGTGTCCTTCGTGATCGGGATCGATGAAGAGCGCCCAGATGAGAGCCGTCTGATGATTGGCGCAGGTGAAGCCTACAACCTCGCCACCCTCCTCGCTGACGAGGAAGATGGCCTGCTCCATATACCAGGCGACCTCCTCATCGCTGACCTTGGAGGGGTCGCTGAGCACGTTCTCCTTCACGGCCTGCCGGATCACACCGATGCGTGGCAAATCGGCTGGGGTAGCCGCTCGCAGCATCACTCGGCAGCCTCAAGCCGATAGGCACTGGGCTCGTAATTGAGGATTGGCGCAAGCCAGCGCTCGACCTCGTGGATCGCCATGCCCTTGCGCGCCGCATAATCCTCGACCTGGTCGCGCTCGACCTTGGCGACACCGAAATAATAGGCGTCCGGGTGCGACAGATAGAGTCCCGAAACCGAGGAGCCTGGCCACATCGCAAAGCTCTCGGTCAGCTTCACGCCGACCCGCCGCTCGGCCTGCAGCAACTCGAACAGCGTTTCCTTCTCGGTGTGATCGGGCTGGGCCGGATAGCCTGGCGCCGGCCGGATGCCGCGATATTCCTCGCGGATCAAATCCTCATTGGCGAGGTTCTCGTCGGGGGCATAACCCCAGAACTGCGTGCGAACGAGCTGGTGCATGCGTTCGGCCATCGCCTCGGCGAAGCGGTCGGCCAGCGCCTTGACCATGATCGAGCGGTAATCGTCGTTGTCGCGGGCGAATTTCTCGGAGATGCGCTCCTCCTCCGCTCCCGCCGTCACGACAAAGGCGCCGATATAGTCGGGCCGCTCGATGCCCTCGGGCGCGACGAAGTCCGAAATGCACATGTTGGGCTTGCCGTCGCGCTTCGAAAGCTGCTGACGCAACCCATGGAAGGTCGCGAGCGTATCCTGGCGGCTCTCCCCGGTATAAAGCCGGATGTCGTCCCCGACGGCGTTGGCCGGCCAGAAGCCGATCACCGCCTTGGGATTGAACCAACGCTCCTCGACGATCCGCTTCAGCATCGCCTGCGCATCGTCCCAGAGCGCACGTGCCGCCTCGCCCTGCTTCTCGTCCTGCAAGATCGCAGGGAAGCGTCCCTTCAACTCCCAGGTCTGGAAGAAGGGCGTCCAGTCGATCACCGGCACGAGATCGGCGATGTCATAGGTCCGGAATACGCGCGTGCCGAGGAAGCTAGGCTTCGGTGGCATGTAGTTCGCCCAATCCGCCTTGAAAGCGTTGGTCCGCGCCTTCACCAGCGGCAGACGCTGCTTGTCGGCCTCGGAGCGACGATGGGCGGCGGCGACCTTGGCGTATTCGCCCTTCACGCCCTCGATATAGGCCGGCTTCTGGTCCTGCGAGAGCAGGCTCGAAACGACGCCGACAGCGCGCGACGCGTCGGTGACATAGACCGTCTGGCCCTGGCTATAGGCCGGGTGGATCTTCACCGCCGTATGCACGCGGCTGGTCGTTGCGCCGCCGATCAGGAGCGGAATATCGAAACCCTCGCGCTCCATCTCGGAGGCAACGGTGACCATCTCGTCGAGCGAAGGCGTGATCAACCCGGAGAGGCCGATGATGTCGACCTTCTCCTTGCGCGCGACATCGAGGATCTTCTGCGTCGGCACCATCACGCCGAGGTCGATAACCTCGTAATTATTGCACTGCAGCACGACGCCGACGATGTTCTTGCCGATGTCATGGACATCGCCCTTTACCGTCGCCATCAGCACCTTGCCGGCGGCCGAACGCTCGGAACCACCGTTCAGGCGCTTCTCCTCCTCCATGTACGGCATGAGATAGGCCACCGCCTGCTTCATCACGCGGGCGGATTTCACCACCTGCGGCAGGAACATCTTGCCGGCGCCGAACAGGTCTCCGACCACGTTCATGCCGGCCATCAGCGGCCCTTCGATGACATGAAGCGGCTTCTCGGCCGCGGCGCGGGCCTCCTCGACATCGATGTCGATGAAGGCGGTGATGCCGTTGACCAGCGCGTATTCCAGCCGCTTCTCGACCGGGTTATCGCGCCAAGCCATGTCCTTGCCGGAAATCGCGACCGACCCGTCGCCCTTGAAGCGAGGGGCGGCATCGAGCAGCCGCTCGGTCGAATCCTTGCGACGGTTGAGGACGACATCCTCGCAGAGCTCGCGCAGCTCCGGATCGAGGTCGTCATAGGAGCCGAGCTGGCCCGCATTGACGATGCCCATGTCCATGCCGGCCTTGATGCAGTGGTACAGGAACACCGAATGCATCGCTTCGCGGACCTTCTCGTTGCCTCGGAACGAGAAGGACAGGTTCGAGACGCCGCCCGAGATATGGGCATGCGGCAGGGTCTCGCGGATCGCCCTGGTCGCCTCGATGAAGTCGTTGCCGTAGTTGTCGTGCTCCTCGATGCCCGTCGCGACGGCAAAGATGTTGGGATCGAAGATGATGTCCTCGGGCGGGAAACCGATTTGCTCGGTCAAGAGCTTGTAGGCCCGCGTGCAGATCTCGATCTTGCGCTCGAAGGTGTCGGCCTGGCCGGTTTCGTCGAAGGCCATCACCACCACCGCCGCACCGTAATTGCGGCAGATACGGGCGTGCTCGAGGAAGGCCTCCTCGCCTTCCTTCATCGAGATCGAATTGACGATCGGCTTGCCCTGAATCGTCTTCAGACCGGCTTCGATGACGTGAAATTTCGACGAGTCGACCATGATCGGCACGCGGGAGATATCCGGCTCCGAGGCGATCAGATTGCAGAACTCGGTCATGGCCTTCTCGGAATCGAGCAGGCCCTCGTCCATGTTGATATCGATGACCTGCGCGCCATTGGCGACCTGGTCGCGTGCGACATCCAGCGCGGCAGCGAAGTCGCCATCCTTGACCAGCTTGCGGAAGCGGGCCGAGCCGGTGACGTTGGTTCGCTCGCCGACATTGACGAAGGGAATGGTCTCGTCGAGCGTGAAGGGCTCGAGCCCAGCCAGCCGCAGATAGCGCTTGATCTCCGGCACCGCGCGCGGCGGCTTGCCGGCGACGGCTTCCGCGATCGCGCGGATATGGCCGGGCGTCGTGCCGCAGCAGCCGCCGACGACATTGACGAGCCCGGCATCGGCGAATTCAGCCAGCATGCCGGCCGTCGCCTCGGGGCTTTCATCATACATGCCGAATTCATTGGGCAGGCCGGCATTCGGATAAGCGCAGATCAGCGTATCGGCAACGCGCGACAGATCCTTGATATGCGCCCGCATCTCACGTGCACCGAGCGCACAGTTGAGGCCGACCGTCAGCGGCGCGGCATGGCGGATCGCATTCCAGAACGCTTCGGTGGTCTGGCCCGAGAGCGTGCGCCCTGAGAGGTCGGTGATCGTGCCGGAGATCATCACCGGCAGGCGCAGGCCCTTCTCGCGATAGACCTCCTCGATCGCAACGATCGCAGCCTTGGCATTGAGCGTGTCGAAGATGGTCTCGACCAGGATCAGCTCGGAGCCACCATCGATCAGGCCACGCACCTGTTCGGCATAGGATTCGCGCACCTGATCGAAGGTCACGGCGCGGAAGCCGGGATTGTTCACATCCGGCGAGATCGAGAGCGTGCGGTTCGTCGGCCCGATCGCGCCGGCGACGAAGCGACGGCGCCCATCGGCCTTCTGAGCGAGAGCGGCCGCTTCGCGCGCCAGCTTCGCCGAGGCGACGTTCAGCTCGTAGGCCAGCGCCTCCATGCCGTAATCGGCCTGGGCGATCTGCGTCGACGAAAACGTGTTGGTTTCGACGATATCGGCACCCGCCTGGAAATAGGCGAGGTGGATTTCGCGAATGGCGTCCGGCTGGGTCAGCACCAGCAGGTCGTTATTGCCCTTGAGATCGTGGTTCCAGCCCTTGAAGCGCTCGCCGCGGAACTCTGCTTCCGAGAGCTTCAGGTTCTGGATCTGCGTCCCCATCGCACCGTCGAGCACGAGGATGCGCTCGGACGCGGACTGACGAAGCGCGCGCTCGACCTCGGTGCCATCGACCTGGCTGGGATTGTAGTCTGACATCGCGAACGCCTTCGTCATGAAACTCTGCTCGTATGGTCTTCCCGGCATTGCGAGCAAAGCGACGAAGCAATCCAGAGGCCACTGAAGACAGGCTGGATCGCTTTGCTCCCAATGACGGTTGGCACGCTACTCCGCGGCCGCCTGCTGCTGGGCGGTCCTGTCCGGCTTCAAGCCGACCAGATGGCAGATCGCATAGACTAGGTCAGCCTTGTTCATCGTGTAGAAATGCAGGTCGGAGACGCCGCGGTCGACCAGGTCGAGCACCTGCTCGGCGCAAACCGCGGCCGCCACGAGCCGACGCGTCGCGGCATCGTCTTCCAGCCCCTCGAACCGGTCGGCCAGCCATTGCGGCACGCTCGCGCCAGTCTTGGTGGCGAAGCTCGCCGTCTGCTTGAAATTCAGGACGGGAACGATGCCGGGCAGGATCGGAATGTCGATCCCCCGCGCCCTGACCTTGTCGAGATAGCGGAAATAGACGTCGTTATCGAAGAAGAACTGCGTGATCGCCCGGGTCGCACCGGCATCGACCTTCTTCTTCAAGGCATCGATATCGGCATCGAGCGAGGCGGCTTCCGGATGTTTTTCGGGATAGGCCGAGACTGTCACCTCGAAATCACCGACGCGCCGGATCCCGGTAACCAGATCAGAGGTCTGGTGATAGCCCTGCGGGTGCGGCTCGTAGACCGTTCCGAGTCCACCGGCCGGGTCACCGCGCAGCGCCACGATATGGCGCACGCCGGCCGCCCAATAGGAGCGGATGACGTCGTCGACCTCGGCACAGGTGGCGGAAACGCAGGTCAGATGCGCTGCCGGCTTCAGCCGGGTCTCGTCAACCATGCGCTTGACGGTGTTATGGGTGCGCTCGCGCGTCGAGCCGCCGGCACCATAGGTCACCGACACGAAGGTGGGTCCAAGCGGCTCGAGGCGATGCACGCTCTCCCATAGTGTCGTCTCCATCTCCGGTGTCTTCGGAGGAAAGAACTCGAAAGAGACGCTGGGCCGGCGGGTGCCGTGCCGGCTGGGGCGAAACGCATTCATCAAGCCACCTCGAAACTGGAATTCTGGCGCAGCGGGAAATCCCCCTGCACGCGCCGGTCACGTCCACGCCAGAGGATCACGGAGAGTTGGCCGGACGCCCCCTCGGCCGAGGTCACCTCTTCGGAGAGATCGCAGCTCAATCCCGCCTCCGCAAACCAGCCGGCGATCTGGGCCCGCGAGAAACCGAGCCGGCGATGCGCGTGCTCTGTTCGCAGGAACTCCATCTCGTGCGGCGCGAAATCGACCACGATCAGCCGGCCGCCGGGAGCGAGCATCGCGGCCGCCTCGCGCAATGCGCGGCCGGGGTCATCGAGGAAATGCAGAACCTGATGGATGATGACGAGATCGAAGGCCCCGCGCGCGAAAGGCAAGGCGTGAATATCACCCTGTCGCAGCTCAACCCGGGACAGCCCGGCCTTCTCGAGATTGGCGCGTGCCACGGCGAGCATGGCATGGCTGGCATCGACACCGATGGCACGGCCGAATTTCGGGGCGATCCGCTCCAGCATCCGGCCGGTCCCCGTGCCGAGGTCGAGCATCGCGCCGGACGAGCCTTCCCCGGCCGCCGCCTCGACCGCCGCCTCGACGGCATCGTCTGGGANNCGTCGAGCCGAAAGAAGGCCCACGCTCCCTCGCGATAGCGTCGCACCAGCCCGGCCTCGGCCAGGAGCTTGAGATGGCGGGAAATGCGGGGCTGAGACTGCCCGAGAATATCGGTCAGATCAGAAACGGAGAGCTCGCCCTCCGCCAACAGCGCCAGGATGCGCAGCCGTGTCTCCTCGCCAGCCGCGCGCAGGCCCGCAAGCAAGGATGACGAGGACAACGTCGTGGGTTGGCGCAAGGGATCAGCTTTCGAAATTCAGAAAAACATATAAAGATATCTTTATGTTAAAAGAGCAGAAAGTGCAAGCGCCTTCCTTGCGTCAGCGAGATCCTGCGCCCCCGCTCAGCCAATGTCGGCATCACTCAGCGCCGCATCGCCGCTTCGAGCGCTGTGTAGATGCGCGGGTCCGACGATTGCGCGACGTTGAAGCGCAGGAATCGTCCCGCCGTCAGCGACACGCTGAAGGCATTTCCGGGGGCAAGGACGATATTCTCCGCCAGCACGCGTTGCGCGATCTCGGCGGCATCCAGCCCGTCCGGCAGGCGACACCACAGGAACATCCCGGCACGCGGCTCGATCCACGGCTCGATTCCGATGGCTTTCAACCGCGCGCAAGTTTCCGTCATGGCGCGCGCCAACCGGCCGCGCAGCCCGTCCATGTGCTTGCGATAGGCGCCATCCTTCAAGGCGCCCAGCACGAATTCCGCCGAGACCCGGCTGGCCCCGAAGGAGGTGGCGATCTTGAGATCGGTCAGCCCCTCGATCCAGTCGCGCCGGGCCGCGATGAAGCCACATCGCAGCGAGGCCGACAGCGTCTTGGAGAAGCTGCCGATATGCACGACCCGATCGAGCCCATCGAAGGCGGCAAGCCGCGGCGCCGGCTCCAGCTCGAAATCGGCAAAGATATCGTCCTCGATGATCGTCAACCCTGACTGCTCAGCCAATTTGAGCACCCGATGTGCAATCACGGGAGACAGCACGGCTCCCGTTGGATTGTGCAGCGCGGAGTTGGTAACGTAGAGCCGTGGCCGATGCTCTGCGAGCACCTGTTCGAAGCGCACGATATCGGGACCGTTCGGCGTATAGGGGACACTGACGACCCTGGCCCGATGAGCCCGCAGCAGGGCCTGGAAGTTGAAGTAGCAGGGGTCGTCGACCACTACCGTGTCATCCGGTTCGAGCAGGAAGCGGCAGAGCAGGTCGATGGCCTGGGTTCCGGACTCGGTCAGCACGATCTGGTCCGGCCGGGCCTCGATGCCATGCTCCGCCATGCGCCGGGCGAGCAGATGGCGCAACGGCAACAGCCCGAGCGGCGTGCCATAATCGGCCAATGTGGAGGCATCGGCGCGCGAGAGCGATCGCAACGCTCTGCGCAGGCTCTCCTCCGGCAACCATGATGCGGGAAGCCAGCCGCAGCCGGGCTTCAGGAAATCCTCGCCGGTCTCCAGCGATTGTCGCGAGACCCAGAGCGGATCGACCGCACGGTCAAGCCGCGGTCCGATCTCCGCCAGCGACAGCGGTGGCAGATGACCCGCGACATAGAAGCCCGAGCCGCGGCGCGAACGGATCGCCCCCTCTGCGGCAAGCCGGTCATAGGCCTCGACCACCGTCGACTTCGAGACGCCCATCGTTTCGGCAAAGCCACGGATCGAGGGCAGTCTGGCCCCCGGAGCCAGTACGCGCCCCGCCATGCGCTGGCGAACAGCCTGCATGACACGCCCGACAAGCGTGCCGTCATCATCCAGGAGCGTCACTCAATCACCTAATTGTATTGCCTCTCGCAGCATGACAGTTTGCATCAACTGTCATGCGCCGTCTCTGGCAAAAAACGCATATCCCGGCGAATGCAGGCCGCGAACGGAGTCTTCCTGATGGACAAGAGCATGAGCGGTTGGATCAACGGCTTTCTCGGCGTGCTGATCTTCAGCGCTTCGCTGCCTGCAACGCGTGTTGCCGTGGTCGATCTCGACCCTGTTTTCCTGACCGCTGCACGCGCTGCAATCGCCGGCCTGCTGGGCCTGTGCCTGCTCCTCGCCTTCCGGCAGACGCGGCCGCAACGGAGCGACGTTCTCCCGCTCATCGTGGTCGCGCTGAGCGTTGTCGTCGGCTTTCCGCTGCTGACGGCGTTGGCGCTGAAACATGTCAGCTCGGCCCATTCGATCGTCTTCATCGGCCTCCTGCCGCTGGCAACCGCGAGCTTCGCCGTCCTGCGCGGCGGCGAACGTCCCCGCCCAATCTTCTGGCTGTTCTCCTGCCTGGGCAGTGCGCTCGTCGCAGGATTTGCAATGACCCAGGGCTTTGTCGCCTCCCCGGTCGGAGATCTGCTGATGCTCGCCGCGGTCATCATCTGCGGCCTCGGTTATGCCGAGGGAGCGCGACTGTCGCGAAAGCTCGGAGGCTGGCAGGTGATTTCCTGGGCGCTGGTGCTCTCCCTGCCGGTCATGGTCACGCTCAGCGCATGGACTTTTCCGGTCTCGCTTGCCGATGTCGGGCGGCCTGCCTGGATCGGCCTCGCCTATGTCTCGGTGTTCAGCATGCTGGTGGGGTTCGTGTTCTGGTATCGCGGCCTGGCACAGGGCGGCATCGCCGCCGTCGGCCAGCTGCAATTGCTGCAGCCCTTCTTCGGGCTGATGCTCGCCGCACTGCTGCTGCATGAGGCCGTGAGCTGGCCCATGATCGCAGTCAGCGCCGGCGTGGCACTCTGTGTGGCGGGCGCGAAACACTTCGCACGGTAGCAAGCGCACAGTCACCCGTGCCGTGAAACCACCCCGGCACCCGCGGGATCTGGAGAAAGCCCCAAATCCCGATCAGTGAATGGGCCGCGCGCGACCGCCCATCATAGCGGCCGTTTCACGGGTCGCCATGAGCGCGCGAGGCCCGAGAGGTCAGAGCAGCTGGAGCGAGCCTGCCGCCGTTTTGCCGCGTTCGGTTTTCAAATCGAACGAGACTTTCTGTCCTTCCGTCAGAGTCATCAGGCCCGCTTCTTTCACGGCCGTGATGTGTACGAACACATCCTTGCCGCCATCCGAAGGCTGAATGAATCCGAAGCCCTTCTCAGTATTGAACCATTTCACGGTTCCGGTCGCCATAGCCGCATCCCCTGAAGCCAGCGTCTTGCGGATCTTCGGATGCATGCATCCGAATGCCCGACCAGAGGAGGATTGACCGAAAACACAAAGATGTCGAGGCCAATCGTCAAGCAGGAGCGTCTGACGATGACTATGGCTTGATCACCTCAAACTGTGTCTTGGCCTGTGCCAACGAGGAGCCGCCAAGATAAACCTCAAACAGACCCGGCTCGACAACATAACGCCCGGTGTCATCGTGATATCCCAGCTTCTGGGCCTCGAGCTTGAAACTGACGGTCCTGGTTTCGCCCGCCTTGATCGCGAGCTTGCTGAAACCCTTGAGTTCGCGGACCGGCCGGGACCGGGTCGCGACCGGCTGGCGGACATAAAGCTGCGTCACTTCCTGGCCGTCGCGCGAACCGGAATTGGTCACATCGACCGAGATTTCTGCGCTGCCATCGATCGCGATGCGTGCGCGGTCGACACGGGGATTGGCATAGCTGAAGCGGGAATAGGAAAGACCAAAGCCGAAGGGATAGAGCGGCTCGTTTTTCTCATCCATGTAGATCGACTCGTAGCGCTGCCGGATCTTCTGCGGCCGCCCCGTCGGGAGATGGTTGTAGTAGATCGGGATCTGCCCGACCGAGCGCGGAAAGCTCATCGGCGTGCGGCCTGCCGGATTTGCCGCTCCGGTCAGAACCTCGGCGATCGCGGTACGCCCCTCGGTGCCGCCGTGGAAGGTCTGCACGATCGCGGCGACATGGGTGTCGGCCCAGGTGAGGACCAGCGGGCGGCCAGTGGCCAGCACCAGCACGACGGGCTTGCCCGTCGCGACCAGCGCCTCGAGCAGTTCCTGCTGCACGCCGGGCAGGTTGAGATTCGCGCGCGAGGCGCCCTCTCCGATGAACTCGCAATCCTCGCCGAGCATGGCGATGACGAGATCGCTCGCCGCGGCGGCGCGCAGCGCTGCATCCTTGTCCGCGAATTCGGTGCCGCAGTTCTTTGTGAAGGCCGGCTCGTAGACGACCTCCACCCCGGCCTGGACGCGCTCCTTCAGCGCGTCCGGCAAGGACTGGATGGCGCGCCGTCCGAGCCCGGCCGGATCGGTCCAGACCCGCTCGGCTTCCGGCACGGCCATGGCGCCGATCACGGCGAGCCGCTGGACGGAGGACGCGATCGGCAGGGTTTCGTTGGTGTTCTTAAGCAGGATGATGCCTTCGCGCGCCGCGCGAAGCGCGACCTCGCGTGCCTCCTGCGTCTGCATCAGCGCCGGAGCAGCGGCCGGGTCGACATCGGGCCGCTCGAACAGGCCCAGGTGGAACTTGACGCGCAACACGCGGCGCACCGCCGCGTCGAGCATCTTCACCGGGACGCGACCGGCCTTTACCTCGGCAGCCAGGTGCTTGTCATAGACATCACCCATCATGTCCATGTCGATGCCGGCCAGCAGCGCCTTGCGCGCAGCCTCGGCGTCATCCTTGGCGATTCCGTGCAGTCTGAGTTCGGTGATCGAGCCGAAATCCGAGACCACGAAACCCTTGAATCCCCAGTTCTGGCGCAGCAGCCCGGTCAGCAGCCCGCCATGCGCGGTGGTCGGCACGCCGTTCAGGGCGTTGAATGCCGCCATTGCCGTCATGGAACCAGCGTCGAACGAGGCCTTGAACGGCGGCAGGTAGAGATCGAAGAGCTGGCTCGTCGGGATCCAGGTGGAGTTGTAGTCGCGCCCGGCTTCGCCCGCACCGTAGCCGACGAAATGCTTGACGGTCGTCGCCACGCCGCCGCGCTGATAGCCATGCGTGCGCGCTGCAGCGACGATGGAGCCGAAATAGGCATCTTCCCCCGCCCCCTCGAGGACGCGGCCCCAGCGCGGATCACGCGAAATGTCGACCATCGGCGCAAAAGTCCATTGGATGCCGGCGGCGCGCGCTTCACGCCCCGTCCAATAGGCCGCCTCCTCGATCAGCTCCGGGTTCCAGGTCGAAGCCTGGCCAAGCGGCAGCGGAAAATAGGTCGAGAAGCCGTGAACGGCATCGAGACCAATGATCAGCGGGATCTTCAGCCGGGATTCGCGCGCGGCCTTCTGAACATCCGCAACCTCCTGCGGCACGACGAAGTTCATCACCCCGCCCATCCGTCCCTCGCGAATGCGTGCGGCGTTGAAACCCTCGCCACGACCCGAGAGATGCAGCTGGCCGACCTTCTCGTCGAGCGTCATCGTCTTGAGCAGCGCCTCGATGCGCGTCTCGATGAGCTTCGCCTCGCGCCCGGTTTTCCAGGCAACGGTATCCTGTGCCGGTGCGGCATGGGCAAGAAGCGTCAGGCAGAGCGCAGCGGCGAGCCGCAGAATCATGAGGAGATCTCACAGGGTAGCGGTAGGGATGATCCGGCCCTACAGGATCAACCGGCGTGGCTCAACCATTGCATCGTCGCGCCCAAACGACCGAAGCCCCTTCAACCGAGCCGGATATGCACCATGAGCGACGCGGCGACCTCAGCCCCACCGACCGAGCGCCATCGCTTCTACGAAGACGTCTTCGCCATGCTGCTCGGCACATTGCTCGTCAGCATCGGCATCAGCCTCTATACGAAGGCGACCCTGCTCACGAGCGGGGCGGCCGGGTTGGCATTGCTGTTCCAGTTTGCCACCGGGATCAATTTCGGCCTGCTTTTCTTCGCCATTAACCTGCCCTTCTACTGGCTCGCGGTCCGTCGCATGGGCTGGCGCTTCGCCTTGCGGACCTTCATCGCGGTCGGGCTCGTCTCGCTCTTCACCTGGTTCACACCCGGCTGGTTGGCGATCGCGACTGTCGACCCGGTCTATGCCGCGGTCGCCGGCGGCAGCCTGATGGGGCTCGGCGTCCTTGCGCTGTTTCGCCATCGCACCGGCCTGGGCGGCGTCAACATTCTCGCGCTCTACCTGCAGGAGAAGCACGATATCCGCGCCGGCTGGTTTCAGCTCGGCATCGACGCGCTGATCCTCGTCTGTGCGCTCGTCATGCTGCCGCTCGAGAAAGTGCTGATTTCGCTGCTGGGAGCTGCGGTGCTCAACCTGATCCTGGCCGTCAATCATAAGCCCGGCCGGTATAGCGGGGTCACGTAGCGGGCGGTTGCCTGCGGCAGGGTTCCATGCGACCGAGCGATCAGGAGCGAAAATGCGGAGCCGGTCGACATGTCCCAGCCCTTGACCATCGAAGACCTGCGCATCCTGGCCCAGCGCCGGGTGCCGCGCATGTTCTACGACTACGCCGATTCCGGCGCCTGGACCGAGGGCACCTATCGCGCCAACGAGGCTGACTTCGCCGCCATCAAGCTGCGCCAGCGCGTCGCCGTCAACATGACCAACCGTACGCTGGCAACCACGCTCGCAGGCCAGGCCGCCACAATGCCGGTTGCACTGGCTCCGACGGGCCTCACCGGCATGCAGCACGCCGACGGCGAAATCCTCGCCGCCCGCGCCGCAGCCAAGGCCGGCGTGCCCTTCACGCTCTCGACCATGAGCATCTGCTCGATCGAGGATGTCGCAGAGAACACCGACGCGCCGTTCTGGTTCCAGCTCTACGTGATGAAGGACCGCGATTTCATCATCCGCCTGATCGATCGTGCCAAGGCGGCGCAGTGCTCGGCCCTGGTCCTGACGCTCGACCTCCAGATCCTCGGCCAGCGCCACAAGGATATCCGCAACGGGCTCTCCGCGCCGCCGAAGCCGACGATCGCCAATCTGATCAACCTCGCGACCAAGCCGCGCTGGTGCCTCGGCATGCTCGGCACCAAGCGCCGCACCTTTGGAAACATCGTTGGCCACGCCAAGGGCGTCGGCGATCTCTCATCGCTCTCCTCCTGGACGGCGGAACAGTTCGACCCGGCGCTGAGCTGGGACGATGTGAAGTGGATCAAGGATCGCTGGGGCGGCAAGCTGATCCTCAAGGGCATTCTCGATCCGGAGGATGCCGAGCTCGCCGCCAGGAGCGGTGCCGACGCGCTGATCGTCTCGAACCATGGCGGCCGCCAGCTTGACGGCGCCGTCTCCTCCATCGCGGCGCTGCCGGGCATCGTCGAGCAGGTCGGCGGGCGCATGGAAGTCCTGATGGATGGCGGCATCCGCTCCGGACAGGATGTGATCAAGGCGGTGGCGCTCGGCGCCCGCGGCGTGCTGATCGGCCGCGCCTTCCTCTACGGCCTTGGCGCCATGGGTGAGGAAGGCGTGACCCGCTGCCTCGACATCATCCGCAAGGAGCTCGACATCACCATGGCGCTTTGCGGCCTGCGCGACATCCAGCAGGTCGACGGAAACATCCTGGTCAAAGGCAAGGCCTGAGCTTCACCCAAATCGGCGCCCCCAAGAGAAAGGCCCGCGCTCCATTTCAGGAGCGCGAGCCCTTTTTCTTCGAGGCTCAGACGATCAGCGCGAGAACTTCTTGTACTGAATCCGCTTCGGAATCGTGGAATCGATCCCCAACCGGCGCTTCTTGTCTTCCTCGTAATCGGCAAAATTTCCCTCGAACCATTCGACATGGCTGTCGCCCTCGAAGGCGAGGATATGGGTCGCGATACGGTCGAGGAACCAGCGATCGTGGCTGATGATCACGGCGCAGCCGGCGTAATCCTCCAGCGCCTCTTCGAGCGCGCGCAGCGTGTCGACGTCGAGATCGTTGGTCGGCTCGTCGAGCAGCAGGACGTTGGCACCCGATTTCAACATCTTGGCAAGATGGACGCGATTGCGCTCACCGCCTGAGAGCGATCCAACCTTCTTCTGCTGGTCGCCGCCCTTGAAGTTGAAGGTCGAGCAATAGGCGCGCGAATTCACCTCGCGCTTGCCGAGATAGAGGATGTCGTTGCCGCCGGAGATTTCCTCCCAGACGTTCTTCTTGTCGTCGAGCGAGTCGCGGCTCTGGTCGACATAGCCGAGCTTGACGCTCTCGCCGATGGTGATCGAACCGGAATCCGGCTTCTCCTGCCCGGTGATCATCCGGAACAGCGTGGTCTTGCCGGCGCCGTTCGGTCCGATGATGCCGACGATACCGCCCGGCGGCAGCTTGAAGGACAGCCCGTCGATCAGCAGCTTGTCCTGGAAGCCCTTCGACAGGTTATCGAAATCGACGACATTGTTGCCGAGGCGCTCGGCGATCGGGATGACGATCTGAGCGGTATCCGGCCCCTTGTTCGACGCCTTCTGCACCAGCTCGTCATAGCGCTGGATGCGGGCCTTGCTCTTGGCCTGGCGCGCCTTGGGCGAAGCCGAAATCCATTCCTGCTCGCGCTCCAGCGTCTTCTGGCGCGAGACGTCCTCCCGGCCTTCCTGAGCGAGGCGCTTCTGCTTCTGCACCGACCAGGCGGAGTAGTTCCCCTCGTAGGGAATGCCCTGGCCGCGATCGAGCTCGAGAATCCAGCTCGTGACATTGTCGAGGAAGTAGCGATCGTGGGTGACGATCAGGATCGCGCCCGGATAGGTCCGCAAATGGCCTTCGAGCCAAGCGGTGGTCTCGGCATCGAGATGGTTGGTCGGTTCGTCGAGCAGCAGCAGTTCCGGCTGCTCGAGCAGGAGCTTGCAGAGCGCGACGCGGCGGCGTTCGCCGCCCGAGAGCTTGGAGACCTCCCAGTCGTCCGGCGGGCAGCGCAACGCGTCCATCGCCTGGTCGACCTTGGAATCGAGATCCCACAGGCCCTTGGCCTCGATCTCGTCCTGGAGCTTGGTCATCTCGTCCGCAGTCTCGTCCGAGTAGTTCATCGCGAGTTCGTTATAGCGGTCGAGGATCGCCTTCTGCGGCGCGACGCCGAGCATCACGTTATCGCGCACGTTCAGGCTCTCATCGAGCTTGGGCTCCTGCGGCAGATAGCCGACGCGCGCGCCCTCGGCCACCCAGGCCTCGCCGGTCCATTCCTTGTCGTAGCCTGCCATGATCTTGAGCAGGGTCGACTTGCCGGCGCCGTTGACGCCGAGCACACCGATCTTGGCGTCCGGGTAGAACGACAGATGGATGTCCTTCAGCACCTGCTTGCCGCCCGGATAGGTCTTCGACAGGCCGCGCATATGGTAGATGAACTGACGGGACATGGATGTGCGGCTCCGCTTCGGACTGATCGCGCCGGGGCTTTCGGGAAGAGTGCCGCGTATGTAGCGAGGCTGGCCGCTTGCTGCAACCGCCCGTCATCAACTCCCTCAGGCCCGCAGCGTCATCGCGCCGTCGACGACGATCGAAGCGCCGGTCAAATAAGGGTGGGTCGCCGCCGCCAGATCGAGCGCAACAGCGGCCATTTCCCGCGCCGTCGCCATGCGGCCCATGGTCGGGATATTGTCCTTGGCCCATTGCGCTCCGCCGATCTGCCAGACGGCGTCGGGCGCAGCCATCATGCCGGCGACGCCACGGACCAGTTCGGTATCCGTCGTACCCGGCAGAAGGGCGTTCACTCTGATGCCATGCTTGACATAGTCGAGCGCCGCAGCGCGTACGAGCCCCGTCAACGCCGCCTTGCTGGCGACATAGGCCGACTGGCTCTCGCGGCATGTCGTCGCCACAGTCGACGAGGTCACGACGATCTGCCCGCCCGCCGACATCATGTGCGGGATCTGGTACTTCATCGCCAGGAACACGCCGCGCAGGTTGGTGCTCAGAATGTCGTCGAACTCCGCCACCTCGTAGCTATGCAGGGGCTTCTGAAGCGTGATCCCGGCATTGTTGAAGGCAACGTGCAGACCACCGTAGCGGGTGACGGCGCTCTCGACGAACCTCCGAACATCATCCTCCCTGCGGATGTCGGCCCGGATGTAGAGCGCTTCTCCGCCGACCGCCCTGACGCTGCGCTCGACCTCTTGGCCAAGCGCCTCGCGCCGACCGCAGAAGGCGACCTTTCCGCCTTCGGCAGCGAAGGCCTCCACAGCCGCGCGGCCGATGCCGGAGGTCCCTCCCGTGACGAGTACGACCCTGTTTTCAAAGCGGCGACGACCATCCAGAACGACCGGCGCCGGTGCCGCCGCAGCAGCCCCGAGCATTGCGCCGCCGGCCAGGCCCGCCGCTGCCCCGACGGCCATTCCCAATCCGGAGCCGGCGATCGCAAGGCGACGCGTGATATGCTTGGTTTCCATGGCCCAACCTCCTGCATTTCGCTAATCTGAACAGCGATAAGATTCGTAGGCAATGATTTGAACACTGTCAAGATAGAGGCGATATGGATCCGGCATCGAAGAGCGGCTACCATCATGGCGACCTGCGCGATGCGCTCGTCTCGGCCACCGACCGGATTCTCGTCGAGCGCGGACTTGACGGGTTCAGCCTGCGCGAGGCGGCTAGGCGCGCAGGCGTTTCGGCAGGCGCCCCCGCGCATCATTTCGGCAGCGTCTATGGCCTGCTCACGGAGGTCGCCATCCGTGGCTTCGAGGAACTCGTCGCCTTCCTGAAGGCTGGCGAGGCGGAAGGAGGCAGCGATCCGCTCGCCCGGTTGCACGGGCAAGGACGCGGCTATGTCCGGTTCGCCGTCGCATTCCCGGGGCGTTTCGATCTGATGTTCCGGAAGGACCGCCTCGACGATGCCAATGAGCGCCTGCGGCTGGTCGGCGCATCGGCCCGCCATGAGCTGGAACGCGCCATGGCGGCCTGTCTCGGCCGTGATATCTCCTCCCCGCACGTAGCGCTTGCGGCGCTGGGAGCCTGGTCGCTCGTGCACGGCTTCGCCCATCTCGCGCTGGACGGGAAACTCGGCGGTCCCGCAGCAATGGCTTCCGCCATCGACGAGATGCTGCCGCAACTGCTCGCTATGTACCGGCCAGATCGGGAACAGTCGGGCGACGCGTAGCCTTCCTCGCCCCGTCTTGGTCGCCGCCAGACGCACCCGTCAGCAGCCATGCGCTCGGCCGCCCACGATCGCCATTGCTGCTATTCGGCCGGAAGCCTTGCGACGATCGTTGCATCAGGCCGCCGCCACGGCACCCAGCCCAGTGTCATGCCGGCCGCGGCGATTAGGATCGCAGCAGCTCCGACGATCTGGAGAAGCTGCGGCTGGTGGCCGAAGGCCGTCAGATCGACGACGATCGCGACGATCGGATAGATGAAGGACAGCGCACCGGTCAGCGTCGTCGGCAACCGCTGGATCGCCATATAGAGCAGCACGAACATCAGCCCGGTATGGAGGATGCCGAGCGTACCAAGCAGCGCCCAGGTCTCCGCGCCAGCCGGCAACTGCCCTAGGCTGGCGAAGGGCGAGAGCATCGCAATCCCGACCAGGACCTGGACCAGCACGATCAGATAAGGCGCTACGCCCTTCAGCGCTTTCGCGACGATGGCGGCCAGCGCGTAGAAGAAGGCTGCGCCGAGCGCCATGGCGACGCCCGCGAGATAATCGGTCCCGACCGCCCCCGCGCCCGGCTTGGCCTGCACGATCAACACCATGCCGGTGAAGGAGATCGCCAGCCAGAACAGCTTCGTGACCGTCAGCCGCTCGGCAAACAGCAGCGCGCCAAGCCCGACGAGCATGAAGGGCTGGGTGTTGTAGACCACCGTCGCGACCGAGATCGAAGCGCGCGAATAAGCCGAGAACAGCAACAGCCAGTTCAACACGACGGCGACACCACCGATCGCGGCGAGCGCAAGCTGGCGGCCGGTCAGCGCGCCGCGCCGAAGCAGCCCCAGGGCTCCGCAGACGATCAACAGGGTCGCGGCGCCGAAGACGCAGCGCCAGAACACCACATCCATCACCGGCTGGCCGGAGCGAACCACGAACCAGCCGATCGTGCCCGAGATCGTCATGGCAGCCGTCATCTCGGCTACGCCGCGCCTATGGTCCGTCATCATCGCCTCCACCCAGGAACGAAACCGGATGATAGGAGGACGGGATCTCGCATTCCATGGAACGAGAGAGACAGATCGGTAAAATTACCTTACATTGTAAGGGCTGAAACTCGGATGACCTGATAACAATATGATCGACGAGCTGGACCGGAACATCATCGAGATTCTGGCCGGGGATGCCCGCACCTCCCTGAAGGAGCTGGCTCAGCGCGTGAACCTCTCCTCGCCCAGCGTCTCCGAGCGGCTTCGGCGACTGGAAGAGCGCGGCGTGATCCGCGCCTTCACCGTCGACATCGATCCCCACGCGATCGGTTACCAATTGCAGGCGATCGTCCGGATCCGCCCGCTCCCCGGCAAACTGCACGCGGTTCAGCAGCTGATCGAGGAGATCCCGGAATTCTCGGAATGCGACAAGGTCACCGGCGATGACTGCTTCATCGGCCGACTGCATCTGCGCTCCATCGAACAGCTCGACCAGATCCTCGACCGGATCGCGGACAAGGCCGAGACCAGTTCGGCCATCGTGAAGAGCCAGCCGGTGAAGCGGCGCCTGCCGCCGCTATGAGGTGCAGGCTCCGGGCATCGACTGATCAGGGTCGCTTGGTCACCACAACATGTGTAGCGGCGGGCGTCGCACTGTGCTGCGTGCTGGCATAGCCCAATGCTGGCAGGTCGAGATCTATGAAGAGGTTCTCGCCGGCGCCGAGCAGGATCGGCGCGATCGCGAGATGCATCTCGTCGACGGCCCCCGCACGCAGATAGTGCCGGATCGTCGCCACGCCGCCGCCAAGCCTGATGTCCTTGCCGCCCGCAGCTTCCCTGGCGCGTTGGAGTGCCGCCTCCGGCCCATCGGTGACGAAGTGAAAGGTCGTTCCGCCCGCCATCTCCAGCGGCGCGCGAGCATGATGGGTCAGTACGAAGACCGGAACGTGGTAGGGCGGGATGTCGCCCCACCAGCCCTTCCAGGTGTCGTCCGGCCATTCTCCCCTGATCGGCCCAAACATGTTCCGGCCCATGATCCAGGCGCCGATATTGTCAAAGCCGCGCGCGGCAAAATCATTGTCTATGCCGGTTTCGCCCCCTTCTTGCCCGAACATCTCTCGAAAGGTGCGTGTGCCGAACGCCCAGCGATGCAGCTTCGCACCGTTCAGGCCGAGCGGATTGTCGACATCCTGGCTGGGTCCGGCACCATAACCGTCCAGCGACAGCGAAAACCCGCGAACCACCAGCCTCGTCATGGCGATCTCTCCAAACCAGTTGCAAAACGATATCAGATTCTTGCCACAACCGATCCTGATATGCAACCGGTCATCCCAATCGGACGATAGTCACGAAACTGACAGCCTGGCTTTCGCAGAGCGGTATTTTGCCTAAACCTTCACTGCGGGAACGCAGCGGGAGCGAAGTTCATGACACTGTCGACGACGCTAGGCCGAGCCGTTTTCGGTTTGCTCGCGACGCTGGCGTACCTGGCGCCGGCGCAAGCCCAATCGGACGAGCCCGGCTGCCGGCCAGAGATGGCAAGCCTCCGCCTCCCGATCCAGCACGCGGCGCTCGCCAAGGACGAGGTCCGGCTGACTTTCGTCGGCCACGCCACCTTCCTGATCGAGACGCCCGGCGGCGTGAAGGCCGCGACCGACTACAACGACTACATCCGACCGCGGGAAACGCCGGACATCGCCACGATGAACAAGGCGCATTCGACCCACAACTCGCGCAATCCCGATCCCGCCATCAAGCAGATTCTGCCCGGCTGGGACCCGACCGGCAAGGGGGCCGCGAAGCACGACGTCACGCTCGGCGACATGCGGGTGCGCAATGTGCCGACCAATATCCGCTCCTATTCCGGCTCGACCGATTTCGACGGCAACTCGATGTTCGTCTTCGAGATCGGCGATCTCTGCATTGCCCATCTCGGGCATCTGCACCACCCGCTCGAGCCTGGCCATCTGCGCGCGCTCGGCCGCGTCGACGTCGTGCTCTTCCCGGTCGATGGCAGCTACACGCTCGATCAGGAGGGCATGATCGAGGTGCTGAAATCGGTGCAGGCCAAGGTGATGATCCCGATGCATTTCTTCGGCGGTTCGAGCCTCAGCCGTTTCCTCGCGCGCTCCCAGGATCTCTGGCCCGTCGAACGCCGGGCCGAGGCCGAAATCACGATCACCAAGGCTACGTTGCCGCCCAAGCCGACGATCATCGTCCTGCCCGGAAACTGATCGCCCCTTCCGGCTTTCAGCTGCGTCTTAACCCCTCGCTCAGCCTGGCGAGAGGCTTTGCTTGCGCTCCTGTTCCGCCGCGGCAATCTGCTCCCGTCTCATGGGAGTGCCGCATGATCCGGGTTCTCGCGATTGCCGTCATTGCCGCCCTGTTGCTGCCGGCGGGCGCCGAAGCCGCGAAATTCCGCGGCGGAAGCCGTACGTCGCACGGAAGCTCCCAGACCAGTTCCAGCGGAGGCAGCGGGGCCTCCCTCGGGGTCGCGCCGCGGGTCGGCCGATCCTCTCAGCAGGACGCGGCCGAGGGCAACACCCCATCGCGCCCGCCCTTCCCGACCGCCAACGTCGCAGCTCCGGCGATGCTGCGGCTCAGCACCGCCGAGGAACCAAGGGTCTGGTGCCGCAGCGAAGTGGTGGTCGGCGGCTTCTGCATGCTGAACTGAGCCGCCGCCAGCCCAGTCTTCAGGTGTTGGCACCACCATCGATTGCAAAGCCCGCCCCGGTGACGAAACGCGCTTCCTCGCTCGCCAGATAGGCCACCAGTCCCGCGATATCCTCTGGTTTGCCGTAGCGCGGGATCGCCATACGCGCGCGCTGCTCATCAGCCTGCGGGCCGATGGCCGGATTCATGTCTGTGTCGGTCGAGCCGGGATGGACGATATTGACCGTGATGCCACGCGGGCCGAGGTCGCGGGCGAGCCCCTTGGTGAAGCCGATCAGCGCCGCCTTGCTCATCGCGTAGAGCGTCGCCCCCTCTTCGACCACGCGATCTGCGAGGCAGGACCCGGTCGAGATGATGCGTCCGCCTGCGCCGAGATGTGCCACGGCCGCCTGTGAGGCGAGCACGACGGCGCGAACATTGACTGCGAGTGTCGCATCGATATCGGCGAGACTCCACTCGGCAACGGCTCCTCCGCGCCAGATGCCGGCATTGTTGACCAGGATGTCGAGCCCGCCCAGCGAGGCTGCGGCCTTGTCGACCGCGTCCTTGACCGCCACCGGATCAGCGCTGTCGGCAGCAAGTGCGAATCCCTTGCGGCCAAGGGCTTCGATGGCGCGGACCACCTCGCCTGCCTTGTCGGCGGAGTGCTCATAGGTGATCGCCACATCGGCGCCCTCGCGAGCCAATCGCAAGGCGATAGCGGCACCGATGCCGCGGCTGCCGCCCGTGACCAGGGCCTTCTTTCCAGTGAAGCGTGACATCAGGCAAGTCCATTTCTGTGGTGATCGATATAGAAACAGATGGAGCGCTTGCCTCCGCCCGTCAAGGCAATTATCTAACGATCAGCATAGAAAAGGAATGACAATGACGGAACGCGGCCGCCCCCGCGCCTTCGATCGATCCGACGCCCTGAAGAAGGCGATGCTGGTCTTCTGGGCCAAGGGCTATCAGGCCACCTCCCTCAGCGATCTGACGGGAGCAATGGGCATTGGCTCGCCGAGCCTCTACGCCGCTTTCGGCAGCAAGGAGGAACTCTATTGCGAAGCCATCGACTTTTTCGAGGCCAGTGAAAGCGATGAGATCACCGGCCCTTTGACAGCGGCGCCAACCGCCCGCGAAGCGGTCTCCGCGTTCCTGGCGGCAAGCGCAGCGGTCTTCACACGGCCCGGGCGCCCGCCCGGCTGCATGATCGTGCTCTCGGCGGTGAATGCGGTTGGCGTCAGCGACGAGACCGCGGCCAAACTGCGTGATATGCGCGCCGGGAGCGTCGCGGCTATCGCCCAGCGGCTGCGCGCCGCGATCGACGCCGAAGAGATTCCACCCGGCGTCGATGCAGAAGCCCTCGCGAGCTATTACGTCACCGTTCAGCAGGGCATGTCGATCCAGGCGCGCGACGGTGCTTCGCGCCAGCAACTGGACGCGGTCGTTCGCGGCGCGATGGCGGGCTGGGAACAGTTGACGGCCGGCTAATTCACGGGCCGCCGACATCGCCGTAATCATCCGGGGCGGAGCCCAGAATCCTGCCGGGCGCCTTCGGTGCGGTCAGCGGGGTCGGGATCGGTGTGTTGCCGTGGAGGAGATTGTTGCCCGCATGGATATCGCTCGCCACCTGGAGATCCAGCCGTTCATCGTCGCGACGGCGCACATCCTCGGCGATCTCCGCAACCTCCTCTTCCGACACGCCCATGCTGCGCAGTGCCGCCGCGCCGAAAAGCATGGCGGATTCGAAGGTCTCCCGGATCTGATACTCGACATTGCTGCGGATCAGATCCATGGCATGGCCGCGATCATAGGCTCGCACGAACAGCTTCGCGTGCGGGAATTCGGCCTGCGCCATGGCGACGATCCTGTCGGCAGTCACGCGATTATCGACACAAACCAGGATCACCTGCGCCCGCTCGGCGCCGGCAGCATGCAGGATCTCGCGCCGCGTGCCGTCGCCGTAATAGACCTTGAAGCCGAAATTCGACGCTGCGCGGATCAGTTCGACATCGACTTCGATGATCGAGACGCTGCAGCCCCGCGCCAACAAGGTCTGGCTCGCGACCTGTCCGAAACGCCCGAAGCCGATCATCAGCGCGCTCCCGTGCAATCCGGACGCAATCTCGACGCCGTCCAGGGAGGTCTGCTCCGCCGGCAGGAAGCGATCGAGAGCCAACACGAGCAAGGGAGTCAGCGCCATCGACAGGATCACCGTGGCGCTGGCCACCGCGTTGACCTGCGCGTCGAAAATGCCGGCCGCTGCCGCAGCGGCATAGAGCACGAAGGCGAACTCACCGCCCTGTGAGAACAGCGCCACCCGCGTGATGGCGTCGCGGGTCCTGGAGCCGAACAGCTTCGCCACGATGAAGATACCGCTGGCCTTCACCACCATGAACGCCAAAACGGCGAGTGCGACCAGGCGCCATTCACGGGCGATCAGATCGAGTTCGAGCGACATGCCGACGGCAAGGAAGAACAGGCCGAGCAGGATCCCGCGGAACGGCTCGATATCGGCTTCAAGCTGGTGTCGGAAACTCGACTCCGACAACAACACGCCGGCGAGAAAGGCCCCCATCGCCATGGAAAGTCCGCCCAACTGCATGGCGAGCGCGGCCCCGAGCACAACCAGCAGCGCGGCCGCCGTCATGACTTCGCGGGCTTGCGCAGCCGCGAGTAGTCGGAACATCGGGTTGAGCAACCAGCGCCCCGCGACCACGAGACCAATAACGGAGCCGACGGCGATCAGAAGCGGGAGCCAGTCGCCGGGATCCCCCGGCTTCGCCGGCGCAAGGAGCGCAACGATCGCCAACAGCGGCACGATCGCAAGGTCCTCGAGCAAAAGGATCGACACCGCCTGCTGCCCATGCAGTGTCGAGGTCTCGCCACGCTCGTTCAGCATCTGCATGACGACGGCGGTCGAGGACAGGACGAAGCCCATTCCGGCCACGAAGGCAGCGGGAAGGCTCAGGCCGGAGAGCAGGCCGACACCAGTCAGCAGTGCCCCGCACAAACAGACCTGTGCAGCACCGAGCCCAAAGATCTCACCCTTCAGCTTCCAGAGCCGGGAGGGCTGCATCTCCAGGCCGATGATGAACAGGAACATGACCACGCCGAACTCGGCGACGTGGAGCACCGCCTCGGGGTTGGCGAAGAGGCCCAGCCCCGATGGTCCGATGGCGACACCGGCGGTGAAGTAACCAAGCACCGAGCCGAGGCCGAGACGGCGAAAGATCGGCACCGCGACGACGCCTGCACCCAGGAGCGCCACGACCTTGACGAGATCACCGGTAAGGCCTTCGACCGCCATGGGCCCTCCTGCTCGTGCCAGGCCCCGGCCTGGCTGCGGCACCCGCAGGCGCCTATTGGCGCAGCCCATTCGGAAAGAGCAAGCTCCACGCCGGCGAGGCTGGCCTCAGGCCTTGCGCGTGATCCGGCCCTCCAGCGGGTAGGCTGGATCGCTGTAGCCTGGCGTCGAGGGATGGCCGGCGGGTACGAGCCGATCGACCAGGGCCTCATCCTCGGCGTCGAAGCGGGCATCGAGCGCGGCGAGATAGGCCTGCCATTGTTCGAGGGTGCGCGGACCGGCGATCGCCGCCGTCACCAGTGCGTTGTTCAGCACCCACCGCACCGCGAACTGGATCGGGGTGAGCCCCTTCGCAGCCGCATGGTCGCGGATGGTGCGGGCGATGATCAACGATTCCTCGCGCCATTCGGTCTGCATGATCCGCTTGTCGGCGCGGCCGGCCCGCGTGCCCTCCGGAGGGGCCTGTCCCGGTTCGTATTTGGCCGTCAGCACACCGCGGGCGAGAGGTGAATAGGATGAGACACCCAGGCCATAGAAATCGCAGGCCGGCAAATGCTCGACCTCGGGCATGCGATTCATCGCGTTGTAATAGGGCTGGCTGACCACAGGCCGGTCGATACCGAGTTCATCGCAGAGCCGGCAGATTTCGGCGACCCGCCAGGAGCGGTAGTTTGAAACGCCGAAATGCCGGATCTTGCCCTGCCGCACGAGATCCCCCAGGGCTCGCACCGTCTCGCCAAGCGGCACGGTGTGATCTTCCTTGTGGAGATAGTAGATATCGATGAATTCCGTCCCGAGCCGCCGAAGACTGTCCTCGCAGGCTTGCATCACCCATTTCCGGGAGAGGCCGCTCTGATAGGGCCCCGGCCCCATGACGCTCGCAACCTTGGTGGCCAGCACCCAGTCGTGCCGGTTCGCGGCAATGGCCCGCCCCGTCACCTCTTCGGAGCGGCCTTCGTTATAGACGTCGGCCGTGTCGATGAAATTGATGCCCGCGGCGCGCGCATGATCGACGATGACTCGTGCATCGCTTTCCTCGGTCGCACCTCCGAACATCATCGTTCCCAGGCATAGCGGCGATACCTTTAGGCCGGAACGGCCGAGCCGGCGATAATCCATCTGCGTTGTCCTTGATGCATTGGCGCGCAAACCTGCCCCATCGCCAGCGCCCGCACCAGAGCGAGGCACGCAGAGATGCCCTGCAAGGGCAAGAGATTCCTTAAGATTTCGTGGGAAACTGCGACAGTCAGTCAATGGTCGCGCCCCCAATGAATCTCGCCGCTCTCGTCCAGAGCCAGACCCTCGCCACCTTGCTTGCAGCCCTGGCTCCGGAAGCCGGCCTCGAGCCCGGCAAGACGGTGGAAGCGCGCTTGCTCTCCCTGGGCAAGGACGGAACCGCGACGGCACTGATCGACGGCGTGAAGATCGACCTCGTGCTCGCCGGCCAGGCGGTCCGACAGGCCGCGCTGCAGCCCGGCACGACGCTCACACTCAAGATCGAGGCTCCGGAAGACGGTGGAACGGGCATGCGGGCAACGCTGCTAGCAGTGCGCCCGCCAAGCGAAGCTCTCGCGCCCCAGTCTCAGCTGGTGCCCGTCGACGGTCCGCGACGCGAGCCAGCGCTCACATCGCTCGCACTGGATATTGGTCGCAGCGCCAAGCCGTCGGCTCCGGAGGCTGCCGGCTCCAGCGTACCCGTTTCGACGCCACGTCTTGCCGACCCCAGCTCTTCAGCACCGTCGCCACTCCCCGCTGCCGTGTCGGCGTCCCCTGCGTCGGGCCAACTGCTGCAATCCGGGGCAGCTCCCTCGCCGCGCGCGTTTGCGGGCCCGCTCATGGGCGAGGCTCTCGCTCGCCAGGATAGTCTGGCGCCGCTCTTCGCCAATCTGCGGGTGCTTGCCAACGGTACGATCTCTCTCGTTCTGCCCAAGCCCCTGATGGGCCTGATCGACCAGATCCTGGCTCAGGCCATGCCGGTCGAGCGCAGATCGGTGACCGGCCAGGGTTTGAAGCAGGCAGTCGCACGCTCCGGGCTTTTCCTGGATGCGCAGGAAGCGAGGCTGCCTTCACGAGCAAACGACCGCCCGGAAGCAGCCGCGCCTGGGCTCTCTCCTCACGGCGATCTGAAAGCTGGGTTACGCGCGCTCAGCGACATGCTGCGCCCGCTTGTCGCCCCGGACGCCGCCGCTCCAGGGCTCAAACCCTCGGGAGCAGGACCGAAAACGGCAGAGCGGGCAACGAACGAACCGGAAGCGCCTATCCGCCCGTCTCCGCCACGACGCGACGGCGCACTCGCCCCTCAATCGATTGCCGAACCCAGTCTGTCGGCCGGAGAGAAGCCGCTCGTCATCGCACGCACGCTGCTCGACCAGACTGAAGCCGCACTCGACCGCGTCAAGCTCTCCCAGTTCGCATCGCTGCCGCCAGAGCCTAACCGTCCCGAGGTCGCGCAAGGCCAACGCTGGGTGACGGAAATCCCCCTCGCCTTCCAAGCGGGCACCGCGATCCTGCCGCTGCATATCGAGAAGGATCCTCCACGCCGCGGCCCCTCCGGTGTCGAAGCGCCCCTCTGGCGCGTGCGTTTTGCGCTCGACGCCGAGCCGATGGGCCCGCTGCAAGGTGTCGTAACGCTCCAGGGACGCGCGGTCAGCGTCTCCCTCTGGGCCGAACGCGAGGGAACGAGCCAGTTCCTGCGTGGTGCGGCGCCTGACCTCCAGGCAGCGCTGGCCAATGCACAGTTTGAAGACGGCACTGTCGACATTCATACCGGCCAGCCGCAAGCCAGGCGAGCGGCCGCCGGCCAATTCCTGGACCGCCTGTCATGACCTCTCGCTCTCCAGATCCGCTCGCGGTCGCGCTCGAGTATGACGGCCATGGCGCCCCGCGCGTCACCGCAAAGGGCCGCGGAGAGCTTGCTCAGCGGATTATCGAGACTGCCCGCGAACATGATGTCGACATCGAGCGGAACGCGGCGCTCGCGCAAGCTCTCTCGACGGTCGAGCTCGACGATCAGATCCCCGAGGAACTCTACCGGGCCGCCGCGCAGGTCATCGCCTTTGTGCTATCATTGCGTGGTGAAATGCGCCTCGGCAGGCAGGGCGGCGGCCAGCCTTGATCCAGTCCTGCTCAGAGCCGGCTCGCCGCCTCCGTACGAGGGTCCGATGAGCGCCGAGATCGTCATCAGGCGCACGCGGCTGGGCGACTATGTCGGCCACGACGCAGCCTTCGGCGCTCTCGCAGAACGAGCGGTCGAGCCCAACCCTGCCATGTCGCCAGCCACAGTCGCGGCTGCGCGGGTCCTGGTTCCGGATGACAGTATCGTCATCCTGACGGCCTGGCGCAGTGAGGCGCTCGGCTCCGAGAGCCTCGTCGGAATCTGGCCGCTGCGTCGGCAGCGCGACTGGCGCAGCGGCTTTACCCCCATCCTCGCCGCTCCGCTCGTGCCGCTCTACGAGGTTTCGTCCGCCCCCGTGCTGGACCGCGACAATGCCGAGGATATCGCGCTCGCTTTGCTGCGCCACCTCGCCGCCTCGCGTGACCTGCCGAAAACCCTGGCGCTGCCGCTCCTGCCCATGGAAGGGCCGGGCTTTCGTGCCCTTCAGGAAGCTTGCCGCGTCACCGGCAGCCGGCTGACGACATTCGAAACCTGGCAGCGTCCCGTGATGACCCCTCAGCCCGGCGACGATGCCGAGCGCTATCTCCGTCGCGCACTCGGCTCAAGCTACAAGAAGCGAATGCAGCAGTTCCGGGCGATCGGACGAAACGGCGTGGTCTCCTTCCAGCGCCGGCGTCGTCAGGCCGCAAGCGAAGCATTGGAAACCTTCCTCGCGCTCGAAGCGGCCGGCTGGAAGGGGCAAGCCGCAACCGCAATCGCCTGCCTGCCGGATGACACGGCCTATTTCCGCCAGCTCGCCGATCTCTTCGCCGAACAGGATGCGCTCCAGTGCGACACGCTGCTGCTCGATGGCAGGCCGATGGCGATGGGACTGCTCGTCGAAAGCGGCGGCACCCGGCAGTTTCTGAAGATCGCCTATGACGAGACGCAAGCCCGCCACTCGCCAGGGCGAGCGCTGACCATTGCGATGCTCCAGGCCGATTTCACGGAAATACCGCCGGCCTTCTTCGACAGCGGCGCTGGTGACGGCGTCGATTCCGGAACCTATGTCTGGGGCGAACGCAGAACCATGGCTAATGCGATCATCTCGATCGGCAGCGCCACGCCAGGGCCGGCACAGGTCGCCGCCCTGGCCCGTATGTGGCTGCGGCGCCTGCGGAATCGGCATCAATCGACAAAGCACTGATAAGGATCGCGCGGCACTACCGGCGACTTGGAGCGCGCTTCAATAGAGGAAGCTCCCGGGACGCCACCATGCCGAGCCGACATCCGGTTCGGAAGGCGGCGGCACATGATGCGATTGACCGGGCTCTCCGCCTGCCCGATACCGGCCACGATCATCCTGCAACGGTGCGACGGCATGACCAGCGATATCAAGATCGGAATCGTCACGGTATCCGACAGGGCCTCAGCGGGCATCTATGCCGATGAGGGCGGCCCCGCCATTCGCGACTATCTGAAGAACGCGCTCGCCTCGCCCTGGGCGGCCGTTGCGCGGGTCATTCCGGACGATCGCAAGGCGATTGCCGAAACCCTGATCGAACTCGCCGACCGCGAGGGCTGCTGTCTCATCGTCACGACCGGGGGCACCGGTCCTGCCCCCCGCGACGTCACGCCCGAGGCCACAGAAGACGTTGTGGAGAAACTGATGCCGGGCTTCGGGGAACTGATGCGCCAGGTCAGCCTCGTCAAGGTGCCGACCGCGATACTCTCGCGCCAGACCGCCGGGATCCGCGGGCGCTCGCTCATCGTCAACCTGCCGGGACGCCCCCGCGCGATCGCCGAATGCCTCGACGCCGTGATGCCCGCCATACCCTACTGCATTGACCTGATCGAAGGGCCCTCCCTGGAAACGGACCCGAGCGTCATCGTCGCCTTCCGCCCGGGCCAGAAGGCCAAGGCCTGAACTTTTCCACGACCCCGCATTTAACCAATGGTAGTGACGTTGCTGTAAGGGAGCAGGGTCACGACCTGCCTGAAAAGAGCGCGCTTGATGTCAGTCCCGAAAATCGTTCCGCTCGTCATGGCCGGCGGAGCCGGCACCCGGCTCTGGCCGCTGTCGCGCGATACCTTGCCCAAGCAGTTCATTCCGCTGCTCGGCGACGGGATCTCGACCTTTCAGGCGACCCTGCAGCGGCTCCATGATCCGCGCTTCGATGCACCGATCGTCATCACCAATAATGACTTTCGCTTTATCGTTGCCGAACAGATGCTCGCGATCGGCATCAAGGGCGAGATCGTCCTGGAGCCGGAGCGACGCGATTCCGCCGCGGCGGTCGCAGTCGGCTCGCTATTGGCGGAGCAGCGCAGGACCGGCGCGATCTGCGCGGCCTTCGCAGCCGATCACGTCATCAACGCGACCGCGGCATTTCGCGACGATTGTGCGATCGCAGCCGAACTCGCTGCGTCGGGCCTGATCATGACGCTCGGCATTCCCCCGACGCATCCCTCGACGGCCTATGGCTATCTCGCTCCCGGCGAGCCGCTGCCCGGCGAGCGCGCAAAGCGTTTGCAGCGCTTCGTCGAGAAGCCCGACCTCGAACGGGCGACGCATTATCTCGAAGAAGGATATCTCTGGAACAGCGGCAATTTCGTCTTCGCCGCCGCGATCATGTGCGAGGAGTTGGAGCACCACGTTCCCGAAGTGCTGAACGCCGCGCGCGCCGCGATTGCCGGCGCGACCCGCGATCTCGACTTCCTGCGCCTTGATCCGGAGGCCTTCGCCCAGGCAACCAAGATTTCGATCGACTACGCCGTGATGGAGCGGACGCGGGCGGCTGGCGTCGTGCAGGCAAGCTTCGACTGGTCCGATATCGGCGCCTGGGACTCGATCCACGAGGTCAAACAGAAGGACGCCGATCGCAACGTCCTCGAAGGCGAGGTGGTCGCGCTCGATAGCCACGGCATCTATGTCCGCAGCGACGACGTGCTGACGACGGTTCTCGGCCTCGACGATGTCGTCGTGGTTGCGACGCGCGATGCCGTGCTCGTCTCGTCAATGGCCGCCGCCGGCAAGGTCAAGAACCTCGTCGAGTTGATGAAGGCCGATGGCCGGCCGCAGGCGAGCGAGCACCTGAGGGTCTACCGACCCTGGGGTTGGTATCAGCGCATCGATATCGGCCAGCGCTTCCAGGTCAAGCGCATCAACGTCAAGCCGGGCGGGCTGCTCAGCCTGCAGAAGCACTTTCATCGCGCTGAGCATTGGGTCGTGGTTTCCGGAACAGCCGAAGTTACGGTCGATGCCAAGATCACGCACGTGCATGAGAATGAATCAGTGTACTTGCCGATCGGCTGCGTCCACCGCTTGCGCAATCCCGGCAGGATCGACCTCGAACTGATCGAGGTCCAGGTCGGCGCCTATACCGGCGAGGACGACATCATCCGCATTGAGGACATCTACGCGCGCAGCTGAAGACGGGCTCAGGCTGCGTGCAATTCCTGACCGATAGCCCGGATCAGTTGTGAGCCCACCGGGTCCGAGCTCGCGGGAAAGCCTCCGACGAGGCTGCCATCGCGCCCGACCAGATATTTATGGAAGTTCCAGGTCGGGACTTCGGCCGGCCGCCGCGTCGCCGCCCAGCGATAGAACGGATGGGCGTCCGGGCCGCGCACGCTCGATTTCGCCGCAAAGGGGTAAGTCGCGCCATAGGTCTGGCGCGCGGCTTCCGCGATCGCCATGCCTTCCAGCCGCTCCTGCCCGCCGAAATCATTGCTCGGCACCGCAAGCAGCATCAGGCCACGGCCGGAATAGCGTTGCCAAAGCTGCTCAAGCGTTGCGAACTGCCCCGCGTAACCGCAATTGGTGGCCGTGTTGACGATGAGGATCGGTTTGCCGCGATAGGCCGCAAGCGGAATACGGCCACCCTCGAGCCGGTCGAACGCAAACTGGTAGGCGTCGGGGGCGCTCTGCGTATCGGGCGATATGGCGAGCGATGGGCTCGCGGCGAGCCCGCCGATCAGGCTCAGCACGTCACGACGAAGCAGCGGCATGGCCTGCCCTCCCGCGAAATCTCATGATCCGGCGCAGATACTGGCGCAAATGAGAGCGCCCCGCAGCCATGAAGGCCCGGGGCGCCGGATCACAATGGTGAGATTGGTCTCGAGCCGCCTGCGCTCAGCAGGCGAGAACCTTCTTCACCCGCACCTCGAGATCGCGAAGCTCATAGGGTTTCACGACATAATGGTCGGCGCCGTTGCTGGTCGCCTCGTCCATCTTGTCGACCGAGCGCTCCGAGGTCGCCATGATGATCTTGATCTGGTTGAGTTCCGGCACGGAACGGATCGCCCGCAGCAGATCGATGCCGCTCATCCCGTCCATATTCCAGTCGAGCAGAAGCAGGTCATAGCGCTTGGTCTGCATCTTCATCAGCGCTTCGCGTGCATTCTCCGCCTCATCGATGTCCTGGAACTCGATCTGCTTCAGGAAATAGGTGGCAAGACCACGCATGCTCTTCTGGTCGTCGACCACGAGGATCCGGTAGTCACTTCTGGCTTTCATCACGCTCTCCTCAGGCGGTGCGCTGATGCGGACGTTCTGCGATCAGGTGGCCGATAGCGGCGCCAATCTGGTCGAGTGCCACAACGCGATCAGCGGCCCCGATCTCGAATGCTGCTTTCGGCATCCCGTTTACCACACAGGTTTCGCCACTTTGAATTAACGTCTCGGCGCCGGCTTTGCGCATGGCTAACAAACCGTCAGCCCCGTCCCGCCCCATCCCGGTCAGCAGGACACCTACCGCATGGGCACCCAGGCTGCGCGCCACCGAGTGGAACATGACATCGACCGAAGGCGAGTGACCGCTGACCAGCGGCCCTTCCTTCAGAACGCAGACCAGTTCCCCGCGGCGCTCTTCGATCTCGAGATGGCGCAAGCCGCCTGGCGCGACGACCGCCATGCCTGGTTTCAGCCTATCCCCGTCAGCGGCCTCACGGACGTCAAGCCCGGTGGCGGCTGCCAGGCGTGCCGCGAATTTTGCCGTGTAGCCTGCGGGCATGTGCTGAACCACGACCATCGGGATGCGCAAATTGGCGAGGTCTCGCATCACCACCTGCACGGCCGGCACTCCGCCCGTCGAGGCGCCGATCGCGATCAACGACGTACGCCCGCCAGGCGAGGCGGAGGCGCGCGCCGGCTCCCGAATCGGAGCCGGCCTTGCCGGCGCAGCTTCGCGCGCCAGAGCGCGCGCGGCCGCAAGCATCTTTCGGCTGGCCGAGGCACGATGAAGCGCGGCCACCAGATGTTTCATGAAGCCTTCGAGAGTATGCGTCGTACCGTCCGGCTTCTCGATGAAGTCAATCGCTCCCAGTTCCAGCGCCTGGATGGTGTTGTCGGCGCCCGGCCCGCCGAAGGCTGAGACGATCAGTACCGGCAACGGGTCCTGCTTCAGCACGCGTGCCAGCAACTTGAGGCCGTGCCGTCCCGGCAGTTCGAGGTCGAGCGTCAGCAGGTCTGGCCGCAACTCCTGGATCGCGTCCCAGCCCTCCTCCGCGCTGCCGGCGACGCCGATCACCTTGAAACCGGGGGCGGAGTCGATGATCTGCGTCATCAGCTTCTGCATCAGGACGGAATCGTCGACGACAAGGACAGTGACGGGTCTGGCCGATGGTGCTTGGTTCAGGGTCATGTGAAGATCTCGACATCACCTGCGACAGGCTGGGTCTTAAGTCGGTTGAGATAGGCCACTTCCTGCTCGTGCTCGCTGCTGCGGACGCTCGGCTGCACATGCTGCACCCAGGCCCGCCCCGTGGAAGGTTGGTAGTGGATTCGCCGCGAGCGCGTTCCGCCGACATCCTTGGAGACGATGGGAATGCCCTCGCGGTTCAAGAAGTCGAGCACGAAGGCGATGTTGCCGTCACCGATCGCGAGCATGGTTGCACCCGACAGGACCCGCGCCCCGCCAAAGACCTTGGCTTCGAGGTGATTTCGTTTACCGCCGCGCTTGAGCAGGCCGTTGATGAGAACTTCCATCGCGGTGTCGCCATACCGCTCGCCGGCGCTGGCATCGTTGCCGCCGTTGTTCTTGGGCAACAGAAAATGGTTCAGCCCGCCGACCCCTGCCTGCGGATCACGCATGCAGACCGAGATGCAAGACCCCAGCACAGTCGCGACGATCTCATCCTTCGCCGAGGTGATCTCGTGCTCGCCAGGCGCAACCGTGATGATCGTCGCCTCGAAACGGGGGTCGAAATAGCGTCGAGAGGACCGCGTGATACTCATGGGGTTCTCTCGTAGATCGTGCGGCCGATCAGCCTGAGCTGCGGGTGAGGTTGCGGTAGCGACTCGGAATGGCCGAGATAGAGGAAGCCTCCCGGCGCAAGCAGATCGACGAAGCGATCGAGGATCGTGGCCTTGGTCCGGGTATCGAAATAGATGAAGACGTTTCGGCAGAAGATGGCATCGAATGGGCCACGCATCGGCCAGTTCTCGATGAGATTGAGCCGCTTGAAGGCGATCAGCCGGCGCAGGTCATCGCTGATCCTCGCCTCTCCTCGCCCAACCTGCCCATCCAGGCGCAGCAGCGGCCTGACATCGGCGGGCAGACGCTCGAACAGCTCCGCGGGATAGATGCCGGCTTCCGCCCGGTTGAGGATATCTGTGTCGATATCAGTCGCCAGAATGCGGAAATCGAGATCGCTGCGCGAGCCGATCACGTCGCGCGAGACAGCCGCAATGCTGTAGGGCTCCTCGCCTGAGGAGCAGGCAGAGGACCAAATCCGGATCCGCCCGCGCCGTCCGCTGCGTTCCTGAACCAGCCTGGGCAGGACGTCGCGGCGCAAATGGTCGAAATGATGCCGCTCACGGAAGAAGGCGGTGTGATTGGTGGTGACCGCGTTGATCAGCTCGGGAATCTCGTCCTGCGCGCCCGGCGTCTTCAGGAAGGCGCAGTACTCGGCGACGGAGCCCATGCCCAGCGCTTTGACACGCCGGGAAAGGCGCCCGCGCGTCATCGCCTCCTTGTGCTCGCGGATGACGATGCCGGCATGCTCGTAGACGAGCTTCGAGATGAAGCCCATGTCCTCGCGCGTCAGCGTCGCTTCGGGAAGACCTTGAGGCGCGAGCATCACTGTGAACCTGACAACATCGAACTAGAACTCGGCCCAATCATCGACGCGCCCATTGGCCAGTCGTCGGCGCGGCTCGGGACGGACCGCAGTGGCCTTCGCCAGTTCGGGCCGGCGCGGCTCCGGGCGGCGGACGGCCGGCGTGGCACGTGCCTGCTCGACAAGCGCTGCAGCCGCCAGCCGCTGCAATCGGGCCGGCTCGGTTTGCGGAGCGTGAGCCGACGGCGCAGCGAACCCTTCTTCGGTGCGGAAGACGGCAATGAGCTGTTTCAACCTGTCGATTTCCGCCATCAGCTCATGCGCCGATGCGGCGCTCTGCTCCGCCAAGGCCGAGTTCTGCTGCGTCATCTCATCCATTTGGGCGACGGTCTGGCTCATCTCCTCGATGCCATGGGCCTGTTCGGCGGTTGCGGAAGAAATCTCCGCGACGGTCGCTGAAACCTTGCTTGCCGCGGTCACGATCCGCTCCAGAGCTTCACCGGTGCTGCGCACGAAACGCACGCCCTCGCCGACCTGCTGGTTGGAGGTCGCGATCAGGCCCTTGATATCCCGTGCAGCCTGGGCGGAGCGCTGTGCCAGGGCGCGCACCTCGGAGGCCACCACGGCAAAGCCCTTGCCCGCATCACCCGCCCGCGCAGCCTCGACCGCCGCATTGAGCGCCAGCAGATTGGTCTGGAAGGCGATGCCGTCGATCACGGTGACGATCTCCGAGATGCGGACGGAGGACGTCTCGATTCGTTCGATGGCGCCGACGGCCTGGGACACGACAGCCCTGCCGTCATTGGCCACATTCATGGCCTCCCCGGCCAGTTGGGTCGCCTCACGGGAGCGGGCCGCACTCTGCTTGACGGAGGCCGCCAGCTCCTCAGTCGTTGCGGCCGTCTCCTCCAGATTGCCGGCTGTCGCTTCAGTCCGCCTGGCAAGGTCGCCTGCACCGGAATTGATCTCGACTGCGGCTCGCGAAACGTTGCCTGCCGTCAGCTGGACGGTCGAGACCGTCTGGCCGAGATGGGCAAGCGCCCCATTCAGGCTGCGCTTCAGCTCGGCGAGGCGGCCACGATAATCCCCCTCCATGCGGTGCCGCAGGTCGCCCTCAGCCAGCCCACCGAGCACGCTCGAAAATTCGCCGACCGCGCCTTCGACCAGCGTGTTGATCTGATTCAGGCCCTCGGCGATGCGAGCCATCGCCTCCGGCTTGCCCGCGAGCGGGATACGACGGGAAAAGTCCCCCTCGACGGCGGCCGAGACGACATTCGCAACCTCGTTGGCCGCGGCAAGTTCATCGGTCAACTCCAGCCATTCGACGGCCGTGCCGAGACGCTCGCCATTGGCGTGCAGGACCGGGCTCAGCGACAGCGAAATGGTGCGCCGGCCGAGCGCGTAGCGGATCGAGTGGGCCCCGCCGACATCATACCGCCCGAACACGGGGTCGCCATAGACAGCATCCATGACCCGGCCAAGCATGTCCTTGGCGGAGCAGCCCGGAAAAGCCGTGCGAAAATCCTCCTGGGCCTCGGCGAAGAACTTGAGCAGCGACTTGTTGACGTAGACAACGCGGTTCTGCCGATCGCAGACCATGACATTGGTGCGGCAGTCATCGAGCGCGGCACGGATCCGCGCAGCTTCGACCCCGGTCTCGTGGATGCTCTTCAGGGCGCGGGCGAGGTCGCCGATCTCGTCGCCACGGGCGAGGCCCGGGATCGCCACGTTCTCTCCCTGGGCCAGCAGGCCGACCGCGTCGCGCATCTCGACGATGGGGCGATAGATCGAGCGCGCGGCAAACCAGCCGACGGCCGCGATCGCGGCCAGCGAAACGGCGCTGATCCCCAGCATCTGCGGAATGGCCGATCGCACGGCACCGTCGATATCGGCCGCGCTCAGCCCGAGCTGCGCGAGCTCATTCAGCCGCCCCCAGGCGACATGATAGGCGGCAGCGCCGATGGCGCCGCCCGAAACGAAAGCCGCACCGAGAAACATCAGCGGCAGCCGTACCGAGAGTCTCGAAAGGGAACCGGCGAAGCTGCCCATGTTCTTGTCGTGTCTTTCTTGGCGCGTTGGCCTTCCCCGGCTCAGTCATCTGGAGCGTTGCCGCGCCACGATGACGATCAGGCCGCCCGGGTCGTCCGAGCGAGAGGAGTTTCGGCCCCGCCTTCGCGGATCACGGCCGCGAGGTCGAGCAGGGCGACGATCTCGGTGTCGAGCAGCACCAGGCCTTCGATCAGGCCATGCTCGTCACGCTCCAGATCCGGCGCCGGACGAACCGCGCTGACCGGGACATCGACGATGTCGGAGACCGAATCGACCAGCAGGCCGGCAGTCTTGTCCTCGACATCGACGACGACGATGACATGGGTTGCCGTGGCATCGGTGACGCCGAGGCCGATCGAGGTGCGCAGGTCGTACACCGCGAGAATGACGCCGCGCAGGTTGAGCACGCCGCGCACATGCGGAGCCGCATGCGGCAGGGGCGTGGTCACCTGCCAGCCCTTGATTTCGCGAACCATGCCGACATCGATGCCGAAGGTCCGATCACCGACGCGGAACGTAACGATACGGCGCACGGCTGATTCAGGCTGCGCCGACGAGAAGTGCTTTTCGCCGAGTTGAAGGGTCATGATCATCCAGCCAGTTTCAGTTCGGGAACGGGTTGCCGGCTGCCAGTCGCGGCCAGTCTCAGCATCGAGTCGACATCGAGGATCAGGGCGACGAGGCCGTCACCCAGGATGGTCGCGGCGGACGCGCCGTTGACCGCGCCGTAATTCGCCTCGAGGCTCTTCACGACGACCTGCTGCTGGCCGACGATCTCGTCGACCGCAATTCCGACATTACCGCCGCGCTCGGTTTCGGCGATGATGATGATATTCTCGTCGCGCTGCCCGGACGAGCCCATCACGGCGCCGAGCCGGTAGAGCGGCGTGACCTCACCCCGCCAGCGCAGGACTTCCTGGCCGAAGGTGAGATGCTCGATCGGCGTATTGGCGAGATGCTGGGTCTCGATCACGCTCGCGATCGGGATGACGTAGCGATCGTCACCGCAGCGGATCACCATGCCCTCGAGCACCGCGAGCGTCAGCGGCAGCGCCAGGGTGAATTTGCAGCCGCGGCCGGGCTCGGAATCGACGCTGATGCGCCCGCCGAGCGACTCGACATTGCGCCGCACCACATCCATGCCGACGCCACGGCCCGAGATGTCGCTGACGGCTTCCGCGGTCGAAAGCCCGGCGGCGAAGATCAACTGATCGATCTCCTCGGGAGCGAGCTTTTCGTCGGGGCCGACCAGGCCGCGCGAACGGGCCTTGCCGAGAAGCTTCTCGCGATTGATGCCGCGCCCGTCATCGGTGACGGAGATCACGATGCGCCCGGCCCGATGCTCGGCGGTGAGCTGGATCGTGCCCTCCGGCCCCTTGCCTGCTGCCCCGCGTTCGTCCGGCGTCTCCAGGCCATGATCCATCGAGTTGCGGATCATGTGGGTCAGCGGATCGGCGAGCTCTTCGATGATCGTCTTGTCGACCTCGGTGTTCTCGCCCTCGAGCACCAGGCGCACTTCCTTGCCGAGCGTCTGCGCAAGCTCGCGGACGAGGCGCGGCATGCGCTGGAACACGGCCTTCACCGGCTGCGCGCGCACCGCCATGACATGGTCCTGCAGCTCGCGCGTCTGGCGCGACAGCGTCAGGATGCCCTCGGCGGTCTTGGCATAGACGTCATAGGGCAGCGAGCGCACGCATTCGACCAGCATGGACTGGGTAATGACGATCTCGCCGACGAGATTCATCAGCTTGTCGATGCGGTCGAGGTCGACACGAACGCTGACGGCCTGGCGTTGACGCGCAGCGGGAGCATCATTGGCAGGCGCACGAAGCGCAGGACGCGGCACGGGCGGGGCCACGGCCTCCACCGGGGCCGGGGCCGGAGCCTGCACAGGAACGGGTTCCGGCGCAGCCGCCGGAGCAGGCCCGAGCTTCGCCAGGATCGCCGAGAGATCGGCTGCAACCGACTGCGGCACTTCCGCATCGACGGCAGCAACGAACGCGAACGGCGCCGCATCGTCATTGGCCGGCTCGGGCATCGCCTCGATCTCGAACTCCTCGGTCGCGAGGGTGAAATCGAACTTGCCGTGCAGCTCTTCGACCGACATCTGCGTGTGCAGGTTCACGGCAAAGCGCATCCAGCAATCGGTAACGTCGAGTTCCTCCAGCGACGGCACATGGCTCAGGTCGCAGGAGACGGAAACGATGTCCTCCGAAGGCAGGGCCGCGAGCACGACGCGGGGTTCGATCACGCGGCGGAAGAGGTCGCGATCCGGCGTGATGCGCAGGCAGATCTCGCTTCCGGCCTTCACCGGCTCGGCCGGAGCGACGGCGGCGACCGGCTCGTCGTCCCAGCCGTCATCGATCGGTTTCACTGGCGCGGCGGACTTCGCCTCGACCATCGCAAGCAGATTGCCGAGCGCTGCGATACCGGGCGGGGCATCATCGCTTGCGGGCGCCGGAGCCGTGGGCACTGGAGGTGCGGATGCGGCAGCGGCAGGAGCTGCCGCGACGGGTTCAGCCTGCCCGACACGCTCCAGCGCCTCGAGCAGATCCGGGCGCGGGCGGGCCGGCTCGTCATTGCGCGCGGCCGAGACTAGATCGGCAACAGCATCCGAGCAGCGCAGGAACAGGCCGAAGGGAGCGTCCTCGATCGCGACACGTCCCGAACGCAAATGATCGAGCGACGCCTCGAAGACATGGGCGAAGGCGACGAGCTCCGTGCAGCCGAAGGCCCCTGCTCCGCCCTTGATCGAATGGATCGCGCGAAATGCGGCGTTGACGTCCTCGGACTCGCGTGAGCCCTCATCAAGCGCCTGAAGCTTTTGCTCCAGGGCGCCGAGAAGCTCTTCGCATTCCTGGAAGAAGGTTTGTTTGAGTTCCGCTAACGGATCCATCGGCCAGCCTTAGTTCTGATAGCGAGCAACGAGGCCGAGCAGGGTGTTGGGCTCGAACGGCTTGACCATCCAGGCGCTGGCGCCGGCGCGCCGGCCCTCCGCCTTGATCTCGGCGCCGTTCTCAGTCGTCAGCACGATGATCGGCGTATTCTGGCCGGCAGGCCGAGCACGGCAGGCGCGCGTAAACTCGATTCCGTCCATCAACGGCATGTTGAGGTCGGTGATCACCAGATCGGGCTGGAACTGGTCGAACTTGACGAGGCCGTCCTCGCCGTTCTCCGCTTCCGCCACTTCATGTCCGGCATTGCGAAGCGTCAGGCTGAGCAGGCTGAGAAGGGTCTTCGTATCGTCGATGGCCAGGATTCGCATCGATATCACTCCAGGACGAGAGCGCTTTGGGCAGGATCGAAGCCGATCGCCTGCAGGGACTTGCGGCACTCTTCCGAGGCCGCCTTGAGCGTAACGCTGAGCCCCTTTGCCTGCGCACTGGTCGCGGCGGCATGGAGCAACTGAATCCAGAGGCTGGGCAGGGGGCCAGCCTCAGCGCATTCGACGGCGATGCTCTCCTTCTGCTCCAGCGCGACAAGCAGCTGATTGCGGAAGGCTGCCGCCTCGGAACGACCGAGAAAGGCTGGAAGCGAGACGGTGATGACCACGGCGGCGGGACCCATGATTGGCGGATGGAACATCACGCCAGATTGGTAAAAATTTCGCTAATCGGCGGCACCCCGGCATCAACGCTTTGGGCGTTTCCGAGGCAGATGTGGTCAGAACATGGCATTGCTGATGGCACGCGGAACGAGCGAGATGCTGCCGTTCTGCTCCTTGTACTTGCGCGGGATATTGATGATCCCGGACAGGTGCAGCCAGAGCGCGTTGGGCGAGATCGGCTTGGTGATGATCTCGTGCGCCCCGAGCTTGGCCGCCTGCACGACCGAGCGACGGTCGGGGCGTTCCATCATCACCAGAACCGGAGCCTTGGCGAAGGGCGAAGTCTTGAACGAACGGATCGATGCCAGGCATTTGACGCTGCCGGAATCGGGGAGGTCCCAGTCCAGGACCACGATGTTCGGCTGTTTCTGAATGAACATCGTTGCGGCCGAGGACAGATCCGGCGCTTCGAAGATGCGATGGAGCGACGCCTGATAGAGCATGGTCCGGACGATGCGCCGGTAATGCGCGCTGCTATCGATCAGCAGGACCGAGAGATTGGGAAAAGACGGCGCGATATGCATGACGCTGGACCGGACACTCACTCAACCCGACGCGCCATCCTGGCGCTGCGCATAGTCTTGCCTGCAGGAACGCTCACAGGCCGTTAATGCGGGCGCCTCAAACGTTGAGACCGAAGCGAAAACCGCCCCAGTGACGTCCCTTGATCCAGATCGGCGCCGAGAGGTCCTCCATGACGAGAAACTGGCCGCCGCCCATGTCGCGCCGGTAGGTCTGCAACAGGAAGGGCTTCTGGTTGCGGGCGGCCGCCAATCCGGTGCGATCCGCGAAGATGCGGCGGTTCCGGCAATTGGCGTTGTTCCAGACGGGGTCCCTACCCTGCGCCAGCGAATACTTGCGATTATGGGTCGGCAGGAAGCCGTTTCGATCGACTGCGGCGCAGAACACGATGCGCTTGTTTGCTGCCAGCAGCCCTTCCTGGAGCGGCGGCAGCAGACGATCGGTCAACGCGACGAAACGCGTCATATGCTGCAGGGGGTCCGAGCCCCCGATCGGGCGATAGGTCTCGTCAAAGAGATCGGCCATCGTGACGTCGCCTCGCTCCACGGCCTCCTCGAAGAGGCCGGAAATGGTTTGCGCCGTCTCCATCGCGGTGGCGATCAGTTCCGATTGCGCGGTGCGCACGCCGGAGGCCGCAATCGAGCCCAGGATCGCCTCGCTGATCGAAACGAGCGAAGCCGCACGGCCTGAAGCGAGGTCGAGATTGCCGCTCGACTGGTCGACACCGGCTACCAGCGCCTTCAGGTCCTCTCCGACCTTGGCGAAGGCGATGGCATTCTCCCGCGTCGGGTTCGAGATCGCGTCGATATCGCCAATCAGCCCGACGACGGACCGACCGAAAATGTCGAGTTCGCCGACCTGCCGGGATATTCCCTTGCTCTCCTCGCTCGCACGGCGGGCCACAGCTGCATTCTCGATGCTGCGACGGGAAAGCTGATCTACGGTTTCCACAAGCGCGTCGAGCTGCCGGGTGCTGAGCGCGGTCGCCTCACGCGTTTGCTCGGAGAGTTGCTTCACCGCCGCAGCAATGACTGCAAAGCCGCGCCCCGCCGAACCACTCCGCGCCGCTTCGACACCGGCATTGATCGAGAGCAGCTGGATCTCGCGCGTGATCGTCTGGATGGCGTCGCTCGCCTCGCGAACCTTGTGGGCATTGGTGACGGCCTCGGCAAGCGCGGCCGAAATCGATTCAGCCCCCTGGCTCAGCATCTCGATATCGCTTTGGGCAGCATTCAGTCCCAGTCGGACCGCTCCGGTGACACGTTCCAGCCCACTCTTGACGACGGAAGCCGCCTTCTGAGCGTCTTCCGCCGAACTCTGGATCGAGCGATTGGAGCGCGAAACCTGCTCGACGGACGCGACGACCCGGTGCAGCCCTTCGGCCTGCCCCTCGAGCTGCCGTGTGACATCACCGATACGGCCGGAAATATCCGTGATCTCGACCCCGAGCTTACCGAAGCGCTCCGCGATCTCGCCGATAGCGCGGGCGGCCGCAGCCCCACCGAGCACATCCTCATTGGCCGGCTCCGGCAGCTTGAGCGCCTGTGCTTGCATGGCCAGATGTATCCGCGACCAGAGGAAGCCTCGCTTACCCTAGGCAAAACACGGTAAATCGTGCGTTAATGGCCAGTTCGGCCGTTAATCTCCCGCCCGCGCAATGATCAGGCCCTGTCGCAGGCGAGCTGGACATCGCCGAAATCGCGCAGCGTGGGGCGTTGCTGCGAACAGCGCTCGACGGCACTGGCACAGCGCGGGTGAAACGCGCAACCGCTCGGCGGTGCAATCGGGCTCGGCACCTCGCCGGACATCGGCTTGCGCTCCCGGTTGGGTTTCTCGACATCGGGGATCGTGTCGAGCAGCAGCCGCGTATAGGGATGGCGCGGCAGGTTGAAGACCTCATCGGCGGGGCCGGCCTCGACGAAGCGGCCGAGATACATGATCGCCAGATGGTCGGACATGTGCCGAACCACCGAGAGATTATGGCTGATGAAGAGATAGGTCAGGCCGAACTCGGCCTGCAGCCTCACCATGAGATTGAGGATCTGTGCCTGCACGGAGACGTCGAGTGCCGAGGTTGGCTCGTCGCAGACCAGGAAATCAGCTTCTGTCGCCAGGGCGCGGGCGATCGAGATGCGCTGCCGCTGGCCGCCGGAGAATTCATGGGGGAAGCGCCGGGCATCGGCGCGGGACAGACCGACGATCTCGAGCAGATCGCCGACACGTCCCGTCACTGCGGCTTCACTGTCCCGCAGCTTCAGCTCACGGATGGGCTCGGCAATGATGTCGCCAACGCGCCAGCGCGGATTCAGGCTGGCATAGGGATCCTGGAAGATCATCTGCACGCGTGGCGGACCGAAGCTGCCATCGAGGCGGCGGATATCGGCAAAGCGCAAGCTGCCCTCGGTCGGGCGCTGCAGCCCGACGATCATCCGCGCCAGCGTCGATTTCCCGCAGCCGGACTCGCCGACGATGCTGAAGGTCGTGCCGCGCCGGACCGTGAACGATATATCCTCGACCGCCCGCAATACGCGGCGCGGCTCATGCGAGGCCAGACGGGACAGCCAGGGCGCCGAGACGTCGAAGCGGCAGGACGCCGCCTTCACCTCGAGAATGGTTTCGGTTTCAGCCATGAACCAGCTCGCGCAAGGGGAAGTGGCAGGCGGCGATATGGAGTCCCGCGCCCAGCGAAGGCCGCTCGTCGCGGCAGCGGTCGCGGCAGGAACCGCAGCGCGGATTGAAGGCGCAGCCCTTCGGAATGGCGTTCAACCGAGGCATCGCGCCGTCGATCTGGTTGAGATGGCGATGGCGCGCATGCACGCTCGGGATCGAGGCCATCAGCCCGGCCGTATAGGGATGGCTCGGGTGGCGTGTCACGTCCCTCACAGGTCCGACCTCGACAACCCGTCCGGCATACATCACCGCGACCCTGTCGGCGGTCTCGGCGATCACACCCATGTCGTGCGTCACCAGCATGATCGCCGTGCCATGCTCACGGCAGAGGCCCTTGAGCAGGCTCATGATCTGCGCCTGGATCGAAACGTCGAGCGCCGTCGTCGGCTCGTCCGCGATGATCAGCTTGGGTTCGGCGCACAGAGCCAGCGCGATCACCACGCGCTGGCGCATGCCACCCGAGAACTGATGCGGATAGTGGTCGATCCGCGTTTCGGCAGCGGGAATGCCGACTTCCTTGAGAAGCCGGAGCGCCCGCGTCCGCGCCTCGCCGCGGCTGACCGACAAATGCGCCAGGATCGTCTCGACGATCTGATCGCCGACCCGGAGGAGCGGATGGAGCGAGGTCAGCGGATCCTGGAAGATCGCGCCGATCTCCTTGCCCCGCACCAGCCGCATCGCCTCGGCCGGAAGATTGTCGATGCGCCGACCATTGAGATGGATGCTGCCCCCTGCGACCCGACCGGGCGGATCGAGCAGGCCGATCACCGCCGTGCCGGTCAGGGATTTGCCCGCTCCCGACTCGCCGACGACGCCAAGGATCTCGCCTGGCGCGATATCGAGCGAAACGCCGTCGAGCGCCGTCAGCGGACCATGCCGGCCGTCGAAGACGACCTTGAGGTCCCGCACCGAGAGCAGCGACTGGGGCACGGCCATGGCGGTCATGTTCTCTCCTCCCCACGTTCGACCGGATAGCTTGACGAGAAGATCTCGGAAGCCGGCGGGTGGCTATGTGTCCGGCGCGGGTACTGAGCCATCACGCCTTCGAACTGTTTCTGCGCGCGCCGCTTGTCCGCAGCTTCGTCGACGCCCGGGATCTCGCGGTCCTCCATGACGAAGCGGCCGTCGATGATCACCGTCGCGAAGTCGCGGCCGTGTCCGGCGAGCAGCATGGTCTGGATCGGATCGATGACCTGGCCGAGATGTGGCCGGTCGAGATCGAAGACCGCAATATCGGCCCGCGCGCCGGGCTGGAGCCTGCCGAGATCCGGGCGGCCAAGCGCATCGGCACCGCCAATGGTCGCCGCGTCGTAATAGTCCTCGCTGCGTACGCCGGCCGAGCTGCCCGCCATGGTGCGGGCGAGGATCATGCCGACCTGCATGTTCATGATCATGTCCGGCGGGCTGGTATCGGTGCCGAGGCCGAGATTCAGGCCCATCTCGCGATAGCGCCCGAAATGATCGATGGCATTGCCGTGGCGTCCGGAGACCAGCGGGCAATGCACGATCGTCGAACCGGCATCGCGGATGATCTCGAGATCGCGACCAGGCCGGGAAATGTGCCTGCTGCCGGAGACATAGGTCCCGTGAGGCAACAGCGTCCGCTCGGTCAGAAAGCCGAGCTTCACCAACCACTCCGGCGGGCTCATGCCGTGCTGCGCCAGCACGAGATCGTATTCGATCTTCGACTGGCAGCAATGCAGGCGCACCGGCACGCCGAGCGCCCGGCCGGCTTCCGCCGTGCGCCAGAGCACTTCGGCGGTCGAGGTCTCGATCCGGTCCGGCGCGAGCATGGTGCGGATGAGTCCGCCGGCTGCGCCTTCGAAGCGCTCGCAAAAGGCGATTGCCGCAGCAAGCTCGGCAAGGCCGCGCGGCTCGTCATAAGCCGTCGTGATCCTGCCATCGACCTCGACGACCTGGTTCCCGGTGCGGTAGGCCGGGCCGAGATAGGCGCGCAAGCCGAGTTTCGCCGCGGCCTCGGCCGCGTCGGAGAACTCTTCCGGCGTCTCGCCCCATTGCCGGTAGAACAGCGAGGCGATCGGCAGCGCCGTGGTGATGCCGTTGCGGATCAACGTCGCGAAGGCGTGATGCTTCTGGAAGGCCAGCTCCTCGCGCGAATACATCTCGACCGGGCCGGCCTCGATATAGGAACGCGGCCAGACGCGCCCCTTCTTCCAGGCCGGTTGGTTGTCATAGGCGAGGATGGTGGTGTCGAGATCGGACAGAGCGTCGAGATCGACGAAGCCGGGTCCGATCAGCGCATTGCCGTAGTCGATCCGGCGCGTGACCTCGCCGGGGAAGCGGTGGCCGATGAAGACCACCTCGCCATTCTCGAAGACGATCTCGCCATTCTCGATGAGCCGGTGCCGACCGTCGCGGTGGCCGACGAGCCAGCGCGCGGTCAGCAGGACCCTGCCCTTGGGGTGCGGCGCGGCTTGCAGCATCAGGGTGCGCTCTTGATCGAGACGCCGTCGCGCGCGACGACCTTGCCGCCCTTGACGACCCGACGCTTCGGCGAGCGGGTCACGATCGCCTGGGCCAGCGTCTCGCCGGGCACGAGCACGAGATCGGCCCGGCAGCCCTGACTCAGCCCGTAACCGTCGAGTTCCATCACCTTGGCCCCCTCGCTGGTGCAGACATCCAGCGCGATCCGGAGTTCATCGTCGCGCCGGAAGTTGTTGCGCAGGCCGACGAACATGGCGCGCTCCAGCATGTCGGCATTGCCGTACGGCCCCCAGGTGTCGCGGATGCCGTCGGAGCCGGAGCAGACCCGGATGCCGGCCTCGATCAGCCGCTTCACCGGAGGGGCCGGTCGGCTCGCCGGCGCCGTCGTCATGATGGCGATGTCGAGCTCGGCGAGCTGGGCGATCAGCGGATCGATGAGGGCCGGGTCCGGCGTGCCGAGGCAGAACGCATGGCTGATCGTGACCTTGCCCTTCATGCCGAGCGCCCGTGTACGCTCGATGATCATGTCCATCGAGAAGGCGCCGACCTCACCCGGCTCATGCAGGTGGATGTCGAGCGGCTTGCCATAGCGCTGGCAGAGCGCAAACACGGCGTCGAGATGGCCCTTGGGATCACGGTCGATCGTGCAGGGGTCGAGGCCGCCGACCACTTCCGCGCCGAGCTTCATCGCCTCGTCCATCAGCTCCAGCGTGCCCGGCCGGCGCAGCATGCCCGACTGCGGGAAGGCGACGATCTCGACGTCGATGATGTCGCGATAATCGTCACGCATCTTCATCACGCCCTCGACGCCCCACATGCCGTGGTCGGTATCGATGTCGATATGGCTGCGGATATGGGTCGAGCCCATCAGCGAGGACTGGATGCTCTGGCGGGCCGATTGCTGATAGGGATCGATGCCGAGCCGACGCTTATTCAGGCGCTCATTGTCGATCTTGTCGAGAAGCCTCGGGCCAACCTCGTTCTTGTACCAGGGCAGGCCCCAGAGGCTCTTGTCGAGATGGGTGTGAGCCTCGACCAGGCCCGGCAGCAGGATCTCGTTGCGGCCATCCTCGACCGCGACGCCGGCCGGCGCGGCAAGCCCGGTTCCGAGGCGGACAATCCGCCCCTTCTCGATCAGGATATCGGTCGCTTCGCCGCCAAGCGGGCGGACATCGCGCAGCAGGAGATCGGTAGCCATCGTTTCCTCGTCAGTTTCTTGTCAGCGGAGTTTCGGATTCAGCGCATCGCGCAGCCAGTCGCCGAGCAGGTTGACCGAAAGCACGATCAGCCCGAGCTGCAGCGACGGGAAGACGACCAGCCACCAGGAGCCGGAGAACAGATACTGGTTGCCGATACGGATCAGCGTGCCGAGCGAAGGCTGGGTGATCGGCATCCCGACGCCCAAGAAGGACAGGGTCGCTTCCGACAGGATGGCCAGACCGAGATTGAGCGTCGCGGCGACCATCACCGGCGTCAACGTATTCGGCAGGATGTGGCGGCGCATGATGCGCGCCGGCGCGACTTTGATGATCCGCGCGGCGAGCACGTATTCCTTGCGCCGTTCGACCATGGTGGAGGCGCGCACGGTGCGCGCGTACTGCACCCAGTTGGTCAGCGAGATCGAGACGACCAGCACCACCGCAGCGAAAGGTTCGCGCAGGCCGGGCGGCAGCAATTCGCGGAAGATTGCACTGACCAGGATCGCCATCAGCAGCGTCGGGATCGAGAGAACCGTGTCGCCGAGCCGCATCAGGAGATTGTCGATGCGTCCGCCATAGAAGCCCGAGACCAGCCCCACCGAGACGCCGAGCCCCATCGAGACGATCACCGCTGCGATGCCGATCAACAGCGAGACGCGCGTGCCATACAGAATGGCGGACAGGACATCGCGTCCCTGCGGGTCCGTGCCGAGCAGGAACGGCCACTCCCCGCCGGCCTGCCAGATCGGCGGGATCTCGGCCTTGTCGATGAAGACCTGAGCGAGATCATGCGGGTTCTGCGGCGCGATCAGGGGCGCGAGAAACGCGGTCGCGATCAGCAGCACCAGCACCATCGTCGAAAGCCAGGCCGCGGGAGTGCGGCAGAAGCTCCAGCCGATATCGCTGTCGAGGAAGCGGCGCAGGCGGCCGGGCTTGGCAGTGGCATCAACGGGCATTGGCGGCTCCCGAAATCGCATCTTCGCGCAGCCTCGGATCGACATAGGCGTAGAGCAGGTCGACCAGCGCGTTCAGTGACACGAAGATGAAGGAGACGACGATCAGATAGGCCGCCATCACCGGGATATCGACGAAGGTCACGGCCTGGACGAAGAGCATGCCCATGCCCGGCCATTGGAAGACGGTTTCGGTCACCAGCGCGAAGGCGATCAGGTTGCCGATCTGCAGACCCGTCACCGTGATCACCGGCATCAGGCAGTTGCGCAGCGCATGGCGGAAATTCACAGCGCGAGCCGGCAGGCCCCGCGCCCGGGCGAAGCGGATGAAGTCGGTGCGCATCGTCTCCAGCATCTCGGCCCGCACCAGCCGCATCACCAGCGTGATCTGGAAGAGCGAGAGCGTGATGCCCGGCAGGATCAGCGCCCGCCGGCCGGACGGCGTCAGGAAACCTGTGCTCCACCAGCCAATCTGCACCACCTCGCCGCGGCCGAAGGCCGGCAGCCATTGCAGCGTCACCGAGAAGAGCAGGATGAACAGGATGCCGAGCGCAAAGCTTGGCAGGGAGACGCCGAGCACAGAGACGAATTGCAGCGACTTGGCGAGCAGGCTGTCACGTCTGATCGCCGTGTAGACGCCGAGCGGAATCCCGACTGCGAGCGACAGGAAGGTCGCCACCAGCACCAGTTCGAAAGTGGCCGGGAAGCGCTCCGTGATCAGGGTGAAGACATCCTGCTGATTGCGATAGGAGATGCCGAAATCGCCGCGCGCCGCGTTGCCGACAAAGGTCGCAAATTGCAGGACGAAGCCCCGGTCGAGACCGAGCCGCACGCGCAACTCGTCACGCTGCGCCTGGCTCGCCTGCTCGTTCAGCATCAGCTCGACGGGATCGCCGACGAAGCGGAAGATCAGGAACGCGAGGAAGGCGACGGCGAGCATCACGCCAGCCGCGTTCAGCAGTCGTTTCAGCAGGAAAGCCGGCATCGTCCCCTCCGGTCACAATGGACCGGGAGCGCCTGAACGCTCCCGGTCGGTCGATGCGGTTCAGCTCACTTCAGCATGGTCAGCCACAGGCGCGGCTTGTTGTCGGAGGCCTGCACGGTCGAGGCCACCGTATTGCGCATGGCCCAGGCCATCGGCTGCTGATGCAGGGGGATGAAGAGATGCTCGGCCTTGGCGATCTTGAGCGCCTCCATCATCATCGGGATGCGCTTGCTGTTGTCGAGTTCGACGCCGGCCTTGTCGATCAGCGCATCGATGCGCGGATCGCCCCAGTTGCCCCAGTTGAACACGCCGCCCGTGCCGCTCTTCGAGCGCAGCACCTGCACCAGCAGCGAGTAGGCGTCGATCATCGGCTCATTGGCCCAGCCGAAGGAGATCACGTCGAAATCGCCCTTGACGCGTTTCGGTGTCTGCTGGCTGCGCGGGGCGAGGCTGAGATTGGGCTTCAGGCCGGCGCGCGACCACATCGAAGCGACCGCCTGGCAGAACTCCTCCTCGTTGACCAGGCTGTCAGCCTGACAATTGAACTGGAAGGAGAAGCCGTTGGGATAACCGGCGGCCGCCAGCAGCTTTTTGGCTCCATCGAGATCGAAGGGCAGGCGCACATCCTGGGACGGCTCGTAGCCGGGGATCGCCGGAGCGACCAGTGCGCCGGTATTGCGCGAGAGGCCGCGCATGGCCCGCTTCTGGACGGCATCGATGTCGATCGCGCGATAGAGCGCCTCACGGACCCGGATATCCTTGAAGGGGTTCTTGTCCTTCACATCGCTCTCGAACAGCGCATCCTTCAGATTGAGGGCGAAGAAGACCGAGCGCAGCTCGTTGGTCTGCAGAACCTTGACGTCGGGCGAAGCCGCGAGCCGCGGCAGATCCTGCAAGGGCGCGACATTGGTGAAGTCGATCTCGCCGGAGAGCAGCGCGGCGACACGGGTCGAGGCCGAGGTGATCGGCGTGAACTCGATGACGTCGATATTGTGCTGGGGCTTGTCCCACCAGGTCGGGTTCTTGATGAAGACCGTCTTGGCGTCGGCGCGGCGGCTCTCGACCTTGAACGGGCCGGTGCCGTTGGTGTTATCGGTTGCGTAGCCCTTGATGCCCTTGCCGGAATCGGTCGGCAGCGAGGTGTTGTTCGCCTCCATCCACTCCTTGTCGAAGATGAAGATGTTGGTGAGGTCGTTCAGCAGCAGCGGGTACGGGCCATTGACCTCGATCTCGACGGTATAGTCGTCGATCTTCTTGGCGCTCTTGTAGGCCGGAAGATTGCCCTTGAGCGGCGAGGTGTCATGCGTGACGCGATCAAGCGAGGCGATCACGTCGTCAGCGGTGAAGGGGTTGCCATTGTGGAACTTCACGCCCTGACGCAACTTGAAGCGCCAGACCGTGGGGGAGACCGTCTCCCATGATTCCGCCAGGGCCGGCTCGATCTTGAGATCGCCGGTGTAGCGCACCAGCCCCTCATAGACGTGATTGAGCACGGAGAGCGTGAACGTCTCGCCGTAGGAATAGGGGTCGAGCGAGGCGATCTCGCGCGACGCGCCCCATTTCAGGGTCTTCGCCTCAGCTGCGCCATTCAGCGCCAGAGCCGCGACAGCCGCCAACAACCAGTGCTTCTTCATCGATCTCTCCTCTCGATGAACCTGCGGCGCATCTTTGGCGCTCGGTCAGGCTCAATGCCCCTCGTGAATGCCCAATCCCGCGCCACCCTGGCACTTTGTGCAGCATCTCGTGCGCAATCAACAATCAATATTGCATACGATAGAGATATCGTATTGTATACGATTATCGCAGACAAGGGGAAACTGGAGTGGAGCGGAATCCCGTGACATGGAGTGAGGCTGAGACGGCCGAGCCAGAGCGGAGACGCACCATGCCGACGGAACCCCGCCCTCACGGATTGCGTGCGCAATCCGTGTACAAGGCGCTGCGACGCGCGATCATCGAGCAGGCCCTGCGGCCTGGCATGAAGCTTCCCGAAGACTCGATCGGCGAACAGCTCGGCGTCAGCCGTACGCTGGTGCGCGAGGCCTTCGGGCGGCTCGCCGTCGAGGGCCTGGTCGAGCTCAAGCCCAATCGCGGCGCCTCGGTCGCCTATCCCACCCTGGAAGAAGCCCGTGACGTCTTCGACGTCCGCCGCAGCCTTGAACGGCTGGTCGCCGAGACCCTCGCCGGCCGGCTCACCCCGGCACAGATCACCGAACTTGAGCACCATGTCCGGCAGGAGGAAGCCGCACATGGCCAGGACGGGCCGGAATCGATCCGGCTCTCCGGCGATTTCCACATCCGGCTCGCCGAGATGACGGGCAACGTCCTGCTGCTGCGCTATATCCAGGAGCTGAGCTCGCGCTGTTCGCTGGTTCTGGCGATCTACGGCCGTCCGCATTCGTCGGAATGCGCCGTCTCCGAGCACCGGCAGCTGATCGAGGCGCTGAAGCGCGGCGATGCGAAGCAGGCCGCCGAGCTGATGGATCATCATCTGCAGGCCGTGGTCACGCGCGCCCTGCTCACTCCCCGGGCGGAGCGCGACATCCGCGACCTGCTCGCCCCGTACGCATTGAGCGAAGGACTGACTCCCCCATGACCGCTCAGCCGCGCGTCCAGCCCAAGTCCGACACCCAGCCCTCGATCGTCACCTTCGATTTCGCGTCGCTCACGCCACGCGAGCGCTACAAGCTCCTGATCGGCGCTGTCGTGCCACGCCCGATCGCGCTGGTGACGACGGTCGATGCGCAGGGCGTCGTCAACGCCGCGCCGTTCAGCTTCTTCAACTGCCTCTCGGCCGATCCCGCAATCCTGGCGCTTGGCGTCGAGTATCGCCCAACCGGCGGCCAGAAGGATACCGGTCGCAATGTCCGCGATACCCTCGCCTTCACCGTGAACATCGTCTCTGACGCGCTCATTGCCGGCATGAATGTCTGCGCGGTGCCTTTCGCGCCGGGCATCGACGAATTGCGCGAAGCGGGGCTCGACGCCCTGCCGGGCGTCAAGGTGCCCTGCCCCTGGATCGGTCAGGCACCCGCCGCCTTCGAATGTCGCCACCACACCACGCTCGGCATCGGCAACTCCCGAGAGATCATCCTCGGCGAAGTCGTCTACGCCCATTTCCGCGCCGACATCGTCGACGAACGGCTCCATGTCGACCCGGTCGGGCTCGACGCCATCGGCCGAATGGGCGGTCATGGCTATGCCACGACCCGCGACTATTTCGACCTGCCCACGATGTCGGTCGACACCTGGACCCAGCGCCCGGAAGAGGCGAACCGGCGCACGTCGCTGAAGGACTGAACGTCCGATTGCAGGCTTGCGGAACGATCCGCTGAAGTGGAGGTTGGACAGGCGCCGGCCCGGGCGCGGCCTCCAGGGATTGCATGACTCTCGATCAATCGCTCTCCATCGCCGTCATCACCACGATGATGGCGCTCTTCGTCTGGGGCCGCCTCCGCTATGATGTCGTCGCGGCGCTGGCACTCCTCGCCGCGCTGGCTCTGGGCCTCGTACCGGCCAAGGATGCCTTCAAGGGCTTTTCCGACGATATCGTCATCATTGTCGGCAGCGCGCTCGTGGTCAGCGCAGCGGTCGCGCGCTCCGGCATCATCGAGCGCGCACTCAGCCATGTTGCGCCCTATGTCCGCTCGACACAGATGCAGATCTCGCTGCTCGTGTTCTCGGTCGCGGTGATGTCGGCGATCATCAAGAATATCGGTGCGCTCGCGATGATGCTGCCGATCGCCTACCAGCTCGCCCGGAAGGGTGGAAAATCGCCATCCATCTTCCTGATGCCGATGGCCTTCGCCTCGCTGCTCGGCGGCATCGTCACGCTGGTCGGCACCTCGCCGAACATCATCGTCGCCCGCGTCCGCGAGGAACTGACCGGCCGCCCCTTCGAGATGTTCGACTTTGCGCCGGTCGGCCTCGGTCTCGCGCTCGCCGGCTGCCTGTTTCTATGCGTGGGCTACCGCCTGCTGCCGCGCGACCGGCAAGGCGCCGCCTCGCTCGAACAGGCGCTCGACATCTCCGACTATGTCACCGAGGTTCAGGTCCCCCAGCGCTCGGCGCTTGCCGGCAAGACCATCTCCGAGCTCAAGGCCCTTGCGGAGGGTGAGGTCGATGTCGTCGCCATCCTGCGCTCCAAGACGCGGCTGTCCGCCCCGTTCCCTGATGCCAGCCTGCGTCCCGGCGACATCCTGCTGCTGCGCGGCGAGCCGAAGGCGCTCGAGCGCGTCGTGGCACAGGGGGGCCTCCAACTCGATGCCGACCAGCGTCCGACCCATAGCAAGGGCGCGCTCGACCAGATCACCGTGAGCGAGGCGATCGTCGGCCCCGTCTCGCTGCTGACCGGACGCTCTGTTGGCGAAATCGAGCTGCACGAGCGCTATCGCGTCAATCTGCTCGCAGTGAGCCGGTCTGGCGAGCGCTTCCGGGAACGCCTGCGCAACATCACCCTGCGCACCGGCGATGTCGTCGTCCTCCAGGGCGACGAGACAATCCTGCCGGAGCGAATGCGCGAACTGGGACTGATGCCGCTCGCAGAACGCGCGCTGACGCTCGGCAGTGCCCGCAGGGGCTGGGTTACCGGCGCGATCCTGCTTGCGACCGTGATCGCGATCGCCTTCAACCTCGTCCCGGTTTCGGTCGCGTTCTTTGCGGCAGCCGCGCTGCTCGTCACCTTCCGGGCGATCTCGCCGCGCGACGCCTATGACTCGATCGAATGGCCCATCCTCGTCATGCTGGCGGCCCTGATCCCGGTCAGCGACACCTTGCGCTCGACCGGAACCACGGATCTGCTGGCCGGCTGGCTCGCGAGTATCGGCATGCACGTCCCCGGCTGGGGCGCGGTTGCGCTGATCCTCGTCTCTGCCATGGCGGTGACGCCCTTCCTGAACAACGCGGCGACGGTGCTGGTCATGGCCCCGATCGGCGCGAGCTTTGCGAAGAGCCTTGGCTATAGCCCCGATGCCTTCCTGATGGCGGTGGCGATCGGCGCGGCCTGCGACTTCCTCACGCCGATCGGCCACCAGTGCAACACCCTGGTGATGGCTCCGGGAGGGTATCGCTTCGGCGACTACGCGCGGCTTGGCGCGCCGCTGTCGCTGCTGGTGATCCTGCTCGGCGTGCCGCTGATCATGCTGGTCTGGCCGCTACGATAGGGCCTTGGCCTCGTTCCGCCGCAGCGGCAGCATGATCGTCCCGGATGCGGCGACCACCAGCACGAGGCCGAGCCAGTCGCTCGGCGTCGGCCGCTCGCCGAGCAGCAGCACGGAACCCAGCACCCCGACGGCCGGCACCATCAGCGTGCCAAGGCTGGCAATGCCCGCGGGCAGCCGCGCGATGACCGTGAACCACAGGAAATAGGCCAGCGCCTGTGCTCCCAGGATATGGAAGGTCAGCGCAGCGAAGGTCCGCGCCTCCAGCATCTTGGGAACGGGGAGGCCCTCGAAGACCAGCATGCCGATGCCGGCGACGACACCGCCGATCAGCAGCTGCCAGGCGGCGATGGTCAGTGCCGGCGCCGAAACCGGCCAGCGCTTGGTGACGATCGTACCCAGGGCCCAGCTCACACTGGCGATCAGGGCGTAAAGCAGGCCGATGGAGAACGAGCCGCTGGCGAGCAACGGCAGGCCGAGGCACAGCAATCCCGCAGCGCCCAGCCCGAGCCCGAGGAGGCGCCTTCTGTCAAAAGGCTCAGCAAGGGCGAACCGCGCGAGCAGCGTCGCCCAGATCGGCATGGTGAAGGTCAGGATCGCCGCCCGCGACGTGGGCGCGGCGAGCTGTGCGAAGGCAAGCAGCACGTTGAAGGCGGCAATCGAAAGGAAACCGGCAACCGCCAACCTCAGCCACTGCGCTCTTGGCACCGCCAGGGACTGGCCGCGCGCAAGTGCGATGGCGACCAGAGCCAGTCCGGCAAAGGTCATGCCGCCGGCCCGGAGCGTCCAGGGCGCGATCTCAGTCAGCGAGATGCGGACAGCCGGCCAGTTGAAGCCCCAAAGCAGGCCCAGTAGCGGAACGAGCAGAAGCGAACGGCCAGGAGCTTGCGACATGGCGTGACTATGGCCGAACCGGCGGCGCCATCGTCATGCCAAATCGCGCAGGAGCGGATGCACGTTTATCGCCCCGGCCGCCGCGCGGCATCACTCCGGGACGCTCTCGAGGCCGCACCATTCGGCGACGAACAGGGCCATGGTTCCGGTGATGCGCCTCAGCGAGGCGAGGCTGACGCGTTCGTCGAAAGCGTGGATGTTCTCCGAGATCGGGCCATAGCACAGCGCCGGAATCTTGTCGTAGAGCGCATAGACGCGCGCATCGAGATAGCCCGCGGTCATGAAGCTCTTCAAGGGCTTGCCGGTCGAGCCCTGATGCGCCCGGCCGAGCACCGCCTCCGCCTCGCTGCCGGGCTCGAGTACATAGCCTTCCGAATAGAAGCCGTTGAAGGTCACGCTCGGCGGATTGTTGGCAAGAAACGAATCGCCGCGCGCATGCGTCAGCACGCAGGCCTCGATCCGCTTCGCCAATTCCTCGGCTCTGACACCGGGATAGAGTCCGATCCGGCAGTCGATCCTGCACCAGCACGGCACGGAGGAGGCCCAGTCGCCGCCCTCGATCTTGCCGATATTCAGGTTGATCGGATGGGCGACGTCCTCGAAATGCTCGCGTCCGGCCTTCTCCGCGTTGAGTTCCTCCTCAAGCTTCCGCAGCGCCCCGATGACGCGATAGGCCCCGTCGATCGCGTTCGCACCCGCGCCCATCTCGCGCACATGCATCGGCACGCCGCGCACCTCGATCTGGAACCAGAGCACACCGGTATTGGCGCGCACGAGCATCTCCTCCTCCGGCTCGGGGATCAGCACTGCATCGGCCTTGTAGCCGCGCAGATGCGTCATCAGCGCGCCGTTACCGGTCGATTCCTCCTCGACCACCGACTGCACGTAGACCGTGGCCGCCGGCTGCAGGCCGATGCGCCGGAGCGCGTCGAGGCAGAACAGGTTGGCGGCATGACCAGCCTTCATGTCCGCGCCGCCACGGCCATAGAGCCAATCCCCCGCGATCACCGGGTCGAAGGGCCGATGCGTCCAAAACGTGTCCGGCCCGGTCGGCACGACATCGACATGCGCCTGCAGGATCAGGGAGCGCCCCTTCTCCTCGCGCGGATGATGGATGCCGACGACGATCGGCGCATCCGAATGCTCATCGGAGAACGGCGCACCACCGGGATGGGCCGCAATCGCCTCGCGATCCATTCCGAAGCGGTCCATCGTGAAACCGCGCCCCTTCAGCGCCCGGAAGACGAAATCCTGCACCGCGTGTTCCTGCCCGCGCAGCGAGCCGAATCGGATCATCTCCTGCGTGAAGGCGATCTGTTCGGCAAAGCCGGCCTCCACAGAGGCAAGGATGCGGTCGCGAAGCACGGGATCGAGAGGCATGGGCAGGTCTCCGGTCGGTTAGGCGGCAAGCAGGCGCTCGCCGTCATGCTCGGCCTCGTGCCGAGCATTCGCGCCTCGCGACGCGGATGGCAGGTGAGGACATGGATGGTCGGGACAGGCCCGACCAGGACGATGAGGCCATGGCCGGCAAGGCTGCCTCACAGCGCGAAGCGGCGGCCGCCGGGCACGGCCGCGAGCAGTTGGCGCGTGTAGTCATGCTGCGGATTGGCGAAGAGCGCAGCCGTCGGGCCGGTTTCGACAATACGCCCGCGCTGCATCACGGCGATGCGGTCGCAGATCTGCGCAGCCACACGCAGGTCATGCGTGACGAACAGGATCGCGAGGCCGAGCCGCTGCTGGATATCCTTGATCAGCGTCAGGATCTGCGCCTGGACCGAGACATCGAGTGCAGAGACAGCCTCGTCCGCAACCAGCACGTCGGGCTCGAGTGCGAGAGCACGGGCGATGCCGATGCGCTGGCGCTGGCCGCCCGAGAATTCGTGCGGATAGCGGTCGATCGCATTGGCCGAGAGCCCGACGAGCTCGAGCAGCTCCTTTGCCCGCCCAAGCGCCTGCGCGCGCGGCGTGCCATGGGCGACCGGCCCGTCCGAGATGATCCGCCCTATCGTCTGGCGCGGATTGAGCGAAGCGAACGGATCCTGGAAGACCATCTGGATGCGCTTCCGATGCGCGCGCAGCGCGGCCGGACCGAGATCACTCAGGACGAGGTCTCCCAGTGTGATCCGCCCGCCATCGGGCTCGATCAGCCTGAGGCAGCAGCGCCCGACCGTCGACTTGCCCGACCCGGATTCGCCAACCAACCCAAGCGTTTCGCCACGAGCCAGGGTGAAGCTGATATCGTCGGCAGCCTTCACCTCGCGCCCGGGCCGGAAGAAGCTGCGCTTGCGATAGACCTTGCCGAGTTTCTCGACGCTCAGCACAGGCACGGTCTCGGCGATCGGCGGGCGCTCCGGCGGCGTCATCGACGGCACGGCCGCGAGCAGCCGCTTCGTGTAGTCGTGCCTCGGTTGCGACAGCACGGCGTCGGCCGTGCCCTCCTCGACGAGTTTGCCCTGCTGCAGCACGGCGATGCGATCGGCGATCTCGGCAACGACGCCGAAATCATGGGTGATGAAGAGCACCGCCGTTCCATGCTTTCGGCGCAGATTGTCGATCAGCTTCAGGATCTGCGCCTGCGTGGTCACGTCGAGCGCCGTGGTGGGTTCATCGGCGATCAGCAGCTTAGGTTCGAGCGCGAGCGCCATCGCGATCATCACGCGCTGGCGCTGGCCGCCGGAGAGCTCATGCGGATAGGCCTTGGCGAGGCGTTCGGGGTCGGGCAGGCCGACCTCCGTCAGCAACGCGAGCGCACGGGCATGGCGCTCGGCATTGCTGTGCAGGCCATGCGCCTCGAACGTCTCGATGATCTGGTCGGCCACCCGCATTACCGGGTTGAGCGAGGTCATCGGCTCCTGGAAGATCATGCCGACCTCACGGCCGCGCACGTCCTGCATCGCAGCCTCGTCAAGCATCAGCAGATCACGCCCCGCCAGGCGGATCGCGCCCGCAGCGGGCTTCACCGCCTTCGGCAGGAGCCCCATCACCGCATGCGCGATCATCGACTTGCCGGAGCCGGATTCGCCGACGACGCAAAGCGTTTCACCGGGAGCGATGGTCAAAGAGACATCCTCGACCGCAAAGGCGCGGTCCGCGAGCGCCGGCAGGGCGAGCTTCAATCCCTCGATCGCGAGAACGGGCGTCGTCATCACTCCCTCCCCCGCGCCAGGCGCGGGTTCAGCGCGTCGTTCAGCCCCTCGCCCGCCAGATTGAGCGCAAGAACCGTGAGGAAGATCGCAAGGCCGGGGAAGAAGCTGATCCACCAGGCATCGATCAGGCGTGTGCGCCCGGCGCCGACCATATAGCCCCAGCTCATCAGGTTGGGGTCGCCCAGCCCGAGGAAGGAGAGCGAGGATTCCAGCAGGATCGCCGAGCCGATCATCAGCGAACCCATCACGATGATCGGTGCGATGGTGTTGGGCAGCACCTGGCTGAAGATGATGCGCGGCGTCGACTGGCCGATGGTCACGGCAGCCTGCACATATTCGCGCGTCTTCAGCGACAGGACCTCGCCGCGCACCAACCGCGCCACGGGCGGCCAGCTGACGACCCCGATCGCGAGCACGATCGAGCCGAGCTGCGGTTGCAAGATCGCGACCATAACGATGGCCAGGGCGAAGCTCGGAATTGTCTGGAAGAACTCAGTGAAGCGCATCAGCGCGTCGTCGACGAAGCCGCCCGCATAGCCCGCAACCGCGCCGAGCGGCACGCCGATCAGCAACGCGACCAGCGTCGAGACCACGCCGATCATCAGCGAGACCCGCGCACCATGCACCAGCCCCGCAGCGATGTTGCGCCCCAGCGTATCTGTGCCGAGCGGGAAGCGCTCCATGACGAAGGGCGCAAGGAACGGCCGGCCGACCGTGCGCCATGGCGATTGCGGAAAGAGCGACGGCGCCAGCAGCGCGAAGACGATGACGACGAGCAGGATGATCAGCCCGACAACCGCGCCGCGATTGCTTGCAAAACGCTTGAGGAAGCTCATGATGTCGCCTCGATGCGCGGATCGGCCAGCCGGTAGACCAGGTCCGTGAGGATATTGAAGCCGACGACCATGGCCGACGAGACGAAGAAGACACCAAGCAGCACCGAGTAATCGCGCTGCACCAGGGCATCGAACATCAAGCGGCCGATGCCGGGCCAGGCGAAGACCGTCTCGGTCAGCACCGCACCGCCGACGAGCTGGCCGGCCTGCAGGCCAGCCAGCGTCACGACCGGCAGGATCGCGTTCCTCGCTACATGCCGGCGCGAGACGACCCCGGGCGAAAGCCCCTTCGCGCGGGCCGTCTTGACGAAATCGGCGCCGGCAATCTCCAGCATCGAGGCCCGCATCATTCGCGCGTAGAGCGCCGTGAAGAACAATCCGAGCGTCAGCGCCGGCAGGAAGAGATGCTGCGCGATATCGAGCGCCCGAGCGAGGCCGGTATAGTTCGCGCCGATCGTCTCGAAGCCGACATTCGGCACGAGGCCGAGCTTCAGCGAGAAGATGATCTGGCTCATCAGCGCGATCCAGAAGAGTGGTGTCGCGTAGAAGACAAGGGCAAGCGTGGTGATGACGCTGTCCTGCCAGCGCCCGGCACGCCGCGCCGCAAGCGCGCCCATCAGGACGCCCAGCCCCAGCGAGACGAGAAAGGCTGCGCCGGTCAGCAGCAGGGTCGCGGGCAGCCGATCGAGGATCAACTCGAGCACGGGCCTCTGCTGGCGATAGCTGAAACCGAGATCGAGCGAGGCATAGCCCTTGAGATAGATCCAGAGCTGCTCGATCAGCGGCTGGTCGAGGCCGAACCGCGCCCGCAACTGCTCGAGCAGCACCGCGTCAGCCGCACCCGCCTCTCCCGCCAGAACCTGCGCGGGATCGCCCGGTGCGGCGCGGATCAGAAAGAAATTCAGGATCGCGATGGCGAAGAGGACGACGATCCCCTTCACCAGCCGGCCCGCGAGAAATTGAGCGAGGTTCATCACATGCCTTCGGCGCTGCGGACAGGCAAAATAGCCGGTCCGCGTCACCCCGGACCGAGCGCGGCTCGAACCCGGGGATCGTCTTCTGGAAGAGGCGCGTCACAAAGTGCAGGCGTCATGCCGTCCCGGATCGCCGCTGCGCGAAAGCCGGGACGGCAACGGCCTCACTCTTTCCAGGCGTCGCGGAAGCCGTCATCCACGCCAATGCCGGTGGTGACGAGGTTCTTGACGTTGCAGCGATAGATCGTCGGGAAATCCATCTCGAGCAGCCAGAGCACCGGCAACTCGTCCGCCAGCAGCTTCTGCACCTTGGTGTACAGCTCCTGGCGCTGCGCATCGGTCGCCGCGATGGCCGCCTCGGCGAAGAGCTTGTCGACCTCCGGGTTCGAATACCCGCCGACATTGGCGAAGGGATTGCCCTTGGCGATGTTGCTCGAGATGTAGCTGCGCGCCACACCCATCGCTGGATCGCCGAGCTGGTAGAGGAAGTTGAAATTCAGGTCGAAGTCCCAGTTGCTGGCCTTCTGGGTCCAGCCCGGCACGTCGGTGTTCTCGATCTGAATCTTGACCCCGACATCCTCGAGATTCTGCTTGATGGCCTCGGACCAGCGGCTCCAGGTCTCGCCATAAGGCAGGTTGAGCAGCTTGATCGTCTCACCCTTGTAGCCAGACGCCTTGATCAGCTCCTTCGCCTTCGCCGGATCGAAAGCATATGTCGGCACGTCGGACGAGTAGAAGCGCGTCTTCGACGAAATCGGCCCTGTCGGCAGCTTGCCGAGACCGCCCCAGACCACGTCCTTCCCGAATTCGCGATCGATCGCGTACATCAGGCCCTGGCGGAATTGCTTGTTGCCGAGGATGCCGTTGCGCACGTTCGGCGTCAGCCAGGCATGTGGGGCGAACATCTCCCAGCCCTTGGTCGTCATGCAGGTATTGGGCAGCTTCGAGAGCCGCGCCACATCGTAGACATCGACGGAGCCGCCGGTCAGCACGTCGACCTTGCCGGTCTCGTAGGCAACCGCGCGCGCCGCCGCATCCGGGATGATCTGCCAATAGATCTCGTCGAGGTTCGGCTTGCCCTTCAGCCAATAGTTCTCGTTCTTGACGAGGTGGATATAGGAGCCCTTCTTCCACTCCTTCAGCTTGAACGGGCCGGTTCCGATTGGCGTGTTGTTCGCCGGATTCGCCCGATAATCGGTGCCGTCATAGATGTGCTTCGGGATCATCGGGGCCGAGGCGACTTCCTGGGTCATGATCATCGGGCCGAAGGGCTGCTTCAGCGTGATCTTGACCGTGAGATCGTCGACCTTCTCGATTGTCTCGACCTGAGCGTTGACGATCGGCCGCCAGCGCGGATGGACCTCGCGCAGGAACTTGTCGAGCGTGAACACGACGTCGTCCGCCGTGAAGGGCTTGCCGTCATGCCAGGTCACGCCCTCCTGGAGCTTGAAGGTGTAGACCTTTGCATCTGGAGAAATCTCCCAGCTCTTGGCAAGCGAGGGCTGCGGGTTGAGCTTCTCGTCGTAGCGCAGCAGCGACTCGTAGATATTGCCGGCGACCATGTTGGTCGGGCCATTCTGGTTCAGCCCCTGCATCAACATCGGAGGCTCAGGCTGCACCACGACATGCACGGTGCCCCCTTTCTTCGGCTCCTGCGCGGTCGCTGCCCCGAGCGCGAGCACTGAGGCCGCGAGCGCCAGGCCAAGTCTCAATCCGGTCATCGTTGTTCTCCCGTTCCCCTGTGCCGGTTCCGGCAGCTGCGTGAGCGCACCGGGTATGGCCTCTCTTTTCGACTGGCATCGCGGCCTACCGGGATCGCACCCGAACATGTGCCGATTAGCAAGCTCCACGCCATTGAAAGCCAGAGTCAAAATTCGTGTCAATGACTGACATGGCGTGTTATTAGACGACACGATGAAAGTTCAGGCGATTGGCGCTGTGAGAGGGCCGATGAATAGCGCAGGCGAGAGCCGGACCGCGAAGCTTCCGCCGGGCGTCCCGATCGTCAGGGCGCTCGACCGCGCCATTGCCCTGCTCCGCGCCTTCCGCCCCGAGCAGCCGCGTCTCGGGCTGAGCGAGCTCGCACGACAGGTCGGGCTCGACAAAGGCACGACGCGGCGGCTGCTGCAGACATTGCAGCTCAACGAACTGGTCGAGCATGACGAGCGCTCGCAGACCTACGCATTGGCCGTCGGGCTGATCGAACTCGGCAGCGCCGTCACGACCGGGCGCGAACTTCGGGACGTGGCCGGCCCCTATCTGACCGAGATCGCCGAGAAGACCGGCGCGACCTCGTTCCTATGGGTCCATATCTCGGGCCGGGCATTGTGCGTGGACCGCGTCCGCGCCTCGCTGCCGCATGTCGATGCGACATGGTTCGCGGTCGGTGCTCAGGCGCCACTGAACTGCGGCGGCGGCCCACGTGTGATCCTGGCCTATCTCGACGAGGTACAGCGGCGACAGGCACTGGCCCTGGAATTGCCAAAGCGCGCGCCGGCCAGCCAGACAGACCCCGAACTGCTCTGGCGCGAGGCGGATCGTATTCGCGCGCAAGGCTGGGAACTGGCCGCCGACGACTTCTTCATTGGCTTGACGGGCGTCGGCGTACCGATTTTCGACCGCAGTGGCGCGCTTGCCGGCGCACTCAGCATCTCGTCACTGACCTCGATCGTCGCGCCTGAAGGGCGCCCGGCGCATCTCGTTGCCTTGCAGGACGCTGCCACGCGCATCGGGGCGCGCCTCCTCCCCGCCTGATCGACGCCTGCCGAAGCAGCAGGCTAGGGAAAGGCAGCGGATTCCTGTATTGGACATAGGCGCGCGAAGCACCCGCCAATTGGTGAACGCGCTTGCCTACTGGAGCCGACGCTCGGGCTCTCAAGGGCTCCAAGCGTTCATTTCGCTGCGATGAAGCGCATGGCCATCGCCGCTGAGGTGGTCAATCCAAGGCCTTGAAGGCGTTGGGCGGCTATTCGATATTGATTTGCCGGCTTTCTAACATAGGTTCTGTTTACGGATGGGGAGGGCACAGGTTTCGATGAAGAAGGCGAAGTCAGGATTGGGGAAGCCGCGCTCGCAGATCGCCGCGCTCCCCATCCGCCGATCGCCGACGGGGGAGCCGGAGCTTCTCCTGGTCACGACGCGCACGACGCGGCGATGGATCGTTCCCAAGGGCTGGCCCATCAAGGGCAAGAAGAACCATGAGGCTGCGGCGATCGAAGCGCGCGAAGAGGCCGGCGTGATCGGCAAAGCCCACAAGAAGCCCGCGGGGCGCTACATCTATTGGAAGCGGATGAGCGACCACTTCGTTCTCTGCAAGGTGGCGCTCTATATTCTTGACGTCGAGCACCGGCTTGAAAAATGGGCCGAGCACAATCAGCGGCTTTCGCACTGGTTCACGCTGGAAGATGCTGCCGAGATTGTCGACGAGCCCGGCCTGAAGGCTGCGATCCGCGCGCTGGAGTTGAATTGACCGACGCCGCGGGGTGCGCAGACTCAGCGCCCTTCCCTCAGCGGCACCTCCTGATCCCGGTCACCGCCCGGTCAGGAACAGGCCGGAGACAAAATAGGCGATAGCAGAGATCAGTCCCGCCATCGGCATCGTCACGATCCAGGCGAAGACGATGCCGCGAGCCACCCCCCATCGCACGGCCGTCACGCGCCGGGCGGCGCCGACACCGATGATCGCGCCTGTGATCGTATGCGTCGTCGAGACGGGGATGCCGAGATAGGTCGCCATGAACAGCGTGATCGCGCCGCCCGTTTCCGCGCAGAAACCCTGCTGGGGCGAAAGCCGAGTGATCTTCGAGCCCATGGTGTGAACGATCCGCCAGCCACCACAGAGCGTGCCGAATGCCATGGCGGCCTGGCAGGAGAGGACGACCCAGAACGGCACCGAGAACGTCTCGCCCATCATGCCGTGCGAGAACAGCAACACCGCGATGATGCCCATCGTCTTCTGCGCATCATTCGCCCCGTGTCCGAGCGAGTAGAGCGAAGCCGAAACGAACTGCAGCAGCCGGAAGGTGCTGTCGACCTTGATCGGGGCCACGCGCAGGAACACCCAGGAGACGATCAGGACCAGGAGCAGTGCCAGGGCGAAGCCGATCGCAGGAGACATGAAAATCGCGACGAAGGTCTTGCCGAGCCCAGACCAGACGATCGACGAGAAACCGGCCTTGCTTAGCCCCGCCCCGACCAGTCCGCCGATCAGTGCATGCGACGAACTCGACGGAATGCCTGCGATCCAGGTGACGACATTCCAGACGATGGCGCCCGTCAGGGCACCGAAGATGACACGGTCATCGACGATCGCGGCCTGGACAATGCCGGAGCCTACGGTCTCGGCGACATGCAGGCCGAAGAACAGGAACGCGATGAAATTGAAGAAGGCAGCCCAGAACACCGCCCAGCGCGGCGCCAGAACCCTGGTCGAGACGATGGTCGCGATCGAATTGGCCGCATCGTGAAGTCCGTTCAGGAAATCGAACAGAAGCGCGACCGCGATCAGGAAGACCAGGGCGAAGGCGACGCTTGAGAAATCCACCGGACCAACCGCCTAGAGATGTTCGAGGACGATGCGACTGACGCGCTTGGCGACATCCTCGAAGCGGTCCACCACCTTCTCGAGATGATCGTAGATCTCTGCGCCGACGATGAAGCCCATCGTGTCCGAGGTCTGGTGCGCCTTGAACAACGCCTTCAGGCCTTGGTCGTGCAGTTCGTCGGATCGCTCTTCGATGGCCCGGATGTCCTTCGCGAGTGCGCCGATCGAAATCGCATGCTTCTTGATGTCGCGTAGCATCGGCAGCAGCACGACGACGCGCTCGGACGCCTGGACGATGACAGCCCCGAGTTCCTTCATGCAGGGCTCGAAGCTCGCAACCTCGAACAACGTGATCGCCTTTACGGTCTTCTGCATCTGGTCGATGGCGTCGTCCATCGAACCGATCAGCTCCTCGATATCGCCACGATCGAAGGGAGTGATGAAGGTGCGGCCGACTTCCAGCATCACCTCCGCGGCGATATCGTCGGCGCGATTTTCCTGGAACAATACTTCCGCGCAACCTGCCTCCACCGGGGTCTCGCCCCTGAGCAGGCCGTTCAGGGCCACAGCACCTGCCACCAATGTCCTGGAATGGCTCTCGAACAGGTCGAAGAACTTGGGCTCCTTGGGCACGAGCTTCTGAAACCAGCCGAGCATCGGCGCCTCGTTATGTCATCGATCCGTCACAATCGCGATAAGCGGTTGGTATATTGCTGTAAAGCCGTCGGAAAGCTTGAACGACCGGATGCACGACCGGCTCGGAGTTCATCTGCGACGCTTCCTGGGTGGCGCGCTGCGGCTCGAACCTGCTCTCATGGGTCAGCCTCTCACGACATTGGGAGGGGCTGAATGCAGCACATCAATGCCGGCACATGCGGATTTCGCGCAGATGAGCGGAAGATTACCTCTGATTCATGTGCAGCGGACCTGAATGCGGGTTAGCATGCGGCTCCAGCTTAGGCGGCTTGGACACACAGATGAACCTGAAGCCGGAGTTTCCGGTAGCCGCTCCGATCGCGGACAGACCGGTCGCCAGCCCGTCACGGACGAGACGCGGCGGCAGGGTCGTGCTCATGCTCGTATTGATCGCGGCGGGCTTGGGGTCATGGTGGTGGCTGCGGCCGGGCGCCGAGCAACCGACCAGCCGCGTGCGAACCGCGCCGACCACATCGGTTGTCTCCGCGCAGGCAAACCATGGCGACATCGCGATCAACATCGACGCGCTTGGCACCGTCACAGCCCTGGCAACCGTCACGGTCAGGTCGCAGATCAGCGGACAGCTGGTTCGCGTGGATTTCAAGGAAGGCCAGGACGTCAAGAAGGGCGATCTGCTGGCCGAGATCGACTCCCGCCCCTACGAGGCGACGCTGGCGCAGATGAAAGGGCAATTGGCACGCGACGAGGCCCTGTTGAAGGGAGCCCAGGTCGACCTGGCACGTTACCAGGGGCTGTCGGCTCAGAACGCCGTGCCGCATCAAACCCTCGACACGCAGGTTGCGCTGGTCGCGCAATATCAAGGCACCGTCGCGGCCGATCGGGCCCAGGTCATGGCTGCCGAGGTCAATCTGCAATATACCCGGATCGTCGCGCCTCTCGATGGCCGCGTCGGGCTGCGTCAGGTCGACGCCGGCAACTATGTGACTGCCGGCGATGCGAACGGCATCGTCGTGATCACGCAATTGGCGCCGATCAGCGTGCTCTTCACCGTGCCCGAGGACAATCTTCAGGCGATCGCCGCGCGTCTTCGCGACGGAGCGGCCCTGCCGGTCCAGGCGTTCGATCGCGCCGGCACGAAGGGTCTCGCGGAGGGCACGTTGCAGACCTTCGACAGCCAGATCGACCCGACGACGGGAACGATCAAGCTGCGCGCGCTCTTCGGCAACGGCACGAGAGCACTCTATCCGAACCAGTTCGTGAACATTCGTCTGCTGCTAGACACGCGCAAGGGCGTGACGCAGATCCCGTCGGCAGGCGTTCAGCGCGGCGTGCCGGGAACCTTCGTCTACCTCGTCAATGCGGATAGCACGGTCTCCGTCCGCAAGGTCGAACTCGGCGTCTCCGACGGAGATCATGTCGAGGTGGTCTCCGGCCTGAAGCCGGGAGACACCATCGTCATCGACGGTGCCGACAAGCTGCGCGACGGTGCCAGGGTCAGCACACGTGCGCCGGGCGGCCAAACCGGCACGCAGCCGGCCGCGCCGCCTGCCGGCGGCAACCGCCGTTCGGCTGGCGGATCACCGACATGAGCCCGTCCCGGCCCTTCATCCTGCGGCCGGTTGCCACGACGCTGCTGATGGTCGCGATCATGCTCTCCGGCATTCTCGCCTTCCGGTTCCTGCCGGTGGCTGCGCTACCGGAGGTCGACTACCCGACCATCCAGGTCCAGACCTTCTATCCGGGGGCAAGCCCCGACGTGATGACATCATCCGTGACAGCGCCGCTCGAGGTGCAGTTCGGCCAGATGCCGAATCTGAACCAGATGAGTTCGGCAAGCTCTGGCGGCGCCTCGGTCATCACCTTGCAATTCGGGCTGAACATCTCGCTGGATGTCGCAGAGCAGGAGGTCCAGGCCGCCATCAATGCGGCAGGTAACCTGCTGCCGGCCGATCTGCCGGCGCCACCGATCTACGCAAAGGTCAACCCCGCCGATGCGCCGATCCTGACGCTGGGGCTGACCTCGGCGACGATCCCGCTGACCCAGGTGCAGGACTTCGCCAATACGCGCCTGGCACAGAAGATATCGCAGCTTCCCGGCGTGGGGCTCGTCAGTATCAGCGGTGGCCAGCGGCCAGCCGTCCGCATCCGGGCCGATATCCGTAAGCTCGCCGCCTATGGTCTGAATATCGACGACCTGCGCACCACGCTCGGCAATGCCAATGTCAACACGCCTAAGGGAAGTTTCGATGGGGCGATGCGCGCCTCGACGATCAATGCGAACGACCAGATCCGTGCGGCCGGCGGTTATCGCTCGCTGATCATCGCCTACAAGAACGGCGCGGCGGTTCGGCTCAGCGATGTGGGGGCCGTTGTCGACGGAGCCGAGAACGACAAGCTGGGCGCCTGGATGAACACGGTGCCGGCCGTGATCCTCAACATTCAGCGCCAGCCGGGCGCCAATGTCATTTCGGTCGTGGACGGCATCAAGGCACTCTTGCCGCAACTCCAGGCGACGCTACCGGCCGCGATCGACATGACCGTGCTGACCGACAGGACCGTGACCATTCGCGCCTCGGTCCGCGATGTCGAATACGAGCTTTCACTCGCGGTCATTCTCGTCGTGCTGGTGATCTTCGTCTTTCTGCGCAGCCCGCGCGCCACTCTGATCCCCAGCCTGTCAGTTCCGCTCTCGCTCGTCGGCACATTGGGGGCCATGTATCTGTTCGGCTTCAGCCTCAACAATCTGACGCTGATGGCACTGACCATTTCGACCGGCTTCGTCGTCGACGACGCCATCGTCGTCATCGAGAACATCTCGCGCTATCTCGAAGATGGCGAGTCCCCGCTGGCTGCCGCATTGCGGGGGTCGGAGCAGATTGGCTTCACCATCATCTCGCTGACGGTGTCGCTCATCGCCGTCCTGATCCCATTGCTGTTCATGGGCGATGTGGTCGGCCGGCTATTCCGGGAATTCGCGATCACCCTGTCGGTGACGATCCTGATCTCTGCCGTCGTCTCCTTGACGCTCGTACCCATGGCCTGTGCCAAGCTGTTGAAACCCGTGGCCGAGACCACCGAGAACCGCCTCCAGCGCAGCAGCCGCAAGGCTTTCGACGGGATCATCGCCGCCTATGGGCGTATGCTCAGCTGGGTGCTCGACAGGCAGACGCTGGTGCTGCTTGTCGCTTTGGCGACGTTCGGGCTGACCGGGTATCTCTACGCTGTCATCCCCAAGGGCTTCTTCCCACAGCAGGACACCGGCATCATCCAGGCGATCACGGAGGCGCCGCAATCGGCCTCCTATGCCGCGATGGCGGCCCGGCAGCAGGCTCTTGCCGTCGAAATTCTGAAGGACCCCGATGTCGACAGCCTGTCCTCCTTCATTGGCGTCGACGGCACCAACAGCACGCTCAACAGCGGCCGGATCCTGATCAATCTCAAGCCGCATGAGGACCGCAAATCGGACACTGCGGCCGTCATGGAGCGCCTGAAGCAGCGCACGGACAGCCTGCCGGGCATCACGCTCTACATGCAGCCGGTACAGGACCTGACAGTCGAGGGCATCGTCAGCCGCATGCAGTACCAGTTCGTCCTGCAGGCCTCGGATGCCGCACAACTGGCGGAGTGGACCCCCCGGCTCGTCGAGCACCTGGCGTCATTGCCGCAATTTGCCGAAGTAGCGAGCGACATTTCCGCGACCGGACTGGCCGTCTTCGTCGACATAGACCGCGACCAGGCCGCTCGCTTCGGCATCACGCCTGCGACGATCGACAACGCGCTCTATGACTCGTTTGGACAGCGCATCGTCTCGACGATCTTCACGAACTCGAACCAGTACAGGGTCATTCTGGAAGCCGATCCGCTGCTGCAGACGTCACTGCGCTCGCTCTCGTCGCTCTACCTGCCGTCATCGGTGGGCGGCGGGCCGGTGCCGCTGGCGGTCGTTGCGAAGATCCGCGAGGGAACGGCCCCGCTGCAGATCTCACATCTCGGTCAGTTCCCCTCGGCGACCGTGTCGTTCAACCTGGCGCCTGACGCATCGATCGGCGAGGCTGTGACGGCGATCAAGCAGGCACAGGCCGAGATCGCCCTTCCGGCGAGCGTGACCAGCACTTTCCTGGGCGCGGCGCAGGCCTTCCAGTCGTCGCTGTCCAACCAGATCCTGCTGATCCTCGCCGCGATCGTGACGGTTTATATCGTACTGGGCGTGCTCTATGAGAGCTTCATCCACCCGCTCACGATCCTGTCCACCTTGCCGTCAGCCGGGATCGGCGCGCTTCTGGCGCTCATGGCGGCCGGCCAGGAACTGACAATCGTAGCCATTATCGGCATCATTCTCCTGATCGGCATCGTGAAGAAGAACGCGATCATGATGATCGACTTTGCCCTGGATGCGGAACGCAACCAGGGCAAGACGCCGCGCGAGGCGATCTACCAGGCCTGCCTGCTGCGCTTCCGGCCGATCCTGATGACGACGATGGCGGCCGTGCTCGGTGCCCTGCCACTCATGCTGGGGACGGGCGCGGGCTCGGAGCTCCGGCATCCGCTGGGGATCGCCATCGTCGGCGGCCTGCTGGTCAGCCAGTTGCTCACGCTGTTCACGACGCCCGTAATCTATCTCTGGTTCGACCGGCTGGCCGTGCGCTTCACCGGCCGCCAGGCGCGGGGCGCACCAGTCCCTGAAGCCCTTGAACCATGAACCCGTCGCGCGCCTTCATCCGGCGGCCCGTCGCGACGACCCTGCTAACCGTCTGGCTTGCCGCGATCGGTGCCGTCGCCTTCTTCCAGCTCCCGGTCGCACCGCTGCCCGAGGTCGATTTTCCAACGATCTCGGTCCAGGCAACGCTCCCTGGCGGCAGCCCCCAGGACGTCGCCACCACCGTCGCAAGCCCGCTCGAGCGCCATCTCGGCCAGATTGCCGACGTGACGGAGATGACGTCGTCCAGCACGGTCGGCGGAACGCGGATCACGCTGCAGTTCGGCCTCAGCCGGGACATCGACGGTGCCGCCCGCGACGTGCAGGCTGCGATCAATGCGGCGCGCGCCGACCTTCCGACGAGCCTGCGCGCCAATCCGACCTATCGCAAGGTCAATCCAGCGGATGCGCCCGTGCTCATCCTGACGCTCACCTCCGACACCAAGACCCGCGGGGAGCTCTACGATGCGGCCACCACGGTGCTGGCTCAGAAGCTGTCGCAGGTGGAAGGCGTCGGTGAAGTCATCGTCGGCGGCGGTTCGCTGCCGGCTGTACGGGTCGAGCTGAACCCGCAGGCCCTCTACAAATATGGAATCGGACTGGAGGATGTTCGCGCGGCGATCGCCAGCGCCAACGCCCATAGTCCGAAGGGCGCGATCGACGTCGGCGATCGCCGCTACCAGATCTATGCCAATGATCAGGCTGAAAGAGCGGCCCAGTACAGGTCCCTGACCATTGCCTATCGCAACGGCGCGCCCGTCAGGCTGTCCGACGTGGGCGATGTCGTGGATTCCGTTGAGAACCTGCGCAATGCCGGGCTTGTCAACGGCAAACCCGGCGTACTCGTGGTGCTGTTCCGGCAACCCAACGCGAATATCATCGGCGTGGTCGATCGGGTGAATGCCCTCCTGCCAACGCTTCGGGCCTCGATCTCGCCGGCCATCGACCTGGCGCCGGCAGTCGACAGGTCGACTACGATCCGGGCCTCGCTCCATGACGTCGAGCGCACCCTCGTGATCGCCATCCTGCTCGTGATCGCCGTGGTCTTCATCTTCCTGCGCGAATGGCGCGCGATGCTCGTTCCGGTCGTGGCCGTGTCAGTGTCCCTGATTGCGACATTCGCCGCCATGTACCTGATGGGGTACAGTCTCAACAACCTGTCGCTGATGGCGTTGACCGTCGCCACAGGCTTCGTCGTCGACGACTGCATCGTTGTTCTGGAGAACATCGCACGCCATGTCGAGGATGGCATGGAATCAGGCGAGGCCGCCCTGAAGGGCGCGCAGGAGGTGGGCTTTACCGTCCTTTCGATGAGTTTGTCGCTCGTCGCCGTCTTCATCCCGATCCTGTTGATGGGCGGCATCGTCGGCCGGCTCTTTCGCGAATTCGCGATGACGACGTCGCTGGCGATCATGATTTCGCTCTTGGTCTCGCTGACGACGACGCCGATGATGTGCGCCTTCCTGCTGCGCAAGGATCCGGGCCTTGGCCACAGCCGGCTCTATCGCGGCAGCGAGCGGGTCTTTGTGTGGATGCTCGCGGGATATCGACGGACGCTGTCTGTCGCACTCGGTCATCCCGGCGCCGTCATGCTGGTATTCGCGGCCGTACTGGGCCTGAACGGCTACCTCTACGGCGTGATCCCGAAGGGCTTCTTTCCTCAGCAGGATACTGGCCGGATCGTGGGGGCGATCCAGGCCGACCAGAGCATCTCGTTCCAGCTCATGCAGCAGAAGCTCTCTCGGTTCGTCTCGATCATCAAGGCTGACCCCGCCGTCGACACGGCAGTCGGCTTCACCGGTGGCGGTCAGACGAATTCGGGCAATGTGTTCATCTCGCTGAAGCCGCTATCGGAACGAGGCGTCGCGGCCGACCTGGTGATCGCGCGGTTGCGGCAGCAAATGGCGGCCGTGCCCGGCGCGACACTGTTTCTGCAGGCAGTCCAGGACATCCGCGTCGGCGGCCGGGCAGGCAACGCCCAGTACCAGTACACACTCCAGGGCTCGACCTTGGAGGATCTCGCGGAATGGGCGCCGAGGATCACCGCGGCGCTGCAGGCCCTGCCGACCCTTGCCGACGTCAATAGCGACCAGCAGAACAAGGGCCTGGAATCGAACGTGATCGTGGACCGGGATACGGCCGCACGCCTCGGCATCACCATGGCGCAGGTGAACAATTCGCTCTACGACGCCTTCGGCCAGCGGCAGGTGTCGACGATCTATGTCGCGCGCAACCAGTACCACGTCATCATGGAGGTGGCGCCGCGCTTCTGGCAGAATCCGGAAACGCTGAAGCAGGTCTTCGTCAGCACGGCGGGAGGCTCGGTCGGAGGATCGCAAGCCACCAATGCGGTGGCCGGTACGATCGTGGCCGCGGGCCGCTCAGCCTCGGCGGGCAGCGTCGCAGCCGATGCCGCCCGCAATCTTGCCACCAACTCCATCGGCGCGACCGGAAAGGGCGCGGCATCGACAGGCTCGGCCGTCAGCACCACGCAGGAGACGATGATCCCGCTTTCGACCCTCGCGCGCTTCGCCCAGGGCGCAACGCCGCTTGCCGTCAATCATCAGGGTCTGCTCGTCGCCAACACCATCTCGTTCAACCTGCCCCCGAACGTGTCGTTGAGCACCGCGATCGGCTCGATCGAAGCCACGATGAACCGGATCGGCGTGCCGGCGACCATCCATGGCACCTATCAGGGAACGGCGCGCGCCTTTCAGGACTCGCTCAGCAGCCAGCCCTATCTCATTCTCGCGGCCCTGGTGACGATCTATCTCGTCCTCGGCGTGCTCTACGAAAGCTACGTCCATCCGTTGACGATCCTCTCGACGTTGCCGTCGGCCGGAGTCGGGGCGCTGCTCGCGCTGATGGCCTTCGGCGTCGAGTTCAGCATCATGGCGCTGATCGGCGTGATTCTCCTGATCGGCATCGTCAAGAAGAACGCGATCATGATGATCGATTTCGCACTCGACGCGCAGCGCAGTCGCGGCCTGTCCTCGCTCGACGCCATCCAGGAGGCCTGCCTGCTGCGCTTCCGCCCGATCATGATGACGACGATGGCGGCCATGTTCGGCGCGTTGCCGCTTGCAATCGGACTTGGCGAGGGCAGCGAACTGCGACGGCCACTCGGCATCGCCATCGTTGGCGGGCTTGTCCTGAGTCAGATCCTGACACTCTACACGACGCCGGTGATCTACCTCTACGTCGATCGCTTCCGCATCTGGTGCGGGCAGCAACGCAGTGGGCGGCCTCGGTTCGCACCGGATACTGCAGCCTGATGTGGATAGGCGTCGCGGCCGCGAAATCGTGCTGCGCGGTGGCATCGGGTTGCATTATCGTTGTCGCCATAGAATTCGAGGCCTGTGGCTCCGCGCCGCGATCCGGCGAGGCCCAAGCGGCGTCGCAGGAGTCTGAGCATGTCTGACAGAGTTGCGATCGGTTGTGCCTCGGCGTCGACAACGCGAGAGGTGTGGCCTCGCCGGGTGGTCTGCGTCGGCTCCCTCGTCGCTATCGCATTTGGGCTGTCGGGTTGTATTCTCGGCAGCGAAAACCCCTCCGCCAATCTCGAGATTCCGGTTTCCTACCGTGAGGGGCCGCGTGCCGCCGAGACCGCACTGCCCGCATTGGACTGGTGGCGAAGCTTCCGCTCGACAGAGCTTTCGGGCCTGATCGAAACCGCGCAATCTGCCAATCTCGATATCGCGGTGGCCATCGCACAGATGATCCAGGCCGACGCACAGGCAGGAATCGCCGGCGCGCCGCTTCTGCCCGCTGTGACGGGGATCGCAAACGCCGAGCGCCTGCGGCTGCCGACGACATCGGGAAGTGGTTCGGGCAGCGGCTCGGGCTCCCGCACGAGCTCGCAGTTTCAGGTCGGCTTGACGGCCAGCTACATGATCGACTTCTGGGGGAAGAACCGTGCTACCCTCTATGCGGCGCAAGAAAATGCGACGGCTGCGAGATACAACCGGGATATCGTTGCGCTGAGCACGACGGTCAGCGTCGCCGATACCTATTTCCAGATCCTGACGGCCGATGACCGCTTGCGGATCGCCCGCAGCAATGTCGCTGCAGCCGAGCGCATCCTGGTCCTGATCAGGCAGCAATTCACCGCCGGAACCGCCTCGCAGCTCGACCTGTCCCAACAGGAAACCCTTGTCGCGACGCAACGAGCAACGATTCCGCCGCTTGAAGTCATCGCGCACCAGAACAACGCAACCTTGGCCTTGCTGCTCGCTCGCGCGCCGGCGAATTTCAAGGTGATCGGCGGCGGAATCGCCAAGGTCACTGTTCCGCGCGTTACACCCGGATTGCCATCGCAACTGCTGCTCCGCAGACCCGATATCCTTCAGGCGGAGGCACAGCTGGCTGCCTCCAACTTCAGCGTCGAGTCGGCCCGCGCAGCCTTCTTTCCGCAAATCCAGCTCACGGGTGATGCAGGCTTCCAAAGCAAGGCCCTGGCCTCGCTATTCGGGCCCGGCGCTTGGTACTACACGCTGGCCGCCAGCCTGACACAGCCGATATTCGACGGGTTTCTCCTCCAGAGCCAACTCGAGCAGGCCAGGGGCACGCAACTTCAGGCCCTCCAAGTCTATCGCAAGGCGGTCCTTTCGGCCTTCACCGATGTCGAGAAGGCGCTGGTGGCGCTCAGGCAAGCGGCCGTGCAGGAGCAGCGTCAGTCCGAGGTCGTCGCGAGCGCGCGCCGGGCCTTCGAGGTCGCAGAGGTGCAACTGCGCGGCGGCACCGCGAATCTCATCAGCGTTCTGCAGGCCCAGCAAACCCTCTTTACCGCCCAGGACAATCTGGCCCAGGTCAAGTTGACTCGCTTCCTCGCGGCGACGAGCCTGTTCCAGGCGCTGGGCGGCGGCTGGTCGCGCAGCCCTCCATACGCCACCGCCCAACAGCTGCCGAGTTCGGCAGGGCCTTAGCCATGTTCGGCAGGCCTTCCGGCGCGTCACTGCGAATGACGCGAGAAGCGCGCCTGCCCGAGACATTTCTGGCGTTCGTCTGGCGCGTCAGCGGCTGGCATCAACTCTGGGTGTCGCTCCTCTCTGTCGCGGTCTTCCTCCTGCACGCGACGCCGCTCGAACTGCAACGACGCATCATCGATCTGGCGGTGAAGGGCGGCCCGGTTCGCGCCATACTCATCCTCGTCGCAGCGCAAGCGGGTGTCGTGATGGCGTTCGGCCTGCTGAAACTGCTGATGAACATTTATCGGGGCTGGATCAGCGAGAGCGCCACGCGCGCGCTTCGCCTCCTGCAGGATGCGCGTCTCGCGGCACGGCCCATCGCCGCGACGCGGGCGGCTACGAATGCTGTCGGTCTATCGATGGTGATCGCCGAAAGCGACGACGTTGGCGCCTTCGTTGGATCGAGCATCAGCATCCCGGTTGTCGAAATCGGATTTCTGACGACCGTCTTTGGCTATCTCGCGACGCTGGAACCGCGGCTGGCGCTCCTGAGTTTCGTCGTGCTGCTGCCTCAACTGGTTTTCGTGCCGCTGCTTCAGAAGGCCATCAACCGCCGCATATCGCGGCGCGTCGTGCTGCTGAGACAGGTCGGCGCCGAAATCCTGATTGCAACGCCTCTTCTCGACCGGGCGGCGCAAACTGGCAAGATCGATGTGGTCTTCCAGCTCAATGTCGCGATCTACAGCATCAAGTTCACGATGAATTTCCTGATGAACCTTTGTTACAGTGCCGGGAATCTCATCGTTCTGGGCGCTGGGGCTGTCCTCGTCGTTCATGGCCAGACGGAAATCGCCACTGTTGTGACGCTCATCTCGGCCATGAGCAAAATCGTCGATCCATGGAACGACATGATCGACTGGGCGCGCAACTTCGCAACGGCCAGGGTCAGGTACAATTTGATCGCAACGGCTTTCGGGCAGCTTCACGCAGAGCCAGCGATCGCCGGGACCGAACCAGGGGCCGACGGCATCCGCCCAGGACAGTCTTGAAGACGGGCCCTCGCCCTGCCGGCCAAACACGCCTGTGCACGGCGGTGACGCAGCGATCAAGCCTCTGCGATCGTGCCGTTGCCTCTCCTTCCGAGATGGCAGGCAGCCTCACCAGAGCACCGACGCCCGATCAGGCTTGCTTCCCCGCGCTGCAGTCAATCCAGCTTGCGCCGGAACAAACGCCGAAATCCTCCTGGCGACAGCTCCAAGATCGCGCAAACTGAACCAGCCAGTTCTTGCGGCGGCGAGCATGGACAGGAGAAATCCGTTCATGGAGCGACATCTCAGTGTCCGGACCGCACAGCGGTTCAATCGATACCAACGTATACAGAAGCTAATCCATGGTCCGATTGACCCGAAGACCGGTGGCGGGCAGGAATTTCATGCATTCACCGCATCGATCAGGTGATTGAGATTTCTGAACTTCTACCTGACTGAAAACAAACAGAAGACATCCAACCGAATACTCGGAATAGATTTGAACTAGCGACCGATCAATATTGCGGTCAGCCTGGGTCGCCTCCGCCAAACCTGGCGGGCAAGGGCGAGGGCAAGGCGGGGTTAGCCCTATTGGCCCCCCCGGATCCGTTCCGAGCAGTTCGAGGAGGTAAGCCATGAGCAACGTCATCGCCTTCCGCAACAGCGCCACCACCTCCAGCCGTACCGCGAGCGCCCGGCCCGATACCGGCGCGTCCGGAACGTTTCGGCGATGCGCGGCGGCGCCTCCGGTTCTCGTCGCGGTTTGGCATCGCCGTCCCAGGGGACGGCTCGAATGCCGCTGGACCAGCGCGCCGGCCACATGTCTCGACGAGAGCGGCAGTCGACGCGCGAGCTCGCGCGGCCACGTCCCCTGGCCTTGGCGTGCCCCTCGCGGCGCGAGGCAGTCATCCGTGCGATAGAGCGACCTGTTCGCACCTGACGATACCGGCCAGACGTCCCCCTCAGCCTGAGGTGCATCATGGTGTTCGTATCCAACGACCGTCGGGGACACAGCGCCTTGGCCGCGCTAACGCGCACTCGCGTTCTGCCCAATATCTACGACCTGGTGGCCTTCGCACTGCTGGCCGCACTTGCCGTGCTGGCGCTCCATGGAGCCGCCGGCATGCACTCGCCCCTGAAGGGCCTCACTGCAGCCCCCGTCTCGCTCGATCCGATGCTGCTGCCCGGATACGCCTTGCGCACAACGCTACGGATGTTCGCGGCGATCATCGCCTCGCTGATCTTCACCTTCGTGATCGCGACGCTGGCCGCCAAGAGCCGCCGCGCCGAGATGATCATCATCCCTGCCCTCGACATCCTGCAATCGGTTCCGGTTCTCGGCTTCCTGACATTCACCGTCACCTTCTTCATGGGCCTGTTCCCAGGTCGTCAGCTCGGTGCCGAATGCGCCGCGATCTTCGCGATCTTCACCAGCCAGGCCTGGAATATGGCCTTCTCCTTCTACCAGTCGCTCCGGACCGTTCCGCGCGATCTCGACGAGGTCAGCCGCGGGTTCGGGCTCTCCTCCTGGCAACGTTTCTGGCGGCTCGAGGCCCCCTTCGCAGCGCCCGGGCTCGTCTGGAATACGATGATGTCGATGTCGGGCGGGTGGTTCTTCGTCGTCGCATCGGAGGCGATCACAGTCGGTGACACCACCGTCCAGCTTCCCGGTCTCGGCTCCTGGCTGGCTCTTGCCATCGACAAGCAGGACTTTGCCGCCGTCGCCTGGGCGGTACTGGCCATGGCAATCGTAATCGGTCTCTACGACCAGTTGCTGTTCCGGCCGATCGTCGCCTGGGCCGACAAGTTCCGCTTCGAGCAGACGGCAGGCCAGGAGAAGCCGCGCTCATGGGTCTATGCGCTGATCCGGCGTACGCGCCTCCTCAAACGCCTGACCTGGCCCTTCGCCTGGCTGTGGAACAGGCTCCTGCTCGTTCGGCTGTCGCGGGCGCGATCAGCCCTGCCGGCAGCGCCTGGAGACAGCCAGGGCTGGTCACGGGCCATCGACTATGCGTGGCTCGGCCTGATCGTCGCTGTCGGCGCATGGGCGGCGTGGACGGCCGTGTCCTATGTCGGCCAGACCCTGTCCTGGCGCGACATCTGGGATCCGTTGGGTCGCGGCCTCGTGACCTTGTTGCGCGTGATCGTGCTCATTGCGGTCGCAAGCCTGATCTGGGTGCCACTCGGAGTCTGGATCGGCCTACGCCCGGCGGTCGCCGAGCGCGTCCAGCCCCTCGCCCAGTTCCTCGCTGCCTTTCCTGCCAACGTTCTTTTTCCCTTCGCCGTTGTGGCGATCGTCACGACCGGGGCCAGCCCAGACATCTGGCTCTCGCCGCTGATGGTGCTCGGCACGCAGTGGTATATTCTGTTCAACGTCATCGCCGGCGCCAGTGCGTTTCCGACGGACCTGCGGGAGGTTTCCTCGGTCTACCAGCTCCGCTCCTGGACATGGTGGCGGCGCGCCATATTGCCGGGAATCTTCCCCTATTACGTCACGGGCGCACTCACGGCATCCGGCGGCTCATGGAACGCCAGCATCGTCGCCGAGGTGGCGAGCTGGGGCGACACCAAGCTGGAGGCCTACGGCCTCGGCTCCTACATCGCCAATGCGACGGCAGCGGGCGACTTGCCCCGTGTCGTCCTCGGCGTCGCCGTGATGTCGCTGTTCGTCACGCTCTTCAACCGCACGCTCTGGCGCCCGCTCTACGCCTTTGCGGAACGCCGCATGCGTCTCGACTGACCCTTTCCGCTGGAGGATTGCACCATGGACGCCGTCTCCGTCACCCGAAGGGCAGAAGCCACCAAACCTGCGCCGATCGTTTCTGCAAGGCAGGTCTGCCAGACCTACGACAAGGGCGCCTCGGGCTCGCTCGTCGTGCTCGACAACATCGACATCGAGCTGAGGCCGGCCGAGATCGTCGGCCTGCTCGGCCGCTCCGGTTCCGGCAAGTCGACCTTGCTGCGCGCCATCGCCGGCTTGATCAGGCCCAGCGGCGGCACGATCACCTTCGAGGGCGAACCCGTGACGGGGCCGAACTCGGGCGTGGCCGTCGTCTTCCAGAGTTTTGCCTTGTTTCCCTGGCTGACCGTGCTGGAAAATGTCGAGCTCGGACTGGAAGCGCAGGGGGTCCTACCCGTAGAGCGGCGCAAGCGCGCACTCGCAGCCATCGACCTGATCGGCCTCGACGGCTTCGAGAGCGCCTATCCCAAGGAACTCTCCGGCGGCATGCGCCAGCGCGTCGGTCTCGCGCGTGCTCTGGTTGTGCACCCCAAGGTGCTGCTGATGGACGAACCGTTCTCGGCGCTCGACGTGTTGACCGCCGAGACATTGCGCACCGACCTTCTGGACCTCTGGTGCGAAGGGCGCATGCCGATCGAAGCGATCCTGATGGTGACCCACAACATCGAGGAAGCGGTGCTGATGTGTGACCGCATCCTGATCTTCGGGTCCAATCCCGGCCGGGTGATCGCCGAGATCCGGGTCGACATGCCCCAGCCGCGTGATCGACTCGCGCCTGAGTTCCGCGTGCTGGTCGAGGACATCTATGCACGGATGACGGCAAGAACCGCTCCGGTGCATGAGGGCTTCTTCCCGGGCTCCGGCATAGCGATGTCGCTGCCACGCGTCTCGACCAACCTGATGGCCGGCCTGATCGAGGCGATCGCCGCCGAACCCTACAAGGGCGAGGCCGACCTGCCGCCCTTGGCAGCCGGGCTCCACCTTGAAATCGACGACCTGTTCCCCGTGGCGGAGACGCTCCAGCTCCTGCGCTTCGCCGATCTGGAGGGCGGCGACATCAAGTTGACGGCGCCAGGCCTGCGCTTCGCCGGCAGCAATGTCGACGAGCGCAAACATCTCTTCGCACAGCAGCTCGCGACCTACGTCCCGCTCGCCACCCACATCCGGCGCGTGCTCGATGAGCGTCCCACCCACAAGGCCCCGGCGGCCCGCTTTCGCGATGAGCTCGAGGATCACATGTCGGAGGACTATGCCGTCACGACCTTGAAGGCGGTCACGAACTGGGCCCGTTACGGCGAGTACTTCGCCTATGACGAAATTGCGGATCTGTTCACCCTCGAAAATCCGAGTTGAACTGGGCGTGGTGCCGAGGCGACGGCGTAGACGCGTGGGTTAGCCGCCAATGCTGGTCAGATTTTTGGTCAGTACCGGTTGTTCCTGCCAGTTGTGACCCTTCTGCTGCGGGCCTCCGAATGGCAGCTCGGCGCGATCTCCAGGCTCCATCGTCTCGGAGTCCTGCCGCCGAGGCTGACCCGTTGGCTCCTGCAGCGATCGGGGCGTCCCGAACGATGCGGCCTGGCGCTGATGCGCAGCAGGCGGCGACGGCAATTTTGACCTCAAGCCAAGACAGCAGCCATGGCGATCGGATTTGAGCAAGCGGCGGTCAATCTCGGGACGGCCTTTACGCTGGGCGCCGTCATCGGCTTCGAGCGGCAATGGCGGCAGCGGCTTGCGGGCCTACGCACCAACACGCTCGTGGCCCTGGGAGCAGCCATCTTCGTGATGTTCGCGAGCCTCGTTCCGGGCGATGCGAGCCCGACGCGGGTGGCCGCCCAGGTCGTCTCGGGGATCGGCTTCCTCGGCGCCGGCGTCATCTTCAAGGAGGGGCTCAACGTCCGTGGCCTCAACACGGCCGCAACCCTATGGTGCTCGGCCGCGGTCGGGCTCGTCGCCGGCGCCGGCTTCCCGCTCCATGCACTGCTTGCGACAAGCTTCGTCATCCTGGTCAATCTCGCCCTGCGCCCGCTGATCCGTCTGATCGCCCGCCAGTCGATCGAAATGACGGAACTCGTCGTGTGCTACACCGTGACCGCGGTCTGCCGGTGCGAAGGCGAGGCCCATGTCCGGGCGCTGATGCTCCAGGGCCTCGGCTCGGCCCGGCTGCATCTCCACCAGCTCGACAGCAGCAATATCGAGGATACCGATCGGGTCGAGGTGGCAGCGACCGTGACGGCAGATCATCGCGAGGATGCCGCCCTGGAGCAGATCGTCGGCCGCCTGAGCCTGGAACCGGTCGTGACCGCAGCACGCTGGCGGGCGGAGGCGATGGTGGAATGACATCCCGCCGCGAGCCGCTGGACAAAGCACCGGGACAGGCTGTCTTCTCGGTCATGCCCGCTGGTGAAGGCTGGTTTGCGGGAGACGGCGCATGATGCTCAATCGGGAGCGTTTCCAAATCGAGACGCCCCTGCTCTGGCCGGGCCTCCTCGTACTTGCGGCCGCAATCTTCGTTGCCGACACGGTCACCAACCTGGAGATCGCCGTCGCCGTCCTCTATGTCGCCGTGGTCCTGATTTCCGTCAGGTCCGGCCGGCAAGGCGCGGTGGTCCTCGTCGGTGCGGGCTGCGCAGCTCTCACGGTGCTGAGCTACCTCCTGACCCCTCGGGGCGCGCTTGAATCGGGGCTCGTCAATTGCGCCTTGAGCCTGCTGGCCATCGGCTCCGCGACCTATCTCGCGACCAGGATCCGGGCGGCCGAAGCACGGGCGAGGCAGGCGCAGGATGATCTCGCGCATATGTCGCGGGTCACGACCATGGGAGAGTTGACCGCCTCGATCGCCCATGAGGTGAGCCAGCCGCTCGCGGGCATCGTCGCCAACGCTCATGCCGCCATTCGTTGGCTCGCGGCATCGCCACCCAACCCGGATGAGGCGCAGCGTGCGCTCAGCCGGGTCGTCGCGGATGCCGATCGCGCCGGCGACGTGATCGGCCGAGTGCGCCGGCTCGTGACAAAGGCGCCGCCGTCGCGCGACAGGGTCGATCTGATCGAGCTGATCGAAGAGGCGCTGCTGTTGGCGCGCAGCGAAATCCGCAGGAACCACGTCGTGCTGCGCACCGACTTCGGGACCGATCTCTCCTCGCCGCTGGGGGACCGGGTCCAACTGCAACAGGTCGTCCTGAACTTCGTCGTCAATGCTGCCGAGGCAATGGGTAGCCTGGAGACCGGGCCGCGGGACATGCTCGTCAGCGCCGCCGCGGGCGACGGCAAGATCACGGTGAGCGTCCGCGATACGGGGATCAGCCTCGCTCCTGCCGCGATCGACCAGGTCTTCGAGGCCTTCTACACCACGAAGCCAGGTGGCATGGGAATGGGCTTGGCGATCAGCCGCTCAATCGTCGAGGCCCATGGCGGCGCGATCTACGCGGCCGTCAATCATCCGCGCGGCATGGTGTTCGGCTTCACACTGCCGGTACCACGCGAGCGCGACGAGTGAGAGCGATGACGCAAGAGGCGCCAACCGTCTTCGTGGTCGACGACGACCCATCCGTGCGAGATGGATTGGACAGCTTGTTCCGCTCGATCGGCTATGCCGTATCGTGCTTCGCCTCCGTCCATGAGTTTGCGCTGCTCCGACGCCCCGACGAACCGTCCTGCCTCGTCCTTGACGTCAGAATGCCTGGGCCCAGCGGCATGGATTTCCAGGCGGAACTCCTGGCGATCCGCGACCCTTTGCCAATCGTCTTCCTGACCGGCCATGGCGACGTGCCCATGGCGGTTCGGGCCATGAAGGCCGGAGCCGTGGAGTTCCTGCTGAAGCCCTTCCGCGAACAGGATCTCCTCGATGCCGTCCGCGCCGCCATCGATCGCGATCGCGTCCGGCGCCAGGATGACGCGGCGACGGCGGATATCAAGGCGGGTTACGCAACACTTTCGGCGCGCGAGAGAGAGGTCATGGCCCTTGTCGTCGCGGGGCGCCTCAACAAACAGATCGCGGCGGAGCTCAACTTGAGCGAGATCACGGTCAAAGTTCACCGCGGTCAGGCCATGCGCAAAATGGGAGCATCGACGCTCGCAGATTTGATCAGAATGGCCGATCGCTTGGCGAGGCCTGCAACACGCTAGGGCCTGGGATCCTCGCAGTGGACGCGAGAGCGGCCTGACGGAACGACCCTGACCGCATCACTGCCAGTCTCGCGGCGGTCCGGGTCAGACAAATCAGTCGCCACGCTTCCGTCGATAAACCTGTTGCCGGGTTGCAACCCAAGAAAGCCAATACCGAGAAGGCCCAGCAAAACCATATCCCCGGCCACGGCGTGGTTCGAAACTCTGTTCGGGGATGGTGGGCCGGGCCGGATTCGAACCGGCACCGGCGCTGTTATGAGCAGCGAGCTCTAACCGTTGAGCTACCGGCCCACTCTTCGCCTAACACCCTCGCCTTCTGTCCCGCAAGACCCCAGCGCAGCCCGCAAACTGAAACAGCCCCGCTGCGTCTCGCGAGCGGGGCCGTTGCCAGGGTAGATGAAGGGTGAAGCGCTCAGGCCGCCCGGGCGACCGACATCCCGCCGTGCCCGGCGACGTGCCCCTCGCGGAACTGGAAGCGCCCGATATGCTCGGTCAGCGCGCGGGTCTGCTCATCCGTCAGCGCGAGCGCGGCATTCGTCTCCTCGACCAGCGCAGCATTCTGATGCGCCATCGTTCCGATGCCGTCGATCTCGTTGTTGATGGCGGAAACGTCGCTTGCCTGGCTCCGCGCCGTTTGCGAGATGCCGTTCATCAGTCCGGAGAGATCGTTGACCGAAGACACGATGCTCTCGAACATCGCCGAGGTCTCCTCGACGAGGCCGACACCGACCGCGACATCGCCATGTGCGGCCTCGACCAGACGCTTGACGTCGTTCGAGGCATCCGCCGAACGCTTGGCGAGACTGCGCACCTCAGCCGCGACCACCGCGAAACCACGGCCGCTATCGCCGGCGCGCGCGGCCTCCACTGCCGCATTGAGCGCCAGCAGGTTGGTCTGGAAAGCGATCTCGTCGATCATCGAGATGACCTCCGAGATCTTGTCGGACGAGGCGCGGATGCGACGCATCGCATCCAATGCCGAGGCGACGACTTTTTCGCCCTGCTGGGCACGCTGCTCGGCACTCTCGGCCATGCCCATGGCCTGCGAGGCTTCGTCAGCCGTCTTCTTCACGGTGCCCGCGAAGGCGCCGAGCTGATTGGTCGCCATCGAGACAGCGTTGCTTTCCTCCGTCGTACGCTCGGCGAGGTCGGTGACACCATCGAGAATCTCGCTGGTCGCACTGCGCACGGCCGAAACCGTATCCGAAAGACGCGCGAGCGTGCTTTCGAACTCTTCGGCGAGGCCGTTGGCGCCGTCCTTGAGCTCGGCGAAGGCGCCGTGATAGCTGCCCTCGACCCTGGTCGAGAGCTGGCCGGCCGACAGTTCAGCCAGCACTTCGCAGGTCTCCGAGAGCCCGGCCTGTACGGTTTCGAGCAGGGCGTTGACGGAACCGGCAAGCGCATTGAGTTCGGCATCAGCGAAGCTTGCCGAGACCCGGCGGCTGAAGTCGCCGGCGGCTGCGGCTTCGACCACCTGGCCGAAGGCTTCGCCCAACTCCTGCATCATCTCACGACGGCGCTGCTGCGCCAGGGCCTCGTCCTCGATCTTCGCAGCTTCGGCGGCTCGCAGCGCCAAGGCGTTGTCGCGGAACAGCAGCACGCTGCGCGCAATGTCCGAGATCTCGTCATTGCCCTTCGTCTCGACCGTTGCGTCCAGCTTTCCGTCGGCAATGGCACGGGTCGCCGTCCACAGCTTGTTGAGACGGCCGACGATCATCGGACGGACATAGAAAAGCGAGAGCGCCAGCGCGACGAGCAGCGAGCCGAGACCGATTGCGCCGAGCCACCACTTGCTGTCCTCGATCAGGTTGCCGGTCGACGTGCCCGCCGAATGCGCCTCGTCACGGGCCGCCTTAACCAGCGTCTCGACCTCGCGGCGCACCACTTCAGCTGCACGGCTGAGATCCGACAGGCCGGCACGAATAGCCCCCTGAGTCACGATGTCGCGGTCGCGCACATCGAACAGACCGCTGCTGCCTTCGGCAACGTTCAGGATCGCATTGACCGAGCGCACCCGCCCCTGGTTTGGTACGATCTTCTCAGCTTCGGCGAGGCCGGAGCGGACGAGCTTGGCAATCGCCTGGAAGCGTTCGCGCGCGGTTCCAAGCTGCGAGCTGTCGCTGATCTGGGCGATCTCGCGCAGGATGCCGCCGAGCTCGCTGACATCGGCCTGCAGGCTTCTGGCCAGGTCGAAGGCCGTGAAGTCGCGGCCGGCGAGGGATTTCAGCGCCGAGGTCAGCTCGTCGCCCGACAGATTGGCCGCATTCTCGATGCCATAGGCGAGATTGAACTTCGCCTCCTCGGCCTCGGTGCCGACGGCCCTGACGAAGTCCTCCCGAGCCTTGCCCAGGGTCTCGACCGCAATCTGCGCCTCGCTGGAGTTGCGCAACCGCTGCCCCGTCAGGTCGTTGAGATCGTTGATCTGCCGCGAGAGCTCATCGATCGCCTTCTGGGCCTTTGCCTTGTCCTGCCCGCGATCGGAGATCTTGCGCAGCAGCTCGAACTGCTTGGCTTCAATGAGATCGAGCTCCCCCGTCAGCTCGGACCGCTCCTTGGCATTCTGGACTTCACTGAAGCGTGCGGCGAGTGCCGTGGATTTCGTCGCTGCCTGCGAGAGCTCGAGCGCCAGTTCGACCACCGGCATCTTGTTCTCGATCATGTCGTTGACCGTCTGGTTCACCCGGCCATAGGAAAACCAGGCGACCGCGGATGCGACGATCGTCAATACGGTCAGAATGCCGAGCGCGGCATAGATGCGCGCGGCAATGCCGACGCGCAGCGGCGTACGCTGCCGCGTGGGCTTCTTGACCTTCTTCATAGTCGTTCTCCGGAATGCATGCAGCGCGCGACGGCGGGGCCTCAGGAAGGAAACCGCGGCGCGGACAGCGGGGCTCGGTACGAGCCTCGTTGAACAGGCATGAACAGTTCCCCAGCTCTCTTTAGGTCAGCCCTTAGAGTTAGGCTTCTTGAGCGCTAGGATCGGCGACATGCGCTTAAAAAACGCTTAAGTGAGCGCCCTGTTCTGAATCGCTCCACGCAGCGGGCGATTCAGCTTCCGTTAACCTCTGCGAAACGGTGGCTCGCGCAGATCCAACTCAGTGCGTCAGCGTCGGTATCTTTGTCTTGGTAGCGATGGCTTCGGCAAGTTTCTTGACGAGCTGCGTATTGCCTTCGGTCAGCGTGCCTCCCTGAAAAAAACCGGCCCACTTCCTCACCGGCAACCAGTTTGTCGTGCCTGAATCGCCGAAGAAGACCAGCATCCTGTTTTCCTGATCCATCTTGACGCTGGAACTCCATTTGTAATTAAGGCCCGGGGCAGCGGGCGGCGTGCCGGTCCAAGTCCGTGGCATGACATCAGCGGCTGGATAATCGGGATTCTTCAGGGATTGGCCGTGAGATGGCTGATGTGCGTCAGCGTCGGTCCAGACGGCAATGACGTTGAACGACGCCGTGATCAGCTGGCCTGCGCTCGCTCCGCCGACCACGGTCGCGCCTTTCTTGATCCAGTTCGAATTCATGCCCTCGTTGACGCATTCAAGGCCTGATTCAGGCAAGTCGCCACCACCGCTGGCCTTTTCAGGCGCGACGAAGTTCGAGAAGAGCGTTGACTGGTCGGGCAGCCTCCAGAACTCGCCAATTTTCATGGGAGGCCGGTCACCATAGTCCCGAGGGTCCTTCTTGGTGCCGCTATTGCCCCCGAAATCACGGTAGAAGATGGGCTTCACCCGCATCGACTCAAAGGGATCGATCTTCTTCGCCTTCAGCTCATCGTTCAGATTCTTCTCGAAATTCAAGGCAGCGTTCTTCACCGCGTCGAGCGTGTTCTGCATGGAGCCCGTCGCGTCGATGCACATCACCAGATCGAGATGGCGCACTTGCGGCCTTGCAATGAGTGCCTTCGCCGTGGTCGCGATCTTGGTCGAGGATCCTCCGATGAGGTTGCCGAACATCGTCTTGACGTTCGCGCTCGCATCCCCCTTCACCGCCGCCGCCCCGTCGACGATGGCAAAGCTCGAGATGACGGCGGTGCCGGGAAAGCCGGGCGGCAGGGCTGCCGTCAGGTAGCGGTTTGCGGCGGCAATCCGCTCGCTATCGCTTTCGTTCAGCTTGGCCGCGGCCAGAACCGCCGAGTCGAGTGCGCTTTGCAGGTCGATGCGGGCATTCTGAGCCTGCGAGGTATCGACGAGAACGCCGATGAGCGCGATCAGCGGTACCAGCAGGATCGCGAAGATCATGGCAACGGCACCGCGTTCGTCTCCGCGCAGTTGGGACGACAAAACGCTCAGTTTGCGGAGATGAAGAACGACCGAGCGATGCATGGCGATGGTTGTCCACTGGAGTTTGACCGATGGAAAGAACCATTTGCTTCTGTCACAATCGTTAATGCGTTTCTTCAACCTCTCGGCGCAGTGAAAAATCCTTTAGCGAGATCGCAGAAATCCAGCAGCGATCTTTCATTCAAGCGCTGGGAAGCGGCGGCACCGGCCGCGGACGGCCCTCCTCGTCGATCGCAACGAAGGTGAAGGTCGCATCCGTCACCTTCTCATGCAGGGTGGTCCGGAAGCGCTTCGCCCAGGCCTCGACATGGATCTTCATCGAGGTCCGGCCGACGGATTCGACATGGGTATAGACGCTGAGGACATCGCCGACCTTGACCGGGCGGATAAAGGTCATGGCTTCGACAGCGATCGTCACCACCCTGCCCTGCGCCCGATCGACACCGGCGATTCCGCCGGCCGAATCCATCCGAGACATCACCCAACCGCCGAAGATGTCGCCATTGGCATTGGTATCGGCCGGCATGGCGATGGTGCGAACCGTCAAATCGCCCAATGGCTCCTCATCCGGCTTTAGGCCTGGCTCGATCATCTCTGCTCCTTCCCTCTCCGACATCCAGGGAATGGAGCACACGATGCAGCATCGGCGCCAGCACGAAGCCTGTGGCAATCCCCACGAACAACCCTGAGACGATTGCGCAGGACCCAGCGAAGATCCTTCGGACGTCACGCTTGAAGTAGCGACCAGTCCGCTGCCGAAGAGGCTCGCTGCGGCACTGACTGTCCATGGATCGCAGAGACACCGGTCCTCGCCCCTGCGCTATGATCAGCCGCTCAGGAGGACGCCATGACAAGACCGCAGGCCATGATTTGCATCTCGCTGCGCTATGCCGATGCTCCGCGCATGTATGACTGGCTGATCGAGGCATTTGGCTTCGAGAAGCACGCCGCCTATTACTCGGACGACGGCAGGACCCTGCTCCACGGCGAGCTTCGCATGGGCGAGAGCGTCGTGATGCTCGGCTCAGCCGACAACAATCCCTTCGGCAAGCTGGTCTCACGCCCGGCTGAGCTCGGCGGCACCACAGCCTCTCCCTATATCGCAACCGACGATATCGATGCCCGCTGCGAGCGCGCCCGCAAGGCCGGTGCCGACATCTGCATGGAGCCGACCGACCAGCCCTATGGCAGCCGTGACTTCATCTGCAAGGATCCGGAGGGCCACGTGTGGTGCTTCGGCACCTATCGGCCGGGACCGATGGCGGGGTGATCAGGCTGCCTGTAGCCGTGGCCTTGCCCGCAGCATCAGCCAGGAGACCACGGCAAGATTGATCAGGTTCCAGGCCAGCCCGTTCAGGAAGGCCACCCTGTAGGAGGCAAAGAGGTCGTAGATCAATCCTGAGATATAGCCGCCGAAGGCCATGCCGAGAATCGTCGCGGACATCACGATACCGATCCGCACTCCCGCCTCCTTCGCTGGCAGGTACTCGCGGATGATCACCGCATACATCGGCACGATCCCGCCTTGGAACAGCCCAAAGATGCCGGTGACGATGTAGAGCGAGGTCAGCCCGTCGAAGAAGAGATAGAGGAAGAGCGCAACACCCTGCATCACCGAGCCAAGTGCCAGGGTTGCCGCTCCGCCGATCCGGTCGGAGACAAAACCGGAACCGATACGGCTGATGATGCCGAGTAGCAGCATCAGCGAAAGCATCTCGGCGCCACGCGCGACGCCGTAACCAAGGTCGCCGCAATAGGCGACGATATGGACCTGCGGCATCGACATCGCGACGCAGCAGGCGAAGCCGGCGACCGAAAGCAGCAATTGCAGCTGGTTCGCGGAAAGACCGAGATCGCCGCGAGCACCGGCACTCGAAGCCTCGGCCGCTGCCAGCGTTTCGGCGGCCGGGCGCCTGCGGAAGAACAGGGAAAGCGGCACAAGCACAACCAGCGCCGTCAGGCCGATGCCGATATGCGTGGCGCGCCAGCCATGGTTCTGCAATCCCCAGGTGATCACCTGGGGCCAGATCACGCCCGCGAGATAGCTGCCGGATGCGCCGAAGACCACGGCGAGCCCGCGATGCTTGCGGAACCAGTGCGAGAGATCGGCGATCAGAGGCGAGAACCCCGCAGCGCCGCCGATCCCGATCAGCAGGCCGTGGGCGAGCGCGAATTGCCACAGCGTGCCGGCGAGACCCGCGAGCACATAGCCCGCACCGAGGAAGACCCCACCCATCACGATCGGAACGACGATGCCGTAACGATCGGCGATCCGGCCCATCAGGATATTGCCGAAGCCGAAACCGAGCATGACGGCGGTATAGGGCAGCGAAGCGCCCGCCCGCGCCGTGCCGAACTCAGCCTGAACGGAGGGAAGCACGACGACCACCGACCAGGTGCCGACGCAGGCGACGGTGCCGACGAGCAGCGCCATCGCCAGCCGCAGCCAGGCATAGGAGGAATCAGGCGCGTAGCGCTCGTGCTGGAGAGACATGTTTCCTCGCCGGCCGATTTCGGAGAACGGCTCTCTTATGACGCGGCGATGATTAGGCACCGCGCCCCCCTGCGGCAAGCGCGCCGGCCGCAGTGGGGCACCGCGTCGGCAGCGCGACGCGGCAGTTCCGGCATGCCAAAGGCAGATGGCGCGCGGGGGGCTTAACCCTCAGCCTGCCAGACTTCGGTTCGTCCCTGGATCAGGCTACGGACGCCGCATCATGATCATCTTCTCCTGCGCCATCTCACGCATGGTGAAGGGAATGCCGCCAATGCCGTAGCCGGATTCGCGCCGGCCCGCGAAGGGCATCCAGTCGGTCCGAAATGCGGTGGGATCGTTGATCATCACCGCGGAGGCATCGAGACGGTCTGCAGCCCGCATCGCGACATCGATATCCTGCGCGAAGACGCTGGCCTGGAACGCGACCGGGAGCGAATTCGCCTGCGCGATCGCGTCGTCGAGCCGCCGATAGCGATAGACGCAAGTCACGGGCCCGAAGACCTCTTCGCGCGAGACCTTTGCCTCAGCGGATGGGTCAAGCAGCACGGTTGGCTGCAGGGTCGTTTCCGAGATGCGGCCGCCGCCAACCGCGAGCTTCGCCCCACCGCTCACGGCCTCCTCGACCCATGAGGCGATCCGGTCGGCCTCGCGGGGATGGATCAGCGGTCCGACCTCGGTATCGGCAAGCGTCGGATCTCCAACACGCAGTTTCGCGACACGCGCGACCAAGCGTTCCGTGAACGCCGCGGCGATCTCCTCATGCACGAAGATGCGCTGCGTCGACACGCAGACCTGTCCTGCATGATAGTAGCCGCCCTTAACGACCGGCTCGATGATCCGGTCGAGATCGGCGCTGCGATCGACGATCGCGGGTGCCGCGCCGCCATGCTCCAGCGCCGAGCGTGCACCATGGGCGAGCTTGCTGTGCAGATACCAGCCGACCTTCGCCGAGCCGATGAAGCTCAGGAAGCCGATGCGGCGGTCTGTCGCCAGTTTCTCGGCGAGCGTGTTGCTTTCCGGAATGAAGCTCTGGCACCAGGCCTCAGGCAAGCCGGCTTCGTGAACGAGAGCCACGAAGTCTCGGCAGGAAAGCGGCGTCGGGCCTGCCGGTTTGATAATCACCGGGCAGCCGACAGCGATCGCCGGAGCGACCTGATGCACGATCAGGTTCAGCGGGTGGTTGAAGGCCGAGATCGCAGCGACGATCCCGATCGGCTCCTTGGTGGTGAAGGCCCAGCGGCCCGCTCCCGCCGCCGAGAGGCCCATCGGAATCTCGCGCCCGGCAAAATTCCGCAGCTCGTCGGCAGCATTGTGCACGCCGTCGATTGCGCGGGTGGTTTCTACGATGGCGTCCGGCAGCGGCTTGCCGCCCTCGCGCGCGATCTGCATGGCAAAATGATCGCGTCGGGCGTCCATGAGACTGGCCAGTCGCCGCAGAATGGCGATGCGCTCATAGGGCTTCAGCCAACCATCCCGATCCCGGAACACGCGCTCGGCCGCCTGCAGCTTGGCTTCGAGCGCGGCAGCGTCATCGGTCTCGATCTCAGTGATAGGAGCGCGGTCAAAGGCTTGAACAACCTGCAGCATCGTCACTCTCCGGTCAGGCCAGCTCGATATCGGGCGTGCGGTTGCGCAACTCGTCCACCAGAACGCGCGTGTTCTCGGAATAGTCGATCGGCACCTCGACGAGATGAACGCCGCCCCCCGCGAACGCGGCTTCCAGCGTCGGAGCAAGGTCCTCCGCCGTGGAGACGCGCGAACCCTTCGCGCCATAGGCCTCGGCATAACGGACGAAATCCGGATTGCCGAAGGTCAGGCCGAAATCCGGGAAATTATCGACCGCCTGCTTCCAGCGGATCATGCCATAGGCATTGTCGTTCAGGATGACGACAACGAGGTTGAGGCCGAGCCGGACGGCGGTTTCCATCTCCTGCGAGTTCATCATGAAGCCGCCATCGCCGCAGACAGCCATGACGCGGCGCTCGGGATACAGCATCGCCGCCATCATCGCCGAGGGCAGCCCCGCCCCCATCGTGGCGAGCGCATTGTCGAGCAGCAGCGTGTTGGCCACATGAGTGCGGTAGTTTCGGGCGAACCAGATCTTGTACATGCCATTGTCGAGGCAGACGATGCCATCCTCGGGCATCACCTGGCGTACGTCATGGACGATGCGCTGGGGCGTGATCGGAAAGCGATCCTCGTCGGCACGGTCGTTGATCCGCGCCAGGATCCTTTGGCGCAGGTCGAGCAGCGACACATCGGGTTCGAGCTTGCCGCCGAGCCGTTCGGCGAGCTGCGTCACGGTCGCGCCGATATCGCCGATCACCTCGGCGTCGGGATGGTAGACCTGCTCCACATTGGCGGACTGATAGCCGACATGGATCACCTTCGGGCCGCCGGCGCTCTGCATCAGGAAGGGCGGCTTCTCGACCGTGTCGTGACCGATCGAGATGATCAGGTCGGCCCGATTCACGGCTTCATGGACATAGTCGCGTTCAGAGAGGGCCGCGGTCCCCATATAGAGGTTCGAGCCGCCGGTGACCGCGCCCTTGCCCATCTGGGTGTTGAAGAACGGCAGCCTTGTGCGCCGTACGAAGGCCGAGAGCGCCTCGACAAGACGCGGCCGATTGCCGGCAGCGCCGATCATGACCAGTGGCCTCTTTGCCGCCAGGATCATCTCCGCTGCGCGGTCGAGCGCCACGGTCTGGGCAACCGGCTGCTCGAGCGGATGAACCGGAATCACGGGGATGTCGTCGATCTCCTCGGCAGCGACATCCTCGGGCAGCTCGAGATGCACCGGCCCCGGCCGTTCCTCCATCGCAACGCGGAAGGCGTCGCGTACAGCAGCCGGAATGCTGGCGGCGCTCACGATCTGCCGTGTCATCTTGGTCAGCGGCTTCATCGAGGCGACGACATCGACGATCTGGAAACGCGCCTGCTTGGCGGTCATGATCGCCTTCTGGCCGGTGATCATGATCATCGGCATGGCGCCGAGATGGGCATAGGCCGCGCCCGTGGAAAAATTCAGGGCGCCCGGTCCGAGCGTCGCGATGCAGACCCCCGGTCGGCCCGTCAGCCGCCCATGCGTCGCTGCCATGAAGGCTGCAGCCTGCTCATGCCGCGTCAGGACGAGCTTGATGCCGGAATTGCGGAGGGACTCGACGACATCGAGATTCTCCTCGCCCGGCACGCCGAAGATGCAGTCGACGCCCTCATTCTCGAGCGCCGCTACCAGGAGATCGGACCCCTTCTTCATCACTCGCTGCCTTTCACAAGAGCACTGCCTCGGGCGCTGAGGCTAGAGCGCCGCAGCACGAAGGGAAAGCGTCATCGGTGACGATCGTCTTATGCCGCTCACCTGGACCCCGAAGGGCGCAAGGACATCAGCGCGACCTTCCTTCAGCTCCTCCCTATCGTCCACCTTCGGCCAGGGCCTCAGCCTCTCTCAATACCGAGCCAAGTTACGACTGGATCGCCGGCAATGGACGGCTCCCGTCAATGTCGGCGTCGGCCACGTATTCATGGTCGGCAACCAGGCGGTGACCGCCGGATTTGGCGTCCAGTATTGTGCAGTCAGACCAACCGAAAGGCCGTACTTGGGCGTGGGGGCCACACTGATCTTCCTCCTCCAGGAGAAACTGGAGTGGCGCGCGCGGGCGTCCGGCTTGCTGAGGATCCAGCCGTTCGGCATCCTTACCCGATGGCAGGGATCTGCATCTACGGTGCCGGTTCAGTCGGCTGCTATATCGGCGGGCGGCTGCTCGCGGCCGGCGCCGATGTCAGATTCGTCGGGCGTGAGCGCATCGCCTCCGACATTCGCGGGCATGGCCTAGCACTGTCGCATTACCAGGGTGGCCACTGGCGGCTCCCGCCCTCGGCCATCGATTTCTCGACCAATGCCGAGGTTGCGAAGAGGGCCGGACTGGTCCTGGTGACCGTGAAGTCGGCTGCCACACGTACTGTGGCTCTCGAACTGGCAAAAGTTCTCCCGCCCGGGACCGTCGTCATCAGCTTCCAGAACGGCTTTGGCCATGCGGACCGGCTGCATACGGCCTTGCCAGGGCGAACCGTGCTACAGGGCATGGTCCCGTTCAATGTGGTGACGTTGGGGCCAGGCATCTTCCATCAGGCGTCGCAAGGCGCACTCGCTGTCGAGGCGCATGTGGAGCTTGCTCCCCATCTCGCAGCCTTCGCATTCTCCGGGCTGCCGCTCAGCCAGTACCGCGACATCGTGCCGGTTCAATGGGCTAAGCTGCTGTTCAACCTCAACAATGCGATCAACGCGCTCGCCAACATCCCTCTGAAGGAAGAACTGTCACAACGCGCCTACCGGCGTTGCCTTGCGCTGGCACAAGCGGAGGCACTCGCCCTGCTCGAACGCTCAGGCATTCGTCCGGCCCGGCTGACGCCATTGCCAGCCAGCTGGCTTCCCCGGCTGCTCGATGCGCCTGACTGGCTGTTTGCAAGGCTGGCGAGCAAGATGCTGATGATCGACCCGGTCGCGCGCTCCTCGATGGCGGATGATCTTGCAGCCGGGCGCCCGACCGAGATCGACTGGATCAATGGCGAGGTGCTGCGCCTAGCCGAGCAGCACGGAACACGCGCGCCAGTGAACGAGCGGCTGCATGCATTGGTGCATGCGGCCGAGAGCGGCACCACGCGCCGACATTGGTCCGGAGAATCCCTGCTCGCGGAACTGCTGCAGGCGGCAGGCGCGTAGGAGCAGCGGATGCCTCGGCAATAGCTGGTCAGAATGAACGTGCGCCGCCGCTCAGGCGCTACCGGTCAGCGGGGCATAGGCTGCGGCATCCAGTGGCCGGCCGAGCAAATAGCCCTGCGTCGAGTCACAACCCTCGCAGATCAGGAAGTCGAGCTGTTCGGGTGTTTCGACGCCTTCCGCCACCACCTCGATGCCCAGCGCATGCCCAAGCTGGATGATGGCGCGGGTGATCGCAACGGCTTCGAGCGTGACGCCGAGCGTTGCGACGAAGCTGCGATCGATCTTCAGAGTCGTCAGAGGAAAGCGGTGAAGATAGGACAGCGACGAATAGCCGGTGCCGAAATCATCGAGAGCGATCCGCACGCCAAGTGCGCGCAGGCGCGACAGGGTTGCCATGGCGCGGTCGGCATCGGTGACCATCACCCCTTCGGTAATCTCGAGTTCCAGCCGCTCCGGATCGAGGCCGGTCTCCCTCAGCACCTCCTCCACGAGGCCGGGCAACGCGTCAGCCGCGAATTCGAGCGGCGAGATGTTGACGGAGATCCTGAGAGGCTCTTTCCAGCGCACCGCTTCGCGGCAGGCCGCGCGAAGGACGTGAGCCCCAAGCGCGGCGATAAGCCCGCCCTCCTCCGCTGCTGGGATGAACAAGGACGGCGAGACGACGCCGCGTGAAGGGTGGCGCCAGCGTGCCAATGCCTCGAACCCGACGACGCTGCCATCCGCCCGGAACTGCGGCTGATAATGCAACAGGATCGCCCCGGTCTCGATGGCCTGGCGCAGATGCGCGCGCAGATCGAGACGTTCGCGCTCGCGCTCCTGCTCGGCAAAGTCAAACATCCGGATGCGGCTGCGCCCTTCGGTCTTGGCGAGACGCAAGGCCGCATTCGCGGCGTCGAGCAATCCCGTTTCGCTGTCGCTGTCCTCGGGGAACCGGGCGCAGCCCATGCTGACGCTCACCGCATGACGCGCCGTTCCGTCGATGAAATCCGCTTCGAGCGCAAAGCGCACCTGCTCAGCCTGCAACAGACCATGCTCGCCACCAGGGGAGTGCCGCGACACCAGGACGAACTCGTCACTGCCCATTCGCGCCGCGAAGCCGCCCTCGATAGATCCCAGACGCCTGGCGAGTTCGATCAGGAGGCCGTCTCCAGTCGCCTGGCCATATTCATCATTGAAACACTTGAAGCGGTCGGGATCGATCCGCATCACCAGGAAGCTCTCGCCTTCATGCTTTGCGCGTTCCATGCGCTCGGCCAGATACGAGCGAAGAGCGAAGCGGTTCGGAAGCCCCGTCAGTGCATCGTTGCGGGATAGATGGGCGATCTTCTTCTCGGCATGCTTTCGCTCGCTGATGTCGACGAGCAGATTGAAGCCCCCAACGAGCCTGCCGCTGCCATCGAAGAGCGGCGTCGGGAATGGCATGAAAGGGATGCAGCTCCCATCCGGCCGCTCGGCCTGCGCCTCGACGCCCCGGATGGCTCGCCCCTCGCGCAGCGCAATCGCCATCGGGCACTGATCATGCGGCAGATGTTGACCGTCCTTGGTCAGCAAGCGGTGCGTGATACACCAGAAATCTGCGCCAATTCGTGGTTCACGACCGGCGAATTCGGCAGCGGCGCGATTGAAGTAGGTCAGGCGCCCATCCGCATCCGTGACATAGACGGCAGCGGGAAGCTGATCGAGGACGCTCGCAAGCCAGGCGTTATCCGCAGCGCGAGAGCCTAGTAGCGGCATTGCAGCAACAAGGGGCGTGAGATCCGCGTCGCTCCCGCCGAAAGTCGCAAGCCCGGATATCACGGCGCCCGCTGCGTTTGCGCGTCATGATCAAGAGCGTCTGGGTCGGCAGCAGCCCGATGCATCGAGGAATCCGTGTCGCCTCATTCTGTGGTCACTGAGCGATGACAGCACGGAGATGCCAATAAAAGATTAAGCCTCCGATCAAATGAGAGGGAGAGAGCCCGACACAGAGAAATAATGAGAACGAAACATCTCAAACGACAAGCTCACTACAATGAAATACATCGCATACTTGAAATATATACATAGTCTCGTAAGAAAAAATTGGATCAATATAAAAAGCGACGCAAAGTAAAACACAATAGCCGCCAGATTTCCGGAGTCTCTACCTAAAAATGGCATCTCCCTGCTCATCGATGAGTTGCTGCCCCTTCAACAAGGTAAAGTCGGCGGCCTCCGCCACACCGGGGAAACGATCGGCCCGTACGAAGCGATGCGTCTTCAGGTCACCATCGACGTCCTTCTCGATGACGCCGCAGAGCTGATACTGCCCGCCCTCCTGGTAGGGCGTGGCGTGAATCGTGAAGCCTCTGTGCTCCAAAGTCTTGAGCGGCCCAGGAGCCGGTTTCTCGGCCTTCTCACCAAGGCCGAACAGGGATTTCAGGAATGACATGCGGCCTCCATAGCGATCTCGATCTCTATAAGGCAGAAACTGCGAGAGCGGGAGCCGGCCTCGTGTATCTTCACACATATTGAGTGGCGCGAGTGCTCGGTGCTCGTCAACCATCATACAACTCCCCATCAAGCGTGTCCCTCTGCCTCCTTGCCACACACAGCGTTTAATACCATACTGTATGGTATTGAACGGACATCGAGAGCACCCGGATGAATGGTTGGTTCCTGGCCGCTGCCGCGATCGCAGTCTTGACCTGCGTGATCCATGTCTGGCTCGGTGGGCGCGAAGTTGCCCAGCCGCTCCTTGCCTCCGGCGGGTTGGGCAAAGTGCCCAAATTCACCAATTACTATTGCTGGCACCTGGTCACGATCGTGCTGGCGGGGCTCGCGCTCGCCTTCGGTCTCGTTGCCTGGCACGCAGGCAGCCGCGACCTTGGGGCGTTTGCGACAGGGTGCGCTGGGCTCTTCGCCCTCTGGAATCTAGCCATGATCCGGCGCTTCCGGCTGAGACCCACTCATTTCCCGCAATGGGCCCTGTTCTTTCCCATGGCCGCATGCGGCGCACTGGGCCTGTGGTGGTGAAGGTGGCCGCCCGCCGTTTCTCGCAGAGGGATTGGCTCGACCTCGGCCTCGCGGCGCTTGCGGAAGCCGGCCCTGCCGGCGTGACCATCGAAGCGCTCTGCCGACGCGGCGGCAAGACCAAGGGCTCATTCTACGCGCATTTCGTGACGGGCGAGGCCTATCTCACCGCACTCGCGGAGCATTGGCGCGAGGCTTACACCCGCCGACTCGTCGAAGCCGCCGATACCGGCAAGCAACCAGACGCCAGGCTATCCCTCCTCGACCAGATGGCGCTGCGCCTCGACAGCCGCGTCGAGCAAGGCATGCGCCGGCTTGCCGCCAGCGACATCGCCGTGATGCGCGTCTGCACGCAGGTGGACCGCGAGCGCATCGCCTATCTCGCAGGATTGCACCGGGCCTCCGGACGCTTCGATGAGAAGAATGCGCTCGCTCTCGCCCGTCTCGAATACGCAGCCTTCGTCGGTTTCCAGCAGATCGACACCGGCGCCGGCGGCGCCGGCGCGGCCGAGAGTTACCAGTTGTTCCTGGGGCTGACCGGCAGGAGCTGACCACCTCATGGTGAAAGGCTGGACTCTGACCTCCCCGTTCAGTGATCCCTCCATCGACTATCGGCGTTTCTTGAAAGCAGACAGAGCGGATCCCACGTTTTAAGGGTTCAGGGCGACCGTCGCACCCCTAGACGCCAGGTTCTTCCTCTCGCGGGCGCCTCTGAATAGGGAGGCGGTCATGAGACGGATCAGGACGCTGTCGCCGCTGCTGCTCGCACTCGCCACACTGAGTCACGCGGGTCCTGCGCAAGCACAGGCGCCGCGGGGGCCCCCTTGCGCAGCGCGAAGCGAAGTCGTCGACCATTTGCGCGGCATTTACGGCGAACACCTGGTCGGCAACGGTCTCGCCGAGGGCGGCTATATCCTTGAGCTCTTTACGGGGCCGGCCGGCAGCTGGACCGTTTTTGCGACCACCCCCGAAGGCATGAGCTGCCTGATTTCGGCTGGCAACTCATGGGAGCCGCTGCCAAGGCCCGACATCTTCGCCGGTCGCTGAATCGGAAGAGGAATGTGGTGCTTGGCAGTAGGCTAGGCAGCGGTTAGAAAGCCGCATCGCTCCAGGGAGCGATCAGCGTCTCACATCAGGCAACGCATCCACCGCGGCGTTGCGCCGATGGATGCCGGAAGCGCCTCCCCAGCGACACTGCCTGTCTCGAGAGCTTGTTCTCCATGTCTCCGACTGACGTCTCACGCCCGCGCCGCAAGCTGCCGGCGCGCTATGCCGGCATCATCATGCCCTTCATCCTGTCGATCGTGATGACCTTCGTCGTCTCAGGCATCTCGACATTGAAGGCTCTCGGTCCTTCCATGACCGCGCTAGAGACTTGGCCCGTCTCTTGGGGCCTGTCCTGGCTGGTCGCCTTCCCCACCCTGCTTGTCGTGCTGCCCCTCGTGCGACGGCTCGTGGCACTCATCGTCGCCACGCCCAGCCAAGGCTGAACGTTCCCCGTCAAAAGGAAAGGGCGGCTTGCGCCGCCCTTCTCTGATCCCGAGTGCTGAGCTCAGTTGTCGAGGAAGCTGCGCAGCTTCCTCGACCGGCTCGGATGCTTGAGCTTGCGTAGCGCCTTGGCCTCGATCTGACGGATACGTTCGCGCGTCACCGAGAACTGCTGGCCAACCTCTTCGAGAGTGTGGTCGGTGTTCATGCCGATGCCGAAGCGCATGCGCAGCACGCGCTCCTCGCGCGGAGTGAGCGAAGCCAGCACCCGCGTCGTCGTCTCGCGCAGGTTTGACTGGATCGCCGCGTCGATCGGCAGGATCGCGTTCTTGTCTTCGATGAAGTCGCCGAGATGCGAATCTTCCTCGTCGCCGATCGGCGTTTCCAGCGAGATCGGCTCCTTGGCGATCTTCAGCACCTTGCGCACCTTTTCGAGCGGCATGGCGAGCTTCTCGGCCAGCTCCTCAGGCGTCGGCTCGCGGCCGATCTCGTGCAGCATCTGGCGCGAAGTCCGGACGATCTTGTTGATCGTCTCGATCATGTGCACCGGGATGCGGATGGTGCGCGCCTGGTCGGCGATCGAGCGGGTGATCGCCTGCCGAATCCACCAGGTCGCGTAGGTCGAGAACTTGTAGCCGCGACGGTACTCGAATTTGTCGACCGCCTTCATCAGGCCGATATTCCCCTCCTGGATCAGGTCGAGGAATTGCAGGCCGCGATTCGTGTACTTCTTGGCGATCGAAATCACGAGACGCAGATTGGCCTCGATCATCTCCTTCTTCGCCTGCCGGGCTTCGCGCTCGCCCTTCTGGACCATCAGCACGATCTTGCGGAATTCCTGGATCTCCAGGCCGGTCTCGGAGGCAAGCGTGTGGATGTCTTCACGCAGCTCCTTGATCCGGTCCTTCTCGGACCCGACGAATTCGCGCCAGCCGCGCGAGCCGAGCTTGGAAACGCGCAGGACCCATTTGGGGTCGAGTTCGCCACCGACATGCTGCTTGAGGAAATCCTCGCGCGCGACGCCATAGGTCTCGGCCAGGCGGAGCAAGCGTGTCTCATGCGAGATCAGGCGCTTGTTGATGTCGTAAAGCTGCTCGACAAGCGCTTCGATGCGGTTGTTGTTGAGCGAGAGCGACTTCACCGCAGTGATGATGTCGTCCTTGAGCTTCTTGTACTTCCGATCCTGCGACGGCGAGAGCTTGGTGTTCTCCAGCCGGTTGGCGATATCCTGGTCCTGCAGGCGCCGCAGCTTCTTGTAGTTGTCGGCAATCGAATCGAAGGTCTCGAGCACACGCGGCTTCAGCTCGGCTTCCATCGCCGAGAGCGAGACATTGTTCTCGATGTCGTCGTCATCCATCTCGGGTGGCGGTTCGCCCCCCTCGCTGCCGAAGGCCGGCGGGCCGCCCGCCGGCTGACCTTCGGCTTCCTCACCCTCTTCACCAGGTATTTGCGCCGGGTTCTTGCCGTCGGGACCGGCATAGGTGGCTTCGAGATCGATGATGTCGCGCAGCAGAACCTTGCCGTCGACGAGTTCGTCCCGCCAGATGATGATGGCCTGGAAGGTCAGCGGGCTTTCGCAGAGCCCGGCGATCATCGCCTCGCGGCCGGCCTCGATGCGCTTGGCGATCGCGATTTCGCCTTCGCGCGACAGGAGCTCGACCGAGCCCATCTCGCGCAGATACATGCGAACGGGATCATCGGTGCGCTCGGTCGGCTCGAGATTGCGCTTGACCTCGACCGGTAGCGCCGAACGGGAGGTCTCGACGAGATCGCCCTCGGCTTCCTCGTCATCGCCGCCGCCGTCCTTGCCGCGCTGGGCGCGTTCCTCGCCGGCGGCCTCGGGATCTTCGTTGTCGACGACGTTGATGCCCTGCTCGCTGAGCTGGCCAAGCACGTCCTCGATCTGCTCCGAGGAGAATTCCTCGGAAGGCAGGACTTCGTTCAGTTCGTCATAGGTGACATAGCCGCGCTTCTTGGCGAGCTTGATCATCCGGCGTACGGCCTGATCCGTCAGATCCAGCAGCGGCCCATCAGTGGTCGGGGGGGCTTCCGGTGCGACCTGATCGGTCTTTTCCCGCTCGCTCGCTTTAGTCGCCATCAATCAGCGCTCCGCACTCTCGCGTGGCAGGAGGCGCGAAGTGCCCCATGTCGACGCATAAAAGGGCGGCGCGGCCGCTGGTCCGGCGCGCTCACCCCACCCAAATCATCTCAACCAGATGGACCCGATCCTCCTTAGGAATCGTGAACCATCCATGCCCCGTGCGACAGTGACGACGACAGCGAAAGCTATGTTCCGATCAATCACCTGCCATGGCCTCGGTGCCCTCGAGGTTCTCGAGCCGGGCCTTGACGTCTTTGATCCAGGCGAAATTTGCTTCAGTCGCTTCGTCAGCCAGTGCGCGCTCGGCTGCCTTCAACTCGCTATGTAACGTTCGCGCCCGATGATGCAAGACGATTGCCTGACGAATCGATTCAAAAACTGATTCCGGATCAGCCGCTTGGGCGAGTTTCAGTCGCTCCGCCGGACCGGTGACGGCCATCAGCGCCGCCTTAGCGTCCTGGACCTTCGGCTGGTCGAGCCGATTCGCCAGGGCGTCCTGATCGAGCCCGTCGCCGAAGGCCGCATCGAGCAGCACTTGCCTGAAACGCTCGGCCGCCATGCCATCGAGCGATAGCTCCGACAATTCGTCCGCGCAGCGCATGATCAATCCGGAATGGCTCGCCAATGCCAGCAGGATGAAGGCCTCGCGCTTATCCTCGCCGCGCCCTTGCGACACGATGCGCGAGCGCGAAAGCTGTGAGCTAGCCCTCAGAGGCAAGGCCTGGCGGTTCGCGCCGGCGCCTCCCTGCCCACGAGCACCGCCTCGCCCGCGCTGCTGCCCGCCTCCACCAAAATTCCTTTCGCCGCCAAAACTCCTTTCGGCGCGGGCAGGAGCAGCACTGGTGAAGAGCTGCGACAAGCGCTCTTCCATCTCGATGCGATAATGGCGCCGCGTCACCTCGTCGCGGATATGTCCGAGCGCCTCCTTCAGCCGACGTTCGAAGGCCGCCCGGCGCTCGGGCGTATCGAGTGAGCCGGCTTCGACCTCCCGATTCCAGAGCATGTCGACCAGCGGCCGCGCCGCCTTGAGCACCTCGGCAATCGCGACCTTGCCGCCGGAGCGCGCCAGGTCGTCCGGGTCCTGCCCGTCCGGCAGCAAGGCGAAGGCGAGCGACTTCCCGGGCTCGAGCAGCGGCAAGCCGATATCGATCGCGCGGCTCGCGGCCTTGCGCCCGGCCTTGTCGCCGTCGAGGCAGATCACAGGCTCGTCCGCCATGCGCCAGAGCAGGCCGATCTGGTCCTCGGTCAGCGCCGTGCCAAGCGGAGCAACGACCTGCGGAAAGCCCGCCATCGTCATGGCGATGACGTCGACATAGCCTTCGACCACGATGACCTGCCCGAGATCATGAGCGGCCTTGCGGGCATTGTGGTGGTTGAACAGCAGCCGGCCCTTGTGGAAGAGCGGCGTCTCCGGCGAATTCAGATATTTGGCGGAAACCTCGGCACTCATCGCCCGGCCGCCGAAGGCGATCACCCGCCCGCGCGCATCATGGATCGGGAACATGATCCGGTCGCGGAACCGGTCATAGGGTACGGCGATCTCATCGCCATGGATCAGCAGCCCGGCCTCCATCATCAAGGCGGCATCGACCCCCTTGCCGGCGAGATGGTCGCGCAGCGCGAAACGATCGGGTGGCGCGTAGCCGATGCGAAACTGCCTTCTGGGCTCGCCGTCGAGGCCGCGACCCGACAGATAGCGCCGCGCCGCGGCGCCACGCTCAGCCGCCAACTCGGCTTCGAAGAAGCACGCCGCAAGCTCCACAACCTCGTGGAGCCCCTTGCGCCTTTCCTCCTGGACCTGCGCCTCATGCGTCACGGTCGGCAGGATCACGCCGGCCTGGGAGGCCAGCTTCTCGACCGCTTCAGGGAAGGAGAGCCCTTCGGTCTCCATCACGAACTTGAAGATGTCGCCGTTCTTGCCCGAGGAGAAATCGAAGAAGGAGCCCTTCTGATCATTGACGAAGAAGGACGGTGTCTTCTCGGCATTGAAGGGCGAAAGGCCCTTCCATTCCCGCCCGGCCTTGGCGAGGCGCACGCGTTTGCCCACGACCGCCGAAACCGGCAGCCGCGCCTTGATCTCCTCAAGGACGGAGGGGGGGAACTTCATGGCTTCCTATGTGGGGCCTGGCGCACAGGAAGCCAATCGCCGATCCGCAAGCGGACCGGCTTATCGGCTATATCCACAGCGCCGGTGCGCCCCCCGGCGCTCGCCTGCGATCAACCGCCGAGCGCCGCCTTCACCAGGCCGCTCGCCTTGGCGAAGTCCATCTGGCCCGCGTAATTCGCCCGCAGGATCGCAATGACCTTGCCCATGTCCTTGACCGAGGCCGCGCCGCTCTCGGTCACCGCGGCGGCAATCGCCGCCTTCACCTCGTCCTCATCCATCTGCTTCGGCAGATAGGAGGAGATGACGTCGACCTCGGCACGCTCGCCGGCAGCCAACTCCGGACGGCCATTAGCGTCGTAGATCGCGATCGATTCCTGACGCTGCTTGATCATCTTCTGCAGCAGCGCGAGGATTTCATCGGCAGAGGCCTCGCCCTTGCCGGCGCCGCGCGCCTCGATGTCCTTGTCCTTCAAGGCAGCCTGGATCAGGCGGATCGCGCCGACCTTGCCCTTCTCGCCAGCCTTCATCGCTACTTTCAGCTCGCTGGTGAAGCGCTCGCGCAGGCTCGTCATGTTCGTCATTCCCTTTTCTTGTACCAGGCCGGCGCAGGCCTCGATTGACGACGTGGACCGGCGTCTTTAAGGCTCGCGTTCCAGATCGGCGGAGCGCGAAGCCGCTGCCCCGCCCCACACATTGCCGCCTCGTCGCGGCCTGGACGAGACATAGACATGACCGCTCCCGAAGGAAACCCCGCCACCGGCGGCTGGACAGAACCGCGCGCGACCGCTCTCCTCGTGCTGGCCGACGGCACCGTGCTGGAAGGCTTCGGCCTCGGCGCCGTCGCTGAAGCGCAGGGCGAGGTCTGCTTCAACACGGCGATGACCGGGTATCAGGAAATCCTGACCGACCCATCCTATGCCGGGCAGATCATCACCTTCACCTTCCCCCATATCGGTAATGTCGGCGTCAACGACGAGGATACCGAGACGGTGAACGCCGCGGCGTCCTCAGGCGTGCGCGGCATCGTGATCCATGCCGACATCACCGAACCGTCCAACTGGCGCGCGACGCGGCATCTCGACGCCTGGCTGAAGGCTCGCAACATTGTCGGTATCGCCGGCGTCGACACACGGGCCCTGACCGCCCTGATCCGCGACAACGGCATGCCGAACGCGATCCTCGCCCATAATCCCGACGGCATCTTCGATATTCCCCGTCTCAAGCGGCAGGCCGCCGGCCTGCCCGACATGGCCGGGCTCGATCTCGTGCCGCTGGTCACCGCCGCTCAGCGCTACGACTGGAGCGAAACGCCGTGGCAATGGCCCGCCGGATACGGCAAGCGCGAGAGCGCGGCACACCGAGTCGTCGCGATCGACTATGGCGTGAAGCGCAACATTCTGCGCCTGCTCGCAAAGGCCGGCTGCGAGGTGACCGTCGTGCCTTCGACAACCAGCGCCGCCGACATCCTGGCGCTGAGCCCCGACGGTGTCTTCCTCTCCAACGGCCCTGGCGATCCGGCCGCGACTGGCGAATATGCCGTGCCGGTCATTCGCGAACTTCTCGACCGGAAGATTCCGACTTTCGGCATCTGCCTCGGCCACCAGATGCTTGCGCTCGCCATTGGCGGGCAAACGATGAAGATGAAGCAGGGGCACCACGGCGCCAACCATCCGGTCCAGGACAAGACCACCGGCAAGGTCGAGATCGTTTCGATGAATCACGGCTTTGCGGTCGACCCCACGACGCTCCCGGCCAATGCGAAGGAGACGCATGTCTCGCTCTTCGACGGCTCGAACTGCGGCATCGCCCTCGACGACCGGCCGGCCTTCAGCGTCCAACACCATCCAGAAGCGTCCCCCGGGCCGCAGGATAGCCATTATCTCTTCGCCCGCTTCGTGGAGTTGATGGAAACCGAAAAGGCCAAGGCCGCAGCCTGAGGCGACACGATGCTCCACCAGTTGCGCATCTACGAGATCTTCGAACGCAACAAGGCGGCTTTCCATGCGCGCTTCCGCGACCACGCGGCGCGCATCATGGCGCGCCACGGCTTCGAGATCGTGGCAATGTGGGAAACCCGGAGCGCAACGCGAACGGAATTCGCCTATATCCTTGCCTGGCCCGACGCCGAAACCAAGGCAGCGCGCTGGTCGAGCTTCATGGCCGATCCCGAATGGACCGAGATCAAGCGCGTCACCGCGATCGAGCATGCCGATCTCGTCGGCGCCATCGAGGATCGCCTGATGGTGCTGACCGATTACTCGCCCAGGCTCTGAGTTGACAGGCCGACCGACCCGCGGTTTAAGCGAGCCATGACCATGTCCTGCCTCCTCGCACGGAACTATTACGCCCCGTCCTCATAAGGCGGTGGCATTCCCATGTTCAACCGCCGCGCTGGCGGTTGAATTCAGGCAGTCACCCGGCATCGCGGCCTCCTCAGGAAAAACGCGATGCACCCCTCCCGCAAAACCGTCTCGTCTGTCGGCATCATGGGCTTTGGCGCCTTCGGCCGTCTCATGGCTCGTCATCTCCAGCCACATTTCCCGCTCTTCGTCTGCGATCCCGAGCGTCCGCCCGAGGCCGACAAATCGGGCAAGGGTCTCGTTCCATCGGATGAAAAGGCGGTCGGCGCCTGCGATGTCGTGATCCTCGCCGTGCCGGTCGATCGGATCTCGACCGCGATTGCGGCCCTACGGCCGCATCTGCGGGCGGGCACGCTTGTGCTCGATGTCGGTTCGGTCAAGATCGGCCCGGTGCGCGCCATGCAGGTCGAGTTGCCTGGGAACGTCGACATTCTCGGCACTCACCCGCTGTTCGGGCCGCAAAGCGCGTGTCACGGCATCAAGGGACTGAAGATTGCGTTGTGCCCCGTCCGCGGGCGCAATGGTCCGCGCATTGCCGCCTTCCTGCGCAAGGTGCTCGGCTTGAAGGTGATCATGACCACGCCCGACGCCCATGACCGCGAAACAGCCATGGTCCAGGGCCTGACGCACCTGATTGCCAAGATCTTGGTGCGGATGGAGCCGCTGCCACACCGTATGACGACGGCCAGCTTCGATCTCCTGATGCAGGCGACCGATATGGTCAGGCATGATGCGCCGAACGTCTTCATGGCGATCGAGCGCGCCAATCCTCATGCCAGGGCAGTCCGCGACAGGTTTTTTGCTCTTGCCGAGGAGATGCGGCAGTTGCTGGAAGGCGATCACTTCGCTCAGCCCACGGCTGACCTGTCTCGGAAATCCGCAGCCGAGGCCAGTGCCTAGGCATCGCCAGTGATTGGACATGGCAAACGAGCTTGAACGATCAACCACACCGCATAAATCTCGCCGCAAGCCGCCAGCCCCCTGACATGGAGCGGCGGTTGGACCGCAGGAAGACAATGACCGACAATCCGCTTGCCAATCCCGGTATCGCCCATCCCGACCTTGACGAGGCGACAATCAGCCTGCTCATCCGCACGTTCTACAGTCGGGCGCGGCTGGACGATGTGATCGGACCGGTCTTCGAGGCCGCCGTTGATGATTGGGATGACCATATCGGCAAGATCAGCGACTTCTGGAGCAGCGTGATGCTGCGCACCGGTCGTTATAGCGGCCGGCCGATGCGACCGCACCTGATCCTGCCCCTGGAAAGCAAGCATTTCGACCGCTGGCTCGAGCTTTTCGAGGCGACAGCGCGCGAACTTTGTCCGCCTGCCATCGCTCAGGCCTTCATCATCCGGGCGCGCCGGATCGCCGATAGCTTCGAGATGGCGCGGGCGTCGCAGCGTGGCGAAATCGGAGTGCCGCGCCATAGCACGAGGTGATCCCGGATGTCGGAGAGGCTTGTTGTTGGCGGTGTCAACGACGCGTTCTCCGTCGATACCGCGGCTTTCTCCTGTGCCCTGCCGCGGAAAAACGCCCGGTTCAAAATGGCAACCTGCTCTTTTTGCATTGCTCCCATCTCAATATCCTACTATCCAACACAACTCACGGCTGAAACGCTCGCAGTTGCTGTCGTGAGAGAACGATCCGGAGCATTGCGATGGAACGTAGAGGAAGCGCACGCACGCGATCATGGGCACATCAAGTGCTGATCGCTGTTGAAGGCGACGATTTCCTGTCCAGGCTTCATGCCATGGATGCGTGGCTTAGCCAGTGGGAAATTCCCTATCGTGCCGTCTCGGTGCCGCGCGACAACGGGGCGATCCGGATTTGTTTTTCCGACGAGAGATTCGCCCGCGCCTTTCATGTCAACCTGGGTGGGCTGCGCGTTCCTTCCGATCCGTTGGCCACGGAACTGGCCGCGGATCCCGCCAAGGACGACTTCTATCAATTGGTCGAACGCAAGATCGCCAACTGAACCGGGTCCGGGTTCGATCCCGCATCAATGGTGAGATGTGCCGAAGCCGGCGCAGGTCGCGACTGGATCTGTCATAACGATCCCTTCGCGGAATGGCCCGTCACCGGGATGCCCGCGCCCCCTCGGCAGCATGCAGATGCGTCACCCTGGGCGCGCTAAGCTGCCTTTGCTTCTGTTTTCAGGAAGGCGGTCAGCCTTGCCGCAGACAAGCCCGCCTCTTGCGCGATCCGCGTCGCCAGCGCGGCGGCAGCGGGGCGTGGCTGGCCGATCGGACGGTCGAGCCAGTAGGAAACCGGATTGAGCGCAGTGCGCGGATCAACGGCCGCCACACGTCCTGTCTCGATCTGCGCCTGCGCCAGCGGTGGCCGGGCGAGCGCCACGCCGAGCCCGCAGGCAGCGGCATCGAGCACGAGATTGTAGTCCTCGAAACGTCGATCCTGCGGACGGGGCCGGTAATCCAGCCCTTGCGCCGCAAACCAGGCCCGCCAGCCGGACGCATCGGAATCATGGATCAGCGGTAGGTCGAGCAGCCGCGCGGCGTTGCCGGCACCGATGCTCTGCGCAAGCGCCGGCGACGCGATCGGAAAGCACCACTCCTCGAAGAGCTGGACCGAGACCCGCCCCGGCGCTCCGCCACGCCCACAGCGAATGGCGAGGTCGATGCCTTCGCTCTCCAGATCAACCCGGCGATGGTCGACCTGCAGCACGATGCGCAGATCCGGATCGCCGCTTTCGAGCCATTTCATGCGGGGCATCAGCCACAGGCTGCACACCGAAGGAATCGCGCTGAAGCGCACGACCGCCGCACCGCGCGGCTCGGTCCAACGATCCGATGTATCCGCGATCAGCGCGAAAGCCTCCTGCGTGCGCTGCATCAGTCGCTGGCCCTCTGGCGTCAGCGCGACGCCGCGCGCCTGCCGGGCGAAGAGCCGCGTACCGAGCCAATGCTCGAGCTTGGCCACCTGCCGACTGATCGCGCCATGGGTCAGGTTCAGCGTCTCGGCGGCGGCCGAGAAGCTCCCCGAGCGGGCGGCCGCCTCGAAGGCACGCAAGGTATCGAGCGGCGGCAATCCTGAGCTGTGATCCATACTCACAGATCATGCTCGAATTACTCGTTTGTCAATCAGCTCCCCCGGGTATCTATCACCTGTCGCCCCCTGACACCGAGGCTCGACATGAATTCGCTCAATCCAGCCGTCTCCACTCCGCGCAGCCTCGATCCGGCCACCGTCGCCGTCGTCACCTTTACCGTTATCGCCTGGGCCTCCGCCTTTCCTGCGATCCGGGCCGGGCTCACGGCGCTAGGGCCGATCGAGCTCGGCGCCGCGCGTTTCGCGATAGCGGCCGTCCCGAGCGCCATCTTCCTCGCCATCATGCGCCCTGCCCTGCCCGGCTGGTCCGATGGCTGGCGCTTTCTGATTGGTGGGTTGGTTCATGTCGCGCTCTACACCACCCTGCTGAATTTCGGCGAGAAGACCGTCTCTGCCGGCGCCGCGAGCTTCATCATCAACGTCAATCCGATCATCACGGCCGGATTGGCGATGCTGATCCTCGGCGAACGCTTCGGGCCGCTCGCCTGGCTTGGCACCGCGATCTCCTTCGCCGGTATTGGGCTGATCGCCTTGGGCGAAGGCCAGGGCATCGAGCTTAGCACCGGCGTCCTCTTCATCCTTGGCGCCGCACTCTGCCAATCGGTCACAGCCATCGTCCAGAAGCCGCTCTTCGCCCGCCACAAGGCGCTCACCGTATCGGCCTGGAACATGGTCGTGGGCGCACTGGCACTCTCCCCCTTCCTGCCCAATGCCATCAGCCAGTCGGCCTCCGCGTCGACTGAGGCTCTCTTTGCCGTCATCTATCTCGGGATCGTGCCAAGCCTGCTCGCCTATGCGACCTGGACGATGATGCTCGCACGGCTGCCTGCGGGCCGCGCCTCGAACTTCATGTATTGCGTGCCACCGGTCGCGACCTTGATGGGCTTCCTCTGGCTCGGCGAGGCTCCGACGGCGCTCGGCATCCTCGGTGGGGTCATGGCGCTGGGCGGGGTCGTGATCGTCAATCTGAAGCGCTGAGAGCCACCGGCTTTTCCCCACGCGCCCCCGCTGCGATACTGCTCCTCGCCCGACCCGCGAGGATGCGTATGACCAGTGATCAGCCCAGTGCCATTCAATCAGCCCCGTCGGCCGCTGGCGTTCGCGTACGAGCATTGGTGGGGGAAGACTGGGTCGCATTCCGCGCGCTGCGCTTGGTTGCGCTTTCCGACACGCCGGAAGCCTTCGGCGCGAGCCACGCCGAAGAGGCCGCCCAACCGGACAGCTTCTTCCGCTCGCGCCTCTCGGCCGAGGAACCCAACAGGGTCTTCGGAGCCTTCTCCGACAGCGGTGACCTGATCGGGATCGCCGGCTTCCGCGCAACGTTCTCTGCCAAGTCGCGCCACAAGGGCGTGCTCTGGGGCGTTTACGTTGTGGCCGGATGGCGCGGCGATGGCGTCGGCCGCGCGCTCGTCGATGCCGTCATCGGACATGCCGTCCGCCACGTCCTGGTGCTCCAAACTTGTGTCGTGACGACAAATCGTGCCGCGCACTTGCTCTACACCCGGCTCGGCTTTGCCCCCTATGGCCTCGAGTCCAAGGCGTTGTACGTCAACGGCCAGTTCTATGACGAAGCGCTTCTGGCGCTGGATTTCACGCAAGCCACCGACGCCTGAGGCTCCGGCCCAACGAGCGCCGGCCGAGGCGCGATGCGAACTCACCCCGGTCAGCCCGCTGGGAAGAGCCGGCAGCCATGCCTGAGCGCGGGCATCCACGGTGCGGCATGTCGCGCCCCTCAGAAGCCTTGGGCCTCCAAAGCCCTCTCATTCTCGGTGATGTAGTCGCGGATCACCGGCACAGCGCTCTTATGCGGGCCGAGCAGGAGCTGGAAAACCATATCCCCCCCGATATCGAACGAGATCTCGCAGGCCGAGAGGTAGAACTCCCACATCCGCGCGAAACGCTCGCCCATCATGCCGACGACCTCCTCGCGCTTGGCGAGAAACCGCTGACGCCAGGCAGCCAGTGTCCAATGGTAGTGCCGGCGCCAGAACTCGCAATCCGACGACCAGAGCCCCGTCTGCTCGACCGCGGCGAACACCTCCGACATCGCCGGGGCATATCCGCCCGGGAAGATGTACTTGTCGAAGAACGGTCCGGTGAAGCCCGGGGGGCCGACCCGGCCGATGCAGTGCACCAACGCAATCCCGTCCGGCGTCAGCAGATCGCGGATCTTCTCGAAATATTCGAGGTAATGCGCAACGCCGACATGCTCCATCATGCCGACCGAGACGACGCGGTCGAAACTGCCGGTCAGCTCGCGATAATCCTTGTTGACGAACGTGACGCTGCCGCCGACCCCGGCCGCTTCGGCCCGCTTCTGTGCCGCCGCCATCTGGTCGGGCGAGACATTCAGACCGGTCACCTTGGCTCCACAGGCCTTGGCGAGATAGATCGCGAGCTCGCCCCAGCCAGAACCGATATCAAGAACCGTCATGCCGGGTTCGATCTTCAGCTTGGCCGCGATATGGCGGAGTTTTGCCTTCTGCGCGGCTTCAAGTCCGACCTCCGGGCTATGCCAATAGGCACAGGAATAGGTCATCGTCTCGTCGAGCCAGAGCCGGTAGAAATCGGTCGGGATATCGTAGTGGTGCTTGACCTTCTTGCCGGCCACGCCGAGCGGGTTGTGCATCCGGAAGCGCCGGATGCGAAAGCGAATGTTGCGGATCGCCTTTTGCAGCGGGTGCTTGCGCATTTCCTTGCGCTGCAGCCAGAACAGGCTGAGCAGGTCATGGATGGTCGAGCCGTCCTCGAAATTCACCCGCCCGTCCATGTAGCCTTCGGCCAAAGCCAGTTCGGGATTCAGGAAGATCTCGCGCTCGATCTTGTCGTCAGAGAAGCGCACGGTGACGGCCGGCGCCGTCTTGTTCTGACCTGCGAACAGGATCGGCCCTGGGCCCGGCCCGAAGACATGGCGCTTGTTGTCCGGGGTGATCACAGTCAGGCGCCCTTGCCTGACGAAGCGTTTCAGAAGTCGCGGCAACAGCAGCATGCAAGCCTCCCAGCCTTGGCGCGACCTTAAGCCGAGCTGTCGGCGCAGGGAAATGCCGAGCCGGCAGAAGAGCACGGAACTGGCGAGGTGTTGCGCGGACTCCATATCGGCGGTTGCCGATACCCGCAGCGACAGCGTAGTCCTGAGGCCGAAACGGGCGCGCGTGTGTCCGTCACTGAGCGGATGACGGCGAGACGATGTCCTGGCGCGATTTCTGGAACAGCGAGCACGCGATCTATGTCTCGCCCCGCCACAAGCTGCTGCACTATCGCCAGATCGCCACCGACCTGATTCGCCATATCCCCTCGCCCGAGGCGGCCGTACTGGATCACGGTTGTGGCGAAGCCCTCGCCGCCGATCGCGTCGCCGCAGTCTGCGCCAGGCTCTATCTCTGCGAGGCGGCCCCGAGCGTGCGCGAAAAGCTGCGCGCGACCTTCGGCGCGATCCCGGCGATCACCGTCGTCTCGCCGGAGGAGGTCGAGGCACTGGACGACGGCGCGCTCGATCTCGTCGTCGCCAACTCGCTGATCCAGTATCTCGGCCGCGAGGAGCTGGCGCAGTTGCTCCTGCTCTGGCGGCGCAAGCTGAAGCCCGGCGGACATCTCGTCATCGCCGATGTGATTCCACCCGATGTCAGCGCGCTGACCGACGCCACGCAACTGCTCTCCTTCGCCTGGCGCGGCGGCTTCCTGATCGCGGCGCTCGGCGGCCTGGTGCGCACCGCGTTCTCAGACTACCGGAAGCTGCGCGCCGAGTACGGGCTCTCGACCTATGGCGCCACCGCCATCGTCACTCTGATCCGAGAGGGCGGGTTCGACGAGATCGAGCGCCAGCCGAACTTCGGCCACAACCCGCACCGCATGACCTTCCGCGCCCGCAATCCGGGCTAAGCCGCCACTAGATCATCGGTCCGGAAATCGTATCCGGACAGATGATCTAACCCTTTGTGTTTGCATCGACCTTCCCGAAAACCGCAACCACTTTTCGGGCCGATGCTTTAGACGCCTTCGCGATCCGCGAAGGAGAAGAATTTGTGGCCGAGGAAGGAGAACACCATCACGATCAGCGTGGTGACGATCTGCATCGGCAGATAAGGCAGACCGGCCCGCGCCACGAAAAGATGCATCAGGATGCCGGTCAGCACGAAGCCGCCCGCCGCAATCAGCCCAAAGCGCCAGGTTGCCTCTGCATGGCTATGCGTAGCGTCAAAGGTCAGCCAGCGGTTCAACGTATAGGACACGACCGCGCCAAGCGTGAAACCGGCAAGCGTAGCCGGCACCGGGGCGACCCCGCCAAGCTCGACCAGGCCGATCAGCAGCGCGTAATGCGCCACCGCCGTCACGCCACCGGAGAAGACGTAGGCCACGATCTGGCGCGACTGGCGGGGAAGACGGGAGAGAGGCATCCCCGCCCTCTACAGCATTTTCCTGCTAGCCAGTACCGGCTCGCGCGAAGGTCTGCACAAGCCCCGCATGGCACCGCAGATCAAGGCAGTCCGGACAGGGCGCGAGGCGGCGCAGGTCCAGAATGCGTCTTGCCGCTCCTCAGCCGGCATCTCCACCGCCGGCAAGATTCGCGGGCATCCCGCCGACCGGCATGTCGAGCCCCTGTTTCAGCGTATCCAAATGGAACTCCCGGATACGACCGCTGGTGGGATCGCTGACGAAGGCGCTGTTCCCGACGATGCCCAGGCTCGGCGTCGGCGACTTCGCGCCGTATTGGCAATCGAAGGCGGGCACCGCGTCGAAGCTTGCGAGTTCCCGCCAGGTCGGCGCGATCTCATAGACGCGGAGCTTGCCGTCCGGGGTGAGGTTCGCAAGGCGGTCGCCACCGGCGTCGAGATCGAACTGGCAGGCCGGCTGGCCGCCTGGCACCGGCAGGACATCCGGGGCCGAGAGCAAGGCTGTGGCAGGGTCGATCCGCAGAAGCGCATTGTATGGCCCCCTCAGTCCGTAATTGGCGACGGCATAGCGTGCGCCCGTGCGCGCCTTGATGGCACTGACGCGTCGCTCGTCGGGATAGGCGATCTTGCGCGCAGTCCAGCGGCCTGCAGCATCGCGAGCCAGGACAAGAACGCCGCCATCCACCCCGTCATTGCAGCCGAAGACGTGGCGCCCCTTGCTCTCGGCATAACCGTGGAAAAGCTTGCAGGAAGCGTCGGTGCGAGCCGGATCATTGAAGCTTGCTAGCCGCTTCCAGCCCTTGTTGCGCTCGAGGATTTCAAAGCCGTCCGGCCGAGACGAGGCACTGCGGTCCTCGCCCTTGGCATACATCACGTTCGGCACCGACATCAGCCACTGCCGGCCCCCGAGCGGAATGGCAATGCCGTGCTGCGGTGCCGGGCTTGGCCATGTCTCGCTGACGGGAGACTTGCCATCCAGGCTCTTGAGATCGACCAGCACCGCTTTCGGCTCGCTCTTGCGCTCCCAGGGCCTGTCTCCGTCGAAGAACAGCGCAATCTGCCCATGCCTGGAAACGACATGGGCCGGGCGGTCGCCCTTCACGGCGAAGTCGAGCAGCCTGACCGGCCCCTTGTCGACATCGACGTGATCCCCATGGGATTCGTAGCGCAGTCCGCTATCGAGGAAGCGGATGGTGCCAGCCTCGTCGCCCGTCTTGATGACGATGAAACGGCCACCCTCGGCGCTGGCGAAGGACGGGTTGGGTTTCGGCACATCGAAGCTATGCGTGACCTCGCCGGAATCGAGGTCGAGCACGCGCACGACCGGTTTCTCGTGGTCGGCAAAGACGAGCCGGCCACGCAGGGTGGCGTGATCATGGGCAGAGGCCGCCACTGCGGCGAGAGCAAGGGTAAGCGCAGCTCCCGCTGCGAACTGAAAGCGCATCGTTGTCTCCTGTAAACGAAGGTCAGAGGTCCGCCGGTGCGCGGACCAGATCTCTCAGGCCGCTGCGGCCCGGCGCCAGACCGGAAATGGGTCAGGCAGGTCGCGGTAGCGTTCCGGTTTGAAGCTGATGGTCGGCGTCTCGCCGAGCAGGCAGGCGTCGAGCGCGCTGGTGATGGCCAGCTGGTCCATGCCCGAGCCAATGAAGACCAGTTCCTGCCGCCGGTCGCCCCAGACCGAGTGCCAGTGCCGGTTCAGGATTGCTTTCCACTCGGAATGGTCGGGCCAGCGGCTGCGCGGCACGAACGCCCACCAGAAGCCCATCGCCTCGGTTCGGCAGACGCTGCCAGCAAGGCTCATCTCGCCAACCCATTCCGGCCGGGTCGCCAGCCAGAAATGGCCCTTGGCACGGATCAGGCCGCCCCAGTCGCGCCCCAGGAAATCGTTGAACCGCTCCGGATGGAATGGCCGCCGGGCGCGGTAGACGAAGGAGGAGATGCCATACTCCTCGGTTTCAGGAACATGATTCCGGTGGCCATAGAGCTCCTTGTACCAGAGCGGATGTTGCTCGGCTTTCTCATGGTCGAACAGCCCGGTATCAAGGATCGCGGCGAGCGGAGCACGGCCGAAATCGGTTTCGACCAGCTGTGCATCGGGATTGAGCGCCCGGATGATCTTGCGCACCAGATCGCGCTCTTCCGGCGTGACATCCGACACCTTGTTCAGGACGACGACATCGGCGAACTCGATCTGCTCGACCAGGAGATCGACCAGGGTGCGCTCATCGTCCGCCCGCCGTCTCGCCGCGCTCACGCAGGAAATCGCGCGAGCCAAAATCCTTCATCAGGTTGATGGCATCGACGACGGTCACCATCGTATCGAGCCGCGCGAGATCGGAGAGGCTGGCGCCATCCTCGTCGCGAAACGCGAAGGTCGCGGCGATCGGCAATGGCTCGGCAATGCCGGTGCCCTCGATCAGCAGGTAGTCGAAGCGCCTTTCCCCGGCGAGGCGACGCACTTCGGCAAGCAGGTCATCGCGCAAGGTGCAGCAGATGCAACCATTGCTCATCTCGACCAGCTGCTCGTCGGTGCGCGAGAGCTTGCCCCCGCCTTCCCGCACCAGATCGGCGTCGATATTCACCTCGCTCATGTCGTTGACGATGACCGCAACCTTACGGCCTTCACGATTGCCGAGGACGTGATTGAGGAGTGTGGTCTTGCCGGCCCCGAGGAAGCCGGAGAGCACGGTGACGGGAAGGCGGGAATCCATTCGGCATCCGTTATGTTATGTTACAACATAACATAAACAGCGATACGAGACGTTGGCAAGCCGGTTTCGACCGGAATGGGTTGATGCCGCCTTTACGGCGCGAGCAGCTTGTCTTCGGAAAACCGAGGCAGCGACGGATCGCGCCGCGCTGTCGCAATGATGCTGTCGAGCAGCCCGGGGAAGCGGCCCTCGAGTTCGTCGCGCCGCAGGCTGATGAAGCGGGACGTGCCTTCCGCCCGCGCCCGGGTGATGCCGGCCTCGCGCAACTTGGCGAAATGATAGGCCAGCAGCGAGGGCGAGGCGAAATCCGTGAAGCTTCCGCAGCGCGCCTCGAACTCCTCGGCATCGGCCAGCGCCAGGACGATGGCAAGCCGCGTCGGATCAGCAAGCGCGCCAAAGACCGTCGCCGCGTCAATGCCCTCCATATCGGGATGAAAGATCGGCTTCATGCCCCGGACATAGGAGATTGCGGCACTCCTGACAATATTCAACGTTCATTGAAATTAGGATTGACGGCAGATCGAACGCGATCTTAAATTCAACGATCATTGAAATTTTGAAGGAATGTCCAATGGACACGCGTCTCGTCTGGCTCGCCGGCGGCGCCTTCGTCATCGGCACGGGAAGCCTGATGATCACCGGCATCCTGCCGAATCTGGCCGCCGCCTTCGGCACCTCGATCGATACGGCCGGCTTGCTGATCTCGCTCTTCGCCGTCGCCTATGCGCTGGGCTCACCGATCCTTTCCACCCTGCTGGGCGACGTCGACCGCCGGATGGTCCTCGCCGGCTCGCTCAGCATCTTCGCCCTTGCCAACCTGCTTGCCGCCTTCGCAACGAGTTTCGCCTGGCTGATGGTCGCGCGCATCGCCATGGCGTTTGCGGCCGGCGTCTTCATGCCATCGGCCAACGCAGTGGCGGTCGCGCTTGTCTCGGCCGAGCGACGCGGCCGGGCCATCGCACTCGTCACCGGCGGCATGACGGTTTCGCTGATTCTCGGCGTCCCGCTCGGCACCGCCATCACCTCCTATGGCGGCTGGCATCTCGCCTTCCTGCTGGTCGCATTCATTGGCGCCTTGGCCGTCACCGGGCTGCTCCTGAACCTGCCTGACGACCTGCCGCGCGGCACCAACTCGCTCAGCGAGCGCCTGCAGATCGCTCGCCGTGCCGATGTGCTGCTGGCGCTCGGCACCACTGCGCTTTGGACCACCGGCGCCTTCACGCTCTACACCTATGTCGCGCCCTTCCTCGCCACCCATGCCGGCATCAGCGGCCCCTGGCTCAGCGCCGCCCTGATCGTCTCCGGTATCGGCTCGGCCATCGGCAACCAGGCCGGTGGAATGGCGAGCGACCGCTTCGGCCCGGAGCGCACCCTGGCCCTCGTCCTCACGGTGCTCGCGCTGGCGCTCGCCTCCGCCTCGCTGATGGCGATCACGCTGCCCCCCGCGGCGGCCATCTTCGTCGCTCCGGCGATCCTCTTCGTCTGGAGCATGGCCGGCTGGGCCGGCCATCCCTCGCAGATGTCGCGGCTCGCCGCGATGGCGCCCGACGCGACCGTCGTCGCGCTCTCGCTCAATGCATCCGCGCTCTATATCGGCATCGCCGCCGGCTCGGCATTGGGCCAGCAGACCCTACGCCACGGCGCCTCATGGCAGCTCGGTTTCGTCGGCGCGATATGCGAGATCGGGGCGCTCACCCTGCTCTGGATCTCCATCCGGCGACGTCGGACGACGCGTCGCGAACTGGAAATCGGCAGGGCGCCCGTCGTGACATCTGTGCGTTGAAGAGGGGTAAGCGCGCTTTTCCCTTCCTTCCGCGGCAACCTCCCTCTATAGCGAGCGCCTAGCATTCATTCAGGCGCTCGCTGACTCCCCTTTCCTCGCGGACGGGGATCCGTCCGGCGCGCGCCCGCACAAGCACTGGCCGGACCCATGCCCAAGCGCACAGACATCAAGACGATCCTCATCATCGGCGCCGGCCCGATCATCATCGGCCAGGCCTGCGAGTTCGACTATTCCGGAACCCAGGCCTGCAAGACATTGAAGGCCGAGGGCTACCGCATCGTCCTGGTCAATTCGAATCCGGCAACGATCATGACGGATCCGGACCTCGCGGATGCCACCTATGTCGAACCGATCACGCCTGAGATCGTCGCCAAGATCATCGAGAAGGAGCGCAGCGTCCTGCCCGGCGGCTTTGCGCTTCTGCCGACCATGGGCGGCCAGACAGCGCTGAACTGCGCGCTTTCGCTGAAGAAGATGGGCGTGCTCGAGAAATTCGACGTCGAGATGATCGGCGCCACCGCTGAAGCCATCGACAAGGCCGAGGACCGCGAGCTGTTCCGCGAGGCGATGACCAAGATCGGCCTCGACACGCCGCGCTCACACCATGTCAGGACGCTCGGCCAGGCACTCGAGGCCCTGGAGGATATCGGTCTGCCGGCCATCATCCGCCCCTCCTTCACCATGGGCGGTACAGGCGGCGGCATCGCCTATAACAAGGGCGAATTCATCGAGATCTGCGAGCGCGGCATGGACGCCTCGCCGACCAGCGAAGTGCTGATCGAAGAGAGCGTGCTCGGCTGGAAGGAGTACGAGATGGAGGTCGTCCGCGACAAGGCGGACAACTGCATCATCGTCTGCTCCATCGAGAACATCGATCCGATGGGCGTCCATACCGGTGATTCGATCACAATCGCCCCGGCGCTCACGCTGACCGACAAGGAATACCAGATCATGCGCGACGCCTCGCTGGCGGTGCTGCGCGAGATCGGCGTCGAGACCGGCGGCTCGAACGTGCAGTTCGCGGTCGATCCTGCCACCGGCCGGATGATCGTCATCGAGATGAATCCGCGCGTCTCGCGCTCCTCGGCACTGGCCTCGAAGGCGACCGGCTTCCCGATCGCCAAGGTAGCCGCGCGCCTTGCCGTCGGCTACACGCTCGACGAGATCGAGAACGACATCACCGGCGGCGCGACCCCGGCCTCGTTCGAGCCGACGATCGACTATGTCGTCACCAAGATCCCGCGTTTCGCCTTCGAGAAATTCCCCGGTGCCGAGCCGACCCTGACCACCGCGATGAAGTCGGTCGGCGAGGCCATGGCGATCGGCCGTACCTTCCAGGAATCGCTGCAGAAGGCGCTGCGCTCGCTGGAGACGGGCCTCGACGGCCTCGACGAGATCGAGATCGAGGGTCTGGGCCAGGGCGACGACAAGAACGCGATCAAGGCTGCCCTCTCCTCGCCGACGCCAGACCGCCTGCTGCAGGTGGCCCAGGCGATGCGCTTCGGCTTCACCGACGAGCAGATCCACGAAAGCTGCAAGATCGATCCCTGGTTCCTCGCGCAGATGCGTGGACTGGTCGAGACCGAAGACAAGGTGCGCAAGCACGGCCTGCCGACGACGCCCGGCGCCTTCCGCCAGATCAAGGCGATGGGCTTCTCCGACAAGCGCCTCGCTGCGCTCGCAAACCTGACCGAGGCTGAGGTGACCGAGCGCCGGCATGCGCTCGAAGTGCGTCCGGTCTTCAAGCGGATCGACACCTGCGCCGCCGAGTTCGCCTCGCCGACCGCCTATATGTACTCGACCTATGCCATGCCCTTCGCCGGCATGCCGGCTGACGAGGCCAACCCGTCCGACCGCAAGAAGGTGGTCATCCTCGGCGGCGGCCCGAACCGCATCGGCCAGGGCATCGAATTCGACTATTGCTGCTGCCATGCCTGCTACGCGCTGCGCGATGCCGGCTACGAGACCATCATGGTCAACTGTAACCCGGAGACGGTTTCGACCGACTACGACACCTCCGACCGGCTCTATTTCGAACCGTTGACCGCCGAGGACGTGCTCGAGATTCTCGAGACCGAGAAGCGCAGCGGCACCCTGCATGGCGTCATCGTCCAGTTCGGCGGCCAAACCCCGTTGAAACTGGCGAATGCGCTCGAAGAGGCCGGCATCCCGATCCTGGGCACCTCGCCCGACATGATCGACCTCGCCGAGGACCGCGACCGCTTCAAGCGCCTGCTCGACAAGCTGCATCTGAAGCAGCCCAAGAACGGCATCGCCTATTCAGTCGAACAGGCGCGCATGATCGCGGCCGAACTCGGCCTGCCCTTCGTCGTGCGCCCGTCCTATGTGCTCGGCGGTCGCGCGATGGCGATCATCCGAGACGAGCCGCAGTTCGAGGACTATCTGCTCGGCACGCTTCCGAGCCTGATTCCGTCCGAGGTGAAGGCGAAATATCCGAACGACAAGACCGGCCAGATCAACACGGTGCTTGGCAAGAACCCGCTGCTGTTCGACCGCTACCTCTCCGACGCGATCGAGGTCGATGTCGACTGCCTCAGCGACGGCAAGGACGCCTTCATCGCCGGCATCATGGAGCATATCGAGGAAGCCGGGATCCATTCCGGCGATTCGGCCTGCTCGCTGCCGCCCCGTTCGCTCTCGCTGGCGACCATCGCGGAGCTCGAGCGCCAGACCAAGGCCATGGCGCTGGCGCTCGATGTCGGCGGACTGATGAACGTACAATACGCCATCAAGGACGGTGTCATCTATGTCCTCGAGGTCAATCCACGCGCCTCGCGCACGGTGCCCTTCGTCGCCAAGGTCATAGGCGAACCGATTGCCAAGATCGCAGCGCGCATCATGGCCGGCGAGACCCTCGCGAGCTTCGGACTGAAGCCCGCTGCGCTGACCCATGTCGGGGTCAAGGAAGCGGTCTTCCCCTTCGCGCGCTTCCCGGGCGTCGACGTGCTGCTCGGTCCGGAGATGCGCTCGACCGGCGAGGTCATCGGCCTCGATCGTTCCTTCGATATCGCCTTCGCCAAGAGCCAGCTCGGTGCAGGCTCCAAAGTGCCGATCAAGGGGACTGTCTTCGTCTCGGTGCGCGACGCTGACAAGCCACGCATCGTGCCCTCGATGCGCATCCTGTCCGATCTCGGCTTCCGCATTCTTGCCACCGGCGGAACGCTGCGCCTGCTGCAGGAGGAAGGCATTCCGGCCGCCAAGATCAACAAGGTTCTGGAAGGCCGACCGCACGTCGTCGACGCCATCAAGAACGGCGAGATCCAGCTCGTCTTCAACACGACGGATGGCCCACAGGCACTCGCGGATTCACGCTCGCTGCGCCGCACGGCCCTCTTGCACAAGGTGCCCTATTATACCACCTTGGCCGGAGCGATCGCGGCTGCCGAGGGCATCAAGGCCTATTGCAGCGGCGATCTCGAAGTACGATCGCTGCAATCCTACTTCGTCCGCGCCGCCTGAACGGCCGCGCGGCCGAAGCAGTTCTGAAAACGATCGGAAGCTGAACGCAGGCCGCGGGGGACGCGGCCGGCGGGTTCTGGCTTTCGGAATTGGGACGAGAAGATGGATAAGGTTCCTATGACGGTGGGCGGGTTTGCCGCCCTCGAGGTCGAGCTGAAGCAACGCCAGCAGGTCGAACGTCAACGCATCATCGCTGCGATCTCGGAAGCGCGCGCACTTGGCGACCTCTCCGAGAATGCCGAGTATCATGCGGCCAAGGAGGCACAGTCCCTCAATGAAGGCCGAATCCTGGAGCTGGAATCGCTGATCGGGCGGGCAGACATCATCGATGTCACCAAGCTCGGCGGCGACACGATCAAATTCGGCGCAACCGTCCATCTGATCGACGACGATACCGAGGAAGCCAAGATCTATCAGATCGTCGGCGAGCCGGAATCCGACGTCCGCTCCGGCAAGGTCTCGATCGGCTCGCCGATCGCGCGTGCCCTGATCGGCAAGAAGGTCGGCGATTCCGTGCAGGTCAATACGCCGGGCGGCGGCAAGTCCTACGAAGTCGTGAGCGTCAGCTTCCGCTGAGGCTTCCGGGGGCATAGAATTGTCGCCCCCGGACGATTATCTCGTCGGTGATGCATCGGCATCGGGAGATACTGTCATGACCAGTCGTCGCGCATTTCTGACGTCCGCATTCGCGGCAACGGCTCTCGCGTCGTTGCCGCTCGGAGCCGCCTCCGCACTTGCCCACCCGCAAGGGCCGATCGGCGGCATCCGTGTCGATGTCTCCCGCCTCGTCGAGCAAGGCTGGGGGCCCAATGCCGATGCGATCAAGGCCGGGATGGAACGGGAACTTCGGGCCGCCTTTGCCGGCGCCATCCAGCGCGGCGGCCCGGTTCTCGTGGTCAAGGTCCGCGGCATTTTCCTGACGAGTTACGCTGGCGGCGGCGGCGGCGGTGGCCGCTGGGGCGGCGGCGGCGGCTCGAGCAATGACAATCTCGACAGCGAGGCGTTTCTGGTTGGTGCAGGCAATCGCGTGCTTGCATCCTATCCGGTACTCTCGACGATTTCCGCCAGCTATTCAGGTCCCTGGTATCTGCAGGATATCGATCAGCGCCGCATTGAGAGTCTGATTCAAAACAACGTCGCCTGGATCAGGCGTTACGTCGCCGGCTGATACCTTTCACAAGGTCGGCACTGCCGCTGCCGCATGGGGCGCCGAGCCTGGCGGCGGCGTAGTTCATAGCCTCGGCTGCATCGCCGCGGGACGCGGCACAACGTTCCTGTCCGACAGGAGAGAGCCATGCTGAATCGTCGTGCCGTATTGGCCGCCGCACTCGGCGGGACTGCCTCTGCCTTGTTCGCTCACCGGGTTCAGGCGGCTGCGGGTGGCGTGCGCGTCGATGTTTCCCGCCTTGTTCAACAGGGCTGGGGGCCCAACGCCGCCCTTGTGAAGGCAGAGCTGGAACGCGAACTTGCAGGCAGCAGCCGCGCGGGCTCGACCCTTGTCGTCTCTGTGCTTCGCATCAACATGCCGAGCTATTCGGGGGGCGACGCGGAAGAAACCGGCGGCACCGTGGACGGAATGGAATCCGAAGCCCGGCTGATCGCTGCCGACGGACGGGTCCTGGCGAGCTACCCGATCGTTTCCTCTTCATCCGCCTCATCCGGAGGGGCCTGGTTCGAACCGGGCTTCGACACCCGCCGGCTCGCGGCCCTGGTCCGGACCAACGCAGCGTGGATCAAACGCTATGTCGGGGAATGATCCGCGGGCCGCCTGATATCGAAGGCGGTCTTGCTGCGCGAGAAACCGCAAGCTTCATAGAACCGGAGCACCGCTTCGTCCTTTCGCCCCGTCTGCAGCATGACCTTGTAGCATCCCGCCGACCAGGCCTGCTCGACAGCTGCGCCGACGACCCGCTTTCCAAGGCCTTGGCCCCGAAACCGCGCGTCCGCGACGACATTCTCGATCAGTGCGAAGGGCCTGAGATTCCGGGTGAGATTCGGCACGATCACGATGACGCAACTCGCGATGGCAACTCCGCCCCTCTCCACGATGTGAACCGTGATCAGGTCGCTGCCCAGGATCCTCCGCCAGGTCTCGGCCGCCATGTCGGCATCCGGGCGCAGGTCATCTGTATTCAACTGCGCATAGAGCGCCAGAATGGACGGCAGATGCTCGATGCCCGCTTTGCGGATCGTGATCTGCATCCGGGCGCCCGCTAGCCGAACGGGACGATCGGCTCGTCCTTGACGCGGTCAAGCGCGAGGGCCGTGCGCACATTGCGGACATTCGGCAGCGCCGTCAGCTCTCCGACGAAGTCCTGAAACGCCTTCAGGTCAGGCGCGACGCATTTCAGGATGAAATCGATGTCGCCCGAGAGCGTCCAGCATTCGCGCACGGCACCCCACTTACGGATGCGCTCCTGGAATGTCGCGAGATCGGCCTCGGCCTGGCTGGCGAGATGCACGAAGGCAAAGCAGACGACCTCGATCCCGAGCTTGCGCTCATCGAGCTGCGCCCGATAGCCGGTGATCAGCCCCGCTTCCTCGAGAGCTCGGACCCGCCGAAGGCAGGGCGGCGGCGAGATGCCGACCCGGCTCGCCAACTCGACATTGGTCATGCGCCCGTCGGCCTGTAATTCGCGCAGGATACGCAGATCGATTTCGTCGAGTTTGGAACGCACAAAGATCCCCAGAGCAAAGTCGCGCTGGTGTAGACGCAGCTCCCACGCGATACAAGGCATCCCAACCACTGCCGCGGAGCCTGCGCTTGCCAGTTGAACCGATCCCGACGATCTGGGTCCTCACCGACGGCAAGGCTGGCGACGAGATACAATGCCTTGGCGTCGCCGAACGGCTCGGCATCACCCCAGAGATCCGTCACATCGCCCCTGGTCGCCCCTGGAGCTGGCTGATGCCGCGCGGGCCGATCGATCCGCGCGAGGCCTCCCACAGGCCTCAAAGCCCGATCCGCCCGCCCTTCCCCGACATCGTCGTCGCTTCTGGCCGCCGCGCCGCCGCCTATTTGCGCGAGATCAAGAAGGCCTCGAAGGGCAGGACCTTCACCGTCTTTCTCAAGGATCCGAGAATCGGAACGGGCGCTGCCGACCTGATCTGGGTCTCCGAGCATGATCGCCTGCGTGGCCCAAACGTGCTCGTCACCGTGACATCGCCGCACCGGCTCTCCCCGGGCCAGCTCGCTCAGGCCAGGCAGAGCCCGCCGCCGGCCCTCGTCGCCCTGCCCCGACCGCGCGCTGCGGTCATGGTCGGCGGCGACAGCCGGCATCACACCTTCCGGCCCGATGACATCGCCCGTTTCGCGAACGCGCTCGATGCGCTCGCGGTCTCGGGCGTGGCGCTGATGGGCTCGCGCTCGCGGCGTACGCCGGCTGCGCTCGACAAGGCCATTGCCGAGGTCTTCGCACGCCATGGCGGCTGGTGGTGGGATGGCAAGGGCGCCAATCCCTATGTGCCGTTGCTCGCCAATGCCGATACCGTGGTCGTCACCGCCGACTCGACCAATATCGTCGGCGAGGCTGCCGCGACCGGCGCCCCCCTCCTCGTCTTCGAGCCGCATGGCGGCCACAGCAAGATCGCTCGCTTCCTCGAGGCGCTGAAGCGGCAAGGCGTTGTGCATCATTTCGAGGGACGGCTTGATGGCACCCGCTATGACCCCATAGACTCCACCGGCGTCATCGCGGAAGCGGTGCGCCAGGGCTGGTTGCGGCACCGCGCCGAACTCGGCCTCGCCTGAGCGCGAGCGGGTCTGGACTTGCGTCCGGCGCACGAGACCGTATCTGACGGAACGAGGACGCAGCGCTACGCTGCGCGAAAAGGACCGAAACCATGGCTCATACCCATGCCCGCGTAATGATCATCGGCTCGGGCCCGGCCGGCTACACCGCCGCGATCTATGCGGCCCGCGCTTTGCTTGAACCGGTGATGATCTCGGGCTTCCAGCCTGGCGGCCAGCTGATGATCACCACGGATGTCGAGAACTATCCGGGTTTTGCCGACGTGGTTCAGGGGCCGTGGCTGATGGAGCAGATGCGCGCCCAGGCCGAGCACATGGGCACGAAGATGGTTTCCGACCACATCTCGAAGGTCGATCTGTCGCAGCGGCCGTTCCGACTCTGGGGTGATGGCGGCGCAACCTATAGCTGCGATGCGCTGATCGTGGCCACCGGTGCCCAGGCGAAGTGGCTGGGCATCCCCTCGGAGCAGACCTTCCAGGGTTTTGGCGTCTCGGCCTGCGCCACCTGCGACGGCTTCTTTTTCCGCGGCAAGGAAGTGGTGGTCGTCGGCGGCGGCAACACCGCGGTCGAGGAAGCGCTCTATCTCGCCAATCTTGCTGCGAAGGTCACACTGGTGCACCGGCGCGATTCACTGCGGGCCGAGAAGGTGTTGCAGGATCGCCTGTTCAAGCATCCCAAGGTCGAGATCGTCTGGGATAGCGAGATCGCGGAGATCTGCGGCGGTACGCAGCCGCCGTCGGTCACGCATCTGCAGCTCCGCAACCTGAAGACGGGCGTTGAAAGCGAACTGAAGACCGACGGCGTCTTCATCGCCATCGGCCACAAGCCGTCGACCGAACTCTTCACCGGGCAGCTCGCCATGCGTGAATCGGGGTATCTCGACGTGACGCCCGGCACGACGCAAACCAACATCCCCGGCGTTTTTGCTGCAGGTGACGTCACCGACGAGCATTATCGCCAGGCTGTGACGGCTGCGGGCCTGGGCTGCATGGCCGCGCTCGATGCCGAAAGATGGCTTGCCGCCAACGTCACGGAACAGCGTGAAGCGGCCGAATAGGCCGAAAACGACAACTCATCACGATTGTTGATGGGTTGTCTCACGAGATTCAGTGTGAAAAGAGGCCCCGTCAGCAAAGCAACCGTTGACGTTCCTGCGTTTTACCCCCCAACATGCACGAAACGCATAACGGGGGAACCGCGGTGGATTGGGACCGCATCAGGATTTTTTATACCGTCGCAGAATCCGGCAGCTTTACCAAGGCTGGCGACGTACTTGGTTTGAGTCAATCCGCCGTTAGTCGGCAGATTGGCGCGCTTGAGCGTGAGCTGCGTGCACCGCTGTTTCACCGCCATACGCGCGGGCTCATTCTCACCGAGCAGGGCGAATTACTCTGGCGCGCGGCACGCGAGATGACGCAGCGCCTGGAGCGGACTCGCGCCCAGCTCTCGGAGACGCGTGAGCATCCATCAGGCGAACTGAAGGTCACTGCGACGCGTGGCCTCGGCGGCCATTGGCTAACCCCAAGGCTGGCGGAGTTCCTCGACCTCTATCCGGACATCAAGGTCGACCTCATCCTCACCGATGAGGAACTCGACCTGTCGATGCGCGAGGCCGATATCGCCATTCGCCTGCGTCAGCCGCAGCAGCCGGACCTGATCCAGCGCAAGCTCTTCACCGTGCATTTTCACGTCTATGGCTCGCCGGCCTATATCAAGCGCTTCGGCGAGCCGAAGAGCTATGAGGATCTCGACAATCACCGGCTCCTGTCCTTCGGCAGCACCTCGCCGTCCTATCTGACGGCGGTGCACTGGCTGGGAACCCTGGGCCGCGAACAGCGCAACCCGCGCCCGATCCATCTCACCGTGAACAACATCACGGCGATGAAGCGGGCGGTCGATAGCGGCGCGGGCATCGCGGTGCTGCCGGATTACCTGATCGAGACCGGCTCCCCCCTCGTCCAGCTCATGCGCGAGACCGAGATGCCGCAGCTCGAAAGCTATCTGGTCTATCCGGAAGAGATGAAGTCGGTGGCCAGAGTGCAGGCATTCCGCGACTTCCTGATCCAGAAGGCCCAGCGCTGGACCTACTAAACGGCCGAAAGGCCCGGCTATGCGCGCAGCGCGGGTATCTCGCGCTGCGGCAAACGCATGCTTTTCAGCCATTTAGGCTAAAATTTGTCGCACATGATTATAGGTCATGCAGTTTCCGCATAGCGGCCCCAAGCTATGCTGCATTGCAAAACGGCACGTGCTGCCCGATATAGCAATCACGGTTGTTCGGAACGGGCTCCGCATTCTCCTCCCGGCGTTGAGTTCGTTCCAGCCGTTCCCCTCTGAGATGTTTGGCGGTAACGCCGGATGTTTCAAACTTCAAAGGCCAGCTCCCTCGGGACGCTGGCCTTTTTTTCATGCGTGGTTATGCAGCCCGGCGCGCGAGCAGGCCCGCAAGTTCGGCGAGCTGGTCGATGAAGGCCTGCAGGAAGCCGCGGGTCGATTCATCGGGGACATCGCCAGCCTTGTCGACCAGATTGGGCTTAAGGCCGATATAGGCCTCGCCGCCCATCACCAGCGCACCAAGATTGCCAAGAATCACCCGCAGATGCTGCTGCGCGATCGCCGAACCGATCGCTCCCGGACTCGTGCCGGTGATGGCGACGACCTTGCCCCGCCAGGAGCTCTTGCCATAGGGACGCGCCGCCCAGTCGATCGCGTTCTTCAGGAGCGCGGGAATCGAACGATTATGCTCGGGTGTGACCACGAGAACGGCGTCAGCAGCCGCGATCTCGTGCTTGAGGCGCGTCGCGCTTACCGGCCAGTTCGCCTCGAGATCCTGATTGTAGAGTGGCAGATCGTCGATCGCGATGAAGCTCGCCTCGAAGGCGCTGGAGCCGAGCCGCGACAGCGCGACGGCGAGCTTGCCGTTGATGGAATCCTTGCGTGCGCTGCCAACGATGACGGCGAGCTTCAACTTTGCCATAGGAGATTTCCTTGGTTACAAAAAGAGACCAAGGCTCAATAAATGCCTGCGGCAAAGCCACGCAAGGAGGCACAATTTTGTCACCAGAGAACCTGCATGTGCCTCACGAGTGCCGCGCCGTTGGCGAGATGCTGTCCCGCGTCGGCGACAAGTGGACGATGCTGGTCGTCGACCTGCTCGGCGACGGGCCGAAGCGCTTCACCGAGGTCAAGCGCGCGCTCGGCAGCATCTCGCAGCGCATGCTGACGCTGACGCTGCGCAATCTGGAGCGCGACGGCCTCGTCACGCGCACGCAGTTCGAGACGATTCCGCCACGCGTCGATTATGAGCTGACCGAACTCGGGCACTCACTGCGCTATCCCGTCAAGGCACTCAGCGATTGGGTCGTCGCGAATCGGCGCGATATCACGGCCGCGCGGGCCCGCTTCGACGAAGCGCAGGAGCCGAAGCGCAAGCTTCTCAAGCTCGCCTGAGAGGAAAACTCAGCGTCGCCGCGCTTCCAGCGGCAGCGAACCGAACAGGCTCGGCACATCGCTGGTGCGCGCCTTCTCGATCGTCAACATCCGCAGCTTGGTCTCTACCCCGCCATCGGCCGAGAAGCCGCCGGTCTTGCCGTTGGCCGCCAGTACGCGATGGCAGGGCACGATGATCGGAAAGGGATTCGCGCCAAGCGCGACGCCGACCGCCCTTGCCGCACCTGGCTCGCCGATGCGGGCCGCAACCTCGCCATAGGTCAGGGTTTCGCCAGGCGGGATGCCGAGCGCGACTTCATAGACCTTGCGGTTGAAGACGGAGAGACCGTCCATTTCGATCGGTAGCCCCGAGAGGTCGCGCTGCTCGCCGGCGAGCAGCGCCACGATCCCGTCGATCGCCTCCTGCACGAACGGCGGAGGAGCGCCTTCGACAGCCTCCGGGTAGCGCCGGGCCAGCCGCTGGCGGGCTCGAGCTTCATCCTGCTCCGGCAGCTGTGCGCCGATCAGGTGCTCAGCCCTCCAGACCAGCGCGCAGGCGCCGATTGCCGTATCGAACAGGCAGAAACCCTGGCTCATCACGCCTCCCGACGGAAGCGGCGGCCTCAGACGTAGAGCCGCTCGCCTTCAAGCCCTTTGTACATTGCTGCGACCTGCTCGCCATAGCCGTTGAACAACAGTGTCGGCCGACGCTCGCGCGAGCCGAGAACCTGCTCGCTCGCCTGGCTCCAGCGCGGATGCGGCACCTCCGGGTTCACATTGGCCCAGAAGCCGTATTCCGACGCCTGCAGCGCCTCCCAGAAGGTCTTGGGCCGCTCGGCGACGAAACTGATGCGCGTGATCGACTTCACCGATTTGAAACCGTACTTCCACGGCGTGATCAGGCGGACCGGCGCACCATGCTGATTCGGCAGCGGCTTGCCGTAGATCCCCGTCACCATCAACGTCAGGTCGTTATTCGCCTCCGCCATGGTCAGCCCCTCGGTATAGGGCCAGGGATACCAGCGTTGCGTCTGCCCGGAGGCCACACGCGGGTTCAGGAAGGTTTCAAACTTGATGTATTTGGCACTCGAGAGCGGTTTCGCCAGCGCCACCAGGGCCTTCAGCGGAAAACCGGTCCAGGGCACGGCCATAGCCCAGCTCTCGACGCAGCGGAAGCGATAGAGCCGCTCCTCGAACGGCATCTTGCGGACGAGATCGTCGAAACCGATCTCGAACGGCTTCTCGACCATGCCGTCGATCGCGATGTTCCAGGGCCGCGTCGGCAGCTTCTTTGCCGCACTGACGACGTCCTTGGACATGCCGAATTCGTAGAAATTATTGTAGTTCGCGGCCAGTTCCTCGTCGGTCACCGGCCGGTCGAGCGTGTAGCTCGCATTGCGCTTGGCAGGATAGAGATCGAGCGTCGGATCCGCGCCTTGCGCGGCTGCGATCTGAGGCAGCGCACTCCCGGCGATCAGCCCCGCACTCCCGCCGAGAAAGGCCCGGCGGTTCATGGCGATATGTTCGGGAGTGACCTGGCTCTCGGGCAATTCCCAGCCAGGGGGGCGTTTGATCAGCATCGACGGACATGCTCCGTTTCAGAGAGCGAAGCTTAGTCCACAGATGAGCATCAAGTGCAATTCACGAGCGGGAGAGGCGTAGGGTCCCTCACCGCATGGTCCCTTGGACGTCATCCCGGCCGAACCGAAGCGCAGGACCGGGATGACGTCGGAGTGCTGGGAGGGGTCGCGTCAGCCGCGCGCTTCCAGCGCCTTGACGATCGCATCGCCCATCTCGGCGGTCGAGACGGCATTGGCGCCCGGTGCGGCGATGTCCTTGGTGCGGGTGCCGGCGCCAAGCACATCGGCAATCGCGCCTTCGAGCCGGTCAGCCGCCTCGATCGCGCCGAAGGAGTAACGCAGCGCCATGGCAAATGAGCCAATCATCGCGATCGGGTTCGCCAGGCCCTTGCCGGCGATGTCGGGAGCCGAGCCGTGCACGGGCTCGTAGAGCGCCTTGCGCTTGCCGGTAGCCGGGTCTTCAGCACCGAGCGATGCGGAGGGCAGCATGCCGAGCGAGCCGGTCAGCATCGCCGCGACGTCGGAGAGAATATCGCCGAACAGGTTGTCGCAGACGATGACGTCATACTGCTTCGGCCAGCGCACGAGCTGCATGGCGCAATTGTCGGCGAGCACATGCTCGAGTTCGACATCCCGGTAGTCCTTGGCGTGCAGCGCCGTGACCGTCTGCTTCCAGAGCACGCCGGTCTTCATGACGTTGTGCTTTTCGGCCGAGGAGACCTTGTTGCGGCGGGTGCGCGCCAGCTCGAAGGCGACGCGCGCGATGCGTTCGATCTCGGGCGTGGTGTAGAGCTGGGTATCGACGCCGCGCTTGGAGCCGTCCTCCAGCGTGACGATTTCTTTCGGCTCGCCGAAATAGACGCCGCCGGTGAGCTCACGCACGATCAGGATGTCGAGCCCCTCGACTACTTCGGGCTTGAGCGAAGAGGCGGAAGCCAGCGCCGGATAGCAGATCGCGGGGCGCAGATTCGCAAACAGGCCAAGGTCCTTGCGCAGCCGCAGCAGGCCCGCCTCGGGACGGTGCTGGTAGGGTACATCCGCCCATTTCGGGCCGCCGACAGCGCCGAACAGCACCGCATCGGCGTCCTGGGCGAGCTTCATGTCGCCTTCCGAGATCGCCGCCTTATGTGCGTCATAGGCGGCGCCGCCGACAAGTCCGCGCTCGATGGCGAAGGAGGCGACGCCCTGCTTCTCGAACCAGCCGACGATCTTCTCGACCTGGCCGGTCACTTCGGGGCCGATGCCGTCGCCCGGCAGGAGGAGGAGCTTGTGGGTCGCCATGGTCGCCTCACGCGTTTGTCGGATGTTGCTGGGGCCAGAGCGGCCTTGCCGGGCTGATTAGGCGGGGAACGGAAGTGACGCAAGCGCAGCCGCCGGGCAGCGCGCCTGCGCGGCAAGCAGAAGCTGTGTGATCGGCGCCGGCACCGAACTGCTTCACTCCGGCCGGAGTGAAGCAGCGAGCAGGAATCCGTCGCAGAGCGTGGCGATGAATCCCGGTCAGAGCCGCGAGCGCGGTGCCTTTGGCATCACCCAGCATCCCGACGGCAATGGCCCCTCCGTCCTCAGGCCTTCTTCTCCATGTTCCAGAAGAATTGCACCGGCGAGAGCACCATGCCGGTCAGGCTCTTGCGATAGGCCATTGGCTGTTGCACCAGCCCGGCCGGCGCATAGGGTACCGTCTCGAAGGCGCGCTTCTCGATCGAGGCGGCCAGTTCCTTCTGCCTGGCCACATCAGGCGTTGCTATCCACTGATCCCGCAGGCCTTCCAGCGTGGGATCCTCCGGCCAGCCGAACCAGGCGGCAGGGCCGTTGCTGCGCAGCAGCGGATGCAGCGCGGGATTGAGCACGTCGGCGCCCGACCAGAGCGTATGGAACACCGACCAACCGCCCTGGTCCGGCAATCCGCGATTGGAGCGCCGGCCGATGAAGCTGGCCCAGTCGGTCGCGACCAGATCGACAGTCATGCCGAGCTTCTTCAAAAGCTCCTGCGTCACCAGGCACTGGTTATAGGCGATCGGCTGGTCTGCAGGCGCCAGCAGCAGCACCTTCTCGTTCTTGTAGCCGGCCTCCTGAAGCATGGCCTTGGCCCGCTCCAGATTGTTGCCGAGTGCCGCCTCACCGCCCGCTCCGGTCGACATCGGCGAGCCCGGCGTGAAGAAGGTCTTGCACTCCTTGTAGTAGTCCTTGCTGCCGACGACCGCCTCCATGTAGTCGGTTTGGTCGATTGCCATCATCACCGCCCGTCGGATGCCGGGATTGTTGAAGGGCGGCTGCAGATGGTTGAAACGCATCAGCAGGATCAGCCCGAGCGGCACGTTCTCGATCGCGATCTCGGGATTGCTCTTGAGCAGGGGCAGGAGATCGACCGGCGGCTGTTCATACCAGTCGACTTCGCCCTGCATCAGCGCGCCGACTGCAGCCGAAACCTCGGTCAGCGGCAACCATTCGATGCGGTCGATCTTGGCGACCTTGCCGCCAGCGGCCCAGGATGGTGCCTCCTCCCGCGGCCTGTACCTGGCGAAGCGCTCATAGATCGCGTTCTGGCCTGGCACCCATTGCTTGTCCATGAAGCGCCAGGGTCCGGAGCCGATCGCCTCCGTGATGTTCTTCGTCGGCTCCATCATTGCCACGCGCTCGGGCATGATGAAGGGCACGTTCGAGGAGAGCTTGCCGAGCGCGTCGGGCAGCATCGGGAAGGGCTTCGTCAGGCGGATGGCGAAGGTGCGCTGATCGACGACATCGTAACCCTCGACGAATGTCGCGAACGTCTGCCCGAAGGCATCGCGCGCCGACCAGCGCCTGATCGAGGCAATACAGTCCTGCGCCCTGACCGGCTGCTCGTCATGGAACATCAGTCCGTCGCGCAGATGGAAGGTCCAGCGCAGCCCGTCCGGCGCAGCCTCCCAGCTCTGGACCATCTGCGGCTGAATGCGGAACTGCGCGTCCGTCGCAAACAGGGTATCATATATCAGGTAGCCGTGATTGCGGATGACATAGCTCGTGGCGACGATCGGATCGAGCGAGGGCAACGGCGTCGATGGAATGAAGCGCAGCGTATTGGCGCGGGACTGTGCACGTGACGGAAATCCGATGACACTGGAAGCGGATAAAGCGGAACCTCCGGCCAGAATCTGACGGCGATTGAATCGCATGCGACATCCCCTTGCTCTTGAGCTTTCGCGCCAGGCGCGCCTGCCTTCTGCCAAGCAAGAGATATACCAGCATGATCAGACAACCACGCGCAATGCCCGTTGCGATGGATCGGCGGCATCAACTGGACTCGCCCGTGCCCGCTCGCTATTCCCTTGACCGTCTCAACGGGGTGCCCGGCGGTTTCGGGCTGAGAGGGAAGCGCAGGGCTTTCAACCCGTCGAACCTGATCCGGATCGTGCCGGCGGAGGGATTGAGCACTGGCGTCTCGCAACCGGAGATGGCCTCCCCTCTCGACCGTCAAGGGCCGCCGTCGAATGCATGCGGGGTGACGCCATGACCTTTCTGAACAGCCGGATGACCCGGATCGCCACCGCACTCTCGGCGCTTCTGCTTGCGACGCCGTCCATGGCGCAGGAGAAACCGGCGCTGACCGTCTACACCTATTCCTCCTTCACCGGGAAATATGGCCCCGGCGCCAAGGTGAAGGCGGCCTTCGAGGCGCAATGCAGTTGCACGCTGAACTGGGTCGCAAGCGACGATGCCGGCTCCCTCGTTGCGCGCCTGAAGCTGGAGGGTGAGACGACCAAGGCCGATGCCGTGCTCGGCCTCGACATGAACCTTGCGGCGGAAGCCAAGGCCACGGGCCTGTTCCAGCCCCATGGCCAGGATACTACAGCACTCACTTTGCCCATCGCCTGGACCGACGATACCTTCCTGCCCTTCGACTGGGGGCATCTCGCCTTCGTCTATGATTCAACCAAACTTGCCGCGCCGCCCACCAGCCTGAAGCAGCTTGTCGACGATCCGAATGGGCCGAAGCTGGTGCTGCAGGATCCGCGCACCAGCGCGCCCGGGCTTGGCTTCCTGCTCTGGATGCGAGCCGTTTATGGCGACGGCGCCGACACCGCCTGGACCAGGCTCAAGCCCCGCATCGTTACCTTCACCAAGGGCTGGTCGGAGGCCTACGGGCTCTTCCTTAAGGGCGAGGCCGACATGGTGCTCTCCTACGCGACCTCGCCGGCCTATCACATCGGCGTGGAGAAGAAGACGCAGTACAAGGCCGCGCCCTTCAGCGAAGGCCACTATCTGCATATCGAACTCGCCGGCATGACGCGCACGACGCGGCAGCCCGAGCTCGCCAAACGCTTCCTCGCCTTCACGCTTTCGGACGCCTTCCAATTGCTGATCCCGGAAGGCAACTGGATGATGCCGGCGAAACAGGCGGCAGGTGGACTGCCGGCATCATTCGCCGATGTCATCAAGCCGGAACGGACCTTGCTGTTCACGCCGGACGAGGTGCGCACGCAGCGCCGAAGCTTCATCGACGCCTGGCTCGCCGCAGCGAGCCGCTGAGGCCTTGTTCCGCCCGGCCACGCTCACTGCGCTTGCCATCCTTGCGCTCGCCGGCGCCTCGCTCGCCGGGCTGGCGGGAGCCGGGGGCAACGTCGCGGCCCTGTCGTCGCTCGGCCCCTATCTCGCTCGCCTCGTCGCAGGAGCGACCGTCCAGGCGGGCCTGTCGATGCTGCTCTCGATCCTGCTGGGCACGGCACTGGCGCTTGCCTTGCTGCGCCGCCGCTTCCCAGGCCGCAACCTCCTGCTCGCCGTGCTGACCGCCGCCGCCGTCGCACCGACGATCGTGATCGTCTTCGGCGTCATCGCGATCTATGGCCGTTCCGGGCTGCTCGGCGACCTGGCGCGTGCCGTTGGAGCTGAACCGCCGGCGATCTACGGGCTCCAGGGTATCCTGATCGCTCATGTGTTGATGAATATGCCGCTGGTGACGCGCACGCTGCTTCAGGCCTTCGGCCGCGAACCCGGCGAGCGGAGGCGCCTGGCCTCGGCGCTCGGCTTCTCCGCCGCCGATTGTTTCCGGCATCTCGACTGGCCCGTGATCCGGCGCGAGGCTCCGGCGCTTGCCACCTTCGTCTTCCTGCTCTGCTTCACGAGCTTTGCCGTCGTGCTCTCGCTCGGTGGCGGGCCTGCCAATGCCACGCTGGAAGTCGCGATCTACGAAGCGGTCCGTTTCGAGGCCGATTTCGCCCGCGCTGCCGCTCTCGCCGGCCTTCAGCTTGTGCTCTGCCTCGGACTTGCGACTGCGCTCGCCACACTCGCGCCGGCGGTCCACGACGAGGCAAGTGCCGAGCGCCATGCAGCCCGCCCCGATATCCTCGCCCCGTGCCTGCTCCGGCTGGACTGCCTTGTCCTCATTCTGGCGACAGCATGGATCGCACCGCCTCTCCTCAGCATCGCAAGCGGCGTCGCAGCCGTACCGACGCTCGCGACCGCCGAATTCGCATGGGCAGCCGCGACGAGCGCAGCCATCGCGCTTGGCGCAGGCCTCCTCGCCTGCCTGTTTGCCGTACTGCTCGCCAGCGCCGCGCGCGGACGCCGGCTACGCCCGAGACTTCCCGACCTTGCCGCCTTCACCATGCTTGGCCTGCCGCCCTTCGCCTTCGTGGCAGGACTCTACGTTTTGACACGCAACCTCGCCGATCCCGCGGCACTCGGACTGATGCTGGTACCGCTCGTCAACGCCCTGATGGCACTTCCCTACGCCTATCGACTGCTGGCGCCGCCACTGGCGACCAACGCAGAACGTCATGGCAGGCTGGCTGAGAGTCTCGGCATTGCCGGCTGGACCCGGCTGCGGCTCGTCGAATGGCCGGCCCTGCGCGCACCGCTGGCGGCCGCCTTCGCATTTGCCACGGCGCTCTCGCTTGGCGATTTCGGCGTCATTGCTCTGTTCGGCGGCGGCGAACTCACCACCCTGCCCTATCTCCTGGCGAACCGCCTCGGCGCCTATCGCATGGATGAAGCGGGAGCACTCGCACTCGTGCTGGTGCTTTCGGCCGGGGGTCTCGCCTACCTGACCGAGCGCTGGAGTGCGCGTCATGCTTGAGCTGGCAGGCCTGTCCCTCGACTATCCCGGATTTGCGGCGCGCTACGACCTCGTCATTCCACCAGGCGCGCTCTGCGCCGTCATCGGCCCGTCAGGTGGCGGCAAGACCACCCTGCTCCATGCCATCGCCGGCTTTGAACGGCCTACGGCGGGAACCCTCCGCTTCGCCGGCGCAGACCTGCTGCCTCTCACACCAGCCAGGCGACCAGTCTCGATCCTGTTCCAGGATCACAATCTCTTCCCCCATCTGACGGCAGCCGAAAACGTCGCGCTTGGACTGAAACCGTCACTGCGGCTCGACGACTCCGAGCGCGAGCGCGTGGCAGCCGCACTGGCTGAGGTCGATCTCGCCGGCTTCGCAGCCCGTCGTCCGGCGGAACTCTCGGGCGGTCAGCGTCAGCGCGTCGCCCTCGCCCGCGCCCTCCTGCGCGGCAAACCGCTGATGCTGCTCGACGAACCCTTCGGCGCACTCGACCCCGGACTACGCCGCGAGATGATCGAGCGCGTCGATGCCCTGCGTCGCGAACACGGCCTCACCGTGCTGATGACACTCCACACGCCGGAAGAAGCGGCCAGCCATGCTGACCTCTTTGCGCTCGTAAGGGATGGCCACGTCGAAGCGTCTGGCCCGTGGGCACGCCTGACGGCATCGGACGGACCGGAGCCTGTCAGGCGCTTCCTGGGCATCTGAAGGGCCGCTCCGGCGCACGCATCGGCCCGAAAGATGGATTACGGGTTTCGGGCCAGCGCATCACGGACGGCTAGACATCGCACAGGATACGAGCCCCGGTCCGGTGACTTAACTGCGCAGCCGGGCCGTGATCTCGATCTCAACCTTCATCTCGGGCTTGAGCAGGCCGGAAACGACATAGATGCCGGCCGCCGGGCGGACCTGCCCGAAGATCTCACCGCAGACGGTGAGAACGGGTTCGCAATAGCTGCGATCGGTGACGAAATACTGTGCGCGCACGACGTTGGAGAGTGCAGATCCTGCTTCGGTGAGGACAGCGTCCAGCGTCCGGAAGATGTTGCGCGCCTGTTCCGCTGGATCCTCAGGCATCGTCATGGTGACATAGTCATAGCCCGTCGTGCCCGAGACGAAGACGAGGTCGCCATCGACCACCGCGCGCGAATAGCCGAAGGCGAGCTCGAACGGCGAACCAGTGGAGATCAGCCGTCGCTTTGGATCCAGCATCGTCATCCCCGTCCAGCCTTGAGCGCGCGCAACACCTTGGCACCCGGCCGCCCGGTCTGCGGCATGCCGATCTGCGATTCGATTTCCTTGATGGCAGCCCTGGTCAGCGAACCGACGGCGCCGTCCGGCTCGCCAACATTGTAACCCCGTGCGATCAGCAGGCGTTGCAATTCGCGACGCTGCTCGCGCGAGAGCGGCGGATCGTCGGTCGGCCAGTCGGCCTGGATGCCCGGCCGGCCGCGAATACGGTCCGAGAGCAGCGAGATGGCAAGTGCGTAGGAATCCGCACCGTTATAGCTATAGGCCGCGTCATAGTTCTTGAAGACCAGGAAGGCCGGACCATTGCGGCCGGCCGGCATCAGCAACCCGGCATTGCCCGAGCCGGACAGCCCCGAGCCGTCATATCTAACGATCCCGCGCGCGGCCCAGGATGAGACCGGCTGTTTCGGGTTGCGCCCGGTCGGACCGGAATAGCCGTTGGGGACGCGGACCTCGTATCCCCAGGTCGCGCCGGTCACCCAGCCGGCCTTGGCCATGAAATTGGCGGTCGAATGCAGAGCGTCCGGAATGGAGTCGACGAGATCTCGCCGCCCGTCGCCATCGCCATCGACGGCAAGACGCATATAGGTCGAGGGAATGAACTGGGTGTGGCCGAAGGCGCCGGCCCAGGACCCCATCAGGCGGTCGGCCCGGACATCGCCGCGCTGGATGATCTGCAGGGTCGCGATCAGCTCGCCCTTGAAGAACGCGTTGCGACGCGGTGCGAGACAGGCGCCGGTCGAGAGCGCCTGGACGAGGGGCATCTTGCCGCGCGCCTTGCCGAAATCGCTCTCGACGCCCCAGACCGCGACAATGGTATGGCGGTCGACGCCAAAGCGCTGCTCGGCCGCGGCGAGGGTCGAGGCATGCTGGCGCAGCATGTTGCGCCCCTCCGCCACCTTCTCCTCATCGACCAGCGTGCCGAGATAATCCCAGATCGGAGTCTTGAACTCCGGCTGGTTGTTCATCGCCTCGATCACCTTCATGTCGGGCGTGACGCCTGCCATGGCCCGGTCGAAGGTGGCCCCGGACACGCCTTTCGCCGCAGCCTCCGAGCGCAGGCCGGCAAGGCAGGACTGGAAGTCCGCCTGGGCGCCGGACGCGAAGAGGATGAGCGGAAAAGCCAGTTTGAATGCGCGCATGAACCCACCGAAACCCAAAGAATGACGCAAAACTAGGGCCGAATGGTTAAGGGAGATTAACCATGCGCGAACTGCGCGCAAAAGTCGCAAAAGCCCGCTATGGCATGGGCCTGGTCTGATTCGAGACGCTCCCGCCCATGTCTGTCGCCGCAACCGAGTTCCTCGGCTTTATCGCAGCCACGCTGACGACCCTGTGCTGGCTGCCCCAGGCCTGGCACACGGTCCGGACTCGGGACACACGTGCGATCTCGCTCTGGACGCAGATATTCTTCGCGCTCGGCATCATTCTCTGGCTTGTCTATGGGCTCCTGCTGATGTCCTGGCCACTGATCGGCGCCAATGCCGTGACGTTGGTGCCGGTCCTCGTCATCCTGACCATGAAGCTGCGCCACGGCTGAGCCGGCCCTATCGGGAACCCCGCGCGCTGGTTAGGCTTTCTGTAGACACCGTCCTGGATCGCCAATCCTCATGCCAGCCCTCTCCCCCGCACATCTCCTGCCGATCGCCATGCTGATCGGCTCGAACGTCTTCATGACCTTCGCTTGGTATGGCCATCTCAGTTACAAGAGCACCGCGATCTGGCTCGCCATCCTCGCCAGCTGGATGATCGCACTGCCGGAATATACGCTCGCCGTGCCCGCCAATCGAATCGGCAATGCGGTCTATTCCGCCGCCGAACTCAAGACGATGCAGGAGGTCATCACCCTCACCGTCTTCGCCGGTTTTTCCGTGCTCTGGCTCAAGGAGCCGCTCGGCTGGAACCATGCCGTCGGTTTCGCGCTGATTGCGTTCGGCGCCTTCTCCATCTTCCAGGGCAAGGCGTGAGCGGGATGGCCAATCTTCCCTCGCCCGAACATCCCGCGGTCTCCGCCTATCTCGCCAATGGCTATGACAGTGTCGTCGGCATGTCGTCGCGCTTCGCCGCGGCGATCTGCGCGCGGCTGCTGCGCCTGCAAACCGAGGAGGGACTCCATGGACCGATCGCCGAGATCGGCGCCTTCGAGGGACGCTTCTTCATCGCGCTCGCGCATGCGCTCGAGCCAGGCGAGATCGCGCTCGGCATCGATATCTTCGAGTGGCCGAATCCGGAGGTCGAGCAACGTTTCGAGGCGAATTGCCTGAAGCACGGCATCGGCCGGGAGCAGCGCGTCACGATCAAGGGCGATGCGGGCGCGATGGCCCCGGTCGATCTGCTGAAGCACACCGGCGGCGCGAAGCTGCGCCTCATCCATATCGACGGCGAGCATTCCCGCGCAGCGCTGACCAGGGATCTCGCGCTTGCCACGGCCTGCCTGGCCGATGGCGGGCTGATCGTTCTCGATGACATGCTGCATCCCGGCTACCCCACGTTGATGGTCGCGGTGCAGGCCTATCTCGATGCACATCCTCAGATTGTGCCGCTCTGTATCATCGACCGTGAGACGATTGTCGGCGCGACCAAATTCGTGCTCTGCGAACAGCACTGGTTCGAGCGCTACCAGGCTCGGATGCTCGATATCTTCAAGGAGCAGATCTGGCCGCTGGGCGCCGACTTTGAACCGCATTGGTGCCTGGTGCTGTCGCTCGACACTCGGCTGGCGGACATCACCTGAACTGCCGGCACACTGCCTGCCGCACGTCATTCCGGACACGCCGCGATCGCGCTGCCATCCGGCACGTCAGTGCAGGTGCTGGCTCCAAAATGATTTCCGGCGCCCAGCTTCGCTACGGCCGGAATGCCCCCATCACTCCCACCC
>UBZM01000095.1 GCA_900470095.1 Hyphomicrobiales bacterium
TTCTCCGCAAGCTGAGCGCGCTGCTCGCTCGTTCCTTCAGATTTTACCGGCGGGCCGGCCACGTTGACGCCGGCCTGCACGCGCCCTGCCGCGCATGCGCGGCGGGGCGCCAAGGATATCGACATGAGCAATCGCATCTACGTCCTCAACGGCCCCAATCTCAATCTGCTCGGCCAGCGCGAACCCGCGATCTATGGAACGACCACACTCGATGAGATTCGACAGCGCTGTATCGAGAAGGCCGCGACACTCGGTTTCGAGATCGACTTCCGCCAGACGAATTTCGAGGGCGAGCTGGTGGAGAGCGTACACCAGGCCCGCATCGAGGCGTGCGGGATCATCATCAATCCGGCCGGCTACACCTTTACCTCAGTCGCGCTGCTTGACGCTCTGAAGATGTTCGACGGGCCCAAGATCGAGCTGCACATTTCCAACGTGCATGCCCGCGAGAGCATCTACCACAATTCGTTGATGTCCCGGACCGCAACCGGCATCCTGATCGGCTTCGGCGCGGCTGGGTACGAACTCGCGATCCAGGCCATGGCCGGCTTGGTCGGGCGCAGCTGATCCCGGTGCGCCATGCGGTTAGCGGCAGAGCATGCGAAGCACGGTCTCGATCGCGCTGAGCCGTCGGCGTTCGCGGGCTTCCGGAGCGCCCATGTCGTGCCCGAAGACCTGCTGGATGCTGGCCCGGTTGGAGACATTGTAGAAACTCAGTGCGCTGATCGTCAGATGGATGTCGATCGGGTCGAGGCCCTCTCGGAACACTCCCTCGCGCAGCCCGCGCTCATAGACCTCGCCGATCATGTCGATGACCGAGAGGTTGAGATCCGCGATCTTGGGAGAGCTCTGGAGATGCCGGGCATGATGGATGTTCTCGACCATGACGAGGCGGACGAAATCCGGATTGTCGGCGTGATAGTCGAAGGTGAAGCCCGTCAGAGACACGATCGCTTCGCGCGGGGGCAGGCCGGCCAGATCGAGGCTGCGCTCGAAATTGCGGATCCGGGCATAGGCCTCCTCGAGCACAGCCCGGTAGAGACCCTCCTTGTCGCCGAAATAATAGTAGATCATCCGCTTGCTGGTGGAGGTCTTCGCGGCGATCTCGTCGACCCTCGCACCACTCAGCCCATTCTCGACGAATTCGTCACGCGCGACCGCCAGGATATTGCGGCGAACGCCGTCGGGGTCCTGGGTCCAACTCGCGGATTTGCGCGTGCCAGCCGGCCGCGCCGGCGAAGCCGGCATCTCATTCGTCTTGCGGCTTCCAAGCATGGACAGACCCCGGCGCCGACTGGGCGGCTGTAAATGAACCGTTCAGTTCAATTGACTTGACCAATTGAACTGTTTCGTACATTTAACATCGACAGGCGATCGCGCAAGCCAAACGATCGCTCATATTCAAGGCGCCCACCCAGAGGCGCTACCGCCAAAGACGGGACTCGGATCGATCCACTCAGAAGGTCGGCCGCTCAGGGAAACGCCATGAACTACAAGCTTGATTTCACGCCTGTACTGGATGGGTTGCCGAGCCTTCTGACTGCCTGTCTGGGAACGCTGTTCCTGGCGCTCGGCGGCATGGCTCTGGCCATCGTCATCGGCATCGGCGGTGTCGTGCTGCGGGACTCGCGGATCAAACAGCTGCGCTGGCTGGTGATGGCTTTCGTCGAGCTGATCCGCAACACCCCCTTCCTGGTGCAGATCTATTTCATCTATTTCGCGCTGCCGCTCCTCGGCGTTCGGCTCGACCCGACACCGACCGCGATCATCGCGCTGGGCATCAATGGCGGCGCCTATGCCATCGAGATCATCCGTGGCGGCGTTCAGTCGATCAGCAAAGGGCAGGTCGAAGCCGGTCTCGCGCTTGGCCTGCACAAGGCGCAGGTCTTCCGGCTGATCGTGCTGCGGCCTGCGCTGCGCGCGATCTTTCCGTCACTGACCAGCCAGTTCGTGCTGCTGACGCTGACGACCAGCGTCGCCTCCGCGATCTCCGCCTATGAACTGACCTCCGTCGCACAGCGGATCGAGTCGGACAGCTTCCGCAGCTTCGAGGTCTACGGAACGGTGACGCTGTTCTACCTCGTCATATCCTGGCTGATGATGCGCTTCTTCGGGCTCATCTCCAGCCGGTATTTCAGCTACCCCGTCAAGTGAGGAGATCGTCATGGGCGCAAACGAATTCCTCTTCCTTCTCACTGGGCTGAAATGGACGGTCTTCCTCTCGGTCATCGGCTTCGTCGGGGGCGGCGTCTTCGGGCTCGGCGTCGCTCTGGCTAGAACCTCCGGTAGTCCGCTCCTGGAGCGTGTCACGTCAGGCTATATCGCCATCTTCCAGGGCACGCCGCTGCTGATGCAGCTCTTCGTGGTCTATTACGGGCTGGCGCTGATCGGGCTGAAACTCGACTCGTGGGTCGCCGTCTCGATCGGTTTCACGCTGCATGCCAGCGCCTATCTCGGCGAAATCTGGCGCGGTTCGATCGAAGCCGTGCCGAAGGGCCAGACCGAGGCTGCCAAGGCGCTGAGCCTGAACTATGCCTCGCGGATGAAGGATGTGATCCTGCCGCAGGCCATCCGCATCTCGCTGCCGGCGACGATCGGTTTCCTGGTGCAACTGATCAAGGGAACGTCGCTGGCTGCGATTGTCGGTTTCACCGAGCTGGCCCGTGCCGGCAACATCATCTCGAACCAGATTTTTCAGCCTCTGCTCGTCTTCGGGATCGTGGGGGCTCTCTATTTCGTCATGTGCTGGCCGCTCTCGCTCTTCGGCGCGCGGCTGGAACGCCAGTTTGCCACGGCGACACGCTGACGAAGCCGGCAACACCATCAAGGCATCGCGCCAATCCAGCCAGGCCCGTTCAACCAGCCAAGATCAACCAAGCAAGATCAACCAAGCAAGATCAACCAAGGGAGTGAGACATGACATCTTCGAACAAGGGATTGCTCAACCGCCGTCAGGCTCTGTTGGCTGGTGCGGTCGGCCTTGCAGCGCCCGGCCTGTTGCTGCGGCCTGCGCTGGCG
>UBZM01000041.1 GCA_900470095.1 Hyphomicrobiales bacterium
CAACCTGTTGACGCTCCACACCTAGATCGCCAGCATCAGGAGCAGGCCGACGCCAAAGACGATCATCGCCATTCCCAGCAGTTCGCGCCGCGTCGTACCTTCCGAGAACATCTTGCGTGAGGCGATCTGCGCAAGCGGCACCTCGATCAGGGCCAGGGTCCGGACATTGGCCGCCGTCGTCAGCGAGAAGCCGATGAACCAGAATTGCGAAGCGGCCGCGCCAAGGAAACCTGCCGTCAGCGACCGGCGCCAGTTCTTCAGGCTCAGGACGAGAGCCTTGCGGTTGGCGACCAGCATGTAGAGCGTCAGGATCAGCGTCTGCAGGCCCAACCCCAGGGCCAGGGTCGTCGTCGCCCGGATCAGGAAATCGCCATCGGGCAGCGACTGGATCGCACCACGATAGCCGATGGCAGACAGCGCGAAACAGGCCCCTGAGCCGATGCCGAGCAGCGCCGGGCGCAGGCCCGCCCGGCTCAGCTTCTCGCCCGGTTTCCAGGAAACGAGCACGACTCCGGCCGTTGCGATCACGATCGCTGCGAATTTCGCCGGGCTCAGCGCATCACCGAGCAACAGCGCTCCGAAGATCGCTACCTGGACCGGCTCCGTCTTGGTATAGGCGGTGGTCACCGCGAAGGAGCGCTCTCTCATCGCGGCCAGCATCAGGGCCGTGGCCGCGATCTGGGTCAGCGCGCCCCAGCCCGTGATGCCCAGTGTCCCAAGGCTGATCTGCGGCGGCAGGCGCCCCAGGCCGAGGCAGACGAGGACCAAAAACAGCAATGCGAAGGGCAGACCGAACAGGAAGCGCACCTGCGTCGCGCCGACGACGCCGATCACGTCCGTCAGCGAGCGCTGGGTGAGGTTGCGCGCCGTCTGCAGCAGCGACGCGACGATCGTTGCCGGGATCCAGAAGAGGGTAAAGCTCACGCGGGCATCCCATGAAAATGTGACCAAGGCTTTACGGCTGCCCGACATGACTAGGCAAATCGCTCCGCTGGGGGTAGGTATGCGTCCATGGGCGGGCCGATCGGTCGCGCCGTCTCGAAAATGCCGCACGCGTCGCGTTGAACCCTGCGCCTTCAACCCTCGTCCAGACAGGTTCAAGACCCGCCCGATGAACGTTCCCCGTCTCGCTGTCCTCGCCCTTGCCCTGTCCGTCAGCGCTCCGGCCCTCGCCGGCACGAGTCTGGTGGTCGACGCGTCCAGCGGCGCTGTTCTCTCCAGCGAGAATGCCAGCCAGGCCTGGCACCCGGCCTCGACCACCAAGATGATGACGGCCTATCTCGCGCTCAAGGCGGTGCGGGCCGGCAAGCTCGGGCTTGAAACGGCGATCCCCGCCTCGAAGCGGGCCGCGAGCCAGCCGCGCGTCAAGGTCTATATCCGTGCCGGGCAGGAGATCACGCTCGACAACGCCCTGCGCATCATGATGGTGAAATCGGCCAACGACATCGCCTATGTCATCGCCGAGGGCGTCGGCGGCGATGTCGAGACCTTCGTCGGGATGATGAATGCCGAAGCCCAGCGCCTCGGCATGAATGACACGGTCTTCACCAATCCGAATGGCTGGCATGATCCGAACCAGCAGGTCAGCGCCCGCGACCTCGCGGTTCTCGCCATGGCACTCATGCGTGAATTCCCGGACTATTCCGATTACTGGAACACCGGCTCGGTTCAGCTCGGCAAGCAGGTACTGCAGAACACGAACGGCCTCGTCGGGCGCTATTCCGGCATCTCCGGCATGAAGACCGGTTTCGTCTGCGCCTCGGGCTTCAACGTCGTGGCCACGGCCACGCGCGGCGGCCGTACGCTCATCGCAGTCGTGCTGGGTGCGCTGTCCGCCTCCGAGCGCACCGTCAAGGCGGCGCAGCTGCTCGATGACGGCTTCTCGAAATGGGGAGGCTCCGGCTATACCCTCGCCAGCCTGCCCTCCGGCAATGGTGGACACGCCTCCAATATCTGCGACGAGGTTCGCCGCAGAGGCGGCGGCGTCGCGTTGGCGGACGATTCCGACGTGTCCGGCCCCATCGCCGCCAATGCCGCATCCGGCAGCGGCAATGACAACGCCATGAGCGAGCGCTTCGGCGGACCGCAGCCGCAGGCTCGCGCCACAGGCGCCTTGCTGATGCGCACGCCCTCCGGCCGGATTACGCTCGGACCGCGCGCGCCGATGACACCGGTTCAGGTCTCCTTCGGCCGCACGCCGGGCTCTGCTTCGGCCCCGATCGCCGCCAATGTCACGGCGCGGCCCGACACGCAGGTCGCTCGCGATCGCGCGCCGGTCATTACGCCAGGAGCCCCTGTTACCGCTGGAGTAGCGTCCGGCCCCGCGACACGCACGGCCTCGAGCAATGGCGCCATTCCGCGCGGGACGACGGCCTTCGCTCCGAGCAGCGAGGATGTCCAGCCTTCATCGAATGAATTCCAGAGCGGCCCGATGAAGCTGCAGGGCGCGATCCGGCCTGGCGCGGCTGCGGCATCAACCCTGCGCCCAAGCTCGGCCGCAGGCATCAAACAGGCTGCCCGCCCGCCGGCAAGACCGGCCCCAGCCAAGCCCGACGCGGCAGCCAAGACCAAACCGGAAGCGGCGGCCAAGGCCAAGGCCAAGCCGGGCCAGAGCGAACCCAAGGCTCAGCCGGCCCGCACGGGCGCAGCGAAGCCCCCTGTCAAGCCGAAGGCCAAGGTGAACGACGACGCCTGAGTCCTGAAGGGTGCGCGCCGAGACCGCCCGCACCGCCAGTCGACACGGCATCGCCCTGGCGTTTGCCTCGGCTGCCGCCTATGGCAGCAACATCGTCTCGGCCCAGCTCGCGGGCCAGGCCGGCCTGAGCGGGCCGCTGCTGGTTTTCTACCGGGTTTTCATCATGCTCGCGCTGGTGGCCGGAGCAGCTTGGCTTCTGCGGGCGAACTTCAGGGTTCCGCGGGACCAATACCGGGCGCTGCTGGCCTTCGGCCTGACCAGCGCTCTCGTCGGCTCGGCTTACCTGTCCTCGGTCGCCTTCCTGCCCGTGACCGTCGCCGCCGTCATTTTCTACACCTACCCGGTCATCATCGTCCTGGCCGAGCCGCTGCTGACGCCTGCGCGCTTCAGCCTCGACCGACTTGCGGTGGCGCTGACCGCCTTTCTCGGTGTCGGCATGGTCGTCGGCCCCGATCTGCATGGGCTCGATCCGCGCGGGCTTGCGCTCGCGCTCGCAGCCAGCCTCGCGGCCGCGGCACAGTTTTTCGCGGGCTCCGCCTGCGCCGCGACGCCGCTCGCGCCAAAACTGTTCTGGTCCCATCTGCTCATCCTGCCGGTGACAGCGGGCATTCTCGCTTTCGTTGGCGGCTTTGCCCTTCCGAGCGCGCTGGCCTTGGCACCGTTGGCCGTCGCCATCACCATTGGCGGCTATCTCGTCGGCTTCCTGTTCCAGGTGATGGCATTGGCCCATGTCGCGCCAGGCCCCGCTGCGCTCACCTTCTGTGCCGAGCCGGTCTTTGCCGTCGGGATCGCCGCCGTGATGCTCGGCGAGCGGGTCGGCGCGCTGCAATATGCGGGCGGCGCCCTTGTCGTCGTCGCGATCATGGCTAATGTAATATTGGAACAAAATCGGGCGCGACGCGTGCCTGCCCTCAGCCTTGATCGATGATGCCCGACATGACCGGTAGCGACCAGAGACCCATCCCGATCCCGCTGACCTTGCTCACCGGCTTCCTTGGCGCCGGCAAGACGACCCTGCTCAACCGACTGCTCAAGGACCCCGCGCTTGCCGATACCCTCGTGATCGTCAACGAGTTCGGCGAGATCGGGCTCGACCATCTGTTGATCGAGGGTGTCGAGGAGAACATGGTTCTGCTCGCCTCCGGCTGCCTCTGCTGCACCATCCGCGATGACCTCATCGTCACGCTGGAAGACCTCTTGCGCCGCCGCGACAACCATCGCATCGCGCCGTTCAAGCGCGTGGTGATCGAGACCACCGGCCTTGCCGACCCGGCACCGATCCTCAATGTGCTGATCAACCACCCCTATCTCGCCATGCGCTTCAGGCTCGACGGTGTCGTCACGCTGGTCGATGCCGTCAACGGCATGGCAACGCTCGACGCCCATGAGGAGGCACGCAAGCAGGTGGTCGCAGCTGACCGGATCGTGCTGACCAAGGCGGATCTGGTCGCGGATAGTCAGGCGGTCGAGGTGCTGCGCCGGCGACTGCTGGCGCTCAATCCCGGGATTGGCCTACTCGCGCCGGATGCTCCAGCTGCGGACTTGATCAGCGCCGGCCTCTACGACCTTGCCGACAGGCCGCACGCTCTGCGGCACTGGCTTGCGGTCGAGGCTCTGGCGACCGGGTCTGGCAACCATCACCATCACGACCATCATGCCCATGGGCACGCCCATGACCATCATCATCATGATGTGAACAGGCATGACGAGAGCATCTGCGCCTTCTCCCTCTCGGCCGATGCTCCGATCAACCTGGCGACCTTCGAGCTGTTCTGGACCTTGCTGCGCTCGACCCACGGGGCGAAGCTCCTGCGGCTGAAGGGGCTCGTCGCCCTAGCCGAACACGCCGGCCAGCCGCTGCTGGTCCATGCGGTCCAGCAGATCCTGCATCCCCCGATCCTGCTCGACAGCTGGCCTGATGCAGACCAACGCTCGCGCCTGGTCCTCATCGTCAAGGACCTCGACGAGGCGATGGTGCAGCGCCTCTGGGCCGCCTTCCTTGGTCAGGCTTCGGCGGCGCTCACGCCTCCGCGCGCAACAGCCGCCGGATGATCTTGCCTGTCGTCGTCAGCGGCAATTCCTCGCGAAAGGCGATCTCACGCGGATATTCATGTGCCGAGAGCCGCTCGCGCACGAAGCGCTGAAGTTCACCAGCCAGATCCAGCGAAGGCGCGAAGCCGGCATTCGGCACGACGAAGGCCTTGACGATCTCGGTCCGGAGTTCGTCCGGCTTGCCGACGACCGCCGCCAGAGAAACCGCCGGATGCTTCAGCAGGCAGTCCTCGATCTCCCCCGGCCCGATCCGATAGCCCGATGAGGTGATGACATCGTCGTCGCGGCCGACGAAGCGGACATAGCCATCGGCATCCCGCACGGCCTGATCGCCAGTGGTCATCCAGTCGCCGATGAATTTGTCGACCGTCGCCTCCGGTCGGCGCCAATAGCCGAGGAACATCACCGGGTTCGGCCGGCGGATGGCAATCTGCCCTTCCTCGTCCGGCGCGCATTCCGAGCCATCGGGCCGGATGATCGCGACCTCATGGCCGGGCGTCGGCTTGCCGATGAAGCCGGGCCGGCTGACCCCGATCGTCGCGCAGGACGACAGCACGAGATTGCACTCGGTCTGGCCATAGGCCTCGTTGATCGTCAGCCCCAGCGCCTCGCGCCCCCAGTTCAGCGTCTCGGCTCCAAGCGTTTCGCCCGCTGCCGCGACTGTGCGCAGTTTCAGGTCAAAGCGGTCGCGCGGCTTGCCCACGCTGCGCAGCATCCGGAGCGCCGTCGGCGGGATGAAGGCATTGCGGATACCGAGATCGGCCATCAGCCGAAAGGCGTCTTCGGGGTCGAAACGGGTATGGGCGCGCGCCACGACCGGAACGCCGAAATGCAGCGCCGGCAGCAGCATGTTGAGCAGACCACCGGCCCAGGCCCAGTCGGCCGGCGTCCAGGCGAGGTCGCCGGGCATCGGCAGGAACTCGTGCACCATCTGCACACCGGGCAGATGCCCCGGCAGGACCCTGTGGCCATGCAGCGCGCCCTTCGGGTTGCCCGTGGTGCCGGAGGTATAGATCATCAGGGCCGGATCGTCGGGCCCGGTGTCCGCAACTGAGAAATCCTCGCTCGCATCCGCCAGCAGCTGCCCCCAGTCCTCAGCACCCGCCCCGGCGCCATCCGTGGACACCATCAGGTCGAGATCGGGCAGCGGCTCGGCAATCTGCCGAACCTTCATCAGGCCCGCAGCATTGGAGATGAGCGCGCTCGCGCCGGAATCGCGAAGGCGATAGGCCAGCGCATCGACCCCGAAGAGCGCGGCCAGCGGCACCGCGATGGCGCCCAACTTATAGGCGGCGAGATGCGCGGTGAGCACGGCCTCTCCCTGCGGCAGCAGGATCGCGACCCGATCTCCGACGCCGACGCCGCGCGTCGACAGCGCAGTTGCCAGTCGGTTCGATTGCGCCCGCAGACGGCCGAAACTGACCGGCGTTACCGTCCAGTCCGGGGAAACCTCGAGAATGGCGGGGCGATCGGGTTCCAGTGCAGCCCAGCGATCGCAGACATCGACAGCAATGTTGTAGCGCTCGGGAATCCGCCACTGGAAGGTCTCGCGCAGGCGGCCGTAATCGCGCAAATCGGGAAGCATGAAAGATGGAGGTCCGGCGTTGATGGCGCGGCACGATAGGCAGCGCTCGCCGCGCTGTCACCTTGGCGCTAGGTCAGGCCCGCTCTGCGCTCCGCTCAGCCATTCACCATCTGCGAGCGTCGGGCCCAGCCTGTCATACGACTCTCGACAAGGTCGACGATGGCGACGAGCAGAACGCCGAGGACCGCAAGCACGATCAGCGCCGCAAAGATCAGGGGCACGTTGAAATCCGCCGAGGCCCGCGTGATCAGGTTGCCGATGCCGAGATTGGACGCGTTCTGCTCGCCGATCACCGAGCCGACATAGGCGAGTGTGATCGAGACCTTCAGGGCCCCGAAGAAAAACGGCAGCGCGCGCGGAATCCCGACCTTGGTCATGATGTCGTAGCGGCTGGCGCCCAGCGCCTTCAGCACATCCTCGGTCTCGGGCTCGATCGTGGCCAGGCCGGTCGCGACATTGACCACGATCGGAAAGAACGAGATCACGAAGGCGGTCAGCACCGGCGGCTGCCAGCCGACACCGAACCAGATCACCAGGATCGGCACGACCGCGACTTTGGGGATCGAGTTGAAGCCGACGAGCAGCGGGTTCAGGCCCGCATAGATCAGCCGTGACGAACCGACGAGGAGGCCGAGCGCCAGGCCGAACACGATCGAGAGCGCAAATCCGGCCGTGGTCATCCAGAGCGTGTGAAAGGCATTGGTGTAGAGCGGCTTCTGATACTGCACCAACGCAGCCCAGATCGCGGAGGGTGGCGGCAGGATGAAGGAGGAAATCGCAAAGGCGCGGCAGGCGATCTCCCAGACCGCGAAGAAGCCGAGCGTGAACAGATAGGGCGCGAGCCTCAGCCAGAGCGAGCGCTTCATGCCGCCTCCCGCGCCGTGCGGATATGGCCGCGCAGCTCATGCACGACCGACGCGAATTCGGGCGTATAAGTGATGTCGAGATCGCGCGGGCGCGGGAAGTCGATCTCGCGCTCGGCGATGATCCGCCCCGGCCGCGCCGACATGCAGAACACCCGGTCGGCCAGGAAAACGGCCTCGCGCAGATCATGCGTCACCAGGATCACGGTGATGCCACGCTCGGCATGAAGATTACGGATCACGCACCAGAGCTCCTCGCGCGTGAAGGCATCGAGCGCCCCGAAGGGCTCGTCCAGCATCAGGAGCTTCGGCTCATGGATCAGCGAACGGCAGAGCGAGGCGCGCTGCTGCATGCCGCCGGACAGCTGCCAGGGGAATTTCTGGCCCATGCCCTCGAGTCCGACCTTGGTGAGCAGGGCCTCGGCCCGCGCGACATAATCCGACTTGTTGGCGCGCAAGCGTGAGCGATACGGCTCGACGATCTCCAGCGGCAGCAACAGGTTCCGCAATGTCGTGCGCCAAGGCAGCATCACCGGATTCTGGAAGGCCATGCCAGTGATCTTGATCGGCTGCGTCACCTCCTGCCCGGCGACGATCACCGTGCCGCGCCGTGGCCGCTGCAGGCCGGTCGCGAGCTTCATCATAGTGGACTTGCCGCAGCCGGAGGGGCCGACGATCGCCGCGAACTCGCCCTCCCGGATCTTCAGCGAAAGACCGTCCACGGCGGGAGTGCTTTCGCCTCCGCCATAGACATGGGTGACTTCGTGGAGTTCGACGAAGGCGCTCAAGCGCGAGCCTGCGAGGTCGAGCGCATCAAAACTTCCGCTCGGCCGCCGGCGGCAGGTAGCTGTCATCGAAGGCTGCCCCGGCCTTCGCCTTGTCCTTGAACGTGAAGGTCAGCCCGATCTGGTCGAGCGCCCTCTCCCAGCGCGCCTTGTCGATGCCGCCAAAGCCATCAGCCTTGACCGCCGGGGTCATGACGTTCTGGGCGATCGTCATCTTGAGGCGCTCGACCTCGACCTCGAGCTTCGCGACATCGTTGCGCTGGATCACGAGCTTGCCGCCAAGTTCGGGGTCGGCAACCGTGTCGCGAACGCCCTTGGTGATCGCCCTGAGCAGGCCGCGCACGGCCTCGGGCTTTTCAGCCGCGAATTTCGGAGAGACCATCACGACATTGCCGTAGAGCTCGACGCCGTAATCCGACATCAGCAGGGTGACGATGTCGTCGACGGGAACGCCGCGTGATTTCAGGTTGATGTAGGAGGAGTTCGCGAAGCCGAACACCGCGTCGACCTCGCCCGAGGCCAGCATCGGCTCACGCACGGGGAAGCCGACATTCTCCATCCGCATCTTGCTGTCGTCGAGCTTGTTGACGGTCTTGAAGATCGGCCATTGCGCAAAGGCCGCGTCGGCCGCCGGCGCACCGAACTTCTTGCCCTCGAGGCTCTTCACGTCGGTGCTGATGCCGCGGCTCTTGCGGCCAACGATCGAGAAGGGCGGCCGGTCATAGACCATCATCACCGCCTTCAGATCGACGCTGGGGTTCTCGTCGCGAAACCGGATCAGCGAATTCACATCGCCAAAGCCGGCATCGTAGGTGCCGGACGCCACGCGCGGGATCGCCTCGCGCGAGCCGTTGCCCGTGTCGATCGTGACGTCGAGGCCCTCGGCTTTGAAATAGCCCTTCTCCTGCGCCATCAGGAACAGCGCAGCCGGGCCCTCGAAGCGCCAGTCGAGCGTGAAGCGAACTGCGGTCTGAGCGAAGGCGCTGCCCGCACCGGTCAGGCAGGCTGCGGCGAGCCCCAGGGCGCCCAGCGCACGGCTCATCCCACGCCGGGAGAGCATCGTGGGGCGGAACGGGTTCGTCGACATCGGCAGCTCCGGATCATCGCATGCAGGCGGGTCGGGAAGACCCGTTTGAACGGAACGCGGCCAGCAAATCCCATGCCGTCGCGCCCTATGCTCAAACTGGCCGAATACAAAACAAGGTCAAGCGCATAGCGCCGAAAATGCATGCACTGCGCCTAAAATATAACGCGACGTCACCAGGCCCGGCCGCGATCGGCTAGAGCGGCAGCGCTCCGTCGGTCTTGACCTCTTCCATCACGGCATAGGTCCGCGTCTCGCGTACTGCCGGCAGCGCCAGCAGCACTTCGCCAAGGAAACGGCGATAGGCGTTCATATCGGCGACCCGCGTCTTCACGAGATAGTCGAAACCGCCGGCAACCATGTGGCATTCCAGCACTTCGGGCGCCCGCTTCACCGCGGTTGCAAAGCGCTCGAAGGCGTCGGGCGTCGTCTTGTCGAGATAGACCTCGACGAAGACCAGCAGATGCAGCCCGAGTTTCAGCGGATCGAGCGTCGCGCGATAGCCCGTGATGTAGCCGTCACGCGAGAGGCGCTTCAGTCGCTCACCTGTCGCAGTCGGCGACAAGCCAACCTTTTCAGCCAGTTCGACGCCCGCGATGCGCCCGTCGGACTGCAGCATGGCGAGGATACGCCGGTCGGTTCGATCGAGCACGGGATTATTCTCTGAAAACATCAAAAGATTCGAAGATAGATAAAGCCATAGACGGAAAATGACCATTGATATCCGGCCACGCAAGCGCGATCCTTTAAATCATCCCGTCATTCATTCGGAATCGCCCCATGGCCGCTCCTGCCCCCCGTCCGGTCGCCCCAACCGCTCTCTACGCCTTCCGTGCGCCCTATGCCGAAGACGACGCGACGATTGCGGCGCGGCTGCTTGCCGGAGCCAGGCGCGAGCCGGCAGCCAAGGCGAGGATCGACCAGCGCGCGACCGGGCTTATCGAGGCGATCCGGACCCGCAAGGTCGGCCTGGGTGGCATCGAGGAACTCCTGCGCGAGTACTCGCTCTCGACCAAGGAGGGCCTTGCGCTGATGGTGCTGGCAGAAGCGCTGCTGCGCGTGCCGGATTCCACGACCGCCGACCAGTTGATCGAGGACAAGCTCGGCCAGGGTGATTTCGCCCATCACGAATCCAAGTCGGATGCATTCCTGATCTCGGCATCGTCCTGGGCCCTTGGCATCACGGCCCGCATCATCCAGCCGGGCGAGACGCCGACCAGCATCATCGGCAACTTGTCGAAGCGCCTCGGCCTGCCAGCCGTCCGCACCGCCACCCGCCAGGCGATGCGTGTGATGGGCAATCATTTCGTGCTCGGCCAGACCATCGAGGAGGCTCTGAAGCGCGCTCGCTCGGGCACCGGCAAGCTCTATCGCTATTCCTTCGACATGCTCGGCGAAGGCGCCCGTACCCAGGCCGATGCCGACCGCTACTTCGCCTCCTACGCCGCCGCCATCGACGCGATCGGTCGCTCGGCCGGCAATGAACCTCTGCCGAACCGGCCGGGCATCTCGGTCAAGCTCTCCGCCCTGCATCCGCGCTATGAGGCCACCAGCCATGAGCGCGTACTGAGCGAACTCGTGCCCAAGGTCATCAAGCTGGCCCAGCAGGCCAAGAGCTACGACCTGAACTTCACGATCGACGCTGAGGAAGCCGACAGGCTGGAGCTCTCGCTCGACGTCATCGACGCGGTGACGGCCGATCCGTCGCTCGCCGGCTGGGACGGCTTCGGCCTCGCGATCCAGGCCTACCAGAAGCGCGCCTCGGCGGTGATCGACCATATCGCGGCCCTGGCCGAGCGCCACAACCGCCGCATGATGGTACGCCTGGTCAAGGGCGCCTACTGGGATACCGAGCTGAAGCGCGCCCAGGAGCGCGGCCTCTCCGACTACCCCGTGTTCAGCCGCAAGGCGATGACCGACCTCAATTACGAGGCCTGTGCCGCGCAACTGCTCGCCCTGCGACCGCGCATCATCCCGCAATTTGCCACCCACAACGCGCTGACTGTCGCAGCGGTCGCCGAGATGGCGGGCGGTTCCCAGGGCTTCGAGTTCCAGCGACTGCACGGCATGGGCGAGGCGCTCTACGAGCGGCTGCTCCAGGAGGATTCGGGCTTCGCCTGCCGCACCTACGCGCCGGTCGGCGGCCATCAGGACCTGCTCGCCTATCTCGTGCGCCGCCTGCTCGAGAACGGTGCGAACTCGTCCTTCGTCAGCGTGTCCGGCGACCCTGACGTGCCGGTCGCACAGCTGCTCGTACCGCCTGCCGACATCATCGGCACTTCGGCAGCGGCTCGCCATCGCCGTATTCCCCTCCCCGCCGACATGTTTGGCGCCTCGCGCAAGAACTCGGCCGGTGTCGAACTCGGTCATGAGGCAAGCCTCGCCGCGCTCCAGTCGGATGTCGCCAAAGCTGCTGCGAAGCCATTCCCCGAAGCGACGGTGATCATCGACGGCAAACCGGCCGGAGGTGTCTCCCGCCCGGTCCTGTCCCCGATCGACGCCCGACAGGTCGGGACCGTCCTGGAGGCCGACGATGCCCTGGCCGATCGCGCCATCCAGGCAGCCCAGGCCGGCTTCACCCGCTGGAGCCGCACCCCGGCCCGGACTCGCGCGGCCGCCCTGCGCAAGGCCGCGGACCTGATGGAGGAACGCCGCGGTCTGCTGCTCGCACTGCTCCAGGCCGAAGCCGGCAAGACGCTTGACGACGCCATTTCCGAGGTGCGCGAGGCCGTCGATTTCTGCCGTTACTACGCGGCCGAAGCCGAAGCGCATTTCGCCACGCCGCAGGTGCTGCCCGGCCCGACCGGCGAGGAAAACCGGCTGATCCTGCGGGGACGCGGACCGTTCGTCTGCATCGCGCCTTGGAACTTCCCGCTGGCGATCTTCTCGGGCCAGGTCGTGGCCGCGTTGGTCGCCGGCAATAGCGTCGTCGCCAAGCCCGCCCCGCAGACGCCGCTCATCGCCGCGGTAACCGTCCGCTTGCTCTATGATGCCGGCATTCCAGCGTCCGCCCTCCATCTCGTGCCGGGTGACGGCAAGGTCGGCGCCCGGCTGGTCGCTCATCCCGCCGTCGCCGGCGTCGCCTTTACCGGCTCGACCGCAACGGCACGTGCCATCAACCGCACGCTTGCCGCCAAGGATGGGCCGATCGTCCCGTTGATTGCAGAGACCGGCGGCCTCAACGCCATGATCGTCGACGCCACCGCCTTGCCCGAGCAGGTCGCCGACGACGTCGTGATGTCGGCCTTCCGCTCGGCCGGGCAGCGCTGCTCGGCACTGCGCCTCCTAGTGGTGCAGGAGGACGTTGCCGACAAGATCCTCGAGATGATCGTCGGTGCCGGCAAGGAGCTGAAACTCGGCGATCCGCGCGCGATCGACGTCCATGTCGGTCCTGTGATCGACGCTGCCGCGCGGAGCCGGCTCGACAATCATGTCGCAGCGATGCGCAGCCAAGGCCGGGTCGAATGGGCCGGCGAAACACCGGCGCTGGGCGGCACCTTCGTCGCTCCGCATATCGTCAAGCTCGACGGTATCTCCGACCTCACCCAGGAGCATTTCGGCCCGATCCTGCATGTCGTGCGCTGGAAGGCCGGGGAGCTCGACAAGGTCATCGAGCAGATCGAGGCCACCGGGTATGGGCTGACGCTCGGCGTGCATTCCCGCATCGAGACGACGGTCGAGCGGGTCGCCGAGCGGCTCTCCACCGGCAATGTCTACGTCAACCGCAACATCATCGGCGCCGTCGTCGGCGTGCAGCCCTTTGGGGGTCACGGCCTGTCCGGCACCGGCCCCAAGGCTGGCGGGCCGCACTATCTCGCCCGTTTCGCGACGGAGCAGACGGTCACGGTCAACACGGCGGCAGCCGGCGGCAATGCCAGCCTGATCGCGATGGGCGAATGAGCAAAGCAGGGCCAGTGGACAAACCCTATCGCCCCAATGTCGGCATAGCTCTCTTCAATGCACAGGGGCTTGTCTTTGCCGGTCGCTCATGGAGCGACGGCCCCGAGATCGTCCACCCCGGGCATGACTGGCAGATGCCGCAGGGCGGCATCGACCCGGCCGAGGAGATTGTTGCTGCGGCGCGACGCGAACTCGCCGAGGAAACCGGCATCAGCGAGGCCACGGTACTCGGCGTGACCGCGGAGTGGTGGCGCTATGACTTCCCGCCCTATGACGGGCCACCGCACCGGCTCGATCGCTTCGCGGGGCAGGAGCAGCGCTGGGTCGCGCTCCGCTTTACCGGCAACGAGGCCGCGATCGATATCGGCCGCCCGAACGGGGATTCGCCGCCGGAATTCACCGAATGGGCCTGGCTGCCGCTGGCCGCGATGCCCGCACGCGTGACGCCGTTCAAGCGCAGGACCTACGAGCGCGTGGCCGCGGCCTTCGGGCATTTCGTCAGACCGGCGTAACCTCGGGACGCAGCCCGCAAGAAAAAAGGGCCGCTCACGCGGCCCTTATGTCATCTCGCTGCCGAGCGGCAGGACACGCGATCTCACGCAGCCTTGCGCTGCTGAAACACGCCCTTGAACTCCTGGAGCTGGATCAACAGCTCCTGCAGGCGGCGCTGTTCGTCCTCGTTCGGGGCAGCCGCGAGGCGGGTCTCAGCCGTCAGGATTTCCGCGTCGAGAACATCGTTGTCGACGTCCTCGATAAAGCGGGCCTGCTCGGCCAGGATCGTCAGCGCGGTCTGATTGACCTCGACAATACCGCCGCCGACGAAGAACTCCTTGCCATTGCCGGGGCCGGTCTGAGCCAGGACGATACCCGGCTTCAGCGCGGCAACGATCGGCACATGGCCGGCGAGAATTGTCATCTCGCCCTCGACCGACGGCACGATGACACTGACGACTTCGCCCGAGAACAAGATGTTCTCCGGCGAGACGAGTTCGAACTTGAAGGTGGCCATCAAGGCTCTCCCGCTGCTTCAGTCATCCCGGCCGGAGCGCAGCGTGGAGCCGGGATCCAGGCAAGGGCCTGTGTCGTCGATGCTTGGGCGAGGCCCCCCGAGATTGGCTCAACGCCACCCGGGACGGCCGTTGCCCCAGCGGATTACGCCGCTTCGGCAGCCAGGCGCTGGGCCTTCTCGACTGCCTCGTCGATCGAGCCGACCATGTAGAAGGCCGCCTCCGGGAGGTGGTCGTACTTGCCCTCGACCAGGCCCTTGAAGCCCTTGATCGTGTCTTCGAGCGCGACGAGCTTGCCGGGCGATCCGGTGAAGACTTCGGCAACGAAGAAGGGCTGCGACAGGAAGCGCTCGATCTTGCGGGCGCGGGCGACCGAGATCTTGTCCTCTTCCGAGAGCTCGTCCATGCCGAGGATCGCGATGATGTCCTGCAGGGCCTTGTAGCGTTGGAGGATCTGCTGGACCTGACGGGCGATGTTGTAGTGCTCCTCGCCGACGATAGCGGCGGACAGCATGCGCGAGGTCGAGTCAAGCGGATCGACCGCCGGGTAGATGCCCTTTTCCGCGATCGAACGCGACAGCACGGTCGTGGCGTCCAAGTGGGCGAAGGAGGTCGCCGGAGCCGGGTCGGTCAGATCGTCCGCCGGCACGTAGATCGCCTGCACCGAGGTGATCGAGCCCTTGTTGGTGGTGGTGATGCGCTCCTGCAGGTTGCCCATGTCGGTCGCCAGCGTCGGCTGGTAGCCCACCGCGGACGGAATGCGGCCGAGCAGCGCGGACACTTCCGAGCCGGCCTGCGTGAAGCGGAAGATGTTGTCGACGAAGAACAGCACGTCCTGGCCACGGTCGCGGAAATCCTCGGCGACGGTCAGGCCGGAAAGTGCGACGCGCATGCGGGCGCCCGGGGGCTCGTTCATCTGGCCGTATACGAGGGCGCATTTGGAGCCTTCGCCGCCGCCCTTCTTGTTCACGCCCGATTCGATCATCTCGTGATAGAGGTCGTTGCCCTCGCGGGTACGCTCGCCGACGCCAGCGAACACCGAGTAGCCGCCGTGAGCCTTCGCGACGTTGTTGATCAGCTCCATGATCAGAACGGTCTTGCCGACGCCGGCGCCGCCGAACAGGCCGATCTTGCCGCCCTTGGCGTAGGGAGCCAGCAGGTCGACGACCTTGATGCCCGTGACCAGGATCTGGGCTTCCGTGGCCTGCTCGGCATAGCTCGGGGCCGGCTGGTGAATGCCACGTGTGGTGGAGGTCTTGATCGGGCCGGCCTCGTCGACCGGCTCGCCGATGACGTTCATGATGCGGCCAAGGCACTCATCGCCGACCGGAACCGCGATCGGCGCGCCGGTGTCGCTGACCTCCTGGCCCCGGACGAGACCCTCGCTCGAATCCATCGCGATGCAGCGCACGGTGTTCTCGCCGAGGTGCTGCGCGACCTCCAGAACCAGGCGATTGCCGAGGTTCGTGGTCTCGAGCGCGTTCAGGATCGCCGGCAGTTCGCCATCGAACTGCACGTCGACGACGGCGCCGATGACCTGAGCGACGCGGCCCGTACCGGTGTTGGCGGACTTCTCGGTCTTGGTCTTGGTGGTCTTGGTTGCGGCTTTGGCCATGGTCGAACCTCGATGAGCGTTCAGCTTTACGGACAAGCCTGCGGGCTTAAGCGCCGCGCAGGCCCTTCAGGCGTTAGAGCGCTTCCGCGCCGGAGATGATTTCGATCAATTCCTTGGTGATCATCGCCTGACGCGAGCGGTTGTAGAGCTGCGTCTGCTTCTTGATCATCTCGCCGGCGTTACGCGTGGCGGAATCCATCGCCGACATCCGCGCGCCCTGTTCGGAAGCGGCATTCTCGAGCAGCGCCCGCAGCACCTGAACGGTCAGGTTGCGCGGCAGCAGCACGTCGAGAATTTCGCCTTCGTCAGGCTCATACTCGTAAACTGAGTCGCTGGTCTGCGTGCCGGCCGGAATCTCGGCAGGAATGATGCGCTGAGCCGTCGGGATCTGCGAGATGACCGATCTGAACTTCGAGAAGAACAGTGTCGCCACGTCGAACTCGCCGGCGTCGAAGCGGGCGAGCACGTTTTGCGCGATCGTCTCGGCATTGACGTAGCCGACCTGCTTGAAGCTGCGCAGGTCGATCAGCTCGATGATATCCCGCTCGAACTGGCGGCGCAGGATGTCATAGCCCTTCTTGCCGACGCAGATGATCTTGACCGTCTTGCCTTCAGCCTTCAGCGCCAGCGCCTTGTCGCGCGCCAGACGCGCGATCGAGGAGTTGAACGCGCCGCACAGGCCGCGCTCGGCTGTGCAGACGACGAGCAGATGGACCTTGTCGGAACCCGTCCCGGCAATCAGCCTTGGTGCGCCGTCACCGGCGACGCCGGCAGCCAGGCTGGCCAGCACCGTCTCCATACGCTCAGCATAGGGACGTGCCGCTTCCGCCGCGCTCTGGGCGCGGCGCAGCTTGGCGGCCGCGACCATCTGCATGGCCTTGGTGATCTTCTGCGTCGCCTTCACTGAGGCGATACGATTTCGCAGATCCTTCAATGAAGGCATCGACGATCCTCATATTGCCGGGGTGTTTAGACCCCGGTCGACCTCAAGCGAACGACTTGGCGTAATCAGCGACGATCTCTTTCAGCTTCGCGGCATTCGCGTCCGAAAGATCCTTGGTGTCGCGGATTTCGTTGAGCAGGGCGACATGCTTGCCACGCACCAGCGCGAGCAGGCCGTCCTCGAAAGCGCGAACCTTGTTGACCGGCAGCGGGTCGAGATAGCCGTTGACGCCGGCATAGATCACGACCGTCTGCTCTTCCATCTTCAGCGGCGAGAACTGGCCCTGCTTCAGGAGCTCGGTCAGGCGGGCGCCGCGGTTGAGCAGGCGCTGCGTGACGGCGTCGAGATCCGAGCCGAACTGCGCGAAGGCGGCCATCTCGCGGTACTGCGCGAGCTCGCCCTTGATCTTGCCGGCGACCTTCTTGGTTGCCTTGGTCTGGGCTGCCGAGCCGACGCGCGACACCGAGAGGCCGACGTTCACGGCCGGGCGGATGCCCTGGTAGAACAGGTCGGTCTCAAGGAAGATCTGGCCGTCGGTGATCGAGATCACGTTGGTCGGGATGTAGGCCGACACGTCGTTGGCCTGGGTTTCGATGACCGGCAGTGCGGTCAGCGAGCCGTTGCCGGCCTCGTCGCCCATCTTGGCGGCGCGCTCGAGCAAGCGGGAGTGAAGGTAGAACACGTCGCCCGGATAGGCTTCGCGGCCCGGCGGGCGGCGCAGCAGGAGCGACATCTGGCGGTAAGCGACGGCCTGCTTCGACAGATCGTCATAGATGATGACGGCATGCATGCCGTTGTCGCGGAAATACTCGCCCATGGCGCAGCCGGCGAAGGGAGCCAGGAACTGCATCGGGGCCGGATCGGAAGCGGTAGCCGCCACGACGATCGAGTACTCCAGCGCGCCGCGCTCCTCGAGCACCTTCACGAATTGCGCAACGGTGGAGCGCTTCTGACCGATGGCGACATAGACGCAGTAGAGCTTCTGGCTCTCGTCGTTGCCTTCGTTCAGGGCCTTCTGGTTCAGGATCGTGTCGAGCGCGACGGCGGTCTTGCCGGTCTGGCGGTCGCCGATGATCAGCTCGCGCTGGCCGCGGCCGATCGGGATCAGGGCGTCAATCGCCTTGAGGCCGGTCGCCATCGGCTCATGCACCGACTTGCGCGGAATGATGCCAGGTGCCTTCACGTCGACGCGCGAACGGGCCTTGGCCTTGATCGGGCCCTTTCCGTCGATCGGGTTGCCGAGCGCGTCGACGACGCGGCCGAGCAGCTCCTTGCCGACCGGAACGTCGACGATCGCGCCGGTGCGCTTGACCGTCTGGCCTTCCTTGATCTCGCGATCGGAGCCGAAAATGACGACGCCGACATTGTCGCTCTCGAGATTGAGCGCCATGCCGCGCACACCGCTCTCGAACTCGACCATCTCACCGGCCTGAACCTTGTCGAGGCCGTAGACGCGGGCGATGCCGTCACCGACGGAGAGAACCTGACCGACTTCGGTGACGGAGGCTTCCGACCCGAAATTGCTGATCTGAGCCTTCAGGATCGCGGAGATTTCAGCGGGGCGGATTTCCATCAGCCGACCTCTTTCATGGCAAGACGAATTGAATTGAGTTTGGTTTTCAGCGAGGCGTCGACCATCCGCGAGCCCATCTTGACGACGAGACCGCCAATAATGGCCGGATCGACCTTGATAGCGACGGCAACGTCCTTGCCGGCCACATCCTTGAGCGCAGCGCGGATCTCGTCGAGGCGCTTGGCCGACGGCTCCTCGGCGACCGTGACTTCGGCGCTGACGATGCCTTTGGCTTCGGCGACGAGCGCACGATAACCCCGGATCATGCCCGGCAGCGCGAACAGGCGGCGCTTGCTGGCGACGAAACCGATGAACTTGGCGGCAATGCCGCCAATGCCCGCCTTGGCGAGCAGGGCCGTGACCGCCGAGACCTGCTCCTCGGCCGTGAAGACCGGGCTGCTGATCAGGCGCCTCAGATCGTCGCTCTCGGCGATCATCGCGCCGAAGGTGTCGAGATCGGTCGAGACGGCGTCGATCGCACCGGCTTCTGTAGCCAGTTCGAACAACGCCGTGGCATAGCGCCCGGCTACGCCCGACACCAATGTCTGATCCTGCGATCCGCCTTCAGCCACGCTCACATCTCTCGTTCAATGGACTGCACCGGCGACCTTCGTGATGAAGGTGGAGTGCATCGTCCTGGCGCTGCGATGTTTCAGACAGACGAAAGCCGCGCGAGTGCGCACCTTGCGTCCGAAATGTGGCGGTGCACTAACATGAGGCTTTGGGGGGCGCAATCCGTAGATCGCGATCAACTGGGCCGTTTTCCGCAGTCGTGCCCTGCACTCACAGGAAGCTTTGCGGGTCGACGTCGACCTGAACCCGCACAGAACCCTTCGCTCGCGGCGCGCTCTTCAGCCAGTCGCGCAGATAATCCTGCAGATTGACCTCGCGGGCCGTTTTCACGATCAAACGCATGCGATGCCGCCCGCGCAGTACGGCTAGAGGCGCTTCGGCGGGCCCCAGGACGACGACTCCGTCCGGTGGCGCTGCGCAGCGTGCCAGCGCGCGAGCATGATTTTCGGCCTCGGCCTGGCTGTTGGCGGAGACGATCAATCCGGCAAGACGCCCAAAGGGCGGCAGGCCCGCGGCCTCTCGGGACACCGCCTCTGCGGCATAAAACCGCTCCGGGTCGCCCGAGACCAGCGCCTTCAGCACCGGGTGGCTTGGATCATGGGTCTGAAGCAGGGCCCGGCCCGGCTTCTCGCCCCGGCCTGCCCGCCCCGTCACCTGCCGCAAGACCTGGAAGGTTCGCTCGGCCGCGCGGGGATCGCCAGAGGTCAGCCCGAGATCGGCATCGACGACGCCGACCAGTGTCATCCCCGGAAAATTATGCCCCTTGGCGACGAGCTGCGTGCCAATGACGATGTCGAACTCGCCCTCCGCCACCGCCATCAGTTCCTGCTTCAGCCGCTCGGTACCGCCGGGAAAATCACTGGAGAGCACGATCGAGCGCGCATCGGGGAACAGCGTCGCGACTTCTTCCGCAAGCCGTTCGACGCCGGGGCCGCAGGCCGCGAGGCTTTCCGGCGCATGACACGCCGGGCACTCATGCGGCCGGCGTTCGACATGGCCGCAATGATGACAGACCAACGCCCGGCGAAAGCGGTGATCGACCAGCCAGGCCGAGCAGTTCGGGCACTGGAACCGGTGGCCGCAATCACGGCAGAGCGTCAGCGGCGCATAGCCGCGGCGGTTCAGGAAGAGCAACGACTGCTCCTTCGCCTCCAGGTTGGCGGTAATGGCGTTGACGAGAGCGCCGGAAATCCAGCGTCCCCGTTCTGGCTTGTCGCGTTTGAGGTCAACCAGATCGAGCGTCGGCAACTCCCGCCCGCCGAAACGTTCCGGCAGTTTCAGATAGGCATAGCGCCCGCGCTCGGCATTGACCCGGGTTTCGAGCGAAGGCGTCGCAGAGGTGAGGATGACCGGGGCCTTCTCGATCATGCCGCGCACCACGGCCATGTCGCGGGCGTGATAGCTGACGCCGTCCTCCTGCTTGTAGGCAGCCTCGTGCTCTTCATCGACGACGATCAGCCCGAGATCGCGGTAAGGCAGGAACAGGGCCGAGCGCGCGCCCGCCACCACTCTCGCTTCGCCGCTCGCGATCGCCGCCTGCAGCCGCTCGCGCCGCCGGCCCGAGACCGCCGAATGCCAGAGCCCGGGCCGCACGCCGAACCGGGCCTCGAAGCGGTCGATGAACTGCGCCGTCAACGCGATTTCCGGCATCAGGATCAGGCTCTGGCGACCGAGCCGGATCGCCTCCGCCACAGCCTCGAAATAGACCTCCGTCTTGCCCGATCCCGTGACGCCCTCGAGCAGGGTCACGCCGGGGCCCGCCGCCTTGACGGACGCAACCAGTGCCGTCGCCGCCTCTGCCTGTCCCGCCGACAGGGCCGGTCGCGCGTGATCCGGATCGGGAATCTCGACGACCTCTACGCGCGGCAGTGCTTCGATGGCGAAGGTCCCCGCATCGACGAGCGAATCGATCACCGCGCCACTCACCGAGGCCGTCTCGGCCAGCGCCGATTTCGCGATCAGAAGGCCGCCTTCGGCCGCCGCAATCGCTCGCGCCCGTGCCGGCGTCATGCGCTGGGGCGGCGGCCCGACGAGTCGGACGCCCATCTTCGGTCGTTCCGGCGTGTCATCGGGCGGTCGCCGCAGCGCAAGCGCCAGCACCGAACCCTTGGCCGCAAGCGTGTACCAGGCGACCCAGTCGACAAGCTTCATCAGGGCCGGATCGAGCGGCGGCATGTCTATTTTGGCACTGACGCGCTTCAGATTGCCGCCGCGCCCCGAGCCCAGGCTCCAGACGACGCCAACAGTCTCGCGCGGCCCCAGCGGAACCTGCACGATATCGCCGGGTTTGAGGACGAGTCCGTCCGGAACCGCATAGCTATAGGCCTGATCGAGCGCGAGCGGGATCAGCACGTCGACCGTGCCACCTGTTTCGATGCCTGTCTCAACCTCGCTCATGCGCCCGTGTCTAGCATCGATTCGGTCCCTGTTAAGGCAGGGGCGTCATGCTCGATTGAAGACCACACGGGACGCCGATGACCGATTTCGAGACCCTGCGCCAGAACTGGCTCGTCCATCTCGCGAGCGAGCGCCGTCTTTCGCCCAAGACGCTCGAGGCCTATGGCCGCGACCTTGCGCAATTCTCCGCCTTTCTCGACGGCCATTTTGGCGGCAAGCCGACCCTCGCGGATCTGGCAGCGCTGAAACCGCTCGACCTGCGCGCCTTTCTCGGGCAGCGCCGGCGGGACGGTGTCGGCAACCGCACGCTGATGCGCCAGCTTGCCTCGCTGCGCTCCTTTGCCCGCTTCGGAGAACGCACCGGCAAGCTTACCGCCTCGGCCTTTGCCGCGACGCGTGGGCCCCGCATTGGAAAATCGCTGCCGCGCCCACTTGATGCCAAGGCCGCGAGGGCCGTGACGCAAGCGGATATCCGCGCCGGCGAGGACCGTGAAACCTGGATCCTGGCACGAGACGCAGCCGTGCTCGCCCTGCTCTATGGCTGCGGCCTGCGCATCTCCGAGGCGCTTGGGTTGTCGCGTGCGCAGGCGCCAAGGAGCGCATCGGATACGCTGACCGTGATCGGAAAGGGCCAGAAGACCCGCATGGTGCCTGTTCTGCCGGTCGTGGTCACCGCGATCGAGGAGTATCTCTCGCTCTGCCCCTGGCGATTGCCGCCGGAGGGCCCGCTCTTCCTCGGCGCCAAGGGTGGACCGCTCTCGCCCCGCATCATCCAGCTCGCGGTCGAGGGCCTGCGCGGCGCGCTCGGCCTGCCCTCGTCTGCGACCCCGCATAGCCTGCGCCATTCCTTCGCGACCCATCTGCTTGGTCGCGGCGGCGATTTAAGGGCCATCCAGGAGCTGCTCGGGCACGCATCTCTCTCGACCACGCAGATCTATACCCGCATCGATTCGGCCCGTCTGATGGCGGCTTATGATGCGGCCCATCCCCGCGCCCAACGATAAGAGCTCAAGGCGAGCGAGCCCCCTTGATTCCGCCGCGGAACCCGGCCATTGCCCGCCGTCTCCGGGGGGAACCAGAATCGCATGTCTTCGCCAGCTGCCGACGTCACCGAAGCCGCCACCAGCGGCAGCAACAAGCGCATCGCCTTGCTCATCGCGATGCTCGCCCTGATGCTGGCCTTCTCCGAAATCGGCGGCAAGAACGCCGAACAGGAATCGATTGCCAAGAACATCGAGGCGTCGAACCTCTGGTCATTCTTCCAGGCCAAGACGATCCGCGGCACGACGCTGCGCACGGCCGTCGAGGCGATGGAGGTCGATCTTGCAGCCGCGACGGAGCCGGCCACCCGCGAGCGCATGCAGAAGCGCATCGACGGCTGGAAGCAGACCATTGCGCGCTATGATTCGGAGCCCGAGACCAATGAAGGCCGCAAGGAACTGGTCGCGCGCGCCAAGACGGCCGAGGCCGTGCGTGACATCGCAGCGGCCCGCGACGACAAATACGACATCGTCTCAGGCCTGCTTCAGATCGCGATCGTGATTTCCTCGGCCGCGATCATCACCGGCGTGACGATGCTGGCCCTCACCGGCGCCGGCCTTGGCGTGATCAGTTTCGCCCTGATGCTGCTGGCGCAGTTCGCGCCGACCGCGCTGTTCTAGCTCTTCACCCGGCCTGAGGGGGCGACGGCCATGCCACTTCGCTGCCACGCAGGGTTTCCCAGGCCCGCGCCATTCTCAGCACGCCGAGATCATCGAAGCGCTGCCCGGTGATCTGCAAGCCGATCGGCAACCCCTCGGGAGTAAGCCCGGCATGGACCGAGACCGCCGGCTGATCGGACATATTGGCCGAGACCGTAAACGCGATGTGCTCGAAAGGCCGCTCGGGGTCGTGGATGGGCGAGGCCAGCTCTGCCGCATAGGCCGGCACGGGCGAAACCGGCGACAGCACGAAATCGAACGGTGCGCAGGCGTTCAACGCCGCATCGCGCATCGCCAGCATCTGGCTCATCCCGCGATAGACCCTTTCGCCGCTCAAGTTCCGGCCGCCCTCGGCCCAAGCGTAGATGTAGGGCAGCACCCGTCCCTGCCTGGCATCCGACAACCCGCCGATATCGACCCAGGCTCGCTGCCGCCAGAAATCATCCAGCCCATCCAGCATTTCGCGGGTCAGAAAGGGTGCAACCGGCTCGACGGTCGCGCCGGCCGCCGCGAAGGCCCTGGCCGCCGCCTCGATCACAGCCCGGGTACGCGGCTCGACGGCAAGCCCGACCCCGGCATCGAGCTGGAGTCCCAGGCGCAAGCCCTTGACGTCAAACTGCAGCGCCAGCCAGTCGATCTCCTGCGGCGGCAGGCTCATGCCGTCGCGCCTGTCCGGCCGGGATAATTCCCGCATCATCAGCGCCGCATCCGCGACCGAACGGGTCATCGGCCCGGCGACGCGGCCGTAATAGCTCGGGTCGATCGGCACGCGGCCAAAGCTGGGCTTGAGGCCGACCAGCCCGCACCAGCCGGCCGGCAGGCGGATCGAGCCTCCGATATCGGTGCCGATATGAAGCGGACCGTAGCCCGCAGCTCCCGCCGCGCCCGCGCCCGCCGAGGAGCCACCGGGATTCTTGGTCAGGTCCCAGGGGTTGCAGGCGAGCTCATGAAAGCTCGACAGTCCCGAGGAGAGCATGCCGTAATCCGGCATCGTCGTCTTGGCGAGGATGACGCAACCGGCCTCCCTCAACCGCGCCGCCGGCGGTGCGTCCGCGGCCGCCGGTTCGAGATCGCGCGCGGCCGTGCCGAGCGGCACCGGCACGCCCTTGGTCGCGATGTTCTCCTTGATCGTCCCGGGCACCCCGTCGAGAGCCAGCGCCTCCCCCTTCCGCCAGCGCGCCTCGGAGGCCCTTGCCATCGCCCGCGCAACGTCGGGCTCATAGGCGTAGAGCGCCTTGAGCCGCGGCTCCCATGCGGCAATCCGTGCGATCACCGCCTCGGTCACCTCGACCGGCGAGAATGTCCGTGCGGCATAGCCGGCGAGAAGCTCCGTGGCGCTCAGATCGGCAAGATCGGTCATCGTCTCATCCTCATCATCACTCAGCGGCTTCGACGGAGGCGGGGGTCGATGGCATCGCGCAGACCGTCACCGAGCAGATTGAAGCCGAGCACCGCGATGGCAATCGCAGCCCCGGGAAAGATCGCCAACCAGGGCTGCACCGCCATAAAGGTCTGTGCCTCGTTCAGCATACGCCCCCAGGACGGGTTCGGCGGTTGCGTGCCGAGCCCGAGATAGGACAGCCCGGCCTCCGCCAGGATCGCCAGAGCGAACTGGATCGTCGCTTGGACGACGATGACGCCAGCGACATTCGGCAGGACATGGCGGACGCTGATCTGCACATTGTCGAGCCCGGCGGCCCGCGCCGCCTGGATATAATCCCGCGTCCAGACCTGGATCGCCACGCCACGCGCTAAACGCGCAAAATAGGGCAGGTTCAGGATGCCGATCGCCACGATCGCGTTGAGCATGCCCGGCCCGGCGATCGCCGTGATCATGATCGCGGTCAGCACCGCTGGGAAGGCGTGGGTGAAGTCGGCCGTGCGCATGATCAGGTTGTCGAGGAACCCGTCGCGCCGGATCGCGGCCAGCAGCCCGAGCGTCGTGCCGAGCACGAGACCGAATCCGACTGCGCCGAGCCCTACCGCCAGCGAGTTGCGGGCGCCCACCATGATCATCGAGAAGACGTCGCGACCGAATTGGTCGGTCCCGAACCAGTTCGTCGCCGAAGGTGGCTTCAGGCGATTGAGGATCATCATCTGCGTGGGCGGATAGGGCGTCCAGACATAGGACAGCAGCGCCCCCGCAACGATGACCCCGGTCAGCGCGAAGCCGATCAGGAAGGAGGGGCCCGTCCACCAGCGCTTCGCCGGGACCGGGGCCGACGCGCCGGCCCGCGTCACGACGCCTCCCTCAGGCGCGGGTCGATGAGCCCATAGACGAGCTCGACCGCAAAATTCACCAGGATGGCGAGACCGGCGAACAGCATTACCAGATCCTTCACCACGATCAGGTCGTGCTGGGTGATCGACTGGAAGACGAGGCGCCCGAGTCCCGGCAGCGCAAACACATTCTCGATGATGATGGCGCCGGCGATCAGCACCGAGAATTGCAGCCCCATGATGGTAACGACCGGAATCAAGGCATTGCGCAGCGCATGCCTGACGACCGTGACCGGTTCGGCCAGCCCCTTGGCGCGAGCGGTACGGACGAAGTCCTCCTGCAGCGTGTCGAGCATCGAGGAGCGCGTCACCCTGGCCAGGATCGCCGCCTGCGGCAAGGCAAGCGCGAAGGCCGGCAGCAGCAGCGCCTTCACGGCAGCAGCCGGCCCGGCCTGCCAGCCCGGGAAGCCGCCGGCCGGAAACCAGCCGAGCCCGATCGCGAAGAGCAGCACGAGCAAAAGGCCGAACCAGAAATTCGGAACAGCGAGCCCGAGCTGCGCGAAGATCATCACGGCCGCATCGGTCGGCCGGTTATGATTGGCCGCAGCGAGCAGGCCGAGCGGAACGCCGATCGATGTGGCCAGTATGATCGCCGCCAGCGCCAAAGGCAGTGTCACCGCCATCCGCTCGCCGATCAGTTGCGCGACCGGCACGCGGTAGGTGTAGCTCAGGCCGAGATCGCCGGTCAGGATACCGGAGATCCAGGCGAGGAAACGGACCGGCGCGGGCTTGTCGAGCCCCATCTCCAGGCGCAGGGCCGCCAGCGCCTCGGGAGCCGCGTTGAGACCAAGCGTCACGGCGGCCGGATCGCCCGGCAGGACCTCGAGCGCGACGAAGATCACCAGCGCTGCGCCAAGCAGCGTGGCGACGAGCGCCACGCATCGGCGCGCCAGGAACGACAGCACGACCTAGCGCCAGCGCACCTCGGCGAGCGGCGTGATCGGGAGCGGCCAATCGGTCCACATCCCGTCCAGCCCGGCCGCCGTCACGGTGATCTTCGGCAGGATGAAAAGGAAGCCGTTGACCGCATCGCGCGCCAGGATGCGCTGAGCTTGCCTGTACATCTCATTGCGCTGGCCCTCGTCGAGGGTGACGTCGATCTTCGCCATCAGCGCCTTGAACTCGGGATTCTTGTACTGGAAATAATAGTCGTCCCGGGCATAGATATTGATGTCGAGTGGTTCGGTATGGGCGATCACACTCAGGTCGAAATCCTTGCCGCGGAAGACGCGCTCCAGCCATTGCGGGAATTCGAGCGGCTCGATCGAGGCGTTGATGCCGATCTGCGCCAGCAATGCGGCGATGATCTCGCCGGAACGCCGGGCATAGGTCGGCGGCGGCAGTTTCAGCGTGCAGGAGAAACCGTTCGGGAAGCCGGCTGCGGCGAGTAGCGCCTTGGCCTTCGGGATATCGACCGGGTAGGTGGCGGTCAGGTCGATATAGGCCGGGTGCAGCGGCGAGAAATGGCTGCCGATCAGGTCGACGTCGAAGCCGTAGACCCCGAGCGCGATCGTCTTGCGGTCGAGCACATGGGCAATCGCCTGACGCACGCGCAGATCGTTGAACGGCGCCTTGGCATTGTTGATGGCGAGGATGACTTCACCCTCCGTCTTGCCGAAGCTGACCTTGAGCTTGGGATCGGCCTTGAGCTGCGGCACGGCTTCAGGGGCCGACAGATTGGTCTGCGCGTGGACATCCCCGGCCCGCAGCGCGGCGACCTGCGCCTGCGGATCGGCAATGAAACGGAAGGTCGCCTTGGCGAGCGTCGGCTTCTCCCCCCAATAGCCGTCGAAGCGTTCGAACTCGAGCCTGTCGCCACGATTCCAGCGCACGAACTTGAACGGGCCGGTGCCGATCGGATTGGTCTTGTTGTTGGCGGCGCTCGCTGGCGCGACGATCACCGCATCGCCCCATGCGAGCCCATAGAGGAAAGTCGCCGTCGGCTGTTTCAGCCTGATGACCACGGTCCCCGGATCCGGCGTCGTGATCTCCGTGATCGGCGTGAACAGCTGGCGCTGGGCGTTGGTCGATTCCGGCGCCACGGCCCGCTCAAACGAGAACCTGACCTGTTCGGAGCTGAATGGGGTACCGTCATGGAATGTCGCGCCCCTCCGCAGCTTGAAGCTGTAGGTGACATTGTCGGGCGCGATCTCCCAGCTTTCGGCGAGGCAGGGCACGATCTTGCCGGTCCGGTCCATCTTGACCAGACCTTCGAAGATGTTCTGCAAGGTGACCTCGCGGATCGCCTGCGCCGCGCCCGAGGTCGGGTCGAGCGTCGGCGGTTCCAACGTCATCGCAATGATGACGCTGTCCTTGGCTTGCGCCAGAGCAACGAGGGGCAACTGGGCCGCGAGCGCGGCTGCGCCTGCTCCGGCAAGAAGGTCACGCCGCGTCGTCATCAGCCACTCCCATGCATGTCGCGGCGCAAGATGGCGCGGGAGATGGGCCCGGCGCAAGACGGCTCTTCCGTTTCGTCCACGCGACAGATCGATCGCGTCAGACGAAGTAATCCGGGTGCTTTGCCTGAAGATGCACGAGATCGGGCAGGAGCGTGCCGAGATGTGTGCGCATCGCCGCAGCCGCCTCGGTGGTGCGGCCCTTGCGGATGGCATCGACGATCGACAGGTGCTCGCGGATCACCATCGCCATGCGCCCAGGCACAGGCAGGGTCATGCGCCGGCAGCGGTCGATCTGGCTTTTCGCCGCCTGTGCGATTTTCCAGATACCCGGATACCCGGCGGCATCGGCCAGCGTCTCGTGAAACGCCTCGTCCGCGAGATGGAAATTCTCCTGGTCGCCGATGTCAAAGGCTTCGTGCAGGCGCGCGATCGTGGCATCAAGACGGGTAATGGCCTCCGGCGTCGCGATGCGGGCAAGCAGTTCCACGGTCGCACATTCCAGTGCCTGCCGGATGAAGACCGCTTCGGGAATAGCCCCCGTCGGGATGCGCGCAACGAAGGTCCCCGCCTGCGGGAAAATCTCGACCAGCCCCTCTTCCTTGAGACGGATCAGCGCTTCGCGGACCGGGGTGCGACTGACACCGAAGCGCGCTGTGAGCTCCTTCTCGGAGAGCGGCACGCCGGGCCTCAGCTCCATGGCGAGAATGGCGCGTCGGAGATCGTCCTGAACCAGCGAAGCGGCCGTCGAGCGCCCGGCCGGTGCCACGGCCCGCCCCAGCGGGCGTCGCTCGCGCCGATGATCCGCGCCATGGCCGCGGCCGCCTGCGAACTCGCTCATCGTCCGGTCCCAGCCACCTACGTCTCCCGAACGCTCCGGGCCGAGCCTGAAAGCGTCATCGCCCTCAGCCACTACCACAATCGCCTTTGACATACTAGTATATTAGTATATTGATCCACTATGCTTCTCGCCCGTATAGTCGCGGGCCTATCGGGACAGATTGCTGATGTTGCTGCATGATGATCGCCTGTTTCCTGCCGATCCGGTGACGCGAGGCATCGCGCGCCGTCTCTATGCCGGGATCCGCGATCTCCCGATCATCTCGCCACATGGCCATACCGACCCGCGCTGGTTCGCCGAGGACAAGCCGTTTCCGGATCCGGCGACGCTGCTGGTCAAGCCAGACCACTACATCTTCCGAATGCTCTACTCGCAAGGGGTTCGACTCGAGCAGCTCGGCATCGCCCGTAAGGATGGTGGCCCGGTCGAGACCGATCCGCGCGCGATCTGGCGGCTTTTCGCCAGCCATTGGCGGCTGTTCCGCGGCACGCCGACGCGGCTCTGGTTCGAGCATGCCCTGTCCGGCGTCTTCGGCATCAATGAGCGCCTGAGCCCGGAGAATGCCGATCGCATCTACGACCGCATCGCCGAGAAGCTGGAGCAGCCGGAGTTTCGTCCCCGCGCGCTGTTCGAGCGCTTCAAGATCGAGGCCATCGCGACCACCGAAGGCGCACTCGATGACCTGAAATGGCACGACATGATCCGGGAATCGGGCTGGGGCGGCAAGGTCATCACAGCCTATCGCCCAGACAGTGTCGTCGATCCCGAATTCGAGGGCTTCAAGGACAATCTCGCACAGTTCGGCGAGCTGACCGGTGAAGATGTCACCAGCTGGACCGGCTATCTCGCGGCCCACCGCGCTCGCCGGGCCTATTTCAAGCAGCGCGGCGCAACCTCCTCGGACCATGGCCACGCCACCGCGCGCACCGCAAACCTCTCGCAGGCCGAAAGCGAAAAAGTCTTCGCCAAGATCCTGAAGGGCAAATTCTCGGCCGAGGATGCCGACCTGTTCCGCGGTCAGATGCTCACCGAGATGGCGAAGATGAGCCTCGACGACGGATTCGTCCTGCAGATCCACCCCGGCTCCGTCCGCAACCATAACCCGACGCTGTTCGAAACCTTCGGCCGCGATATGGGCTGCGACATCCCCCGCGGCGTGGATTACGTCTCTGCACTGAAGCCGCTGCTCGATGCGGTGGGCAATGAACCCAACCTGACGGTCATCGCCTTCACCCTCGACGAGACCGTCTATTCCCGCGAACTCGCGCCGCTCGCTGGACATTATCCCGCTTTGAAGCTCGGACCCGGCTGGTGGTTTCTCGATGCGCCGGAAGCCATGCTGCGCTTCCGTGAACTCACGACGGAGACGGCCGGCTTCTACAACACCGTCGGCTTCAACGACGACACACGCGCTTATCTCTCGATTCCGGCCCGTCACGACGTCGCTCGCCGCTGCGACTGCACCTACCTCGCCAAGCTCGTTGCCGAGCATCGCCTCGGCGAGGACGAGGCAGCGGAAGTCGCCTACGACCTCGCCTATCGCCTGGCCAAGGAGGCCTATCGCCTGTGACCAGCGCAGCGAGCTCGATCGACGAACGCCAGGCCGCGCATCCCCGCGATGTGAAGCGCTACGACACCGAGGCGCTGCGCCAGGATTTCCTGGTCGAGCGCATCTTCGTGCCGGGCGAGCTGACCCGGACCTACAGTCATTACGACCGCATGATCGTCGGCGGCGCGACCCCGGTGAGCCAGCCGCTGACGCTCGATCCCTTCGCCCCGACCGGTACGCCCTTCTTCCTGGCGCGCCGCGAACTCGGCGTGATCAATATCGGTGGCGCGGGCACTGTCACCGTCGACGGCAAGACGTTCGAGCTGCCGAACCTCGACGCGCTCTATGTCGGACTGGGCGCGAAGGAGGTCAGCTTCTCCAGCGCCGACCCGGCCAACCCCGCCAAGTTCTATCTGACCAGCCCCCCCGCCCATCGCGAGGCACCCCATCAGCTCATCCGCCAGTCTGATGCCAACACGCTGCATCTGGGCTCGGCCGAGACCTCGAACAAGCGCACCATCCGGCAATACATCATGCCGAACACCACGGGTACCAACCAGCTCGTCATGGGCATGACGGCGCTCGAGCCCGGCTCGGTCTGGAACTCCATGCCCTGCCACACCCATACGCGGCGGATGGAAGCCTATCTCTATTTCAACCTCGATCCAGCCCATCGCGTCTTCCATTTCATGGGCGAGCCGACCGAAACCCGGCATCTGCTCGTTGCCAACGAGCAAGCCGTGATCTCGCCGAACTGGTCGATCCATTGCGGCTGCGGCACCTCGAACTACGCCTTCGTCTGGGCCATGGCCGGCGACAACGTCGAGTTCACCGACATGGACGCCGCGCCCGTCGAGATGCTGCGCTGATGACTGCGCGTGCGCCCTTCGATCTCGTCGGGCGCACGGCGCTCGTCACCGGCGCCAATACCGGCATCGGCCAGGGCATTGCGCTGGCGCTGGCCGAGGCCGGAGCCACGGTCGTCGCCGCCGGCCGCTCGTCCATGGCCGAGACAGTGGCAAAGATCACCAATGCCGGCGGACGCTGCCTGCCGCTCGTCGTCGATCTGCAGCAATCCGGGATCGCAGCCGAAATCGTCGCCAGAGCCACCGAAGCCGCCGGCCCGCTCGATATCCTCGTCAACAATGCCGGCATCATCCGCCGCGCCGATGCCCTCGACTTCAGCGAGAACGACTGGGACGAGGTCATGAACGTGAACCTCAAGGCGAGCTTCTTCCTGTCCCAGGCCTTTGCGAAGGCAGCCCTCGCGGGCAGACGGACCGGGCGCATCATCAACATCGCCTCGCTGCTCTCCTTCCAGGGCGGCATCCGCGTCGCCTCCTATACCGCGAGCAAAAGCGGGCTTGCCGGCCTGACCCGGCTGCTGGCCTGCGAATGGGCGGGCAAGGGCATCAATGTGAACGCGATCGCGCCCGGCTATATCGAGAGCAACAACACGCAGGCCCTGCGCGAGGATGCCGATCGCAACGCCGCCATCCTCGCCCGCATCCCGGCTGGCCGCTGGGGCAAGCCCTCGGATATCGGCGGCGCCGCCGTCTTCCTCGCGAGCGACGCAGCGGCTTACGTGCATGGTGCAATCATTCCCGTCGATGGAGGCTGGCTGGCGCGATGAGCGAGCGTCTCAACTCCTTCTTCCAGCATGAGCGCGACTTCGCCTGGGAGGCGACCGAGCCGGGCGTGAAACGCAAGATCATGGCCTATGGGCCGGACCTGATGATCGTTCGCGTCGTCTTCGAAGTCGGAGCCATTGGCAAGGCGCACCAGCACCCGCATCGCCAGGCATCCTATGTCGAGAGCGGTGTCTTCGACGTCACGATTGACGGCAGGACCAGCAGGCTAACGGCCGGCGACAGCTTCTTCGTGCCCGAGAACCTCGTCCATGGCGTCGTCGCCATCGAGGCCGGGCAGCTGATCGATTCCTTCACGCCGATGCGGAGGGAATTTCTCTAGGGCCGAAGCCGGCATAGGGCGGCACGGCTCCCGAACACGGGGCAAGAACGACCGGGAAAATCCGGCGGATTGATTCAAACGGGAGGAATCTGAACATGCTTATGAGACGGACAGTCGCCGCGCTCGTCGGCGCGGCTTTCATGGCAGCGACCGCCGGCGCGGCTCAAGCGCAGAACGTCACCCTGCGCTCCACCGACATCCACCCTGACGGCTATCCGACCATCGAAGCGGTCAAATACATGGGCCAGCTGCTGGATCAGCGGACCAATGGACGCATCAAGATCAACGTCTTCCACTCCGCCCAGCTCGGCCAGGAGAAGGACACGATCGATCAGACGCGCTTCGGCGTCATCGACCTGAACCGCATCAACATGGCGCCGTTCAACAACCTGATTCCGGCGACCAACATACCCTCGCTGCCCTTCATCTTCCGCTCGGTCGATCACATGCGGAAGGTCATGGACGGGCCGATCGGCGACAACCTGCTCAAGGACTTTGAGAAGCACGACCTGATCGGCCTCGCCTTCTACGATTCCGGTTCGCGCTCCTTCTATAACGGCAAGCGCCCGATCGGATCGCCAGCCGACATGAAGGGCATGAAGATTCGCGTCCAGCAGTCCGACATGTTCGTGGCGCTGGTCTCGGCGCTTGGAGCCAATGCCACCCCGATGCCGTTCGGTGAGGTCTACTCGGCCCTGCAGACCGGCGTCATCGACGGCGCCGAGAACAACTGGCCGTCCTACGAATCGACCCGCCACTTCGAGGTCTCCAAGTTCTATTCGATGACCGAGCACTCGCTCTCGCCGGAGGTGCTGGTGATGTCGAAGCGCAGCTTCGACAAATTCAATGCGGCCGACCAGGCGCTGATCAAGACCGCGGCCAAGGAATCCGTGGCCAAGATGCGCGAGCTCTGGGATGCGCGCGAAAAGGAGTCGGAAGCCAAGGTCAAGGCTGGCGGGGCTCAGATCAACACGGTCGAGAAGCAGCCCTTCGTCGACGCGATGAAGCCGGTCTACGACAAGTTCGTCACCGATCCGAAGCTCAAGGACATGGTGGCTGCCATCCAGGCGGTGAAGTGAAGACCGGCGCGGCCCCTCCGGCTGCGCCCAGTCCCTTGCGTCTCCTTTTTGGCCTTCCCCGGGTGGGGCGGTTCTGACGATCCGGCTTCGCAGGCGGTCTTCACCGCTGGCGAATCCGGAACAGGCCGGCACCACCCGGGAAAAAGCGCCTCACATGGCGCCGGAGCGACCTGATGCTTCCCCTTGCACAAATCCTGACCCGGTTGGGCGCCAGGCTCTGCCTCATAGCCCTGTTCATCGCCGGGGCAGGTCTCGTCGCCATGACCGTGATCGTCGCATGGGGCGTTTTCGGGCGTTATGTGCTGAACGACACGCCGATCTGGGTCGAGGCCAGCGCCCTCTTCCTGATGTCCTGGTTCATCCTGCTCGGCGCCGCGGTCGGCGTGCGCGAGAGCGACCATCTCGGCTTCGAAGTCGGCCTCGCCATGTCGCCGCCGCCGCTGCGCAACGCGCTGATCATCCTGACCGAACTGCTCGTCATTGCCTTCGGCCTCGCCATGCTCGTCTATGGCGCACAGCTCGCGATCGGAACCTGGAGCGACCGCCTGCCGATCATCGGCATCTCGCGCGGCTGGGATTATGTCCCGATCGCGGTTGGCGGCGGGCTGATCGCCCTCTTCTCCCTAGAAAAGCTCATGCTCTTTCTCACGAAAGCGAAATCGGCCCCGCTCGGCTTCACGCATTTCGGCAGCGCACAGGAAGTCTGAGCGATGGAACTCTGGATCCTCTTCGGCACCTTCTCGCTGCTTCTCCTGATCGGCGTGCCCGTCGCCTTCTGCCTGGGCATGTCGTCGATCGCCACCGTCGTCTACATGGGCCTGCCGCCCGTCGTCGTCTTCCAGCAGATGAATTCCGGCATGAACGCCTTTGCCATGATGGCGATCCCGTTCTTCATCTATGCTGGCGACCTGATGATCCGCGGCGGTATCGCCGAGCGGCTGATCCAGATGGCCTCGAGTCTCGTTGGTCACCTGCGCGGGGGACTGGGGCAGGTGAACGTCGTCACCTGCACGCTGTTCGGCGGCATTTCGGGTTCGGCCGTCGCGGACGCGTCCGCTGTCGGCGGCCTGATGATCCCGCAAATGGTCAAGCGCGGCTACGACGCGGACTATGCCGTCAACGTCACGGCCAATGCGGCGATCATCGCGCTGCTGATCCCGCCTTCGCACAACATGATCATCTATTCGCTCTCGGCGGGCGGAAACATCTCGATCGCCGATCTCTTCACCGCCGGCATCATTCCCGGCCTGATGCTCTGTGCCGCGCTGATGGTGGCGGCCTGGGCCGTCGCGGTCCGGCGCGGCTATCCGCGTGAAGCGTTCCCGGGATTTGCTGCGGTGGGCCGCTACATGGTGCTGGCGCTGCCCGGCATCCTGCTGATCTTCATCATCTTCGGCGGTGTGCGTTCCGGCGTCTTCACCGCGACGGAATCCTCTTGCGTGGCAGTCGTCTACGCCGTCCTCGTCACCATCTTCGTCTATCGCCAGCTCACCTGGACGGCCTTCGTCGAAGCGACCCTCGGCGCGGTCCGCACCACGGCCATGGTGCTGCTGGTGATCGGCACGGCCGGCGCCTTCGGCTGGCTGATGGCCTTCCTGCAGGTGCCGCAGGCAACGATCGGCGCGATGAAGGCGGTCTCGGACAACCCGCTCGTCATCCTGCTGATGATCAATCTCATCCTGCTGGTCCTCGGCACGTTCATGGACATGGCGCCGATGATCATCATCTGCACACCGATCTTTCTGCCGGTGGTGAAAGCCTTTGGCGTCGACCCCGTGCATTTCGGCGTCATCCTGATCCTGAACGCCGGCATCGGCCTGAACACACCGCCGGTCGGCTCGGTGCAGTTCGTCGCCTGCGCCATCGGGCGCGTCTCGATCGGGGAATCGATGCGGACGATCTGGCCCTTCTACGGCGCCAGCGTTGCCGTGCTGCTGCTGGTGACCTATGTCCCTGCAATCTCCCTCTGGCTGCCAAGAGTGTTCCATTGACCAGACTGTCGCCGCAAACCCTTGCCAGCCTGCCCAAGACCGTCCGTCGCCCGTCCTATGACCGAGCAGCGCTGACGCCCGGCATCGTGCATCTCGGGCTCGGCGCCTTCGCCCGCGCCCATCTCTGCGAGTTTACGGATGATGCGCTCGAGCGTGCTTTCGGCGCCTGGGGCATCATCGGCGCCAGCCTGCAGCGCCCGGACCAGCGCGACCGGCTGAAGCCGCAGGGCGGTCTCTACAGCTTCCTGAAGCGGGCGCCCGAAGGCCCGCAGATGCGCATCATCGGCTCGGTGCTCGATGTGCTTGTCGCCCCCGAAAACCCTGCCGCTCTCGTCGCGCGCCTCGCTGCCGCCGAAACGCGCATCGCCTCGCTGACCGTGACCGAGAAGGGCTATTGCCACGACCCGGCCACCGGCCGCCTGCGGCAGGATCATCCCGACATCCTTCACGATCTGGAACATCCCGATGCCCCGCGCTCAGCCATTGGCTTGATCGTGGCAGCGCTGAGACTGCGAAAGGCCGAGGGGCTCGCTCCCTTTACCGCGCTGAGCTGCGACAACCTTCCGCATAACGGCAAGGTCCTGCGCGGCCTGGTGCGCGATTTCGCGGCTCTGCAGGACGACACGCTTGCAGCCTGGATCGAAGCGAACGGCGCCTTCCCGGCGACGATGGTCGACCGCATCGTGCCCGCCACCACCGACGCCGACATCGCGGAGGCCGCCGGCCTGCTCGGTGTCGAAGACGCCGCACCGGTGATCGGAGAACCCTTCCGGCAATGGGCGGTCGAGGATCGTTTTGCCAGCGGCAGGCCCGCCTGGGATGAAGTCGGCGCCCAGATGGTCTCCGAGGTCGCGCCCTTCGAGTTCATGAAGCTGCGCATGCTCAACGGCGCTCATTCCAGCCTCGCCTATCTCGGCTATCTCTCCGGGCACGAGACCGTGGCCGAGGCGAGCGGCGATCCTGTGCTCGCCCGCTTCCTGCAGGGGCTCTGGGCCGAGATCATCCCAACCGTGCCCGCCCCACAGGGCGTCGATCTCTCCGACTATGCCGGCGCGCTGCTCACTCGCTTCCGCAACCCGGCCATCCGCCACCGCACCTGGCAGATCGCTATGGACGGCTCGCAGAAGCTGCCGCAGCGCCTGCTCGGCACGATCCGCGAACGGCTCAAGGCCGGTGCCCCGATCGATCACCTTGCGCTCGGCGTCGCAGCCTGGATGCGTTACGTCACCGGCACCGACGAGACGGGCGCAGCGATCGAAGTCCGCGACCCGCTGGCGGGCGAATTCGCCCGCATCGCGACGCAGGCGGGCCGGAATGCGCAGGCGCTGAGCAGCGGGCTTCTCGGTATCGAAGCGATCTTCGGCAGCGATCTGCCGCGCGAGACGGCCTTCACCCGGGCGGTCGCCCGGCAGCTTGAAAACCTGTTCTCGAAGGGCGCGAAGGCAACAGCGGCAGCGATGGCGGCCTGAGGCCGAAGCCCGGGAAGCGACAGCACATGTGGAACCCTCTCCTCCTGGACAGGGTTCCACATGCGAAAAAGCGAAACCGCTTGATCAGGCTCGTCCCCTGTCGCCAGATGCGGCCATGAAGCGGCTCGCCCTCCTTGCCTCCACATTCTGCCTTGGCCTCCTGCTGGTCGGCACAGCCGCGGCGCAATCTCCCGCGACCGTCCCTAATTTCTGGGATGGCAAGATCAGGCTCGATCGGCCGGAGCCCGGCCCCCCGCGCGTGGTTCGCTTCCTGACCGACGACGACTACCCGCCGCTGCATTTCGCGGCCCCAGACGGCACGCTGACCGGCTTCTCGGTCGAGCTCGCCCGTGCGATCTGCGAGACAATGCTGTGGACCTGCACGGTTCAGGCCCGCCGCTTCGACACGCTGCTCGACTCCCTGGCCGAGGGGCGTGGCGACGTCCTGGCGGCAGCGATGGCGCTGACGCCGCAAATCCGCAGCCGCTTTAGCGCCAGCCATCTCTATTTCCGCTCCCCTGCCCGCTTCGTCACCACCCGCGGCAGTGCGCAGTCGGAACTCGACAGCCACGAGTTGCAGGGCAAGCGGATCGCCGTCATCAGCGGCTCGGCCCATCAGGCCTTCCTCGAGCGGCTGATGCCCTTTGCCCAGCGCCGCGAAGCCCCCAGCCTGCCGGCAGCGATTGCTGCATTGCGCAGCGGCGAGGTTGAATATGTCTTCGGAGACGGCGTCGCGCTTGCGCTTACGCTCGCTGGCAGCAATGGCGGCGAGCTCGCCTTCAGCGGCGGCCCCTTCCTGGAAAGCCGCTATTTTGGCGAGGGTGTCAGCTTTCTCACGCGCAAGGATGACCCGACACTGATACGCGCGATCGACTATGCGCTCCAATCGCTCTGGGACGACGGCACCTATGCGCGGCTCTATCTGCGGTTCTTTCCGGTGAGCCCGTTCTGACGAGGCGCTAACCCGGACTCTCCGCAAGCCCCTCGGGCAACTGCCTGTTCCGAAGCGCTTCGCCGATCTCGTACGCCAGAGGGCGTCGGGGGAGGCTGCTCCGAGGCCCGCCTCCCCCTGTTTTCATCGCGCGGGGCTCGTGTTGGAAAGCTCGCCCTCGAGCGCCAACCGGGCCGCACTTGCCATCCAGCCGGCTGCGGCGGGCAGGATATCGTCGTTGAAGTTGTAGCGCTCGTTGTGGAGCTCGCCACCGTCGGTGACCGGGCCATTGCCGATCCAGACATAGGCGCCCGGCCTGTCCGCCAGGAAATGGCAGAAATCCTCGCTCGCGGTGCTCGGCGGCACGTCGCGCCGAACCGTCAGGCCAGCCTGCTTGGCTGCCGCGACCGAGATCTCCTCCTCCAGTTCGGTATTCGCCGTGGCGCGACCGCCCGTGATGATCTCGATCTCCGCCCGCATCTCGAAGGCCTCGGCCGTGCTGTTGGCAATGCGCTTGAGGCTCCCGATCACGCGATCGCGCACGGCCGGCCGATAGGTCCGGAAGGTGCCGTCGATGGTGACGGTAGATGGAATCTGGTTCGGCGCCTGGCCACCATGCACCATGCCGACCGAGACGACCGCGCTGTCGAGCGGATCGACATTGCGGGCGACGATCGTCTGCAGCGCCACGATCAGATGGCTCATCGCAACGATCGGATCGCGCGTCAGGTCGGGCTTGGCGGCATGGCCGGCCGTGCCGTGCAAGGTGATCCGGAACCGGCCTGGCTCCGCCATGACCGGTCCGCGATGAACCGCCACGGTGCCGGCTTCGAGTCCGGGCCAGTTATGGAAGCCAAAGACGCGCTCCATCGGGAAGCGCTCGAACAGCCCGTCGGCGATCATCGCCCGGGCGCCGGCGCCATTCTCCTCCGAAGGCTGGAACAGCAGATGGACCGTTCCGCTCCAGCTTTCGTCGCGCGCCAGCAGGGCGGCGGCTCCGAGCAGAGAGGTCGTGTGGCCATCGTGACCACAGGCGTGCATCACGCCCTTGTTCGTGGAGGCATAGGGCAGGTCATTTGCCTCGAGGATCGGCAAGGCGTCCATATCGGCCCGCAATCCGACGCTGCGGTCCGAGTTGCCGCGCTTCAGCGTCGCGACGACGCCGTGGCCGCCAACATCGGCGGTGAAGGGGATGCCGAGTTCGGTCAGCTTCTCCTGAACGAAGGCGGCGGTCGCGCTCTCCTTCAGCGAGAGTTCGGGATGGGCGTGGAGATGTCGTCGCCACGTCTTGAGCGTTTCGAGGAGAGCGTGATCCATGAGGTATCCGGTACAGAGCCAATCGCGGAGCGGAGCCTATACGCATGCGCCGCAAGAGCAATTCGACCGGACGCGACCCGGGCAGGCAATGAATGCGGTGCAGGGCAGGCAACGGCCCAGGACAGCCGCCGCCGATTGACGCCGCCCGTTCTCATCTGTCAAAGCCGGAGCTTCCGAAAACCCAGAGACAGACGAGGACCCGCCGCAAATGTCCGCTTTCGATCCCACGCTCGTGGATGCCGCCCAGCGTTCGGCCGCCTGGCCGTTCGAGGAAGCACGCAAGCTCGTGGCCCGGATCGAGAAATCGGGCAAGAAGGAGGTGCTCTTCGAAACCGGATACGGCCCTTCGGGCCTGCCGCATATCGGCACCTTTGGCGAGGTCGCGCGCACCTCGATGGTGCGCCACGCCTTCCGCGTCCTGACCGACGACAGGGTGCCGACGCGGCTGATCGCCTTCTCCGACGATCTCGACGGCCTGCGCAAGGTGCCGGACAACGTCCCGAACAAGGAGTTGCTGGCGAAGCATCTCGGACGGCCCCTGACCGAGGTCCCGGATCCGTTCGGCACGCATGACTCCTTCGGCCGGCACAACAATGCCCGCCTGCGCGCCTTCCTCGACCAGTTCGGCTTCGACTACGAGTTCAAGTCCTCGACCGACAGCTATCGGGCGGGCGAGTTCGACGCGACCCTGCTCAAGCTGCTGGCGCGCTACGACGCGGTGATGAAAATCATGCTGCCGACGCTGCGCGAGGAGCGCGCCGCAACCTATTCGCCCTTCCTGCCGATCCATCCCAGGACCCGCATCGTCATGCAGGTGCCGATCGAGGCGCGCGATGTCGAGAAGGGGACCATCACCTGGACCGACCCGGAGAGCGGCGAGCGTTTCGAGACCCCGGTCACCGGCGGCCATGTCAAGCTGCAATGGAAGCCGGATTGGGCGATGCGCTGGGTCGCGCTCGGCATCGACTACGAAATGGCGGGCAAGGACCTGATCGATTCCGTCAAGGTCTCATCGGCGATCACGCGCGCGCTCGATGCGACGCCGCCGGAGGGCTTCAACTACGAACTCTTCCTCGATGAGCAGGGACAGAAGATCTCGAAGTCGAAGGGCAACGGTCTGACCATCGAGCAATGGCTCTCCTATGGCTCACAGGAGAGCCTGGCGCTGTTCATGTACTCACGTCCGCGCGAGGCCAAGAAGCTGCACTTCGACGTCATCCCGCGCGCGGCTGACGAATATCTGCAGTTCCTCGGCGGCTATGAGCGGCAGGACTGGAAGAACCGCCTCGGCAATCCCGTCTGGCATATCCATAACGGCACCCCGCCGGCGCCGGAGGTGATCGCCTCGGGCGAAGGCGATAACGCCGCCAAGACGCAGGTCACCTTCGGCCTGCTGATGAACCTCGTCGCCGTCGCCAACGCCGAAGACAAGGATGTGCTCTGGGGCTTCCTGCGCCGCTATGCGCCAGGCGCCTCGCCTGCGACCCATCCGCGCCTCGACGCGCTGGTCGGTTACGCGATCCGCTATTTCCAGGATTTCGTGAAGCCGGCCAAGCAATATCGCCCGGCGACGCTGGAGGAGCGGCAGGCCCTGGAGGATCTCTCCGTCAGGCTCGGCGAACTCTCGGCTGCAGGCGTCACCGATGCCGGTACGATCCAGGACGCGGTCTACGATATCGGCCGGCGCGATCCCTACAAGACCGTGCAGAAGGACGGCTCGGCCGGCGTCTCGCTCGCCTGGTTCAACACGCTCTACGAGATCCTTCTCGGTGAGCCCAAGGGCCCGCGCTTCGGCTCGTTTGCCGCGATCTACGGCATCGAGAACACCCGTGCCCTGATCGCTAAGGCGCTCGCCGGCGACCTGCTCGCCGAGCACAACGCCTTCCTGAAGGCGCGTGAGGCCGCGCGGGGATGAACAAACGCACCGCGCTTGCGCCGGATGTGGTCGAACAGGCCATCCGCAGCCGCCGCGCGGTGCGTGCCTTTCTGCCGGATCCGGTCGATCCTGCGCTGGTGCGGCGCCTGCTGGAACTCGCCGCCCAGGCGCCGAGCGGGACCAATATGCAGCCGTGGAAGGCGCGCGTGCTCGGCCCGAAGAGCCGGGCACGGCTGGAAGCAGGGTTGCTCGCAGCGCTGGACGATCCCGACTTCAAGCCGGCAGAGGAATACCGCTACTACCCACAGACCTTCACCGAGCCCTATCAGGCGCGCCGCCGCAAGGTCGGCTGGGACCTCTATGGCCTTCTCGGCGTCACCAGGGGCGACCATGAGGGCATGAAGCGGCAGACGGCCTATAACCTGCGCTTCTTCGGCGCACCCGTCGCGCTGATGGTGACGATCGACCGCGACCTCGAGATCGGCTCCTGGCTCGATCTCGGCATGTTCATCCAGAATTTGCTGATCGCTGCCCAGGCGCATGGCCTCGATACCTGCCCACAGGCGATATTTGCCCGCTTTCATCCGGTCGTGCGCCATACGTTGGCGGTCCCCGAGAGCGAGGTCGTCGTCTGCGGTATCGCAATAGGCCATGCCGACCCTGACGCAGCTGCGAACCGACTCGTGCCGGAACGAGAGCCGGTCGAGAACTTCACGACCTGGCTCGATTGAAGGCAGAGGTTAGATCGTCTTCGGCGCATTCTTCCGGAACAGCTTCAGCACCGGCGCAGCGCCGAAGTGAACGCCGATCATCGTTGCCAAGCCTGCGGCCAGTCCGACGACCGCTGATAGCGCCGCCGTCACGACCCATTCGACAACCGCGCCCAGGCCGGGGACGGGGCGGGCCGATGCCATGGCAGCATCGTGAATGAGATGCCCCACCGCACTGAGGCCATAGCCCTCGAAACCGTGGATCAGGATGCCGCCGCCGACCCAGAGCATGGCAACGGTCCCGACAGCGCTGAGGACCGAGAGGAGCACCGGCATGCTCACCACCAGCCCGCGCCCGAATGCCTTTGACAGAGGCCGCAGCAGGCGATCGGCGAGGTTGGGCTCGGCTCCCGTGGGTAACGTGCCACGCCCCAGGTGAAACAGGCTGGAGACGGGGTGATCGTTCTTCGCCAGCGCGACGCCGGCATCGTCCGCCTTCACGATCAGCGCAACGATGCCGTAGACGAAGGCAGTCATCCCGATGCCGACGACGGCCAGAACCAGCGCCTGCGTCCAGAATGAGGATTGAGACACGCTCGCGAGCGTGATCGCCATGATCTCCGCCGAGAGGATGAAGTCGGTCTTCACCGCGCCGCTGATCTTCTGGTTTTCGAGCTGCGAAGCGTCGATCCCCGCCGAAGCGTCCTCGCCTTCGATATCCGCGCCATGAGCCCCGACCAGTTCCAGGACCTTCTCGGCTCCCTCGAAGCAGAGATAGAGGCTGCCCAGCATCAGCAGCGGCGTGATCGCCCAGGGTGCAATCAGTGCCAGCAGGAGCGCCGCCGGTAGCAGGAATACCAGCTTGTTCCGCAGCGAGCCGAGCGCGATCCGCCCGATGATCGGCAGCTCCCGATCGGCGCTGAACCCAACGGCATAGCGTGGCGTCACTGCCGTATCGTCGATGACGATGCCGGCAGCCTTGGCGCTCGCCTTCGCCGCCTGGCCCGCAGCATCATCGAGAGACGCCGCGGCGACCTTTGCAAGCGCCGCGATATCGTCGAGCAGGGCGACAAGGCCGGAACTCAAGATCTCACCTCCGGGACGCGCGCTGGTCCAGGCCAGTCAACGACGCGGCCCCGAAGATGACAAGGCGAGCCTCCGTTCGGCAACTCGCCTTAGGATGCAGAGACCAGTCCGCCGGCTTGCCCGATCCGCCGCAGATGATGGGAGGTATCCCCGAACAGGCTCTCGATCATGGTCAGGCGCTTGAAATAATGCGCGCCGAGATATTCCATCGTCATGCCGATGCCGCCATGGAGCTGCACCGCCTCCTGCCCGACCAGCCGGCAGGAGCGGTTGATCTGGACCTTCACGGCCGACAACGCGGCCGTTCGTTCGGCCGCATCGGGATGGCCGACCATCATCGCGGCATAGAGCGCCATCGAGCGGGCTTGTTCGAGCGCCATCAGCATGTCGACGGCGCGATGCTGCAGCACCTGGAACTGGCCGATCGCGACGCCGAACTGCTGGCGCGTCTTGAGATAGTCGACGGTCAGGCCGTGCAGCGCATCCATGATGCCGACAGCCTCGGCGGCCAGCGCAGCAATGGCGTGGTCAGCAACGCGCTCGAGGATCGGCAGCCCTGCGCCGAGCGATCCCAGCAGGGTCTCCTCGCCGAGCACGACGCCGGAGAATGCGATCTCCGCAGCTCGTCCCCCGTCCTGTGTCGGATAGCCACGGGTTCTCACGCCGGGCGCCGCCGCATCGACGAGGAAGAGGCTGATACCGGTCTCGTCGCGCCGCCCACCATCTGTCCTGGCGCTCACCACGATCCGGTGCGCGCTGTCCCCATTGATCACGACGCTCTTGGCGCCATCGAGCACGAACCCTGTCTCCGTTCGCCGCGCGCTCGTCGCCACGTCGTACAGATCGTAGCGCGATTGCTTCTCGGTGAAGGCCAGCGCCAGACGTAGGGAACCGTCGACGATGCCCGGAATGATCCGCGCCTTCTGTTCGGCCGAACCGCTGAACCGGACTGCGCCGCCGCCCAGCACAACGCTCGCTAGATAGGGCTCAAGCGCCAGTCCCTTGCCCAGCGCCTCCATCACCACCATGGTCTCGACAGGACCGCCGCCGAAACCGCCCTCCTCCTCGGAGAATGGAATGCCGGTGAGGCCGAGTTCCGCGAACTGCGCCCAGCCCTTCTCGGAGAAGCCGAGCGGCTCCTTCGCCAAGGCCTGCCGCGCATCGAGCGAGCCATAGACCGCGCCCATCAGCCGCTCGACGCTGTCCTTGAGCTGGGCCTGTTCGGAGGAGAGGTCGAAATCCATCGGGTTTCATCCAGCCTGGCGGGGCGCTCGCCACCGCGTCATGCTCGCCCTCGTGGCGAGCGCCTGCGTCCTGCAACGCGCAAAGGGGAAAGACGGTGATGGCCGGGACAAGCCAGGCCAGGACGAGGCAGGGCGCCAAGCCTCATCGTCAAAGCCCCAGCACTGCCTTGGCGATGATGTTCTTCTGGATTTCGTTCGAGCCGCCATAGATCGAGACCTTGCGGTTGTTGAAATAGCTCGCTGCAGCGGCATCGGCCCAGTCATGCTCGAAGGGCCAGTCATTACTGAGGTCGCCCGTCCGCAGCGGCGCGGCAAGCGCGAATGGCCCGGCCACCTCCAGCAGCAGTTCCGTCGTCGCCTGCTGCAATTGCGAGCCCTTGATCTTGAGGATCGACGAGGCAGGATCGGGTTTGTTGGGATCGCGCCTGCCCTGTGCTGCAACCACCCGCATCTGGGTGATTTCCAGCGCCTTCAGTTCGATCTCGACCAGCGCAAACCGTTCGCGGAAATCGGCGTCATCCCACAGCACACCGTCGCCGGCCGGCATCTCCTTCGCCAGCCGCTTGATCCGGGCAAGACGTTCCTTGGAGAGGCCGATCCGGGCGATGCCGACACGCTCGTTGGCAAGCAGGAACTTGGCATAGTCCCAGCCTCTGTTCTCCTCGCCGACGAGGTTTTCGACGGGAACGCGGACATCGTCGAAGAAGATCTCGTTGACCTCGTGCCGGCCCTCGAGCGTGATGATCGGGCGCACGGTGATGCCGGGCGTCTTCATGTCGATCAGGATGAACGAGATGCCCGCCTGCTTCTTCGCCGCGGGGTCGGTGCGGACGAGGCAGAAGATCCAGTCGGCATGCTGCCCGAGCGTGGTCCAGGCCTTCTGGCCGTTGACGATGTAATGCTCGCCGTCGCGGACCGCCCGCGTCTTCAGCGAGGCGAGATCCGAGCCCGCGCCGGGCTCGGAGAAGCCCTGGCACCACCATTCGTCGAGATTGGCGATGCGCGCGAGATGCTTCTCCTTCTGGCTCGGGGAGCCGAAGGCCGCGATCACCGGCCCGACCATGTAGCAGTTGAATTGCTGCGGCAGCGGCACGGCGGCGAGCAGCATCTCCTCTGTGAAGATATAGCGCTGGATGGGGCTCCAATCCTGTCCGCCCCATTCCCTGGGCCAATGCGGCACGGCCCAGCCGCGCGCGTTCATGATCCGCTGCGAGGTGACATAGTCCTCCCGCGCCAGCCCGAGCCCCTCGGAGACCTTCCTGCGGATCGAAGCCGGGATCTCCGTGCGGAAGAACTGCCTCACCTCGTCTCGGAAGGCGATTTCCTCGGGCGTGAAGCGCAGGTCCATGATGGCTAGCCCTGGTTGATCTCGAACAGCCCTGCGCACCCCATGCCACCGGCGACGCACATGGTGACGACGGCGTAGCGCGCCTTGCGGCGGCGCCCCTCCAGCAAGGCATGGCCGACCAGCCGTGCCCCGCTCATCCCGAAGGGATGGCCGACCGAGATCGCGCCGCCATTGACGTTGACCTTCTCGGGGTCGATGCCGAGCTCATCGCGGCAATAGATCGACTGGGAGGCGAAGGCCTCGTTGAGTTCCCAGAGATCGATATCCGAGACCTTCAGTCCATTGCGCTCGAGCAGGCGCGGCACGGCGAAGACCGGGCCGATGCCCATCTCATCCGGCTCACAGCCAGCCGATGCGAAGCCACGGAAGATGCCGAGCGGCGACAGGCCCCGTCGTGCAGCCTCCTTCGCCGACATCACGACGCTCGCAGCCGCACCGTCCGACAGCTGGCTGGCATTGCCGGCGGTGATGAACTTGTCCTCGCCGCGCACCGGCTTCAGCTTCGCGAGCCCCTCCAAGGTGGTGTCTGGCCGGTTGCCCTCGTCCTTGGCGAGCGTGACCTGCTCGTTCCGCGTTTCGCCGCTCGCCTTGTCGGTGATCGACATCACCGCGCTCATCGGCACGATTTCGTCGTCAAACAGCCGGCGCTGCTGGGCCACGGCCGTGCGGCGCTGGCTTTCCAGCGAGAACAGATCCTGCGCCTCACGCGAGACGCCGTAGCGCTCCGCGACATTGTCGGCGGTCTCGATCATCGTCGTGTAGATCTCGGGCTTGTGCTTCATCAGCCAGTCGTTCTGGGTGAGCTCGCGCCGCACCACCGGTTGCACCAGGCTGATCGACTCGACGCCGCCGCCGATCGCGACCGGCACGCCATCCATGACGATGCGCCGTGCCGCATGCGCGATCGCCTCGAGGCCCGAAGCGCAGAAGCGGCTGACGGTGACGCCGGCGGACGCAACCGGGATACCGGCGACAAGCGCGGCGTGACGGGCGACATTGCCGCCGGTCGCAGCCTCCGGATAGCCGCAGCCGAGCACGATCTCCTCGATCGCCGCCGGCTCGATCCCGACCTTCTCATAGGCAGCCTTGATCGCGTGCGCGGCAAGATCGGCGCCACGTGTCTGGTTGAAGGCGCCGCGATAGGCCTTGCCGATCGGCGTACGGGCGGTGGAGACGATGACGGCTTCAGTCATGGATTTTCTCAGGTCCTATGCGGCGGATTCGGGAGAAGCGGGCCTGGCCCGCTTCTCTTGTTCTTCGGCAATCAACACCTTCGCCAGCAGCTTCCCGGCAGCGCTGCGTGGCAGGCCGTTGCGAAATTCCAGTGCGCGAGGCATCTCGTGGCGGCCGAGGCGATCCTTCAGGAAGAGCAGCAATTCGTCGAGCGTAAAGACAGGCATATCGGCCTTGAGCACGACGAAGGCCTTTGCCGCCTGGCCGCGATAATCGTCGTCGATGCCGATCACCAGCACTTCCTGCACGGCGGGATGCTCGTAGATCGCATTCTCGATCGCCACCGGATAGACGTTGAAGCCGCTCGAAATGATCATGTTCTTGCGCCGGTCGACGATCTGGAACAGCCCATCTGCGTCCATCCGGCCGAGATCCCCGGTCAGGAACCAGCCCTCGTGGAAGGCATCGCGCGTCGCCTCCGCATCGTTCCAGTAGCCCTTGAAGACATTGGGACCACGAATGGCGATCTCACCGATTTCGTCGGGCGGGCAATCGGCACGCCCGGCATCGAGCGAGACGATCTTCATCTCGAGGCCTGGCAGCGGCACGCCGATCACTCCGGGCCGGGGCTGCGCCTGTTTCGGCAGGCGCGAGCCGGCGGGTGCGGTTTCGGTCATGCCCCAGCCATTGTTCAGCCTGACACCCAATATGCCTTCGAGTCGGATCTGGACCTCGAAAGGCAGAGGCGCCCCGCCCGAGACACAGGAGCGCAGCGAGGAAAAGTCGACCGTCTCGACGCCTTTGCGATTGAGCAGGGCAAACCACATCGTCGGCACGGCGGAGAACATGGTCGCCCGGCGGAGCGAGATATCCTCGATCAGGGTTTCGACATCGAAGCGCTGGCGCAGCAGGATGCGATTGCCGTCTCGCAAATGGCGCAGCAGGATCGTGGTCAGTGCATAGATGTGGAACAGCGGCAGCACCGCGATCGCAGTTTGCGCTCCGGCTTCGAGCGGTTCGCCATCCGTCCAGAGCCGGTAGATATTCACCGCCGAGACAAGATTGCCATGGGTCAGCATCGCTGCTTTCGGCAATCCGGTGGTGCCGCCGGTGAACTGCAGCAGCGCCACATCGTCCGGCAAGAGCATCGGCCAGCTTGCCGGGAGTGGCGCCGTCATCAGGTCGTCGAGCCAGACGAAATCGCCACCGGCCGGCAGATCCAGCTGCTCGGCCTCCCCCGGCCCCCAGCGCATATCGTCGCCGACCAGCACGCGTTCGGCAAATCCCGCCGCATGCAGAGATTGCACCTGCGGCAGGAAACCCGGAAGATTCGTGGTGATCAGGCAGACCGGCTGCGTTGCCTCGAGCTTGTGCTCGATCTCCCGCAAGGCATCGAGCGCGCTCAGGTGTACGACGGTCGCGCCGCAGCGCGCGACCGCGAAGAACGCAATGGGATGCCAGGGCGTATTAGGGAGGAACAGCGCCACCCGGTCGCCCGGCCTGACACCATCGGCGATCAATCCTGCAGCGAGTCGGGTGGCCAGCCTGTCGAGTTCGCCATAGCTCAGTTCGCCCTCACGGAACCCGATCGCCACCGCATCCGGGCGCGCCGCAACGGCCGGTACGAGCAGGTCCGGCACCGTGCCGGTTTCCACTGCCGCGTCCCAGTCGCAGGCCTGCGGAAAGCGCTCCTGCCAGATCGGGCGCCGCGTCCGGCTCACGCCGCCCCGACCTTCAATTCCGCAAAGCTCTTGCCCTCGGCCGCAAGCTTGCGCAGCAGCGGTGCCGGCTCGAGCGCGGGATCGCCGCTCTCCACGGCGAGCACTTCCAGCCGCTTCACGATCACGTCGAGCCCGACCGAGTCGGCCCAGTGCATCGGGCCACCGCGCCAAGCCGGCCAGTTATAGCCGTTGATCCAGATCGTATCGATATCGCCCGGCCGCGCAGCGATGCCCTCCGCGAGGATCTTCGCGCCTTCATTGACCATCGGATCGAGCAGGCGCGCCAGGATTTCGTCGGATTTCATCGCCCGGCGCTCGACGCCCTGCTCCTTGGAAACCTGCGCGATCAGCGCCTCGACCTCCGGGTCGCGCTGCCCGGCACGCGCTCCCTCCGGATAGAGGTAGTAACCACGCCCCGTCTTCTGACCGAACCAGCCGCGTTCGCAGATCGCGTCCGCAACCGCTGCGGTCTTGCCGCGGGACTTGCGCGTGCGCCAGCCGATATCGATGCCGGCGAGATCCGACATCGCGAAGGGGCCCATCTTGAAGCCGAACCCGGTCAGCGCCGCGTCGACCTCATGCGGCAGCGCACCGGAGATCAGCAGCCGCTCGGCGGCCCGTGTGCGCTGTTCCAGCATGCGGTTGCCAACGAAGCCGAAGCAGTTCCCGACCACGACCGGCACCTTGCCGAGCCTGCGCCCGAGCGAGATCGCAGTGGCCACCGCATCATCCGCAACGCCCGCCGGCCGCACGATCTCGAGCAGCTTCATGACATTGGCCGGACTGAAGAAATGCATCCCGATCACATCCTGCGGCCGCTTCGTCGCCATGGCGATGGTCGCGAGGTCGAGATAGGAGGTGTTCGAGGCCAGGATTGCGCCCTGCTTCGCAATCCGATCGAGCGCGCCGAAAATCTCCTGCTTGACGCCCATCTCCTCGAAGGCCGCCTCGATCACGATATCCGCCTGGGCTGCGGCTTCGAGCCCGAGCTGCGGCGTGATCAGCCCCATTCGCTGGTCACGCGCCGCTTCCGTCAGTGAGCCGCGCTTGACCGAGAAGCCGTAGGTGTCGCGGATGCGGGCATAGCCCTTGTCGAGCTGCTCCTGTGTCGTCTCGATCACGGTCACCGGGATGCCGGCATTGGCGAAGCACATCGCGATGCCGCCGCCCATCGTGCCTGCGCCGATCACGGCCGCCTGCTTGATCGGGCGCGCTGCCTTGCCCTCGTCGATGCCCGGAACCTTGGCCGCCTCGCGCTCGGCGAAGAAAGCGTATCGCAAGGCCCTGGAGCGATCATCGGCAACCAGCGTGAGGAACAGCGCACGCTCGGCCGCAAGCCCCTCGCCGAATGGCAGGGTGAAGACGCCGCGCACGGCCTCGATCAGCGCCAGCGCATTCGGCATGTCGCCGGACTTGGCTGCCGCGTCCTGGGCCAGAGCCTCGAACGCCTCGCGGTCGGATGATGTGAGCCTGTCCGCTCGCTCGCCGGTCTTCACGGGCGCCCCCTTGGCCGCCAGCTCCTGCGCCAGCGCGACGGCTGCAGCAACGAGGTCGCCCTCGACGACACGGTCGACGAGGCCAAGTGCAGCGGCCTTCTCCGCAGAGATCGGCTCTCCGCCGAGCATCATCGGAAAAGCCTTTGCCGCACCGATCACGCGCGGCAGGCGTTGCGTACCGCCGGCGCCCGGAATGATGCCGAGCTTGATCTCGGGCAGGCCGAGCTTTGCGACGGGTGCGGCCACACGGCCATGGCAGGCGAGTGCAAGCTCCAGCCCACCGCCGAGCGCGACGCCCTGGATCGCAGCCACAACTGGCTTCGCAGAGCCTTCGATGATTGCAAGCACGGCAGGCAGGGTCGGCTCGACCGGCGGTCTGCCGAACTCGCTGATATCGGCACCGGCGATGAAGGCCCGCCCGGCAGCCGCGATCACGATGGCCTCGACCGCCGGATCGGCAGCCGCGCGCGAAAGCGCATCGACGAGAGCGGCCCGCAGACTGGCGCTCAAGGCATTCACCGGAGGATTGTCGATGGTCGCGATCGCCACCGAGCCGCGCTGCGAGAGCCGGACGGTCTCCATGGGCATGTTCCTCACGATTTTATTCTGCATCGCAGAATTAAGTGCTGCAATTCATCGATTAGAGAGGTGACCGGCAGCTTCTTGTCAAGAATGCGTGGAGCAGCCTCGATCGAGCGACAGAGTGAAAACTGCATCGCAGAATGCGCGCCTGCAACTTGACCGCCACAGAAGCAGCATGTCATTCCTTGAAGCCATCGACGTTAGGCGGCTCGTTACCGCGAATCCAGCATTGCCGTGCGGCCTTCCGACAGGCGGAACAGCGCTGCTGGAATCGCGCGAAGATGACAAGGACAGGCAGGGCATGACCGCGACCGTTCTGACTCAAACCCCCTCTCCCGGCGTCCTGCAGATCACCATCAACCGGCCCGACCGGCGCAACGCGCTCGACCGCGCCACCTATGCTGGATTGATCGCCGCCATCACCGCCGGCGAAGCCGATGAGAATGTCCGCGCGCTGGTCCTCACCGGCGCGGCTGGGTGCTTCACCAGCGGCAACGACATCAAGGATTTCGCGGCCGCGTCTGGCGACGGTGCCCGCATCGCGATCGATTTCCTGACGACGATCTCGACAGCGAAGAAGCCGATCATCGCCGCGGTCGAGGGCTTTGCCGTCGGCATCGGCACCACGATGCTGTTGCATTGCGATCTCGCCTTCGCCGGACGCAGCGCCAGCTTCCGCCTGCCCTTCGTCACGCTCGGGCTCTGCCCGGAAGGCGGATCGAGCCATCTCCTGCCGGTGATTGCCGGCAGCAAGCGCGCCGCGGAACTGCTGATGCTGGGTGAGGCCTTCCCCCCGGAGACGGCAGCCGAAGCGGGCCTCGTCAATGCCGTGGTGGCGGAAGGCGAAGCGCTCTCGATCGCGCTCGACAAGGCACGTGCACTCGCTGCCCTGCCGCCGCAATCGGTCGCCCTGACAAAGATGCTGCTGAAGCGCGGCAACGCTCCCGCCGTGGCCGAAACGATCGCCCTCGAAGCCAGGCATTTCGGCGAGCGCCTGGTCTCGGCCGAGGCACAGGCCGCCTTCGCCGCGTTCCTGATGAAACGCTGAGGCCATGGCGGCACAGTTGTCGGATCTCCCCGAACGCGGCGAACGTGCCGGCCCGAAGGAGGACCGGCATTTCGTCACCGCCCTGGCGCGCGGGCTCGATGTTCTCGCTTGCTTCAAGCGCAACGAGGATGCGCTCGCCAACTCGGAAATCGCAGCACGCTGCGGACTTGCCCGCTCCACTGTTTCGCGGCTGACCTATACGCTGACCAAGCTCGGCTATCTCCATCATGTCCCGCATAGCGGAGCATACCGGCTCGGCACCGCGCTGATCGCGCTCGGCGCGACCGCGCTTGCCGGGCTCGATGTCCGCCAGATCGCCCGGCCCGGCATGCAGGAACTCGCCGATTTCGCCAAGGCCTCGGTCGGCCTCGGCGTCCGCGACCGGCTGAGCATGCGCTATATCGAGTGCTGCCGGGGCGAGGTCGCGATCGCGCTCAACATCGATACCGGCTCGCGCATCTCGATGGCGCGTAGTGCCATGGGCAGGGCTTATCTCGCCGCCTGCGACGCAGCCGAGCGCCAGGCCATCATGGACGACTTCCGCTCCGTCGACGACACTGCCTGGCCAAGCCTGCGCGAGGGCATTGAACAGGCGCTCGAGGAGTATCGGCTGACAGGTTGCGTCCGCTCCTTCGGCGACTGGCAACCGACGGTGAGCGCGATCGCAGTGGCCTTCCACCCCGGCGGAGGTCTGCCGCCGATGACGATCAATTGCGGCGCGCCGACCGTCATCCTCGATCCCGGGTTTCTGCTCGAGGACGTCCGGCCGCGCCTGATCGCGCTGGCAGCCAGCCTTGAAGGAGTGATGGGTTCGTGACCGCTTCCGACCTCCCCCTCGCCGGCATTCGCGTGCTCGATCTCTCGCGCATCCTCGCCGGCCCCTGGTGCGGGCAGGTCCTCGCCGATCTCGGCGCCGATGTCATCAAGGTCGAACATCCCCAGCGCGGCGACGATACGCGCGACTGGGGCATGCGGCTTGGAGAGCGCAACACCTGCTATTTCAACAGCGTCAACCGCAACAAGCGTTCGATCGGCATCGATCTCGGCCAGCCCGAGGGCCTCGCCATCATCCTCGAGCTCGCGCGCAAGAGCGATGTGCTGATCCAGAATTTCAAGACCGGCGGCGCCGACAAGCTCGGCCTTGGCTATGCCGCGCTCAGCGCCGAGAACCCCGGCCTGATCTACTGCTCCATTGCCGGCTACGGCTCCGTTGGACCCGAGGCCGCACGCCCCGGCTACGATCTCGTGATCCAGGGCGAATCCGGCCTCATGGCCATGAACGGCAATGACGACCAGCCACCGCTGAAATTCGGTGTCGCGATCGCCGATCTCTTCACCGGCCAATATGCGGCGCAGGCCGTGCTCGCGGCTCTCGTCCAGCGCGGACGTACCGGCAAGGGCAGGCATGTCGAGATGGCGCTGTTCGATTGCGGTCTCTCGGTCACCTCCTATTACGGGCTGGAGGCCCTGGCGCTCGGCGAGGATCCGCCGCGCTACGGAAACGCCCATCCCTCGATCGTGCCCTATGGCGTCTTCGATGCGGCAGACGGCGCCCTCGTCCTCACCGTCGGGAACAATGCTCAGTATGATCGCTTCTGCCGCACGGTAATCGACCGGATCGATCTCGCTGAGAACCCGCGCTACGCCACCAACCTCCAGCGCACCATCCACCGTTCCGAACTGCTCCCGCTCATCGAGGCGGAACTGCGAGCCCGCCCGCGCGCCGAACTGCTCGCGAAACTGGCGGCGAACGGCATCCCCTGCGGCGAGGTGCTCGGTCTCAACCGCGCCTTGCGTTCGGAACGGGCCGGCCAAGCCGGCATGCTGGTGGAGGATGGCGACAATGCCGGCGCACCCGCCGTGCTCGCTCCGCCCTATCGGCTCGACGGCGAACGGCTGCCGGTGCGCCATATGCCGCCAGCACTGGGCCATGACACCTGGGCAGTCCTTGAGGAAGAACTCGGCCTGCCGGCCGAGCGCCTGGACGCGTTGAAGGCGCTAAACGTGATCGGCTGAGGCCGCCTCCCGCGGCACCTACGCGGCAACGGCCCGCCTCGCCCGCAGCTTCTCCAGGGACCACATGAAGACGGGCCAAAGCAGTGCCGCGATCGTCATCGAAGACAGCACCATCGAGACCGGGCGGCTGAAGAAGGGCAGGATGGAACCGTCCGACTTGATCAACGAGGTGACGAAGCTCTGCTCCACCATCGTGCCCATGACGATGCCGAGCACCATGGCTGCGACGGGATAGCCGTTCTTCTCCATCACAAAACCGAGCAGGCCGAAGATCGCGACACACCAGACCGCGAACAGGTTGTTGCCCGCCGTGGAGAAGGCGCCGACCGCGCAGAAGATCATGATCACCGGCATCACCGCCGAGCGAGGAGCCCCGACGACCCGGCTCGCCAGCCTGATCATGATGATACCGAACGGGATCATGATGATGTTGCCGAGTATGAAGATGATATAGAGCGCATACATGCTCGACGCCTGCTCGGTGAACAGCGTCGGGCCCGGATTGAGCCCCTTCATGTAAAGCACGCCGATGGCGATCGCGGTGATCGTATCGCCGGGAATGCCGAAGAGCAGCGCCGGAACCCAACCCGAAGCGAGCGAGGCGTTGTTGCTCGCACCGGCCTCGATCAGCCCCTCGGGATGGCCGGTCCCGAATTTCTCCGGGGTCTTTGAAAAGCGTTTCGACATGGCATAGCTGACCCAGGCAGCCATGTCGGCACCAGCACCGGGCAGAACGCCGATGATGATGCCGACGATGTTTCCGCGTGTCTGCTGCTTCGGATATTTCTTGGTCAGCTCGATCTGTCCCTTGAGGATGCTGCCGAGCCGGCGATGCTCCAGCTTCGGCGGCTCGCGCTCGGTCAGGGCGCGCATCACCTCGGCAAGCGCGAAGACGCCGACCAGCGCCGGTATCGGCTCGATGCCGCCAAGAAGGTCGGTCGAGCCGAAGGTGAAGCGCGGGACGCCGCCAGGATTGTCGATACCGATGCAGGTGATCAGCAGGCCAAGTAGCATCGCCGCGATCGCCTTGATCGGCGAGGAGCGGGCGACCAGCGTCGAGCACATCAACCCCAGCATGGCGAGCCAGAAATTCTCGTAGGTCGAGAAGGACAGCGCGAACTCGGCCAGCAACGGTGCGATCAGCATCAGCGACAGCGTGCCGGCAATGCCACCGAGCGCCGAGAACCACAGGCAGATGCCGAGCGCCGTCTCGGCTTGGCCCTTGCGGGTCATGGCATAGGCTTCGTCGGTGTAGGCCGCGGAAGCCGGCGTCCCGGGAATGCGCAGCAGGCAGCCCGGAATGTCGCCGGAGAAGATCGCCATCGCCGATGCGGTGATGATGGTGGCAATGGCAGCGATCGGCGAAAGATAGAAGGTGATCGGAACCAACAGCGCCGTCGCCATCGTCGCCGAGAGCCCCGGCAATGCGCCCACGGTCAGGCCATAAAAGGCCGAAGCGACGATCGCGATCATCACATCGGTCTGGAAGACGAGTCCGAAGGCCTGGATGACGGTATTCATCGGCTCACCACGGGAAAGGCAGAAGGCCGCCGGGCAAGGGCACGCGCAGCAGCTTCAGGAAAATCAAGTTGATGACGAAAGGCGCGATCAACGCCAATGGCACCGCGAGCTTCGGCCGCGCCCCGAAGGCGAGGCTCGCAATCACAACCATGATTCCCGCCGTCGGCAGGAAGCCCAATGCCTCGGAAGCAAGTGCATAGAAGGCGAGCAGGGCCGGCGGCAGCAATGCAAGCCAGTTCCACCAGGCCGGCAGGGGCTCGTGCAGGTCCGGCGCACTATGGCTCGCGACATCCGCCTCGGCCACCTCTTCGAAATGTCGCCCGATACCGAAGGCGATCAGCGTGCCGCAGAGGACGAGGGCAGCCCCGACGGCCATTGGAAAGGCGGAGGGGCCGACCTGCTGGCCAGGGACCGGCGGAAGTGTGGATCCATAGATGAAGGCAGTGGCGCCGAGCGCCACCATCACGCCCCCGGTTATCTTGTCGGATAGAAGCATCGCAAAACGTCCGCTGATCCGTGCCGGGGCGGCGCCATGAGCGCGAGCGACCGCATCTCCCGCACTCATTTCAGGCAAAGTCTGAAAGATCGAGAAGCGGCGGAAGGATGAAGCTGCCTCACCCTTCCGCCAACCGTTGGCCGCCTCAGGCCTTGGCCAGGCCCGCCGCCTTCATGGCGGACGCCATGGCCTTGTCACCTTCGGCCATGAACGAAGCGAAGCCTGCCGGGTCGGCGAACTTCATGCCGAAGCCCCGGGCGTTCATGAAGTCCTTGTACTCCTTGGAGTCGAAGGCCTTCTTCAGCGCGGCGGCGAGCTTGCCCTGGATATCGGCCGGCAGCCCCTTGGGCGCGCCGATGCCACGCCAGGCGCCGACCGAGTAATTGACGCCGAGTGTCTCGTTCAGCGTCGGAACGTCCTTGAACTGCGGATTGCGCTCGGTCGCCATGATGGCGAGCGACTTCGCCTTGCCGGCATCGATCATGGCCCGGGCTTCGGGCACCGAGCAGGTGACAATGTCGATGCCGCCGGCCGCGAGATCCTGCATGCCGGGTGCTGCGCCATTCGACGGCACCCAGGCGACATGATCGGGCTTCAGCCCCATCGCCACCAGCCAGCCGACCAGCGCGAGGTGCCAGATGCCGCCCTGGCCTGTTCCCGAGGCCTTGAGCTTGCCGGGAGGCGCAGCCTTGATGGCTTCGGCAAGAGCCTTGATGTCCTTGTGCGGGCTCGAGGCGCTGACCTGCACGCCTGGCGGATCCTCGTTCATCAGCGCCAGCGCGGTATAGCTTGCCGGCGTGAGATCGGTGAGCCCCTGATGATGCATCATCGAGATCTCGACCGTCAGCATGCCGATATTGTAGCCGTCGGGAGCCGCCGTCGCGATCGCCGAATGGCCGACGACGCCCGAGCCGCCGGTGCGGTTGACGACGTTGCAGGGCTGGCCGAGATCCTTCTCCAGGAGCGAGGCAACGATGCGCGCCGTCGCGTCCGTGCCGCCACCTGCACCCCAGGGGCAGATCATCGTCAGAGGGCGACTTGGCCATTGCGCCTGTGCGATCGCCGGCTTGACGATCAGACCTGCCGCACCCGCGGCTGCCGCACCCTTCAAAAGCTTACGTCTGCTGATGCTGTCGGTCATTCCCACGTTCCCTCCGCTTAATCGATTTAGTTTGCGGGATGCTTCTCCGCGGATGCGGGGCTCCCTTGTCAGTCCGACGCTATCTGAGCCGATTGTCGTAGCGGAAACAACTGCTCTTTGAAGGTGGGTTCACAGCCCGCATGCGACGGGCAATGCGGCCTTTCCGACCTTCTCGACCACTGCCCCGGTGCTGATCTCCGGCCCGGACGTCGCGGTCTGAAGCGTGATGCCCGCCTTGCCCAGCAACGCCTGCATGGCAGCCCCGGCGGCAACCGCATAGGCGCGCTGCGGCGCGACACCTGCAATCAGCACCTTGTCCGAGGGGTTGGCCGTTACCACCCCGGCAAGCCGACCCTGGCGGTCGAAGACCGGGCTGCCGGCCTGGCCGGGTTGCAACGGCGCGAACACGGCCTCGCCAACGCCGAGGCGCACGGATTGTCCGGGCAGGGCCATCGCGGTGCGCTGCCCGCCGGAATCGCCGAATGCCATCAGCACGACGCTCTCCTGCGCCCCCAGCGCCTCGCTCCGAAGACCTGGAGGAGTACCCGCTGCGGCGCCGTCGACCTCCAACACAGCAAGGCCGCTCGCATCGTCCTTGATGCGCAGCCGCGCCGGCCGACCGGAAACCTTCAGCGATTTGCAGGGGTCGATTGCCGCCGTCGCCGTCAGGACGAGCTTATCCGAGACAGCGAGGCCGACACCAAAGCGTTCCGTCGGCCTTGTCCCGACCACGACCGGAGATGCCGCACCTGGCGTCGCCGCGCTCGCGGCTGCAGGACCCGTCATCGCAGGCGCAGGCCCGGTCGGAAAGGGTTCGAAGCTGCTGGCAATGGCGATGACGAGCTTGTCGACGCTCGGAGCGAGAGCCTTGTCGTAGCCGATCGAGAAGCCGCGCAGGCCGCCCGGCCCTGCCGACAGGCGCCGGTAGAAGCGCCCCGTCGAGGTTTCGCCGGTGACCACGAAGAAATCGGGCCGCAGCAGCTTGTAGGTGATTTTCCGTCCGGGAACGGCTGTGCTTGTAGCCTTCTCGAACAGCGCCTCCAGCGTGTCGCCTGCCGGTGCGGTGCTCGTGTCGAGTGTCACCCTTCCGTCCTCGCTCTGCCAGCGGCCACCGCCGGTCGCAGTCGCCTCGCGGCGCGGCAGCAGCTTGGTCGGAATGCCGATGCGTATGCCGGTGCGTTCGTCGGTGATGACGCGGAAGCCCGCGGCCTCGCGGGCCGCCCCCGCCGCCTGCGCCAACGCCCGGCGCTCGACGGGCGTCAGGATGCCGTCCGGTGCGCCGCGTGAGCCGGCCTTCAGCGCGTTGATGCCACGAAAGGTCAGCGGCCCGTAGGAGCCGCTCACCGCGCCGTTGAAATGTCCCGCCCAGATCAGGTCGTTCTGGATCGCCTTGCGTTCGACCTCGGGCAAGGCGTCGAAGGCAGCCTGCGCCGCGGCAAGTTGCGGATTCCCCGCAGGTTGCGGCTGGGCTTGCGCGAGCACCGGCGAGAACAGCAACCCGGCAGCGACGAGCAGCCCCCTTGTCCCAAGCGAAGACCTCAACCCCGTCGCCATCACGCGCTCCCCTGCAATCGGCAGCATTGAAGCGTCATTGCCGGCGCATCCGCAACTGGTCTCGTCAGGAGAGCATCTCGCGGACCAACGGCACGACCCGGCGCCCATAGAGCTCGATGCAGCGCATGAGCCTGTCATGGCCAAGAGGCCCGGCGCTGTATTTCATCTGGAAGCGCGCCGCATCGAGCGCCCGGACCGTCGCGGCGATCTTGCGCGCAACCGTCTCCGGCGACCCGACATAGAGCGAGCCGAAGTCGATTTCCTGATCGAACTCGGCGCGGTTCATCGGCGGCCAGCCACGCTCGCCGCCGATCCGGTCGCGCATCCGCTTATAGTCCGTGAAGAACTCCTCGCGCGCCCGCTCGTCCGTCTCCGCCACATAGCCCGGCGAGTGCACCCCGACCGGCGGCACCGGCTTCCCCAGTTGCGCGAAGGCGCGGTGATAGAGATCGACATAGGGCCGGAAGCGCGTCGGATCGCCGCCAATGATCGCGAGCATCAGCGGCAGGCCGTAGCGGGCGGCGCGAACGACGGATTCGGGGCTCCCACCAACCCCGATCCAGGTCTTCAGCACCCCGGTTTCCAGCGTGGGAAATACGCGCTGGCTCTTGAGCGGCGGCCGCGTCGTGCCGGACCAGGTCACCGCCTCCTGACTGATCAGTGCCGCAAAGATTTCGAGCTTCTCCTCGAACAGGGTTTCGTAATCGCGCAGCTCGTAACCGAACAGCGGGAAGGACTCGGTGAAGGAGCCACGGCCAAGAATGACCTCCGCTCGTCCGCCGGATGCCGCGTTGAGCGTCGAGAAGCGCTGAAACACCCGGATCGGGTCGTCCGAGCTCAGCACCGTGACGGCCGAGCCGAGGTGGATCCGCTCTGTCCGCCCGGCAATCGCCGCAAGCACGACCTCAGGTGAGGAAATGGCGAAATCAGCGCGATGATGCTCGCCGACACCGAAGAAATCGATTCCGACCTGATCGGCCAGAACGGCCTCGTCGATCAGGTTGCGAATGACCTCCGCATGCGGCAGCGGCTGTCCGTCCGCCCCGGCGGTGACATCGCCAAACGTGTCCAGTCCCAGTTCGAGAGGCTGTGTCATGCACATGTCCGTTCAGGCTTGCTACTGTCCAGGGAGATCGTGCCGAGGTCAGCCTCGGCACGACGCATCCGCAGCAATTGAGGCGCAGGAGACGTGCTTTCAAGGAGGCCGTCATGCGCACCGGTTCAGAGCCTCAGGCGGCAGATGCGCGGCCGGCTCCGCCGTTGCTGCAAGACGGTACCGCCAGCTTTCACGTTGCACTGCCGAGCACGGATGCTAGCCTTTGGTCATACCGTGCCGTCCTCACAGTGGCGCGGCATCGATGACGACAGGCCGGACCGGCCGAAGGGACTGATCATGACCTTGCTCTCCCGGCTCGCGCTGATTCTCGGTCTTGCCCTCGCCGCCACGCCGGCGCTCGCCCAGAAGGCCTATATCCGCAACGATCTCCAGGCCGACGGGCAAAGGCTCGAGGAACGCCTGAAGCGTGACGTCTCGGCCAGCACACGCCCCGCTGCGGTCGCGCTACGCGACGGCGAAGCCGCACTCTCGCGCGGCGATGCCCGCGCCGCCTTGCCCCAGGCCAATGCCGCGGTCGTAGCCGATCCGCAGAACTCCGCCGGCTGGCGCCTGATGGCACGCGCCGCCAATGCGATCGAGCCGCGTGACTATCGCGAGCGCTGGGAACTGCGCGAACGTGCGATCAGTGCCGCCTACCTCGCCTATCAGCGCGCAACCTCCCGTCCGGACGAAGCAGCCTCGCTCGCCGTGCTCGCCCGCACCTTCGAGCGCAACGAACTCTGGCGCCCGGCCCTGACCACCTATCGTCTCAGCCTCGATTTCCAGGACAATGCGCAGCTGCGCACCGCCTATGAAAGCCTGCGCGAGAAGCGCGGCTTCCGCCTGCTCTCCAACAGGGTCGATGCCGATGCGGCGAGCCCGCGCGCCTGCTTCGAATTCTCCGAGCCGCTCGCCCGCGGGCGTGTCGATTTCGCGCCCTATGTCGCTATTTCCGGCGGCAAGGGTGATTTCGCTGTCAGCGCCGAGGAGCGCCAGATCTGCGTCGATGGCCTGCGCCACGGCGAACGCTATGCTTTCGTCATTCGCCAGGGCGTGCCTTCCGCACTCCCCGACGAGAAGTTGCTGAAATCCGCCGATTACGAGGTCTATGTCCGCGACCGCACGCCGTCAGTGCGCTTCACCGGCAAGAACTATGTGCTGCCGCGCACCGGTCAGCAGGGCATCCCGGTCGTCTCCGTCAATGCCGACAAGCTCGACCTCGAGGTCATGCGCATCGGCGACCGCAACCTGATCAACTCCGTCCATTCCGACGATTTCCTCAGCCAGCTCGGCAGCTACAACGCGGGCCAGATCGCGTCCGACAAGGGCCAGCGCGTCTGGGCCGGCGCGATGGATGTGAAGTCCGAGCTCAACAAGGATGTGATCACCGCCTTCCCCGTGCTGGAAGCGGTCGGGCAGCTCAAGCCCGGCGTCTACGTGATGTTTGCCAAGCCGACGGGCGGACAGGCCGCGCAGCCCTCGGGCGACGGCGATTATGACGACGGCTCGACCCGCGCGACACAATGGTTTGTCGTCTCCGATCTCGGCCTGACCTCCTTCTCCGGCCCCGATGGCGTGCATGTGCTGGCGCGCTCGCTCGCGAACGCCGCGCCGATCCCGAATGCGGAGCTGCGCCTCATCGCCCGCAACAACGAGGTCCTCGCTACCGCCCGTACCGATGCGAAGGGCTATGCCCGCTTCGATGCCGGCCTTGCCAAGGGCCAGGGTGGCAATGCGCCGGGCCTCGTCACCGCCCTGCTCGGCGAGGACTATGGTTTCCTCGATCTCAAGCAGACCGCCTTCGATCTCTCGGATCGCGGCGTGAAGGGCCGCGTCGCTCCGGCCGGCCTCGACGCTTATCTCTATACCGAGCGTGGCGTCTATCGCTCCGGCGAGACCGTCTACCTCACCAGCCTGCTGCGGGATTCCGCCGGCGCTGCCGTCACCGGCCTGCCGCTGACGCTGGTGGTGAAGCGACCGGACGGCGTCGAGTACCGCCGCCGCCAGATCGAGGATCAGGGCGCCGGCGGGCGGGCTCATTCCATCCCGCTGATCTCCGGCGCACAGACCGGCACTTGGCGCGTCCAGGCCTATGCCGACCCGAAGGGTGTGGCCATCGGCGAGGTTTCCTTCCTCGTCGAGGATTACGTGCCCGAGCGCCTCGAGCTGACACTCGCGCCGAAATCTCCCGTGCTCCAGGCCGGCGAACCGGCCGAGATCGATGTCAATGCGCGCTATCTCTACGGCGCGCCGGGCTCCGAGCTCGACGTCAACGGCTCGACCACGATCCGCGTCGCCGCGAAATCCGCCATTCCTGGCTTCGCGGATTTTCAAGTGGGCCTCACCGATGAGGCGTTCGAGTCGATCCAGAGCGACCTGGAGGAGAGCGCGACCACCGATGCCGCAGGCAAGGCGACGATCTCGGCCGGTGTGCAGCAGCCCGAGACCAACCGTCCGCTCGAGGTCGAGATCACCTTGCGCGTCGGCGAGCCGGGCGGCCGTGCTATCGCGCGCTCCGTCACCTTGCCGATCGTGCCGAAGGGCGCCGCCATCGGCGTGAAGCCGCTGTTCAAGGATGGCGAGCTCGGCAACGGTCAGACCGCAGGTTTCGACGTCATCATGGCCAATGGCGATGGCCGCCGGCTCGCCAGGCCGGGCGTGAAATGGACGCTCTCCAAGGTCAATCGCAACTATCAGTGGTTCTTCCAGGACGGCCGCTGGAACTATGAGGGCGTGAAGACGACCCGCCGGGTCGCCGATGGCGAGATCGCCGTCAGCGAGACAGCCGCGGCCCGCATCGCTGCCCCGGTTCAATGGGGCAATTACCGGCTCGATGTCGCCTCCGATGGCGCGGACGCGACCGAGACGAGCGTCTCCTTCACCGTCGGCTACGAGAGCGACAAGACCGCCGACACGCCCGATGTGCTGGAGGTCGCACTCGACAAGCCGTCCTATGCGATTGGCGAGACCATGCAGGTCAGGCTCTCGCCGCGCTTCGCGGGCAAGGCGACGCTCGCCGTCGTCGGCGACAAGCTGAACGAGATCCAGACGATCGACATCGCTCCCGGCGGCAGCACGGCCTCGATCCCGGTCAAGGCTGAATGGGGCGCAAGCGCCTATCTCGTCGCCTTGGCCCACCGCCCGATGGACACCGCTGCCCAGCGCCTGCCCGGCCGCGCCATCGGCCTGTCCTGGTTCTCGATCGGCAAGGAACAACGCACGCTCCAGGTCGACCTCGGCGCGCCCAATCTGGTGCGCCCGCTCTCGACGCTGTCCCTGCCGGTCAAGGTCAGCGGGGCGCGTCCCGGCGAGGAGGCTTTCGTCACCGTCGCCGCGGTCGATGTCGGCATCCTCAACCTCACCCGCTTCGAAAGCCCGGATGCCAGCAAGTACTTCTTCGGCCAGCGCCAGATCGGCCACGAACTCCGTGACCTGTACGGCTATCTGATCGACGGCATGCAGGGCGTGCGCGGCACCATCCGCTCGGGTGGTGATGCAGCGCCTGCATTGCAGGGCGAGGCGCCGACGCAGGAGCCGCTCGCGCGCTATTCCGGGGTGGTCAAGCTCGGTCAGGATGGCACCGCGAAGATCGATTTCGAGCTGCCCGCCTTCAACGGTTCGGTCCGCGTCATGGCTGTTGCCTGGTCGCAAGGCCGCACCGGCCAGGCCAGCACCGACGTCATCGTGCGCGACCAGATCGTCGCTCAGGCGACGCTGCCGCGCTTCCTGGCGATCGGGGACCAGTCGCGCTTCCATCTCCAGATCGACAATGTCGAGGGACCCGCGGGCCCCTATCTCGTCGATCTCGACGTGAAGGGCCCCGTCCTCGTTGCGGCCGATGCGACGCGGCGCACGCTGACCCTCGCGGCCGGCGCCAAGGGTCAGATGACGATCCCGGTCACAGCGGCGGGTCTCGGCCGCGCCGAGTTCGATGTCCGGATCAGCGGCCCGAACGGCGTCGGTACCGTGCAGAACCTCGCGGTGCGCGTGCAGCCCTCGGCCAACACGATCGCGCGCCGCATCGTCCGGCCGATCCCCGGCAATGGCGGTTCGATCACCCTGTCGTCGGATCTCCTCACCGATCTCGTGCCGCGCTCCGGCCAGGTCTCGGTCTCCGTCTCGCCGCTGGCTGCGCTTGACGTGCCAGCGATCCTGAAGGCACTCGACCGCTACCCCTATGGCTGCACCGAGCAGACCGTCAGCCGCGCCCTGCCGCTGCTGCATGTCAACCGGCTGGCCAGCCTCGAGCAGCTCGCGCTCGATGCCAATGTCGATGAGCGCGTCAACGGCGCGATCGAGCGCGTGCTCGCCCGCCAGGGCGGCAATGGCTCCTTCGGGCTCTGGGGTGTCGGCGGCGAAGACCTCTGGCTCGATGCCTTCGTCACGGACTTCCTGACCCGCGCCCGGGAACGCCAGTTCAACGTCCCGCAGATCGCCTTCAATCTCGCGCTCGACCGGCTGCGCAATCAGGTCGTCAACACCAGCGAGATCAACAAGGAGGAAGCCGCCGGCATCGCCTATGCGCTCTATGTGCTCGCCCGCAACGGCCGGCCGGTGATGGGCGACCTGCGCTATCTCGCCGACAACAAGCTGGGCGAGTTCGCCTCGCCGCTGGCCCGCGCCCAGATTGGGGCGGCGCTCGCGCTGCTCGGCGATCGCGGTCGCGGTCGCGCCGCTTTCACCAGCGCGCTGGCTGGCCTCCAGGAGGCGCGTGACGACGGCCTGTCGCGGCCCGATTACGGTTCGCGTCTGCGCGACGGCACCGCGGTCCTGACCTTGATCGCCGAAACCAATGGCGAGCGTGCCGACATCGCCCGCGCCTCCTCGATCGTCGAGAGCGCCCGCGGCTCCGCCCGCCACACCTCGACACAGGAGAACATGTGGATGGTGCTGGCGGCACAGGCCATGGCCAAGGAGGCCGAGGGCATGGCGCTGACTGTCGACGGCACAGAGCGCAAGGGCGCCTTCTACCGCACCCTTTCGGACGAGGCGCTGGAAGCAAAGCCGCTCACCATCGCCAATCCCGGCGCCGCCTCTGCGCAGGCCGTGATCACGGTTGCCGGGATTCCGACCGCAGCCGAGCCCGCCCTGAACCAGGGCTTTGCGCTGGAGCGGAGCTACTACACCATGAAGGGCGAGAAGGCTGATCCGGCGCGCCTGCGCCAGAACGAGCGCTATGTCGTCGTGCTGGCGGTGACCGAGCCCTCGGTCCGCTACGGGCGGCTGCTGCTGGTCGATCCGCTGCCTGCCGGGCTCGAGATCGAGAATGCCAATCTCACCGAGGGGGCCTCCACGCAGGGGTTGAGCTGGCTGAAGCAGGAGGTCACGCCGGTCCACACCGAAGCCCGCGACGATCGCTATGTCGCAGCCTTCGAACGGCCTGGCTCCTCCAACCAGCCGCTCTCCTTCACGGTCGCCTATATCGCGCGCGCCGTCTCGCCCGGCCGCTATGTCGCGCCCGCAGCCGCCATTGAGGACATGTATCGTCCCGACCGCTTCGGCCGTACCGCCTTCGGCACGGTCGACATCACCTCGGCCAGGTAGGAGCGCGAAGGCTCGTGATCGCGCAGGACGAGCAGAACGGTGTCGCATCTCCCTCCACGCCGCAGGGCGCGAGGGATCGACGTCGCTGGCTGAAACCCGTTGCGTTGGTATCGGCGCTCGGGCTCGCGCTCATGGGTTTGGCTGCCGGCTCCATCGTCCACTACGCCTCTACTCTCCCCCCGCTCGACATCTCGGCCGCGCATGACCGCTCGACCGTGGTGCTCGATCGCGAGGGCAAGCTGCTGCGCCCCTTCCTCACCGCTGACGGTCGCTGGAAGCTTCCGGTCGGCGTCGAGGATGTCGACCCGCGCTATCTCGCGATGCTGAAGGCTTTCGAGGACAGGCGCTTCGACAGCCATTCCGGGATCGACCCGGTCGCGATGCTGCGTGCTGCCGGGCAGATGCTGAGCAATGGCCGCGTCGTCTCCGGCGGCTCGACACTGACCATGCAGGTCGCGCGCCTGCTCGAGCCGCGCGAGGAGCGTTCGCTTGCCGCCAAGCTGCGCCAGGCCGTGCGTGCGATTGAGCTGGAACGCCGCTTCAGCAAGGACCAGATTATCGATCTCTACCTGGCGCTCGCGCCCTTCGGCGGCAATCTCGAAGGCCTGCGTGCGGCGAGCTTTGCCTATTTCGGCCGCGAACCGAAACGCCTTTCGACTGCGGAAGCCGCCCTGCTCGTCGCCCTGCCGCAAGCGCCGGAGCAACGCCGTCCAGACCGCTTCCCCGAGAGCGCCCGCAAGGCGCGCGACCGGGTGCTCGCCCGCATCGAGGCAGCAGGCCTTGTGACACAGTCCGAAGTCGCTGCCGCGCGTGATGAGCCTGTTCCGACCGCACGAAGAGCCTTTCCCAATCTGGCGCCGCATGTCGCCGAGCAGGCCGTGGCCGAGGCACCGGCCATTCGCCGTCACTACCTCACCATCGATGCAAGGCTGCAGGCCAATCTCGAGCAGCTTGCCCGGGAACGCAGCCTCGGCCTCGCCCCGCAGGTCTCGATTGCCGTTCTCGCCGTCGACAACGAGACTGGTGAGATCCGTGCTTCGGTCGGCGGTGTCGATTATTTCGCGGCCGAGCGTGCCGGTTCGCTCGATCTCACCCGTGCTCTGCGCTCGCCCGGATCGGCCCTGAAGCCCTTCATCTATGCGCTCGCCTTCGATAACGGCCTCGCCCATCCCGAGACCATGCTGGAGGATCGGCCAACGCGTTACGGCCTCTACGTGCCAGAGAATTTCGATCTTGGCTTCCAGGGCATGGTCAGCGCACGCAAGGCCTTGCAGCTTTCGCTGAACGTCCCGACGGTGGAACTGCTCTCGTCACTCGGACCGCAGCGCTTCCTCTCGCGACTGCGCGATTCCGGGGTCGCGATCGCGATGCCGAAGGAGGGTGGTGCGCCGGGCCTCGCCGTCGGCCTCGGGGGCCTCGGCATCACCCTGTCCGACCTGACGCGGCTCTATGTCGGCCTCGCCCGCGGCGGCGAGATGCTGCCGCTCAAGGTCAAGGCCGGCGATCAACCAGCCGGAGAGGCGCCTCGCCTCGTCGATCCGGTCGCAGCCTGGTATGTCGCCGACACCCTGCTCGGTGCTCCGCCGCCGCTCAATGCCGCACCGGGGCGCATCGCCTACAAGACCGGCACATCCTATGGCTATCGCGATGCCTGGGCCGTCGGCTTCGACCGCAAGCACACGATCGGCGTCTGGGTCGGCCGCGCCGATAACGGGGCCGTGCCGGGGCTCATCGGACGCGTCGTCGCGGCGCCGATCCTGTTCGATGCCTTTGCCCGGCTCGGCCATGATCCGCGACCATTCCTGCAGCCGCCGAACGCCATCATATCCTCGACATCGAACCTGCCGCCACCGCTGCGCCATCTCCGGCAGGATGTGCCGAAGACACTGAGCGCACTGGCCCAGCCTGGCCTCACGCTGGCCTTTCCGCCGGAAGGCGCGCGCATCGATCTCGCGGCGTCGGCCGTCGACGGGCAGGCGCTGCTCAACCTCAAGGTCGCTGGGGGCGCCCCGCCCTATACCTGGCTGGTCGACGGAGCGCCGGTGACCGCGCCGACCCGTCGCCGCGAGACCGCCTGGCAGCCCGGCGGCAAGGGCTTTGTCCGGATTTCGGTGATCGACGGCGCAGGCGCGAGCGAGAGCGTCTCGGTCAGGCTGCAATAGCGCAACGCCTCAGCACCAGCGGAGTGAAGCGATCCAGGCGTCAGGGCCGCGGCATGGATCGCTTTTTCGTAGAGTTCACTCCGCCGGCTGGACCTGCGCCTGGCCATGCGCCTTGTCCTCGCCGTGCACGGGCCGATGCGCCCGCGCCAGATAGCTATAGGCGACCGGCACCACATAGAGCGTCAGCAAGGTGCCGAACGTCATGCCGCCGACGATGACCCAACCGATCTGAGAACGGCTTTCAGCGCCGGCACCATGGGCGAGCGCCAGCGGCACCGCCCCAAGCACCATCGCGCCCGTCGTCATCAGGATCGGCCGCAGGCGCAGTTCCGCGGCCTCGACCAGCGCATCGACGAGTTCCTTGCCCTTCTCGCGCAACTGGTTGGTGAACTCGAGGATCAGGATGCCGTGCTTGGTGATCAGGCCGACGAGCGTGATCAGGCCGATCTGGCTGTAGACATTGAGCGTGCCGCCGCTGAAATACAGAGCCGCCAGCGCGCCCGTGATCGAGAGCGGCACCGAGACCATGATCACCACCGGGTCGATGAAGCTCTCGAACTGCGCCGCCAGCACCAGATAGATGAAGCCGAGCGCCAAGAGGAACACGACCGCAATCGACGAGCCCGCCTGCTTAAACTCGCGGCTCTGGCCGGAATAGTCGATCTGCACCGACTTCGGCAGCACCTTGGCGGCCGCCTGCTCCAGGACGGCCAGTCCATCGCCGAGCGAATAGCCGGGCGCCGGCACCGCCGTGATCGTCGCGGAACGCAGCTGGTTGAAGCGGATCAGCTCCTTGGGCGCGACATTCTCCTCGATGCTGACAAGGCTGGAGAGCTGCACCACCGTGCCGTTGCGACCACGCAGATAGATCGACTGCAGCGCCTGAGGCGTGTTGCGATCCTCCCCGGCGACCTGCAGCATCACGTCATACTGCTCGCCGTTCATGTTGAAGCGCGTCACCTGCCGTCCACCGAGCAAGGTCTCCATCGTCCGGCCGATGATATCGACGCCGACGCCAAGATCGCTGGCGCGCTGCCGGTCGATCGAAACCTTGATCTGCGGCTTGTCCAGGATGAGGTTGGATTCGAGATTGGTCAGCACCGGCGAGGCGGACGCCTCCGCGATGACCGCATCGACATAATTCTTGATCTCGGCATAGGAATCCGAAGAGCGCAGCACGAACTCGATCGGCTTGCTGTTGGCGCCGCCGCCGCCAAGCGAGGGCGGGTTGACCGCGAAGAGGCGGATACCCGGAATCTGCGACAGCCCGCGATTGATCTCGGCAACGAGATCCTGCTGCTTGCGCTGGCGTTCTTCCCAGGGCTTCAGCCGCGCGAATGCGATGGCGCGCGTCACGTCCGGGAAGCCGGTGATCACCAGGTAGCTTTCGACCTCGGGAAGATTCTTGAAATACTCCTCGACCTGCCGCGCGTAGCTCGCCGTGAAGCTCAGCGTTGCACCTTCAGGGGAGACACCGATGGCATTGATCGTGCCGCGGTCCTCCACCGGAGCCAGCTCCGAGCGCAGGTTCGTGAAGAAGTAATAGCTGCCGCCAGCGACGCAGAGCGCCAGCAGCACGATGACCGGGCGCATCGAAAGCGCCCCACGCAGCGAACGGCGATAACCGCTGGAAAGCGCATCGAAACCGCGCTCCAGCACATTGTAGAGCCAGCCATGCGACTCGTGCGGCTTCAGCAGTTTGGCGCACATCATCGGCGTCAGCGTCAGCGCGACGAAGCCGGAGACGAGCACCGCACCTGCCAGTGTCAGGGCGAACTCGATGAAAAGCTTGCCGGTGCGCCCGGTCGAGAACGCCATCGGCGCATAGACCGCAACCAGCGTCAGCGTCATCGCGACGACCGCGAAGGCGATCTCGTTGATGCCGCGGATCGCCGCCTTGTTCGGTTCCATGCCGTTCTCGACATGGCGGTGCACGTTCTCCAGCACGACGATGGCATCGTCGACGACGAGGCCAATGGCGAGCACCATCGAGAGCAATGTCAGCGTGTTGACCGTGAAGCCCAGCGCATACATCAGCGCGAAGGAGCCGATCAGCGAAACCGGGATCGTGACCAGCGGAATCAACGTCGCGCGCAGCGAGCGCAGGAAGACGAAGATGATCAGCACGACAAGGACGACCGCCTCGCCGATCGTGGTGTAGACGGCCTGGATCGAGCGATCGATGAAGATCGACGTGTCGTAGGAGGTCGCGATCGCCATGCCGTCCGGCAGATCATCGGTGATCTCCGGCAGCGCCGCACGGACGCCGGAGGAGACATCGAGCGGATTAGCCGTCGCCTGCTTGACGATGCCGATCGTCACCGAAGGGCGGCCGGCGAACCAGGCGGCATTGCGCTCCTCGCGCGCGCCGAGCTCGACCTTCGCGACATCGCTCAGCTTCACCGGAAATGCGCTGACATCCTTGATCACGATCTGCTGGAATTGCTCGGGCGTGGTCAGGCTGGTCTGCGACAGCACCGTGAACTCACGGTCGTTGCTCTCGATGCGGCCGGACGGGATCTCAACATTCTGCGCCCGCAGCGCCGCCTCGATTTCCTGCACAGTGATATTGTAGGCGGCCATGCGGGCACGATCGAGCCAGATGCGCATCGCATATTGCCGCTGGCCGAGAATGCGCACTTCGGCGACGCCAGTGATGTTCTGCACCCGGTCGGCAATGAAGCGGTCGGCGAAGTCGGTCAGCTCCAGCGGGCTGTGCCGCGTGCTGGTCAGCGACAGATACATCACCGGCTGGGCGTCGGCCTCGACCTTGGCGATGATCGGCTCGTCGATCTCGTCCGGCATGCGACCGCGCACGCGGCTGACGCGATCGCGCACGTCGGAAGCCGCGACATCCGGATCGACGTCCGGACGGAAGCGCACCGAGATGCTGCTGCGCTCCTGACGGCTGTTCGAGGTGATGATCTCGATGCCTTCGATGCCCGCGATCGAGTTCTCCAGGATCTGCGTGACCTGGGATTCGATGATCTCGGCGCTGGCACCGCGATAGGTCGTGTTCACCGAGACGATCGGCTCATCGATATTCGGGTATTCGCGCACCGTCAGCCGGCCATAGGAGACGATGCCGATAAGGATGACGAGCAGGCTCAGGACGGTCGAAAGAACCGGCCGGCGGACGAAGAGCGCAAACAGGCTCATCGTGCGTCGCTCGTCTGCACCGGAGCCGGAGCATTCTTGACAGCTACGGTCGAGCCGTCACGCAAGCGCATCTGGCCAGCCGTGACGATCTGCATGGTCGGGGTCAGCCCCTTCACGATCTCGACCTTGCCCGGCAGGCGCTTGCCGAGCTCGACCGGCATGCGCTTCGCTTTGCCGTTCTCGACCACGAAGATCATCTTGCCGGTGCCGTCAGGCACCACCGCCGTCTCGGGCACGACGAGCGCATTCTCGCGCTGGTCGACGATGATGTTGATCCGCGCGAACAGGCCCGGCTTCAGGACGCCGTCACCATTCGGAATCGTCGCGCGCAGCCGGATCGCACGGCCGTTCACGTCGACGATCGGATCGATCGCGAAGATCGTGCCGGTGAAGCCGCTATCGGGCAGCGCATCGACCTTGAGCTGGATGGTCTGCCCGACCTTGACCCGTGTCAGGTAAATCTCGGGGACCCGGAAATCGACCTTCATCGGGTCGGTCGCGGTGAGCGTGATCAGCTCCTTGCCGACCGAAACATAATCTCCGACGCTGACCGAGCGCAGGCCGACAACCCCGGTGAAGGGCGCGCTTATGGCGGTGAGCGCGCGACGCGAGGTCGCGAGCTGCAGGCGAGCCTCGCTGGAGGCCAGTTGCGCGGTTGCCTGTTCGAGCGCGACCTGCGTGCCCGAGCCACGATCGACCAGTGCCCGGTTGCGCTCATAAGTATCGCGCGCCAGCCGCAGGTCCGCCTCGGCCAGTTTCACCTCGGCATCGAGGATCGCCCTGTCGAGCTTGACGAGTTCCTGGCCCTTGGTGACGCGCTCACCTTCCTTGAAGCCCAGTGCCACGACCCGGCCGGCGATCTCGGGAGCGATGACCACGGTTTCATTCGCGGTCAGCGTGCCCAGCGCCTGGACCTCTTCGTTGACCGTCACGGCCTCGGCCCGGCTGACTTCGACGGGCACACCGGCAGCCTGCGGGTTCGCCAACGCGCGCGCTTGCGCAGGCTGCGCGCCAGCCTTGAAGCTGCGGTAGCCGTAATAGCCGCCGCCAGCGACGCCAGCGATCAGGAGGACAAGGACAAGCCGCTTCATAGGTCAGGGTGCTCCGGTATCGTCGCAAGCCCTATGGGACTGGACGATGCAGTTCAAATTACAAATCCGTAAGTGTGGTTTCATGACGGCCGCGACGGTTTTATGAACCAACCGGCTTTTTGGCATGCAAGACCGGAACCAAGACGCGAAACAAGTCCGGAACGGCCTGCTGGCGGCAGAATCCGGGCTGCTGTGGCCGAATTAGGCCTTTAGTGGAAGTCGCGTGAGCGCGGCAGCACCCTGACATTGCGCGGGTGGGTGTGCTGGCGTGGCGGCAGGCGGCTGTCGGATTGCGGGTGCTGCACCTCGTCGGCCCGCGCCAGGGTGCGGTGCAGCAGCCCATCGGCCAGCCGCGCCAGTTCCTCCGAGCGATCCTCGATCCTGTCGACGACGAGATGGACGATCCCCTCCGGACTGCGTTGCAGCCGGCCGGCGAGCAGGACAAGCCGCGCGCCCATCGCCTGCCGGCGGTAACGTTCGAAGGTCTTTGGCCAGAGCACCGCATTGGCGATGCCGGTCTCGTCCTCCAGCGTCATGAACATCACCCCCTTGGCGCTGCCCGGCCGCTGGCGCACCGTGATGATGCCCGCCAGCCGGCAGCGCGTGCCGTCCGGCGCTGCCAGCACCTGCTCGCAGCTCAGTGCCCGCTCACGTGCGAAAAGCGGGCGCAGGAACTGCATCGGATGCCCCTTCAGCGACAGGCGCAGATGCTGGTAATCCGCGATGACCTGTTCTGAGTCCCGCATGCGCGGCAGCAAGGTTTCGGGCTCCTGGGCGAGCTCGGCGCTCTCGCTCGCCGCAAAAAGCGGCAGCGGCCTGTCATCCGGGAGCCTGCGCACCTCCCAGAGCGCCTCGCGCCGGCTGAGCCCGAGTGAGCCGAAAGCATCGGCATCGGCCAGTGCGACGAGGGCACGCGTGGGCAACCTGGCGCACCGCGCCAAGGCCTCGACGCTGTCATAGCCCTGCCCGCGCCCCTTCACGAGCGCCTCGCCAAAAGCCTTCGAGATCCCGTCGATCTGGCGCAACCCGAGCCGCATCGCGAGTGCGCCGTCCTCGCGGCGTTCCAGCGTGTTGTCATGATCGCTCAGATTGATGTCCACCGGCCGGATCTCGACCTTGTTGTCCTGCGCCGCCCGAATGATCTGCGCTGGAGCATAGAAACCCATGGGCTGCGAGTTCAGCAGCGCCGCGGTGAAGGCGGCGGGATGGTGATGCTTGAGCCAGGCCGAGGCATAGACCAGCAGGGCGAAGGAGGCCGCGTGGCTCTCCGGAAAGCCGTATTCGCCAAAGCCCTTGATCTGGTTGAAACAGGCGGACGCGAAGGCGCGATCATAGCCGCGTGCGACCATGCGCTCGACCATCATCGCCTCGAAATTCTGGATCGTGCCGACATGGCGGAAGGTCGCCATGGCACGCCGCAACCCATTGGCCTCATCCTCGGTGAACTTCGCCGCCTCGATGGCGATGCGCATCGCCTGCTCCTGGAACAAGGGCACGCCGAGCGTCTTTTTCAGAACCAACTCCAGCTCGTCGGGAGGTCCTTGTTCCGGCGCGGGCGAAGGGTAATGCACCTCCTCGGTTCCGTTCCGTCGCCGTAGATAGGGGTGGACCATATTGCCCTGGATCGGGCCCGGCCGGACGATCGCGACCTCGATGACGAGATCGTAGAATTTCTGGGGCCGCAGCCGCGGCAGCATGTTCATCTGCGCCCGGCTCTCGACCTGGAAGACGCCGATCGCATCGGCCCGACACAGCATGTCGTAGACGCGCAGATCACCCTGCTCGATCGTCGCCAGCTCCCAGCGCTTGCCTCCGTGCAGAGCGATCAGGTCAAAGGCTTTGCGGATGCAGGTAAGCATGCCGAGCGCGAGCACATCGACCTTCATCATCCGGAGCGCGTCGATATCGTCCTTGTCCCACTCGATGAAGCTGCGATCCTTCATGCCGCCCCAGCCGATCGGCACGCATTCGTCGAGCCGCCCGCGCGTCAGCACGAAGCCGCCGACATGCTGCGAGAGATGACGGGGAAAGCCGATCAACTCGGTCGCCAGCGCGGCCGCGCGCGCGATCATCGGATTGGCGGGGTCGAGCCCCGCCTGCCGGACATGGTTCTCCGGCAGGCCGTCGCCCCAGCTGCCCCAGACCGTGTTGGCGAGCGCGGCCGTGACATCCTCGCTCAGGCCGAGCGCCTTGCCGACCTCGCGAATGGCGCTGCGCGGCCGATAGCAGATCACCGTGGCGCAGATGCCGGCGCGCAGCCGACCATAGCGCTCATAGATATACTGCATCACCTCCTCGCGCCGCTCATGCTCGAAATCGACATCGATATCGGGGGGCTCCTTGCGCTGTTCGGAAAGAAAGCGGGCCAGGAGCGAATTGCCTTCCATCGGGTCGACCGCGGTGACCCAGAGGCAGTAGCAGACTGCCGAATTCGCGGCCGAGCCCCGGCCCTGGCACAGGATCGGCGGCTCCTGCGCCCGGGCAAAGCGCACGATGTCGTGGACCGTCAGGAAGTAGCGCGCGTAATCGAGCTTCGCGATCAGTGCGAATTCCTTGTGCAGGAGATCGCATACCTTGCTCGGGATGCCCTCGGGATAGCGCCTGTGCGCTCCTTCCCAGGCGAGACGCTCCAGATGCTCCTGCGGGGTGCTCCCGGGCGGCACCGGTTCGTCCGGATATTCATATTGCAACTGGTCGAGCGAGAACCGGCAGCGTTCGAGGAAGCGCACCGTCTCCGCCACCATCTCCGGCGCGTGCCGGAACAGGTGGGCCATCTCGCGCGGCGATTTGAGATGGCGCTCGGCATGGGCCTCCAGCATGCGCCCGGCCCGCTCGATCGGGACATGCTCGCGGATGCAGCTGACGACATCCTGCAAGGGCCGCCGCGCGGGCGCATGATAGAGCACGTCATTGACGGCGAGACAGGGCACACCCGCCCTGGACGCGAGCAGCGCCAATGCATCGGCCCGGCGCCTGTCGTCGCCGCGATGCGGCATGTCGATACCCAGCCAGAGCTGACCCCGCGCAAACTCGGAAACGCTCGCGAGAGCCGCAGCGATCTCGCTGTCCGGCCGCCGTTCCGGCATCAGGATCAGCAACATGCCTTCCGCGAATTCGCGCAGGTCGGAGAGCGTGAGGATGCATTCGCCCTTCTTCTCGACCTTCATCTTGCCGTGGGTCAGCAGGCGGCAGAGCCTGCCATAGGCGTCGCGATCCTGGGGATAGGCGAGCAGGTCGGGCGTGCCATCGGACAGGACGAGGCGGACCCCGACCGCGAATGTCAGCTTCGTTGTGGCGATACCCGCCTCGCGCATCGCCGCATGGGCCCGCACCACGCCGGCCAGAGAATTGCGGTCGGCGAGCCCGATTCCGGCAAGGTCGAGTTCGGCCGCCCGGCCAACCAGTTCCTCCGGACTCGAGGCCCCGCGCAGGAAGGAGAAGTTGGAGGTGACCGCGAGTTCGGCATAGCGCGAAACTGGTACGATCGGAGCGGCTTCCACCGGGCAATTGTCATTGAGCCCGCTCATGCGAAAAGCCCGTGCATGAACCAGGGCGGATGCGCGGCCTCACGGCCATAGAGTCCGTCGCGATAAAGCCAGAAGCGCCTTCCACCCGGCTCTTCGACGCGAAAATAGTCGCGGGTCGGCGCGATCCTGCCCGTCGTCGCCCACCATTCGGCCGCGATCCGCTCCGGCCCCTCCGCCTTGGCGACCTCATGCAGCACGCGCCGCCAGCGGAAACGCGTCGGCGGCCCGTCCGGGATCTCGGCCAGCACCTCGATCGGCTCCGGCCGCGACAGCAGCCGGAGGGGCCGTTCCGGGACGGCGCTCGGAGCCGGCCAGTCCGGGGAAAACCCGAGCCTTGCCATCTCGCCATGACGCGGGGCGGGCACCGCCAATGCAGCGCGCTCGGGATCATGGCTGTCCTGCGCCAGGAAACGCCGCACGCGATCCGGGCCGATCCGGGCCGCGATCGCATCGGCGACCTCCGTCAAGGCCCGCTCGGCGGCGGCTTTGTCGGGCTCCTCCTCCCGACCGGCCGCAAGAGCCCCCTGATCGGCCGCGAAAGGCTCGGTCGCACCGGCCGAGAGCCGGATCAGGTCGAAACCGAAGCCGGGATCGAGCGGGTCCGCCAGGGCATCCAGCTTCAGGGCGAAGAGTCGATCGACCGCCGCCGGATCGCGCAACGGCATCCCGGTCTCGATGCCGAGACGGCGCACGGCCCCGTCACTGCGGAAGAAGCTCGCCTCGAACACTCTCGCGCCTTCGCCGCGCGCTTCCAGCATGCCGGCCAGACTCTCGCCCAGGCCGGCCAGGGCCGCCCGGATACCGGCTTCATGCGCCAACGGTTCGGCGAAACGCCGTTCCGCCATGCATTCAGGCAGCGGTCGTCGCGGTGACAGCGCCTGCGGCAGGCGGCCGAGCGCCTGGTCGAGCCTGTCGAGCAGGTCGCGGCCGAACCGGGCGGCCAGCGGCGCGCGCGGTCGCGTCTCCAGATCGGCGATATGGCTGAGGCCCATGCGTGCGAGCCCGTGCTGCCGTGCAGCCTCCAGGCCGAGCGCCGCGGTCGGCAAGGGCCACAGGGCCTCGCTCTCCCCGCCCAGCGGCACGATGCCGCCGCGCCCATAGCGCGCGACGCCCCAGGCGGCGCGCGCCGTTCCGGCAATGGCGGCGCGCAGCGTAAAGCCCTGTCGTTTCAGCCGAAGCAGGCAGTCGCGGCCAAGCGCGGCTTCGCCGTCGAAGAGATGGGTGCAGCCCGAGATATCGAGCAGCAGGCCATCCTCGCCATCGAGCGCGACCAGCGGCGTATAGCGGTCGCACCAGTCGGCAACGGCACCAAGCAGGACTGCATCGGCCGCCCTGTCCTCCTCGACCACGACCAGTTTCGGGATCATCGCCCGCGCATCGGCCAGCGCCATGGTCACATGCAGGCCGAGGCGTTCAGCTTCGGCATCGAGGTTCGTCAGCCGGAAGGCGCCCTTCGCCTTGCCCACCACAACAAGAGGACCAGGATCATCCGCTGGCCCGCCGGGCTGCGGGCCAGGCATCTGCAATATGGCCCGAACGGATGCGCCCTGGCTGCGCCTGATCCGGTCGATGGGCAGGCGCGGGAACCAGAGCGACAGGAAGCGGCTCGCGGAAGCTATACGCATGACTGTCCCACTCCATCACCCACTCGCCCGTCGCCCCGTGCCGGTTGCGCAGCACCGTCACCGCGAAACTCGGCCGGCCCGGCCCATGCGCTCTCACCCGCCCCTCCGAAGGCGCCGCCGAAACCGCCCAGCGGATCGTCGCCGCACTCGGAGCAGGACTGCTCCCCAGCCGCAGGAGAAAGGCCGTCGCGCCGGCATCCCGTGCCGCCAGGACGAGACGCCGGCTGGCCGTGAGATCGAGGCAGGCCGGCGCACCTTCGAGCTCGATCACCACCGCGCCGATGCCCGAGCGCCGGTCATTGCCGTGCGGAAAGGCGTCGCCCGCCGCCTTCAGCACGGCAAGCGGATCGCGCCCCCGCACCGCAAGCACCCGGTCAGGATCGAGCCCGAACGCCGCAAGCCCCGGCGCATAGAGTTCACCACCCTCGGCGCCGGCGGAATCCTGCCGGAGCCAGACGACGGGCCGCCGCTCCAGCCGCGCGATCAACCCGGCGACGAAGCCCGTCGCCGCCGGAGCCTGATGCGCCATCGCCACGATCTCGTGCAGGGCATGGCGACGCAGTGGCCCCAGCGCCGCATCGGCCGCCGCGTGGCCAAGGCTGAAGCTCGCCTCCCCGCCCAGCGAGACAGAGACGCTTTCCAAACCGGCAATGCTTCGCCGCAGCGCGGCGACGGCATGATCGCTCACGTCTTGGCACTCCAAATGTTCCTATTTTGTTCTTTATGACTCCGCCTCCTCAGGCGAGTCAACAGCCTCCGTGCGCCCGCTTCCCCGCCCGCAATCCTGCTGTCACGGCCCTGTCATCTGTCGCCGATACCGGTTTGCGCACTGCAAGAGAGCATGAGCTCCGGACTGCGCCTCGCCCATTTCCGGATGTCGCCATGCTTGCTCCTCGATGGGAAGACCGTTCATGCTGCGTATCGAAGGCCTGACCAAGCGCTTCAGCGGCAAGGCCGCCGTGGACAATGTCTCGCTGTCGATCCCGAAGGGCGAAATGGTCGGCGTCATCGGCCGCTCGGGCGCCGGCAAGTCGACCCTGCTGCGCATGATCAACCGCTTGGCGGAGCCGAACTCCGGCCGCCTGATCAGCGACGAACGCGATGTCACCGCATTGAAGGGCGCCGAACTGCGCGCCTGGCGTCGCGACACCGCGATGATCTTCCAGCAGTTCAATCTCGTCGGCCGCCTCGACGTGCTGACCAATGTCCTGCTCGGCCGGCTCAATCACCGCTCGGCCTTCCTGACGCTGGTGAAGAGCTTCTCGCCGGACGACAAGATCCGCGCCATCGCCGCGCTCGAGCGCCTCGACATGGGCCATCTGCTGGCCCAGCGCGCCGAGACCCTCTCGGGCGGCCAGCAGCAGCGCGTCGCGATCGCCCGTGCCCTGGTCCAGGAGCCGACGGTCATCCTCGCCGACGAGCCGATCGCCTCGCTCGATCCGCGCAACACCCAGGTCGTGATGGATGCGCTCTTCCGCATCAATCGCGAGGACGGCATCACCGTGATCTGCAATCTGCACGACCTCGATATCGCGGCGAAATATTGCGACCGGCTGATCGGCATGGCCGCCGGCAAGGTCGTGTTCGACGACGTGCCGCAGGCGCTGACCCGCGAGATCGCCGCCGAACTCTACGGCATCGAGGCCAAGGATGCCGGCGCCGAGGCGCTGGACGCGCTCGACGCCATCGCCATCGCCGAAGCCAAGCGCGCCAAGCAGACCGCAGCCTGAGCCAAGCCTCAGCCCGGCCAGGACCGCTTACGCCTGAAAAGACCACCAACAGCCTTCAACAGGAGCAAACCATGCTGACCCGTCGTCATATCCTCACGCTCGCCGCCGCCGGCCTGGCCGCGACGCTCGCCGCTCCCGCCTTCGCGCAGGACTGGAAAGCCAAGTATCCGGAGCTGATCTTCGCCATCATCCCGTCCGAGAACGCGTCTGGCGTCGTCGAGCGCTATACCCCCTTCGTCACCTACCTCGCGAAAGAACTCGGCACCAAGGTGACGCTGCGTATCGCCAACGACTATGCCGCGATCATCGAAGGCCAGCGCGCCGGCAACATCCATATCGGCATGTACGGCCCCGCCTCCTTCGCCCGTGCTCGCATGACCGGCGCCAAGGTCGATGCCTTCGCGATCGAGACCAATCTCGACGGCACCAAGGGCTACCATTCCGTCTTCTACGTGAAGAAGGACTCGCCCTATCAGAAGGTCGAGGACCTGAAGGGCAAGAATCTCGGCCTCGTCGATCCCAATTCCACCTCCGGCAACAATGTGCCGCGCTTCGTGCTCGACGGCATGAAGATCGAGCCCGAGACCTTCTTCGGCAAGGTCGTCTATACCGGCAGCCACGAGAACGCGGTCATCGCGCTCGGCCAGGGCACCGTCGACATCGCCGCCAACTGGTGGAACGACGAGCAGGAATCCAACCTGCAGCGCATGGCCCGCAAGAACATGGTCAAGGCCGACGATTTCCGGATCATCTACAAGTCCGAGCAGATCGTGAACTCGCCGATGGCCTATCTCTCCGACCTGCCGGAGCCGCTCAAGGCCTCGATCCGCGACGCCGTCCTCAACCTCGCCACCAAGGACAAGGTCGCCTTCGACAAGATCTATGAAGGCAAGCAGGGCCCGCTCGTCGCCGTCGACAACAAGGCCTACGACCCGATCATCGAACTGAACAAGTTCGTCGACGCGCTCCGCAAGAAGAAGTCCTCGTAAGCGCTTACCGCCGACCGTCATGGCCGGGTTTGTCCCGGCCATGACGGAGTGGCGTCCCGCCGCGACTGGCGAACCCCGCGACGGAACCATCATGACCCTGACGATCGATCGCAACGACCCCGCCATTCGCGGCCATGCCGATCTCTATCGGCGCGAGATGGGCGCAAAGCGCCGCCAGGCCCTGCTCGGTGCCGCCATCTTCATCGCCTGCGTCGTCCTTTCCGCGATCGGCTCGGAGGTCGATCTCGCGAAATTCGCCGCCAATGCCTGGCGCTTCCCGAAATACATCCTCGAGACCCTGCCGACCCTGCGCCTCGCCACGCTCGGCGCCGATCTCAAGGAATGGTACTGGGGCCTGAACGGCTGGCTCAAGCTGCTCTGGCAAACCCTGTTGATTGCCTATGTCGGCACCGTATTAGGCGCCGTCGGCGGCTTCCTGCTCTGCTTTTCCGCCGCCGCCAATCTCGGCCGCGCCGGCTGGCTGCGCTGGACCACCCGCCGCTTCCTCGAATTCTGCCGCACCGTGCCGGAGATCGTCTTCGCGCTGATCTTCGTCATCGCCTTCGGCCTCGGCCCGCTGCCGGGCGTGCTCGCCATCGCGATCCACACCATGGGTGCGATGGGCAAGCTCTTCTCCGAGGTGGTCGAGAACATCGACATGAAGCCGGTCGACGGCCTCACCGCGACAGGCGCGGGCTGGTGGCAGACGATCCGCTTCGCCGTCGTCCCGCAGGTGCTTTCCAATTTCGCCAGCTACGCGCTGCTGCGCTTCGAGATCAATGTCCGCGGCGCCTCGATCATGGGCTTCGTCGGGGCCGGCGGCATCGGCCAGGATCTGATCGAGGCCATCCGCAAATTCTACTTCACCGATGTCAGCGCCATCCTGCTCATGATCATCGTCACCGTCATGCTGATCGACTACGGCACCGAGCGCCTGCGCCACGCCCTGCTCAGCCTGGAGCACCGCTCATGAGCCTCGCCCTCACCGCCACCGAGCGCGCCGATCTCGTCCGTCGCCACCAAGGCGCCATCGACGGCTCGCTGAAGACGCGCCTGACCACCATCGCAGTCGTGGCCGGCCTGCTCGGCCTCTTCCTCTACGGGCTGACCACATTGGAGGTCTCGCTCTGGAAGATGATCACCGGCATCGGCAATCTCGGCACATTCGTCGTGCTGATGCTGCCGCCGGATCCAGGCTCCGCGGCCCGCGCCGTGATCTTCGTGAAAGCGCTGTTCGAGACCATTGCCATCGCCTTCCTCGGCACGATCCTCGCTGCGATCCTCGCCTTCCCGCTCGGCTTCCTCGCAGCCAAGAACGTCGTCGCCAACCGCGTCATCCATTTCCTGGCGCGCCGCTCGCTCGACACCGTGCGCGGCGTCGATGCGCTGATCTGGGCTCTGATCTGGGTCAATGTCGTGGGTCTCGGCCCTTTCGCCGGCATGCTCGCGATCATGACCAGCGATCTCGGCGCCTTCGGCAAGCTCTATTCGGAAGCGATCGAATCCGCCGACCGCAAGCCCGTCGAGGGCGTGACCTCCTCCGGCGGCGGCAAGCTCCACGAGATCCGCTTCGGGCTGATCCCGCAGGTGCTGCCGGTCATCGCCAGCCAGGTGCTCTACTACATCGAGTCGAACACCCGCTCCTCGACCATCATCGGCATCGTCGGCGCCGGCGGCATCGGCCTTTATCTCGCCGAGACCATCCGCACGCTTGAATGGCAGCAGGTCTCGTTCCTGATCCTGCTCGTACTTGCCGCCGTGACCGCGATCGACTTCCTGTCCAGCAAGCTGCGCTTCGCCATCATCGGCAAAAGGGCCCTCTGACGGACAGGCGCGTCATGCCGAGGCCTACCCCGACCATCCGAGCGGCTGCACTCACTCCGCGAACGGCTCGACCACCATCTCCATCCGTTCGCCGGCAAAGATGCCGTCGACCAGGTGGATCGGCGTCAGGTCAGGCAGGGCGTCGACCGCCGCGGAGAGCATGACCGCAGCGCCGGGTTCGACCCTGAGCAGCAGCGCCTCGCGTTCGCTGGCGAGCCGCGCTGAAAGCCGCGTCGAGAGCCGCACATAATCCGGGATGCCGCAGGCGGCGAAGGCTGCGGAAATCGACGAGCCGGCCCGGCTCAGCATCTTGTCGAAATCCGGGAAGCGTTCGGCCGAAAGGAGATGCACGCCAGTGCTCACCGGCACGCCGCCGGCAAGGCTCAGCGTCTCGATCCGCCAGAGCGGCGCTCCATCCTCCAAGCGCAAGGCCGCGCAGGCGTCTGCCTCGCCCCTGACGATCTCGGCACCCAGGATCGAGCCTGCCACGGTGATGCCGGCCGCGCCGAAATTGGTGCGCATGCTGACGCGCCGGCCGATGCGATAGGGAAAGCGCGGCGCCGTGACCTGCGTCCCGCGACCGCGCGAGACGCTGACCAGCCCCCGATCGGCGAGATGCCGAAAGGCCTGCCGAACCGTATGCCGGTGCACGCCATAGCGCTCGGCCAGCGCGAGCGAAGAGGGCAGCGTCGCGCCCGTCTCGTACTCGCCCCGCCCGATCGCCGCTTCGATCTCGTCCGCGATACGCCGCCATGCCGTGGCGGCTTCGCCGGCCTGGCTGGCAGCATGGGCATCCGTCATCAAAGCTTCATCCAAAATGTATAGACCTTTCGCCATAACGACCCTATCGTAGTCTAGACATTAGGCCCTGACCAGAGAGCGACCTGAGATGAGCGGGACCACCCCACGACAACAATGGCTGGCAATCCTCGCCCGGGCCTCACGCGCCGAAATCGAGAGCCTCGCCGGCGGGCTCGGCGCCCTGCCCGACCATGACGTGCTGAAAGCACCCGAAACCGGGACCGTCATGGTCGAGGGCCGTGCCGGCGGCGCGGGACGCCGCTTCAATCTCGGCGAAGCCACCGTGACGCGCTGCGTCGTGCGCCTCGGCGACGGCACGATGGGCTTCTCCTACGCTCTTGGTCGCGACGGCCGGAAGGCGCGGCTCGCAGCGGTGATCGACGGGCTGCTGCAGGGCGAAGGCGAGGCCGGGCCGCTCCGCAGCGGCGTCGCCGAGCTCGCCACCCGCCAGCAGGCGGCGCGCACCCTCGCCTCGCGCAAGGCTGCAGCCACCAAGGTCGATTTCTTCACTCTGGTCCGGGGCGCGTGATGCAGGACGACACACTCATTGGCGCCGGCTTTTCCGACCCGGTCTTCCAGTCCCAGGCCGCCTTCCGCGCCCTGCTCGCAGCGTTGTCGGAGCCCGGCCTCGTCCAGGACGTCGCAACCGGCTTTGCTGCACCTGCCGGATTGGAACCGGCAACCGCCATCGCCCTGCTGACCCTCGCCGATTACGAGACGCCGATCTGGCTGCCGGCCGACCTGCGGGCGGGCCCCGCCGGCGCCTGGCTGCGCTTCCATTGCGGCGCGACTCTGGTCGAAGGCCCGGCTGAAGCCGCCTTCGCCGTGCTCAACGGCACCAGCACCGCTCCGGCGCTGTCCGCATTCAGCCCCGGCACCGACCAGTTTCCGGATCGCTCGACCAGCGTACTCGTGCAATGCGCCAGCCTCGCAGGTGGCGAGGCCGTGACGCTGACCGGCCCGGGTATCGCCGGACGCCGCGAGATTGCACCGAAGGGACTGCGCCCCGGCTTCTGGACCGAGGTCGCGGCCAATGCCGCGCGCTACCCCCTCGGCATCGACCTTATCCTCAGTCATGGCCAGGCGATCATCGGCCTGCCGCGCTCGACGCAGATCCTGGAGGCCCGCTGATGTATGTCGCCGTCAAGGGGGGCGAAGCCGCCATCCTCGCCACACATGATCTCATCGCGGAAGCCCGCCGCGGCAACGAGGCCGTGCCCGAATTGGCCGTCGCGCAGATCCGCGAGCAGATGGGGCTCGCCTGCGCCCGCATCATGAACGAGGGCTCGCTCTACGACCCCGATCTCGCGGCGCTGGCGCTGAAGCAGGCGCAGGGCGACGCCATCGAAGCGGCCTTCCTGATGCGGGCCTATCGCACCACCTTGCCGCGTTTCGGCTCGTCGGAGCCGGTCGACACAGCGCAGATGGCGATCCGCCGTCGCGTCTCCGCCACCTACAAGGATCTGCCGGGCGGCCAGGTGCTCGGCCCGACCTATGACTACACCCACCGCCTGTTCGATTTCGCGCTGATGGACGGCGCGTCTCCCGTCGCAGTGCCTGCGGCGGCGGCCGACCTGCTCGACGCCACCATGCCGCGCGTGCCCGACATTCTCGGTGCCGAAGGCCTGATGGAAGCCGAGGAGCCGCCCGAGGGCGATCCCCGCCCCTTCGACCTCACCCGCGAGCCGGTCTCCTTCCCCGCCGACCGTGATGTCCGGCTCCAGGCCATGGCACGCGGCGATGAGGGCTTCATGCTCGGCCTCGGCTATTCCGTGCAGCGCGGATACGGCAACTCGCATCCCTTCGTCGGCGAGGTCCGCGTCGGCGAGGTCAGCGTCGAATTCGTACCCGAGGAACTCGGCTTCGCCGTCGATCTCGGCGAGATCACGCTGACCGAATGCCAGATGGTCAACCAGTTCAACGGCACCAAGGACGTGCCGCCGCAGTTCACACGCGGCTATGGCCTCGCCTTCGGCCATGCCGAGCGCAAGGCGATGTCGATGTCGCTGGTCGATCGTGCGCTCAAGGCGCGCGAGTTCGGCGAGGCGGCAGAGTATCCCGCGCAGCAGGACGAATTCGTGCTCTACCACTCCGACAATGTCGAGGCAGCCGGCTTCGTCGAGCATCTCAAGCTGCCGCATTATGTCGACTTCCAGGGCGAGCTCGAACTGATCCGCCGCATCCGCCGCGAGCGCGAGCAGCGCCTGGCGGGCGAGATCCAAGAGACCCAGGTCCAAGAGACGCAAGACACCCTGCCGGAGGCCGCGGAATGACCCTGCACCAGATCATCCCTGGCGAAGATACAAAGCCGGCTTATAATTACGCTTATCTCGACGAGCAGACCAAGCGGATGATCCGCCGCGCCCTGCTCAAGGCGGTCGCGGTGCCAGGTTATCAGGTGCCGTTCGGCTCACGCGAGATGCCGCTGGCGCGCGGCTGGGGCACCGGCGGCATCCAGATCACCGCCGCGATCATCGGCCCGGACGATGTGCTGAAGGTCATCGACCAGGGCGCGGACGACACCACCAACGCCGTCTCGATCCGCCGCTTCTTCGAGCGCACGGCCGATGCGAAGACGTCCGAGGCGACGGACGAGGCCACCATCATCCAGACCCGCCACCGCATCCCGGAGGCGCCGCTGAAGGCCGGGCAGATCATGGTCTATCAGGTGCCGCAGCCGGAGCCCCTGCGGAAGCTCGAGCCGCGCGAGACCGAGACGCGCAAGATGCACGCCTGGGCCGAATACGGGCTGATGCAGGTCAAGCTCTACGAGAATATCGCCCGCTTCGGCGAGGTGACGACGACCTATGACTATCCGGTCGACGTCAATGGCCGCTATGTGATGGCGCCCTCGCCGATCCCGAAATTCGACAATCCGAAGATGCATATGTCGCCCTCGCTCCAGCTCTTCGGAGCCGGCCGCGAGAAGCGCATCTATGCGGTGCCACCCTATACCAGCGTGCGCAGCCTCGACTTCGAGGACCATCCCTTCCGCATCCAGAGCTGGAACGAGCCCTGCGGGCTCTGCGGCGCGACCGATTCCTATCTCGACGAAGTCATCACAGACGACCGCGGCGGGCGCATGTTCGTCTGCTCCGACAGCCATCATTGCGAGACGCGGCGCGCTGACGGTCATCGCGGCGCGATGCTGGCCGACGCATCGGCGCTCCATCTCGTCGACGACAAGCAGGCCAAGGACAAGGTGTCGAAGTCATGACCCAGCATGTCTCCCCGCAGGATCTCGGCATCGATCCCGATCCGCTGCTCTCGGTCACCGGCGTCGGCCGCTTCTACGGCGAACGCATCGGCTGCGCCGATGTCTCCTTCGATCTCTGGCCGGGCGAGGTGCTCGGTATCGTCGGCGAATCCGGCTCGGGAAAATCGACCTTGCTGCGCTGCCTCGCCGGCATCGACGCACCGGACGCGGGCGAAGTGCTGTTTCGCGGCTCCGGCCAGCCGCTCGACATCTATTCGGTCGCCGAGCAGGATCGCCGCCGCCTGATGCGCACGGCCTGGGGCATCGTGCACCAGAACCCGCGCGACGGCCTGCGCATGGACGTCTCTGCCGGCGGCAATGTCGGCGAGCGCCTGATGGACCGCGGCGACCGGCATTACGGCAAGATCCGCGAGCGCGCGCTCGACTGGCTCACGCGTGTCGAGATCGCCGAGAACCGCATCGACGACCGTCCCCGTCAGTTCTCGGGCGGCATGCAGCAGCGCCTGCAGATCGCCCGCGTCCTGGTCTCCGAGCCGAAACTCGTCTTCATGGACGAGCCGACCGGTGGCCTCGACGTCTCCGTGCAGGCGCGACTGCTCGATCTGCTGCGCGTGCTGGTCCGTGATCTCGGACTGGCCGCCATCATCGTCACGCATGACCTCGCCGTCGCGCGCCTGCTCACCGACCGGCTGATGGTGATGAAGGACGGCCGCGTCGTCGAGCAGGGGCTGACCGATCAGGTCCTGGACGACCCCCATCACGCCTACACGCAGTTGCTCACCTCGGCCGTGCTGAGCGTATGAGCGTCACAATCGCGTCACTGGAACCGCGCAAGGCATCCCGATCATGACCACGATGATTCACGTCGAGAACGTCGCCAAGACCTTTACCCTGCACAATCAGGGCGGGGTCCGGCTGCCTGTCTTCGACAATGTCAATTTCAGCGTCGAGGCCGGCGAGGCGCTCGTCCTGGCGGGAGCTTCGGGCGCCGGCAAGTCGAGCCTGCTGCGCATTCTCTACGGCAACTACCGGCCGAGCTCCGGCCATATCCACATCACCCATGCCGGCCGGGCCATCGACATCGTCGCGGCCGTGCCGCGTACGGTGCTCGATATCCGTCGCCGCACGCTTGGTTTCGTCTCGCAGTTCCTGCGCGTGATCCCGCGCGTTTCGGCGCTCGACATCGTCCGCGATCCGCTGCTGGCGCGCGGCGTCTCCCCTGATGAGGCCAGCGAGCGTGCCAAAGCGATTCTCGCCCGGCTGAACCTGCCGGAACGCCTCTGGCATCTCGCGCCCGCCACCTTCTCCGGCGGCGAGCAGCAGCGCGTCAACATCGCCCGTTCCTTCGTCGATCCGGCGCCGATCCTGCTGATCGACGAACCGACCGCCTCGCTCGATGCAGCCAATCGCGACGTCGTGGTTGACCTGATCGGCGAGGCGCGCGCAAACGGGTCCGCCATCGTCGGGATCTTCCATGACGAGGCGGTGCGCGAGCGCGTCGCCACACGCTATCTCGACATCACAGCATTCCGGAAGGCCGCCTGATGCAGACCGTTCTCACCAATGCCAAACTGATCCTGGAGAACGAGGTCGTCACCGGCACGATCGCCTTCGACGCAACCGGGATCACCGCTGTCGACCAGGGCCGCTCGCAACTGCCGGGCGCAATCGATATCGGCGGCGACTATGTCGCGCCCGGCCTCGTCGAGATGCATACCGACAACATGGAAAAGCACTTCATGCCCCGGCCCAAGGTGTTCTGGCCGAACGGGCTTGCAGCCGCGCTGGTTCATGACGCCCAGATGGCGGCCTCCGGGGTCACCACCGTCTATGACGCGGTCTGTGCCGGTACGCCCTTTTCGGCCAAGGACTACCGCAAGGACATCTTCGCCGACGTGATGAAGGCCCTGCGCGAAGGCAAGGCCGAAGGCGTCTTCCGCATCGACCACCGCATCCACATGCGCTGCGAACTGACCAGCCCGGACCTGATGCGCGACATCGAGCCCTATCGCGAGGACGATCTCGTCCAGCTCGTCTCCCTGATGGACCACACGCCCGGCCAGCGCCAGTGGCGCGACATCCAGCACTTGCGCACCTATGCGCTCGGCAATGGCAAGACCGAGGCCGAGTTCGAGGAGGACGTCGCCGTCCGCCAGTCCGAAGGCACGGCCAATGTGCCGAGCAACTGGAGTGCCGTGGTCGAGATGTTCCGGACGCGTGGCATCCCGATCGCAACCCATGACGACACCACGGTCGACCATGTCGAGGCCGGTGTCGCGTCGGGCGCCCTGATTTCGGAATTCCCGACCACGATCGAGGCGGCGGCAGCCGCGAAGCAGCGTGGGCTTGCCACCATCGCCGGTGCACCGAACGTCGTGCGCGGCGGCTCGCATTCCGGCGGCGTCTCGGTCTCCGAACTGGCCGAGAAGGGCCTGCTCGACGGCCTCTCCTCCGATTATGTCCCGGCAAGCCTGCTCCAGGCGGTGCTGAAGCTGCATGCCAGGCACGGCATCGCGCTGCCGGAGGCCATGGGCATGGTGACCTGGAAGATCGCCGACATCCTCGGCCTGAAGGATCGCGGCCATCTCAAGTCCGGCCTGCGCGCGGACCTGGTGCGCTTCAAGGCACTCGGCGCGACGCCGGTGATCGCCGCCGTCTGGTCGAAGGGCGAGCGCGCATTTTGAGTACGCCGCGCTACGCTCTCTATTACGCCCCCGCCGCCGACAGCGCCCTCTGGCGCTTCGGCAGCGCCGTGCTGGGCTATGACGCCGTCACCGGTGCGGATGTCCCCGCCTTGGTGCCGCCCGGCTGCGATCACAGCCAGTGGCCAGTCCTGACCGAAGAGCCACGTCGCTACGGTTTCCACGCCACGCTGAAAGCCCCATTCGAACTGGCGGCCGGTCGCAGCGAGGGCCAATTGCGCGCCTTCGCCCATAATTATGCGGCAGGCCTCGAGAGCGTCCGGCTCGACGGCCTGAGCCTGACCGCGCTTGGCTCCTTCATCGCGCTCACCCCTTCGGCCGAAAGCCCGGCGCTGCAGCGCTTCGCCTTCGCCCTCGTCCAGGCCTTCGAGCCGTTCCGCGCTCCGCTGGCCGAGGCCGACATGGCGCGGCGCCTGAAGCACCCGCTGACCCCGGCCCAGCGCGCCTATCTCGAAGCCTATGGCTACCCCTATGTCGGCGACGCCTTCCGTTTCCACATGACGCTGACCGGCTCGCTGCCGATGGATCAGGGGGCTTTGGTGCAGCTCGCTCTCAGGGATGCCTATGCACAGGCCGTTCCGGCGAAGCCCGCCGTGATCGACCGCATCGCGCTCTTCAAGCAGGACACGCGGGCAAGCCGCTTCCGTCTGCTCGACAGTTTTTCGCTGGCCTGATCAGCGATGCGGACTGAGCGCGGTCAGCACGGCGACGAGTTCGCCGGCCGCCTCGGCCACGGTCCGGTCGTTCTGGATCGAAACCAGCTGCGCGCGCTCGGTCGCCAGCGGCACCTCGCGAGCAAGGCGGGCACGGATATCGGCCTCGCTTTCGCGTCCACGCGCCGCCAGCCGCCTGGCAAGAACCTCGTTCGGGGCGGTGATGTTGACCACCGTCACCCGGCCGGCGAGACGCTCGGCCGCGGGAACGGCCCGGCGCGAGCCATTGGCGATGACCACCTGTCCGCTCGCGATGCCGGCCAGCGCGGCGGCCGGAATGCCGTAGCGGAGGCCATGGGCGCGCCAGCTCAGCGCGAGTGCGCCGCGCGCTTCGGCCTCGTCGAACTCAGCCTCGCTGCAGCTGTCATGGTCCTCGGCGCCAGCCATGGCCTGGCGGGTGATCAGGCGGCGCACAAAGGCGAAGCGGCCATCGCCCGCCAGCGCGGCACGGGCGGCATCCATCAGCGTGTCCTTGCCCGCTCCGGACGGGCCAACCACCAGCACGAGAACTCCCGATTCTGCGGCCGCTATGGCTGCAGAGGGTTCCAACAGATCTTGAGAGGATGACGACATGGCGGGCAAGAAACTCGGACTTGAACCTGTGATCGACCCGACCGCTCACGTGCGGCAGGCGACGCTCGGGCGCTACACCGAAATCGGCGCGCGCACCTCCTTCGTCGAGTCGACGATGGGGGACTACTCCTATGTCGTGAACGACTCGAATGTCATTTACACGACAATCGGCAAATTCTGTTCGATCGCGGCCATGACGCGCATTAACCCAGGCAACCACCCGATGCAGCGGGCGAGCCAATCGCATTTCAGCTATCGCGCCAGCGCCTATTTCGACGATGCTGAGGACGACGCGCCCTTCTTCGCCTGGCGCCGCTCCACACCGGTAACGATCGGCCACGATGTCTGGATCGGCCATGGCGCGATCGTACTGGCCGGCCGCTCGATCGGCACGGGCGCGGTCGTCGCCGGCGGCGCCGTCGTCACCAAGGACGTGCCGGCCTACACCATCGTCGCCGGCAACCCGGCCAAGCCGATCCGCCGGCGTTTTCCCGAAGACATCGCCGAGCGGCTGATCGCGCTGTCCTGGTGGGACTGGGATCATGCAGCCTTGCGCGCCGCACTCGACGATTTCCGGACGCTGCCCGTCGAAGCCTTTCTCGAGCGCTATGAAGGCCCGCAGTGAACCGCTGGCGATCGACAATCCTGCGGCATAGGACCACAGACACTCCGTCCTGCAGGCAAGCGCCGCAATCTTCTTCGGATGTTAACCAGCCATCGCCGAGTTTCGGCCTGCGTGCCGAGGGGGCTCGGCGCATCAGGCTTGAGTAAACGGCTATGGCACCATCCGACGATCTCGCCCGGCGGCGCGACTTCATGAAGCTCGGTCCGGACGCGTTGCGGCGCATCCACGATGTCGAGGAGACGCTGCTGGAGGCCCTGCCGGATGCGCTCGGCGCCTTCTATGCGCAGGTCCGCGCCTTCCCCGAAACCCGCGCCTTCTTCGCCAGCGATGCCCATATCGAGCACGCGAAGAGCAAGCAGCTCGGCTACTGGGATCGGATCGCCAAGGGCCAGCTCGACGAGGACTACGTCGCCGCCGTCACCACGGTCGGCAAGGTCCACGCCCGGATCGGGCTGGAGCCGCGCTGGTATATCGGCGGCTATGCCCTGCTCCTGGAGCATCTGATCGGCAAGGTGCTCGAGGCGCGCTGGCCGAAGGGCCGCTTCGGCGGCAAGATCGAAGGCGCCGAGGAGCGTGCCGCCGAGATCACCGCCATCGTCAAGGCGACCTTGCTCGACATGGACTATGCCATCTCGGTCTATCTCGAAGCCTCCGAGCACGCCCGCCTCAAGGTCGAGGCGGAAGCCCGCGCCGTCGAGCAGGCCAAGGCGGACGAGCGCGACAGGGTCGTCAGCCTGGTCAGCGAGGGCATGGCCGCGCTCGCCAAAGGTGACCTGACCTTCCGCATGGATGCGGAGATGCCGCCCGAATATGCGCTGCTGCGCAGCCATTTCAATCACGCCATGGAACAGCTCGGCGAGATGGTCACGACCATCCAGGCGACGTCGGGCTCGATCGCCACCTCCTCGCAGGAGATCGCCTCCGGCGCTGACGACCTGTCGCGGCGCACCGAGGAACAGGCCGCCGCGCTCGAACAGACGGCAGCCACCACCGAAGAGCTCGCCGCGTCCGTCAAGACCTCGGCGCAGTCTTCGCGCGAGTCGGTTGCGCTGGCCGATGACGCCGCTGCCGTCGCCCGCACCGGCGGCACCATCGTCAGCGACGCGATCGATGCCATGACCCGGATCGAGCAGGCCTCGAAGAAGATCTCGGAGATCACCACGGTGATCGACGGCATCGCCTTCCAGACCAATCTTCTCGCGCTCAACGCCGCGGTCGAAGCGGCGCGCGCCGGCGATGCCGGGCGCGGCTTTGCCGTCGTCGCAGCCGAGGTCCGGGCGCTTGCCCAGCGCTCGGCCGAAGCCGCCAAGGACATCACCGGGCTGATCGGATCTTCCGATGCCGAGGTCGCCGAAGGCGTCCGGCTCGTCCGCCTCGCCGGCGGCACGCTGGAGAAGATCGTCGATGCCTCGATGCGCGTCTCCGGCACCGTCAATGAGATCGCGGTGGCGTCCGGCGAACAGGCCAATGGCATCGACGAGATGAGCCAGACCGTCAGCCATATGGACGAGATCACCCAGAGCAACGCGGCGCTTGCCGAACAGAGCGCAGCCTCGGCCCGCACCCTGCTCAGCCAGATCGAGCGACTGAACCAGCTCGTCGCAGCCTTCCGCACGCAGGAGCAGCGCGCAGCCAGGGCCGGACACCGGGCAGCCTAGGACCCCCTGGCCTATCTCCGGACGAGGGCGACGAGATAGACGCTCTCGCCCGCGCCCGGGTTGAAGAAGGACGAATCCGCCGGCGGCCCGAGCTGCAGGCAATCGCCCTGCTGCAGGGCGTGGGTGACGCCGCCTTCGCGGAATTCGAGCTCGCCCTGCAGAACCCAGATCTGCTGGCGCTGGAACAGGAAGGCGGCGGCCGGATACGGCACCCGCACACCGGGCGGCAGCGAGATCTGCAGCAGCTCGAGAATATCTCCGGAAGGCGGCGAGATCGTCCGGCGGACATAGCCGGTTTCCGGGTCCTGCCAGACCGGCTGATGGCCATGGCGGCTGATGCGGTCTTCCGAGCGCTCGGCCAGCGCCAACAGCACTGAGAGCGACAGGCCAAAGGCCCCCGACAGCCGCCCGAGCACGGTTGCCGTCGGGCTTGCATCGCCGCGCTCGATCTTGCTGATCATCGCCTTTGAGACGCCTGAACGTTCGGCAAGATCGGCCAGCGACCAGCCGCGCGTGTCCCGTTCAATCCGGATGCGGGCGGCGATGGCCTGGTTGGGGTCGTCTTGGCTCTGGGAACGCATGGACTCTCGGTCTGCTTGCGAAGCGCGTCTTAAGCTCTTCCGGCGTCTCGCCCCTCCGCTCAAGAGGCTCGAACCGAAAAACGACGCATCACGCCTGAATCGTCTTCTATAGAAGCCATACGTATACTATAGGAGACGATAGAGCGTCGGCGGATCGTTCCGCTCGGGCGCAGAAGGCCGGTGAGCGATGCAGCCTGGGCTCCAAACTCTCGGCGGGACCACTTCCCCGCATGCCACGAAGGCGCGCTCGCTCGCGCTGCTCCTCCTCGCCGAAACCCTGGCGATGGCAGCCTGGTTCGCCTCTGCCGCCGCCGTCGCCGCGATCCGGCGGGAGCAGCCGCTCGACCCACTGAGCGAGGTGCTGCTCACCAGTTCCGTCCAGGCCGGCTTCGTCCTCGGCACGCTCGCGAGCAGCCTGCTCGGCCTGGCCGACCGCTTCGATCCGCGCCGCCTCTTTGCCCTCTCCGGAGCGGCCGCGGCCGCACTCACCGCATCGCTCGCCCTGCTGCCGCCGGTCGGCCCCGTGACGATCGCCCTGCGGGTCCTGACCGGTCTGTGCATGGCCGGCATCTACCCGGTCGGCATGCGCATCGCCGCGACCTGGGCGAACAAGGACCTCGGTCTGCTGATCGGCCTCCTGGTCGGCGCCCTCGTCATCGGCTCGGCGAGCCCGCATCTGCTCGGTGCCTTCGAGGGCATCGGCTGGCGCGGCATCTATCTCGGCGCTGCCGCCTCGACGCTGTGTGGCGCTCTTCTCATCCTGTTTGCCGGGCTCGGCCCCCATCTCGT
>UBZM01000020.1 GCA_900470095.1 Hyphomicrobiales bacterium
CGACAAGCGTCATGATGATCGAGACCAGGATGACGCTGTTCATCGCGACACCACTTTCGCCGGCCTTGCGCTGAAGGCGATGCGATAACGGACCAGCACGTCGGTCGCGAGCAGGAAGAACAGCAGCATCGCCTGGAACATCCCGGTCGCGGCCTGGGGCAGTCGCACGGTCGTCTGGGCGATCTCGCCGCCGACATAGGTTGCCGCCAGAACGACGCCGCCGAGCACGATGCCCAGCGGATGCAGGCGGCCGAGGAAGGCGACGATGATGGCGGTGAAGCCGTAGCCAACCGGGAATTGCGGGGTGAGCTGGCTGAAGGGGCCTGCAGCCTCAAAGATGCCGGCAAGACCCGCGAGCCCGCCGCCGATCAGCAACGTCACCCAGGTCGTCCGTTCGGCGCTGAAGCCACCATGACGCGCCGCAGCCGGTGCGAGCCCGACAACCTTCACCGCATAGCCCGCGGTCGTCTTCTCCAATACGAGCCAGGCAATGACGGCAATGACGAGTGCAAGCGGAATGCCGAGATGGACGAGCGTCTCGGGGATGACGACCGGCAGCGTCTGATCGGCCGTGAACATCCGCGTCTGCGGGAAGTTGAAGCCGTCCGGATCCTTCCATGGACCGCGCACGAGATAATACAGCACCTGCACCGCGACATAGGTCAGCATCAGGCTGGTCAGGATTTCGCTGACCTGAAGCCTGACCCGCAACAGCGCCGGGACTGCAGCCCAGGCCATGCCGCCGAGGATGCCGGCGAGAGCCATGGCCGGCAGGATCCACCAGCCGCTCATCTCATAGGTGGCGAGGGCAACGCCGGTGCCGGCGATGGCGCCCATGATGTACTGGCCCTCGGCGCCGATATTCCAGACATTGGCGCGAAAACCGATGGCGAGGCCGAGCGCGATCATCACCAGCGGCGCCGCCTTGACGCCGAGATCCGGCCAGCGATGCGGTTCTAGGAAGGGCACGAGGAAGAAGTCGAAGACCGCGGTCAGCCCGTCATAGCCCATCGCCGTGAAGACCATCGCGCCGGTCACCATGGTGAGCGCGATCGCGATCAGCGGGCTCAGATAGAGCATCGCCCGGCTTGGTTCGCGGCGGCGGCGCCATTCAAGCATGAGGCGGCGCTCCCTCGGGCTGGGCTGCGCCGTGAATGCCGCCCATCATCAGGCCGATCTCGTCGATCGCGAGTTCCGCGACCGGGCGCGGCGGCGAGAGCCGGCCCTCGTTGATGACGCTGAGCCGGTCGGCCAGCTCGAGCAGTTCGTCGAGGTCCTGCGAGATCACCACGACCGCGGAGCCCTTAGCCGCCAGATCGACCAGCGCCTGCCGGATCGCCGCTGCCGCGCCCGCATCGACCCCCCAGGTTGGCTGCGAGACCACGAGGACGCCTGGCTCCTGGCCGATCTCGCGGCCCATGATGAATTTCTGCAGATTACCCCCGGACAATGAGCGGGCCGGAGAACCTGGACCGGTGGTGCGTACATCGAACCGGCCGATGACGGCTTGGGCGAAGCGCCGAACCGCCCCGAGACGGATGAAGCCGCGTGGCGCCAGCGGCAGCCGGTAGCGCGCCGTCAGGATGGCGTTCTCCGCCAGCGAGAAATCCGGCACGGCGGCGTGTCCGTTGCGCTCCTCCGGAACGCAGGCGAGGCCGGCGCTGCGCCGCTCGCCCGCCCCCTCGCTGCCGACGGACTTGCCGTCGAGCATGATGGCGTTCGGCACCGCGCTGAGGCGTTCGCCGGACAGGGCGCCGAGCAGCTCGGCCTGGCCGTTTCCGGCGACGCCGGCGATGCCGAGGATTTCGCCGGCCCGTGCCTCGAAGCTGATGTCGCGCAAGCTCGTGCCGAAGGGCGGCTCACCGTGCAGGGAGAGGCCCGACACGATCAGCCGGCGCTTGCCGATCCTGCCGGAATGGGCGTTCTCGATCTGGCGCAATTCGGCGCCGATCATGAGTTCGGCCATGCGCCGTGTCGTCTCCTGCCGCGGGTCGCAGGTCGCGACGACTCGGCCGGCGCGGAGGATCGTGGCGGTGTCGCACAAGGCTTTGATCTCGTGCAGCTTGTGGCTGATGTAGAGGATCGAGCAGCCTTCGGATGCGATCTGCCGCAAAGTCTCGAACAGACGCTCGACTTCCTGCGGTGTCAGGACCGAGGTCGGCTCGTCCATGATCAGGAGCTTCGGCTTCTGCAGCAGGCAGCGGACGATCTCGATGCGCTGCCGTTCGCCGACCGAGAGCGTATGGACCTCGCGCTCGGGATCGAGCGGCAGCGAATAGCTTTGCAGAACCTTGGCGACTCGGGTCTTCAGCTCGTCGCGATCCACGGCCTCGTCGAGGCCGAGCGCAATATTCTCGATCACCGTCATCGCATCGAACAGCGAGAAATGCTGGAAGACCATGCCGATGCCGAGCCTCCGCGCCGCCTTGGGCGAGGGGATCGAGACCGGCTTGCCATCCCAGGAGATGTCGCCTGAATCGGCCTGCTGAACGCCGTAGATGATCTTGACCAGCGTCGACTTGCCGGCTCCGTTCTCGCCGAGCAGGGCGTGGATCTCGCCTGGCTTCACGCTGAAGCTGATATCGTCATTGGCCTTCACGCCGGGAAAGCTCTTGGAGATGCCCGACAGCACGAGTCGGGGCGGCGTATCCGTCCTGTCATGCGGCGACGCCGTCATCTCCTGCCCTTCTCCCCGGACCCTGTCGGCCCTGCCCCACGCTTTGCCCGGAAGCCCGTTGCTTGGCAAGCAAGCTCCGCACCAGCTCGGCTGCCGTCAAGGCGGCGATGACCTCGGGGCGCTTGTCGTCCACATCATCCCCGCCGATTGGGCAGGTCAGGCGGGCCAAGGCATCGCTTGCAGGGTGGCGGCGGCGAAAGCTCGCGACGAAGCGCGCGCGCTTCGTCGCCGAGCCGATCATGCCGACATAGGCCGCATCCCCGCGCAGCAGCGCAGCCTCGGTCAGCCGATAGTCGAGCGCATGGCTGTGGGAGAGGATGACGAAGGCCGTGCCGGGCTGGGCCGACGCGATGGCCTCGACCGGGTCGTCCAGTCGTACCTGCGCGACCCCATCGGGAAGGTCGTGCATCTGGCCTTCGCGATCGTCGATCAGAATGACCGTCAGCGGCAGGCGCATGAGAGCCTCGGCAAGCGCCCGCCCGGTATGGCCGGCGCCGAGGATGAGGACGGCAGGTTGCGCTGCGCGCCTTGCCGCTTCGGCGGCGTGGAGAGTCGCGAGATGGCACGGCCTGGCCCGCTCCAGCACGACACCGACCCGGCCGCCGCAGCACTGGCCCATTTGCGGCCCAAGCGGAATATCGAGGCGTCGCGAGGTCTCGCTGCTCGCCAGCATCTCAAGGGCGATGTCGGTACAGTGGAATTCGAGCTGGCCGCCGCCGATCGTCCCGGAATTGCCCTCGCCGGTGACGACCATCGTCGCGCCGGTTTCGCGTGGGGTCGATCCTTCGGCGCGCTCGATGCTGACAAGGATGGCGCCTTGCTCGAGATGGGCTTCGAGGAAAGTCGCCAGCCCGGTCATGGTGCCGCGCCCCGTGCCTGTTCCCGTACGCGGTCGATCGCATCGAGTACACGCTCCGGCGTCGCCGGCGCGTCGAGACGGGGACAGAAGCGATGGTCGCCGACGCTGGCGACCGCGTCCGACAAGGCGTGGAGCACGCTGATCGCCAGCATCAGCGGCGGCTCCCCGACGGCCTTGGAGCGGTGGATCGTCGGCTCGCGATTGGGGGCGTTCTCCAGCAGGTCGACATTGAAGATGCGCGGCCGGTCGGAGGCGACGGGGATCTTGTAGGTCGAGGGCGCATGGGTCTTGAGCCGGCCTTTGTCGTCCCACCAGAGTTCCTCGGCGGTGAGCCAGCCCATGCCCTGCACGAAGCCGCCCTCGATCTGGCCCTTGTCGATCGCCGGGTTCAGCGAGGTGCCGCAATCATGCAGGATGTCGACCCGCTCGACCTTATACTCGCCGGTGAGCGTGTCGATCGCGACTTCGGCCGCAGCCGCGCCATAGGCGAAATAATAGAACGGGTGGCCACGCCCGGCCTTGCGATCCCAATGGATCTTCGGCGTCGCGTAGAAGCCGGTCGCCGAGAGCTGGACGCGGGCCATGTAGGCCGCCGCGACGAATTCGGCGAAACTCATCTCCTGCGTGCCGATCCTGATCCGGCCCGGCAGGAAGGCAATCTCCTCGGCTGCAACCTCCCAGCGCTTCGAGGCAAAGGCGACGAGCCGTGCCTTGATCGTCTCGCAGGCATCGAGCGCGGCCATGCCGTTGAGATCGGAGCCGGAGGAGGCGGCCGTCGCCGACGTGTTCGGCACCTTGCCGGTGGTCGTCGCGGTGATCTTGATCCGGTCGAGGCCGATCCCGAAGGCCTGGGCCACGACCTGCGCCACCTTCACATAGAGGCCCTGGCCCATCTCGGTGCCGCCATGGTTCAGCGCCACCGTGCCGTCCGTGTAGACATGCACCAGGGCGCCGGCCTGATTGTACCAGGTCGCGGTGAAGGAGATGCCGAACTTGACCGGAGTCAGCGCGATGCCGCGCTTGATGACCGGGCTCTTGCGATTGCCCTCACGGATCGCCGTCTGGCGCACGCGGTAATCGCAACGCCGCTCGAGCTCGGCGATTACGTCGCCGGCGATATTGTCCTCGACCTGCTGGTGATAGGGCGTGATGTCGCGGCCGACCGCGCCATAGAGATTGCGCCTGCGGATCTCGAGCGGGTCGAGCCCGGTCGCAAAGGCAACCTCCTCGATGAAGCGTTCCGCGCCGACCATGCCCTGGGGGCCGCCGAAGCCGCGGAAGGCCGTGTTCGAAACGGTGTTGGTCCGCAGTGGCTGCGAGCGTGCGCGCACCGCCGGGTAGAAATAGCAATTGTCCATGTGGAACAGCGCGCGGTCCGTGACCGGGCCCGAGAGATCGGCGTTCCAGCCGCAGCGCGCCGCATAGACCGCGTCCACCGCGTGAATATGCCCCTCGTCATCGAAGCCGATCTCGTAATCGACCACGAAATCATGGCGCTTGCCGGTGATGACCATATCGTCGTCGCGGTCGGGCCGGAGCTTGACCGGGCGCTTCAGCTTGCGGGCAGCGAGCGCGGCGACGCAGGCGAAGAGATTCGCCTGGGTTTCCTTGCCGCCAAAGCCGCCGCCCATGCGCCGCACCTCGATGGTGACGGCGTGGGAGCCGACGCCGAGCACCTGCGCGACCATGTGCTGGACTTCGCTCGGATGCTGCGTCGAGGACAGCACCAGCATGTCTTCGTCCTCGCCGGGGATGGCGAGCGCGATCTGGCTCTCCAGATAGAAATGATCCTGCCCGCCGATCTCCATCGACCCCTTGAGCCGGCGCGGGCTGGCGGCAAGCGCACCGGCCACATCACCGCGCTCCAGCTTCAGCGGGTCGGTGACAAGCTCGCCGCCGGCCGCGCGGGCCGCTGCGACATCGAGCAGCGGAGCGGCTTCCTCATAGGCCGCCTTGGCCAGCGCGGCGGCGCGGCGCGCCAGATCGCGGGTTTCCGCGATGACCGCGAAAAGCGGCTGGCCGTGATGCAGGATAGTCTGCGTCGTGAAGACAGGCTCGTCATGCCGATGCGTCGAGCTGATGTCGTTCGCGCCCGGAATATCCTCTGCCGTCAGCACGGTCAGCACGCCGGGTGCCGTGCGCACAGCCGCGAGGTCGAGTGATATCAGCCGCCCATGCGCGACCTCGGAAAGGCCGAGATAGGCATGCGCGAGGCCGGCCGGCTCGGCGATGTCGTCGATGTAGAGGGCCTCGCCAGCGACATGCTTGGCGGCGGAATCATGATTGCTGGACCGGCCGAGCGGCCCGGCTACGGCCTCGGTCTCAAGCCGTTTGCGCGCGTCAGCCATGGGCGACCTCCGCAAGCAGGCCCGCGACGCGGGTGTCGACGTCAGGTGCCGTCGTTTCGATCAGGAACCGGCGCAGGAGATTGCCGGCCACCTTCAGCCGGTACGCCGCCGAGGCGCGCATGTCGGTCAGCGGTGTGAAATCCCGGGGCAGGGCGGCGATGGCGGCAGCGACCGCAGCCTCGTCCCAATCCCTCCCCAGCAGCGCGGCTTCCGCGGCTGCCGCCCGTTTCGGGATACCCGCCATGCCGCCATAGGCGAGCCGTGCCTCGCTCACCCTATTGGCTTCGTCGAGACGCAGCAGGAAGGCGCCGCACACAGCCGAGATGTCCTCGTCGAAGCGCTTTGAGATCTTCGAAATGTGGAACAGAGCGTCACTCTGCAGTTTCGGCACCAGCACGGCCTCGACGAATTCGCCTGGCTTCCGGTCCTGGCGGCGATAGTCGAGGAAGAAGGCTTCGAGCGGCAGCGCGCGCCGCTCGCTGCCGCGCCGCAGCACCAGCCTTGCACCAAGCGCAATCAGCGCAGGCGGCAGATCGCCGATCGGTGAGCCATTGGCGATATTGCCGCCGATCGTCCCGGCATTGCGCACCTGCTCGCCGCCGAAGCGGCGCATCAGCTCGTCGAGCTGCGGCGAGAGCGCCGCGAGTGCCGTGCGGACATCGATATGGTTCACCATGGCGCCGATGCGCAGATGCTCCCCCTCGTCGCTGACCGCACGCAGAGCCTCGATGCGGCCGAGATGGATGACGGTTTGCGGCTGCTGCATCCCCTTGGTGATCCAGAGACCGACATCGGTCGCGCCGGCGACGAGAATGGCCTCGGGATGGGAGATGACGAGATGGGCGAGGGCGTCTGTTGTCGTCGGAGACAGGAAACGCCGCGCGCCATGGGTGAGCGTCAGCGTCTCCTGATCCACGAAAGCGTGCAGGCGGGCGGCGATGCCGGGCGCCGAAAGCGCGAAGCGATCCTGCGTCCGGTCGGTATGCTCGTAGAGGCGCCGGGCCGCGGCGGTGATCGGCTCGTAGCCGGTGCAGCGGCAGAGATTGCCCGCGAGCGCGTCCTCGATCCGCCGCAGCTCCGGCACGGGCTCGTTCAGCCAGAGCGCGAGGAGCGACATCACGAAGCCCGGCGTGCAGAAGCCGCATTGCGAGCCGTGGCAGTCGACCATCGCCTGCTGCACCGGGTGCAGGCGTCCGTCCGCGCCCTTCAGGTGCTCGACGGTGAGCAGATGGCAGCCATCGAGGGTCGGCAGGAAGCGGATGCAGGCGTTGATCGCCTCATAGCGCAATCGGCCGCCGTCGAGCCGCCCGACGACGACGGTGCAGGCTCCGCAATCGCCTTCGGCACAGCCTTCCTTCGTACCGGTCCGGCGGCGCCCGAGGCGCAGCCAGTCGAGCAGCGTCAACGTCGGATCGCAGGACGCGATCTCGACCAGCTCATCGCCGTAGAGGAAGCGCACTATCTCACGCATGGCGGCCCGGCCGCTCACAGATCCAAATCATGCCTCCAGATTAGGCATGTTCGACGCTTGGCCGAAAGCTTTGATTTGGTGCAGATATGACGTGATTTTGAGGCGGAGCACGAGCCCGTGAACGAAGACCGTCACCTTCGCGCCCTGCGTGGCCGCCTGCTCTGGTTCGTCGGCGATCCCGAGACCGCGGGCGAAGCGGCGCATCGCTATATCGAGGACGGTCTGATCCTCATCTGCGATGGATTGATCACGGCCGTCGGCGCTGCATCGGAACTGCTGCCGACGCTGCCGGCGGAGGCGGAAATCGTCGATCATCGGCCAAACCTGATCATGCCGGGCTTCATCGATGCGCATCTGCACATGCCGCAGACTCAGGTGATCGCCTCTTATGGTGCGCAGCTGATGGAGTGGCTGAACAAATACACCTTCGTGGAGGAGCAGAAGCTGGCGCAGCAGGGCCATCCGGAGAAGCTGACGCGTTTCCTGCTGGACGAGTTGCTGGCGAGCGGCACCACCACGGCAGCGGTCTACTGCTCCGTCCACCCGCAGTCGGCCGAAGCCTTCTTTGCCGAATCCGAGCGCCGCAACACGCGGATGATCGCGGGCAAGGTGATGATGGACCGCAACGCCCCGCCGGCACTGACCGATACAGCCGAGAGCAGCTATGCCGACAGCAAGGCCCTGATCGAGCGCTGGCATGGCCGGGGACGCCAGCTCTATGCAATCACGCCCCGCTTTGCGGTGACCTCGACGCCGGAACAACTCACGGCTGCCGGACGGCTCGCCTCGGAACATCCGGATTGTTTCGTCCAGACCCATATCAACGAGAACCAGGCCGAGATCACGCTCGCCCGCCAGCTTTACCCGGCCGCCGATGACTATGCCGGCATCTATCGCGATTACGGCCTGCTCGGCCGCAAGAGCCTGATGGGCCACTGCATCCACATGACCAAGCATGAATGGCGCGCCTTTGCCGAGGCCGGTGCCGTCGCCGTCTTCTGTCCGACGTCGAACCTCTTTCTCGGTTCAGGCCTGTTCGACTGGGCCCGGGCGAAGCGGGAGGGCGTGCGGATTGCGGTCGCGACCGATATCGGCGGCGGCACCAGCTACTCGATGCTGAGGACCATGGCCGAGGCCTACAAGGTGCTGCACCTGCAGGGCCAGTCGCTTTCCGCGTTCGCGGCGCTGCATGCGATCACGCGCGGCAATGCGGTGGCGCTCGGGCTCGAACATCTCATCGGCTCGCTTGAACTTGGCCGTGAGGCGGATGTCGTGGTGCTCGACCCGGCTGCGACGCGGGCGATGGCGCATCGGCTGGAAACAGCGCGCGATCTGGCCGAGGAATTGTTCGTGCTCGTCACGCTGGGTGACGAGCGCAATGTCGCCGCGACCTATGTCGCGGGGGAGCGTGTGGGCAATCAGCCCAGCACGCCGCCCTTCCTGGCGAAGTCGATATAGATCTCGCGCAGGCGGATCGCGGTCGGTCCCGGCGCGCCGTTATGGATCGTGTGGCCGTCGATCGAGACCACCGGCATCACGAAGCTGTTGGCCGAGGTGATGAAGGCTTCCTCGGCATCGAGCGCCTCATCCAGAGTGAACGTGCGTTCCTCGAAGGTGAAGCCGGTTTCGGCCAGGAAAGCCAGTACGGCCTTGCGGGTGATGCCCGGCAGGACCTTGTTCGAGAGCGGCCGCGAGATCAGCGTCTTGCCCTTGACGATCCAGGCGGTCGAGGACGCACCTTCGGTGACGACGCCATCTTCCACCAGCCAGGCTTCCTGCGCGCCGCTTTCGGCGGCGAACTGCTTGGCCAGCACCGGCCCGAGCAGGTTGACGCTCTTGATGTCCCGGCGGGCCCAGCGCAGGTCCGGGCAGGAGACGACCTTGATTCCAGTCTTTGCGGCGGGCGCCTCGCTCAGGTTGCGGGCCTGCGAGAACATCACCAGGGTCGGCGCTACATCCTTCGGGAAGGCGAAGTCGCGGTCGGCAGCGCCGCGCGAGACCTGGAGATAGATGCCGCCCTCGTCGATAGCGTTGCGCTTGATCAGCTCTTCATGGATCGCGATCAGTTCGGCGCGCGACCAGGGCAGGTCGAGCCTGATTTCACCACAGGAGCGTTCCAGCCGGGCAAGATGCGCATCGCAGTCGACCAGCTTGCCCCCGAGCACGGCCGAGACTTCGTAGATGCCGTCGCCGAAGATGAAGCCGCGGTCGAAAATCGAGATCCTGGCCTCTTCCTCGGGCAGGTACTCACCATTCACATAGACAATGCGGCTCATCGGCTTTGGTCTCGTGGTTGAAGGAATGCCGGCATTGGTAGCGGAGGCGCGGGCAGGAGGCGAGTGCCAAAGAGGGCTTGCAGATCGGCGTCGGGCGCAACACTGCCGAGCCGGAATGACGAGGAACGCCATGGCAAGCAGACCTGACCGGATCTCCGCCGCTTACGCCTTCAGCGCGGCCGCGATCAGCCTTCGCGTGTAGCTTTCGCGCGGCGCGGCGAAAATCGCTTCGGTCGGCCCGCTTTCGACGACGCTGCCGTCCTTCATCACCATGATCGTGTCGGCCATGGCGCGGACCACGGCGAGGTCGTGGCTGATGAAGAGATAGGAGAGGTCGTGGCGGGCCTGGAGGCCCTTGAGCAACGCCACGATGCTCTTCTGCACGGTACGATCGAGCGCCGAGGTCGGTTCGTCCAGCACGACCAGCGCCGGGTGCAGGATCATGGCGCGCGCGATCGCGATGCGCTGGCGCTGCCCGCCCGAGAATTCATGCGGATAGCGGTTGCGCAGGCGCGGATCGAGCGAGACCTCCTCCAGGGCCTGCGCCGCGCGAATGTCGCGTTCGGCGCGCGTCAGATGGGGCGCGTGGACGAGCAGCCCCTCGCTGACGATTTCACCTACAGTGAGCCGGGGCGAGAGCGAGCCGAACGGGTCCTGGAAGACGACCTGCAGGCTCTTGCGCAGCGGCCGCATCTGCGCGCGATCGAGCGGCGCCAGCGCCCGGTCCTCGAACCGGATCTGCCCGCTGGCCGGCACGAGCCTGAGGAGCGCCTTTCCCAGCGTCGACTTTCCCGAGCCGGACTCCCCGACGATGCCGATGGTCTGGCCGCGCTGCAGCGTCAGATCGACGCCGTCGACGGCGTGGAGCAGGGCGTTCTTGCGCTTGAGAAAGCCACGACCGAGATCGTAGCTGACGCGCAGGTCATGGGCCTCGAGCAGGATCGGGGCGCCCTTCGGCGCAGGTTGCTTATGGCCTGCGGGCTCTGCCGAGAGCAGCAGCTTGGTGTAGGGATGGCTCGGTGCTGCGAAGAGGGCCTCGGTGGTTCCGCTCTCCACCACTTCGCCAGACTTCATGACGTAGACGCGCTCGGCGTATTTCCGCACAAGCCCGAGATCGTGGCTGATCAGGACGACGGCCATGCCGAGCCGCTTTCTGAGATCGGCGATCAGCGTCAGGATCTCGGCCTCGATGGTGACGTCGAGCGCTGTCGTCGGTTCGTCGGCAATCAGGATATCGGGGTCGTTGGCCAGCGCCATCGCGATCATGACGCGTTGGCGCTGGCCGCCTGAGAGCTCGTGCGGATAGGCATCGAGCCGTTCCTGCGGCCTGGGAATCTGGACGAGTTTCAGGAGTTCCAGCGCCCGCGCCCGCGCGGCGCTGCGTGACAACCCCTGGTGTTTGCGCAAGGGGGCCGCCATCTGGCTCCCGATCCGGAACAGCGGATCGAGCGATGTCATGGGCTCCTGGAAAATCATCGCGAGCTTCCGGCCGCGATAGGCGTTGAGTTGCTTGGGCTTCAGCCCGAGCAGCTCCGTGCCGCGATAGCGGATCGAGCCTTCCGCCTCGCCATTCGCGGCAAGCAGACCCATCGCGGCCATCACCGTCTGGCTTTTGCCGGAACCGGATTCGCCGACGATGGCGACGAATTCGCCGGCTCCGACGGCGATGTCGACGCCGTTCACAGCATCGAGCAGCCCATCATTGGTCCGGAAGCGCACGCGCAGGTTGCGGATGTCGAGGATGGTTCCGTATGCCATCTCAGCGATCTCTGGGATCGAGCGCGTCGCGCAGGCCATCGCCGAGGAAGTTCAGCGCGAACAGGGTGGTCACCAGGAAGGTCGCCGGGAAGATCAGCATCCAGGGCGCGCCCTGGATCGAGCGGGCACCGTCCGAGATCAGCACGCCCCAGCTCGTCATCGGCTCCTGTACGCCGAGGCCGAGGAAGGAGAGAAAGCTCTCGAGCAGGATGATCTTCGGCACCAGCAGCGTGACATAGATGATGACCGGGCCAAGCGTGTTGGGAACGACGTGGCGCCTGAGGATGCCGCCGGTCGTGACGCCGAGCGCCTCCGCCGCCAGCACATATTCCTGTCGCTTGATCGAGAGTGTCTGTCCGCGAACGATCCGGGCCATGTCGAGCCATTCGATCGCGCCGACCGCGAGGAACATCAGGATGAAATTCCGGCCGAAGAAGACGACCAGCAGGATGACGAAGAAGATGAAGGGCAGCGAATAGAGCACGTCGACGATGCGCATCATCAGCATGTCGACGCGCCCGCCGAGATAGCCCGCTGTGGCGCCGTAGCTGACGCCGATTACGAGCGCGACACCCGTCGCGAGCAGTCCGATCGCCAGGGAAACCCGCCCGGCGATCAGCGTGCGGGTCAGCAGGTCGCGGCCATTGGCATCGGTGCCGAACCAGAAGCGCTGCCGCTTGATCGGGACGTCCAGAGAGAGCCTGCGGCCATCCTCCTCATTGGCCAGGATCTTCGGTGTGCCGAACTGGTCTGAGCGATCGAAATAGACGAGAAGGCGCTGATCGATCGGGCGCTGTGACGTCAGCGTCAGACGCACGCCATCTTGGCTTACGGCGATATCGCTCGCTATCGCCCGGACGCGCGAGGCGATGCGCTGGACGGCGGCTGGTATCGCCTCGGCCTTGGGATAGCTGTCGATGCTGGCGGGCACACGGACATAGTCCTGGTAGACCCGATCATGCGGATGTCCGGTCATCAACGGGCCGATCAGGCAGGCCAGCGTCATCAGCGCCAGCACGATCAGGCTCACGACCGCCGCGCGGTTGCGCATCAGGCGGATGCGCGCATCCTGCCAGAGCGAGCGTCCGGCGACGGGCAGCGGGGCAAGCGTGATCTCGCTCATGCGCTCACTCCAGCCTGACGCGCGGATCGAGCAGCGCATAGACAACGTCGACGACGAGATTGAAGATCAGCACGAAGATCGCGACGACGACGACGGTGCCCATCACCAGTGTGTAGTCGCGGTTCAGTGCACCCTCGACGAAATAGCGGCCGATGCCGGGAATGGCGAAGATGCTCTCGACCACGACCGAGCCGGTCAGCAAGGCGGCGGCTGCCGGTCCGAGATAGGAAACGACGGGCAAGGCTGCGCCGCGTAGGGCATGCAGCGCGACCGTCACGCCGGAAAGGCCTTGTGCCCGCAAGGTGCGGATATGGTTGGCGCGCAGGGTTTCGATCATCGCCGCGCGGGTCATCCGCGCGATCACTGCGATCTGCGGCAGCGCCAGCGTCACGATCGGCAGGATGGTGTTGCGGACCGCACCGCCATTCCAACCGCCGACCGGCAACCAGGCCAGCATCAGCCCGAAGACGATCTGCAGCACGGGCGCGACCACGAAATTGGGAATAGTGATGCCGGCCGTGGCAAAACCCATCACTGCATGGTCGGCATGCTCGTTCTGGCGGAAGGCTGCGAGCACGCCGAGCGGGGCGCCGATCAGCAGGGCCAGAGCGAGCGCCGATGCGCCCAGCCGCATCGAAACCGGCAGCCCCTGCGCGAAGAGTTCGGCGATGGAGAAGTCGCGGAAGTAGAAGGAAGGGCCGAAATCCCCCCTGATCAATGCCGCGAGATAGGTCAGATATTGCTGATGGAGCGGCCGGTCGAGCTGATAGATCCGGCGCAGGTTCTCCATCACCTTCGCTTCCAGCGGCTGTTCGAGGTCGAACGGGCCGCCCGGTGCGACGCGCATCAGGAAGAAGGAAATCGTCACGATCACGAACAGGGTCGGGATCGCGATGGCGAGGCGACGCAGGATGAAGGAGAGCATTTCCGAATGAACCGGGCCGTCTGCGGCGTCATGACCGGGCAGGCCCGGTCATGACGCCGGGTTGCTTACGGCTTCAGGCTCATGAAGCGTGTCGGCAGCGCGCCGCGGAGATTCTGCTGGAAGCCGACGAGCTTGGGCGAGACCAGGTTCTTCGACGAATAGAACATCACCGGAATCCACGGCACCTCGGCAGCGAGAATCGCGTCGGCCTCGCGCAGGATCGCGGCACGCTTGGTCAGGTCGATCTCGTCGGCGGCCTTGGCAAGCAAGCCGTCGAAGGTCGGGTTGTTGTACTTGCCGGAATTGAACCCCTTGTTGTCGCTGAGGAACAGGAACAGGAAGTTCTGCGGGTCCGAAAAATCGCCGATCCAGCCATAGCGGGCGATGTCGAAATCGCCACCGTCACGCAGAAGGGCGAAATGGGTCTTGCCGTCGGTGTTGATGAAGCTGGTCTCGACGCCCAGTGCCTTCCACTGCTCGGCAATGGCGATGACGGTGCGTCGGTTGTTGTCGGTCGTGTTGTAGCGGAGCTGTATCTTCAAGGGCATGCCGGGCCCGAAGCCCGCATCCTTGAGCAACTGCTTGGCCTTCTCCTCGCGGTCGAGCGGCGAGGCGTTCTTGAAGTCGGCTTCGGCGGCCGTGCCGTAATTGCCGATATTCGGCGGAATGACGCCATAGGCCGGCAGCATCGTGCCGCCCCAGATCTCGTCGGCGATGAACTCACGGTCGAGCACCATGGACAGGGCCTGGCGGACGCGGACATCGTCGAAGGGTTTCTTCGAGCTGTTGATGATGAGGAAATAGGTGCCAAGATAGGGCGCGATCTTGACCTGATCGCCCAGTTTTTCGCGCAGCTGCTTGATCTGGTCTGCGGGAATGTCGGTCGTCATATGCAGTTCGCCGGCCTGGAAACGCCTGGCGGCGGCGGCGAGATCGGGCGACGGATAATAGATCACCGTATCGATCTTGACGTTGGCCGCGTCGTGGAAGGCCTTGTTCTTTTCAAGCTTGATATGGGAGTTCGGCACGAACTCCTTGAGCACATAGGCGCCGTTCGAAACCCAGTTCTCGGGCTTGACGAAATCGCTGCCGAATTTCTCGACGGAGGCCGGATGGACCGGAAGTCCGGTCTGGTGCGTCAGCAACTCCAGAAAGTAGGGGGTCGATCGCTCCAGCTTGATCTCGAGCGTCGTGTCGTCGATGGCCGTCACACCCAGATCGGCAAGCTTCGCGCCCCCGTCGCTCTTGTTGATCTTCTCCGCGTTCAGGATCGGATACAGGATGTTGGCGTATTTCGCCCCCGTCTCGGGATTGACCATGCGCCGCAGCGAGAAGACGAAATCCGAGGCTTTCACCGCGTCCCCGTTCGACCATTTCGCATTGGGGCGCAGCTTGAACGTATAGGTCTTGCCGTCGGGGCTGATCGTCCAGCTTTCGGCCACACCGGGCACGACGGTGCCGTTGATGTGGTGGATGACGAGCCCTTCGGAGAGATCACGCAGCAGATGCGCTTCCGACACGGTCGAGGTCTTGTGCGCGTCGAGCGTCTCGGGATCGGAGTCGTTGCCGCGATGGAAGGTGACCTGGGCTTGTGCGACCGTGGTGGTGGCGAGCGCCAGAGCCGCGGCAATGGCTAGCGGCGCCGCGCGGCGCGTGATCCTGAACATGACGAAACTCCCCTGAGGGCAGGTCTTCCTGCCTGTTCCTGACATGACCGGGAGAGTAGAGCGCGCTGCTCGCGCGCTGCCAAGCAGGAAAAAAACTTGCAGGCAGGAAAAGTCCTGATCCCCGTTTTCGTTTACGGGGCACCGCCGGCGGGCAGCATGAACGTGTCGTTCTCGAAGGCGATCACGCAATCGCCAGCGGCCTTGGCGCAATCGTTCAGCGTCGCTTCCTTGGCGCGATCGAGCGTCTGGGAGCCGAAGGTGTAGCGGAAATGCTTGCGTGACCGGCTGAGCGCCATCGCCTTCTCGCCGGGCGCTGCAAAATACTGCTCGAATGCGGCGGCGCGTGCCGTCAGCCCCAGCTTGGCGAAGAGCTCCCTTGCCTGGGCGGGCGACCAGGTCGGCAGCTTCCAGGCACGCAGCGACGCGTCCACCTCGCGCAGCCAGAAGAACCGGGCCTGTCCGTGACGGAAGATCAGATGACCAGTGGGCCGGACTTCGGGCAGCTCGACGAAGCGGATATCCCCGCCGGCATCGCGTGCGGCGCCGCGCATGCGGTCGACGAGAGCGGGCGGAAACAGCTCGTCGTTCTTCGCATAGATCCAGAGCTGTGGCGGCGCGCCGGGCACCTGCCAGCCCTTGACGACTCCGACCAGCGCATCGCGCGCCTTGTCGACACAGCTGTCGATATTCAGGCCGCCGGCGACATTGACGATGCCGCGCAAGCCCGCTGGTTTGCGCTGGGCGAGCGCCAGGACCGCCGCGCCTCCCGCCGATTCTCCGACCGCAATGGCGCGCGCCGGGTCGACATCGTCGCGCTGCTGCAGCACCCGCAGGGCGGCTTCGAGTTCGCTGGCATCCGCCTCGAATCGGCTGGTGAAATCGAGATCGGCGCAGGAGGTCGAGGCCGGGAAGGGCCCATCCGACTGGCCGAAGCCACGGCGCATGACGACGGCTGCGAGCCAGTTACGCCGGGCAAAATCCCGGGCGACGGTGGCGTAGGACGCCGCCCGCAAATCGCCCATGCTGACGCTGCTCGAGGATTTGCCGTGAGTGATCAGCGCCAGCGGGAGGCGACCCTCGGCCCGCTCCGGCCTGACGATCAGCGCCTCGAGCCTGACGTCACGCCCGTCGAGCTTGATCCGGAGGAAGGTGCTCTCCTCGCGGAGGGGCTCCTGCGCGCTGGCCGCTGCCGCGGCCAGGATCGGAAGCATGAAAGCCGCGAGCCGCAGCAGCATCCTGTTGATGCGCATGGCCTGTTCCCCGCAATCCCGTTCCGCCGGAGCACCGCAGAATGGCAGGAAACGGCGCCGCTGCAACGCCTCCTGACTAGGCTGGCGAAGCCGCAGCGCGTTCCTGCGCCTCGACCACGGCCACGGCCGTCATGTTGACGACGCCGCGTGCCGTCACCGAACCGGTCAGGATATGCACCGGCTTGGCCGCTCCGATCAGGATCGGGCCGACGGGGAGTGCATCCGCCAGCACCTTGGCGAACTGGTAGGCGATGTTGGCGGCGTCCAGATTCGGGAAGATCAGCACATTGGCGACGCCCTTGAGATGCGAGGAGGGCAGGACCCGCTCGCGCACCATCGGCAGGAGGGCGGTGTCGGCTTCCATTTCGCCGTCGCATTCGAGATCGGGCGCGCGCTCGCGGATCAGGCAGACCGCCTTGCGCATCTTCAGCGAGGAGGGGGTGTCGGCTGCGCCGAAATCCGAATGCGAGAGCAGGGCGATCTTGGGCGTGATGCCGAAGCGCGCGACATGGCTCGCCGCGATCACCGCCATGTCTGCGATCTCCTCGGCGGTCGGATCATGCTTCACATGGGTGTCGGCCAGGAAGAAGGCGCCCTTATTGGTAATGATCAGCGTCATCGCCGAGATGTCGCGTGCGCCGGGCGCAAGCCCGATGATGTCCTTGATGTGCCGCAGCCGCGACAGGAAGCGCCCTTCCAGGCCGGTGATCATGGCATCGGCCTCGCCGCGCATGACGGCGAGCGCCGCGATCACGGTGTTGTTGGTGCGCACCAGTACCCGTGCGGCCTCCGGCGTGATGCCGCGCCGGCCGGCGATATCAAGATAGGTCTGCACGTAGTCGCGATAACGCGGATCATCCTCGGGATTGATCACCTCGCAATCGACGCCTGGCCGGATCGTCAGGCCGAAGCGCTTCACCCGGGTTTCGATGACGCTCGGGCGGCCGATCAGGATCGGCACGGCCATGCCTTCTTCCAGCGCCACCTGAGCGGCGCGCAGCACGCGTTCATCCTCGCCCTCGGCGTAGATCACGCGCTTGGGATCGGCCTTCGCCTGCGCGAAAAGCGGCTTCATGATGAAGCCGGAGCGGAAGACGAAGCGCGACAGGTCCTCGCGATAGGCCTCGATATCGGCCAGCGGCTTGCGCGCGACGCCGGTATCCATCGCGGCCTGGGCGACCGCCGGTGCAATGCGCAGGATCAGGCGCGGATCGAACGGATTCGGGATCAGCGAGGTCGCGCCGAAGGTCTGCGACTCGCCGCCATAGGCGCGTGCCGCGATGTCGGACGTCGCCTCTCGGGCCAGCGCGGCAATGGCGCGCACGGCGGCCAGCTTCATCGCTTCGTTGATCGTCGTGGCGTGCACATCGAGCGCGCCGCGGAAGATGTAGGGGAAGCACAGGACGTTGTTGACCTGGTTCGGATAATCCGAGCGGCCGGTGCAGATCATGGCGTCGGGACGTGCGGCAAGCGCATCCTCCGGCGTGATCTCAGGGTTCGGATTCGCCAGGGCCAGGATCAGCGGGCTCGCCGCCATGCGCTTGGCCATCTCGGGCTTCAGGACGCCGGCGGCAGACAGGCCGAGGAAGACATCGGCGTCGCCGATCACGTCGCTGAGCGTCCGCGCATCGGTCTCCTGCGCATAGACCTCCTTCCAGCGATCCATCAGCGCGTTGCGGCCCTTGTGGACCACGCCTTCAAGGTCGGTGACCCAGATGTTCCGGCGCTTGGCCCCGAGTTCGACCAGAAGGTTGAGGCAGGCGAGCGCGGCTGCGCCGGCGCCGGAGACGACGATCTTGACGTCGCCGATCTGTTTTCCCGCGAGATCGAGCCCGTTCAGGATCGCGGCGCTGACGATGATCGCGGTGCCGTGCTGATCGTCATGGAAGACCGGGATGTTCATCCGGGCCTTGAGCTGCTCCTCGATCTCGAAGCATTCAGGACCCTTGATGTCCTCGAGGTTGATGCCGCCGAAGGTCGGTTCCAGTGCCGCGACGACATCGACGAATTTCTCGATGTTCTTCTGGTCGACCTCGATGTCGAAGCAGTCGATCCCGGCGAATTTCTTGAACAGGACCGCCTTGCCCTCCATCACCGGCTTGGAGGCGAGCGGGCCGATATCGCCGAGGCCGAGAACGGCGGTGCCGTTGGTGATGACCGCGACGAGGTTTTGGCGCGATGTCAGTTCGGCGGCTTCCGCCGGATCGTCGACGATCGCCTCGCAGGCGGCAGCCACGCCGGGAGAATAGGCGAGCGCCAGGTCGCGCTGGTTGCCGAGAGGCTTCGTTGCCTGGATCTCGAGCTTACCGGGCCGGGGCAGGCGGTGGTAGACGAGCGCGCCCGAGCGAAGATCCGTCGACAAGGTGCTTTTCATCGTCCTGCGTTCCTGGCTCCACGGCCCAAGGCCAAATCAGCTTGGAGGTCGCCCGGAAACGCGGTGCCGTCAAGCGTGCCGGGGGCAACAATCATTCAACCGAAACGACAGGATCGCTTCAGGCCGCCATCGCTCGGACCCCGCCGTCATGCAGATGACAGGCCGCGACATGGTCGGATGCAAGCGTTTTCAGTGCTTGGCGCCGCCTGGCCGCACCGGCGGACGATCTTGCAATGCCGGAACATGACTGCGCGCCAGGACGAGGGCGGCAATAAGCCTCAGAACGCCTTGAAGGTGATGATCGTGTGCGTGTCGGCGATCTCCGGGATCGACTGCACCTTTTGCGCCACGAAATGGCCGATATCGACATCGGCGGCGACGTGGAACTTGGCCAGGATGTCATAGTTGCCGGCGGTCGAATAAATCTCCGAGGCGATCTCGCGATCGGCGAGTTCGCTGGCGACCTCATAGGTCTTGCCGAGCTTGCATTTGATCTCGACGAAGAAGGTCTGCATCGCGCGCTCCGAAAATCCTGTCCCTCTGGATAGAGCCTCGCGCCGGAAGATCAAGCGCCTGCGAGTTCGGCGAGGCGCTGGCTCATCGCGCTTTCCGGATCGGGAAGATCGGCAAGGACGGTGAAATGGTTCGCGCCGTCGATCTCGGCATAGCGCGTCCTGACGCCTTCCAGGCCCCAGATATCGGTGATGCGGCGGCTTTGCTTCAGGTACTCGTCGCTCTCGGCCCCGCCGACCACCGCGTCCATCAGCAATCCCGAGGGGGCCGGCCAGAACAATGGGCTTTCCCGCTCGGCCGATGTCATGTCGAGCCCGAGCGCCTTGTTGATACTGGTCTCGGTCAGGGGCTTCAGGTTGTAGAGACCGGAGATGCCATAGGCTGCCGGCACCAGCTGGTCCGGCAGGTCGGGGTCGACATTCTTCCAGTCGGTGGCGAGCAGACAGGCGGCGAGATGGCCGCCGGCCGAATGGCCGGATGCGACGATCGGCCGGTTGAACTGCCGCCAGAGGGCCGCCGCCGCCTGTTGCAGCTCCCAGACGATGTGGCCGAGCTCGACCTGTGGGCAGAGATCGTAGCCCGCGACCGCCATGGGGACACCGAGCCGATTCACGCCCCGCGCCATATGCGAGAAATAGGAGCGGTCCAGCGCCTGCCAGTAGCCGCCATGGATGAAGAGCACGATGGCGTTGCCCTTGACCGCCTCGGGCTTGAACAGGTCGTAATGCTGGCGCTCGCCCGGGCCATAGGAGATGCCGAGTTCGCTCACGGCGACAGCGCGATAGGCCGCGGCGTCCGCCTGCCAGCCGGCAATGATTCCGGGATGCTCCGGAACGCGGGCGCGGTTATTGTATTCTGTCTCGTAATCCGTCGACATGACTGGCTCGGCTTCTCCGGCTCTGCGGCTTGCGGACAACGTCCTGAATCGCAGACCTCACCAGTCTGCGCCATGGCTTTTGACAGGTCGAGCCGCAAACGCCACAAGGCGGGGCGACATGTGCATGGCCTCCCTGCGAGCCTGGAGATCGTTATGGAAAACCCCGTTCTTGCCGAGGTGATGCGCGGCGCCGTCGTCGAATCGCGCCATCGCGGCGCGGCAATCGTGGTCGATGCGGACGGCGCTGTGGTGCTGTCGCTGGGGAATGTCGAGCGCCCGGTGTTCCCGCGCTCGGCGGTGAAGGCGATCCAGGCCCTGCCGCTGTTCGAGAGCGGTGCTGCCGACCGCTACGGATTGACCGAAGCCGAGATCGCGCTGGCCGTCGCCTCGCATTCCGGCGAACCGGCTCATGCGGAAACCTCGCTCGGCATGCTGAAGAAAGCCGGCCGGGATGCCGGCTGCCTCGAATGCGGCGCCCATTGGCCGATGAACGAGGCAGCGGCACGCGCCATCTCCAAGGCCGGCCAGCAGCCAACCGCTCTCAACAACAACTGCTCGGGCAAGCATGCCGGTTTCGTCTGTCTGTCCTGCGGCCTTGATGAGGACCCGACCGGCTACGTCAAAGCCGGCCACGCCGTGCAGAAGGCCGTGCGTGGTGCGCTCGAAGAGGTGACGGGCGCTGCCCACACCGCCGATCTCATGGGTACCGATGGCTGCTCCATCCCGACCTATGCCGTGCCGCTGACGTCGCTGGCGCTGGGCTTCGCCCGCCTCGGCTCCGGCCACGGGCTTGGACCAAAGCGCGCCGAGGCCGCATTGCGCATCCGCAAGGCGGTCGCTGCTCATCCCTTCATGGTGGCGGGAACCGGTCGGTTCGACACGCGCGCGATGGAACTCCTGCGCGAACGCATCTTCATCAAGACCGGCGCCGAAGGCGTCTATTGCGGCACGATTCCGGAGCTCGGGCTCGGCATCGCGCTGAAATGCGATGACGGGGCAGGGCGCGCGGCCGAGGTGGTGATGGCCTCGCTGATCGCGCGCTTTCTGCCGATGAGCGAGACGGAAGCAGCGAGCTTCGCGCCGCTGCGCGAAAGCGTCCTGAAGAACTGGAACGGCATCGAGGTCGGGCGGGTGAGGGCGGCGGCCGGCGCCTAATGCATCGGCCCGAAAAGTGGATTGCGGTTTTCGGGAAAGCCGATGCAAAAACAGATGGCTAGATGATTGGACCGGATACGATATCCGGTCCAATCATCTAGCTTACCGCATTGTTTTCGACGCGGATGCCGGCCGCCCGTTTGTCGGGACTTTGCGTCAGGTCGCCGGTGACGATCTTGCCGTATTCGGTGCCGAGGACGGCACCGAGCTTCGCGTCCGCAATGACATTGTTGGCGATCAGGGCGTTGCGTTCCTTCGGCACCAGCGAGACCGAGATGCCGATCCCGGTCTTGCGGACGATGTTGCCGGTGGCCACGAGGTTGCGCATGGCCCAGGACCAGCCGAGCGAGATGCCGACATCGCTGGCATTCTCCACGACATTGCCGGTCACGGTGGCCTCCGCCTCGACATGCACGCCCATGCCCCCAACCGGCTCCTTGCCTTTCGGGGCATAACCCTTCTGGGCGTTGCGGATGACGTTGTTGGCGACGACGGCAAGCCGCCCACCGTGGTCGAGATTGGTGACGCTTATGCCCATGGCACATTCCTCCAGCAGATTGCCGCTGATGATGGCGCCCTCGAAGGCGAATTCCGAATAGAGCGCGGTCTCGCCACAGCGCTTGCCCTGGTTGCCGATGATCTGCACCGTCGAACCGGAGTTGTTCCGGATGAAGGTCAGCGCGCAGTCGCGCAGGCTGTTGCTCTCGATGATGACGCCGCCGGCGCGGAACAGGCTGATGCCGTTGCCGTTGGGCCCGTCGCCGCCGGAATCCGAACGGATGCGGTTGATCCGGTTGCCGCGGATGAGCGACTGATCGTCGCCCGCCTGGCTGCGCCAGATCTGGATGCCGTTATTGCCGCAATCCTCGATCTGGTTGCCTTCGATCGAGAGCCCGCGCGAATCGAGCGAGAACAGCGCCGATTCGCGCATGCTGCGAAACCTGCTGGCCTGGATCCGCCCGGCCGTTCGGGTCAGGACGAGGCCGACCGAGCCCGCATTGGCGAACTCGCAGTCATTCAGGGTGAACTCCAGGACCTCCTCGGCCGCCACAAGTCCGGCTCGCTCGCTGGCGCGGATGTCGAGCCCGTCGAAGCTGAGCCCTGTCAGCGCCGTGCGCTTGATGCGGCGGGCGATGAGCAATGGGCCTGCTTGCACCGCGACGAGCTGAGTGGCGCCGGGGACACCGACCAGCCGTGAGCCCTCGGGAAGGATGACGTTGGACACGCGATAGCGCCCCGGCGGCAGCAGCAAGGGCGCGCTGCGCCTGGCCGCTTCCGCCAGCGCATTCTGAAGCGGCCGCGATTGATCGTCGGTGGAGCCGGGCCGGAGTCCGAAATGAGTGGCCTCCAGTCCGAGCTGACCGAGCGCGCGCGCTGGTTCACTCCGCGCTGCCTGCTGCGCGGCGGCCGGAACGGCGCATCCTGCTGTCCCAAAAATGGTCGCCGCCAACAGGGAACGTCGAGAAATCGCCATGAGGGCCTCCATGACGTCGCACGAGTACAAGCGGCGTGCCGGCCTGGTTGTGCCGTTTCAGGCCCGTGCGCCGGCCGGGCGGCCCCGTCCGTGGCGATCACTCACTTCAGAGGCCGAGAGCCTGCGCGATTTCCTCGGCCGCCAGGGTGGGGTTGAGTTCTCCTGCCCCAACGGCTGCTTCGAGCGCCGGGGTGCGTGCCTTGAGGACCGGATCATGCCGGAGCTTGGCGCGCAGGCGGTCTTCGACCATGGCCCACATCCATTTGACGTCCTGCTGGCGACGCTTCTCCTGGATCAGATTCCCCGCACCCATCCGCTGGCGATGATCCTCGACCTTCGCCCAGAGTGCGTCGAGCCCATCGCCGGTCAGCCCCGAGACCGTCACCACTGGAGTGGACCAGACGCTCGATACGGGAGCGAGAATGTGCAGGGCGGCACGATACTGCGCGGCTGCGGCCTTCGCCGCCACGACTCCGGCGCCGTCCGCCTTGTTGACGGCAATCATGTCGGCAAGCTCGATGATGCCCTTCTTGATGCCCTGCAATTCGTCGCCGGCATTGGGCAGCATCAGCACGAGAAAGAAATCGGTGAGATCGGCGACCGCGGTCTCGGATTGGCCGACGCCCACTGTCTCGACCAGGATGACGCCGAAGCCGGCGGCCTCGCAGAGCAGCATCGTTTCGCGCGTCTTGGCTGCGACACCACCGAGCGTGCCGGAAGACGGGGAGGGGCGGATATAGGCGTCGGGATCGACGGCAAGGCGGGCCATCCGGGTCTTGTCGCCTAGGATCGAACCGCCGCTCCGCGTCGAGGATGGGTCGACCGCCAGCACGGCGACCTTGTGACCGAGCCCTGTCAGGTAGGTGCCGAGTGCATCGATGGTGGTCGACTTGCCGACGCCGGGAACGCCGGTGATGCCGACCCGGATCGACTTGCCGGTATGCGGCAGCAAGTGCTGGATCAGTGCATGGGCCTGCCTGCGATGATCGGCCCGGCGGGATTCCACAAGCGTGATGGCACGCGCCAGGGCCGCCCGTTCACCGGAGAGAATTGCATCGGCGAGGGTGGAGACGTCAGCCATGACAGGCACCTAGCAAGCCTTGGGCTCGGGCGACAAGCCGCGAGTTCGGTCATCACTGTGTCATCCCAGCCTCTTGAACATCCGCAACGTCAATGAGACGAGATCGGTCATGATGCGTGCGGCATTCCGGGTTCGATTGATTGCGCTGGCCTTGCTGGCACCTCTTGGCCTCGCGGCATGCGGCGGACCGCCAAGAGACCTGTCGCTCACCTCAGTCAATCCAGCCGATATCGTCGGGACCGTGCGGATTTTCGTGGCCTCGACCCGTGAGATGGGGGCAGAGCCGCAATATTTCACCGGAGAACGGGGACAGCAGCTCTCCTTCGCCAAGATCGATATCTCGGTGCCGAAGGCGCACAAGTCGGGTGAGCTCGAGCTTCCCGGCAGCTACGGCAAGACCAATCCCGCAGAGCATTTCGCGGTGACTTCGGTGGAGCGGATCGACCTCTCCCCGATTGTCGCGCGCGTCCGGCGCGAGATCGCGGCAAGGCCGGCAAAGGAGCGCGAGGTCCTCGTCTTCGTTCACGGCTACAACACGAGCTTTGCGGACGCGGCCTATCGTTTCGCCCAGATCGTCCATGACTCGGATTTCAAGGGCGTGCCGGTCCTGTTCACCTGGCCCTCGCGCGGGCAGCTATTGGCCTACCCTTACGACCGGGAAAGCGCATTCTATTCCCGCGATTTCCTCGAGATGAACCTGCGCGCGATCGCCAAGGACCTCGGTCCGAGCCGCATCGACATCCTCGCGCATTCCATGGGAACGCAGTTGACGCTGGAAACCCTGCGGCAGGCATCCATTCGCGGCGACGGCAATTTCGGCGGAAAGCTCCGCGACGTCATGCTGGCTGCGCCCGATGTCGATCTCGATGTGTTCAAGACCGTGATGCGCGAGATCAAGACGCCGGTGACGGTCTTTGTCTCGGCCGACGACAAGGCGCTCGAATTTTCGCGCCGCTTCGCCGGCGACAAGAAGCGCCTGGGGGCGATCTCCGCGAGCGACAAGGATACGGTCGCGGAGCTGGCGAAATCCGGGGTCGATATCATCGATCTGTCCGACGTTTCGACCAGCGACAGTCTCAACCACGGCAAGTTCGCCGCCTCACCCAAGGTCGTTCAGATGATCGGCAAGCGGCTGCAGGCGGACCGGGGCATCGCGATGCGCGGCCCTCAATTCGGCGATCGCCTGGGCGATATCGCCGGCGGCGTGGTCGGCACCGTCGGTGGCACGCTGGAACTCGTGGTCACGGCCCCGGCTGCGATCGTCCAGCAATAGGGCGGCAGCTGTTGCGCCAGGGCCACGCGCGAGGCTTGCGCGAAGATTGCTGCAGGGTTGCCGCAATATGGCCGCGTTAGCTTGGCCTTAAGGCCGGGCTGGCCATGTCCGCCCGCATTCCTGCAACACTGGAATTCTCGATCGCCCATGTCCGCTGTGCGGCACGCCCCTTCCCGTCGCTTCGTTGCGCTTGCAGCGCTGCTTTCGCTCGGCCTGTCGGCCTGCGCGCAGACCGAGGCGGCGATCTCGCCATTCTCGGAAACGGCTCATGCTGATTCGTCCACTTTCGGCAGGGAGCCCGTGCTTCTGGTTGCGACCACGCGGAAGTCACTCGGCGACCGCGAGCCGTTCTTCGGGCCGGATCGCGGTTCGGGCCTGAGTTTCGCTGAAGCGCGGCTGTCGCCTCCGGGGCGCGGCGTTGTCGCGGCGACTGTCGGCAGTGACTGGCGCGTCGTCGGCGTCAGCAACCGGACCTCCACTAATGCGGCCCGCGCCTTCGCCGACGCTGCGACCGGGCGCGACGTATTGCTCTATGTCCACGGCTATAACGAGACTTTCGAATCCGCCGCCCGCAGCGCCGGGCAGCTGTCACATGCGCTGCAGTTCCAGGGGCGCACCGCGCTCTTCACCTGGCCTTCCGGCGGCAAGCTCTTCGATTACGGCTATGACCGAGAAAGCGCGCTCTGGTCGCGCGAGGGCTTCGTCCAGGCCTTGCGCGCCCTCGTCGCCAACCCAACCGTGGGCCGGATCCACATCGTCGCGCACTCGATGGGCACCTTCCTGACCCTGGAAGGCCTGCGAGAGCTCCGGGACTCCTCGGATGTCTCCTCGCGGATTGGCTCGGTTGTTTTCGCTTCGCCCGATATCGACATCGACGCGTTCGAGCAGACGGTCTCCCGGCTGGGTCCGCTTGCCCAGCGCATGACCCTGATCATCGATCCTGATGACAGGGCGCTTGCCATATCCTCGCGTATCGCCGGCGGCGTGGCGCGGGCCGGCGCGGCCGAACGCTCGCGGCTCGAGGCTCTCGGTGTGCGTGTCGCCGATACCTCCGGCCGCGGCTGGAGCATGCTGAGGCATGATCTGTTCCTGACGGACAGCGAGGTCACGCAGGTGGTGCGTCGCGCCATGGACCGCACGGGCTCCTGAGGCTTGCGGAGCGGCCCGTCTTGGGGGCAGCATCACACCGCCTTCAAGGAGACGCCGATGCCACGCGTGTTGTTGCGCGCCGCTTGCCTGCTTGTGCTCATGCCTTTGGCCGGGCAGGCGCATGACCTGACGCCGTTCCAGGAAGCCGGGCGCTCGCATGTCCTGCATGAGGACGTTTCGCCCACTGGCACAGAGACCATCAATATCGAGACTTATGTACCGCAGGCCTGCGCCGACAAGCGCTGCCCGCTGGTGATCTCGCTGCACGGCCTGCTGCGCAATGCAGCCTCGGCGCGCGACAACTGGGTGGAAGCGGCAGACCGGCATGGCCTGATAATTGCCGCCCCGCATTTCGACAAGGAGCGCTTTCCGACGCGTCTCTACCAGCAGGGTGGAGTCCAGGGTGAGCCGGACCGGGCGAAATGGGTCTACGCGGTCATCGAGCGCTTCTACGACCGGGCGTTGAAGAGCGGTCGCGTCACGGACACTGGCTATGTCCTATTCGGCCATTCCGCCGGAGCGCAGTTCGTCCACCGCATGGCGATTTTGATGCCGGAGGCACGATTCTCGACGGTGGTCACCGCCAATGCCGGCTATTACACCTTGCCGGTCGGCAAGGAGGCGGCCGGCGGCTTCAGCTATCCCTATTCGCTCGATGGCACGCCGGCGACCGAGGTGAGCACGAAAGCCGCCCTCGCGAAACGGATGCTGATCATGCTGGGCGACCAGGATACCGACCCAAACCACCCGCAACTCAACAAGTCCAGGGGCGCAGAGGCGCAAGGCCCCAACCGCTTTGCCCGGGGAGAGAATTTTACGCGCGTTGCGGCCGCAGAGGCGAAGCGCCTTGGGGTTGCCAGCCCATGGCGCGAGGTTGTCGTGCCGGACGCCGGACACGAGCAGGGCAAGATGGCGAATGCGGCGGCGCAGGCGCTGTTCGGCGGCAGATAGGGCTCAGAGCGGTGGCAGGCCGTTGCGCTTCTTGATGGTTGCCATGGCGAAATTCGACTCGACCGAGTGGATGCATTTCAGCCGCGTGATCTTCTGCTTCAGGAAGCGCTCATAGCCCTCGATCCCGTCTGTCAGCACCCGCAACAGGTAATCCTGCGACCCGGTCATCAGATAGCACTCGGCGACCTCGTTCCAGCTCTCGACGGCTTTCTCGAACTCGCTGATATGCTCCTGGGTCTGCTGGCTGAGCCGAATCGAGACAAAGACGCTGAACGGTAGGCCATAGGCCTTGGGGTCGACGATTGCGGCATAGCCCCTGATCACGCCGGTCTCTTCCAGTCGCTTCAGCCGGCGCAGGCAAGGGGTCGGCGACAGGCCGATCTTCTGCGACAGGTCCTGATTGGTGATGCGCCCGTCCTCCTGCAGCACGGCAAGCATACGGCGGTCTGTCGTATCGAGCATAAGATGCTCCTCGAATTCGATATCTGAGCAGGAAGATGCGCAAACGGGATCTAATCCCGAGGGGATCATTCATGCAATGCCGCGCGGATCGGCCTAACCTGCCTTTCTGGTGCCGCAAGGTCGGCAGCCTGATCGGCAGAGGAGAGTGCGATGAGCCAGGACAATTATCACAAGGACCGCATCGCCAACCGCAAGCTCCATCCCGAGACGCTGATGATGGGCTATGGCTACTCGCCGGCGATGTCGGAGGGCTCGCTCAAGCCGCCGGTCTTCCTGACCTCGACCTTCGTCTTCGAGAGCGCCCAGCAGGGCAAGGATTTCTTCGATCTGACCTCGGGGCGTCGCCAACTCAAGCCCGGCGAGAAATCCGGTCTGGTCTATTCGCGCTTCAACCATCCGAACATGGAGATCCTCGAGGATCGCCTGGCGATCTGGGACGAGGCCGAACGCTGCGCGGTCTTCGCCAGCGGCATGGCGGCCATCGCGACGACCTGCTTCGCCTTCCTGCGCCCGGGCGACACCGTCATCCACAGCCGGCCGCTCTATGGTGGCACCGAGACGCTGCTGAAGAACCAGATGGGCGCCTTCGGGGTGACGCCGTTCGGCTTCACCGACGGCGTCGATGTCGCGCAGATGCGTGCGACCGCCAAGGCCGCCGCCGCCAAGGGCCGCGTCGGGATGATCCTGGTCGAGACGCCGGCCAACCCAACCAATGGGCTGGTCGATCTCGCAGCCTGTGCGACGATCGCTGACGAACTCGAGAAGTCACAGGGACATCGCCCGCCCGTCGTGGTCGACAACACCATGCTCGGCCCGAAATTCCAGAAGCCGCTGCAGCATGGCGCCGATCTCTCGCTGCTTTCGCTCACCAAATATGTCGGCGGCCATAGCGATCTCGTCGGTGGCTCGATCAGCGGCAAGGATGCGCTGGTACGCCAGGTCAAGGGCTGGCGCTCGTCGCTCGGCACGCAGCTTGATCCGAATTCCTGCTGGATGCTGATGCGCTCGCTGGAGACGCTCGACATCCGCATGAGCCGCGCCAACGAGAATGCCCGGCTTGTGGCGGAGTATCTTGCGGGCCATCCCAAGGTTGCCAAGCTGCATTACCTTGGCGATCTGAAGGACGGCGATCCGCGCAAGCCGGTCTTCGACAAGCAGTGCTCGGCGCCGGGCTCGACCTTCTCCTTCGACGTCAAGGGAGGCGAGAAGGAAGCGTTCGCGCTGCTCGACAATCTCCAGATCATGAAGCTCGCGGTCAGCCTCGGTGGAACGGAGACGCTTGTCTCGCATCCCGCCGCGATGACGCATTCGGGTGTCGCCCGCGAATTGCGCGAGGAGATCGGGCTCACCGATGCGCTGATCCGCATCTCGGTGGGCATCGAGAATATCGAGGATCTGATCTCGGATCTGGCGCAGGCCTTCGAGGCGGTCTGAGCGGGAGCTTCATGGCCGGTTTCGAACCGGCCATGCCAGCTTGCCAATTACGGGCATGCCGCCTCTGATTTGGCGCGGCATGCCGAGCGCGCCTAGACGCCCACTCTCCCCCAGCCCGGCAGCTTCAGTGCCGGCTGGCGGATGTCGAATCCGGTGACGAGCCCGAGCAGATTGATCTCGACGCCTTCGACCCAGGCCAGCGTGATGCCGGCGACCCCGAAGAGCGAGACCTGGATGCCCGTGCGGCTCGGCGCCATGCCGAGAAACAAGCCGTCATCGCGCCAGTCCTTCCCGATCGCGGTTGGCGGCAGCGCATGGGCGAGTTCGGGAATCTCGGCGAGCACGTGCTGCACGAAGCTGTTCGAATTGGGCCCCGGCCAGGCGGAATAGCTGCCTGACGTGCTATAGGCGTAGCTCTGCACGGCAGCGCGAATGCGCGGAATCAGCGCCTCGGCTGCGTCGCCCTTCACCTCCGTCACCAGCTCCGGCACGTTGCCGAACCAGCGGCCATCGGCCTCGCGATGGTTGATGCGCACCGGACTGCCCCAGCCGACGACATCGAAGCGGGTATAGGCACTCGCGCCCGCCTCCTTGACCACCACCCAGGAATGATGCGCGAAGATCCCGCGCCAGCGCCCGACGCGGGCAGCGAAGACATGGATTGTCGCCTCGGGCACGGTTGCTGCGGCCGGTAGGAGCCTGGCACTGGACCAGTCCGCCCGGTGCCAGTCGGCGGCGAGCGGTTGCCATTGCCACCAGGCCGCATGCGTCGCGACAGGCAGCAGGAAAAGGACGATGAAAAGGGTCAGGACGCGGCGCAGATGGTGCATGGCAGGACGATAGTGAGCCCGATTGCGGCATCGCAAGAAAAGACACTGCGACATGACTTCACGAAAAGGTGGTTGAGGCTTGGCGGCAAGCTGATAGCGTGCCGCGCGCCGGGTGGAGATTCACCCGCTAAGGAGGGGCAGATTGGGTTCATCGGTACGGGGGCTGAAGGGCCTTGCGACAGCCATCGCGCTTGGATGGGCGCTGGTTTCGGGCACGGCCGCTAGCGCGCAGGACAAGCAGCTGCGCATTTTCAACTGGTCGGACTATGTCGATCCGGAGGTGCTTGATGCCTTCAAGAAGGAAACCGGCATCACCGTCGTCTATGACACGTTCGACCAGATGGAGACGGTCGAAACCAAGTTGCTCGCAGGCAAGACCGGCTATGATCTGATTGTGGTCACGGCTTCGTTCCTGCCGCGCCATATCCCGCTCAATCTCTACACGCCGATCGATACGGCCAAGGTTCCGAATCTGAAGAACGCCTGGCCCGAGATCCAGCAGCGGCTTGCGAAATATGATCCCGGCAACAAGTTTGCCGTGAACTACATGTGGGGCACGACTGGCATCGGCTACAACGTCGCCAAGATCAAGGAGCGGCTTGGCCCCGATGCAGTGATCGATTCCTGGCGTATCCTGTTCGAACCCGACCAGCTCAAGAAGCTCTCGAACTGCGGCGTGCATGTTCTCGATGCGGTCGAGGAAATGTTCCCGGCGGCGCTGCGCTATCTCGGCCTGAACCCGGATTCGAAGAACGAGGCGGATCTGAACAAGGCTGGCGAATTGCTGCGCAAGATCCGTCCCCACATCCAGAAATTCCATTCCTCAGAATATATCAACGCTCTCGCCAACGGCGATATCTGCCTCGCGGTCGGCTATTCCGGCGACATCCTGCAAGCGAAGAAGCGGGCGGAAGAGGCCAAGAACAAGGTCGAGATCGCCTATTCCATCCCGAAGGAAGGCGCGCTGATGTGGTTCGATTCCTTCGTCATTCCGAAGGATGCCGCCAATCCGGATGCCGCGCTGAAGTTCATCGACTTCGTCAACCGGCCCGAGATGGCGGCGAAGAACTCTGACTTCATCCAGTATGCCAATGGCAATATCGCCTCGAAGCCGCTGCTTTCGGCGGCGGTGCGCGACAATCCCGGAATTTATCCGTCGGAAGCCGTGATGAGCCGGCTCTACACGATCACACCCTACGATCAGAAGAGCCAGAGGGTGGTCAACCGGCTCTGGACCCGCATCAAGACCGGCAAATGAACGCACGCGATGCCGGGGCTTTGGCTCCGCTCCGGGCGAAGCGCAAGGCTTCGCCCGGGAGCGTTCGCCGGGCCTTCCAGCCTTGGAACGACCCTGCGGCAGAGCCGCTGGTCGTCTTCCGCAATGTCACCAAGCGCTTCGACACGGTGACGGCGGTCGATGACCTGTCGCTTGCGCTCTACCCGCGCGAGTTCTTCGCGCTGCTCGGTGCGTCAGGCTGCGGCAAGACCACGCTGATGCGGATGCTGGCAGGGTTCGAGCAGCCGGATGCCGGCGAGATCCTGCTCGACGGCGTCGACATCACCGCCGTGCCTCCGCATCGCCGGCCGATCAACATGATGTTCCAGTCCTACGCCCTGTTTCCGCATCTCAGCGTCGGCGACAACATCGCCTATGGCCTGAGACGGGAAGGGCTGCCCCGCCAGGAGATCACGCGCCGCGTCGCCGAGATGCTCGCTCTGGTCAAGCTCGACGGGCTCGAGAAGCGCCGCGCGGACCAGCTCTCCGGCGGCCAGCGCCAGCGCGTCGCATTGGCACGCTCGCTCGCCAAGCGTCCCAAGCTCCTGCTGCTCGACGAGCCGATGGCGGCGCTCGATCGCAAGCTGCGCGAGTCGACGCAGTTCGAGCTGATGGATCTGCAGAGCGAACTCGGCCTCACCTTCATGGTCGTCACACACGACCAGGACGAGGCGATGACCATGGCCGACCGCATGGCGGTGATGAACCATGGCCGGCTTGTCCAGATCGGCCCTCCCGATGAGATCTACGAGGCGCCGACCAGCCGCTACGTTGCGGAGTTCGTCGGGGACATCAATATCCTCGAAGGCCGCGTGGCATCCGTCACCGGCGAGATCGTCCGGGTCGAGACGGCGATAGCCGGCGCGGTCGAGCTCGACGAGGAGGCGGCCTCGCTTGCCGCGGGAGAGACGATCTTCGTTGGCCTCAGGCCCGAGAAGATCACGCTCAGCCATGACGAGCCGGTGCAGGCGGTCAACAAGGTCGCCGGCGAGATCTGGGATATCGGCTATCTCGGCGATTTCACCATGGTGCAGGTCATGGTCGGCGGCGATGACGGGCAATTGCTCAAGGTTGCGCTTGCCAACCGCACCCGCCGGATCGAGCGTCCCTTCGCCTGGGAGGATAGGGTCTGGCTCTCCTGGGATGTTGAAGCCGGGCTGGTCCTGCCGCCATGAGGACGGGGAATGCTCCCACGCGCCGGCTTGGCCGCCTGGTCGTGGCCGTGCCCTATCTCTGGCTGCTGCTGTTCTTCTTGGCGCCCTTTGCGATCGTCCTGCGCATGGCGTTCTCGGACGCCGCGACCGATCTGCCGCCCTATGCGCCGCATTTCCAGGGCTTCTCCCAGCTCGGCGAGTTCATTGCCGCGCTCGATCTCGAGAATTTCAGGCTCCTTGGCGACGACCCGCTCTACTGGCAGAGCTATCTCTACTCCCTGCGCATCGCCGCGCTGACGACGCTGATCGCGCTCGCGATCGGCTATCCCCTGGCCTATGCGATGGCGAGCGCGCCGAGGCGCTGGCAGAGCCTGCTGCTGGTGCTGGTCATCCTGCCGTTCTGGACCTCCTTCCTGATCCGCGTCTACGCCTGGATCGGGATCCTGCGGCCAGAGGGGCTGCTCGACATGGTGCTGGCGGGCACGGGTGTGACGAGCGAGCCGCTGCGGCTGCTCAACACGGAAGCCGCCGTGCTGATCGGCATGGTCTATTCCTATCTGCCCTTCATGGTACTGCCGCTCTTCGCGACGCTGCAGAAGCTCGATCGCTCGCTGCTGGAGGCTGCCGCCGATCTCGGTGCCCCGGCATGGACCGCCTTCGCGACGGTGACGCTGCCTTTGTCCATCCCCGGCATCCTGGCGGGTTCGGCGCTTGTCTTCATTCCGGCGGTCGGCGAGTTCGTCATTCCCGATCTGCTCGGCGGCCCCGATACCGTGATGATCGGCAAGGTGCTCTGGAGCGAATTCTTCTCGAACCGCGACTGGCCCCTTGCCTCTGCCGTCGCGGTCGTCCTGCTGTTCGTGCTGGTCGCGCCGCTCGCCTTGCTGCAGCGGGCGCGCCTGACGCGGGGAGGGGCGGCATGAAGCGGCTCGGTCCCGGTTTGATCATGGCGCTGGTGGCGGGCTTCGCCTTTCTCTATCTGCCGATCCTCGCGCTCATCGCCTATTCCTTCAACGCCTCCCGGCTGGTGACGGTCTGGGGCGGGTTCTCGACGCATTGGTATGGCGCGCTGATGGCAAACCAGCCTTTGCTGGACGCCGCTTGGCTCAGTATCCGCCTCGCCTTCGTCTCGGCGTCGGTCGCGACCGCGCTCGGGACATTGGCTGCGCTGGCGCTCGTACGCTATGGCGCCTTTCGTGGTCGCACCCTGTTCGCGGGCATGGTGCTGGCGCCGCTGCTGATGCCGGAGGTGATCACCGGCCTGTCGCTGCTGCTGCTGTTCGTTTCGGCACAGGTGGAGCGCGGCTTCTGGACCGTCACGATCGCCCACGCCACTTTCAGCCTCGGCTTCGCCTGCATTGTCGTGCAGTCGCGGCTCGCCGGCTTCGACCGCTCGCTGGAGGAAGCGGCGCGCGATCTCGGCGCCACTCCAATCGTCACCTTCTGGACCGTGACCCTGCCGCTGATCTGGCCGGCGGTCGCCGCCGCCTGGATGCTCGCCTTCACGCTGTCGCTCGACGATCTCGTGATTGCGAGCTTCACGACCGGCCCGGGCGCGACGACCTTGCCGATGCGGCTCTATTCGGCGGTGAGGCTGGGCGTCTCCCCAGAGATCAATGCAGCCTGCACGATCATGATCGGCGCCGTCGCGCTCGTCGTCATCGCGGCTTCGCTGCTCCTGAAGCGCGATCAACTGGCCAGCGCTTGAACGGCTGCTGAATGGCCCCCTCAAGGGCCGTTCAGACGGAACCTGCGAATGTCGGTGTCAGGCAAGGGGATCGCCCGGGCCGCCACACAGGATCAGGACCATGTTCCGCAAACTCGCCTCAGCCAGCCTCGCGACCTTCATCATCGGCGCTGCGACCCTGGGCGCGGCAAGCCTCGCGGGGACGGGCTCCGCCGCAGCCTTTGACGGCCGCTGGGATCGCTCTCAGGAGCGCCCGGCCTATGGCTGGCGCCCGGCACCGCCCGCGTTCCACGGCTATTGGGGACAGCGTCAGTGGCGCCGCTTCGGCGAGGACGACCGGCGCTTTGTCCGCCCCCGTCACTACGAGAGCTATGGCTACGGCTGGCGTTGATATCCTGTAGCGAACACCGGCAATCATGGCGCGGGCGCGGCTCTTCCAGCCGCGCCCGTCTGCTATTCCGCGGCAGTGCGCTGGCTGTAGCCGAGCCGCTGATTGAGTTCCTCGAGCAACTTCTCGGCCGCGTCGGCGATCACCGTACCCGGCGGGAAGATCGCGCTTGCACCGGCTTCGATCAGCGCCTCGAAATCCTGGGGCGGGATCACGCCGCCAACGACGATCATGATGTCGGGCCGGCCGGCCTTGCCCAGCGCCGCCTTTAGTTCCGGCACCAGCGTCAGATGCCCCGCCGCCAGCGAGGAGACGCCGACGATATGGACATCGTTCTCCACGGCTTGCCGCGCCGCCTCGTCCGGCGTCGCGAAAAGCGGTCCGATATCGACGTCGAAGCCGAGATCGGCGAAGGCCGACGCGATCACCTTCTGACCGCGGTCATGCCCGTCCTGGCCCATCTTGGCGACGAGGATGCGCGGCCGGCGACCATCGGCCTCCTCGAAGGCTTCAGTCATCATCTGCACGCGCGTCACCGCCGGATTCTCCATGCCGACCTCCCGCTTGTAGACGCCGGAGATCGACTTGATCTCGGCCCGGTGCCGCCCGAAGACCGTCTCCATCGCCATGGAAATCTCGCCGACCGTCGCCTTGGCGCGGGCCGCCTTGACCGCGAGATCGAGCAGATTGGCGTCGCCGGCGGCGCCATGGGTGAGGGCGGTCAGCGCGGCTTGCGTCTCGGCCTCGTTGCGCTCTTCCTTGAGGCGGCGGAGCTTGTCGAGCTGCTGGGTGCGAACCGAGGCATTATCGACCTTGAGCACATCGATCGAGGCCTCGTTCTCCGGCTTGAAGATATTGACCCCGATGATCGCCTGCTGCTTGCCGTCGATGCGTGCCTGGGTCTTGGCGGCCGCTTCCTCGATGCGCAGCTTCGGGATGCCGGCCTCGATCGCCTTGGCCATGCCGCCGAGCGCCTCGACCTCCTGGATATGCGCCCAGGCCTTGGCCGCGAGTTCGGCGGTGAGCCGCTCGACATAATAGGAGCCGCCCCAGGGATCGATGATCCGGCTCGTGCCGCTCTCCTGCTGCAGCAGGATCTGGGTGTTGCGAGCGATACGGGCGGAAAAGTCGGTCGGCAGCGCCAGCGCTTCGTCGAGCGCATTGGTGTGGAGCGACTGGGTGTGGCCCTGCGTCGCGGCCATCGCCTCGATCATCGTGCGGGGCACATTGTTGAACACATCCTGCGCGGTCAGGGACCAGCCAGAGGTCTGGCAATGCGTGCGCAGCGGCAGGGATTTCTCGTTCTGGGCGCCGAAATCCTTGACAAGCTTGGCCCAGATCAGCCTGGCCGCCCGCAGTTTCGCCACTTCCATGAAGAAGTTCATGCCGATGGCCCAGAAGAAGGAGAGCCGCGGCGCGAAGATATCGACGCCGAGACCGGCCCGCTGCCCGGCGCGCATATACTCGACGCCGTCGGCAAGCGTGTAGCCGAGCTCCAGGTCCTGCGTCGCGCCCGCCTCCTGCATGTGATAGCCGGAAATCGAGATCGAGTTGAATTTCGGCATGTTCGCCGAGGTATAAGCGAAGATGTCGCCGATGATCCGCATCGAGGGCGAGGGCGGATAGATATAGGTATTGCGGACCATGAACTCCTTGAGGATGTCGTTCTGGATGGTCCCCGAGAGCTTGGCCGCGGGCACGCCCTGTTCCTCGGCCGCGACGATATAGAGCGCAAGAACCGGCAGGACCGCGCCGTTCATCGTCATCGACACGCTCATCTGATCGAGCGGGATGCCGGAGAACAGCGTGCGCATGTCGTAGATCGAGTCGATCGCGACGCCTGCCATGCCGACATCGCCGCCGACGCGCGGATGGTCGCTGTCATAACCGCGATGGGTCGCGAGATCGAAGGCGACCGAGAGCCCCTTCTGCCCGGCGGCGAGATTGCGCCGGTAGAAGGCGTTCGAATCCTCCGCCGTGGAGAAGCCGGCATATTGCCGGATCGTCCAGGGCTGGTTCACGTACATGGTCGGGTAGGGGCCGCGCAGATAGGGTGGCAGGCCCGGCAGGCTGTCGACGAAGCCAAGCCCGTCGCGGTCGGCAGCGGTATAGACGGGTTTGACCGGGATGCCCTCGGGCGTCAGCCAGGGCTCGGTTGCCGCAGCCGGGAGCGGGGTTGCTGCCGGGGCGCGATCGCCGAAGGCGAGCGTCGTGAAGTCCGGGATCGCGGTCATGGCTTTCTCCCGTCGGTCCTGTCCCACCAATGGTGGAAATGATGCACCGGTCCATGGCCATGGCCAACCGGAACCTGGTCGGCGGCGGCGATGGCTGCTGAGATATAGGTCTTTGCCTGGCCGACCGCTTCAGGCAGCGTCAATCCCTTGGCGAGCCCGGACGCGATCGCTGAGGACAGCGTGCAGCCGGTGCCGTGGGTATTGCGCGTCTCGTGGCGCGGCGCGCTGAAGCGCTGACGCTGGCCGCCCGCCAGGAGCAGCAGATCCGTGCTGGTCTCGCCGCTGCCATGCCCGCCCTTCAGCAGCACGTTCTCGGCGCCGAAGCCGATCAGCCTCTCGGCCTGTTCGTCGATCGCCGCTTCGCTTGTCGCCATCGTGGTGCCGAGCAGCGCCGCTGCTTCCGGCAGGTTGGGCGTGACCAGCGTCGCAAGCGGGAAGAGCAGACGCCGGATGGCCTCAACGGCCTTGTCTTCGAGCAGGCGAGCCCCTGACGCTGCGACCATGACCGGGTCGAGCACGATGTTGCGGGCCTTGTGCCGCACCAGGCCCGCGGCAACCGTCTCGATCAGTTCGGCCGTGGCGAGCATGCCGATCTTCACCGCTGCCACGTCGAGATCGGAAAAGACGGCGTCGATCTGCTTCGCGACGAAATCGGCCGGCACGGCGTGGATGGCAGTGACGCCGGTGGTGTTCTGTGCGGTCAGCGCGACGATGACGCTGGCGCCATAGACCTGATGGGCCGCAAAGGTCTTGAGATCGGCCTGAATCCCGGCGCCGCCGCTGGAATCGGAGCCGGCAATGGTGAGGGCGATGGGTGTCACGGCAATGCTCTCCGGATCAGGCGGCTGCGATCGCCTGCGCCTGTTCAAGCGCGGCGAGGACATCGGCTCCCGCAAAAATGAACGAGGCCACGCCGGCCTGGTTCAACGCATGCTCCATTTCACCGGGCTTGCCGGCGAGCCAGATCGTCGCGCCCTGGGCACGGAGCGCCTCCGTGGCGGCAACCGCCTCGGCCGCATAGCCGGCATCCGAGCCGCAGAGGCAGGCGAGGCGCGCGCCCGAGGCCTGATAGGCCTCGACCAGTGCCGGAATGTCGGTCCCGCCATTGCTGGGGAAGCCATCATGGCCGGGAGCCGACAGGCCGCCAGCCTCGAACAGGTTTCGCGCGAAGCCGGCGCGCGCCGTGAAATCGGCAACAGGCCCCAGGGTTGCGAGGAAGACGGTCGGGCGCTTGCCGCGCTCCTGCGCCAGCACATCCGCCTTGTCGCGCAGGGTCTCGAAAGCCTCGGCCAGCCGCACCGAGGGCAGGGCTTCGACCTTCAGCCCGTCCCGTTCGGGAGCCGTTGCGGCGTCAGCGCGCGTCGCACCCGTTGCAAGCTGGCCGATCAAGGCCGCCTGGTTCTGATCGGCCGCCCTGATCGAGGATGGCGAGGATCGGGTCCGCGTGACCGGCGCGATGTCGAGGACGCTGACCGGAGCCTCCGCGAGATTCGGGAATTCGCTGGTTCCCGTGATCGGCTCGCGGCGAGTCGCGATCGCCTTGGCGCGGATATCGCGCTGGCGGGCAAGACCCTGCTGGACATGTCCGTTCGCGAGTGCCGCGACGATGCCGGGCCGGCCGTCACTGGCTTCGCGCTCCAGATCCTGCATTTTGGTCCAGGCCTGCTCGCATAGCGCCTGGGTCAGTGCCTCGAAACCGCCGGCTCCAGCGGCGGGGTCGGCGACGCGCCAGAGATTGGCCTCCTCCAGCAGGACGAGCTGGGTGTTGCGGGCGACGCGGCGGGCAAAGGCATCGGGCAGGCCGAGCGCAGCGGTGAATGGCAGGACGGTGAGAGAGTCCGCCCCGCCTATGCCGGCCGAGAAGGTCGCGACCGTCGCACGCAGAAGATTGACCCAGGGGTCGCGCCGGGTCAGCGAGCGCCATGCCGTCTCGGCGTTCAGCACCATGGGCTTGGGATCAAGCCCGCAGGCCTGCTGTACGCGCTGCCAGAGCAGCCGCGCGGCGCGGAACTTCGCGATGGTCATGAACTCGTCGGTATCGGCGACGAGAACGAAGGATATGGCGTCGCGGGCCTGATTGAGGGGCATGCCGCCGGCTTCCAGCGCGCGCAGATAGGCAATCCCGGTTGCCATGACCGCGCCGAGTTCCTGCGCCTCGGTCGCGCCGGCCTCCTGATAGGGGCGCGCATCGGCCGTGACGAAGGGGCCCGCGAATCCGCGCGCCTTCAGGGCTTCGATGGTTTCGACGAGGCGGCGGCTGATCTCGGGCCAGGAGGCCGCGAAGACGCCCTGGCTCGCCAGGATGCCGACCGGGTCGAGCCCGAAGTCGATTGTCGTCGTCGCGGGGTCGATCTTGCGACGTTCGACAAGCGCGGCAAGCAGCAGCGCGTTGATGCGGCCGCCCGCCGCGGGGTCGATCCGCAAGTTGATCAGGTCGAGCATCACGCCGTCGAGCGAGGCATCCAGCGTGGCGACATCATCGGCGACAAGCCCATAGCCGCGGGCCGCGCGGGCGCCGGCAAAGCTGAGAACAAGCGAGTCCGCGCCGCCTTCGAGATCGGCCAGCGCCAGTTCGCGGGCCTCTGCGGGGGAGGGGTGGTCGACCCGCGTGCTGACATGCCAGCGTCCGGCTTGTGATCGTGCCGGCCGTGCCTGCGGGTTGGCTGCTGCATAGAGCGGCTCGATCCGGATGCCGTCGGCCGTCCGCCCGACGAGGCGTTTCTCGAAATCGGCACCCTTCAGAACCTTGCCGACGGCCGCGCGCCACTGCGCCTGGTCGGGCAGCGGAAAGGCTTCCATGAAGGGCAGATCGGATGTCGAGGCCGAGTTCATGCGCGCCGGTCTCCCTGCTTGCGGCATGCTGCAATTGCGAATGCGTGATGCCACGTGCGCAGACGCACCGCCATCCCTACTTCGTCCAACGCCGCGTGCGCAAACCCCCGATCGAATCGAAAACGCCGCCCGTTGCCGGGCGGCGCTCGATCCTCAAGCCGGAATAGGGATCAGACGAACTGGCCGAGTCCGGGAATCGCTCCGACGATCGCGCCCATCGCATCTTCGCCGGCCTTTTCGCGGCCGACCGCGAACATCTCCTTGGACACGCTCTGGATCTGGCCCATCGAGAGCCCGGCGCCCATCAGCTGCCCGCCAAGCGCCATGACACCGCCGCCACCGCCCATCAGGCCGCCGACCATGCCCATCAGGCCGCCTTTGCCGCCATTGGCGGAATCGGCGAGCTCCTGTGCACCGGGGAGGGCGGACATCAATTGCTCGATCTCGGTGGCCGGGCCTTCCTTCTGCAGGAAGGCGAGGATGATGCCGATCGCCTTGCGGGCGAGACCTTCATCGAGACCGGAAGCCGCCACGATGCGGGAGATCAGTTCATCCATCGGTTTGTCCTCTTCAACGGGTCGGCCTGTGCCGCTTGGCGATAGTTTACATATTTACGATCTGAATCAAACAGGGTTCAGGCTTCCGCCGGTCGGCCCGTTTCGCTACACCCATCGCCTGACGCTTCGACAACAGCATAGGCGAATCTCATGGCGGATGACGGCACGATTCTGATCGGCAAGAGCTGGAAGCCCGAATCGCTCCTGCTCAAGCTTGCCAATCGTCATGGCCTGATCACCGGCGCAACCGGCACCGGCAAGACGGTGACATTGCAGGTTCTGGCCGAAGGCTTTGCGCGCCACGGCGTTCCCGTCTTTGCAGCCGACATCAAGGGCGACCTGTCCGGTGTTGCCGCGCCGGGCGATTCGAAACCGCCCTTCCTCAAGCGCGCCGAGGAGATCGGCGTGACCTACCAGCCCGACCAGTTCACCACCGTATTCTGGGACGTGTTCGGCGAGCAGGGCCATCCTGTCCGCGCCACCATCTCGGAAATGGGGCCGCTGCTGCTCTCGCGCCTGCTTGACCTCAACGACACGCAGGAAGGGGTGCTCAACATCGCCTTCCGCATCGCCGACGAGCAGAAGCTCCTGCTGCTCGACCTCAAGGACCTGCGCGCGATCCTCTCCTTCATCGCCGAGAACGCGCAGTCGCTGACGACGAAATACGGCAATGTCACCGCGCAGTCGGTCGGGACGATCCAGCGCTCCTTGCTGGTGCTGGAAAACCAGAAGGGCGATCTGTTCTTCGGCGAGCCGGCGCTCGACATCAACGACCTGATGCGGACCGACCGCGACGGGCGCGGCGTCATCAACATGCTTGCGGCCGACAAGCTGATGGCCAATCCGCGGCTCTATGCCACCTTCCTGCTCTGGCTGCTCTCGGAGCTGTTCGAGCAGCTGCCGGAGGTCGGTGATCTCGACAAGCCGAAGCTGGTCTTCTTCTTCGATGAGGCTCATCTGCTCTTCAACGGCGCGCCGAAGGCGCTGTTGACGGCCGTCGAGCAGGTCGTCAGGCTGATCCGCTCGAAGGGCGTCGGCGTCTATTTCGTCACGCAGAACCCGCTCGATATCCCCGACACGGTTCTGGCCCAGCTCGGCAACCGTGTGCAGCACGCGCTGCGCGCCTTCACGCCGCGCGATCAGAAGGCGGTCAAGGCGGCCGCCGAAACCTTCCGCCAGAACCCCAAGTTCAAAACCGAGGAAGCAATCACCCAGCTTGCGGTCGGCGAGGCACTGACCTCGACGCTGGAGGGCAAGGGCACGCCGACCATGGTCGAGCGCACGCTGATCGCCCCGCCCATGGCACAGGTCGGCCCGGTTTCTCCGCAGGTACGCGCCCAGTGCATGCGCGATTCCGGCTTCGCCGGGAAATACGACACCATGATCGACCGCGAGTCGGCCTATGAGGAGCTGATGAAGCGCAAGGGCCTGAACGCCGATGGCTCGCCGGTCGAGGCGTCGACTGGCGGCGGCGGCATCATGGATACGATTGGTGGCTGGCTTGGCGATGCCGTCGGCAATGGCGAGCGTCCGAAGACCGGTCCGGGCAGCCGTGGCGGGCGCCTTCCGCCAAGCATGACGGAGAAGATCATTACGTCGGCAGCCCGTTCGGCCGCCTCGACGATGGGGCGCCAGATCGGCTCCGCCATCCTGCGTGGAGTGCTCGGCTCGATGATGGGCGGGCGCAAATAGCTGGCGACGCGGGACAGCCATGCCGGCCGGCCTGCTGGCGCCGGCCCTTGGCTTGTCATGATGATGCAACCTTTAATCCGCTCATGCCTTGAGCCCATTGTGAGATCGAGCGACATGCCCAAGCTTCCTGCGATTCTCTCCCGCCTCGATGCCGAACTGGATGCTTCGCTGGCCCGATTGGCGTCGTGGATCGCGATTCCCTCGATCGCCACCGATCCGGCCTATGCCGCCGATAGCCGCCGCGCCGCCGAATGGCTGCGGGACGATCTCGAATCGCTCGGTTTCAAGGCGTCGCTGCGCGAGACGCCCGGCCAGCCGATCGTCGTCGGGCATCGGCCCAAGCCGGGCGCGCCGCATGTGCTGTTCTATGGCCATTACGACGTCCAGCCGGTCGACCCGTTGAACCTGTGGGAAAGCGACCCGTTCAAGCCCGTGGTCAAGGAGATCGCGGCCGGCCGCAAGGTCATCACGGGGCGCGGGGCCTGTGACGACAAGGGCCAGGTGATGACCTTCATCGAGGCCTTGCGGGCGACGCTGAAGGAAACCGGCGATCTGCCGGTCGGCATCACCATCCTGGTGGAGGGCGAAGAGGAATCCGGCTCTCCCAATCTGCCGCCCTTCGTCGAGGCGCATGCCGAGGAGCTGAAGGCCGATGTCGCGCTGATCTGCGACACCGGCATGTGGGACCGGGAAACGCCGGCCATCACCGCCTCGCTGCGCGGGCTGGTCTATCAGGAGGTGACGATCACCTGCGCCGACCGCGACCTGCATTCGGGCCTGTTCGGTGGTGCCGCCGCCAATCCGATTCATGTGCTGTCGCGCATCGTCGCGGCGCTCCACGACGAGACCGGCCGGATCACCATTCCCGGCTTCTACGACGGTGTCGAGGAACCGACGGCCGAGCAGAAGGCGGATTGGCAGGCGCTCGGCCTGACCGAGGCGGAATTCCTCGGGGGGATCGGCCTCAAGCACTCGATCGGGGAGAAGGGCCGGATGCTGATCGAGCAGATCCAGTCGCGCCCGACCTGCGACGTCAACGGCATCTGGGGCGGCTATATCGGCGACGGCACCAAGACGGTGATCGCGGCCAAGGCTTCGGCCAAGATCTCCTTCCGCCTCGTCGGCAAGCAGGATCCGCAGAAGATCGCGGCCGCCTTCCAGGCTTTCGTGCGGGCGCGACTGCCGGCGGATGTCACGGCCGAGTTCGTTGCGCACGGCGCCTCGCCGGCGATTGCCGTTCCCGTCGATTCGCCGGCCCTGCTCAAGGCGCAGGCCGCGCTGACCGAGGAATGGGGCCGCAAGGCGGTGACCATCGGCTCGGGCGGCTCGATCCCGGTCGCCGGGGACTTCAAGCGCACGCTCGGCATGGACACGCTGCTCGTCGGCTTCGGTCTCGATGATGACCGCGTCCACTCGCCGAACGAGAAATACGACCTGTCTTCCTTCCACAAGGGCCAGCGTTCCTGGGCCCGCATCCTGCAGGCGCTGGGCGCATGAAATCGGTTTGTATCTTTTGCGGCTCCAATCCGGGCAATGACGAGGTCTACGCCGCCGGCGCCCGGGCCATGGGCGCCGAGATCGCCAGGCGCGGGCTGACGCTCGTCTATGGCGGCGGTGCGGTCGGTCTCATGGGAACCGTTGCCAATGCGGCGCTCGCGGCCGGAGGCGAGGTCCACGGCATCATCCCGCGCGCGCTCCGCGAAAAGGAGATCGGCCATAACGGGCTGACCCGGCTCGAAGTGGTCGACACCATGCACACGCGCAAGGCGAGGATGGCCGAACTCTCGGATGGCTTCGTCGCGATGCCGGGCGGTATCGGCACCTTCGAGGAGATTTTCGAGATCTGGACCTGGGGCCAGCTCGGCATCCACACGAAACCGCTCGGTTTCCTGAATATCGGCGGCTTCTACGACCCACTCGCGACCTTCCTCGACAACACGGTCGAGGCCGGCTTCCTGAAGCAGAACCACCGCGCCATGGCGATAACGGATACCGAGCCGGCGACCCTGCTCGAAAGGATGGATCAATATGTTCCGTCCGCGACGTTCAAATGGGTGGAGAAGGAGGAGACCTGAGACCTCCTTCAACTGCTGCGCGTCCCGCCTCGCCCTGCCAATCCGGCCGGACCTCTATTCGGATCGCCGGGTCACCGCGATCCGGGGGGCGATGGTTGCGAACTCCACGCGCGTCGAGCGGCTCTGCTGGCGCGGGCGACCGACACTCAATCTGAGCCGCCGGATCCGGCTCAGCGGCTGAACCACCAGCTATAGCTGGCGCGCGGCGCGACCGGAGCGTCCTGGCGCCCGCCTTCGCCAAGCGCGAGAAGCCGGCCGCTGGCCTCGGTGATCCAGGAGCGGTGCTCGCTGATCGGCGTAATGGCGGTGAAACCGCCGCAGATCCGCCTGACGCGCGAATTCAGGGGGCCGCTCGACCAGCTGACGATGCCGACCAGGTCCCGCGAGGCCGCCGAGCCGCGCAGGACGGGGCCGCCGGAATCGCCACGGCAGGCACCCGCGCCGGGTGTCTCGCCCAGCGCCTGCGTATCGACCGCGACCTTCACCGTGTTCGAGGTCGTGTAGTTTCCGGCGTTGACGAGCGGTGTCTCGCGCAGTCGCCGCGCGGTGCGCTTGTTGTTCTCGGACGAGAGGCCATAGCCAGCCATCGTCACGGTCTCGCCCTGCCAGAGACCGCTGCCAAGCGAGAGAGGCTCGATATCGGCGGGAAGGGGAGAGGCCAGCCTGAGAACGGCGAGGTCGGTGCCGGGTTGGGTCCGCGGCGTGGTGCCGGGAACGAAGCTCGGATGCGGCAGGACCCCGATCACCGGGTGGCTGCGCTCGCGAAAGCGCGTGTCCAGGCTCACCACACGGACGGCCCCACCGCCCATCAGGCAGTGCGCCGCGGTCAGGACGAGTTCAGGAGCGATCGCCGCGCCGGAACAGAGCTCGCCGCGGCTGGTCTCGACCCTGACCGTCCAGGCGCGCGGCCCGTCGACCCCTCGCGAGGGAGCACCACCGACGACGGCCGCCGCCGGGGAGGCAGCCGTGCAAAGCGCGGCGGCAAGGGCAAGGATCGGAGCACGAGACATCATGAAGCAACCGCCGGATTCACATTGCCACTCTATGGCCTGTTTCGAGCCAGTCCAGTGTTTCGATCAGCGACCGGTCGTCCAGGATGCGCTCTCGCCCCATTGCGACAGGGTGCGGTCGATCCAGTTTCGCTGCGGCGCGATGAGAACGCCCTGGCTGAGCAGGCCGCAACTCCTGCCCTTCGGGCCGGTGGACCAGCTCGTCACGGCAATGACGCCGTCACTGCCCTGCCAGATAGGGCCGCCGGAATCGCCCTGGCAGGCGCCGGCGCCGGGGCGGCTGCCCGCACCAGCGGGATCTGCGGCCCAGAGCAGGATCTTGCCCGGGCCATAGGGCTCGACCGTCGCCAGGGCGGCAGAACGGTAGGTGCCGGTCGTGCGGGCCTCTCCCTCCCGGGAGACCCCATAGCCTGCGAGCGTTATCTCCGAACCGGCGCGTGGCAGGCCGCCGTCGATCAAGGCGGCGGGGGAGAAGCGCGAGGGCAGCGGTGCGGAGAGGCGCACGAGGGCGAGATCAATCGAGCGGCGCCGGGCCGTGATCGCCTTCGCGTCGAAGCCGGGATGGAAGGCAACCGCGGCAGGAGCGATCAGCACCGGTTCGCCGCTGCCGTCCTTCCAGTGGATACGCAGCTCGACGCCGCCATCGGCGCAATGGGCCGCGGTCAGGATCGTTCGCGGTGACAGGACGATCCCGGTGCAGACGCCGCCGCGCGCATTGAGAACCATCAGCGTCGACGCGGCCGAAGGACCGCCCTCACGCCCGCCGAGCACGGCCAGGGCAGGCGTTCCCGCCAGCATCGCGGCGAGTGCGAGCCCGCCAAGGCCAATCGAACCTCCGACGCGCATCGGATCTCCTCTCCTCGTGAGCTGGGAGCGATAGCGCGTCGAACCGCATAATTGAACCCGCAATCGCAGTCGCTGCGACAACCGGCACCTGAACTCTGGCTGCACCTGAGCCGGTCCAATTTGTTGGCCAGCCGGCGCCGCACCGCGGCCGACGCGGCGCGAGAATAGGGGATTTCTGGATCCGGTCGTCTGCAAACCGAGATTGAGATCGCCGATGCGCAGCTCCGCGAGGTTGTGGGCAAAGGACAGGAATGGCGTGGACGGCTGGCGCTACAGTGGCATATCCTGACGACACGCGAGCCGCCCATTCATGGCGTGTTCAGTTGCTCGGGATTAGCGAATGTCGATGATGCCCGTCGAAACGATCTTCGCCCTGACACTGCTTGCCCAGCCCCTCCCGATTGTCACGATCGACAGCCAGGAGCCTATCTCCTGCCTGTCGGCGGACGAGATGCGCGAGGCGGTGTCGGATGGGCGGGTGATCCAGCCGGCCCAGGCCTCCAGGCATGCGCGCAACGCCGCGCCGGGCGAGGTCGTCCGTATCAGACTGTGTCGCCAGGGCGATGATTTCGTCTATGTTGTAACGACGTTGAAGCGCGATGGTCGCGTGGCCCGTGTGACGCTCGAGGGCCAGTCCGGCAAGGTCTCAACCATTCGCTGAGCGGCAGCCTTCAGGCGAAGGCATCCGGCCCCGGGACATCAAGACAGGAGTGAGCCGACGTGAGACTGCTCGTCGTCGAGGACGACAAGGACCTCAATCGCCAGATCGTGACCGCGCTGGAGAATGCCGGCTATGCCGTCGACAAGGCGTTCGACGGCGAGGAGGGGCTCTATCTCGGAGAGACCGAACCCTATGATGCAGTGATCCTCGATCTCGGCCTGCCGAAGGTCGACGGCGTGACTGTGCTCCAGGGCTGGCGCCGGGCCGAGAAGACCATGCCGGTGCTGATCCTGACGGCGCGGGATCGCTGGAGCGACAAGGTCTCGGGCTTCGATGCGGGCGCCGACGACTATGTCGTCAAGCCGTTCCATATCGAGGAGCTGCTGGCCCGCGTCCGGGCGCTGCTGCGTCGCGCGGCCGGCCATGCCACCTCGGAACTGACCTGCGGCCCCGTCCGGCTCGACACGCGCGCCAGCCGGGTCGTCGTCGACGGCAATCCGGTGAAGCTCACCTCGCACGAGTACCGGCTGCTTGCCTATCTGATGCATCATCAGGGGCGTGTCGTCTCGCGCACCGAGCTGGTCGAGCATCTCTACGATCAGGATTTCGACCGGGACTCCAACACCATCGAGGTTTTCGTCGGCCGTCTCCGAAAGAAGCTCGGCGTCGAGATCATCGAGACCGTCCGTGGGCTTGGCTACATCGCCGCCGCGCCTGCCAAGGTCTGACGACGGTCCATGCCGGGCAAATCGCATCGCTATTCGCTCGGCGCTCGCCTCTTCCTGTCGGCGGCAGTGTGCTGTGCGCTGGTGCTGGCGCTCGCCGGCTTCGGCCTGACGACATTCTACCGCCGCTCGGCCGAGCGCGGCTTCGACGAGCGGCTCAGCGTCTACATCAAGGAACTGGTCGCCGATCTCGCCGCGCCGCCGGAAACCGAGCGCCAGGCGATCGGGGATCTCGGCGAGCCGCGTTTCGATCTGCCGCTATCTGGCTGGTACTGGCAGATCGTCCGGCTCGACGGTGAAAAGCCCGTGGTGCGCACCTCGCGCTCCCTCGTCGGCGGGCAGTTACCGAAGCTTCTCGACCAGCAGCTGACGCCGAACGCGCGGGGCCTGCGGGAGAGCTATGTCTCGGGTCCGGACGAGAGGGGCCTGCGCATCATCGAGCGCGAGATCGATGTCGGCGAGGATGGCCGCTTCATCGTCGGCGTCGCGGCCCCTGCCGACGAGATCGAAGGCGACATTCGTGATTTCCGCCTGGCGCTGACATTGACCTTCCTGCTGCTGGGGCTCGCACTCGTCGCCTCGACCCTGATCCAGGTTCGCTTCGGCCTGCGCCCCCTCGTCAGGCTTGGCACCGCGGTCGGCTCGGTGCGAACCGGCGAGGCGGCCCGGATCGCCGGAAAATATCCACCCGATCTTGCGCCGCTGGCCGGCGAACTCAATCAGCTCATCGACGCCAACCGCGAAATCCTGGAACGGGCCCGGACACAGGTCGGCAATCTCGCCCACGCCCTGAAGACCCCGCTCAGCGTGATGCTGAACGAAGCCGAGGCAAGCGACCCGCATCTGCCGCAGACGGTGCGGAACCAGGCGGCGATCATGCGCGACCAGGTGCAATATTATCTCGATCGCGCGCGGGCGGCCGCACTCTCCGGCGCGCTCGGCAGCGTCACCGAGGTTGCGCCCTCGCTCGATGCGCTGATCCGCACCTTCGCCAAGATCTCGCAGGGGCGCGACATTACCGGCACGCACCACGTCCCACCCCATGTCCGCTTTCGCGGCGAGCGGCAGGATCTGGAGGAAATGCTCGGCAACCTGCTCGACAATGCGTTCAAATGGGCGCGCTCGACGGTCGAGGTGAGCCTCGCTCCCGAAGCCGAAGAGGGGCGGATCGCGCTGCTGATCGATGATGATGGTCCCGGGTTGCCGTCCGAGGCCCTGCTCGACGTGCTCAAGCGCGGTCGCAGGCTCGATGAGACGACGCCGGGCTCCGGCCTCGGGCTCTCGATCGTGGTCGATCTCGCCAAGCTCTATGGCGGCGAGGTCACGCTCGAGCGCTCCCGCCTTGGTGGCCTGCGGGCACGCCTGCTGCTTCCTTCGGTTTGACGGTGCCGACGTGACCCTTTGTCGCCATCGGCAGACATGATACGGCGTCAGCGATTGGCTATGAACGCGACATGCTGATCTGGATCATCTTTGCAGCAATGACGGCGGCGGCGGTCTTCGCCTTGCTCTGGCCTCTTGGGCGCGGGGGCGCGAACGCGTTTGCCGAGGTCTCAGACGCAAAGAGCCTTTATCGCTCGCAGCTTGCCGAAATCGATCGTGATTTTGGCCGCGGCCTGATCGGCGGCACCGAGGCGGATGCCGCGCGTGCCGAGGCCGGGCGCAGGCTGCTGCGGGCGGCGGACGGGGAGGCTGTGCCCACGGGAGACAGCGAGCCTGCGCTGCGTCGGCGGCGTGCAGCCTCGGCGATCGCGCTGTCCTGCGTGCCGCTCTTTGCACTTCTGCTCTATGGCGCCCAAGGCTCGCCCGAGCAGCCGGATCAGCCCCTCTCGGCACGGCTAAAATCGGACCCCTCTCAGGATTTCGCGCTCGCGGTCAGCCGCATCGAGGCTCATCTGGCGGCGAACCCCGGAGACGCGCGGGGCTGGTCCGTCGTTGCGCCGGTCTATTTGCGCCAGGGTCGTTACGACGAGGCGGCGCGGGCCTTCGCGGCGGCACTGGAGCATGGCGGGGCCAATGCCGAATTGCTGGCCGGCCTTGGCGAGGCGCGTGCGCTTGCCGCAGGCGGCGTGGTGACGGCCGAAGCGCGCCAGCCGCTGACCGAAGCGGTCAAGCTCGACGGCGGCAATGCCCGGGCCCGTTTCTTCCTGGCGATCGCCAAGGAGCAGGACGGCGACAGCGCCGGCGCGATCGCGGATCTGCGCGCTCTGCTCGTCGATGCTCCGGCCGACGCGACCTGGGTCGGGACGGTGCGCCTACGCCTGGAGGGGCTGGAGGCCGCCCCGTCCACCGGCGCCTCGATCGCGGCCTTGCCGCCGGGCGAGCAGCAGCTTGCGATCCGGGGCATGGTCGATGGTCTTGCCGAGCGCCTCAAGATGGGCGGCGGCACCTTCGCCGAATGGACGCGACTGATCCGTTCGCAGGTCGTGCTGGGCGACAAGCCGGCCGCGCGAGAGGCGATCATCGCGGCCCGCCAGCGCTTCGCCGACGATGGTGCCGCGCTTGGCCAGCTTGATGCCCTGGCCGGAGAACTCGGATTGCGGGAGCCCGCGCCATGACCGCCACAGAACCGTCGCGGATCGTGGCGCCGCGCCGCGGGATGAGCCGCAAGCAACGTCGCCTTGCCCTGATCGGAGCGGCAGGTGCGGTCCTGTGCCTTGCCGCTGGCCTCGTGCTCTTCGCGATGCGCGATTCGATCGTCTTCTTCTACGGACCGACGGAAATCACCGAAAAGGGATTGCAGCCCGGCACGCGCATGCGGCTCGGCGGCCTCGTCGAGACGGGGTCTGTGTCTCGCGGGCCAGGCCAGCGCGTGACCTTCGCCATTACCGACAGCAAGACCACTGTCCAGGTGAGCTATGATGGACTCCTGCCGGATCTCTTCCGCGAAGGGCAGGGCGTCGTGACGGAAGGCGTGCTTGAGTCCGCAGGCCGGTTCCGTGCGGATTCGGTTCTGGCCAAGCATGACGAAACCTACATGCCACGCGAAGTCGCGGACGCACTGAAGAAGCAAGGCCATTGGCAGCCCGGCGACGCCGGTGCGCAGAAGCCGCAGCGGTGAGGGCAGGATGATCGTCGAGATCGGACATTTCGCGCTCGCGCTGGCGCTGGGTGTCGCCGTCGTCCAGGCGCTCGTCCCACTCTGGGGCGTCTCGCGGCGGGATGCGGCGCTGGCGTCTGTCGGCCCGGCCGCGGCGGTGACCTGCTTCCTGCTGGTCGCCTTCTCCTTTCTTGCGCTCGTCGTGTCCTATGTGCGCTCGGATTTCTCGGTCGAGAACGTCGTCGCCAATTCGCATTCGGCCCAGCCGCTGATCTACAAGGTGACGTCGACCTGGGGCAATCACGAAGGCTCCATGCTGCTCTGGGTGCTGATCCTGACGCTGTTCGGCGCACTGGTCGCCGTGTCGCGCCGGTCGCTGCCCACGCGTCTCAGGGCCGGCACACTGGCGGCGCAGGGTTTCGTCACGGTCGCCTTCCTGGCTTTCGTGCTGCTGACCTCGAACCCGTTCCGGCGGCTCGATCCGGCGCCGGGCGAAGGCCAGGACCTCAACCCGATCCTTCAGGATCTCGGCCTCGCGATCCACCCGCCGCTGCTTTATGTCGGTTATGTCGGCTTCTCCATCACCTATGCCTTCGCGGTCGCCGCCCTGATCGACGGGCGTATCGATGCCGTCTGGGCGCGCGCCGTCAGGCCGTGGACGCTGCTGGCATGGGTCTTCCTGACGCTCGGCATCGCGATGGGGTCCTACTGGGCCTATTACGAGCTTGGCTGGGGCGGCTGGTGGTTCTGGGACCCGGTCGAGAACGCCTCGCTGATGCCCTGGCTGGCCGGCACGGCGCTGATCCACTCCACCGTGGTGATGGAGAAGCGCGATGCGCTGAAGGTCTGGACGATCCTGCTCGCGATCCTGACCTTTTCGCTCTCGCTGCTCGGCACCTTCATCGTCCGCTCCGGCGTCCTGACCTCGGTGCATTCCTTCGCCAGCGATCCCGGGCGAGGCCTCTTCATCCTTGCGATCCTGGTCTTCTTCGTCGGCGGCTCACTGGCGCTTTTCGCCTGGCGTGCGCCGCTGCTGCGGCAGGGCGGCCTCTTCGCCCCGATCTCGCGGGAGGGCGCGCTGGTCGTGAACAATCTCTTCATCGCGACCGCCTGCGCGACCGTCTTCATCGGTACGCTCTATCCGCTGGTGCTGGAGATGCTGACCGGCGACAAGATTTCCGTTGGCCCCCCGTTCTTCAACGCCACCTTCGTACCCGTGGTCGTGCCCCTGCTGCTGCTGCTGCCGATCGGCCAGACGCTGGCCTGGAAGCGCGGTGATCTGCTCGGTGCGGCGCAACGCATGTCGGCGGCTCTCGTGCTCGCAATCGTCTCCGGGCTCGCAGTCGTCGCGATCATGCGCGGCGGCCCCGTCCTGGCGCCGCTAGGCATCGGGCTTGGCGTCTTCCTCATCGCAGGTTCGGCCTGGGATATCGGCGAGCGCGTGGTGCGGCGGGCGAGCGGCGCCTCCGCGATGCTGTCGCGCGCAATCGGCCTGCCGCGTTCCGCCTGGGGTACGGCCTTCGCCCATGCCGGCGTCGGCCTCAGCGTGATCGGTATCGCGGCTGCCGCATGGAGCGCGGAGGGGATCGGCGTGCTGAAGCCCGGCGAGAGCCTGACCAGCGGCCGCTATACCGTGGTCCTGGAGACAGTCACGCCGCGCAAGGGACCCAACTTTACCGAGGATGTGGCGCGCTTCCGCGTTTCTGCCGGCGACAGGCAGCTGAAACCCGTCGAGGCGATGAAGCGGGTTTATACCGCGCGCGCCATGCCGACGACGGAGGCCGGTATTCGGACCGACGGCCTCAGCCAGGTCTATGTCAGCCTTGGCGAGCCGCAGGGCGGCGGAATCGCGGTCAGGGTCTATGACAAGCCGCTCATCCTGCTGATCTGGATTGGTGCTGTCGTCATGGCTTTCGGCGGAGCGCTTTCACTGACCGACCGGCGCTTCCGTCTCGCCGTGCCGCGGCGTGCCGCGACGCGTACCGTCATCCAGCCGGCGGAGTGAGCGCATGCGCCGCGTCCTTGCCTTGCTGATGCTCGGCCTGCTCTGCGCCAGCCCGGTCAGGGCAGTGCAGCCGGACGAGGTCCTGCCGAACGCCACGCTCGAACAGCGGGCGCGCCAGATTTCCGGCGGCCTGCGCTGCCTCGTCTGCCAGAACCAGTCGATCGACGATTCCGATGCGCCACTGGCCCGTGATCTGCGCATCCTCGTGCGCGAGCGGCTGGTGGCCGGTGATACGGATGAGGCCGTGCGGGATTTCGTCGTCGCGCGTTACGGCAATTTTGTTCTGCTGAGCCCACCTCTCAACATCCGCACCATTGCTTTGTGGGTCGCGCCGTTCCTGATCCTTGCATTCGGCCTTGCCTATCTCGGCCGGAGAAGCCGGCTGATGCGGACCCCGGCCGGGCAGCAGACGAAGCCCTTGAGCGAGGACGAACAGGCGCGGGTTGACGCGTTGATCAGGCGGGACGGCAACTAAGGCATCAGCCCTCTCAACCTTACAAAAACGTCATCTCGGCGCGAAAACGGGGTAAGGCGCCACCCGTCATGGTCACGACACCAAGCAGGGAATGCCCCTGCCGTCAGTCGCAGAGGTAAAACCATGACGACCCCTACCACTTCCAAGTCCATCCTCAAGCGCGGCGCCTTGATCGCCGGTGCGGCCACGCTGGGCATCGGTCTTGCCGCTGGTCTCGCGGATGGCGCTCTCATGCAGAATCACAGCGCCTTTGCCCAGCCGATCCAGCTCTCCGGCGTCCAGACCCAGCTCCCGTCCTTTGCGGACATGGTCGATCACGTGAAGCCGGCTGTCGTTTCCGTTCGCGTTAAGACCAGCGTCGCTGCTGCCTCCGCCGAGGATGGCGAGAGCGGCATCGAAGGTCTGCCGCCCGGCCACCCGCTCGAGCGCTTCCTCCGCCGTTTCGGAGAAGAGGGCCAGGGCCCGCGCCAGGGCAAGCCGCAGCCGCGTCAGGGCATGTCGCAGGGTTCGGGCTTCTTCGTCAGCCAGGACGGCTATGTCGTGACCAATAACCACGTCGTCCAGAACGCGACAGAGGTCCAGCTCGTCACCGATTCCGGCAAGACGCTTGCGGCCAAGGTCATCGGCACCGATCCGCGGACCGATATCGCATTGCTGAAGGTCACCGAGGAGGGCAACTACCCCTTCGTCCAGCTCGCCAAGTCGAAGCCGCGCATCGGTGACTGGGTCTTGGCTGTCGGCAACCCCTTCGGCCTCGGCGGCACCGTGACCGCGGGCATCGTCTCGGCCCAGGGTCGCGATATCGGCTCTGGTCCCTATGACGACTTCCTGCAGATCGATGCGGCCGTGAATCGCGGCAATTCGGGCGGCCCGACCTTCAACCAGAAGGGTGAGGTCGTCGGCGTGAACACCGCGATCTACTCGCCGTCGGGCGGCAGTGTCGGCATCGCTTTCGCCATTCCGGCTGCGACCGTCGACAGCGTCGTCGCCTCGCTGAAGAAGGATGGCTCGGTGGCCCGTGGCTTCATCGGCGTCCAGATCCAGCCGGTCACCGCCGAAGTTGCCGATGCGATCGGCCTCAAGGAGCCGCGTGGCGCCCTGATCGCCGAGGCGCAGGCCAATGGCCCCGCCGCCAAGGCAGGCATCAAGCGTGGTGACACGATCATCGCCGTCAATGGCGAGAAGGTCGCCGACGCCCGCGATCTCTCCAAGAAGATCGCGGTCTTCGCCCCGGGCACCAAGACGACCCTGACCGTGTGGCGCGAAGGCAAGGAGCGCGAGGTCAGCTTCGAGGTCGGCCGTCAGCCGGCCGCCTAAACAAGGTTGGGCGGGCTTCCTGGCCTTCAGTCGCCCCTGCCAGGTAAACCAGCCTTAACGCGGCAGGCCGGATGTATTCATCCGGCCTGCCGTTTTTCAGTTTCCTGAGGTAACCTGCCGTCATGCGACTCCTTATCGTTGAAGACGACGCCGAAGCGGCGGCCTATCTCGTCAAGGCCTTTCGCGAGGCTGGGCATGTTGCCGATCATGCCGCCGACGGCCTGCAGGGCTATGCCATGGCGGAGGGGGGCGCCTATGACGTTCTGGTGGTCGATCGCATGCTGCCGCGGCTCGATGGCCTGTCGCTGATCCGTTCGCTCAGGGAGCAGAACGATGCGACGCCGGCCCTGATCCTGTCGGCGCTCGCGCAGGTCGATGACCGCGTCAAGGGCTTGCGTGCCGGCGGCGACGATTATCTGCCGAAGCCCTATGCCTTCTCCGAGCTGCTGGCGCGCGTCGAGGTGTTGTCGCGGCGGCGTGCGGCGCCGGCCTCGGAGCCGACGACCTATCGCGTCGGCGATCTCGTGCTCGACCGGCTGGCCCACCGGGTCACGCGCGGCGACAGCGAGATTCCGCTGCAGCCGCGCGAATTCCGCCTGCTCGAGTATTTGATGAAGCATGCCGGGCAGGTCGTGACGCGCACGATGCTGCTCGAAAATGTCTGGGACTATCATTTCGATCCACAGACCAACGTCATCGACGTGCATGTCTCGCGGTTGCGTTCGAAAGTCGACAAGGGCTTCGAGCATCCGATGATCCACACCATTCGCGGCGCGGGATACATGGTTCGTGACACGACCCGCTGACATCGTCTCGCCGGGCTCCGGTGCGCCTCAGGCTCCGAGGAGGAAGCAGCGCTTCCTGCCGAACCTGTTCCGCACCACCGCCTTCAAGCTGACGGCGATCTATCTCGTCATCTTCGCGCTCTTCGCCGGGTTTGTGCTCGGCTATGTCGCCTGGAACGCCAAGCGGCTGCTCGATGACCAGATCCGCTCGACGATCGACGCCGAGATCCAGGGGCTCGCCGAGCAGCAGCGCCTGGGTGGCATAAGGCGCCTCGTCAATATCATCGAGCGGCGCTCGCGCGCGCCGGGCGCTTCGCTTTATCTCGTGACGACGCCGGTCGGCGAGCGTCTGGCCGGAAATGTCGAGGCTCTGCAGCCGGGCGCTCTCGATCTGCCGGGTGAGAGCGAGATCGAATATTCCCGCAGCAGCGACGCGCTCGACTCGCCGAGCCGCGCCATCGTCCGGGTCTTCGTGCTTCCGGCCGGCTTCAGGCTGCTCGTCGGCCGGGACCTCGAGGAACGGGACCGGCTGGGCGTGGTGATCCGGCGGGCCGCCGGCTGGTCGCTCCTGCTCGTCTTCGTGCTGGGCTGTTTCGCGAGCTGGTTTGTGGCGCGGCGCGTGCTCAAGCGCATCGACGACATGACCGATACCGCGCAAACCATCATGGCGGGGGATCTCAAGGGACGGCTCGCGATCTCCGGTACCGGCGACGAGCTGGACCGGCTGGCGCTCAATCTCAATGCCATGCTGGACCGGATCGGCGAGCTGATGTCTGGCATGCAGGAGGTCTCGGACAATATCGCGCATGATCTCAAGACGCCGCTGACACGTCTGCGCAACCGGGCGGAGGAGGCGCTCCGGACCGCCCAGTCGCCGGACGAGCTTCGCGGTGCACTGGATGCGTCCATCGACGAGGCCGACAATCTGATCCGCGTCTTCAATGCGCTGCTGATGATCGCGCGGCTGGAGACCGGGCGGATCAATGACAGCATGGCCGAACTGGATCTCTCGGAAGTCGTCTCGGGGCTCGCCGAGCTCTACGACCCCTTGGCGGAGGAGGCAGGTCTTGAGATCGTCACTGAGGTCACGCCTGACCTGCGCGTATTGGGCAATCGCGAGCTGATCGGACAGGCGCTCGCCAACCTGATCGACAATGCCCTGAAATATGGCAAGCCGACCGGGGACGCCGCTCCCGTCGTGCGCGTTGCCGCAGGGGTGGTCGGGCAACAGATCGAGCTCTCCGTGACCGATAATGGGCCAGGTATTCCCGAGGCCGACCGCGGCCGCGTTCTCGAGCGTTTCGTCAGGCTCGACCAGAGCCGCAGCAAGCCCGGCTTCGGGCTCGGCCTCTCACTCGCGGCCGGCGTCGTCCGGCTCCACGGCGGCCAGATCAGGCTCGAAGACAATGCGCCGGGCCTGCGCGTTGTCATGCTGCTGCCGGAAGCTCCGCCCAAGCCTGTGGAAACAGCCGGGGAAGGAGCGCTTCCCGCCTCGACAGCGCAGACGAACCCTGCTGGCCTCCAGTCGGCTTGATCGGCGGGGTTATGCAATGGACGGGCAGCTTTGCGAGAGAATTTCGAGCGCGCCCGTTCTACCGGCGCGGGCCAAGGCAGATGCGCTCATCGCGCATGACCTGATCGATCGTCTGCGGGACGAGACGGCCGCCCAGGCACTCGCCACCCATTTCGCGGACTATCCGCGTTCGACCGAACTCGTCGCCGGCCTGCTGGCGCATTCGCCCTTTCTCGCGCAGGTCATGCGGCTTGATCCCGAAGGGCTGCTCGCCTCGTTGACCTTGCAGCCGGAAGCGCGGCGGGACGCCCTGCTCGGTGATATCCAGGCTCTGGGTGCCGCCGCCGAATGCGAGACCGGCGAACTGATGCGGGGCTTGCGGCGCTTTCGCCAGGCCATGGCGCTGCTCGTGGCGCTCGCCGATATCGGCGGCCTCTGGGACGTCGAGACGGTGACGGCGGCCTTGACCGCGACGGCCGACATGGCGGTGCGGCTGGCGGTTGCGCATGCGTTGCGGCAAGCGGCCGACCTCGGTCGGATTACGCTGGCCGATCCAGCCAACCCAGGCCCGGGGTCGGGGCTCGTCGTGCTCGCGCTCGGAAAGCACGGCGCTGGCGAGCTGAATTACTCCTCCGACATCGATATCGTCGTCTTCTTCGATCCCGAAGCGGCCGAGGCCGCGGGCGTCGCCGAGCCGTCGAGTTTCTTCGTCAAGCTGACGCAACAGGTCGCCCGGATCATCCAGGAACGAACCCCGGACGGCTATGTCTTCCGCGTCGATCTCAGGCTCCGGCCCGATCCCGGCTCGACCCATGTCGCCGTCGCGCTGCCGACCGCCTATTCCTACTATGAGACCGTCGGTCAGAACTGGGAACGGGCGGCGATGATCAAGGCGCGTCCCGTGGCGGGCGACCTCGAACTCGGCCACCGCTTTATCCGTGATCTCGCCCCTTTCATCTGGCGCAAATATTTCGATTTCGCCGCGATCGCCGACATCCATGCGATGAAGCGCCAGATTCAGACGGTGAAGGGCCACGAGACCGTTGCGGTCGCGGGCCATAACGTGAAGCTCGGGCGCGGTGGTATCCGCGAGATCGAGTTCTTCGTGCAGACACAGCAACTCGTCTTCGGCGGCAGGCGTCCGGCTTTGCGCGGTGCGCGGACGCTCGACATGCTGGCCGAACTGACCCGCGAAGGCTGGATCACGCCCCAGGCGCGCGACGAACTCGGCGAATCCTATCGCTTCCTGCGCACGATCGAGCACCGCCTGCAGATGCGCAATGATGAGCAGACCCAGACGTTGCCGACGCAGAAGGCCGATCTCGAGGCTTTTGCCCGTTTTTGCGGATATCCCTCGACGGCTGCTTTCGGCAAGGCGCTGACAACTCATGCCAAGCGCGTCGAAGGCCATTATGGGCTGTTGTTCGAGGAAGGACCGAGCCTGGCGAGCGAGGCTGGCACATTGAGTTTCACCGGCACCGAGCTTGATCCCGACACGCTGGAAACGCTGGGAAAGCTCGGCTTCCGCGCCCCGAAGACCGTGGCGGAGACCGTGCGCGGTTGGCATTTCGGCCGCCGTGCCGCCGTCACCAGCGCCCGCGCCCGTGAGGTGTTGACTGAGCTGACGCCGGCGCTGCTGGTGGCGCTGGGCCGCACGGCCGATCCCGATGGTGCGCTCGCCCATCTCGACAACGCCTTTGTGCGGATGCCGGCGGCTGTCGAGCTGCTGACTCTGCTGCGTTCGCATGGCTCGCTCTTGACGATCTTCGCCGAGATTCTGGGCAGCGCCCCCCGCCTGGCCAAAGTCGCTGCCCTGCATCCGCATGTGCTCGACGGTGTCATCGACCCGGCCTTTACCTCGTCCGTGCTCGATGGCGAGGCGGTCGCGCGGCGCATTCGCGCCGCGGTCGGCACGCCGCCGCCCAGTGTGGAAGACGGGCTCGATCGACTGCGCGATGCGGCCCGGCAGGAGAACTTCCTCGTCGGGGCGCGGCTGCTTTCGGGCGTCTATTCTGCCCAGCAGGCGGGTCAGGCTTATTGTGCGGTCGCCGAAGCCTGCCTGGGCGTTGCCTTCGACGACACCAAGACGGCCTTCGCCGAGGACCATGGTGTGGTCGAGGGGGCGGAGACCGTGGTCCTCGGGCTCGGACGGCTCGGGGCGGGCGAGCTGACGCCGTCCTCCGATCTCGACCTGATCCTGCTCTATGACCGACCGGCTGCAGCGGAGGCGAGCGCCGGGCGAAAGTCGCTCGATCCGGTGACATGGCATATCCGCTTCACCCAGCGCCTCGTTGCTGCCCTGACGGTGCCGACGCGGCGTGGCACGCTCTATCAGGTCGACATGCGGTTGCGGCCGTCCGGCAACAAGAGCCCGGCCGCAACCCAGTTCGCCGGCTTCGAGGCCTATCACAACGGCGAAGCCGAGATCTGGGAGGAAATGGCGTTGACGCGTGCCCGCGTCATCACCGGCGATGCTGGGCTTGCACATCGTGCCGAGGCGGCGATTGCGGCTATCCTGGGTCGCAGGCGCGAGCCGGCCAAGGTCGCTGCGGCGGTTGCCGACATGCGGGCACTGATCGCCAGGGAGAAGGGTGAAAGCGATCCATGGGATCTCAAGCTCGCTGCAGGCGGGCTGACGGATCTGGATTTCCTGGCGCAGTTCCTGATCCTGGCTCACGCCAGCGCTCACCCCGGGCTTCTGGTGCGCGATACCGCGTCGGTCTTCGTCGCTGCGCGCGAAGCCGGGCTGCTGGCACAAGGTGATGCCTCGGTTCTCGCGGAGGCGCATCGCCTGATCGGCGACGTGCAGCTCTGGCAGCGCTTCACCGTTGAGGAGGCTTTCGATCCGAAGGCGGTGCCGGAGCGTGTGCTGCGCCGGATCGCGACGGCCGTCGGCCGGCCGGATGCCAAGGTGCTGCGCGCAGAACTGGACGAAACGCGGAGCGCCGTGCGCGGGATCTTCAAGCGGGTACTGGGCGCAGCCCGTCAGGGCTGAGGGAGCCTTACGCAGCCTGAGCGTTGATCCGCCCGGCGCCCCCGTTCAGGGGCAGATGCACCATCACGATCGTGCCGGCGCCGCTGGTCGAACGCAGGCGTAGCGAGCCGCCATGGAGCTCCGTCAGCGACCGGGCGATGGCGAGACCGAGACCGGAGCCGCCATGGCTGCGGATCAACTCGCCCTCGACCTGCTCGAAGGGCCGGCCGATGCGATCGATCTTCTCCTTCGGAATACCGATGCCGGTATCCTCGACATAGATGTTGAGCGCGTCCGGTACCTGCCGCGTGCGGATGGCGACGCGCCCACCGGTGGGGGTGAACTTGATCGCGTTGTCGAGCAGGTTCTGGAGGATCTGGTAGAGCGCATGCGGATCGGCGACGAGGTGCAGGTTCTTGGCCCCCTCGACGGTCAGGGTGAGGTCCTTGCGCGCGATCTGGTCCTGGGCTTCATGCACAGCCTCGGCCACGACGAGGTCGACGGCGACATCGGAGGCTTCCAGCCGGCGCTTGCCGGATTCCAGCCGCGACATGTCGAGGATGTCGTTGATGACGCTGAGCAGATAGCCGCCGCTGGTCCGGATGTCGCGGACATACTCGACATAGCGTTCGCTGCCGAGGGCACCGAACATCCCGTTCTCCATGATCTCGGAGAAGCCGATGATGGCGTTGAGCGGCGTGCGCAGCTCGTGACTCATATTCGCCAGGAATTCCGACTTGGCGCGGTTGGCGCTCTCGGCGGCAGCTTTCTGCTCGAGATAGCGCTCGGCGAGATCGGCGAGTTGCTGCGCTTGCGCTTCGAGCTTCTGGCGTGAGGCCTTGAGATTGGTGACATGCATCAGGAGTTCGTGCTCGGACTGCGTGAGCCGCTCTTCCTGCTGCTTCAGCGTGGTGATGTCGGTGCCGACCGAAACCGAGCCGCCATCCTTCGTGCGGCGTCCGTTGATCTGGAGCCAGCGGCCGTCAGAGAGGCGCGCCTCATAGGAGGTGCCGTTCTCGCGGGAGTGGCGGGTCGGCTCGCGGTCGATATTGGGTTGGGCGCTGAGGCTCATCACCTCTTCGTGGCTGACGCCCCGGTGGACGGCTTCGGCGGAAAGCTGGTGCAACTGCTGGTATTTAGCGTTGCAGAGTACGAGACGATTATCCGCGTCCCAGAGCACGAAGGCTTCCGAGATGGCCTCGACGGCATCGCGCAGGCGGGCATCGGCTGTCGCGGTCTGCTCGGCCATGCGGCGTTGCTCGGAGATGTCGACGGCGATACCGACGAGGTGCTGCGAATGGGTGCGCCGGTCGGTGACCAGCTCGGCGCGGGCCTTGAGCCAGACCCAGCCGCCATTGACGTCGCGAACCCGGAATTCCTGGTCGAGATGGTCGGCCTCGCCGCGGCTGATGGCGTCGGCGAGCGCGTAGAGATCGACGTCGGCAGGATGGATGAAGGCATTGACCTCGCCGAAGGACATGAAGTCGCCGGCGCGGTCATAGCCGAGCATCGCATACATCGAGTCCGACCAGTAGATGCGGCCGCGCGCGAGGTCCCAGTCCCAGAGGCCGCAATGGCCGCGGTTGAGCGCGGTATCGATACGCTCGCGCACGCAGTCGCAGTCCTCGTCGGCAGCACGGGCGCGCTTCGACTGCATCAGGAAGGCGACGGTCAGCGCGGCAAGGACCAGCGCTGCCGAGCCGAACAGGATGGTGAGCGCGCGACTGCGCTCATTCCAGAGCGACAGCACGCGCGAGGCGGGCTGCAGCACCGCAACCTGGCCGAGCGGGGCGGCGAGGTTGCGGACGGTCGCGAAGGTCTCCAGGCCGCCTGGGAGGACGATCTTCATGACGCCGGCCCGGTCGCCGAATACGGTCAGCGGCTGGGTCTGGCCCAGGAAGTCGACCAGCGTGCGCCGGGCCTGTCCGATCATGGGCTCGCTGGCGATGACCTGACCGCTGGCATCGCTGATATGGACGAGGCGGCCGTGCGAGGACAGGTGCTTGGTCGCAAGTGCAGCAAGAACAGTTGCAGGTGCCGTATCGAGCTTTGTCGCGATATCGAGTTCTCGCGCGATCAGTGATGCGACGAGGTCGAGATCAGATATCGCATCCGACAATGCATCGTCGCGCATCGCGGAGGTCTGGATATAGGCGCCGGCACCGAACAGGACGAAAAAGCCGAGGACGAGGGCAGGAATGACTTTGCGAAAGGTCGGCTCAGCCTTCTCAAACCGCTGGTAGAGCGGATGAGTCAGCGATCTTGCGACACCTAGAATCGTGCCTGCGCGCGTTGCCGCGCAGGTCGCGTTCGCACGCGCCATGCCCGTCCCCCTTCGGATAACAGTACCGTCAGTAAGATCGGGAGACGTGCCGCATCCCCTCGAATCACCGCCAGTTGAATCCGACCGAATCGGTTTGTCTAGCTTTGAGTTGAATTAGGGCCTCAGATTTCACCCTATGGTTGTAGTAATTCATAGAATGAATCTTGTGCGGGTAATAAATCGTTAATGAACTGGACAGGCGGTGCGCGCCCCGCCTCTCAGGCGAGTGCGCGCTCCGCGATATCGGCGACATCCCGCGACAGATTGGGGGTGCGCGACACCATGGTGAGGGCCGCCTGAGCGAGGGCGCGACGGCCCGGCTCCAGCGTGCGCCAGGTCTTGAAGGAACCGAGCAGGCGCGAGGCGATCTGGGGATTGGTCCGATCGAGCGCGATCACGATATCCGCGACGAAATCATAGCCTGCGCCATCGGGTCGGTTGAACTGCGTCAGGTTGGCGGCAAAGCCGCCAATAAGCGAACGGACGCGGTTCGGGTTGCCGAGAGAGAAGGTCGGGTGCCGCATCAGGTCCTTGACGCGGTCGAGCGTGCCGGGCTCGGCGATGAGGGCCTGCGCCATCAGCCATTTGTCGAGCACGAGCGGTTCAGCCGCATAGCGCTCTCCGAAGCGCCGGATCAGGGCTTCGCGAGCCTCACCTGGGATCAGCGTCATGGCGGCGAGCGCCGCAAGCCGGTCGGTCAGGTTGTCGGCGGCGCTGAACTGGGTGTCGGCGAGGCGCGCGCTGGTTTCGGGGGCGCCGATGGCGAGCAGTCCCAGGGCTTCGTTGCGCAGTGCCCGTCGCCCGGCTGCCGTGGCATCCGGCGAATAGAGGCTCGTCTCGTCAAGCGCGTCGCGCAGGCTCGAAAGCCGGTCGGCCAGGGCGTTGCCGATCTGCGCCGAGAGCGCGCGGTGGGCCGCATGGATCCTGTCGGGATCGACATCCCGACCGATCTCGCGGGCGATATCCGCAGCGGCGGGCAGGCGCAGCACCTGGGCGGCAAAGGCAGGGTCGGCGAGCGCATGATCGCGCAGGAAGGCGTCGAGCGCGCCGGCGATTTCCGTGGCCTTGTCGGCAAGCCCGGCCGCGCTGAGGGCTCCGCGCCCGGCGCTGGTCAACGCGCGCGTCGCGACCGTTTGGAGCGCCTGCCAGCGATTGAAGGAATCGCTGTCTGCGGAGAACAGGCGCAGAAGATCAGCATCGGCAAGATCGAGTTCGAGTCGTGCCGGGGCTGAAAAGCCGCGCAGCAGGGACGGGATCGGCGCCTCGTCCAGGCCCGTGAAGGTCACTGACAGCGAGGGTTGGTCGAGGACGATGAGGCCGTCGCCCGCATAGGCATTCGAGTTGCTGTGGAGCGGCAGGTCGCCGGCCTTGCCGACGAGGCCGAGCGCGATCGGCAGCGCCACCGGCGCTTTCTGGGGCTGGCCGGGCGTCGGCGGCGTGCTCTGGGCGAGGTCGAGCGTATAGCTCCTGGCGGCGGCATCGTAGCGGCCGGAGGCGACGATCGTCGGGGTGCCCGCCTGTTCGTACCAGCGAGCGAAATGGCTGAGATCCTGGCCCGAACTCTCGGCGAAACAGGCCAGAAATTCCTCGATCGTCGCGGCAGTGCCGTCGCAGCGCTCGAAATAGAGATCCATGCCGCGCTTGAAGGCCTCGTCGCCGATCAGGACCTTCAGCATGCGGATCACCTCCGCGCCCTTCTCATAGACGGTCGGCGTGTAGAAGTTGTTGATTTCCTTATAGGCGCGCGGCCTGACGGGGTGGGCGAGGGGGCCTGCATCCTCGGAGAACTGGGTTGCGCGCAGGGTCCGCACATCGGCGATGCGCTTCACCGGGCGGGAGCGCTCGTCGGAGGAGAATTCCTGGTCGCGGAAGACGGTGAGCCCTTCCTTCAGGCATAGCTGAAACCAGTCGCGGCAGGTGATGCGGTTGCCGGTCCAGTTGTGAAAATACTCGTGCGCGATGATCGCCTCGATGCTGGCATAATCGCCATCGCTGGCGGTCTGCGGATCGGCCAGCACATATTTGTCGTTGAAGATGTTGAGGCCCTTGTTCTCCATCGCGCCCATGTTGAAATCCGACACGGCGACGACGTTGAACACGTCGAGATCATAATTCCGGCCGAAGACGCGCTCGTCCCAGCGCATGCAGCGCACCAGCGAGTCCAGTGCCCAGCCGGCGCGGCTGCTCTTGCCGGGCTCGACATAGACGGCGAGCTCGACCTTGCGGCCATCGGCGGTGACATAATCCTCGCGGACATGATCGAGCGTGCCGCCGACCAGGGCAAACAGATAGGCGGGCTTGGGATGGGGGTCGTGCCAGACCGCGAAATGCCGGTCGGTGCCGGCGACATCCCCGGTCGCGACCCGGTTGCCGTTCGAGAGCAGGACGGGAGCCTCGGCCTTCTTCGCCTCCAGACGCACGGTGTAAACCGACATCACGTCGGGGCGGTCGAGGAAATAGGTGATCCGCCGGAAGCCATCCGCTTCGCACTGGGTGCAGTAGACGTTGGACGAGCGATAGAGCCCCATCAGCTTGGTGTTGGCCGAGGGGTTCAGCACCGTCTCGATCGTGAGGGTGAAGCCGCGCCGCGGTGGCGCGAGCACGGTCAGCCCCTGCGGCGTGGCGCTGTAGGCCGCCGCGTCCAGCGTGGTTCCATCGAGCTTGAGCGAGACGAGCGTGAGCTCGTCGCCGTCGAGGACGAGTGCCGATCCCGGCTGGCCTGCCGGATTCGGTCTGAGGCCAAGCTGGGCCCGCACCTTCGTTTCATGCGCCTCGAGAACGAAGTCGAGATCGACCGTATCGATCAGCCAGTCGGAGGGACGATAATCCTCGAGACGGATCAGGGGGGTATCTTCGGCGCGCATGGACAACCCTGGCGAAAACGACATCTGAGCCTTGTCTGTAGCCCGAGCCCCCTTCCGCTGAAAGTCCGTGTGCGCTGATCAGGCAGGCTGGCGCAGATGCGCAGGCTCGGCATGGCTGACCAGCCGGCAGACCTGCGGGCGCGCGATCCGGACGGCGCGCTCGATCGCGTCAACCGCAGCATGGACTGCCGCGACATCGAGCGCCGGATCGACGCGGCAGTGATAGTTCACCACGAGACCGTTCGGGGTCTGGCGGACGCGGACGCTGTGGATGTCGTGGATCGGGCCGTCGAGTCCCGCGGCCTCCTTGGCAAGCGCCTTGCCGATATCCTCCACCGCGTCCCAGGCGGCATTGTGGCCCGGCGGCGTGCCGGTTTCCATGGGCTCGATATGGGTCTCGACCTCCGTCTCGCCGCCGAACTCGGCGCGGATCGCGGTCTCGAGCCGCGTCGCGATCTCATGCGCCTCACCGAGCGGCAGCCGGGAATCGACCTCCATATCGAGGCTGACCGAGAGCCGGTCGCCGATGCTGTGCACCGTGACGTGATGTACCGGGATCTTGAGCTTGAGCGCGATCAGCAGAACCCGTTCGAGCGCGGTTTCGTCATCGACCTGGATCGGGTTGGCGGTGACGGTGATCTCGGCCCCTGGCTCGACCTCGCGCAACGCCAGCACGAGCGCGTCCTTGATGGCGACGACGCGGTCGAGCGGGAGCGTGCGCGAGACGCGAATCCCGATCTCGCCATGGGTCTGGCCGCCCGAGGGCCGAACCTTCAGCCATTCCACGGCGACGACGCCGGGCACAGCCCCGGCTGCGGCGCTCAGGCGCTCGCTCAGCCCGGCGGGGGCAGCGTCGAGCAATGTGTTGATCGTACGGCGCCCGAGCTTGAAGGCGGAATAGGCCATGAAGGCTGCGATCGCGAAGGCGGCGATCGTGTCGGCCCGCCCAAAGCCGAACCAGGCGGCGATGAGGCCGACGAGAACCAGGGCCGAGCCGACGAAATCCGCCGAAAAATGAGTTGCCTCGGCGGCCAGGGCCTCGCTGCCCGTTTCCGCCGCGACCTTGCGCAGCGAGTGCCAGCGGATCGCGTCGACGATCATGGAAAACAGGATGACGCCGAGCACGATGGGCGTGACGGTAACGGCGTCGACCGTACCGCTCCACAGCCGGCTGATCGCCTCCCAGAGGATCGCGCCGGCCAGCGTAAAGAGGATCGCGGTCTCGACCAGCGCTGCCAACGCCTCGACCTTGCCATGACCGTAATGGTGCTCCGCGTCGGCCGGCTTGTCGGCAGCTCGCACAGCGAACCAGGTGAACAGCGTCGAGCCGATATCGATCAGCCCCTGCAAGGCGTCGGTCAGCAGGGCGAGCGAGCCGGAGAGGATCGCGGCGATGCCCTTGGCTCCGGTCAGCAGGAGCGTCGCCATCACCGACAGCAAAGCAGCACGCTGCTTGATGCTGGAAATTGTTGCGGCGTCGGGGCGTTTCGTGTCCACGTCTTGCGTTCTCGTCATGGGCCGCCTCGCGCGCCGCCTCTTGGAAAGCAGAGCGTCTGGCCCGATTTAGGAGCGAGATCAACCCGGCCGAACAAGGGGAGCCCCAAGCATGCGATATCTCCACACCATGGTGCGTGTCACCGATCTCGACGCGTCGCTCGAATTCTACGTGAACACGTTCGGCCTTGTCGAAACCCGCCGCATCGAAAATGAGAAGGGACGCTTCACGCTGGTCTTCCTGGCTGCGCCCGATGACGCCGCCGACGCCAAGGGCGCCGAAGGCAGCCGCGGCCGCCCCACGCTGGAACTGACCTATAACTGGGACCCGGAATCTTATACCGGCGGCCGTAATTTCGGTCACCTCGCCTATGAGGTCGACGATATCTACGCGACCTGCGACAAGCTGATGAAGGCGGGCGTCACGATCAACCGCCCTCCGCGCGACGGAAACATGGCTTTCGTCCGGTCGCCCGACAACATCTCGATCGAGCTTCTGCAGAAGGGCCCCGCCAAGGCGCCGGCCGAGCCGTGGGCGAGCATGCCGAATACCGGGGTATGGTAAGGACGTAGGCGCCGGGCCCAAACGCCCGGACGTTGAGCGCGGCGATGAAATCGGGCACGAGAGAGCGCGGCTTCGGCCGCGTTTCCTTGCCGGTGGTGTGATGCCCATGACCAAGCCTGCTCTCGCCGCGACCCTTCAGGACGGCACGCCGATCCACGACATCGTGCTTCGCTCGCCAGGTGGGGCCGAGGCGCGTGTCATGGACTGGGGTGCGACGCTGCGCGATCTCAGCGTGCCGCTGCCGAGCGGCGAGACGCAGCGTGTCGTACTCGGGCTCGCGGATGCGGCCGATTATCCCCAGCACGCCTCGCATATGGGCGCGATCGCCGGACGCTTCGCCAACCGTATCGGCGGCGGGCGCTTCACACTCGACGGCAAGACCTATCATTTGCCTCTGAACGAGAACGGCCGGCATTCGCTGCATGGCGGCGGGCAGGGATTTGGCAAGCGGCCCTGGACGATCCTGCATCATGACGTGGCAAGCGTGACGCTGGCCTTGGTCTCGCCCGACGGCGATGCCGGCTATCCCGGTGCGCTGAACCTCTGGTGTCGCTACAGCTTGGTCGGGGCAGCGACGTTGCGCATCGAACTCACCGCCACCACCGATGCGCCGACGATCGTCAATCTCGCGCATCACTCCTATTTCAAGCTCGATGATGCTCCCGACATTCTTGACCACGAGCTGGAGGTCCGCGCCAATCTGATGACGCCGGTCGATGCCGACCTGATCCCGGACGGATCGCTCGCTCCGGTCGCCGGCACGCCCTTCGACTTCCGCAAGCCGCGCGCGATCGGCTTCACAAACCCCGACGGCACGCGCGTCTGGTTCGATCACGACTATGTCCTGCTTCGCGACCGGTGCGAGCCCAGCGTGCTCGCCGGGCTGACGCTCGCCCATGCCGCGACCTTGCGCTCGCTGCGCAGCGGGCTCGCCATGCAACTCTGGACGACGGAGCCGGCGCTCCAGGTCTATGACGGCGCCAAGCTCAACACCTCCGTGGCGGGGCTCGATGGCCAGCCCTATGGTCCAAATGCCGGCATCGCGCTGGAGCCCCAGCACGTGCCGGACTCACCCAATCTGCCGCATTTTCCCAGGACCGTGCTGCGTCCCGGCGAGGTCTACCGGCAGGTCAGCGAATATCGCTTCAGCGGTTGAAATCCATGGCAGGCGTCTTCAGTCTCGGCATCGCAACCCTCGACTATGTCTACAGCGTCGAGACCATGCCGACGCGCGGCGAGAAATACCGCTCACGCGATCTGGCCGTGGTCGGCGGCGGCTGCGCCGGCAATGCCTCGGTCGCTATTGCGCGGCTGGGTGGTCGATCCTGGCTGGCGACCCGGCTCGCGGACGATCGCGTCGGCGACGAGATCGTGGCTGAGCTCGGAGGCGAGGGGGTCGATACCCGCTTTGCCTTGCGCGCCGTGGGGCTGCGTTCACCGGTGTCAGCCATTCTTGTCGACGCCGCTGGCGAACGCATGGTCGTCTCCTATTCCGATCCGGCGATGCCGGAGAGCGCCGACTGGCTCCCGAAAACCCTGCCGGATGGGGCGAAGGCCGTGCTCGCCGACACGCGCTGGGGCGAAGGAGCGCTCGCGGCCCTGACGCTCGCGCGCCAGGCCGGAGTTCCAGGCCTGCTCGATGGCGACCGCAGGCCGCCGCATCCCGATCTCGTGGCGACCGCAAGCCATGTCGCCTTCAGCGCCCAGGCGCTGCGGGAGGTCTCGGGGGAGGAGGATCCGCGCCTTGGCCTCGCCCGGATCGCGCAGGGTACAGCGACCTGGCTTGCCGTCACGCTCGGCAAGGAGGGGGTGCTCTTCATCGAAAATGGCGAAGTCGCGCATGTGCCGGCCTTCGCGATCGAGACCGTCGACACGCTTGGCGCAGGCGACGTCTGGCATGGGGCCTTTGCGCTGGCGCTGGCCGAGGAACAGGACGAGCGCAGCGCCATCCGCTTCGCCTCGGCGGCCGCTGCGATCAAATGCACGCGCTTTGGTGGTCGCGCCGGCGCGCCGACGCGCGGCGAGGTGATGCGCTTCCTGATCGAAACGGGCCCCGGCTGAAGCGGCGCCCGTGGAACGGGCATCGCCTGCCTGAAATTTGGGCAGCGCTGACGGCGCCGCCTCTTGCCCGTCGAGGCCGCAGGCGGAGAATGGCTGAAGGTTCATTCGCGCCAGGGCCCTTGATGTTCGCGCCGCCGCTCCCGCCCTCCGCCGATCCGCTGTTGCCGGCCTATGTCCGGGCCAATGGCGGCGTGCGCCTGCGGCTCGCCAGGATTGGCGAGGTGACGCGCCGGCTCGAACTCGCGGAGTCCGGCGGCTATCGCGCCCGCTTTCCCGACACGTTTGCTTCAACCTGCGAGGCCGTGCTGATCAACACCGGCGGTGGCATGGCCGGTGGCGACGCGATGCGGGTCGATGCTGTCATCGAGGCGCAAGCCGAGGCGGTCATCACGACGCAGGCGGCCGAAAAGATCTACCGCAGCCAGGGCGATGACACGCGGATCGAGACCAGTCTCTCGGTTGCCGCCGGGGCGAGCCTCGCCTGGCTGCCGCAGGAGAGCATCCTGTTCTCGGGCGCTCGCCTCGCCCGGAATTTGACAATCGATCTTGCCGGTGACGCACGGCTCGTCGCCTGTGAATCGATCGTCTTCGGCCGCACGGCCATGGGCGAGACGATGCAGCGCGGCGCCATTCGCGACCGCTGGCGCATCCGCCGCGACGGCCACCTCGTTTTCGCCGACGCGCTTCACCTCGATGGCGCGGTCGCCGCCACGCTGGAGCGGCCTGCCATTGCCGCAGGCGCGCGGGCCGTCGCAACCGTGATCGCCGCCGGCTCGGGACATCTCGCCGGGCTCGATGAGCTCCGTGCGCTGCTTGCCGAGGATCCCGCCTGTGAGGCAGTCGAGGCCGGGGCCGGGCTTATCTCCGGCCTTCTCGTCATTCGCCTTCTCTCCCGCGATGCCCAGGCGCTCCGTCGCGCCCTCGTCATGCTGCTTCGGCATGTCACGGGGCGTGCGCTGCCGCGCACATGGTCCACGTGAGGAGAGCACCATGCTGGCGATCCAAGGCCTGAAATGCATTTATGACACCGGCTCGCGGGGCTGGGCTGTTGAGCTCGCCCTTGCCGGCGAGGGAGAAACCGTCACGCGTCGCTTCGACGTCGACGGGCCCGATGATGCCGAGATGCTGATCGAGGCCTTCGAGGAATCCACCACGAGCAGCTTCGATCCCGCCACCAGCGAGATCGTATTCGCCTATGAATACGCCGATCTCGACCTCGATGAGGACGAGGCGGAAGACGAGGACGACGAAGAGGTCGAGGCCTTGGAAGACGAGTCCGAAGAAGACGAGGAAGACGAGAAGGAAAAGGCATGAACCTGACGCCGCGCGAAAAGGACAAGCTGCTCGTCGCCATGGCTGCCATGGTGGCGCGGCGAAGGCTGGAGCGCGGCGTCAAGCTCAACTATCCGGAGGCCGTTGCGCTCATCACCGATTTCGTGGTCGAGGGTGCGCGCGACGGTCGCTCCGTCGCCGAGCTGATGGAGGCCGGCGCCCATGTGATCTCCGCCGACCAGGTCATGGACGGCATCGCCGAGCTGATCCATGACGTGCAGGTCGAGGCGACTTTTCCCGACGGGACCAAGCTCGTCACCGTGCATGAGCCGATCCGCGGCTCGGCGGGGCGGTTGAAGCCCGGCGAAGTGACGACGTTGCCCGGCGACCTCATTCTCAATGAAGGTCGCGAGAGCCTGATGCTCGCCGTGGCCAATACCGGTGACCGGCCGATCCAGATCGGCTCCCACTATCATTTCTTCGAGGCGAATCCCGCGCTCTCCTTTGAACGCGAGAAGGCGAGGGGCTTTCGGCTCGACATTCCCGCGGGAACGGCGGTGCGCTTCGAGCCCGGTCAGACCCGCGAGGTCAGGCTCGTGGCGCTCGGCGGCAAGCGCGAGGTCTATGGCTTCCGGCAGGAGATCATGGGTAAGCTCTAGCGATATCGATGCCGGTGCGGGGTGAGAGTGCCGATGACGGAAATCGCAGAGAAACCGTCGCAACAACTGGCCGCGAACGGAAAGAAGCGCGGGACTTGCGCCATTTCTGGCGTCGAGACCAGCCGCAAGAACCTCGTCCCGCTTGCCACGTTGCGCCCTTCGCTGGCCGAGCGCATCCAGTCCGACTTTCCGCAGCTCACCGAGCAGAGCCTGATCAGCAAGACGGAGCTCGCGCGCTACCGCACGCGCTATGTCGAGGAAATCCTGCGTGAGGAGCATGGCGAGTACACGGAGCTCGACCGTGAAGTCGTCGAAAGCATCGCCAAGCAGGACACCATCGCGGCGAATGTCGAGGACGATTTCGAGGAGCATCGCACGGTAGGGCAGCGCCTCTCCGACGGTCTCGCCGGCTTCGGCGGCTCCTGGGCCTTCCTGATCAGCTTTGGGGTCGTGCTGGCGATCTGGATGATGATCAATGTCGTGGAAGGAATGGACAAGGCCTTCGACCCCTATCCCTTCATCCTGCTCAACCTCGTCCTCTCCTGCATCGCCGCGATCCAGGCTCCGATCATCATGATGAGCCAGAAGCGGCAGGAGCAGAAGGACCGTCTGCGCTCGTTCAACGACTATCAGGTCAACCTCAAGGCCGAACTCGAGATTCGCCATCTGCACGAGAAGATCGACCATCTGATCACCCGGCAATGGCAGCGCCTGGCCGAGATCCAGCAGGTCCAACTCGAGATGCTGCAGGAGGAGAGCCTGCGCGCTACCCGCCGCCGCAAGCCCGCGGGTGCAAAGGCCAAGACGAAGCGGCGCGCTGAGGACCGGAAGGCCAAGTCGGAGCCGGATGCATCGGCCTGAGAATTGCTAACACGTCGCGAGAACCGACCAGGGACTTCGAGATGCCCTTTCCCTTTCCGCGCAATGCCTATGCCGCCATGTTCGGCCCCACGACCGGCGACACGGTGCGCCTCGGCGATACCGAGCTCGTCATCAAGGTCGAGAAGGATTTCACCACCTATGGCGAGGAGGTGAAGTTCGGCGGCGGCAAGGTCATCCGCGACGGCATGGGCCAGAGCCAGGTCAGCAATGCCGCCGGTGCGGTCGACACCGTCATCACCAACGCGCTGATCCTCGACCATTGGGGCATCGTCAAGGCCGATATCGGTATCCGCGCCGGGCGCATCTGCGCCATCGGCAAGGCCGGCAATCCCGATATCCAGGATGGGTTCGGGAACTTCGACCCGTCCGAGACCATCATCGTCGGCCCCGGAACCGAGGTCATCGCCGGGGAAGGCAAGATCATCACCGCCGGCGGCTTCGACAGCCATATCCACTATATCTGCCCGCAACAGATCGAGGACGCGTTGATGAGCGGCCTCACCACGATGCTGGGCGGCGGCACCGGCCCGGCCCATGGCACGCTCGCGACGACCTGCACGCCCGGCCCCTGGCATCTCGGCCAGATGATCAGGGCGGCCGACGCCTTCCCGATGAACCTCGCCTTTGCCGGCAAGGGCAATGCCGCGCTGCCGGGCGCATTGACGGAGATGATCGAGGCCGGCGCCTGCGCGCTGAAGCTGCATGAAGACTGGGGCACGACACCGGCCGCGATCGACAACTGCCTCTCCGTCGCCGACGACTACGACATCCAGGTGATGATCCACACCGACACGCTGAACGAGAGCGGTTTCGTCGAGGACACGATCGCGGCCTTCAAAGGCCGCACCATCCACGCCTTCCACACCGAGGGGGCCGGCGGCGGCCACGCGCCCGACATCATGAAAGTGGCGGGCCTGCCCAATGTGCTGCCGTCCTCGACCAACCCGACGCGGCCCTTCACAGTCAACACGCTCGACGAGCATCTCGACATGCTCATGGTCTGCCATCACCTCTCGCCCTCGATCCCTGAGGATCTCGCCTTCGCCGAAAGTCGCATCCGCAAGGAGACGATCGCGGCCGAGGACATCCTGCACGATCTCGGTGCGCTCTCGATGATGTCCTCGGATAGCCAGGCCATGGGGCGCATCGGCGAGGTCGTGACCCGGACCTGGCAGACCGCGCACAAGATGAAGGTGCAGCGCGGTCCGCTGCCGCAGGACGCCGGCACCGGCGCCGATAATTTCCGCGCCAAGCGCTATGTCGCGAAATACACGATCAATCCGGCGATCGCGCATGGCATCTCGCGCCATATCGGCTCGATCGAGATCGGTAAGCTTGCTGATCTCGTGCTCTGGTCGCCGGCCTTCTTCGGCGCCAAGCCCGATCTCGTCCTAAAGGGCGGCATGATCGCGGCAGCGCCCATGGGCGATCCCAACGCCTCGATTCCAACGCCGCAGCCGGTGCATTACCGCCCGATGTTCGGCGCCTTCGGCAAGGCCGTGACCACGACATCGCTCGTCTTCGTCTCGCAGGCCGCGATGGCGAACGGCCTCAAGTCCCGCCTCGGTACGGACAAGGAGATGGTCGCGGTCGAGAACACGCGCGGCGGCATCTCCAAGAAGAGCATGATCCACAACGACGCGACGCCCGACATCCGGATCGATCCAGAAACCTATGCGGTGGTGGCGGATGGCGAGTTGCTGGTTTGCGAACCTGCGAGCGAGCTGCCGCTGGCGCAGCGCTATTTCCTGTTCTAAGCGATTGGCTGTCGCCTTGTGCTGTGGATCGCACGGGGTCGCGCCGCTTCCGTATTGACTAGCCCACTCGCGCATCCTTTCTTCGTCGGCAAATGAATTTGTCAGGCAGACAAGTTTGCCAGGGAGAGAGCTCGTGTCCGGTTTCCGTTTCGCTCGCCAGGCGTCGTTCTGGTTCGCCAGTGCTGCGCTTCTGGCCTCCTATCAACCCGCCGCGGCGCAGGGGCAGGTCACGGTCTATTGCTCGATTCTCGAAGAGCAGTGCCGTGAGGGCGCGACGATGTTCGAGCGCGCCACCGGCATCAAGGTCTCGATGGTGCGCAAGAGCACGGGCGAGGTCTATGCGCAGGTCAAGGCGGAAGCCTCCAATCCGCGTGGCGATGTCTGGTGGGGCGGCCCCGGTGAGCCGCATCTGCAGGCGGCGGAGGAGGGGCTGCTCGACGAGTATCGTTCGCCCAAGCTCGCCGAGCTGCATGATTGGGCGCAGCGTCATGCCGAGCAGTCGAAATTCCGCACCTCCGGCATTTATCTGGGCGCGCTTGGCGTCGGCTATAACACCGAGATGCTGAAGAAGAAGGGCCTGCCCGAGCCGAAATGCTGGGCGGACCTGCTCGACCCGGCCTATCGCGACGAGGTCCAGATTGCCGATCCGAGCTCGTCCGGCACGGCTTACGTCTTCCTCGCGACCACCGTGCAGCGCCTCGGCGAGGAGAAGGGCTTCGACTATCTCAAGGCCCTGCACAAGAACATCAACCAGTACACCAAGTCCGGCATTGCACCGGTCAAGGCGACGGCGCTGGGCGAGACGGCGATCGGCATCGCCTTCATCCACGACATGCTGACGCAGAAGCTTCAGGGGGCGCCGATCAAGACCGTCGCGCCCTGCGAAGGCACGGGCTACGAGACCGGCTCGGTTTCGATCATCAAGGGCGGCAGGAATGCCGAGGCGGCGCGCCGTTTCATCGATTTCACGCTCTCGCCCGAGGCGCAGAACATCAACGCCAAGCTCAAGATCAACTCCATCCCGTCGAACAGGAATGCCGAACTCTCTCCCGACGCGCCAAAGTTCTCGGAGATCAAGCTGATCGACTACGATACGCCGCGCTGGGGCAGCCCGGCCGAGCGCTCGCGACTGCTGAAGAAGTTCGACACCGAGGTGAAGGCGCTGCCACGGTAAGGGCGGCGAAATCCGGCTCCTCACCTTCGCGGGCGCATCCCGCGCATCCGGACCCTCTGCGCCATTCTGCTGCAGTGGGCGCGGCGGCTGCATCCAGCCGCCCGAAACAGGCGTATTCCCCCTGGGCGCGTGAAGCGCCCCTCAGGCAAGAGAGGAGAACGCGGTATGTCGGATCCGGTTATCGTCATAGCGCGGGCGCGCATCCGCCCCGAAACCCGCGCAGCCTTTGTCGCTGCGGCGCAGGACTGCATCGCCGCGACACGTCGCGAACATGGCTGTCTCGCCTATGACATGCATGAGAGCATTACGGAGCCCGGATATTTCGTGTCGGTGGAGAGCTGGGAGCAGCGCGAGCATATCGACCGCCACCTGCAGCAGCCGCATCTTCAGGCGTTCCTTGAGATCGCGGGGGCTTGCGTCACGACGCCTCCGGTGATCGAAGTGGTCGAGCCGCGATCGGTCGATCGCCTCTGATCCATTTCGTTGTCACGGGTACCATCATGCTGCGCGCCACCTCCGTCGTCCGCAAGGCCGCGGTCAAGCAGGACAAGGTCGTTGAGACCCTGACGCTCGACCATGAGGACCGCAATCGCCGCCGCATCGCGCTGAAGGGCGATGGCGGGCGCGAGATTCTGCTCGATCTCGACAAGCCGACGGTTCTGAATGACGGCGATGCCGTGAAGCTCGAAGACGGCAGCCTGGTCCTGATCAGGGCCGCTGTGCAGAGCCTGCTCGAAGTGCGGGCCGAGAACCCGCTGCGGCTGATGCGCGTCGCCTGGCATATCGGCAACCGGCACACACCGGCGGAGATCACGGCGGACGCCATCTATATCGAGAACGACCATGTGCTGGCCGAGATGGTCCGTGGCCAGGGCTGTGCCATGAGCGTGGTCGAGCGTCCGTTCCAGCCCGAGCGCGGCGCCTATGATCACGGTCACGCCCACGACCATGAACACAGCCATGATCACGATCACGCGCATGACGCGTCCTGCGGCTGCGGGCACGATCACGGCCACGCTCATCACGACAAGGGGCACGCTCACGCCGGCCATGATCATGCTCATGATCACCATGGTCACGACCACCATGAGAACAAGCGTGATGATCACGCGAACCACGCCCATGCGCATGCCCACGCCGATGCCGATGCCCATGCCCATGCCCATGCCCATGCGCATGCCCACGGCGCGGATTGCGGCTGTGGACACGACCACAGCCATGGCGATCATGATCATAAGCATGACCACGGCCACCATCATGGCGCCGAACACGCGCATAAGGGTCACAAACACGACCACTGAGGGCTGATGTCGCACGCCCATCTGCCGTTGATGGTCTGGCTTTCGCCGTCCTTCCCGGTCGGTGCCTTTGCCTATTCGCATGGGCTGGAATGGGCCTTCGAGGCCGGCGACCTCACCAATGCCGACACGCTTCGCGACTGGCTCGATGCGCTGGTCGGCCACGGCTCGCTGCATAACGATCTCGTCCTGTTCAGATGCGCCTACAACGCGCTCGGGGCTGGCGACGAGGCGGCGCTGAGCGAGGTGGCCGAACTGGCCCTGGCGCTGGCGAACTCCGCGGAGCGGCGGCTGGAAACGATGACGCAGGGCAATGCGTTTATCGCGGCCGTTCGTGCCGCCTGGCCCTGCGCGGCATTTGATCGGCTGCGCGCTGCCTGGGGGGGAGACATCGCCTATCCCATCGCGGTCGCCGCTGCCGCAAGCGGCCATGACGTGCCGCTGCGCCCGGCGCTGGAAGCCTACAGCCTCGCCTTCGTCGCCAATCTGGTTTCGGCCTCGGTCAGGCTCGGCATCGTCGGCCAGACCGACGGGCAGAGGATCACGGCTGGGCTGGTGCCGTCCTTGCATGCGGCTGCCACGCGCGCGGAAACCGCGACACTTGCTGATCTCGGCGGCTGCGCGCTGCGCTCGGACCTCGCGTCCCTGCGCCACGAAACCCAGTATTCGAGGCTGTTCCGCTCATGATCCGCTCTCCCCACGGCCCCTTGCGCGTCGGCATCGGCGGCCCGGTCGGTTCCGGCAAGACCGCCCTGATGGAGGTGCTCTGCAAGCGCATGCGCGATCGTTATGATCTCTGCGCCATCACCAATGACATCTACACCAAGGAAGATGCGCGTCTCCTGACCGTCGCAGGGGCTCTTCCCGAGGAGCGCATCATGGGCGTCGAGACCGGCGGCTGCCCGCATACCGCCATCCGCGAGGATTGTTCGATCAACCTCGCCGCGGTCGAGGAAATGCGCGGCAAGTTTCCCGGGCTCGACCTGATCCTGATCGAGTCCGGTGGGGACAATCTGGCGGCGACCTTCTCGCCCGAACTCGCCGATCTGACGATCTACGTGATCGATGTCGCCGCCGGCGAGAAGATCCCGCGCAAGGGCGGCCCTGGCATCACCCGTTCGGACCTGCTCGTCATCAACAAGACCGATCTCGCTCCGCATGTTGGCGCGGATCTTGCTGTGATGGACCGGGACTCAAGGACCATGCGGGGCAAGCGGCCCTTCGTCTTCACCAATACGAGGGAGGGCGAGGGCGTCGATGCGGTGGTGGATTTCATCGAGACCGTGGGCGGCCTGAAAGCGAGCGCCGGGGGATAGGGGAGGCGAACATGCTGACGCGGTTGACGGGCGCCCTGGCGTCGCTCGTGACGATGATGGCGGCGCCCGCCCTTGCCCATACCGCAGTGGGCTCCGTCGATGGTCTCGTTCAGGGGCTGCAGCATCCGCTCACCGGGTTGGATCATGTGCTGGCGATGATCGCGGTCGGCCTCTGGGCCGGGCTCATCGGTGGCAGGGCGCGCATCGCGTATCCCGTCGCCTTCGTCTCGGCCATGGCGCTGGCCGGGCTCTGGGCCATGGCCGGCGGACAGCTTCCAGGCGCGGAGGTCGGCATTGCCTTTTCTGTCGTCATCCTCGGGCTTGCCATCGCGCTCAATCTCTCGCCTCCGCTCGCCGCCGGTGCCCTGGTCTGCGGGGTCTTCGCGATCTTCCATGGCTTTGCCCATGGTGCCGAGCTGCCGGAGGATGCCAGCGGTGTGAGCTATGCGATCGGCTTTGTGATCGCGACATCGGCTCTGCATGGAGTAGGCTTGCTTCTTGCGAGCCAGCTTGCGGTGCGGATGCCGCAGCTTGCCCGCATCGCCGGTGGCGGTCTCATTCTGGCAGGTGTCGCAATCCTGTCGGGCTGAGTGCGGGCCTTCCCCTCAATGCGTTAGGCGTCGTGGCTCATGACACCTGCGTTGAAAATTCTGATCGTCGATGCCAACCCGGTCCGGGGTGCCATTCTCGATGAGGGCTTCCGCGAAGCGGGCTTTACCGACCTCGTCCGAATCGGCGCGACGCATGGGCAAGTCACTGTCATCGAGGCCCATGACCCCGATGTGGTCGTGATCGATCTCGTGAATCCCGGCCATAATGCACTCGCCGAGATGCTTCTGGTCAGCCGGCGCCCGAAGCGGCCGATCAGCGCGTTCGTCGAACCGGTGGATGCGGCCTTGATCGAGGCTGCTGTTGAGGCAGGGGTCGCGGTCTATGTCGTCGACGGGCTGAAGTGGGAGGCCCTTGAGCCAATCCTCCAGACCTGCATCAGTCGCTTCAGCGCCGCCTCGAAGCTGCGTGAGGGGCTGGACGAGGTGCGGTCGCAGCGCGACGATCGCGCGCTGATCGATCGTGCGAAGGGGATCGTCATGCACCTCAAGGGGCTCCCCGAAGCGGAAGCCTATGCCCTGATGCGCCGCACCGCGATGAACGAGAAGCGCAAGCTGGTCGACATCGCCCGTTCCATCATCACCGCGGCGGAGGTGTTGAAATGACCCCGCACCGGTGCGTCGGCGATCTGCCCCTGGCCGATGCCGCCATTTGCTGACCGTTCCGGCCGATGCCGGCTTTGCGGAAGGCGGCTCGGTCGATGACGCTGTCGCCCGTCTCGGTACCTTGAACAGGGGGGCGCCATCCTGATCGGCCCGCGCCCGTCATTCCGCTGTCATGATGGCCCGTCAAGCGCGCTCTCCCAAGGGCTGCGGCGGAGGCGGGCGTGTCACTTCATATCACGGGCGGAACAGTTATGACCGCCGCGCTCACCCGTGCCGATCTCGTCACCGACGGATCGTGCATCGCCGCCCTCGATGCGTCCCCTCCTGCCGGCGCCTTGCACCTGGATGCCGCCGGCCTCCTCGTCTTGCCGGGCATGGTCGATTGTCATGGCGATGCCTTCGAGCGGCACATCATGCCGCGACCGCGGGTGTCCTTCGACATCGATCTCGCCCTGCGCGACGCCGATCGCGCCATGCTGAGTTGCGGCATCACCACGGCCTTCCACGGTGTGACCTGGTCCTGGGAACCCGGTCTGCGCGGAGCCGGCAATGCGCGGCGCCTGATCGACGCGATCGCGCGGCTCGCGCCGGAGCTCGGGGCCGATACGCGATTCCATTTACGCCACGAGACCTTCAACCTCGATGCCGAGGCCGAGATCATCGAGTGGCTGCAGGCGGGGCGCGTCGGAGTACTGGCCTTCAACGACCATACCGGCGGCATCCTCAAGGAGACGACCCGGCCGGACAAGGTCGCCAAGATGGTCGAGCGCACCGGCCTCTCGCATGCGGACTTCATGGCGCTGGCGCAGAACGTCCATGACCGCGGTAACGACGTGCCGGGATCGGTCGCGCGGCTGGCGAAAATCTCGCTGGCCGCCGGCATTCCGACGCTCTCGCATGACGACATGAGCCCGGACATGCGGCGCTGGTATCGCTCGCTCGGCGTGACCGTGACGGAATTCCCGATGGATGAGGCGACGGCACGTGAGGCTGTCGCGCATGGCGAGGCGACGGTGTTCGGCGCGCCCAATGTCGTGCGCGGCGGTTCGCATACCGGCTGCCCGGCAGCGGAGGACATGGTCGGCAAGCGGCTCTGCACCATCCTGGCGTCGGATTACTACTACCCGGCGCTGCTGCTGGCGCCCTTCATGCTGGCGCGCAGCGGCACGGCGAGCTTTCCCGACGCCTGGAAGCTGGTCTCGCAGGCCCCGGCCGATGCCCTTGGCCTGATCGATCGCGGCGTCATCGCGCCCGGCAGGCGGGCGGATCTGATCATCGTCGAGGACGCGCCGCAGCCGCGCGTCGTTGCAACGATCGCTGGCGGCAAGCTGGTGCAGCTCGCCGACCAGCGTCTTCTGGCCTGAGTAGCGTCTTGCGGCCTGATCAGGCGTCGTAGCCGCGCAGGCTGGTCAGGGCGGTCATCACGCCGCGCAGCTCTGCCAGACCGCGCAGGCGACCGACGGCTGGGTAGCCCGGGAAACTGCCCTTGCCGACATCGTCGAGCAGTTCATGACCGTGATCGGGCCGCATCGGGATGCGCCAATGGCGCCAGCCGGCGGCCTTGCGGCGCTGCTCCTCGGCCATAAGCACATCGACCAGTGCCACCATGTCGGTGTCGCCGCCGAGATGCTCAGCCTCCATGAAGGAACCGTCCGGATCCTTGGCGACATTGCGCAGATGCGCGAACCAGATCCGGTCGGCGAAGCGCCGGGCGATTCTGGGTACGTCGTTCTTTGGGTTGGCCCCCAGCGAGCCCGAGCACAGCGTCAGGCCATTGGAGGGGCTGTCGACGGCACCGAGGATGAAGGCGATGTCGCTCTCCTCCGAGCAGATGCGCGGCAGGCCGAAGAGCGGGCGCGGCGGATCGTCAGGGTGGATGCACATGCGGATCCCGACCTCTTCCGCGGTCGGGATCACCGCCTCGAGAAACCGCTTCAGATTGGCGCGCAACCCGTCATGGCTCATCTCATGGTAGCGCGCGAGCATGCGCTTCAGGCCGGGCACGTCATAGCGGTCATAGGCGCCGGGCAGCCCGGCCATGATATTGGCGAGCAGGCGGGCACGATCGGCCTCGGTCGACCGTTCGAACCAGGCCTTGGCCCGGTCCATCACCTCGGCCGAATGGCCGTCGGCAGCGCCGGGACGCTCCAGCATGAAATGGTCGAAGGCGACATATTCATGCAGGTTGAAGCGCAGCGCCGTGCCGCCGCCGGGCAGGGGGCAGGCGAGTTCGGTGCGGGTCCAGTCGAGAACCGGCATGAAGTTGTAGCAGACCACCTCGATGCCGCAGGCGGCGAGATTGCGCAGCGACTGGCGATAATTGACGAAGATCGCCTCGAGATCGCCTTCGCCGATCTTGACGCTTTCATGAATCGGCAGGCTCTCGACCACGGACCAGCGCAGGCCGAGGCTCTTATCCTTCTCGATGATCGCCTTGCGCGCCTCGATCTCCTCGACGCTCCAGACGACGCCATAGGGAATCTGATGCAGCGCGTTGACGATGCCTTGCGCGCCCGCCTGCCGTGCCTGGGCGAGCGTCACCACATCGTCCGGCCCGAACCAGCGCCAGGTTTGTTCCATCGTCGCGTTCCTTCTTAAGTCGTTTCTTGTTGGTGATGCAGAGAATGCGGCCGCCTCAGACCTAGCGGATCGGCGTGTTCGCGACGAAGGCGTCGACGTGTTTGTGTGCGATCGCCTCGATGGCATCGAACACTGTGCGCAGATGCGCCCGCATCGCCTTCTCGGCGCCGATCTCGTCGCCGGCGCTGACTTTTGCGGCGATCTCGCGATGCTGGTCCATGATCATGCCGGGCCAGGACGCAGCTTCGAGCGACAGGCAGCGCACACGGTCCAGCTGCGCCTTGACGCCTTCGATCAGCCCCCAGACCGAGGGGTGGCCTGAGAGCCGCGAAAGCTCGGCATGGAAGGCCTCGTCGGCACGGAAGAAGTTGACGCGATCGCCCACTGCGAGCGCCTGTTCCTGCTGTGCGATCAGCCGTTCCAGCGCGGCGCGCCCGGCATCGTCGATCCGCTGCGCGGCCAGCGTGACAGTGCGGCATTCCAGGGTTTCGCGCACGAATTGGCTGTCATAGACTGCCGCCAGATCGATCGGCGCGACGAAGGTACCGACCTGCGGCACGACCACCAGGAAACCTTCGTCGACCAGTCGCTTGAAGGCCTCGCGCACGGGCGTGCGGCTGACCCCGAACTGGACGGCCATCCGCGCTTCCGACATCGCCTCGCCCGGCAGGAGCACCGCGTTGAGGATGTCGTCCCGCAAGGCGCGGTGAATCTGGTCTGTGCTTTGTCGTGCCGCTGCGCTGCCCATTGCCAAGCTCTAGTCCACTAGTATACTAGGATACCGGGCAATCCGAGGCGACGTCAATGTGAACTTCGCCGAGGCTGATGCCGAAAGGTGTCTAAGAATCCAAAAGCGGTAAATCCGTACCGAAGGGAGAAGTCATGGTCCAGGACAGCATCAATCGGCGCATATTTCTGGGTGGTGTCGCGGGTCTCGCGGGTGCCGCGGCCTATGCGCCGGGCGCCTTCGCGCAGCAGCTCAAGTTGCCGACCTCACCGGTCGCGCTTTCCGTCGTCGATGTCGCCGGCAATCTGGCGCTGACGCAGAAGGCGATCGAGAATTATCGCAAGGCCAAGCCGAATTTGGTCTCGCGCATCACCTTCACCAAGGCGCCCGCGCCGGAACTTCCGGGTAAGCTGAAGGCGCAGCAGGAAGCAAACCGCGTCGATATCGACATGGTGCTGACCGGCACCGATGCGCTTTCCGCCGGTGTCGACCAGAAGCTCTGGACGCCGCTGCTGCCGCAGCTCGCAGGCTCGCTGCCGAAGCTCGACGAGATCTATCTCGAAGGCGCCGCCAAGATGCAGGGCCTCGCGAGCGGGCAGGGCGTCGTCGTGACCTATTATCCGTCCGGCCCACTGCTCGAATACATGCCCGACAAGGTCAAGAAGGTGCCGACAACGGCCGAGGAGCTGCTCGCCTATACCCGCGAGAACAAGAACCGCTTCTTCTACGCGCGCCCGGCCAATTCCGGTCCCGGCCGGACCTGGATCATGGGCCTGCCCTATATCCTCGGGGATTCGAACCCCAAGGATCCGGTGAAGGGCTGGGACAAGACCTGGGCCTATCTCAAGGCGTTGGGCGAGAATATCGAGTACTACCCGGCCGGCACCGGTGCGGTGATGAAGGAACTCGGCGAGGGTTCCCGCGACATGACCGTCACGACCACGGGCTGGGACATCAACCCGCGCGTGCTCGGCGTCGTGCCGAAGGAGGCCAAGATCGGCGCGCTCAAGGGTTTCCATTGGGTCACCGACGCGCACTACATGTGCATCCCGAAGGGCGTCTCGGACGAGAAGCTCGCGGTGCTGCTCGACCTGATGAGCTTCCTGCTCACCAAGGAGCAGCAGGCCTACACCTATGATGAAGGCTATTTCTATCCCGGTCCGGCCGTGAAGGGTGTGACGCTCGACATGGCGCCCGCCGAGAGCCAGGCGGCGATCAAGGAATTCGGCCGCCCCGAATATGAGAAGCTCATCGCCGAGGCGCCGCTCGAGACGCCGCTCGACCCGGACCAGATGGTGATTGCCTTCCGTCGCTGGGACGAGGAAGTCGCCGGCGCCAAGCGCAAGTGAACGAAACCCGCTAACGACAGCGAGCCGGTTCCTGCCGGCTCGCTTCGCCGTCACATTTCCTGACAGAACCCATCAGCCGCTTTCCAAAGACGTGACCTAAATGACGATTCACGCTGCGAACTTCCGCGAGCTGCGGCTCGACAATCTGAGCCGCGACTTCGGCACTCACAACGCCGTCAAGGACGTGTCGCTGACGATCAAGAAGGGCGAGTTCATCGCGCTTCTCGGTCCGTCGGGCTGCGGCAAGTCGACGACGCTGAACCTGATCGCGGGCCTGCTGCCAGCGACGGGCGGCGGCATCTGGCTCGACGATCGGCGCATCGACCCGCTGCGGCCCGAGGAGCGCGGCTTCGGCATGGTGTTCCAGAATTACGCCCTCTTCCCGCATATGAGCGTGAAGCGGAATATCGGCTTCGGTCTGAAGATGCGCGGCGTCCAGAAATCCGAGATCGAGCGGCGCGTCGGCGAGGCCGCAGCGCTGGTCCGGTTGCAGGGGCAGACCGAGAAACTGCCTGGCCAGCTTTCCGGCGGGCAGCAGCAGCGTGTCGCCATCGCCCGGGCCATCGTCGTCGAGCCGCCGCTCGTGCTGATGGACGAGCCCCTCTCGAACCTTGACGCCAAGCTGCGTCTCGAGATGCGCGCCGAGATCCGCCGCATCCACAATACGCTGGGCGCAACCACGATCTACGTCACGCATGATCAGGAAGAGGCCTTGTCGCTGGCCGACCGCATTGTCGTGATGCGTGACGGCCAGGTCCGTCAGGTCGGCGGGCCGGAAGACCTGTTCTCCCGCCCCGACCATCTCGATGTCGCCGAGTTCATGGGCTTCCGCAACAAGGTCGCTGGCCGCGTCGCCTCCGTCGAGGGCGAGCATGCGACCGTCACCGTCGGCGATGCCAAGGTCGTCGGGCGGGTGCGCGGCACGGTGGCCCCTGGTGGGCAGGCCTGGCTTGCGATCCGGCCGGAGGACCTTCACCCCGCAGCTGCGGGAGGCGCGGGCCTCAAGGCGTCGGTCGTCTCGACCGAGTTCCGTGGCCGCGAATTCGTCGGCTTCTCCCGCATGGCGGATGGAACCGATCTCTCCTTCCTGGCACATGACCGCATCGCGCCGGGTGGCGAGGTCACGCTGGCTGCAGATCCCGATCGCGTCCTGGTTTTCGGGGGGGCGGCGTGAGCGCGACCACATCCATTCCCCTCAGCCAGAGGCTCGCCGCACGCGGCATCGATTCTCTGACCCTGCTGGTTCTGCCAGCGGTGTTCTTCCTCCTGGCGCTGTTCATCTACCCGTTCCTCTATGGGCTCGTGCTCTCCTTCACGCCCAAGACCGGGCCGATGCTGGCGAACTACACGCGCTTCTTCTCGGATTCCTTCCTGTACGGCACGATCGCGACGACGCTCTGGCTGGCACTGCCGGTCACGATCGTGACGCTTCTGCTGGCGATCCCGATCGCCTTCCGGGTCCGGATGATGAAGCATCAGCGCTTGCTGACCACGATCCTCGTGATTCCGATCACGCTCGGGACGGTTCTCGTCGCGCAGGGCCTGTTGAATTATCTTGGCCCCCAGGGCTGGTTCAACCGCACCCTGCTCACGCTTGGGCTGATCTCGACTCCGGTGAAGCTCCTGCATAATTACTGGGGCGTCTGCATTTCTCTCGTCATTACCGGCTTCCCCTTCACCTTCCTGCTGACCCTGTCCTACCTCTCTGGCGTCGATCCGGCGCTCGAGCAGGCGGGCGCGACGCTGGGCGCCGGGCCGTGGGAACGGTTCAAGCACATCCTGCTGCCGCTCCTGCTGCCGGGTCTGGCGATCACCTTCTGCCTCAGCTTCGTGCAGGCCTTTTCGGTCTTTCCCTCGGCGGTCTTGCTGGGCGCGCCGGCAGGGCCGACGCGCGTCATCTCGATCGCGGCCTATCAGGCTGCCTTCGAGGAGTATGATTATTCGATGGCATCCGCTGTCGCGATGATCATGGGTGTGGTGCAGCTCAGCATCGTCGTCGTCGTGCTGGCCGCGCGCGGCATGCTCTACCGTGGCCCCGCCGGCGGCGGGAAGGGCTGAGATCATGGTCAAGGATACCCGCCTCTCCAGCAAGCTCTGGGCTGCCGCCAACTGGACGCTCATCGGCTTCTTCATCCTCAACCTCGGCGCGATGATCGCGACGGTGGTGACGAGTTCCTTCGCGACCCGCTGGCTTGGCACATGGCTGCCAGCCGGCTGGACCACGCGCTGGTATTCGGCCGCCTGGAGCGAATTCCAGCTCTCCGATGTGCTGAGCGTCACCTTCCAGATCGTCTTCTTGGTCGTGTTTCTTTCGGGCCTGCTCGGCGTGCCGGCCGCCTATGCGCTGGCGCGGCGGGATTTCCCGGGCAAGAAGCTCGTCATGCTGCTGTTCCTTCTGCCCCTGCTGGTGCCGCCGATCACGTTCGGCATCCCGCTCGCGACGGTGCTCTACAAACTCGGTCTTGCCGGCGGCATGTCGGGTGTCGTGCTCGCCAATCTGGTGCCGACGGTTCCCTTCGTCATCCTGGTGATGATCCCGTTTATCGAGCAGATCGACACCAAGATCGAGGCGGCCGCCCGGGTCTTCGGGGCGAACACCTTCAAGCTCTTCATTCACGTCCTGCTGCCCCTGCTGATGCCGGGCATTCTGGCCGCGTTGCTGCTGGTGCTGGTCAGGACGATCGCGATGTTCGAGCTGACCTTCCTGACCGCTGGTCCGACCAGTCAGACGCTCGTCGTCGCACTCTATTATGCGGTCTTCGCCGCAGGCGTGCGTGCCGTGCAGTCGATCGATGCCATGGCGGTGATCTACATGATCACGACGCTGATCTGGCTGGTGATCGCACTGCGCTTCGTCAACCCGACGCAGATCGTCGCCCGGGCCAAGAAGTAGGACGCCAACACTGAAAACCCGGCCGCCTTCGGGCGGCCGGCCCCTGCGACGTATGGGCATGGCGACATCCACCATACCGGTATGCTAGATAGACCAACGGATGGGGGATGAGCGGGACGCTCTGCCCATGACGATGGAACCCAGCCTCCGCCTTAAGGATCCGATCGCTCCGCAATTGGTTTCGTCCTTGCGGCAGGCGATTATCGCCACGCAGCTCAGGCCCGGCGAGGCGCTCTCCGAAAAGGATATCGCCGGCCGCTTCGGCGTCAGCCGCCAGCCGGTTCGCGAGGCCTTCATCAAACTCTCCGAAGCCGGTCTCGTGCAGGTCCTGCCGAGCCGCGGCACCTATGTGATGAAAGTTTCGATGCGGGCGATCGCCAATGCCCGCTTCGTGCGGGAGGCGGTGGAATGCGCGATTGCGCGTGCAGCCAGCGCCTTGATCACCAAGGACGACGTGATGCGGCTGCGTTGGCTGATCGAGCGTCAGCGCGAGGCGTCTGCCCTTTCCGATCGCGCTGCCTTTGCCGTGCTCGACGAGAATTTCCACCAGACCCTCGCCGAGATCGTCGATTGCGACTACGCCGCCCGCATCGTCGAAGGTGCTCGCGCCCAGACTGACCGCGTCCGCTACCTGTCGCTTCCCGGCGCCTCGCCGGTTCCGTTGCTCGTTGCGCAGCACGCTGCGATCCTCGACGCCATCGAGGCTGGAGACGCCGACGGAGCCGAATGCGAGATGCGCAGGCACTTGCGCGAGATCCTCAACGCCTTGCCCCGGATCGCGCAGAATTATCCGGAGCTGTTCGAGGACGAAGTCATGCCGGCACATACGCAGGTGCTGCACAGGCCCTGATCGGTGCGCTCGGGGCGCGGGAAACGCCCGAGACTCGCGCCGATCGATCCAGCAACGAGATGGGGGATCGTCCAATGGTGCGCAGCCAGACCACCCGAAATATGGCGCGGCCAGTGCAGGCTGATCCCGAGGCATTGCTGTCGGAGAAAGTGACCCTGACCAGGGAGCGGGAAACGCTGCTCATCACCCTCTACGCCAAGGGGGAAGAAAGCCGCCTGCGAGATTCCCTGCTGCATGATCGCTTCGCCGCGAGCGCGGTCCGCCGGATCGATTATGACTTCCGGAAACTGGGCGTCAGCCGGGACGACATGATCGCCCTGGCGATGCGGGCGCATATTTTCGACGGCTGGACCAGCGATTTCATCATGCGGCACCCCGATGCGACGGTGCTGCATCTCGGCTGCGGCCTCGACAGCCGGGTCTTCCGGATCGATCCGCCCACGGGCGTTCGCTGGTTCGATCTGGACTATCCGGAGGTCGTCGCTCTGCGCCGGCGTCTCTATCCGGAAAGACACGGTTACACCCTGATCGGCTCCCCGGTGACGGAGCCGGGCTGGCTCGACGGCGTGCCTTCGGGCCGGCCGACGATGATCGTCGCAGAAGGGCTGCTCATGTATCTCCGGCCTGATGCCGTGCCACGGCTGATCAAGCGGCTGGTTGCGCATTTCGGGCATGGCGAACTGGCTTTCGACGCGTTCAGCCCGCTCGGACTTTGGCTTGTCAGCCATCATCGCTCGGTCCGGGCGACGGGCGCAAAGTTGCTGTGGAGCATCGACGAGCCCCAAGAGCTTGAAGACCGTATTCCCGGGTTGAAACTCAGAAATGATCTGACCGCCTATGATCCACGCGGCTATGATCCCGCCCAGATCGCCCGGATGTCCTGGCCCGCCCGCCTGACGGTCCTTTTCCTCTCCGCATGTCCGCCGCTCGGACGCATGGGCCGGCTGCTGCGCTACCAGTTCTGAGCGCGGCAGATCGCCGGGCTGAATCCCATGCGCAAAACCGGTCGAAAATCGCCTGGTTTCGCGTATAAGGACGCGCGAAGCTCAACACGCGCCGCCCATGTCCGGATAAAATGCAGCACTATCAGTCATATCGATTTTCCGTCGCGCCCATGATGGATTGGACGGACCGGCATTGCCGCGTCATCCATCGCCTGATGTCGCGTCGGGCGCGGCTCTATACCGAGATGGTGACGGCGCAGGCGGTGATCCGCGGCGACCGGCAGCGTCTGATCGGCTTCGATGCGATGGAACAGCCTGTTGCCCTGCAGCTTGGCGGCAATGATCCGGCCCTGTTGGCGGAGGCCGCGAAGATAGGGGCCGATTTCGGCTATGACGAGATCAATCTGAATTGCGGCTGCCCGTCCGACCGCGTGCAGGGCGGCGCCTTTGGCGCCTGCCTGATGCGCGAGCCCGCGCTCGTCGGTGACTGCGTCGCGGCGATGAAGGCAGCGGTTTCCGTCGCCGTCACCGTCAAATGCCGCATCGGCGTCGATGATCAGGATCCGGAAGCCGCGCTCGATGCTTTGACCGCCAGCGTGCGCGCCGCCGGCGTCGATGCTCTCGTCGTGCATGCCCGAAAGGCCTGGCTGCAGGGATTGTCGCCGAAGGAAAATCGCGAAATCCCGCCGCTCGATTATGAGCGCGCCTATCGTCTGAAGGCGGCCAATCCGGACCTGATCGTGGCGATCAATGGCGGCATCCGCGCTCCCACGGAATGGCCGGCTCACTTGGCGCATCTCGACGGCGTGATGATCGGCCGCGAGGCCTATCAAAATCCCGAGGTGCTGCTGCAGGTCGATCCGCTGCTCTTTGGCGAGGCGGCTCCGGTTGACGATGCCTTCGCCATGCTGGAGGCGCTCGAACCACATATCGCCTCGCATCTGGAAAAGGGTGGCCGGCTGCATGCCTTCACCCGTCATCTGGTCGGGCTGTTCCCGGGCCGCCGGGGTGCGCGCCAGTTCCGCCGCCATCTCGCCGAGCATTGCGTCGGGAGCGAAGCGGGGCTTGCGGATTTGCGTGCCGCGATCGCCCATGTCTCGCGCTACGAAGAGGCGGCTGCCGCTGCATAGGAGCTTGCCATGACTGTGTCCGACCAGTCGCCTTCAGATGCGGATGTGGTCAGGCGCATCGAGGCAAGCTTCGGCAAGCAGGCCTTCATGACGACGATCGGCGCGCGCCTGACCCGGGTCGCGCCCGGCGAGGTCGAGATCGAGCTACCGGTCTCGGCCCATCTCACCCAGCAGCACGGCTTCGTCCATGCCGGAGCGGTCGCCACCATCGCCGATTCCGCCGCAGGCTATGCAGCGCTGACGATGATGCCGCCAGGCACCGGCATCCTCACTGCCGAGTTCAAGATCAACCTCCTTGCGCCCGCTGCCGGCGAACGGCTGTTGGCGAAGGGCAGGGTGGTCAAGGCCGGCCGCACTTTGACGCTTGCCACGGCCGAGGTCTTCGCGCTGAAGGGCGGCGCGGCCAGGCTCTGCGCGATGATGATGGCGACCTGCATGACCATTGCCGGTCGCGACGGCGTATCCGACTGAATGCCGGCTCCCACTGGGGAAGAAAGCAGCGCCATGGATATCCTCGATCACACCACTCAGCCGCAGGAACACTGGCGCGACGGGGTGAGGACGCTGATGCGCGTTTCGGCACGGGTCGAGAGCCGGCAACTCTGCATCTTCGAGCAATATTGCGAGCCCGGCCTAGGCGCGCCGATGCATCTCCATGCCGTCGAGGAGGTGCTCGAAGTGATCGCGGGCACGGCTGAGATCTCCCTGCGCAACGAGACCAGGACCGTGACGGCCAATCAGTCGGTGCTGATTCCGGCAGGTGCCCGCCATGGCTTCAGGAATGTCGGCACCGGGGTCCTGCATGTGCGCGCCACCCTGGCCGCCTCCATCTTTGAAGCGTCCTATGACGATCGCAACGAACTGTCCCGGCGCTATGTGCCGGATTGAGTGCGATGGCGTGGCGCTGGATGAAGCACTCGCCTCGGAACGGCGTGTAGGGAAAGCCGAAGTCCCTGGCAGTCGCGGCTTCCCGTTTTCCCGTTGAGGCCGCGACGCAATAATGCGGCGAAGGCAGGGGGGCGGACCTAACGCCCGTTGGTGTCGCGCTCGTCCCCATGATGGGACGGCGCCTTCGACAGTGTCTTCTCGTGGATCAGCTCATTGGGGGCGGCGGAACAGCATCACCCAGTTGGTTTCCCAGCTCTGTCCATCGTCATAGGAAAAGGCCTGGCTCCACTGAGGCGTGGCGGTCTCGGTCCCCGTCCATTCAAACCGGACGCGTATCGGACGAACGCCATCGAGATCGTCCCCTTCGAAGACGCCTTTGCCATCCGTGAAACGGCCGAAGACGGGCGGCTGCATCGCCCCGTCGCTCGAGTTGATCCAGTAGATCGCCCACTGGTCCTGGGCGGGGTCGTAGAGGCGCAGGGACATCCCCTTGAAGCCGCGGTCGGTGAAGTCGGTCTCATCGATCGAAACGGTCCCGCCCATCAGCAATTGCGCGTCTGTTCGGGTCTCGAACTGATCCCATTCGCCCGATCCGACGCCGCGCGCCCTGAGCTTGCGATGACTGACGCGCCACTCACCGTGGTTGAAGTCGAATCCGTTGCGGGAAGTCGCGCTCATCGTACAACGCCTTTCTTTGCGCGGCGCGGGGTCGTCCCGGGCGGCGGTTCGGGAGTTGGGAGTCATCGTGGACGCTCAGCGTCTGCGAAGACTCATAATGGAGAGCGCAGCCGCAGGCTGTCAGCAGGATTCCGGTGAACACGCCCGTCGAGGCGAAATCCGCCGCAGCGAAAGCGGCCGGGGAGGTGCTGGCTGCCTCGCCTTTCATGCTCCGCGGTTCGTGAGGTCTATGCCGTTCGGATCTTGGCTCAGCGCGTGCCCCATTTTGGACAGCTGCCGACACGAACCGACACAATTGCGATCGCTCTTTGCAATCGCGGCAAATGTCGGTTTTCCGTCCTTTCCCCTTGGGTCACACGCTTGACGTAGCCCGCGCCGACTCCTAAACTTAACTCAATGGTTAAGTATCAAGAGCCGTCGCTCGACCGCACCTTTGCCGCTTTGGCCGATCCGACGCGGCGGGCGCTTCTGGCGCGGCTCGAGGTGGTAGATTCCGTCTCGGTCAGTGATTTGGCGCGACCCTTTCCGGTCACGCTGCCGGCCATCATGAAGCATCTCGACGTGCTGTCGGATGCCGGACTGATCACGCGGGAAAAGACAGGCCGCACGGTATCATGCCGCCTGAACGCCGCACCGATGGAGGAAGCTATGGGGTGGCTGCGCCGCTACGAGCGCTTCTGGCGCGAAAGGCTCGATGCGCTCGAGGCCTATTTCAACCGCCCGCGCAAGGATCGGGAGCCTGATCGCGGCGCTCCACCACGCAAGACCAGCGACAAGACCTGATCGATCGACCGGAGGATAGTCATGGACAAGAAGGTCGAGACCGCGCCCAGCCTGACGATGAAGCGGCGGCTCAATGCGACGCCGGCCGAGGTCTACCGCGCCTGGACGCAACCGGAACTGCTCGCACGCTGGTTCGGGCCGGAGAACGTCCGGGCCGAGAAGGCGGAGATCGATGCGCGCGTCGGCGGCTATTATCGCATCTCGATGCGCGGCAGCGACGGTGAATTGCATCAGGTGTCCGGCGAGTATCACGAGGTCGTCGAGAATGAGCGCCTCGTCTTCAGCTGGGCCTGGATCTCGACGCCGGAGCGCGTCTCGCGCGTGACGGTGACGCTCAAGCCGGACGGGGATGTCACCATCCTGACGCTGCTTCACGAACAGTTCTACGACGAGGCTGCTGCGGGCCGCCATGTCCATGGCTGGACGGGGTCGCTGGTCAAGCTGGAGCAGCTCTTCTCCTGACAGAGACGGGCGAGTTCAAGGGACATTATTGTCAAAGGGCGGCAACGCCCCCGGAGCCTTCATGACGATGCATGATCAAGCCCCTCAGGCCGGTCGGCGCGAATGGATCGGCCTTGCCGTCATCGCTCTGCCCTGCCTGCTCTATTCGATGGATCTGACGGTCCTGAATCTCGCTGTGCCCCAGCTCAGCGCAGAGCTCAGGCCCAGCGCCTCGCAGCTGCTCTGGATCGTCGATATCTACGGCTTCATGATCGCCGGCTGCCTGATCACCATGGGCACGCTCGGAGACCGGATCGGCCGGCGCCGGCTTCTGCTGATCGGTGCTGCGGCGTTCGGCCTCGCATCGATCCTGGCAGCCTTTGCCCATAGCGCCGGCACGCTGATTGCGGCGCGCGCTATATTGGGGGTGGCGGGGGCGACGCTCGCGCCCTCGACGCTCTCGCTGATCCGCAACATGTTCCTCGATCCCCGCCAGCGGACCGCGGCCATCGGCATCTGGATCGCCAGCTTCTCGGCGGGCGGCGCGATCGGCCCGCTGGTCGGCGGCATCATGCTCGAGCATTTCTGGTGGGGCTCGGTCTTCCTGATCAATGTGCCGGTGATGGTGCTGCTGCTCGTGCTCGGCCCCATGCTGCTCCCGGAGTTCCGCGACCCGAATGCCGGCAGGCTTGATTTCGTAAGTGCTGCCATGTCGCTCGTTTCGGTGCTGGCCGTCATCTACGGGTTGAAGCGGATCGCCGAGGCTGGCCTGGGCTGGCTGCCCGTCACGGCGATACTGGCCGGGATGGCGCTCGCCGGTCTCTTCCTGGGCCGACAGGCCCGCCTGGCCGAGCCGTTGGTCGATCTGACGCTGTTCCGCTCCAGGGCCTTCAGCGCTTCGCTGACGGTCAACATCCTCGGCTTCTTCATCGCCTTCAGCAGCTTCCTCTTCACCGGCCAGTATCTGCAGCTCGTTCTGGGAATGAAGCCGCTGGAGGCCGGGCTCTGGTCGCTGCCATCTGCGCTTGGCTTCATTCTGGGATCGATCTTCGCGCCCCGTATCCTCGGCAGCGCAAGCCCTGCGCATGTCATGGCAGGCGGCTTTGCGCTGACCGCCCTGGGCTTTTCGACACTGGCCGGGATCAGCCATGTCGAAGGCCCGATGATCATTGTCATCGGCACGGTGCTGCTCTCGCTGGGCCTGGCACCGATCGTCACCCTGACGACGGATCTCGTGGTCGGCAGCGTTCCGCCCGAGCGCGCCGGAACTGCGTCGGGCCTGTCCGAAACGAGCGCGGAATTCGGCGGCGCTCTCGGCATCGCCATCCTCGGAAGCGTGTTGACGGCGCTATACCGCTATCAGATGGGCCTGGCCGTGCCGTCTGGCGTGCCGCCGGAAGCTGCCGCTGCTGCGCGCGATACGCTCGGTGGCGCGCTGACCATCGCAAAGGAGGTCGCAGGGACGACTGGGGCCGATCTGCTCGCGACGGCGCGTGTGGCCTTCACACGTTCCTTCGCCATCACGGCCGGGCTCTGTTCGGCGATTGCGGTCCTTGCCGGTCTCTTCGCGGTCGTGATGCTGCGTGGCGTCGGCGGTGGACCGGATCAGAATGGCGAGGCCAGCGGTGCGGACGCCGCGCCTGCGCCGGTTGCGCGCTAGCCGCGGCTAAGCGGCTAGCGCTACATGGCGAAGGCTCAGCCCGGCCCGGCGCCCTGCGTGTTGACATAGACCGCGTAGATCGACTGGCTCGCCGCCATGAACAGGCGGTTTCGCTTCGGCCCGCCGAAGCAGATATTGCCGCAGACCTCCGGCAAGCGGATACGGCCGATCAGCTTGCCCGCCGGGTTGAACACCTGCACGCCGTTATAGCCGACGGCGCGGCCGGCATTGCTCGAGACCCAGAGATTGCCGTCGACATCGCTACGTATCCCGTCGGGCCCGCATTTCACGCCGTCGAGCATGCAGTCGGAGAACAGCTTCTGGTTGCCGAGCTTGTTGTCGGCGCCGACATCGAAGACATGCAGGTCGCCCTTGCCGCCGGGGCCGGTATCACCCGGCCCCTTTCCGGTCGAGACAACGTAGAGCTTCTTGAAATCAGGCGAGAAGCAGAGCCCGTTCGGGTCCGGCACCTGCTCCTCGGTGACGACGCGGTCGATGCGGCCGGACGGGTCGATGCGATAGCAGTTCGTCGGCAGTTCGCGCTTGGCCGTGCCAATGCCGGCGATCTGGCCGAGCCGCGGATTGAGCCGCCCGCTCGTGTTGCTCGGACCTCCGGCGGCGTCCGGCGCGCCCTCGTAGAGCTGGCCGCCATAGGGCGGATCGGTGAACCAGTAGCTGCCGTCGGGATGGGCAACGATGTCATTGGGCGAATTCAGCTTCTTGCCCTCGAAATTGTCGGCGAGCACAGTTGCCGACCCGTCGAGCTCATAGCGCACGATACGGCGGTTCAGGTGCTCGCAGGAGAGCTGGCGGCCCTGGAAGTCGAAGCTATTGCCATTGCTGTTGCCTGACGGTGTGCGGAAGATGCTGACCCGCCCATCATCCTCCAGCCAGCGCAATTGCCGGTTGTTGGGGATGTCGCTCCAGACCAGATAGCGACCCTGCGCGTTCCAGGCCGGTCCTTCGGCCCAGAGTGCGCCGGTCCAGAGCCGCTGGATCGCGCTGTTGGGCTGGGCATAGTTGTTGAAGACCGGGTCGATCGCGAGGATGTCGGGATCGGTGAAATAGGTCGTCGGGGCGCCGTTGCGGCTGAAATCCCGGGGAGGGCTGGTAATCGTGCTGGGCGGTCCGATCGGGCCGGGCGGGGCCTGCGCGAGGGCCGGGTTCGTCGCCATGGCGAGCGCTCCGGTTCCCATCGCAGCGATGAGATGTCTCCGTGAGAGCTCCGGGCGTTGCTGCGTGTCGGTCAGTTGATCTGTCATCTTTAACCTCCCTGAGTGGCCTTTGATGAGATATCCCCCCGATCCTGTGGCCTTCGTCTCCGTGCGAATATTGTCCTTTCCTGTCAGATCCGACTTAAGGCCGGACTCAGCACTGCAACGCTGCAGCAACCGGCCGAGCCTCCGCCGTTTGTGAGCGGGATTGCAGCAACGGCATGGACAGGCAGTCCCCTGCGCGCCCCGGGCCATACAATCACCGAAACGGCCGCAGACATAGCGGCCTTGCCGCGCAAGCCTTGCCCCGGCGCGCAAAATCGCCCAGAGGTGGCCGCCCGCCGCCAACGGAACGTTTCGATGATTGCTGGAATCCCCTTGGGCGATCTCGCCTTTCTTGCCGTGTCGCTGGTTCTGGCCGGTGCGGTCACCGGTGTTCTCGCCGGGCTTTTCGGTGTCGGCGGCGGCGCGGTCATCGTGCCGATCCTCTACGAAGTCTTCCGTGTCATCGGCGTGCCGGAGGAGGTGCGCATGCCGCTTTGCGTCGGCACCTCGCTCGCGATCATCATCCCGACCTCTATCCGTTCCTTCAACGCCCACCGGGCCAAGGGCCTGGTTGATCTCGACATTCTCAAGGTCTGGGCGGTCCCTGTCGTGCTCGGTGTCATGGGCGGCAGCTATATCGCGCGCTATGCGCCGCCCGACCTGTTCAAGATCATCTTCGTGCTGGTCGCCGTGGTGAGCGCGATCCGCCTGCTCTTCGCCTCGGACCGCTGGAAGCTCGGCGACGACATGCCGGGCAAGGGGCTGATGACCGTCTATGGCGGCATCATCGGCGTGCTCTCTGCGCTGATGGGCATTGGCGGCGGTCAGCTCTCCAGCCTGTTCATGACCTTCTATGGCCGGCCGATCCATCAGGCGGTGGCGACCTCCTCAGGCCTCGGCGTGCTGATCTCGATCCCGGGAGCGCTCGGCTATATCTATGCCGGCTGGCCGAAGATGGACGTTCTGCCGCCGCTCTCGCTCGGTTACGTCTCCTTCATCGGCTTCCTGCTCTTCATCCCGACCAGCATCTGGACGGCCCCGATCGGAGCGCGGCTGGCGCATCGGCTCTCCAAGCGCAAGCTGGAGGTTGTCTTCGGCATCTTCCTGCTCTTCGTCGCGAGCCGCTTCATCTGGTCGCTGCTGTTCTGATCCATCCAATAATGTGCATGCGGGACGAGAACGCGCATGGTCACGACCCGACTGGCGACACCGGCTGACCATCCCGGGCTGATGGCCGTGTTCGTGGAGATGCAGGGCCACTACGCGGTGCCCTGTCCGACGCCCGAGGCCATTCTGGCAGGGCTTCGCGATCGCCCCGCCGGCACCGACATCCTGCTGGCGCTGGAGCACGGCACGATCACCGGCTTCGCCGCCGTCGCTTCGATCTATCCCGGGCCAGGCCTCCAGCCTGGCTTCTTCCTCAAGGAGCTCTATGTCACCGCGTCCGCGCGCGGCAGCGGTTCGGGGAAGGCGCTGATGCGTGGGCTGGCGCGGCTGGCGCTCGAACGCGGCTTCCGGCGCATCGACTGGACAGCGGCGCGTGACGATCTTGGCCTGAGGGGCTTCTACGAGGCGCTCGGGGCTGCGCCGCATCCCGACAAGATCTTCTATCGGCTGACCGGCGATGCCTTGCAGCGCCTGGGGAGCGAAGCCGAGGTTTAATGCCTCGGCGGCCCCGGCCTATCTGGAGGGATCTTGCGGCGCGGTAGCTCGGCCATGATGGCCAGGCGCTCGGCCTCGCTCAGCCGCGACCAGTCGGCGATCTCCTGAAGCGTTCGCAGGCAGCCTTCGCAGAGCCCCGATCGAGGGTCGATGACGCAGATCAGCACGCAAGGGCTGGAGACGCCACTCATTGCCAGGCTGACCCCAGCGCGAAGGCAACGCCGCAGGTGAGCGCGATCTCGGCGAGCTGCTGCGCGGCGCCCAGAATGTCGCCGGTCTGACCGCCGATCAGGCGGCGGGCGAGCCGGGCGAGCCCCGCAAGGACGAGCACCGAGAGCGCCAGCCCAAGCGCAAGGCCTGTACCCGGCAACCCGGCGGCGAATGTTCCTGCGACGGCGAATGCGACCGCCAGCGCCAGCGCCGTCCAGGCTGTTGCGCCGGTCGGCTGGCCCACCGCGGCCGAGGCGCCGGATCTTCGGGCAGGAGGCTCGGTGGCGAGCAGATAGAGCGCCGTGGCGCGCGACCATGGCGCCGCAATCAGCAGCGCTGCTGCTGCAGCCAGAGGTCCGAGTGCCTGGAGAATGGCCGCGAGTGCCGTCACCCGCAATAGCAGGGAGAGCGCCAGCGCCATCGCTCCGAAGGTGCCGACGCGGCTGTCCTTCATGATCTCCAGCCGTCGTTCCGGGGTATGCCCTCCGAACAGCCCGTCGGCCGTGTCGGCGAGGCCGTCCTCGTGGAAAGCGCCCGTCGTCAGTGCCGCGACCGTGACGGCAAGCGCGGCCGCCAGCGGCGGGCTGATGCCGGCCGCACCAGCAGCCAGGAGGACAAGCGTCGCGGGCAAGGCGATGACGAGCGCAGCCAGCGGCACGGCGCGCGGCACCAGCCTGAAATCCGGCAGGCCATGCGCCGAATCCTCGCCGGGCAGGCGAGGCACCGGGAGGCGCGAATAGAAGCGGATGCAGATTGCGGTCGCGATCAGCCAGCCCGGCCAGTGCGGCCGCCCGGTTGGAATATCCGAGATGTCGGGAGGGGCGTCGGCCATGCGGTCTCGGTATCCTCGATTGTCATCCGCCGCCCAAGCCTATAGCAGCAGCGGCAACCCGGCGGCCACGCCGCATCACGCCCGATTCCATCTTTCGCGAGACATCCAGCGATGCCCGCTTCCGGTCTTCCCTTCGACGATATCCGCAGCCTCGTCGCCAGCATGCCCGGCCCCGATATGGGTGCCGCCAATGCCGTGCGGGCCCGGGACAAGGAACTCACCAAGCCGGCCGGCAGCCTCGGCCGTATGGAGGAGATCGCCGAATGGCTCGCAGCCTGGCAGGGCAAGGCGCCTCCGCGCGTCGACCGGCCGCTGGTCTGTGTCTTCGCCGGGAATCACGGCGTCGTGGCGCAGGGCGTCTCGGCCTATCCGCAGGCGGTGACGCGCCAGATGCTGGAGAATTTTGCCGCCGGCGGTGCTGCGATCAACCAGATCTGCGCGGCCTTCGATCTCGGCTTCAAGGTCTTTGACCTCGCGCTTGACCTGCCGACCGGCGATTTCACGCAAGGCGATGCGCTCGACGAGAAGGCCTGCGTCGCGACCATGGCCTTCGGCATGGAGGCGCTCGCCGGCGGGGCCGATCTGCTTTGCCTCGGCGAGATGGGCATCGGAAACACCACGTCGGCGGCTGCGATCTACGCAGCGCTCTATGGCGGGGGCGCTGCGATGTGGTGCGGGCGCGGCACGGGCGTCGATGATGATGGCCTCAAGCGCAAGATTGCTGCTGTCGAAGCGGGCCTCGCATTCCACGCCGCACACCTGAACGACCCGTTGGAAGTCCTGCGCCGCCTTGGCGGGCGCGAGATCGCGGCGATTTGCGGCGCGATCATCGCCGCCCGGCTGCAGCGCATCCCGGTGATCCTGGACGGCTATGTCGTCACCGCCGCTGCTGCGATCCTGCACGCCATCGAGCCGTCCTCGATCGACCACTGCCTCGCCGGTCATCTCTCAGCCGAAGGCGCCCATCGCGAAGCGCTGCTCCGGCTCGGCAAGCAGCCGCTGCTGGCGCTCGACATGCGGCTCGGCGAGGGTACGGGCGCGGCGCTTGCGGCAAGCCTCGTCAAGGCCGCCGCCGCCATCCATTCCGGCATGGCGACCTTCGATCAGGCCCAGGTCTCGAAGAAGGACTGAACCTGCGAGAGCCTGACGGCAGTGTTGCTCACAATGCTCGTCTCGAACTCAGGCTTTCACGCGTCGGGCAGGACCCCGGCAGCCCCCGCAGATGCGCGACCTCGTCAGGTTGCGGCTTTCGTCTCGAAGGGCTCCCAGATACTGATCTGGCGCGTTTCCGGCATCAGGAAGAGGCAGAGCACGAAGCACACGGCCGGAACGGCGATCGGGTAGATCAGCGCATAGCCGACGCTCCCGGTCGCCGCGAAAGCTGCCGACGTGATGAATGGCACCAATCCGCCGCCCCAGCCATTTCCGATGTGATAGGGGACCGATACCGACGTGTATCGGATCCTGGCGGGGAAGTACTCGGCGAGGAAAGCCCCGACCGGCCCGTACACCATCCCGACATAGCAAACGAGGATGAAGATGATGAAGATCGCGGTCGGATAGTGGACGCTGCCGGGTCGCGTGACCGTTCCCAGCCACAGATAGAGCGGATAGTACGTGATCGCGGCGAGCAGCATGCCGCCCAGGATCACTGGCTTGCGGCCGATGATGTCGGACAGCCAGCCAAAGAAGATCATGCTCGGGGCTGCGAGGAGCAGCGCTGCTCCCACGATGTAGGACGAGGTCAGCGGGTCCAGCTTTGAAACCTGCTGCAGGAAGTACAACGCCCAGAACTGGCCACTGTACCAGACCACACCTTGTCCGATCAGCACGAGGGTGGCGATCCCGACATATTTGATGTTGGAGCTGAGGAAGGCTTCCTTCCAGGGGTTCCGGGTCATCTGCCCCCTGGCCTTGATCGCCTCGAAGATCGGCGTCTCCTGGAGCTGGAGCCGGATGTAGATCGCGACGGCGACCAGAAGGAAGGAAATCAGGAACGGAACGCGCCATGCCCATGCGTTGAAGGTGGCCTCGCCGAAATAGGTGCGCGTCGCGATGATCACCATGAGCGATGCCACGATCCCGAGCGTCGGGGATGTCTGCAGCCAGCCGGTATAGTAGCCGCGGCGCGCGTCCGGGACATGCTCGGCGACATAGGTGATGGCGCCGCCATACTCACCGCCCAGGCACAGTCCCTGGATGATCCGCAAACCGAAGAGAATGAATGCGGCAGTCAGACCGATGGAGTCGTAGGTCGGGATCAACCCGATCGCCCCGGTGCCCAGCCCCATTCCACTGAGCGTCACGAGGAAGGTGTATTTGCGGCCGATCCGATCGCCCATCCAACCAAAGAGGAATGCTCCAAGCGGACGGATCAGGAATCCGGCGGTAAACAGCGCGATCGTGCTCAATAATGCCGCGACCGGATGACTCTGTTCGAAGAACTTGACCGACAGAATAGCGGCCAGGCTGCCGAATATGTAGAAGTCATACCATTCGATGACGTTCCCCACCGATGCAGCGACGATCACGCGGCGGAAATCACTCGGGATCTGGACGGGCATGACGCCCTCCCTTTACTTCACGGCACGTCCTCGGAGGTTCCACGCTTGGTGGCTCGCAATGCGAAATCCGCGTGCGACAGCCGTGGGGTGCCGTCAGGGGCGCTTGCCATGTGGAGTTCCGAACCGCTTGAGGGGAGCTCCAACCGCCTAGGGCGCCGCGAGCCGTCATTCCCTCCTACTCGCCGTGAAACAAGGGCGTAGATGTCATTATAATCCCGAATCGGTGGTTCCGGTTATCAATTTTCCGTTTGAAACCAACTGAGTGAGCGGTGACCCAAGAATTGCTGAAGGCTTCAAAGTGATCGGTTCGGCTAATCGTCACGATTGTGCTGGCAGGCTTCCAGATACGCCGCGACACTTGCTCCGGGCCGTTTCAACGACCTCTTTCCGTCCAAGGTGGAACGACGCTCCGGCGAGCGCATCTCGTGAGCGCAATTCCTAAGCCGCCGATCGTGCCGGCTCGGGCAGCGCCGCAAGCGTGTCCATCACGCGCTCCGGCGGCAGGGTGATCGTCACCTCGGTGCCGGCGCGCGGCCTGGACTTCAGGTGGAAGCCGCCATTGTGGAGATCGAGCAGGCCCTTCACGATCGGCAGCCCGAGGCCGGAGCCCTGTTCGGCGGTCTTGATGGCGAGCGAACCGCGCCCGAAGGTCTGCAGCACGATCGGGATTTCATCCTCGGGAATGCCTGGTCCGGTGTCCGTGACCGAGACATACTGTCCGCCATTGGCCGTCCAGCCGACCTTGATGGTGATGTCGCCGCCCTGCGGCGTGAACTTGATCGCGTTGGACAGGATGTTGAGCACCGCCTGCCGGATCGCGCGCTCATCCGCCCAGACCTTGGGCAGATCGGGCTCGGCCGCCTCGCGGATCGTTTGCCCCTTGGCCTTGGCGCGCAGCTTCAGCATGTGTCGGCATTCGTCGACCACGCCGGCCAGGCTGAGGGCCTCCTCGTTCAGCGCGTATTTGCCCGCCTCGATCCGCGAGAGGTCGAGAATCTCGTTGATCAGGTTGAGCAGATGCTGGCCGGAACCGTGGATGTCGCCTGAATATTCCTTGTAGGCCGGGTTGGCGTGAACGCCGAAGATCTCGTTCTTCATCACCTCGGAGAAGCCGAGAATGGCATTGAGCGGCGTCCGCAGCTCATGGCTCATCGTGGCGAGGAAGCGGGATTTGGCGAGGTTGGCCTCTTCGGCCTTGCGGCGCGCCTCGTCGGAATTCGCGGTCGCAGTCTCAAGCTCGGCGATCAGCGCATCCTTCTCGGCGCGGAACTCGATGGTTGCGACCGAACTCGAATAGAGCCGGTGGGCGAGGAAGATGAAGAAGAGCTGGGCGGAGGCCGCCATCAGCGCCATGGTGATGCTGTCGATGTCGGAGCGGCCCCAGAAGAACAGCGTGATGCCGAGCGTCACCGGCCCCAGTCCGGAATAGACCGCGAGCGGGATCGTCGCCGCCAGCATCACGGTCAGGGCGCTGACGACGAGCAGCGTCGTCATCACGAAGACCTTGGCGCCCGGCCCATCGACCTGCGCGAACAGGACGAGGATCAGGGTCCAGGACAGGCCATGAAAGGCTTCCGCGGCCGGCAGCAGACGGCGCCAGCGCCGAATGTTCACCTCGCCGGCCGGCTGCGCCAGGAAGCGGCGGCAGAGCAGGACCATGACGGCCGAGGCAAGGATGACGACGCCGAGCCAGGTGGTGACCTGGTAAGCCGGGACCCAGAGGCAAGCGGCGGTCGCGATGCACACTGCCAAGACCAGCGCGCCAACCGAGCCGTGCATCCGGTACTGGGCGAAGACCCGCAGCAATTCGTAGTCGAAGGCGCGTTCGAGGCCGGTCGTCGAGGTTAGCCGCTCGCGCACGGACTTGACCTCGCGCGTGACGAGCTTGCGCCGCGCCAACGCCGTCGGGTCGGGACCGCGCCCTCGCTGGATCTGTTCGGCCGTCACTTCCGCCATAATCGGAACGCATGTACCTCTTCCGGCGGCAGACCCTGCACGCCCGGCTCGCCATTATGGTCTCGAAATCGTTAAGCTCTTACTGATGGCGCGCTTCGGATTCGGACGATCTCGATATGGACCCTTCGGTTGGCGCCGCGTCAGCCGCCCGGTCGATTTGGTCGTCGCACTTGGGCTGCTCGGGCTGCTGGCGATTGCCGGCGCCGTCCTGCAATACAAGCTTGGCCCCGCCCGCATGCTTGTGGGCGCCGCCCAAGCCATCGATGGCGATTCGCTGCGGCTGAATGGCGAGGAGCTCAGGCTCGAAGGCATCGATGCGCCGGAATTCCGCCAGATCTGTCGCGACAGCGCGGACAGGGACGTGGATTGCGGCCGGGCCGCCCGCCGCGCTCTGCTGTCGCTGATCGGGCGCGGTCTCGTCACCTGCGATATCGGCCGGGTCGATCGCTACGGCCGGGGTCTGGCACGCTGCAGGCAGGGCGAGACGGACATCAACGCCGCGATGGTGAGGCAGGGCCACGCGGTGGCCTATGGCGATTATCGCAGCGAGGAGAACGAGGCGCGGGCCGCCGGTCGCGGCATCTGGGCGCTGCAGTTCGAGCGACCGGAGGCGTGGCGCAAGGCTCACCCACGGTAGCGAGCATGGCTGCGGCATCACGAATGGGTTTGAAATGGTTGACCGCCGGACCTCCGCCATGGTCGGGTTCGCACGCGGTTTCCGATGAGGTCGACGATGAAGCTCTATGATGGCGGGCGCGCGCCCAATCCGCGGCGGGTCCGCATCTTCTTCGCAGAGAAGGGGGTTCCGCTGCCGGAGCTCGTGCCGGTGGATATTACCCGGAAGGAACACCTCACGCCCGAATTCGCCCGCATCAACCCACTGAAGCGCCTGCCGGTGCTGATGCTCGACGATGGAACGGCGCTCGCCGAGACGATTGCGATCTGCCGCTATCTCGAAAGCCTGCATCCGCAACCCATGCTCTTCGGCGGGGACGCCAAGGAACAGGCGCAGATCGAGATGTGGAACCGGCGCGTCGAGCTGGGCCTGTTCACCAGTGTCATGTCCGTCTTCCGGCACAGCCACCCCTCCATGGCCGAGCTCGAACATCAGGTTCCGGAATGGGCGGAGGCCAGCCGTGAGCAGATCGATGACCACCTTCTCATCATGGAGCTCCAGCTCGCCGGCAATCGTTTCCTGTCCGGGGATCAGTTCACGGTGGCCGATATCACCGGAGGCATCGCCGTCGACTTCATGAAGCCGTCCCGGGTTCGGCTGCCGGAGGAGTGCGTCAATATCCGCCGGTGGCATGACGAAGTGTCAGCGCGGCCAAGCTGGAAGGCCTGATGCGACGGGTTTTCGCCGTTCTGGCGCTGCTGGTGCTGGTCCAGCCGTCCCTCGCAGCCGAACGGCTGAACGGCGAGGCGATCAAGCGAGCCTTCGAGGGCAACACGGTGAGCGGCCGCTACACCAATGGCGGGTTCTTCACCGAGTATCATGAGCCGGATGGCCGCGCGCTCGGCCATAATGGCTGGCAGCCGAACAAGGATGCTTGCTGGATCACGAAGGAGGATCAGGTCTGCTACTACTATGGCCCTCCCAGCGACCGCACCGTGCATTGCTTCACGGTCGAGCTGACGGATCGGCTCTATGTCCTGCGCAATGTCTCGAACGGGCAGATCAATGCTCTCGCGACCGTCGAGCCCGGCAATCCCCGCGGGCATTCCGACAAGGGCGAGCCCTGGTATTGCGACGGCCTGATCTCCAAGGCACCTGACGTGCCGATGTCGCGCCGCAGGCTTGCCTCGCGATGATGCGTTTGCTGCTCCTTGCGGCCGCACTCGTGCTTCAGGTCGCCGCCAATTGTCCAGTGCAGGCTGCGGAGCGCCTCAACGGCGAGGACATCCGCCGCATTTTCGAAGGCAATACGGTCAGCGGCCGCTACAATAACGGCATGCCGTTCAGCGAGTACCATCACGCCGACGGCCGGGCGAGCGGACATAACCGACATGTGCCGAACCGCGACGCCTGCTGGACGACCACGCCGGACGCGGTCTGCTATTACTACGGACCGCCCGAGCAGCGCCGCACCTTTTGCTTCACGGTCGAGCGCAGTGGAGGCCTCTATGTCCTGCGCAACCGGCCGAGCGGTCGCATCAATGGCGTCGCCACGATTGAGCCGGGGGACCCGCATGGCTATGCGACCAGCGCCAAGGTCTGGACCTGCGACGGCCTGATTTCGCAGCGGCGCGGGGCGCCTTCCCGCGTGGCGGCGCGATGAAGCCGGATCGGGAGCGCGCGCCGGAAACGCTCGCCTCGGTGCTGCAGGAGCTGGCCGCCTGTCGCATCTGTCGCGACGAACCGTGTTTCCAGCCGCCGCTTCCGCACGAGCCGCGCCCGGTGATCCAGGCCTCGTCGACGGCCAGGCTTTGCATCGCAGGCCAGGCGCCCGGCACCCGCGTCCACGCCAGCGGCAAACCGTTCACCGATCCGTCCGGTGTCCGGTTGCGGCAATGGCTCGGGCTCGACGAAGCGGCGTTTTACGATGCGGCCAGAGTCGCGGTCGTGCCGATGGGCCATTGCTTCCCGGGGCTCGACGCGCAGGGCGGGGATCTGCCGCCGCGCCGCGAATGCGCGCCGATCTGGCGCACGCGCGTGCTTGCCGCGATGCCGCAGATCGAACTCGTGCTCGCCATCGGCCGCTATGCGCAGGCCTGGCATCTCGGCGCGAAGGCGGGCGCCAACCTCTCCGCCACGGTCGCGGATTGGCGCGCGATCCTGGCGGAGCCGCGCCGTCCGCGCGTGCTGCCGCTGCCGCATCCCTCCTGGCGCAACAATGCCTGGCTGAAGCGCAATCTCTGGTTCGAAGCAGAGCTTCTGCCGGTGTTGCGCGAGGAGGTAGCGCGGCTGTTGAGGCCTACTGCACCGTGATCACATAGGTGTAGTCGGTCCTGACATCGGTGCGGCCGTTATGGAGGAAGGTGGAAATGACCACTTGATCCGTGCCGCGGAATCCGGGCTGCGACCGATAGTAGATGCCGAAGCCTCTAAAACTCTGGCCAAGACAGTGCGAGGATCGGTTCGTGACCTTGAACGTGTTCAGGCGAAACTCCACGTTTCCATGGCGCGCGGCTTGGGCGATGACGGGCTGCAGGCTCATTGCCTGGCAGGTTTGACTGCTTATCGAACCGTTCCGGCCAATCATCCGTTCGACGCCACTCTTTACGTTGACGTTGACTGCGCTCGCGTCAGCTACCATGGCCAGCAGCAATCCTGCTGCCAGCCCCAATCTCGCAACGGCCATTCTGTATCCCCCCGGGGAGTGTTCCCCAGGGTCAGGATGCACTAATCCTCGAGACGCGCAATCAGGCTGGACGTATCCCAGCGCTTGCCGCCCATCTTCTGGACTTCGGCATAGAACTGGTCGACCAGCGCGGTGACCGGGAGCTGGGCCCCGTTGCGGCGCGCCTCCTCGAGCACGATGTCGAGGTCCTTGCGCATCCAGTCGACGGCGAAGCCGAAGTCGAATTTCCCGGCATTCATCGTCTTGCCGCGGTTCTCCATCTGCCACGAGCCGGCGGCACCCTTGGAGATCACCTCCAGCATGGACTCGACATCGAGGCCGGCGCGCTTGGCGAAATGGATGCCTTCGGACAGCCCCTGCACCAGTCCGGCGATGCAGATCTGGTTGACCATCTTGGTGAGCTGGCCAGAGCCGGCCGGGCCCATCAGCTTGCACATCCGCGCGAAGGCGCCGATCACCGGCTCGACCCGGGCATAGGTCTGTGGAGCGCCGCCGCACATCACGGTCAGCACGCCGTTCTCGGCGCCGGCCTGACCGCCGGAGACCGGCGCATCGATGAAGCCGAAGCCGCCGGCCTTCGCGGCCGCGTCGAGCTCGCGGGCAACGCCAGCGGAGGCCGTGGTGTGGTCGACGAAGACAGCGCCCTTCGCCATGCCCGCGAAGGCTCCTGCTTCGCTGGTGGTCACCGAGCGCAGATCGTCGTCATTGCCGACGCAGGCGAAGACGATCTCCTGGCCCCTGGCCGCCTCGGCCGGTGTCGGGGCAGATGTGCCGCCATGCTGCGCCACCCAGGCCTGGGCCTTGGCCGCGTTGCGGTTATAGACGGTGACGTCGTGGCCCTTGGCCTTGAGATGACCGGCCATGGGGTAGCCCATGACGCCGAGACCGATGAAGGCAACCTTAGCCATGTTCCGCTCCGCTGATAGGTTCTGGTTTCGCTTCGGCCTGTAGCGCGCGCAACCCACCGGGGGAAGTCGCGTGCACGCCAAGGCATTTTGTCGGGGATGGAGAGCGCGCCCCTCAGCGCAGCGCCATATGCCGCGTCAGCCTGAGTTCGAGCCGGTCCCAGACCCGCCGGATCACCTCGACCAGGAGAAGATAGATCAGCGCGGCGTAGAGATAGATCGTGAGATCGAAGGACCGGGCGAAGGCGAGCCTCGTTGCCCCCATCAGGTCGAACAGCGTGACGAGCGAGGCGATTGCGCTGGCCTTGATCATCACGATCAGCTCGTTGCCGAGTGGCCTGAGCGCCAGGATCATCGCTTGGGGCATGATTACAAGGCGCAAGGTCGACCAGCGATGCAGCCCGAGCGCCATGGCGCCTTCGAACTGGCCGCGCGGGATCGACTGGATCGCGCCGCGCAGGATTTCGGCCTGATAGGCGGCCGTGTTCACGGTGAAGGTCAGCAGCGCGCAGTAGAACGGCTCGCGGAAGAACCACCACAGGCCGACATCCTGCCAGAACAGCCGGAACTGGCCGAGGCCGTAATAGACCAGGAAGAGCTGGCACAGCAGCGGCGTGCCGCGGAAGAAGGTGGTGTAGCCGTTGATCGCGGCCTTGGCCCAGCGCGGCCCGTAAAGCCGTGCGATGGCGAGCCCGAGTGCCAGCACAAAGCCGATCGCGACCGAAATCACGACAAGCTCGAAAGTCACCCACAGGCCGCTCGCCATCCGGCAGCCGTAATTTTGGAAAACCTCGCTGCCGAAGAGATAGCCCGGATATTCGCACCAGCTCATCGCGTCGCTCCACCGAAGGCAGCAAAGCCGCGATTGGCACGGATCTCGAGACGCCCGACGCCCCAGGCCGAGATCAGCGAGAAGAACAGATAGATCAGCATCGCCGCACCGAAGAACAGGAACGGTTCCTTGGTCGCGACATTGGCGCGGGTGGTGATGAACATGATGTCGGGCAGGGTGATGACCGAGACCAGCGAGGTCTCCTTCAGCAGCACCATCCAGTTATTGCCCAAGCCGGGCAGCGCCACCCGGATGAGCTGGGGGAACACCACGAGGCGGAAAGCCTGCCCCTTGCTCAGGCCGAGCGCGGCGGCTGCCTCGCGCTGACCCTTCTGGATCGAGTTGAGCGCACCGACCCAGACCTCGCTGGAGAAGGCGGAGAGCACCACGCCGAGCGCCACCATGCCGGCGACGAAGGGGGGCATGCTGAAATTGCCGGGCAGGCCGAGCGAGACCCAGGCCTTCTGCAGCACGATCTGGATGCCGAAATAGATGATATAGAGCGTCAGAAGCTCGGGCACGCCGCGGAACACGGTCGTGTAGACCGTGGCCAGCCAGCGCAGAACGATGTTCTCGGAACGCTTGCCGAGCGCGACGATCAGGCCCAGCAGCAGGCCGAAAGGCAGGGTTGCCAGCGCGATTGCGATGGTGATCCCGGCGCCCTGGAGCAGGGCGAGGCCCCAGCCGCCGTCGCCGAAACCGAGCAGTGCGAGTTTGTCGAACATGGATAAGCCGGCGAGGGGAGGGAAATGGACCACCGCCGGCGCGCAAGGCACGCCGACGGGGTTCGGTCAGCCGGCTATTGTCACAGGATAGGGAACTTGAACCACTTGTCCTGGATCTTCTTGTGCGAGCCGTCGGCGATCGACTCGGCAATCGCCTTGTCCCACATCGCTTTCAGCTCAACATCGGCCTTGCGCACCGCGCCGGCCGTGCCGGGGCCATGGATGGTGGCGTCACGCGGAACGTCTGCCGCCTTCTTGCAGCAATCCTTGCCCTTGCCATTGAGGAAATCCTCGAGCGAGAGCGAGTCGGCGATGATGTAGTCGAGCCGCCCATTGGCCAGGTCGAGATTCGCCTCTTCCTGGGTCGGATACAGGCGGATGGTCGAATCCTTGTAGAACTTCTCGAGGAAGTTGGCGTGGATGGTCGAGCCCTGCGTGCCGATGGCCTTGCCCTTCAGCGCAGCCGGCGAGATGTCGCTTCCAGCCGACTTGGCACTGATCGCCCAGATCGGGGTCTTGGTATAGACCGCGGTGAAATCGACCTGCTTCTTGCGCTCATCGGTGGCGTTCATGCCGGCGATGATGATGTCGTATTTATTGGCGAGCAGCGCCGGGATGATGCCGTCCCAGTCCTGGACCACCCAGGTGCATTTCACCTTCATCTTCTCGCAAAGCATGTTGGCGTAGTCGATCTCGAAGCCTTCGAGTTCCTTCTTGGCGTTGAGATTGTTGAAGGGGGGATAGGCGCCTTCGGTGCCGATCCGGATCTCCTTCCACTCCTTTGCCTGGGCCAGGACGCCAGTGGCGCCGGCAGCCGTCAGCACAGCGGCGGCGATCAAACGAACGAAACCTTTCATGGTACCTCCCACAGGTTTGACCGGCCGGGCGTTTCGAGTTCCCGTGTCCGGCTTGTGCTTACAGATTGTGCGATCCTGTGCCCTGCCCGCAAGTGGGGGCATGCAGCTTTTCTGAGCGAAGCCGCTTAAAGGGAGGGCAGCACAAAACACTGATTTTATTGATTGTTTATGCCCCTGCCTGATTCCGCGCGGATTGTGCCTGCGCGCTTCGACACCGTACTCAGGCCGCGCTGGCCCTGCGCTGTCCGCCAAACGCTGCAAAGACTGCCTCGCAGCGGCCGAGTCCCCAGTCCAGTTCCGCCCGGCTGATCGTCAGCGGCGGGGCGAATCGGATGACCGTCTCGTGCGTTTCCTTGGTCAGCACGCCGGCGCTGGCCAGTGCCTTGACGAGCGCCTTGGCGGAACCCACTGCCGGATCGATATCGACGCCGATCCATAGGCCGGCTCCCCGGACGTCGCGCGCGATACCGCGGGTCATCGCGGCAAGGCGCTGCTTCATGTGAGCGCCCTGTTCGGCAGAGCGCTGCACCAGCCGCTCTTCCTCGATGATCTTGAGCGACTCCAGCCCGATCGCCGCGGCGAGCGCGTTGCCCCCGAAGGTCGAGCCATGCGAGCCGGGCTCGAACAGGCGCATGACATCCCGAGAGGCAAGGAAGGCCGAGACGGGATAGACACCGCCGCCCAGCGCCTTGCCGACGATCAGGCCGTCCGCTCGGATGCCCTCATGCTGATGCGCGAACCAGCGCCCGGTGCGTCCGAGCCCGGACTGGATCTCGTCGAGGATCAGCAGGATGTTGTGGTGGTCGCAGAGTTCGCGCAACCGCTTGAGATAGCCCGCCGGCGGCATGACGATGCCCGCCTCTCCCTGGATCGGCTCGATCATGATGGCGGCGGTGCGGGGCGTGATCGCCGCCTCGACGGCCGCAGAATCCCCGAAGGGCGCCGTCACGAAGCCCGGTGCGAAGGGGCCAAAACCGTCGCGATAGCTGTCCTCGGAGGAGAACCCGACGATCGTCGTGGTGCGCCCGTGGAAATTGCCGGCGGCGACGATGATCTCGGCCTGATCCCTGGCGATATCCTTGACCCGGTAGCCCCAACGCCGTGCCGTCTTGATTGCGGTTTCGACTGCCTCGGCGCCGGTGTTCATCGGCAGCGCCATGTCCTGGCCCGATACGGCGCAGAGCTTCTCGAGGAACGGGCCGAGCGGCTCGCAGTGGAAGGCCCGGCTCGTCACCGCGAGCTTGCGCGCCTGTTCGCTCAGGACCTTGAGAATGCGTGGGTGACCGTGGCCCAGGCTGACGGCCGAATAGCCGCTCATCATGTCGAGCCGCTTCACCCCGGAGGTATCGGTCAGCCAGACACCCTCGCCATGTGAGAGCATGATCGGCAGTGGCGCGTAATTTGCGGCACAGACCTGCTGCTCGAGCGCGATTGCATCCATGGTCGTTCTCCCTCGTTCCAGCGAGGGTAAATCTGCCGAGACGACCGGTTAGTGTTGGAATCAGCTCCATCGGCGGCCGATTCTGTCGAGTGGGCGACAGAATCGGACATGTCAGTGCCGGATCGACGTGGCTAGGCCGTGCCACGACGCGCGATCGGTATCACGAGATAGACCATGCCGAGCACCATGGGCGGCACCGCGAGTGCGGTGACCGACCAGGTCGACCAGCCGGCGGTCAGGGGGGCAAGCAGGGTCAGCAGGGCGTTGATGAGGAGATAGGCGCCGACCATGAGCGTGCCCAGGAAGCGGAGCCTGCCGAGGAGGCCGGGGAGTGATGACGATTGAGACATGATCTTCTCCAAAACGAAACGTACCGTTTCGATATATTGATATGCACGCCCCGTTTCGTTATGCAAGAGGTCGGATGACAGAAGGAACTGCGTCGTCACTCATGAGCGGGATCGATCAGCCCACGCCACGGCGCGCCTCGATTGGAGCCAGGCGCAGTCCGGCTTCGGAGGCTGCGATTCTCGCCGCCGCGCGCGCCGTGCTGGCCGAAGGGGGCTATGCGGGCTTCTCGATCGACGCCGTCTCCCGGCGCGCCGGTGCAGGCAAGCCGACGATCTATCGGTGGTGGAAGACGCGGGCAGATCTGCTCATGGACGTCTATGACGCCGAGAAGGCGGCTATGCTGACGCAGCCGATGACCGGGGACCTGACGGGCGATCTGGTTGCCTATACCGAGGGGCTCTGGGACTTCTGGTCAGCAACGCCGTCTGGCCGGACCTTTCGCGCCCTCATCGCCGAAGCGCAATCGAACAGCGCCGCTCTCGACGCCCTGCGCCTGAAATTCCTGCCGAAGCGGACACTGCATCTGAGCAAGCTCTTCACCGCTGCGGCCGGGCGAGGCGAGATTGCCGAAAGCGAGATCGAGACGCGGCTTGCGCTCTATATCGGCTTCAACTGGTACTATGTCCTGACCGACCGCCTCGACGAGGGGCGGGCGGCAATTCCGGCGGCCATGCGTCTGATCGCAGCGCCAGCGTCCCGCTGATGGGGCTTGGCAGGGGCTTATTGGAGAAGCTACTCGCCCGGGACGAGCGCTACCCTGCCTGCCTTGCTCATCTGCATGTCCCACAGCGTCAGCAGCCAGATCGCGAAACCGCCGAGCGCCAGCGCGCTGCCGACCCAGCCGGTCGAGGTCCAGCCATAGCCCCCGGCAATCGCCATCCCGGCGAGCAGGGGCCCCAGCGCATTGGCGAGGTTGAAGGCGCTGTGGTTCAGCGCGGCAGCAAGGGTTTGCGCGTCCTCCGCGACATCCATCAGCCGGGTTTGCAGAGGCGTGCCAAGGCCGCCGCCGCAGCCGATCATGAAGACCACGATCGAGACGGTCCAGATATTGCCGGCGGCGAGTGGGAACAGGGCGAGCGAGGCGGCGCTCCAGAGCAGGATGCCGCCGACCGACGGCATCAGGGCCCTGTCTGCAGCCCAGGCACTGACGAGAGTGCCCACAGTCATGCCGAGCCCGAAGATGGCGAGCACGACAGGCACCATGCCGGGCGCGACCTGCGTGACCTCCATGAGCGTCGAGGCGACATAGGTGTAGACCGCGAACATGCCGCCGAAGCCGATCGCGCCGATCGCCAGCGTCAGCCAGACCTGCCGGTGCCGAAGCGCGCCGAGTTCGCGCAGCGGGCTCGCCCCGGGCTGCGGCCTGTCCTTCGGCGCGAAGGCCGCGACCAGAATGACGGTGAGGAGAGCCAGCGCCGCAACGACGCCAAAGCCCCAGCGCCAGCCGAGCGCGAGGCCCAGCCAGTTGGCGAGAGGCACGCCGAGAATGGTGGAGATCGTCAGCCCCAGCATGACGCGGGCGACCGCCTGCGACCGCCGGTTCGTCGGCACCAATGAGGCGGCAACCAGGGCTGCGACGCCGAAATAGGCGCCATGCGGCAGGCCGCTCAGAAAGCGGAAGACGAGCATCCAGCCATAGGTGGGAGCAAGCGCGCTCAAGCCGTTGGTGATGGCGAAGGCCGCCATCAGTCCGATCAGCAGCGTCCGCCGCGAGAGTTTGGCCGCGAGCACTGCAATCACGGGGGCACCGGCGACGACGCCGAGCGCGTAGGCGCTGATGACGTGCCCGGCCGTCGGCCCGTCGACGCCGAGGCCGACCGAGAAATAGGGCAGCAGGCTCATCACCGCGAATTCGGCCGTCCCGATGGCGAAGCCACCCATCGCCAATGCGAACAAAACGAGGCTGGTGCGTTGTGCCGGTGCGGCAAGCGATCCTGTTGCGCGCGCGACAGCCGCTCCCGTGCTGGAGGAGGTCATGGAATTCGTCCGGATGATGAAGGCGTTATGCTGCGGCGCGGTGTTCGCGCTGCGCTGCAATATATTGTCTCTGACATGCGCTCGGCGCAAGAGCCTAAGGGCCCAATCTCGCTTGGGGCAGGGCGCCATGAGTTCAGGGCATGGCGCCCGCCGCGCTGCTTATTGCTCCGCCAGGGGGTATCCGTCGAAGTCCTTCAGCGCCTTCAATGCGAAGGTGGTGGCGATCTTGGCCACGCCGAGCTGCGCATCGGCCAGCCAGGTCCCGGTCAATTCCTCATATTCCGCCAGTGAATCCGCGACGATGCGGGCAAGATAATCCGCCTCGCCGCTGACCACCTGCACCTCGACCACGTCGGGGCAGGCCCTCAAGACCTTCTCGACCCGCTCGCGCCGCCCGACCGAGTGGTCGCGCAGCGAGATCTGAGCGAAGGCGACGATGGCGTGGCCGGCGATCTCCGGCGACAGCCTCGCGCCATAGCCGAGAATCAACCCTGAGGCCTCGAGCTTGCGCACGCGCTCGAGGCAGGGCCGGGCGGACAAACCGACCCGCTCCGAGAGCGCCTGATTGGTGATGCGGCCCTCCGCGCGCAGGATCGTGACGATCCTGCGGTCGATCGCGTCGAGCTGGACGGCCTTGCGTTTCACGGCCTGCCCTTGCCGGCCGCGCGCGCCTCGGCGATCAGGCAGAGTTCGGCGAACAGGACCTGCGCCGCGCATTGGGCAGTGTTAGAGGTCGCGTCATATTGCGGCGCGACTTCAACCACGTCAGCCGCGACGATATCGCGGCCTTTGAGACCGCGCAGGATCGCAAGGGCCTCGCGCGGCGTCAGTCCGCCGACCTCGGGCGTGCCGGTGCCGGGCGCGAACGCCGGGTCGAGCGAATCGACATCGAAGGAGACATAGGTCGGCCCGTCGCCGATCACGGCAAGTGCCTTTGCGATCACCGCATCGAGCCCCATGCGGTCGACTTCGTCGGCATGGATCACGGTCATGCCGGATTCGTAGGAGAACTCCCAGAGATACTCGGCGCCGCCGCGGATGCCGATCTGGATGACGCGCTCGGGATCGAGCACACCATCGAGCACGGCCTGCCGGAACGGCCCGCCATGATGGAATTTCGAGCCTTCATAGGGCCCGGACGTGTCGCAATGCGCGTCGATATGGACCATGCCGACCGGGCGTCTTTCGCCGACGGCCTTGAGGATCGGATAGGTGATCGAATGGTCGCCACCGACCGCAAGCGTCGAGACGCCGGCCTGCACGATCGTCTTGAAGGTCGCTTCGATATCTTCGTGGCAGCTCTCGAGCGAATAGCGCGAGCGGAAGGGCACGTCGCCGATATCGGCAACCTTGAGCTGGCCGAAGGGCGCCATGCCGGTGACGTGATCCATCGGCCCCATGCGCTCGACGGCGCGGACCGCGCGCGGCCCCAGCCGCGTGCCGGCGCGGTTCGTGACGCCGAGATCCATCGGCAGGCCAATGATCGCGACGTCGAGCCCGCCGAGATCGGGCTTGCTCAGCGCGTCGGGCTGGTAGGGCGCGCTGATGAAGGTCGCAACGTCGGAGAAGGGCCATTTCCGACGGTCGCCCTTGAACTGGTCGGCAGCGACCTTGGCGAAGCGCGGGTCGTGGATGTCGCCCCCGCTCGCGCCGGCATAGCGGGCTCTCAGCCTGGCGAGTTTGTCCTGATCCATGTCGCGTCTCTCATCAATTTGTCTGCATTGGGCGATCGGAGGTTGACCGGGCCCCGCGAAAGTACCATGCGCTTCGTGTGCAGCCGTGCCATGCCTTGAGCGCAATTGTCGAGGCGTCTGGGTTGGTTGACGGTGATGCGATGTTTGGGGAGAGCTGCGCAAATTTTGTGCAGGCATGGATCGGCGGCAGGAATGAAAGTTTGGATCAACCAAACGTGCCCGCAAGATCAACTGCGCACCGAGCGATAATGATCCTTGAAACTTCGCCGTAACGGGGCCGAACCCGCCTGCGCATCGCAAAGTCGAAATCCGAGGAGATGTCCATAATGAAGCGTCGTCAATTTATTCAGGCCGCTACTGCAGGCGTTGCGGCCTCCGCTGTCGCCATGCCGGCCGTTGCGCAGTCGAACCCGGAAGTGAAATGGCGCCTTGCGTCGAGCTTCCCGAAGTCCCTCGACACGATCTATGCCGGCGCCGAGATCATGGCCAAGATGGTCTCCGAGCTGACCGACGGCAAGTTCCAGATTCAGGTTTTCGCGGCGGGCGAAATCGTTCCCGGCCTGCAGGCCGCGGATGCCGTCACCAACGGCACGATCGAGATGGCGCATACCGTCTCTTATTACTATGTCGGCAAGGATCCGACCTTCGCGATTGCCGCGTCGGTGCCGTTTGGTCTGAACGCCCGCATGCAGAATGCCTGGCTCTATCAGAACGGCGGCAATGAGCTGTTCAACGAATTCTTCAAGAAGTTCAACATCTACGGTCTGCCCTGCGGCAATACCGGCGCGCAGATGGGCGGCTGGTTCCGCAAGGAGTTCAAGACCGTCGCCGATCTTCAGGGCCTGAAGATGCGCATCGGCGGCATCGCCGGTCAGGTTCTCGCCAAGCTCGGCGTCGTGCCGCAGCAGCTCGCCGGTGGCGACATCTATCCGGCACTGGAAAAGGGCACGATCGACGGCGCCGAGTGGGTCGGCCCCTATGACGACGAGAAGCTCGGCTTCTCCAAGGTCGCGCCGTACTACTACTATCCGGGCTTCTGGGAAGGCGGACCGACGGTCCATGCCTTCGTCAACCTGGAGAAGTGGAACGCGCTTCCCAAGGCCTATCAGGCTGCCCTGACCGCCGCTTGCACCTATGCCAACACGCAGATGGCTGCACGTTATGATGTCGTGAACCCGCCGGCGCTGAAGCGCCTGGTCGGCGCCGGCACGCAGTTGCGTCCGTTCTCGCAGGAGATCCTCGAAGCCAGCCTCAAGGCCTCGAACGAACTCTATGCCGAGATCTCGGCCAAGAACCCGGACTTCAAGAAAGCCATCGATACGATGACGGCCTTCCGCTCCGACCAGTATCTCTGGTGGCAGGTCGCGGAACTGACCTTCGACGTCTTCCAGGTGCGTTCACGCGCGCGCTGAATTCGACGACATCCGGCCGAGATCTTCTCGGTCGAGATCAACGCGAAAGCCCGGCGCAAGCCGGGCTTTTTCTTTGGTCGTTCGCACGAGATCGGCTTTCCCTTGGGGACAGGCTGACCGGTTTTGTTCGCCGGAACTCGGTTTCCTCTGCGACGAAAGTACTATCCTGCGTAAAATGCATAGGGGGCATGCTTTCCACTTGCGCGGATCGCAGGACCTGCTTTTCTGGGGCGCGGCGCAAAGCCGGATCAACCGGTGCCGCTGAACGTCTCTGAGGGGAGAAAAATCCAGATGAAGCGTCGCCATTTCCTGAAGGTTGCCGGGGCCGGCGCTGCCGCCGGCGCCATTGCCAGCCCAGCCATCGCCCAGCCTATGCCTGAGCTGAAATGGCGAGTGACCTCGTCATTCCCGAAGTCCCTCGACACGATCTACGGCGCTTCCGAGATTCTCGCGAAGGCCGTGTCCGAGGCGACTGACGGCAATTTCCAGATCCAGGTCTTCGCTGCCGGCGAAATCGTTCCCGGCTTGCAGGCGGCCGATGCGGTAACCAACGGCACCGTCGAGATGTGCCACACCGCTTCCTATTACTATGTCGGCAAGGATCCGACCTTCGCTTTCGGCACTGCGGTGCCGTTCGGCCTCAATGCGCGCCAGCAGAACGCCTGGTTCTACCATGGCGGCGGCAATGAATTGCTCAACGAATTCTACAAGAAGCACAACATCTACGCCATTCCCGGTGGCAATACCGGTTGCCAGATGGGCGGCTGGTTCCGCAAGGAGATCAAGACCGTTGCCGATATGCAGGGCGTGAAGATGCGCATCGGCGGCTTCGCCGGGCAGGTCATGAGCAAGTTGGGTGTCGTGCCGCAGCAGATCGCCGGTGGCGACATCTATCCCGCGCTGGAAAAGGGCACGATCGACGCGGCCGAATGGGTCGGCCCGGCCGACGACGAGAAGCTTGGCTTCAACAAGGTTGCGCCGTTCTATTACTATCCGGGCTGGTGGGAAGGCGGCGCTGCGCTGCATTTCTTCATCAACCAGGCGAAATGGGAATCGCTGCCGAAAGTCTACAAATCGGTGCTGACCACGGCGGCGGCACTGGCGAATGTCGACATGCAGGCCAAATACGATGCCAGGAATCCCGCGGCCCTGAAGCGTCTCGTCGGCGCCGGTGCACAATTGCGACCGTTCTCGCAGGAGATCATGGAAGCCTGCCTCAAGGCATCCAAGGAGGTCTATGCCGAGACCTCGGCCAAGAATCCCGACTTCAAGAAGGTCTATGAGGCGATGTCGGCCTTCCGCGGCGACGAATATCTCTGGTTCCAGATCGCCGAATACAGCTTCGACAACTTCCTGATCCGCGCGCGCGCGGCCAATCAGCTCTGAAGAGAGCGACCCGCCGGGAAACCGGCGAACTCGATCCCTGTCGGACCCCGGCCGCGAGGCCGGGGTTTTTCGCCTGCGCTGGGCATGCCGCCGGACCGGCAGCCGGCCATTGCATTGCCGCGCTTGCGGGCTAGACTCAGGGCTGGTTACGCCTTGCGCGCGTTTGCGCATCTGTTCGGGAAGTCTTGCGAATGCCGCGTCTGATTGTCGGTCTGCTCGCCGTGTTCGCTGCAACGGTCCCCGCCGCGGCTCAGTCGATCGGCGAGCCCCTCCCTGGCCGCGGCGCCCCGTCGGCCAAGTTGCCTGCACCCAAGCTGGACAAGGCGACGCGTCCCTGCCCGGAATACGGCCCCGGCTATGTCAGGGTCGATGGTTCTTCGTTCTGCGTGCGCGCGGGCGGCTCGGTTCGGGCCGAATTCGGCAAGCGCTCCGATAATCGCTATGGCTCTGCGGTCGGTGCCACGGCCCAGCTCGAGGCGCGCGGCGAGTCCACCCTCGGGCCGGTGCGTGCGATCGTCCGCGGTAAGGTTCAATCCGATCGCGGCTTGCTGGGCGACAGCTTCTATCGCTGATCCCAAGGGATGCCATTCAGACGTGAAAAAGGCGGGGATCGCTCCCCGCCTTTTCTGTTTCCGGTGACCGGCGCCTATTTGAGATTGAGCGTCGGCGGGGCGTTGAGGTCGAGGCCCGGCATGCTGCCGCCTCCGCCCAGCCCCGGGATTTGGATTGAGTCGAACTGCTTGTCGATCGACTTCTGGTCGAGCTGAATGGCGGATGCCTTGTAGTGCATCACCATCTTCGGGAAGATGATGACGAGCGCCACCATGATGCACTGGATCACCACGAAGGGCACGGCGCCCCAATAGATCTGGCCGGTGGTGACGGGCTCCATCTGCAGGCCGGTGACCTTGTCCTTGTACCGGTGCTTTGGCGCGACCGAGCGCAGGAAGAACAGCGCAAAGCCGAAGGGCGGGTGCATGAAGCTCGTCTGCATGTTCACACCCAGGATGACGCCGAACCAGATCAGATCGATGCCGAGCTTCTCGGCCGCGGGGCCGAGCAGCGGCACCACGATGAAGGCCAGCTCGAAGAAATCGAGGAAGAAGGCCAGCAGGAAGACCATCACGTTGACGACGATCAGGAAGCCGGTCGCACCGCCGGGCAGCCCGACCAGCAGATGCTCGACCCAGACATGGCCGTTGACGCCGTAGAAGGTCAGCGAGAACACGCGCGCGCCGACCAGGATGAAGAGCACGAAGGCCGAGAGCTTGGCCGTCGACTCCGTCGCCTGCTTCAGCAACTCGAAGGAGAGGCGCCGCTTGCTGAAGGCGAGCAGGATCGCGCCCGCCGCGCCCATCGCTCCGCCTTCGGTCGGTGTCGCGACACCGATGAAGATCGTGCCGAGCACGAGGAAGATCAGCGCCAGCGGTGGCACCATCACGAAGATGACCTGCTCGGTCATCCGCGACAGCAATTTGAGACCCAGCATCTTGTTGATCAGCGCGATGACCAGCGAGACGCCAACCATGATCGACATCGTCAGCACGACGAAATCGGCGCCGGCATCGACCTTGGTGTAGAGCTTCATATAGGCGTAGGCGACGCAGAAGGAGAGGATCGCGACGACCAGCAGCGAGAACCGGCGTGTCTTGCCGTCGGCATCGCGCAGGGTCTGTGCCTCCGGCGGCAGGCCGGGCGCACGCTTCGGGTAGACGATGGTGACAAGGAAGACGTAACCGGCGTAGAGCGCGGCGAGGACGAGGCCCGGGATGAAGGCACCCTCATACATGTCGCCGACGGAGCGGCCGAGCTGGTCGGCGAGCACGATCAGAACCAGCGAAGGCGGGATGATCTGCGCCAGTGTTCCAGACGCCGCGATCACGCCTGAGGCGAGTCGGCGATCATAGCCGTAGCGCAGCATGATCGGCAGCGAGATCAGGCCCATCGAGATGACCGAGGCGGCAACCACGCCGGTCGTGGCGGCGAGCAGCGCGCCGACGAAGATCACGGCATAGGCGAGGCCGCCACGGACGGGACCGAAGAGCTGGCCGATCGTGTCGAGCAGGTCTTCCGCCATGCCCGAGCGCTCGAGCACCAATCCCATGAAGGTGAAGAAGGGAATGGCGAGCAGCACGTCATTGTTCATCGTGCCGTAGATGCGCTCCGGCAGCGCCTGCAGGAAGTTCTCCTGGAACATGCCGAGCTCGATGCCGACCAGCGCGAAGAGCAGCCCGTTGGCGGCAAGCGCGAAGGCTACGGGATAGCCCAGCAGGAGGAAGAGCACGAGGGCGGCGAACATTACCGGCGCCATGTTGACGCGCAGAAAATCGCCGATCCCGGCGGCATGGGCGTCACCCATATGCAGGCTGAGGAAGGCGGTCAGGGTGAGCGCGAGCAACAGCCCGGCGGCGCGCGCGAAGCGGGAAGCGGTCATCGGCGGTTTCCGGAGTTCTTCTGGGTTGCTCACGAAGCCAGGCCCTGGGCCTTGGCTTGATCCAGCAGGCGTTGCGCTTCTGCTTCCGCCGCGGCTGCGTGGCCGCGCAACGTCTCTTCGTCCTCCAGGAGGCCGCGCATGATCGCGATCTGCTTGATGACTTCCGAGATGCCCTGGCAGAACAGCATGAAGAAGCCAATGATCAGGAGCCCCTTGGCGGGCCATTGCGGCAGGCCGCCGGCCGAGAGCGACTGCTCGTTGACCGCGTAGGAGCGCCAGAAGAACGGCCAGGAATGGTAGATCATCAGTGCGCAGAACGGCAGCAGGAACAGGAGATGCCCGAGCAGGTCGATCCATTGCTGAACGCGCTTCGGCAGCTGGCTGTTCAGGATGTCGATGCGGATATGCTCTTTCACCTGCAGCGTCCAGGATGCGCACATCAGGAAGACGGCGCCGAACAGCATCCATTGCAGCTCGAGCCAGGCATTCGACGACATATTGAAGATCTTGCGCACGATCGCGTTTACCGTCGCGACAATGACGGCCAGCAGGATCAGCCAGGCAACTTTCTTGCCGATCTGACCGTTGATCGCGTCGATGATGCGGCTGACCTTGAGAAGTCCCTGCACACCCGCTCTCCCAGATTATGAATGCACGCGGCGCATGAGGGCCATGTCGCGCTGGTTATGCGCTGGTTATACGAAGGTCTGGAGCAGCACAAGATTACGCAGGGCGACGGGTTGAGGATCAGCTGTGTCGCCGGAAGCTGCTGAAACGCAAGGAAAATAGCCCGATCGCCATCATCAGCCACATCGTCGCGATCAGGGACTGCGGCCAAAGTATGACAAGCCAACTGATCACGATCGTCGCCAGCGCGCCGACACCGAGCTGGATGGCTCCCATCAATCCGGCTGCGGAGCCCGCAAGCTCGGGTTTGGCGGAGAGCGCTGCAGCGGCCGCCCCGGGAATTGTCAGCCCATTGCCGACCGAGCTGATCGCCAGCGGCAGGAAGAGGGTCAGCGGCGTCCAGTAATCGCTCATCGCGAACAGCATCGCGATGCTCATCATCACGACAGAAATGATCAGGCCAGTCCGCACCAGCGGAGCAGCCCCGCGCCTGACCGCGAGCCGCGACATTGCGAAGTTCCCGACCATGTAGCCGAACGCGCTCAGGATGAAGTAGGCGCCATAGACATCCGAGCCCCGGCCCATCGTCTCGACAACGATGAAAGGGGCACCGGCGACAAAGGCGAAGAACGCTGCCGATGTCATCGAAAGCGCGATGACATTGACGATGAACTCCCGGTCGAGCGCCAGGAGCGGGAAGGAGCGGAAGACGCCGAGCAGCGATGTCCTGACGCCGACATTCGGAGCGGTTTCCGGCAACCGGGCTGCCGTCAGCAGGAGAACGAGCACGCCGGCTGCGGTCATCGCCCAGAAAATCATCCGCCAGCCGAACCAGGTTTCGATATGGCCGCCGAGATAGGGCGCGATCATCGGCGCCACCACCATGACCATGGTGACGCTGGCGATTTGGCTCGCCGCCTCGTCGCGATGGGCGCTGTCGCGAATGATGGCACGGGCGAGCGCGAAGGTCGTACCGGCACCTGCGCCCTCCAGCACGCGCGCCGCCAGCAGGACTTCGGTGGTGGGGGCCAATGCTCCGAGGATCGAGCCGAGAATGAAGACGATGATTCCGGCATTGACGCAGGGGCGCCGCCCGAAGCGGTCGGAGAGGGGGCCGATCAGCAACTGGATCAGCGCGACCGAGACGAGGTACAGCGTGAGCGTGAGCTGGATCGTCGCGTAGTTCGTGCCGAAATGGCGCGCCACGGCCGGTGTCGCAGGCGCGAGAAGGTTGAGGGCGATCGGCTGCAGGGTCGAGATCGCGACGAGGACGAGCAGGGCGGGCTTCGCTGCGACAGGCTGGCCGCTCATGACGGCGTGCCGCCCTCGATCTTCAGCTTGGCGCTGGGAGCGACGCGCTGGCGATGCAGGGTGTAGAGGCCGCTGCCGGCGATCAGCGCGATGCCGGTCACGGCCCAGGCGTCGGGAACCTCACCCCAGAGCAGGTATCCGATCAGCACCGCGAAGGCGACGCCGGAATAGCGGTAGCCGGTGACGACCCCGACATCGGTGTTCCGGAAGGCGTTGACGATGCAGAAGCTACCGAGCGAAACCAGCACGGCCGCGCCGCCGACATAGAGGGTCTCGATGCGGCGGATCGGCACCCAGGTTTCGAAGAAGCCGAGGGTGAATGCGGATAGTCCGACAATGATCGTTGCGGTGAGCGAGATCACCGTCGAGGGAACGTGGTTGCCGATCCTGCGGGTGACGAGATCACGGATCGCGGCCAATATGGCGCTGACGAGTGCCGTGATCGCGGCGATGTTCATGTGCTCGGGCGTCGGCCGGATGACCACCAGCACGCCGATGAAGCCAACCATGACGGCGACGGTCCGGCGCCAGCCGACCTTCTCGATGCCGAGCACCACCGCGAGCACGAGGATGATGAGCGGGGAGGCCATCAGGATCGCGGTGATGTTCCCGAGCGGGAGCTTGGCCAGCGACCAGATGAAGATCAGGGCGATCGCGGCCTCGATCATCCCGCGCAGCAGCAGCAGCGGCCTGAACATTTCGCCGAGCTTGCGCGCCTCGCCCATGAACCAGACCATCGCGAGGGCTGTCGTCACCGCAAAGGCGGCCCGCAGCGAGATTGCCTGCCCGACGGGGTAGGCTTCGCGTGCCAGCTTCATGAGCGCGTCGTTGCAGGTGAAGAGAAGCATCGCCAGCAGCATGGCGATGATTCCGCGACGATTTTCGGCTGAACTGGCCAAGGCAAGGTCCTGGTGGCGTCGAGAGACCGTCGCGCAGGCGTTCTGCGCCGGGCTCGCGGCGGCTCACGCTTCCGGAAAGCGGCTGAGCGAGAAGGGTTTGAGATCGAAAGCGGATTGGCCGGTGGTGGAGAGGTCGGCGAGGATTTCGCCGATGGCGCTGGCGAATTTGTAGCCATGGCCGGAACAGGCGGATGCGAACACGGCCTGCGGCACGCCCGGCACGGCGTCGATCACGAAATCCTCGTCCGGCGTCACGGTGTAGACGCAACCCTTCAGGCTGAGCGGTTCTCCGGCGGCATCGGGCAGGTAGCGGGCCAGGCAATCGCGGATCAGCGCCACCTGGCGCGGGCTCGGTGTGCGGTCCGGCTCGCGCGGATCCATCGGCTCGCGCCCGAAATGCGGGCCGCCGAGCTTGAAGCCCGGATGCTCGTAGAGCGGAAAGCCGTAGAAGGTGCCTTCCTCGACACTGAGGATGAAAACGGGGAAGGCGCCAGGGCGATACAGCTCCGGCCGCCGCGTCGTGAACCAGCCGATCGCCTGCCGCACGGTCGAGACATTCGCGACCAGCGCCGGGACGGCGTCGGCGATCCAGCCGCCGGAGGTGATCACCAGCCGGCCAGCGGAATAGGTGCCTCGCTCTGTGCGCACGACCACGCCGCCTTGCGCGGTCGGTGCCCAGTCGAGCAGCGGCTCATTGGTCCGGATCTCGGCGCCGCGCGATTGGGCGAGGCCGACATGGGCATAGATCGCCTTCTCGGAGGCGACGAACCCGCCATCGGTCTGCCAGAGACCGACATGTCCAGCCGGCAGCTGAAAGCCAGGGAAACGGCGCGCGATCTCCGGGCCCGAGAGCACCTCATGCGTCAACCCGTGGTCGAGGCAGGAGCGCAGCGAGGACTCGACCGGCCCGGCACCTTCGGGGGCGAGATCGAGCGAACCGGTGACGTGCAGCAACTGCATACCCGCTTCCGCGCCGGTCTCGGACCAGAGCTGATGCGCGCGCCGGACGATCGGCACGTAATGCGAGCCTTCGAAATAGGCGAGGCGGATGATCCGCGTCATGCCATGTGACGAGCCCATCGCATGGCCGAGGTCGAAGCGCTCGAGGCCAAGGACCTTCAGTCCGCGCCGCGCGAGATGCCAGCAGGCGGCGGAGCCCATGGCACCGACACCGGCAACGATCACGTCGTAGCTATGACTGGTCATGGGCTGGCCTGGGGGAGGGCGATGCGGATGACCAGAGCTTTAGCTGCAGCCTCGCATCGGGTCCATGCCGGTCCGGGACGGCGAATCCCGCTTCCGGCGCATGGCCTTTCGCGTTTTCGAGCTTTCCCTGGGGCAAGTCGCGGCTTCGGGAGAAGCTTTGTTAACATTGCCCGACCATAAAGGTTCGACTTTGCGCTGTCCGGGATTGGCTGATGTTTCGCGAAAGGGTCCGGCGCTGGTTGGGCACCCAAGACCGTACGGTTGCAGCCGGGCCTGTCGTTACAGCTGATCCTGCCTCACCGGCAGAGGCGCTTGAACTTCCCGATCCGCTTGACGATGCCTCGATCCGCGAAGCCGTCAATGCGCTGGAGCAGGATGTCGTTGCCGCCCTGCGGCGCCTCACCGGGCGCCTGTATGAGGCAGAGCACACCTCGAGCCAGGCCGAGGGTGGCTCGATCGGCATCCACAGGCGCACCGGCGATCTGAGGCAGGCGGCCGAGACGGCCAGCATGAATTCGAGCGCGCTCGCGACCGCCACCCAGCAGGTCTCTGACGCGGCCGAGCAGGTCGGCAGCTCGATGAACGGCGCGCGCGACATGCTGGAGGCCGCGGCCATGCGGGCCGGCGAGGCGACGCAGATGATGACCGGCCTCGCCACCGCCACGGTCGAGATCCGCAGCATCGTCGATTCCATTGCCGAGATCGCGCGCCAGACCAACCTGCTCGCCTTGAATGCGACCATCGAAGCGGCGCGCGCCGGCGAGGCCGGCCGCGGCTTCGGCGTCGTTGCCCAGGAAGTGAAGGCGCTCTCCATCGAGGTGCGTGACGCGGTCGATCATATCCGCAACCGGGTCGATCGGTTGACCCAGACGGCCCAGGGGTCGGCTGCGATCGTCACCGACGCGCTGCAGATGGTCCGGGATGTCAATCCGGTGATCGCGGCCATCGGCAGCGCCTCGCATGAGCAGGCAGCGGCGGCCGCGGAACTCTCGCGCAGCGCCGACGAGACGGCCCGCTTCATCGATACGGTCTCCCGGCAGGTCGGCGAGATCGACGAAATGGCTCTGGGCGCGGCGGCTCGCAGTGCCGAGGCGCGCGCCGCCATGTCGGATGGCGCAAGGCAGGCCGAAGGGCTGATGGGGCGTTTCGTCCCGTTGCTCCGGCACACGGTCTTCGCCGACCGCCGCCAGCATGACAGGTTCCCTGCCGAGTATCCGGTCGAGGGACGCTTCGGCGCCAAGACCTTCAGCGCGCAGACGATCGACCTCGGGCTGGGGGGAACGCTGCTGCTCGCTCAATCCGATCCCGGCATCCGCCCAGGCACGGGCGGGACGATCGCCATCGGCGGCTTGCCGCCATTGGCCTGCCGCCTGATGGCGTCGAGCCAGCTCGGTCTGCACGTCGCCTTCGGCGAAGCGACGGTCAGGGAGCATGAGCCCCTGCGCCGTCTTCTCGACGAAATCGAAGAATCCTATCGGCCACTGATCGAACGCGCGCAGCTTTTCGCGGTGCGCCTGGGCACTCTCTTCGAGCAGGCGCTGCGGGACGGGACACTGTCGGAAGCCCAGCTCTTCGACGTCAACTACCTGCCCGTGCCGGAAACCGAGCCACAGCAATACACGAACAGCGCGTTGCCGGCCCTCGAGGCGCTGCTGCCGCCGGTGCTTGCCGAGCAACTGGCGGGTGATCCGCGTCTGGTCTTTGCCCTGCCGATCGATCGCAACGGCTATATTCCGGTGCATCATCCCGAATTCGCCCATCCGCAGCGCAAGGGGGATCCAGCCTGGAATGCGCCGCATAGCCGCAACCGCCGCATGTTCCACGATCGCGCCGGCATCATGTCGGCCCGCTCGGTGCGCCCCTTCCTCGTTCAGTCCTACCGGCGCGACATGGGCGACGTTACTCAGCTCATGCGCGAGGTCGATGCGCCGCTCCGTGTGAACGGTCGCCATTGGGGCGGCGTGCGGATGGCCTACCGGATGTAAGCAGGCCATTGCGCCTCCGTGACGGGCCGGGGCGATCTGAAGGCGAATGCGTCCTCTGCATGCTCGTCCTTGCGCCGGGCCGTCGGATCGCCGAAAGAGCTCGGCCGTGAATGGAAGAGCACCGGCATGCCGCCGCCCATCAAAGTCGAACTGCACCCCCATGATCCCCATTGGTCCAAACTCGCGGAGCGTGAGGCAGAACGTCTCGCTGAGGCCATCGGGCCATACCTGCTCATCGTTCATCACGTCGGTTCGACAGCCATCCCGGCCATTCACGCCAAGCCGATTCTGGACCTGATCCCCGTCGTCACGAGCCTTGCGGCGCTGGACGCCCGGCAAGGCGAGCTGGAAACGCGCGGCTACGAATGGTGGGGAGAGCTTGGCTTGGCCGGCCGGCGCTACCTCACGAAATCCGATGAGGAAACCGGACGGAGGCTCGTCCAGCTCCATTGCTACCCTGAAGGCTGCTCAGAGATCACCCGGCATCTGGTGTTCCGCGATTATCTCCGCGCACATCCCGACATCGCAGCCGCTTATGATCGCGTGAAGGCGGATTGCCGGAGCCGGCATCCCGACGACTCCCATGCCTACGGTGACTGCAAGGATACGTGGATCAGGCAGGCGGAGGCGGATGCCCTCGCGTGGCATCAAAGCCACTGAGCCTGGAGATGTCTTCGGGACCAGTCGGCCCGGCCTGAGCGGCACGGGCCGGCCTCAGCAAGGCCCTCTCAGAAGCTGACCCTGACCTGGGCCTGGCCGCCGAGGCGGTTCGTGTTGCCGGAGAGTTCGCCGTCGAGGCGGGCGCCGAGCGTCACGGCGGGGCTGAGTTTGAGGTCGAGCCCGGCGGCAAGCAGCGCGCTGTTGCGGGCGGGCCTGGCGCCCTCGATCGCAAATCCCGAACCGGTCAGGCCGGCACTCGAGGCGGAGAGGCCGGCATCGCGCTGGTCGTAATGCGCTAGCCCCCTGTCACGCTCATATGGCGCCCGACGGCTGGGCGGGCATGCCTGCGGTCGATGACGAAGTCATGGCCCTTCGGCTTGCGCGAGATCGCCTCGTCCATGGCGCGGTAGAGCAGGGCGTCGTCGCTGGACGCGCGCACGGCCGCGCGCAGATCGGCGGCGTCCTCCTGGCCAAGGCACATATAGAGCGTGCCGGTGCAGGTCAGGCGCACACGGTTGCAGCTTTCGCAGAAATTATGGGTCATCGGCGTGATGAAGCCGAGCAGCCCGCCGGTCTCGCGGACCCGGACATAGCGCGCCGGTCCGCCGGTGCGATAGGGATCGTCGTCGAGCGTATAGCGGTCCATCAGCCTCGCGCGGACGATCGAGAGCGGCAGGAACTGGTCGATGCGGCCGGGCTCGATCTCGCCGAGCGGCATCACCTCGATCAAGGTGAGGTCCATGCCGAGTCCATGGGCCCATTGCATCAGGCCCTCGATCTCATCCTCGTTGACGCCCTTCAGCGCCACCGCATTGATCTTGACCCTGAGCCCGGCCTCGCGCGCAGCCTCGATGCCGCGTTGCACTTTGCCTAGATCGCCCCAGCGCGTGATCGTGCGGAATTTGTCCGGATCGAGCGTATCGAGCGAGACATTGATGCGCCGCACGCCGCAGGCCGCGAGCTCGCTCGCATAGCGCTCGAGCTGCGAGCCGTTGGTCGTCAGGGTCAACTCGTCCAGCGCGCCGCTGGCCAAATGCCGTGAGAGCGAGCGGAACAGGTTCATGATGTCGCGCCGGACCAGCGGCTCGCCGCCGGTGATGCGCAATTTGCGGGTGCCGCGCGCCACGAAGGCGGTTGCGACCCGGTCGACCTCTTCCAGCGTCAGCAGATCACGCTTGGGCAGGAAGGTCATGTCCTCGGACATGCAGTAGACGCAGCGGAAATCGCAGCGATCCGTCACGGAAATGCGCAGATAGCTGATCTCCCGACCGAACGGATCGATCAGCGGCGGGCGCATCACGGGCTTGTGGGAGTCGATCAGCACTCTGGTTTCGTCTCTACAGCGTTTCCACCATCCGCTGCTCGCACGTGCGTGGTGGCAGCCGCATAGCTATATCATGTTCAGACATTGGCACTGGCGTGCGCGGCGTCAATAGCTGCGATCGTCACATCCCCTTGGTGAAAAACGAAGATGTCAGCCTGGCCCACCGAAATCCGCCTCTCCAAGGATCGGCGCATCCTCCATATTGCCTTCGAGGACGGTGCGAGTTTCGCACTTGCGGCCGAGTTGCTGCGGGTGGAAAGCCCGTCCGCCGAAGTCCAGGGCCATGACCCGAGCCAGAAGAAGATTGTGCCGGGCAAGGCCGAGGTTGAGATCATCGGCGTCGACCCCGTTGGCCACTACGCCGTCAAGCTCTCCTTCGACGACATGCACGATACCGGCATCTTTGCCTGGGACTATCTGCGCGAGCTCGGCGAGCATGCGCAGGAGAAGACGCAGGCCTATCTCGACGCTCTCGCCGCCAAGGGACTGTCGCGGGAGCCTGTCCGACGGAGGTGATCGGCTTCCGAACCGGCGCGGTCAGGACCGCCCGGCTCGAACAACAAAAAGGCCGGCACGAGGCCGGCCTTCCTTATCCGGGGAAACGGTCGCTCAGCGGGCGACGACGACCCGGGTGCCGACCTTGGTACGCTCGTAGAGGTCGATCACGTCGTCGTTCAGCATGCGGATGCAGCCCGACGATACGGCCTGGCCGATCGTCTCCGGCTCGTTCGAGCCATGGATGCGATACAGTGTCGAGCCGAGATACATGGCGCGCGCGCCCATCGGGTTCTCCGGGCCGCCAGGCATGAAGCGCGGCAGGTCGGGGCGCCGCTTCAGCATCTGCGACGGCGGGGTCCAGGTCGGCCACTCCGCCTTGCGGGTGATGGCCTGCGAGCCGGACCAGTCGAAGCCGGGGCGACCGACGCCGACGCCATAGCGCACGGCCTTGCCCTCGGGCAGCACGAAATAGAGCCGGCGCTCGGTGGTGTTGATCACAATGGTGCCGGGCCGCTGCCTGGTGTCATAGGACACGATCTCGCGGGGAATGGCGGTAGCCTGCGCCTTGGCGGCCTCAGGGTTCTGCATCAACGGCTGGCGCGTCAGCGGATCGATCTCATAGGCATTGGCAGTCGACGCGGCAGCCATCAGGCCCAAGCCTGCGAACATGGCCATTCGGAAAGAGCGGTTCATCGGGACCTCAGGGCGTGGATTCGCGCGGACATGAAGTTGACCGGAAAAAGTCAACATCTCCTCAATCTCCTGTCAGACTCACGTTTGGCGTGCAATCATTGTGGCATCACATCGACGCGAGGCACGGGCTTTCGACCGCCGCGTTGCGCACCTGCAACATAACGTTGGCCGCTCAGCTCTTGAGCACGACGCACGCCCCGTTCTGCGCCTGGATGCGACGGCACAGCGCGGTTGCCTCAGTCCGGGTGGCGGCCGGCAATCGCACCCGATAAAAGGCCCGCGTCCCGCGACTGCGGAGCCGCGTGCCGATGATCATCGGTTGCAGCTCGGCAATGATCGTCCGGTGCTTCTCACTGGCCCGCTGGAACGACGCCAACGCTCGTGCCTTCGAGAAATTTCCGGCCAATTGCACGCCCCATGGCGCGAAGGGCGCCTCGCGGAGCTCGAGCGGCTTGCTTCCGGCGCGGATCGCCACGACCGTCGTTGCGCAGAACGAGGTTTCGTCTTGCGTCGCGCGCCGGGCAGGGCGGTCGCGCCCATCGCCATTGGTTGCGGCGCGCGCATCCTCGGCCCAGGTCTCGGCGGCGACGCCAGTGATCGAGAGCACATAATTCTCGGTCTCGAATGGCAGGCCGCCGCGACCGGCAAGCCAGGATGCGACCCGGTTCGGGCCGCCATTATAGGCGGCGGCGGCAAGTCCCCAATTGCCGAAGCGCTGGCGCAGCTCCGCCAGGAAATGGGCAGCCTTCGGTACGGCCTGCTCCGGGTCGAACGGGTCGAGCAGACCGCGCTCGCGGGCCGTGCCCGGCATGAACTGCGCCACGCCTTGCGCTCCCGCGGGGCTGGTGACCCCCGCGCGAAAGCTCGATTCCTGAAAGATCAGGCGGGTGAGGAAAGCGGCCGGAACCCCCTGGCCCCGCGCCGCTTCGTCGATCAGCCGGCAGAGAGCCTGGTCGATCCCCGACGAGGCGGGCTCCTCCGGAGCTGCCAAGGCCGGGCAGGCGAGCAGCGCGCCTGCAATGCATGCCACTGGGGCCAGATGGCGGTGACGCTGCGCAACGAAAGGGGAGGCCCTACCGAACCGTCGCAACAGGTGCGGCAGGATTTCGGCTGCGGCCTCAAAGGCGTCAGCGATCACGGTTCGAGGCGCTGGGCGGATCGGCATGGCTCTGTATCGCATGGGCGCACTGATTTGCTCGACACATCCCGCCGGTCTCGGTCACAATCGATCTCGGGTCCGGAATCTGTGTTTGACCGGACAAGTCTGCGGAAGGGCCTAACGATGTTCAACTGGATCATTCAGGCATTGCTGGCCTTGGCCGGGATCATCGCCGCATGGTTCGTTGCTCCCAGCGCTCCCAATTTCGATTTTGTTCAGATGGTGGTCGCGCTTCTCCTGCTGACGGTCTTCGTGGCGCTCGCGGCCTTCTGGCCGACCCTGGCTATCTGGCGCCGGAACCGTCGGCCCCGCGACCGGGCATAGTCAAGCGTCCGAGGGACGCGTCCGCTGCCGGATCGGGGCGAGGCCGAAATCAATCGGGCAATTGCGCGTAGTTGCTACAGCAGCAACCGCCAGAGGGAATATCTGTGTCCCACCTGCGTAAGGAGCCCGTGGATGCTGCGGCGAGGGTGGCCGAGGGCGGTCGCCGGATACAGCTTTCCGTGGAGGAGCAGGCGCTCGTCGGCTCTATCGGTCGCATTCATCAGAAAGCCAGCGAAGCGTCATCCGCCATGCCGACGCTGTGCGGGATATCGAGATCCTGTTCCAGCGCGCCTCTGTGACGGATGCTCACTGACCCAGGAAGCCGGGTGCATGGACACATCCCCGCATCGAGGACACACTCGGAAATTGTGAGAAAACCAATCCAGCGAAGGAATTAGCTCAATGTCGATCGGGTCGCCTCTGCCTGTTCTTGCTGCAGTTTTCCTTGCCATCGCCTCGGCCGCCGCACCCGCCGCGGCCCAGCAGAGGACGCTCGGTCCGCCGACCGGATCGGTCCGCATCCAGCAGGTCCAGGTCGCCTTCATCGGCTCCGGCGAAGTCGGCGGCGGGACGCTGAACTTCGGTGGCCGGTCCTACGGCATCACTGTCGGCGGTGTGGGTTTCGGGGGCTTCGGCGCCTCGCGGATGACGGCGACCGGGACGGTCTATGGTCTTCACCGCTTGCAGGACTTCACCGGGGCCTATGTCCAGTTGCGCGAGGGGTGGGCGCTCGGAGCACAGGGCAAAGGCAGCGTCTGGCTGCGCAACAGCAATGGCGTCACGATGAAGCTGAACACACGCCGCCAGGGCCTTCAGCTTGCGCTTGGGGCTGACGGCATCCTGATCGGTTTCAAGTGATCAGGAGGCGAGGGCCGTCGCTCTGACACGACCGGACCTGGCGAGATCGCGGGCCTTGAAAGGCACGCGATCTCGCAGGGATCTTCATTGAATGGCACCGCGCTTGGGGCCGAAACCGTCGAAATAGCAGCGGCAGGGGGCGCCCCTTGGCGATGGCGGCGCCTCGCAGGAGCCGCGGGAGGTGACGCACATGTCGCCATAGCGCGGCTGGCGATAGGGGCGCTCATAGCCGTAGCGCGGCGGCGGTGGCCGGTCGTAGTCCCAGCCGCGATCATAGCCGTAGCGCGGCGGCGGGCGGTCATAGGGGTCATAATACTGTGCGTGCGCCGCTGCCGCCGGGATCAGCGCCGAGACCACTGCCGACGTGAGGATCAGTTTTCTGAGCAGCATCGATTGGGTCCTCCGATTCGAGGCGTGAATAGCTCGCTGCGGATGAACGGAACGTGACCCGCTCTGTTCCCTCCAGCGCCAAGGTGCGCTTTCGCCCAAGGCAGCGGATATGCGCGGCGTGACTGGCAGGTGACGCAGCGTGCGGCCTGGCGACCCGCTTCGGCGGAGACAATCCCAGCGCCCGCACATGCGCAGTGCCGGCTGTGCGGCGTTGCAGCCCAACATCGCGCGGGGAGGGCCTCCTACAGCACTGCGACCGGATCGGTGCGGAGATTTCCCCGGCTGTGTGCGGACCTGACGGAACTGCTCCTTGACGCCGCAGATGTCCGCGACTAGGAGAAGCGCCGGTCCGGGCGGCTAGCTCAGCGGTAGAGCACTCCCTTCACACGGGAGGGGTCACAGGTTCGATCCCTGTGCCGCCCACCATTCTCCCTCCGCATATTGCAATCAAATGCTGTCTCGCACGCGTGGCGCAGGATTGCGCCGATTCTTCTCAGCGACGCGCTGCGCCCCCTCAACAACCTGACCGCGGTGACAACGGAGCCGATCAACAAGGCCCCGCCGATCGCTATTTCATGACTGCGCTGAGCGCGGGCGCCGGCTCCAGCATCTGCCGCACTGCGCCGTGCAGCTCGTCGAAATGCTGGATCACGAGATCGGGCTCAAGCTCCTCGATCGGGACATCGGTATAGCCGAAGGGGACGCAGATCGATGGAATTCCGGCGGCACGCGCAGTGGCGATGTCGGTTCGCGAATCGCCGATCATCACCGCGCGCCTCGGGTCGCCGCCGGCCGCTTCAATGGTCAGCGTCAGATGGCGGGGGTCCGGCTTGTGGAAGGCGAAGCTATCGCGCCCGGCGACGGCGGCAAAATGCTCGCTGATGCCGAAATGCTCAAGGATCAGGCGCGTGTGCAGGATCGGCTTGTTGGTGCACACGGCGAGCGCATATCCGTCTTCCGCCAGTGCCTCCATGGCCGCGACGACGCCCTCATAGAGATAGCTGTTCGAGGCGACGTCCTCGGCGTAGATTCGCAGGAAATCCTGGAACAGCCGCTCCAGCGTCTCTTCGTCGAGCGGCCGTCCGGAGACGCGGAAACCACGTTCGATAAGGGCGCGCGCGCCGGCACCGACGAGTTCACGCGCGCGTTCCAGCGGCAGGGGCGAGAGCTCTTCCTGCTCGAGAATGACGTTGAGCGTGCGCATGATATCGGGCGCGGTCTCAGCAAGGGTGCCGTCGAGATCGAAGACGACGATGGGGAGCAAGCTCATGGGCGGGGTTCCGGTGCGCAGATGCTTTGGGCCTCTAAAGGCGGTCTGGGCCGGTTTGGCAAGCGAGCCGCGCCGGATCGTCATCTTGGCAGGCAGCAACAATGCTATCTTTGCCGTGATTCGCGTGAAGGATGGCAGTGGTGTCTGAATATCTTGAAAACGCCGGCTTCCGCCGGCCGGTGCTCGGGGCGCTTTTGGCGCTCGGCACCTGCATCGTGCCGCACGTCTCCGCCCAGGCCGCGCCCTTCGAGTTCGCGCCTGCGCCGCAGACGGATCTCAACCGTGTCTACAGGGTCGATCGCGCCACGGGCGAGGTCGGTGCCTGCCAGTTCCAGCTCAAGGAAGGCGGCGTCGGCGTCACGGTCTGCTTCCCGGCGGGGGAGGGGGCTGGCCCGCAGGCACCGAGCGACTACCTGCTCATGCCGTCGCGCCACGAGCGCGAAGGCGGCATCTTCCGCGTCAATGTTCGCACCGGCGAGATGAGCATCTGCTACGTTTTCGATGACAAGGTGGTGTGCACGCCGCAGACGAAATAGCGGCGGCCGCCCCGTCCTGCGCTTCGAGCACCTGCAGCATGCGGCATTTTGAATCGGCGCGACGCGATCGCTCGTGCTAGAGGCCCGGGCATGTCCGTAATCGCGTCGAGGCCCGCCATGCTCAAGCTGAATGATCCGTCGCTCCTGAAATCGCAGTGCTATGTCGACGGCGCCTGGATCGGCGCGGGCGTTGATGCGGTCGACAATCCCGCGACCGGCGAGCTGCTGGCCAAGGTACCGCGCTTCGGCGCCGATGAGACCACCGCTGCGGTCGAGGCCGCCTCGCGTGCCTTCAAGCCTTGGGCGAAGAAGAGCGCCAAGGAGCGCTCGGTGATCCTGCGCAAATGGTTCGACCTGATCATGGCGAACCAGGAGGACCTGGCGCAGATCATGACCGCCGAACAGGGCAAGCCGCTGAGCGAGGCGCGCGGCGAGGTGGCCTATGCCGCCTCCTTCGTCGAGTTCTATGCGGAAGAGGCCAAGCGCATCTACGGCGAGACGATTCCCTCGCCCTTCCCGAATTCGCGCATCATCGTGCAGAAGCAGCCAGTCGGCGTCTGCGCCGCGATCACGCCCTGGAATTTTCCGGCGGCGATGATCACGCGCAAATGCGCTCCCGGCCTCGCCGCCGGCTGCACCTTCGTGGTCAAGCCGGCGCCGGATACGCCCCTGACTGCGCTGGCCCTGGTCGAACTGGCCGAGCGGGCCGGTTTCCCGAAGGGCGTCATCAATCTCCTCACTGGCGACGCGCAGGCGATCGGTGGCGTGATGACCTCGCATCCGGCCGTGCGCTTCATCGGCTTCACCGGCTCGACGCCGGTCGGCAAGCTCCTGATGCAGCAGGCCGCCTCGACGGTGAAGAAGGTCGGGCTCGAACTCGGCGG